>NZ_LOHF01000007.1:135571-152585 GCF_002158995.1 Pseudomonas caspiana | reverse complement strand
AGAGATTGAGTTCCCCGCTCAAATTAGCGCTAATATCCAGCGCTATTTGAGCGGAGTACATGGATGAAAGCCCGGTCTGACGAATTACAGGTATTTGTTTCAGTCATCGAAAGCGGTTCAATTTCTGCGGCGGCCGAGCAGATCGGACAGACGCCATCGGCCATCAGCCGTACGCTGTCGCGGCTCGAAGCGAAGCTTGAAACCACCCTGATCAACCGCACCACGCGGCGCATGGACCTGACGGAAGAGGGCAAGTACTTCCTCGAGCAGGCTCGACAGATCCTGGCGCAAATGGAAGACCTCGAAGAGCGCCTGTCACTGCGTCATCAGACCCCGGCCGGGCGTTTGCGTATCAACGCGGCATCGCCGTTCATGTTCCATTCGGTCGTACCTTACGTGGCCGAGTTTCGTCAGCGTTATCCGGAGATCCAGCTGGAGCTCAACACCAACGACTTGATCATCGATCTGCTGGAGCAAAGTACTGACGTCGCCATCCGGATCGGCACCCTCGCTGATTCAACGCTGCATGCCCGTTTTCTGGGCAGCAGCCCGTTGAATATTCTGGCCAGCCCGGCTTATCTTGAGCGCCATGGCCAGCCCAAAACCGTGGCGTCATTGAGCAACCATGTACTGCTGGGTTTCACCCACACCGAAACCCTCAACCATTGGCCGCTGCGCCATGCCGAGGGTGATCGCTTACTGATCCAGCCCGCCATTTCCGCGTCCAGTGGCGAGACCTTGCGCCATCTGGCTCTTGCGGGTGAGGGCATCGTCTGTCTGTCGCATTTCATGACCCACGAAGACATTCGCATGGGCCGCCTCAAAGTCATCCTCGCCAGTGCCAACAGCGGTCATCGCCAACCGATTCACGCGGTGTATTACCGCAACTCGCAGCTGGCGCTGAGGATTCAATGCTTCCTGGATTTCATTCAGGAGAAGATGAAGGGGTATGTGGTTTAGTCCAGACTTTGAGCGCAGTTCATGACGTGGGACCGGCTTTAGCCGGGAAGGCTGCATTTCGGGCGAAACATATGCAGTGCTGTACTGACCTCTTCCCGGCTGAAGCCGGTCCCACGTCGTGTGTGCTGTACTTCCATTTGCGTTTATCGCCTCGCTGGTCATTAATCAACGCCGTCTGACCTTCACATTAAGGAAGCCTCATGCGAGTGGTTATGTTCAAGACACTGGCTTTGTCAGTGGCAATCTTCAGTTCTTCTTCCGTATTTGCCGTCACGCTGGAAGGTGGCGCGGTGGCGTCGCCCGATGAATACGGCGCCAAGGTCGCGGCCGATGTGCTGCGCAAAGGGGGTAATGCGGTAGACGCTGCGGTGGCTACCGCATTCACGCTGGCCGTGACGTATCCCGAGGCGGGCAACATCGGCGGTGGCGGTTTCATGACCCTGTTCATGGACGGCAAACCGTACTTCCTCGATTACCGCGAAACAGCACCTAAAGCTGCCAGCCGCAACATGTACCTCAACGAAAAAGGCGAGGTGATCGAAAACATGAGCCTGGTCGGTGCGCGCGCAGTCGGCGTGCCGGGCACGGTCATGGGGTTGTGGGAAGCCCATCAGAAGTTCGGCAAGCTGAAATGGTCCGAGCTGCTGACGCCTGCCATTGGCTACGCGCAGAACGGCTTCAAGGTTGCTGAAAAACAGTACATGTACCGTCAGGAAGCCCTGGAGTTGTTCAAGGGCACCACTAACTTCAACGATTATTTCGGCAGCATGAAAGTCGGTGAAACCCTGCGTCAGCCCGAGCTGGCCAAGACCCTGGAGCGCATTGCCAACAAAGGTGCGGATGAGTTCTATAAAGGCGAAACCGCTGATCTGCTGGTCAAGCAGATGGAGCATGACAAGGGCCTGGTGACCAAGCAGGACCTGGCTGAATACAAAGCAGTCTGGCGCAAGCCGCTGCACGTCAATTGGCAGGGCAACACCCTGTACACCGCGCCTCTGCCCAGTTCAGGCGGTGTCGCGCTGGCGCAACTGATCGGCATCAAAGAACAGCGGGCTGATGATTTCAAAGGCGTAGCGCTGAACTCCGCCAAGTACATTCACCTGCTGGCGGAGATCGAAAAGCGCGTATTTGCTGACCGGGCGGATTATCTGGGCGACCCCAACTTCACCAAAGCACCCGTTGCAGAGTTGATCGACCCGAGTTATCTGGCCAAGCGTGCCAATGAGATCAATCCCACCGCCATCTCTCCGACCGAAAGCGTCAAGCCTGGGCTGGAGCCGCATCAGACCACGCACTTTTCAATCGTCGACAAACAGGGCAACGCGGTCAGCAACACCTACACGCTGAACTGGGACTACGGCAGCGGCGTGGTGGTGAAGGGCGCGGGCTTCCTGCTCAACGATGAGATGGACGATTTCAGCTCCAAGCCGGGCGTCGCCAACGCGTTTGGTGTGGTCGGTGGCAGCGCCAATGCCATTGAACCGGGCAAGCGCATGCTGTCGTCGATGAGTCCGAGCCTGGTAACGCGTGACGGTCAGGTAACGCTGGTGCTGGGCACACCCGGTGGCTCGCGGATCTTCACCTCGATCTTTCAGGTGCTGAACAACATCTATGACTACAAACTGCCGCTCAAGGAAGCTGTTGGCGCACAGCGGGTGCATCACCAGTTATTACCCAAAGACACCATTTACTACGATTCCCACGCGCCTTTGACCGGCAAGGTTGCCGACGAGCTGAAAGCCATGGGTTACACGCTGGAGGAGCAGGGCTGGGAGATGGGTAACGTGCAGGCGATCAAAGTGGATGGCACGAAGCTTGAAACCGCCTCGGACCCGCGGGGCAGGGGAGTGGGGATGGTGGTGCGGTGATTAACTCATTGCTGAATTGAAATGAAATTTATATGTGGGAGCAGAGCTTGCTCGCGATGAGGCTGGACGCGATTAACTTTAGGTCGCGTTCAGCCTTATCGCGAGCAAGCTCTGCTCCCACAAATGGTCAGCGTTTGTAGCTAATTAATGATGCTCACGCGTCGCGCGGAATTTCACGTCTGTCCAGCGCTCTTCCATCAAGGCCAGGTTAACCCGCGTTGGCGCGAGGTAGGTCAGGTGACCGCCGCCGTCCAGGGCCAGGTTTTCCACGGCTTTGACTTCAAAGTCTTCGAGCTTCTTCTTGTCCGCACAATCGATCCAGCGGGCTGAATACACGGTGATTGGCTCGTAAGCACATTCGACTTTGTATTCTTCCTTCAGGCGGCTCGCTACCACATCAAACTGCAGCACACCGACCGCACCGAGGATGATGTCGTTGCTGCGCAGCGGGAAGAACACCTGCGTGGCGCCTTCTTCGGCCAGTTGCTGCAGGCCCTGACGCAACTGCTTGGACTTGAGCGGATCTTTCAGGCGCACACGACGGAACAGTTCCGGGGCGAAGTGCGGGATACCGGTAAAGCCCAGGCTTTCGCCTTCGGTAAAGGTATCGCCGATCTGGATCGTGCCGTGGTTGTGCAAACCGATGATGTCGCCTGCGTAGGCCTCTTCAAGCATTTCACGCTCTGAGGAGAAGAACGTCAGCGCGTCACCAATCCGCACGTCTTTGCCCAAACGGACATGGCGCATTTTCATGCCCTTGTCGTAGCGGCCCGAACAGATACGCATGAACGCGATACGGTCGCGGTGTTTCGGGTCCATGTTCGCTTGAATCTTGAACACGAAACCGCTGAATTTCTCTTCCACGGGCTCGACGGTGCGCTCGTTGGCAACACGGGCCAAAGGCTTCGGTGCCCAGTTCACGACGGCATCAAGCACGTGATCGACACCGAAGTTGCCCAGTGCTGTACCGAAGAACACCGGCGTCAGTTGGCCGTTGATGAACTCTTCCTGATTGAACTCGTGGCAGGCGCCCTGCACCAGTTCCAGCTGTTCAACAAAACGGTCGTACTCGTCGCCCAAATGAGCGCGGGCTTCGTCCGAATCCAGCTTCTCGATGATGCGAGTGTCGGTGCGCTCGTGGCCGTGACCGGCGGTGTAAACAATGATGTAGTCGTCAGCCAGGTGATAAACACCCTTGAAGTCGCGGTAGCAACCAATCGGCCAGGTGATCGGTGCAGCCTTGATCTTCAGGACCGCTTCGATCTCGTCCAGCAACTCGATCGGGTCGCGAATGTCGCGGTCGAGCTTGTTGATGAAGCTGACGATTGGCGTATCACGCAGACGGCAAACGTCCATCAGGGCGATGGTCCGTGGCTCAACCCCTTTACCGCCATCGAGCACCATCAATGCGGAGTCGACCGCGGTCAGGGTGCGATAGGTGTCTTCGGAGAAGTCTTCGTGGCCCGGGGTGTCGAGCAGGTTGATCATGTGATCGCGATACGGGAACTGCATGACCGACGTGGTGATGGAGATGCCGCGTTGCTTCTCCATTTCCATCCAGTCGGAGGTCGCGTGACGATCTGATTTACGAGATTTCACCGTGCCGGCGACGGAAATGGCCTTGCCCATCAACAGCAGTTTTTCTGTGATGGTGGTTTTACCCGCATCCGGGTGGGAAATAATGGCGAAAGTGCGGCGTTTCGCGACTTCGGCGGCCTGTTGGGTCATGGGAAATCGCCTGGCAGGTGAGTCAAAAAAGGGCGCAGATTATAGCCTAAGTCGGGACAAGAACCGAACCGTTCAGCACATCGGCGGTGGCTAATTAATGTCTCACGTGGGAACCTTTCAGATCGTGGAGACGTCCATTCCCCCGTCAAGGCCAGTAAAACGGCCAACTTCAGGGGCTGATTAAATCAGCATGTTGGCTTGACGAAGCTGCGCTAATGGCTTGTGTTTTCGCCGAGGGCAACCTCAATGGCGACCCACCCGCTGCTCTTCGCGAACGTTATTCCTGGCTGCCTTTCAGGCTAGTCAACGGCAACGCGTTCGCCGACTGAAATAAGGAGTCCGCCTGTGGCTAATCGCTATGGCAAGGGGCTGATTGGAGGTGCGGTTGTAATCGCACTCCTGGCCCTGCTGATCCACTGGATCGGCATCAGTACTATCAAGCAATACCAAGGTGACCTGCTGTTCTATCTGCAAGCTCACCTGATTCTGGTTCTGGTTTCAATGTTGGCGGCCCTCGTGGTCGGGATCCCGGCGGGCATTGCCCTTAGCCGACCCAGTATGGTTGGCCGCGCCGAACGCTTCATGCAGATCTTCAACATTGGTAACACCATTCCGCCTCTCGCCGTTCTGGCCATTGCCCTCGGGATTCTCGGGATCGGCAGTGGGCCTGCGATCTTCGCGCTGTTCCTCGCCTCGCTGTTGCCCATCGTGCGCAACACCTATGAAGGCCTCAAAAACGTTCAGGGTTCACTCAAGGAAGCTGCGGTCGGTATCGGCATGACGCCGCGTCAGGTGTTGTGGCGGGTCGAATTGCCCAACGCCGTGCCGATCATTGTCGGCGGTGTGCGTGTGGCGCTGGCGATCAACGTCGGTACCGCGCCTCTGGCCTTCCTGATCGGTGCCAACAGCCTTGGCAGCCTGATCTTCCCGGGCATCGCCTTGAACAATCAGCCGCAACTGGTGCTGGGCGCAGCGTGTACCGCTCTGCTGGCGTTGCTGCTTGATGGTCTGGTGACACTCGCCAGTCGTACCTGGCTGGAACGTGGCCTGACTCGCTGAGCGAAAGGAATACCAATGAAAAAATTATGCTTGTTTTTAGGCTTTGCCATGCTGTTCCCGGCACTTGCCCAAGCGGCGGAAAAACCGCTGCTGCGCATTGGCGCTCGTGTGTTTACCGAGCAGACCATGCTGGCTGAACTCACTGCGCAATACCTGCGTACCAAGAACTACGACGTACAAATCACCGGCGGCCTGGGCAGTAACCTGGCGCGCAGCGCACAGGAAAGCGGTCAGCTGGATCTGCTGTGGGAATACACCGGCGTTTCGCTGGTTGCCTATAACCACATCGATGAAAAGCTCGACAGCGAACAAACCTACGCACGGGTGAAAGAAGTCGATGCGAAGAAAGGCCTGGTCTGGCTTTCCCCGTCGAAATTCAACAACACCTACGCCTTGGCGCTGCCGCAAAAAGTTGCGGACCAGTACCCGCAGGTCAACACCATGACCGACCTGACCAAAGTCCTCAAAGACGAAGCCAAAGAGGGTCATGTCGTAGCGCTGGACACCGAGTTCGCCAACCGTTCCGACGGCCTGATCGGCATGGTCAAGCATTACGACATGAATCTCGGTCGTGAGAACACTCGCCAGATGGACGCCGGACTGGTCTACACCGCGCTGCGTAACGGCCAGGTGTTTGCCGGTCTGGTTTACACCACCGACGGTCGCTTGAACGCTTTCAAACTCAAAGTGCTGGAAGACGACAAACACTACTTCCCGGACTACACCGCTGCCCCGGTGATCCGTCAGGAGTATCTGGACAAGCACCCGGAAATCGCCACGTTGCTCAAGCCGCTGGCTGATCTGCTGGACAACCAGACCATGATCGACCTCAACGCTCGCATCGACGTTGGTCACGAAAGCCCATCCACGGTTGCCGCAGATTTCCTGCGCCAGCACCCACTTAACTAAGGAAGGAGACGATATGAGTATTTTTAGCGCCTTCTCCCATCTGGACTGGGCACAGGTCATTCAACTGACCTGGCAGCACATCACCCTGGTTGGCATCGCTGTAACACTGGCCATCGTCGTCGGCGTTCCGCTGGGCGTATTGATGACCCGCTTCCCGGCGCTCGCTGGCCCGCTGCAAGCCAGCGCCACCGTGCTGCTGACTGTGCCGTCGATTGCCCTGTTCGGCCTGCTGCTGCCGTTCTACTCCAAGTTTGGTCAGGGCCTTGGCCCGATGCCAGCCATCACTGCCGTGTTCCTGTACTCGCTGCTGCCGATCATGCGTAACACCTACCTGGCGCTGACCGGTGTCGAGCCGGGTATCCGCGAAGCCGCCAAAGGCATCGGCATGACCTTCGGCCAGCGCCTGCGCATGGTTGAACTGCCTATCGCCGTGCCGGTGATCCTCGCTGGCGTGCGTACGGCCGTGGTGATGAACATCGGTGTCATGACCATCGCCGCCACCATCGGTGCTGGCGGTCTGGGTGTACTTATTCTTGCTTCAATCAGCCGCAGCGACATGTCGATGCTGATCGTCGGCGCGGTACTGGTCAGTATTCTGGCCATCATCGCTGACCTTCTTCTGCAATGGCTGCAACGCGCGCTGACTCCAAAAGGATTACTGAAATGATCGAACTTCAAAACCTCTCGAAAACTTTCCAAAGCAACGGTAAAGAAGTGAAGGCTGTCGATTCGGTCAGCCTCACCGTCAACGAAGGCGAGATCTGCGTCTTCCTCGGCCCGTCGGGTTGCGGCAAGTCCACTACGCTGAAAATGATCAACCGCCTGATCATGCCAACCTCCGGCAAAGTGCTGATCAACGGCGAAGACACGACTGATCTGGACGAAGTGACCCTGCGTCGCAACATCGGCTACGTGATTCAGCAGATCGGTCTGTTCCCGAACATGACCATCGAAGAAAACATCGTTGTTGTGCCGAAACTGTTGGGCTGGGACGCGAAACGTTGCCACGACCGTGCTCGTGAACTGATGAGCATGATCAAGCTGGAACCCAAGCAGTATCTGCACCGCTACCCGCGCGAACTGTCCGGTGGTCAGCAGCAGCGTATCGGTGTGATCCGCGCCCTGGCCGCCGATGCTCCTTTGCTGTTGATGGACGAACCGTTCGGTGCGGTCGACCCGATCAACCGCGAGATGATCCAGAACGAATTCTTCGAAATGCAGCGTGCGCTGAACAAGACCGTGATCATGGTCAGCCACGATATCGACGAAGCCATCAAGCTGGGCGACAAGATCGCGATCTTCCGTGCAGGCAAACTGCTGCAGATCGATCACCCGGACACCTTGCTGGCGCATCCGGCAGACGAGTTCGTTTCCAGCTTCGTCGGGCAGGACAGCACTCTGAAACGCTTGCTGCTGGTCAAAGCCGAAGACGCCGCGGACAACGCCCCATCGGTCAGCCCGGAAACCCCAGTTGCTGATGCGCTGGAAGTGATGGACGAAAACGACCGTCGCTACATCGTCGTGACGGATGCCGAGAACAAGGCCATGGGTTATGTGCGTCGTCGCGACCTGCATCGCCAGACGGGTACATGCCTGCCATTCCTGCGTCAGTTCAACGCCACCGCGGCTTACGACGAGCACTTGCGCATCCTGCTGTCGCGCATGTACGAGTTCAACCGCTCATGGCTTCCGGTGCTGGATGCCGAGAACGTGTTCCTGGGTGAGGTCACTCAGGAATCCATTGCCGAGTACCTGAGCTCGGGCCGTTCACGTGGCGGCAAGACGAGTATCGTTTCGCCGGCGGACATCGTGGCTGAAGCACAGGCCTGATCGCAGGTTGAACTGCCCCCCCAAAAGTTGGACACCTAATCCAGACTTTGGGGTGCAGTGCACGACGTGGGACCGGCTTTAGCCGGGAAGGCGGTAGTTTTGACGACAAAGATGTACCGACTGTACTGGCCTCTTCCCGGCTAAAGCCGGTCCCACGTCAGTGTGGGGGTACGCTCTATCGCGGCTCGACTGACACCAAAGATCGCTCAATCAACCCCTGCGCAATCTCGACCAGGTGCACCACCGAAAACGCCAGGTCGCGTTTCTGGCCGGTGAGCTGGTCGCTGGATTCGTAGGCGGTGGCGGCTGCGCCACGCAGCAGGTCGCTGGCGCGTTGGAGGTCCTGCTCGAGGGTGGTGGGATTTTTTATCAAGATGCAGCTCCTCAATATTATGGAGCCTCCGATTGCCGTTCTCACGCGGAAAGGGTGGCAGCGATGAACAGGGTGAGAAACCGGTGAGGAGCGTCCGGCCAGACCTAGGTCTGCCTGCACACAGCCGCCATATCTGACTGACAGACTGATGCACCTCATTACAACCGAGTTCTCACACCCGGCCACTGATTTACAGTGGCGGAGCGCAGGCTAGTTCCGGGAAATGGCAGGCGCAAGCGGGTTTGAGTTTCTAGGAAACTTCACACGGGAGATAGGGACGGGTCATTCGCAATCGTCACATTTTTTGTAGGAAACACGGGTTTTGCAGGGGACTCTTATGTGGGAGCTGGGCTTGCCCGCGATAAGGCTGAATACGATAGACCTGATATCTGCGGCGACCTTATCGCGGGCAAGCCCAGCTCCCACAGGTACTGCGGTGATAGAGCTACCGAGAATGAGCCAGCTCATTGCCCATTTACCTCAAAAATGAACATCAAGCTGTCACACGTGTCCGTTACTACAATGGGGCAGTGGTGCCGATCCGGCAGAAACGTCTGCAAATGCGACATTTTTTGTTGATCTCTGACCCCTCAGGTCCTACAGTTCGCGCCGAACGTCCATGCTGGAAACGATCCATCCGGCTCAAGTACTGACGACGAGACAGCAAGGCCATAGGGAATGCGCTTCCTGGTGGCCTTTTTGCTTTCGGCGGACATGCCTTGGGAAGTAGGCGAACCAAAGTGGGGATACGGAGGACGTTCATTTGCACCCATTGATTAATGCAGTTTGCCAGTAGGAGTTTCCGCATGCCGATTCAGGTCGAAGACTATTTCCAGCGCGACACCTTCAACAAAATGAAGGCGTTTGCCGACAAGCAAGAAACCCCGTTCGTGGTCATCGATACCCAGATGATCAGCCAGGCCTACGATGACCTGCGCGCAGGCTTCGAATTCGCCAAGGTTTACTACGCCGTCAAAGCCAACCCGGCTGTCGAGATCATCGACCTGCTCAAGGAAAAAGGTTCGAGCTTCGACATCGCCTCGATCTATGAGCTGGACAAGGTCATGGACCGCGGTGTCACTCCAGACCGCATCAGCTACGGCAACACCATCAAGAAATCCAAGGACATCCGCTACTTCTACGAGAAGGGCGTGCGTCTGTTCTCCACCGACTCCGAAGCTGACCTGCGCAACATCGCCAAGGCCGCGCCGGGTTCGAAAGTCTACGTGCGTATCCTCACCGAAGGCTCGACCACGGCTGACTGGCCTTTGTCGCGTAAATTCGGCTGTCAGACCGACATGGCGATGGATCTGCTGATCCTGGCGCGTGATCTGGGTCTGGTGCCTTACGGCCTATCGTTCCACGTCGGTTCGCAACAGCGCGATATCAGCGTCTGGGACGCCGCGATTGCCAAGGTCAAAGTGATCTTCGAGCGTCTGAAAGAAGAAGACGGCATCGTTCTCAAGCTGATCAACATGGGCGGCGGCTTCCCGGCCAACTACATCACCCGCACCAACAGCCTGGAAACCTACGCTGAAGAAATCATTCGCTACCTGAAAGAAGACTTCGGCGATGATCTGCCGGAAATCATTCTGGAGCCGGGTCGTTCGTTGATCGCCAACGCCGGTATTCTGGTCAGCGAAGTGGTTCTGGTGTCGCGTAAATCCCGCACTGCGGTAGAGCGCTGGGTATACACGGACGTGGGCAAGTTCTCCGGCCTGATCGAAACCATGGACGAAGCCATTAAGTTCCCGATCTGGACCGAGAAGAAGGGCGAGATGGAAGAAGTGGTGATCGCCGGTCCAACCTGCGACAGCGCCGACATCATGTACGAAAACTACAAGTATGGCCTGCCGCTGAACCTGGCCATCGGTGACCGCCTGTACTGGTTGTCCACCGGTGCCTACACCACCAGCTATAGCGCCGTAGAGTTCAATGGCTTCCCGCCGCTGAAGTCGTTCTATATCTGACGACCTGCTGACAAGGCAGGGTAAAAAGAAAACCCGCGAGTGATCGCGGGTTTTTTGTGGGCGCGTGATGGTCTGATTTCATTCTGAAGCTGCCTCGCTACCGAGGTGCGTGGCCAGCAGGGTCTGAGGACCATTGCGTTAAGCCTTACAGCAGTTCTCGAATCCGTTTGATCATGCGGTTTGCCTCATCAAGCCGGATACTCATCAGGTTCATCTGCAGCACGAATATCCGCACGTTACTGCCCTCACTGATTCTTAAAAGCTGCCGTCTGGAATCCGCCAAAGTGTCGCGTTGGAGGGTGCAATAGGCATGCAGCCTGTTAGCGGCCTCGACCGCAGCAAAATACGCTGCCCTCGACGACTGAAGGCTGGCATAGGCCGCTTCAAGTTGTTTGCGCACCGGCTCGGTGAATGTTAAGTCTTGCCTGCGATGCCGAGCTTCATGCTCCGCTATCTTGACCCGCATGAAATCAATCACGCGCGGGATGATATCGACGGTGCTTTGCTGAATCAGCTTCATATCCTGGAGGGCGATATACAGTCGGTTCTCGAACGCGATAAGCGTTTCCGACTGGGTGTACGTAACGTCATAGGTTTGGCTGGAAGGGCTGATGCCGAGCTTCCCGTTGATAGTGAAAGGGGCCGCGTGCAGCCGCAGGGTATTGAGGTTTTCAAGGGCACTGTGGCTATCATCAGACTGTTCATAAAGGTTGAGTTGAGTAACGAGTGCGATGGCATCGTCAATAAGCCGTGTGACATCCACATGAAACTGTCGGAGCTCCGTCGCCATTTTTGGCCACAGCGGGATATCCCTTTGGGCACGTGCAGCAACAGGACTCATGGCCGGGTGTGTGCTACTGCTCAGTAATGGCAAGCCGAGAATTTTTAAAAAGTTATCGAGATGGTCAGGGAGGCGTTCAAGGTAAATCCGAAAGTTATCCAGCCCCGCGGCTTGAGACTCATCGGCCATAACGGCATTTATTTTGGTATTCACGTTTTGACGTTCCAAAGTGCGCCACGAACTGCAAGCCTTATCAAAAGACTTGCAGTTCTTGTCCGGTTTTTATTGAACGGCTGTGAGATAAGTCACGACTTCTTTAGCGTCTTTACTCCACTGCTCGACCGCTTCACTGCCATTGGGCGTCAGCGCATATTTGGTGGTGAACGCTTTCAGCGATGCGATAATTTTAGAGTACTCCCGAATGTAAATCTGACGGGTATCGTCAAAGCGGTGGATATTCTCGATAAAGCCAGTTCGCTGCGCGACGGTTCTGGCTTCCTCTTTTTTGCGATTGATTTTCTGTGTTTCCTCATCAATACGGGTATGTCTGTTTTCGCGCAGGCTTAACAAGCCGTAGTAGTTCAGCGCCGCGTCAAGGTCGGCGAGCGACTTCTGCAACAGATCAAGCGCAGCTTTCACCACAGCGGCTTGTGGACCCGCAAGCTGAAGTGCGGCGAGCGTCTCGGCGTTCAAGATGGCCTCTGCACCAATGTCGGCAAAGCCCTTGTTTTCGATTGCCTGAATAGCACTGTTGAGCGTAGTGCGTTCACCTTCCAGCATGCTTTTGCGTTCTTCGAGCGCGGCGATGTCTTCAGGTAGTTTGGCGGCCTGAATCGTGAGCCCGTTGAGGGACGTCAGCGTTGATTCGCGATTGAACGTCTCGTTTATCAACCCCAGATGATCAACCAGCTTTCTGGTCTCGGCTGCCGTGGCGGTTGTTGCTGCAATCGGGATATTGGAAAGACTCTTGAGAATGTATTCGCGATCACTTTCATCCTCAGTGTCGGTGAGTTCTTTCTGATAGCGGGCTATGTTTTCCATCTTGAGCTGCAGGTCATAAAATATCTGTTGGGCAGACGCGGTCAGGCCTGAATGCGCTTGACTCAGCGCGCTGTTCAGATGGTTGAACTTCGCATAGAGCGTCGGCAAGTATTCCGTTGCGTCGTGATACACAGTGGCAGCTCTCATTGCTGAGTCACACGTTTCTTTTGCCTCACGCATCGCTTGCAGGTCGGGCTCGTCAATCATCATGGTAGCGCTCGCTAATCTCAAACTCCGTGACTGGATAAGTGTCTGGGGACCATAGGTTTCACGAAACTCTTTATCGGCCTGATCGAAGACCTCATACAGCTGGTAAGCATCGCGACTGATGGTTTCCCAAGGTCTGACCACTGAGCGAAAGTGATCCATAAACTGGTACAGGCTCAGCGCATCATTGATTTCCTCCACGCCCTTTCTGGACCGATCAATGAAGAGGGTGATCTTGTTCCAGACGGTCACCAGGTTTTTGGTGGCGATGTCTGCATCAACGACAATGATATCCAGGTCCTGAAGGTCCGACCGGACCCGGTGCAGAGCGCCAAGAACTTTGTCTTTAGTGCGCATTTCTGCGATCTTCCCTTGCTGCTCCTTTTGTAAGTCATTGCGCGCCTTGCGAATTTTTTCCGCTTCAACCCCGGTATAGATTGATACCGCCAGCCCGATAATATTCAATTTGGATGCCGCATCCAGGGCTGCTCTCACGGATGTTTTGTAGGCGTTGTTCAACTCCTCGATTTTTTTGGCGCGCTCTTCGATGTCTTCACTCAACAACTTGATGAGGTCTGCGAGGGCGCTGTTATTGATAGTCGCGATCTTGATTTTTATCTCGGGAAGCACTTTTTCAGCAAGGTCGCCGCTGAAAGTGTCCAGGCGCTTTTTGATGTCTGTCGCTTCAGTGTGCTGACGATTGACCGCTTCAAATATGTTATCGAGGAAGTAGCTGAATTGACTGACGGTGCTTTTGTCTTGCGCATCCAGGTTGAACTCGCTGAGTCGATCGCCGAGTTCATCTTTTAGTTTTTTGACATCTTCCAGTGTCTTGAGATCGTACCCGTCGAGTTTCTTCAGTGCGTTCACATCTGCGTAGATATTCTCCATGGTGTTGCCATTGTTTTTAATGTCGTCGGCAAAGATCTGAAGTTTGCTGGTCACGGCAATCAAGTCTGTCCGAAGCGGATTCCATGTACGCGCATGGCTGTTTATCAACGTAAAGGTTTTCTGAAAGTCCCTTGGCTCCAGGCCTTTGCCAGCACCTTCACCTTCGTTGTAACCCAGATAACCAATCACAGCGCCCGTTTCGGTCGGCAGTGCAAGGCCTGCCACTTCGTAGTGCTTAATGTTCTTGATTTGTTCTTTGGTCAGAATCAAGCCTGGTTCGCGAGTTGAATCTTCCATTCGACCGATGGAGGCATCCATAAGAATTTGTGGCGCTCTGCTGGCCTCGTCGGCGAGGACGTCATCGGTCACCGGGGTATCATCGTGATGAGTCATTTCATTAATCCTTTAATGAATGGGTTGGTGGAGCCTTGTCAGTATCTATCGGTGCAGATTCCTGCTGCACACTTGCTAGGCTAGGTGCGCTGTTTGTGTGGGTCAAAACGCGAAGTAAGTCCAGGTGTGTAGCGGTTAACACATTGATGTTTCACGGTAGGGCTAAGTTTTTGCCTCCTGTTATTCAGAACACCGGTAAACATTGAGAGTGAGCCCGTTTTTTCATGAAGGCCATAACTCGTTGGCGATGCGTCCTACACGCACTGTAGGGGCGGTTACTTTGGTAAAAAATGCGTTCCTACACACAGCGTCACCTGAGAGCTGGTGGACGAGATAAATGCTGTGCGCTGTCAAGAATCGGATACAGATGAGAATTCATGCCTTTCAGGCGCATAATGCGCCGCATTGCGGGTCCATGAGGTCGTAAGGGTGTTGAAGAAGATTCTGTTTCAAATCCATTGGTTCTTCGGCATCACGGCCGGGCTGGTGCTGGCGTTGATGGGCATCACCGGGGCGATCTATTCGTTCGAGGACGAAATACTTGAGTGGATCAACCCGGATGCCTTGATTATCGAGGCGCGTGGCACACCGCTGCCTCCGATAGAGCTGGTACGCAAGCTTGAAGCCGAAACGGGCCTGACCGTGGCGATCTTGCGGGTGCAGACTGTCGGGGATAAAGCTGCACAGGTTTATTTCACCCCGCCCCCCGGCGAGCGGCGTGGGCCAATGCGCAATTTCAATCCGTACACCGGCGAAGTCACGGGCGACGCTGCGGGGGCAGGTTTTTTTGATTTCGTCTTGCGGCTGCATCGCTTTCTGGCCATGGGGGAATACGGTAAACAGGTGACGGCAGCCTGTACGCTGATTCTGATTTTCTTTTGCCTGTCCGGGCTCTATCTGCGCTGGCCGCGCAAGGCGCTGAACTGGCGCATCTGGCTGACCATGGACTGGGCCAAAAAAGGCCGCAGTTTCAACTGGGATCTGCATTCGGTGTTCGGTACCTGGTGTCTGCTGTTCTATCTGCTGTTCGCCATTACCGGATTGAACTGGTCTTACGACTGGTTCAGCAACGGCATGCATGCCTTGCTCGGCGATGCGCCAATCGGCGAACAGCGGCGTGGCGGCGGAATGCGCCCAGCGGGCACAAACGAACCCGCACCGAAAGCGGACTATGTTGCGATCTGGAACAGCATTCAGTCGACGGCCGGTCCGGGATTGGCCTCGTACAATATCCGCCTGCCCAACGCGGCCGGTCAGCCCGCAACAATCTTCTATCTGCTCAAGGATTCGCCACATCCTCGGGCGCTGAACCAGATCACCCTCGATCCCGCTACGGGCAAAATCAGTGCTGTCTCCCGCTACGCCGAAAAGAGCTTCGGCGCACAGTTGCTGGTCAGTAATTACAGTCTGCATGTGGGCAGTTACTTCGGCATGCCCGGACGCATCATCATGACCGTTGCGTCACTGATGATGCCGCTGTTCTTCATCACCGGCTGGTTGTTGTATCTGGATCGTCGGCGCAAGAAACGCGATGTGCGCAATGCGCGTGCGGGCGTCGCAAGCCATGCCGAAGGGCCCGCCTGGCTGATCGGGTTTGCGAGCCAGAGCGGTTTTGCCGAACAGTTGGCCTGGCAGACGGCGGGGCAACTGCAGGCTGCTGGGATGCCGGTTAACGTCCAACGGCTGGCCAATGTAACCGAACAGGACCTGAACCAAAGCCGCAATGCGCTGTTTGTGGTGAGCACTTTCGGAGATGGCGAAGCGCCGGACAGCGCCCGGGGGTTCGAACGCAAGCTGCTCGGTACAGAGTTGTCGCTTGAGAACCTCAATTACGCCGTGCTGGGGCTTGGCGATCGGCAATATCAGCACTTCTGCGCGTTTGCCCATCGCTTGCAGGACTGGCTGAAAGAGCGGGGTGGCCAGTCGCTGTTCGCCGCTGTTGAAGTGGACAGTGCCGATCCGGTTGCCTTGCAACACTGGCAGCAACAGCTGGGGCAATTGACCGGCAGCACGCCGGCCGCGCTCTGGCAGGCACCGGCGTATGACAACTGGACTTTGTCACAGCGCGAACTGCTCAACCCTGGCAGCAGCGGTTCGAAGGTATTTCTGCTCGGCCTTACACCGCCACCTTCACTGACGTGGGAGGCCGGCGATCTGGTGGAAGTCATGCCACGTAACAGTTCGCAGGCCGTGGAGGACTTCCTCGCGGGCCTGGGCATCGCCGTTAACTCTCTGGTCAGCGTGAGCGGGCTGGAAGAGCCTATTGAGGTCGCACTGGCCAGTCGGCAACTGCCTCGTCATCGGGCACATCTGGTCGGGCTGCATGCTCAGGCATTGATTGATGCGCTGGTGCCGTTGACACCGCGTGAATACTCCATTGCGTCTATTGCCGAGGATGGCGTCCTTGAGCTGATCGTGCGACAGGAGCTGCATCCCGATGGCAGCCTGGGGCTGGGTTCCGGCTGGCTGACGGAGCATGTGGCGGTTAATGGTTCGGTCAGTTTGAGGGTTAGACGTAACAGCAGCTTTCATCTGCCCAATGAACCGCGTCCGCTGATCCTGTTAGGCAACGGCACCGGACTCGCCGGGTTGCGCAGTTTGCTCAAGGCGCGCATTGCACAGGGGCAGATGCGTAACTGGTTGCTGTTTGGTGAGCGTAATCAGGCCCATGATTTCCACTGCGGCAGTGAGCTGCAAGCATGGTTGGCAGCAGAGCAGCTCGAGCGGCTGGATCTGGCGTTTTCTCGTGATCAGGCTGAGAAGATCTACGTGCAGGACCGCTTGCTTCAGGCCGCTGACGAGTTAAAGCGTTGGCTTGTGGACGGCGCAGCGATTTACATCTGCGGCAGCCTGGAAGGCATGGCGGCAGGAGTGGATGCGGCGTTGATCGAAATCCTCGGCGCACAGGCAGTCGGGGAGTTGATCGAGCAGGGGCGTTATCGAAGGGATGTTTATTAGAGATTTATGGCCGAAGTGAGGACCTGTAGGAGCTGAGCTTGCTCGC
>NZ_LOHF01000007.1:0-134939 GCF_002158995.1 Pseudomonas caspiana | reverse complement strand
GATGAACGGTGACTCGGTCTGTCTTAATACCGCGTCATCGTTCATCGCGAGCAAGCTCGGCTCCCACAGGTCCTTCATCAACCTTTAATTTACGCCGCCACAAACTGCTCAGCGTAATGGCAGGCAACCTGGCGGTTGTCGACCAGACGCAGGGCTGGTTCTTCGCTGGCGCAACGCTCGGTTGCGTATGGGCAGCGCTTGTGGAAAGCGCAGCCGCTTGGCGGGTCGAGCGGGTTAGGCAGTTCACCGACGATTTTGATCTTCGGTTTCAGCGGGTCCGGATGAATCGTCGGTGTCGCCGACAGCAGTGCCTGGGTGTACGGGTGCAGCGGACGGTTGTAGATCTCTTCCTTGGGACCCATTTCCGCCGGGCGGCCCAGATACATCACCAACACCGTGTCAGCAACGTGACGCACCACTGACAGGTTGTGGGAGATGAACACGTAGGCCGTGTTGAATTCCTGCTGCAGGTCCATGAACAGGTTCAGGACCTGTGCCTGAATCGACACGTCGAGAGCGGAAGTCGGTTCGTCCGCCACCAGTACTTTCGGTTGCAGCATCATGGCGCGGGCCAAAGCGATACGCTGACGCTGGCCACCGGAGAACATGTGCGGATAACGCTGATAGTGCTCGGGACGCAAACCGACCTGAGCCATCATCGCCTGCACTTTCTCGCGACGTTCCTGCGCGGAAAGGTTGGTGTTGATCAGCAGCGGCTCGCCGAGCTGATCACCAATTTTCTGCCGTGGGTTAAGCGACGCATACGGGCTCTGGAAAACCATCTGCACGTCTTTGCGCAACTGCTTGCGTTGTTCCGCGCTAGCGCCTTTGACTTCCTGACCGGCGATTTTCAGCGAGCCGGAAGAAGGCTCTTCAATCAGCGTCAGTGCTCGGGCCAGGGTCGACTTGCCGCAACCGGATTCACCGACCACAGCCAGGGTCTTGCCTGCTTCAAGTTCAAAAGACACACCGTTGAGGGCGCGCACCAACGCGTGGCCCTTGAACAGGCCACGGGAGACTTCGTAGTGACGGGTAAGGTCGCGGGCGGTAAGAACGACGCTCATTACGCCACCTCCTGATTCAAGGGATAGAAGCAACGCGCCAGGCTGTGGGCTTTAGGATCAAGGCCCGGGCGCTGGGTGCGGCAGTTGTCCTGCACGTAAGGGCAGCGCGGCGAAAGCAGGCAGCCTTGCGGACGGTCATAACGGCCTGGAACCATGCCCGGCAATGTCGCCAGGCGTTCGGCACCCATGCTGTGTTCCGGAATCGCCGCCAGCAGTGCTTCGCTGTACGGGTGTGCAGGCACGTCGAACAAGCCTGGCACCTGACCCACTTCAACCGCCTGGCCTGCGTACATCACGCAGACGCGCTGAGCAGTTTCGGCAACAACGGCCAAGTCGTGAGTAATCAGCACCAGCGCCATGTCCTGCTCTTTTTGCAGGCTCAGCAGCAGGTCCATGATCTGCGCCTGAATCGTCACGTCCAGCGCGGTGGTCGGTTCGTCGGCGATCAGCAGCTTGGGTTCGCCTGCAATGGCCATGGCAATCGCCACGCGCTGGCTCATACCGCCCGACAGTTGATGCGGGTACGCATTGAGTCGCGAAGCAGCACCCGGGATTTCAACTTTTTGTAGCAGCTCAAGGGCGCGTTGACGTGCGGCCTTGCCAGACAGATTCAAATGCTGACGCAGCACTTCTTCGATCTGGAAGCCCACTGTGTAGCTGGGGTTCAGAGCGGTCATCGGGTCCTGGAAGACCATCGCCAGATCTTTACCGATGATTTTGCGGCGTTGGCGCGAGTTGAGCTTGAGCAGCTCCTTGCCATCAAAGTTCAGCGAGTCAGCAGTGATGACGCCTGGGTGATCGATCAGGCCCATCAACGCCATCATGGTCACGGATTTACCCGAACCCGATTCGCCGACGATAGCCATGACTTCGCCTTTCTCGACGCTCAGCGACAGGCCATCGACAACAGGCACTGCGCTGGCGTCGCCGAAACGGACGTTGAGATTCTTGATTTCTAAAAGTGACATGCGAATCTCCTCAGGCGGCATTTTTGAGTTTCGGGTCCAGCGCATCGCGCAGACCGTCGCCCATCAGGTTGATTGCCAGCACGCTGAGCAAAATGGTCAAACCAGGCAGGCTCACCACCCACCAGGCGCGTTCGATGTAGTCCCGTGCCGAAGCGAGCATGGTGCCCCACTCAGGTGTCGGCGGTTGTACGCCCAGACCGAGGAAGCCCAACGCAGCGGCGTCGAGAATTGCCGAGGAGAAACTCAAGGTCGCCTGTACGATCAGCGGCGCCATACAGTTTGGCAGCACGGTGATGAACATCAGGCGTGGCAGGGTAGCGCCGGCCAGACGCGCAGCCGTCACGTAGTCGCGGTTCAGCTCGCCCATTACCGCGGCGCGGGTCAGACGAACATACGAAGGTAGTGAAACGATGGCGATGGCGATCACGGTGTTGATCAGGCCAGGGCCGAGGATGGCGACAATGGCCACAGCCAGCAGCAGCGAAGGCAGGGCGAGCATGATGTCCATCAGACGCATGATCGTCGGGCCAATGATGCGCGGGAAGAACCCGGCCAGCAAACCCATGAAAATGCCCGGGATCAGCGACATCACTACAGATGACAAACCGATCAGCAGCGACAGCTGTGAGCCTTTGATCAGGCGCGACAGCAAGTCACGGCCCAGTTCGTCGGTGCCCAGCAGGAATTGCCATTGACCACCTTCAAGCCAGACTGGCGGGGTCAACAGGAAGTCCCGGTACTGCTCGCTTGGGTCATGCGGTGCGACCCAAGGGGCGAACAGCGCGCAGAACACAATCAGGATCATGAACAACAGGCCGGCAACTGCGCCTTTGTTTTTTGCGAAGGCTTGCCAGAATTCTTTGTACGGCGAGGGGTAAAGCAGGCTTTGATCGACTGCTACCGAAGGAGTAGGTGTGCTCATAGGTAATGATCTCAGCGCTGGTGACGGATGCGTGGGTTGGCAAAGCCGTAGAGGATGTCCACCACGAAGTTGACCAGGATCACCAGGCAGGCGATCAGCAGAATGCCGTTTTGCACCACAGGGTAGTCACGAGCACCGATCGCTTCGATCAGCCACTTGCCGATGCCCGGCCAGGAGAAAATCGTTTCGGTCAGTACCGCACCGGCGAGCAATGCGCCGACTTGCAGGCCGAACACGGTCAATACCGGGATCAGCGCGTTACGCAGGCCATGAACAAATACCACGCGTGCAGGCGACAGACCTTTGGCACGAGCGGTACGCACGTAGTCTTCACGCAGCACTTCCAGCATCGACGAACGGGTCATCCGGGCGATCACCGCCAGCGGGATGGTACCGAGCACGATGGCAGGCAGAATCAGGTGATGCAGCGCATCAAGGAACGCACCTTCTTCACCGCTGAGCAAAGTGTCGATCAGCATGAAGCCGGTGACAGGCGGGATGTCATACAGCAGGTCGATACGCCCGGACACTGGCGTCCAGCCCAGCGTTACCGAGAAGAACATGATCAGGATCAGGCCCCACCAGAAGATCGGCATCGAATAGCCTGCCAGGGAAATGCCCATCACCCCGTGATCGAATAACGATCCCCGTTTGAGTGCCGCGATGACGCCTGCCAGCAGGCCGATAATGCCCGCGAAGATCAGTGCCGCAATCGACAGTTCCAGAGTGGCGGGGAACAGCGCGGTGAACTCCGTCCACACGCTGGTGCGCGTGCGCAAGGATTCCCCGAGGTCGCCTTGAGCGAGCTTGCCGACGTAGTCGAGATATTGCGCGTACAGGGGTTTGTTCAGGCCCAGACGTTCCATGGCCTGAGCGTGCATTTCCGGATCGACCCGGCGTTCACCCATCATGACTTCGACCGGGTCGCCCGGAATCAGGCGGATCAGGGCAAAGGTCAGCAAGGTGATGCCGAAAAACGTGGGTATCAACAACCCCACTCGGCGGGCGATAAAACTAAACATCCTGGTGGTACCTCATCAGCCGGTTAGGCGAGTTCCGGCGAGTCTCTGGGTAGAGCCCGCCGGATTATTTTTCTACTTCACCCTGGTAGTGGCGAAGTTGTTATTGGTCAGCGGGCTAATTTGATAGCCTTCGACGTTACTGCGCATTGCGGTAAACAGTTTTGGATAAGCCAGGCTCAGCCAAGGTACATCTTTGGCAAAAATCTGCTGGGCTTGCTCATAAAGTGCGGCCCGTTCAGCCGGGTCGGTTTTTTCCCGGGCCTTGGAGATCGCTTCTTCAAACGCCTTGTTACACCAGCGGGCGTAATTTTCACCATTCTTGGCCGCTTCGCAACTCAGGTTAGGTGTCAGGAAGTTATCAGGGTCGCCATTGTCGCCAGCCCAGCCTGCAAACACCATGTCGTGCTCGCCGGCTTTTGCCCGTTTGAGCATCTCGCCCCACTCCATTACGCGCAGATTCAGCTTCAAGCCGATTTTGGCCAGGTCCGCCTGCAGCATTTGCGCACCCAGAGCCGGGTTCGGGTTAGTCACTGCACCGCCATTACGCAGGAACAGGCTGAACTCCTGACCCTCCGGTACGCCTGCCTCTTTAAGCAGTGCCCGGGCTTTTTCCTGATCGTGTGTCGGGTTCTTGATGTCGTGGGCGTAGCCGAGCAGGGTTGGCGGATACGGGTTCACCCCTTCAGTTGCTTTACCTTCGCCAAACAGCGCCTTGATGTAAGCCTTTTTGTCGAACGCCAGATTGATCGCCTCGCGCACACGCACATCGCTCAAGTATTTATGCGAAGTGTTGATGGCGATGTAGCTGGTCATCATGGCTTCCATCTCTTCGATCTTGAGCTTGGGGTCTGCCTTGATGCTTGCGATGTCGTCCGGTTTTGGATAAAGCGCGACCTGACATTCGTTTGCCTTGAGCTTTTGCAGGCGCACATTGCTGTCCAGCGTGATCGCAAAAATCAATGTTTCGCTGGGCACTGCACCCTTCCAGTAATCCGGGTTGGCTTTATAGCGAACTTGGGCATCTTTGGCATAGCGAGTCAGGATGAACGGGCCTGTGCCGATAGG
The DNA here is from genome assembly GCF_002158995.1 of Pseudomonas caspiana. Lineage (GTDB taxonomy): Bacteria > Pseudomonadota > Gammaproteobacteria > Pseudomonadales > Pseudomonadaceae > Aquipseudomonas > Aquipseudomonas caspiana. Next base: position 129,898 of record NZ_LOHF01000007.1, on the reverse strand, counting down.
CTTGCTGTTCAATTCGGCAGTTTTACCTGCCTTGAGCAGTTGATCTGCGTATTCAGCGGAATAGATCGAGGTGAACGGCATCGCCAGGTCACGCAGGAATGGCGACTCAGGACGCGTCAGAGTGAATTTGACGGTGTGATCGTCGACTTTTTCGACGCTTTTAAGCAGGTCATTGAAGCCCATGCTTTCGAAATACGGGTAACCGGTCAGAGACTTGTCGTGCCATGGGTGCTTCGGGTCCAGCTGACGCTGAAAGCTCCAAAGGACGTCATCGGCGTTCATCTCGCGGCTTGGTTTGAAGTAATCAGTGGTCTGGAACTTGACCCCTTTACGCAGGTGGAACGTGTACGTCAGGCCGTCGTCGCTGACATCCCAGCTTTCAGCCAGGTTGGGTTCAGTTTCAGTGGTGCCTGGCTTGAAGCCTACCAACTTGTCCAGAAAGGTTTCGGCTGTGGCATCAGCCGTGACAGCGGTGGTGTATTGAACGATATCGAAGCCTTCAGGGCTGGCTTCGGTGCAAACCACCAAGGGTTTGGCGGAGACGCTCAGCGCCGCGCTGAACAGAGCCAGGGCGATCGAGTTGCGTAGCGATAACAGTTTCAATGTGAACCCTCCGTTGATTTTTTAACGCCTGTGCGACCGATCCGGCGCGGTGTTGGCCCCCGCGTCGGATCGGTCATGGTGCGAGTTACAGGATGTTGAATGGAATCGTGGTTACCAGACGGAACTCGTTGATGTTGCCATCAGCCTGATTTTCGCTGGCGCGGTGCGTGGTGTAAGTCGCGCGGATCGCGGTAGCCTTGAGTGGGCCGGACTGTACAGCGTACGAAGTGCCGATGCCGTATTCGTAGTGGGTTTCGCCGTCCATCGCCAGCACGTCGCTATATGCAGTGCCTTTGTATTTGGTGCCGTCGATGTCCCAGCCGCGAGCCTGGTAAATGTTGAATTTCAGACCTGGTACGCCGTATTCAGCCATGTTCAGTACATAGCTCAGTTGCAGGGATTTCTCGTTCGGACCGTTGAAGTCCGACAGCAGGGAGTTGGCCAGGAAGATAGCGTTGGATTCGCCGAGGTAGTCAAAGTACTCGTCGCCGTTTACATCCTGGTAAGCAACGCTAAAGCTGTGCGCTTTGTGGGTCGCAGTGAACGACAGGCTGTAAGTGTCGTTGTCGATCGGACCCAGTTTGCGGCTGCCGGAATCTTTGGTTTTGTAGTAGTTCAGGTTGGAGCTCAGGCCCAGTACGTCGGTGTCGCCCAGTTCATGGGTGAACGCGAAGTAGTACTGGTGCCAGAAGTCTTCAACGTTGGACGCATACAGGCTGGTGGTCAGGCTCTCGAACGGTTTGTAGTCCACGCCTGCCATGTCAACGCGATCTGCCGTCGCACCGTTGCCGGCATACGAAGAGCTGAACTTGGTCATGCTCTGTTGCATACGTGGCGAGATGCGATCGTAGCTACCCGCCTGGAAAGACAGGTTGTTGAACTCGTCGCTTTTCAGCGTCACACCGTTGAAGCTCGATGGCAGTGCACGGTTACCGATGAAAGCAATCACGGGCGTGTTCACTGACTGGCGGCCTGCGGTCAGCGTGGTGTTGGACACACGCGCTGTGATGTTGGCAAGACCTGCCTTGCTCCACTGGCCAACTGCGTCACCGTCACTGTCAGCCAGTGTGCGGTTGGAGCTGTTGATGAAGTGATCCTGATCACGATCCAGCGCAATCGCGTTGTAAAGGGCCAGTTCAGTTGAGAAGCCCACAACGCCCTGGGTGAAGCCCGAGGTGTAGTTGACGATGGTGCCTTGTTGCCAGTTGATACGACGTGGCGTGGTTTTTGTAACGCCATCATCCTGATAACTGTAGCGCGGGGTATCCCGACGACGCAGTTCGTTCGAGTACCAGTTGCGAGTCGTACCGGTCAGGTGTGAATCCTCAATGAAACCACCCGCTTCACCCTGTGCACTTTTCGAGCTCAGTTGAGTCGGCACGAATGCCTGGCTGGCGGGTTCTGCCTGGACCATTGCGCTTAAAGAGGCAATGGACAAAGCGACTGCTGCGGTACTGACTTTTCTCACGATTGAAGCTCCCTTTACTACTTTATAGTTGCCAGTTTTTTTGGTCTGGCTCTGGTTGTATGGGGCTTTTTTTGCCCCGTTTTTTTTAGATACATCTGCTAACAAATCGAATTTCTGGAACGGTGATACTCGCCGCCCCTGGTCAAGGGCAGCGAATATCTGTTGGATCGTTGGCTTAGTCGGCGACGCTGACGCCGGTGAATGTGTTACGCCCGAATGGGCTGACCTTGAAACCCTGCACTTCTTTACGCAGCGGCTGGTTAACCGTGGAGTGAGCGATCGGCGTGATCGGCACTTGCTGTTTCAGGTACTGCTGGGCCTGTTTGTAAAGGTCGGTGCGCTGAGCGCGGTCAGCGGTGGCAACAGCGGCCTTGACCAGTGCGTCGTACTTCTCGTCACACCACATTGAGTAGTTGTTACCGCCAATCGCTGCGCAGCTGTACAGAGTGCCCATCCAGTTGTCCGGATCACCATTGTCGCCAGTCCAGCCAATCAGCGAGATGTCATGCTCGCCCGCCTTGGTGCGCTTGAGGTATTCGCCCCACTCGTAGCTGACGATCTTGACCTTGATGCCCACCTTGGCCCAGTCGGCCTGGAGCATTTCAGCCATCAGTTTGGCGTTAGGGTTGTAAGGACGTTGAACCGGCATTGCCCACAGGGTCAGCTCGGTACCTTCCTTGATGCCCGCTGCGCGCAGCAGCTCTTTGGCTTTTTCAGGGTTGTACGGATTGTCTTTGATGGTTTCGTCGTAAGACCATTGGGTCGGCGGCATGGCGTTCACGGCCAGTTGGCCTGCGCCTTGATACACGGCGTTGATGATCGCCTGCTTGTTGACGGCCATGTCCAGCGCCTGACGTACTTCCAGTTTGCCCAACGGCTCATGGCGCACGTTGTAAGAGATATAGCCCAGGTTGAAACCTGCCTGTTCCATTACCTTCAGGTCTTTGTCTTCCTTGAGCTTCTGGATGTCGGCAGGGCGCGGGTTGAGCGAAACCTGGCACTCGTTGGCTTTGAGTTTCTGCATCCGTACCGAAGCATCAGTGTTGATGGCGAAAATCAGGTTGTCGATTTTGACGCGACTCGGGTCCCAGAACTCTTTGTTGCCCTTGTAACGAATTTGCGAGTCTTTCTGATAACGCTGGAAGACGAAAGCACCAGTACCGATTGGCTTCTGGTTGATGTCGTGCAGGTTGCCGGACTTCATCAACTGGTCTGCGTATTCAGCGGAAAGAATCGAGGCGAAGTTCATCGCGACGTTCTGGATGAACGCGGCGTCGACCTTGTTCAGGCTGAAGACCACGGTCATCGGATCGGTTTTTTCCACCGACTTGATGTTCTTGTTCAGGCCCATGCCGTTGAAGTAGGGGAATTCGGTCGGGTAAGCGACGCGGAACGGATGGTCTGGTTTGAGCATGCGGTTGAACGTGAACAGCACGTCATCGGCATTGAACTCGCGTGTTGGCTTGAAGTACGGCGTGGTGTGGAACTTCACCCCTTCGCGCAAGTGAAAGGTGTAGGTCAGGCCGTCTTCGGAAACATCCCACTTGGTGGCCAGCGCTGGAATAACAGCGGTGCTGCCTTGTTCGAACTCGGTCAGTCGGTTGTAGATCGGCTCGGCGGCATCATTATCCGTGCCGGCCGTGTACTGGGCGATGTCGAAACCTGCCGGGCTACCTTCCGAGCAAAACACCAGATTGCTGGCGGCCTGCGCCGCAGGTGTCATGGCCAGCAAGCCAAGGCTGAACAACGACGACATGGCAATGGTTTTACGCATGATGATCCTTATCCTTCAAGTGAGTAGTAAATGCCCAACAGTTGCCAGGCAAAGCATTGCCTGCAAGCTGGAAGCCTTCTCGACTGCTCAGTAACAAAATGAAATAGCTTGGCTCGCGCCCTCGAAGGTATGTCCGTCGGGCGAGACTGTATGTAGTACCGAATGCCTAAAAACGCGTAGGAAACTTCTGTATGTAAGTAGTTAGCGCAGTTTATGCAGGAGCTGCCGAAGGCTGCGATGACGTCGTATCTGACGCACCGTAATTCGCAGCCTTCGGCAGCTCTGCATATTTTGCGCAACTAACTTTATATAACCGACGAAAGGAAATAACTGCGCCACTACTGCAGCGCAGTTATTTAATCCTTACTTGCCGGTGACGCTAACTCCGTAGAACGAGTTCAGACCAAACGGGCTGATCTTGAAGTCTTGTACGGAGGTGCGCATCGGTTGGTAAACCGTTGAGTGCGCGATAGGCGTCATAGGTACGGCATCTTTGAGGAGATGTTGTGCCTGTTTGTACAGCTCGGTGCGCTTGGCCGGGTCTGTCGTTTCCTTGGCCTGGTGGATCAAGGTATCGAAAGGCTTGTCACACCATTTGGCGAAGTTGTTGCCATTGATGGCGTCACAGCCGAACAGGGTGCCGAGCCAGTTGTCCGGATCACCGTTGTCGCCGCTCCAGCCAATCAGCATCGCGCCGTTTTCGCCCGCTTTGGCGCGCTTGATGTACTCGCCCCATTCGTAGCTGACGATCTTCACGTTGATGCCGATTTTCTTCCAGTCAGACTGGAGCATTTCGGCCATCAGTTTGGCGTTCGGGTTGTAAGGACGCTGAACCGGCATCGCCCACAGGGTGATTTCGGTGCCTTCCTTGATGCCGGCCTGCTTGAGCAGCGCCTTGGCTTTTTCAACGTCGAACGGTGCGTCTTTGATGGTGGTGTCGTAGGACCACTGGGTCGGCGGCATGGCGTTGACAGCCAGCTGGCCCGCGCCCTGATACACCGCATCAATGATGCCTTGCTTGTTCACGGCCATGTCCAGCGCCTGACGAACTTCTTTGATGGCCAGAGGGTTTGGCTGATCGCTACCCTTGATCTTGTCCATCGTGTTGTAGGCGATGTAACCCAGGTTGAAGCCTGCCTGATCCGGCATCTTCAGGTCCTTGTCGGCCTTGAGTGGTGCAAGGTCGGCAGGGCGTGGGTAAGCGGTGATCTGGCATTCGCCTTTCTTGAGCTTCTGGGCACGAACCGAAGCGTCGGTGGTGATGGCGAAGATCAGGTTGTCGATTTTGACGTCTTCAGGCTTCCAGTAATCCTTGTTGCCGGTGAAGCGGATGTTGGAGTCTTTCTGGTAGCTCTTGAATACGAACGGGCCGGTGCCGATCGGCTGCTGGTTGATCAGCTCAGGCTTGCCTTCCTTGAGCAGCTTGGCTGCGTATTCAGCGGACTGAATAGAGGCGAAGCTCATGGCCAGGTTCTGAATGAAAGCAGCATCGACAGTGCCGAGGGTCATCTTGACGGTGTGATCGTCGACCTTCTCGATCTTGGTGATGTTGGTGTCCATCGCCATGTCGGTGAAGTACGGGAATTCGGTCGGATACGCCTTACGGAATGGATCGTCCTTGTTGATCATGCGGTTGAAAGTGAACAACACGTCATCAGCATTGAATTCGCGGGTTGGCTTGAAGTACGGAGTAGTGTGGAACTTGACGCCTTCACGCAGGTGGAAGGTGTAAGTCAAGCCGTCCGGGGACACATCCCATTTGGTGGCCAGGCCCGGAATTACCGCGGTGCCGCCACGTTCGAACTGGCTCAGACGGTTGAAAACGGTTTCTGCGGCAGCGTCAAAGTCGGTGCCGGTGGTGTATTGGCCTGGGTCGAAACCGGCCGGGCTGCCTTCGGAGCAGAACACGAGGTTCGATGCCGCTTGAGCGAAAGGAGCTGCAGTGATCAAGCCTGCACTGAGTAGAAACGGAATGACCGCGTGTTTGAGCATGGTGGCCTCAGTTGTTGTCATTTTTAAAATTGAGGATCTGACCTTGTGAGCCGATCTTGCCGATACTTATGCAGGGGCCATACCCAAAGCAAGGCGTTGGCGCCAAAGAAGTATCAAAGAGTGGCACGAGCGTACACGAATGTCGCATAAGTGTAATTTCTGACGCATTTGATCGTTTGCGCGTCGCATTCAGGAAGGTTTTGCGCACCAATCGTGCGCAGTCAAACGTGTTGAATGCACTCGATTGGCGCGGCAGTGTTACCAATTTTTCTAAAGGTTCGGTTATTTGGTCAGACTTACACCGTAGAAAGGCGTCAGGCCGAAGGGGCTCAGTTTGAAGTCCTGCACTTCCTTGCGCATTGGCTGGAAGACCCTGGAATTGGCAATCGGAGTGATCGGCACCTGCGTCTTGAGGATCTGCTGCGCTTGCTGATAGAGCTTGATGCGCTCGTCGCGATCCGTGGTCAGCTTGGCTTTCTGCACCAGCTTGTCGTAGGCAGGATCACACCATTTCGCGTAGTTGCTGCCTTTGACTGCTGCGCAGCTGTACAGCACGCCGAGCCAGTTGTCGGGGTCGCCATTGTCGCCGGTCCAGCCATAAATCATCGCATCGTGCTCACCGGCTTTGGCGCGTTTGATGTACTCGCCCCATTCATAACTGACGATGTTGGCCTTGATGCCGACCTTGGCCCAGTCGGCCTGAATCATCTGCGCTGACATGCGCGCATTAGGATTTGAGGCACGCTGGACGGTCATGGCCCACAGGTTGATCTGTGTGCCTGGCGCGACGCCAGCTTCTTTCAGCAGTTGCTTTGCTTTTTCCGGATCGTGCGGGGCGTCCTTGATGCTTGGGTCATAACTCCATTGGCCGGGCGGGATGGCGTTCTGTGCCAGCTGCCCGGCACTTTGGTAAACCGCCTTGATGATCGCGGGTTTATCAATGGCCATGTCCAGCGCCTGACGGACCTTGAGTTGATCCAGCGGCGGATGTGTCACGTTGTAAGCCAGGAAACCTAGGTTGAACCCTGGCTGGCTTATGACCTTGAGGTTCGGGTCCTTCTGCATCTGCTCAATGTCTTGCGGGCGCGGATAACCACTGACCTGGCACTCTCCGGCCTTGAGCTTTTGCAGTCTCACTGCGGCGTCGCCATTGATGGAAAAGATCAGGTGATCAAGTTTCACATCCTCGGGCTTCCAGTAGGCGGTGTTGGCGTCGTAACGAATCTGGGCGTCTTTCTGATAACGCTTGAAGACGAAGGGGCCTGTGCCGATGGGCTTCTGATTGAGTTCTTCGGCCTTGCCCTGTTTGAGCAGTTGGCCTGCATATTCAGCTGACTGCACGGAGGCGAAACTCATCGCCAGGTTCTGAACAAAGGCAGCGTCGACGTTGTTGAGGTTGAACTTGACGGTCAGATCGTCGACTTTTTCGACGCTCTTGATCGTGGTGTTCATGCCCATATCAGTGAAGTACGGCGATTCGGACGGGTATGCCTTGCGAAACGGATGGTTGCTGTCCAGCAGCCGCTGGAAGGTAAACAGCACGTCATCGGCGTTGAAGTCCCTGGTCGGGGTGAAGTAATCGGTGGTGTGGAATTTTACGCCGGGGCGCAGGTGGAAGGTATAGGTCAGGCCGTCGCTTGAAACATCCCAGCGTGTGGCCAGCCCAGGTTCAACCTCGGTGCCACCGCGCTTGAACTGTGTCAGACGATTGAAGACGGTTTCAGCAGAGGCATCGAAGTCCGTGCCGCTGGTGTACTGGCTTGGATCAAACCCTGCCGGGCTGGCTTCCGAACAGTAGACCAGCGTGCTTGCATGGGCCAAAGGCGCACATGCCAGCAAGGCAGCGGTCAGGAGTAATGGTTTGAACGGCGTATGTCCCATGAAGTCCTCGCGAAGTGCAGCTAGTCCGAATGTCTGATGCAATAGACAACGGATAGTGCCGCACCCGTGAGGTCGCGACAATTTGTTACTTGCGTCGGGTCAGGTACCAGCCAAGCGGAGTGAGCTTCCACAAGCGCAACAGTGCGTTATCTTCGGTAAGGAATGTCTCCAGAAAGTGTGTGCCCTGACTATTGAGGTTCTCCAGCTCCTGCATGGCTTGGCCTCGAACTTTCTCAGCGACGTTTGCCAATTCGTTTTTGCTGGCGGCCTTTTTGACCTGTTGAGGATTTTCGGCTGCCCATTTCCTGACAATGTCGTCCTGCCAACTGCTGTCGTTGGCGTGGGTTATGTAAGCAGCCGCGACGACCCCGGGGTCCCCCGCGCCTGATCTGCCCAGCCAGTGTTCGAGCATGACGAACCCCAAGTGCTCGACAGCTTCCTGCGCCAGCAGCGCGGCCAGTTCGTGGAGCGGATGTTCGGCATGGTCTTTAGCCAGTTGCGAGTGCGAAGGATCTGTCGAGCCATTGCTGTTGGGATCGCCGGTTATCAGGGTTTGCGCGGGCCCGATGCTGTTGCCTACCACCGTCAGCAAAGCCTGCATCACATAGCCAATGGCGTTGTTGAAAAGCTGGCCCGGTAAGGCAAGGTGGTGATTCAGCTCTTGGAGATAGCTTGAGTAAGGAAGGTCGGCCCACGTGTCACGCACCTTGAGGAAGCCTTCGTAGGCGCTGAGCAAACGTTCGTCCGGATGCTCGCTGAGCAGGATCTGAATGATCTGGTCTTTTTCGTAACGTTCGCCTGACTGAATAGGGGTGAAGATCGTGTCTTTGACAGAAAACAGAATTTTGCCTATCGGGGCCGCGAGGCTGGCGATGACGTCGGTTGAACCGAACATCCCGGTCACCAGCGGCAATCCATGGCGGCAGTCGGCTTTGGAGGTCCAAGGCAAAACATCGGTGTAACCCAGCTTTATCAGGCTCAGTTCAGCAAAGTTAGAGTGCGAGAAAAAGTCTTCAAGTATATGGAGGGCAGAACCAAAAGCGCGCAAACCGTCGGTGGACTCCAGGCCCGCGCTCGATGCTGAGTCGAGCTGCGACTTCATGGTTGCGGTGCTGCGCTGAATGTAGCGCTTCATGGAGGTTTGGTAGTCGACCTTCAGCAACGCATCACCGTCGAGCACCCACGGTTCGAAATCGCTGTCACGGCTCTGTGGATTGGCCGGCTCGGGGGCGGTGACTTTCGGGTTGTCGATATGCTCGCTGGGGCGATAGACGCCGAGCCGTTGCGCAGTAACCCGAAACCGTTCCCTATCCACCTGCATCAGGTCTTTGAATTCACGTATTGCCAGCACATCGACGACTTTGGTTAGTGCGTCTCTGGACAGCAGGTCCGGGAAGCTTTTGGGCATGCTCGTGGCGCGCACGATTTTGGGGTCCAGCAATTGTGAATAGTCGCGCAACCAATTGCCGAAATAGATGGCTCGAACTTCGTGTTCCCTGAACCCGGCGGTTTTCAATACATGCTCGATGGAGCCGTGGGTCGCCGTGCCAGGGCCACCTTCGCCCGCTGAAAATCGTGGCTGGATGATCGGCGGACGGCCGACCATCGTGTTGTCAGTTTCGGTGGCGCCGCGATGAACGGGAGTAGCGGCCAGTGGGGACTCTTCAATGAGCGGATTCATCCTTGATTCCTTGAGTTAATGCGGCCGGAGCGGGATCGCCCGACGCACGTCCCAGTGTACGGATGCAGATTTTCAGGGGAATCAGATCGCTGACTGAGCGTTGTAGGGCGCAGCACACCGGGCAACGCGAAATATCGACAGCGCACTCGGGAAAGTGGCCGGCCTTTGCATGATCGGCAGAATGAGCGGCGAGAGCTGCCCAAGGCTGCGAATCGCGACGTACTGGCCGCGTCTTAAGCCTTCGGCAACTCTCGAGGGATGGGTCAAGGCAACGTTGTCAGATCGTTAACGTTTGCCGCCCAGGAATGAACCGATCGGGGTCTGTTTCCAGAGCTGCAGTAATGGGTTTTTTTCGGTCAGGAAATTTTCCAGAAAACTTCCGCCTTCTTTGTGGAAATTTTCAAGCTGGTCGATTGAGCGTTTGGCCTGTTCGAGCGCCACGTTGTCGAGGGTTGTTTTGCTGGCGGCCATCTGGACGGATTGCGGGTTGCCCTGGGCCCATTTTTTCACGGTGTCGTCTTGCCAGCTGCTGTCCATCGGGTGCTTGAAGTAATCGGTGGCGAGCTTTGCCACGTCTATGTTTGCAGCGGGCGAGCGCCACTGCTCCAGTATTTGCCTGCCAATGTTCAGGACTGCTTCCCGGGCCAGCCTTGCCGCCAGCCCATGCAAAGGATGCTCTGCGTGATCCTTGGCCAGTTGCGAGTGCGAAGGGTCAGTCGATCCACTGGTGTTGGGGTCATCGTCGAAGCGGGTTTGCGCGTTGCCGATGCTGTTACCCAGTATTGTAAAAAGACCTTGCATGACGCTGGCAAAGGCATTGCCTGCCGCCCGCCCAGGCCACGCCAGGTAGTGATTTACGGCTTGTACGTATTCTGAGTACGGCAAGTCAGCCCAGCTATCGCGAGCGTTCAGAAAAACGTCGTAAGCCTTCAGATAGTCCTTGTCAGGATGCTCTCTGAGCAGGATCAGAATGATCTCATCCCGTTCAGTGCGAACCCCTGGCTTGATAGGCGCGAAATTCGTCTCCTTGGTAGAGAACAGAATCTTGCCTAGCGGAGCTGCAAGGCTGGCAATGGCATCGGTTGACCCGAAGCTGCCGGTAACCAATGGCAGGCCATGCTTGCAATCCGTGCGCGAAGTCCAGGGCAACACATCCTTGTGGCCCATTTTTATCAAGCTCAGTTCGACAAAATTGGAGTGCGCGAAAAAATCTTCCAGAACATGCAGCGCCGAACCGAGCGCGCGCAAACCGTCAGTTGAGGCGCGGCCTGCGAGGACAGCGGTGCCCAGCTCGGACTCCATGAAATTGGCGCTACGCTGGAGATAGCGTTTCATCGAGGACTCGGGATCAACACCGACGACAACGTCGTCAGCCAGTACCCATGGCTCGAAATCCGCGTCTCGGTCGGTGGGGTCAAACGATCCTGGGTTGACGGTTTTAGGGTTATCGATGTGCTCGCTGGGACGGTATACGCCGAGTCTCTCAGGGGTGACCCTGAACCGCTCCCGATAATGAGCCATCAGGTCGGTAAATTCCCGTACCGCCAGGACGTCGACGATTTGCGTCAGGGCGTGCCGGGACAACAGGTCCGGGAAACTCTTCGGCATGTTGGAGGCGCGCACGATCTTGGGGTCGAGCAACTGGGAATAGTCTCGCAGCCAGTTGCCAAAATAAATAGCGTGAACTTCTCGCTCAATAAAGCCTGCTTCTCTGAGAACGGCTTCGATGGAACCGTGGGTGTCTTTGCGCTCGCTGCCGCGACCGGCTTCGAACCTCGCGGAAGGAGGCGAGGCCGGGTCGAACGTGTCGAAATCGATGTCTACCTCCTGGAGCAGATGTGCCGGGACAGTAGAACGGTGTGTGTTGATGCTGGTAGAAGGTGTCATCCGTGAACCCTGAATTAAGGCACTGCAGCGTGACCGAAGTTGGCGGTCCGCCATGTGCGTAAAAATAATGATGGTGCAGGGTCGATTCTACGGATGAGAGAAATGCGGGGAATCAGGCGGTGCCACTGGCTGCTGTAGGGCGATGAGGCGCGGGAAGAGCGAGATGTAACCGGGAATGTAGGGAAAAGGCGGCAGCCACATGACTGCCGCCTTTAGGACTACGGGATAGCGACTTCGATGACGCCATCGGCAGTTACCGTGACATCGCTGGTGCCTGCTTCGATTTCCGGCGTAGGCGCTGCTGCGTCTTCACGAGCGGCTTTCATCATCATGACCGGCGCGCGCAGGTACGGCTGTGGATAACCGGTGGTGTTGAAGTTCAGGTTGACCACTTTGTAGCCGGTACCGCCCAACGCTTCAGTGACCAGTTGGGCACGGGCGCGGAATGCGGTGACGGCTTCTTTGAGCAAGGTGTCTTCGCTGGCCTTGCGAGTCGGTTTGGAGATCGAGAAGTCCATGCCGCCCATTTTCATGTCGCCAAGCAGTTCACCAGTCAACTTGGACAACGCAGCAAAATCGGCGCTTTCCAGGCGCAGTTCTGCGCGTTCACGCCAGCCGGTGATTTTCTGGCCTTTGTCATCATAAATCGGGTAGCTGTTGCGATTGCCCTGGCGGATGGTGACGCCTTTGACCTGGCGTGCCTGGCCCAGAGCCTTGTTGAGGGTTTCGGTGATTTCAGCTGCCAGCTTTGCCGGATCGGTATTTTGCGCTTCGCTGTACAGCGTCACGTTCATCAGGTCTCGGGTGACTTCCTGATTGACCTCGGCATGTACAGAAACCTGGTTGTAGTTAACGCTGTCTGCCATGGCAGGAACGCTGGTCAGGGCAGCGGCGCCGAGGGCGAGCAGGGCGGCAGTAGGGCGAAGGCTGAACATTCGAAACTCCTTGTTATGAAGCGTGCTGTTTTAAAGCAGGCCCGCGACGAAGGTCGGCAGGGCGCAAAGCTGTAAGACTGTGAGTCGGGAGTGGGGTTCCGGCGCTTCATGGCTGCCGGGCCAGTTGATCGCCGAGGCGAAAGATAAATTATTCATGAAACCTGTGGTGGTTTGCCGCAGTTTGCGCAGTTTTTGTTGTTGCTTGGTTATACTCGCACCGATTCGCCTGGAGCACTCATCAGGAGAGCTCATGCTCGCCCCCGTCCAATTGCTGTCCGCTACGCGTCAGAATCTCTGGCGTCTGACCTTTATCCGTACGCTGGTACTGGCTGCCCAGGCCGGTTCAGTGGGTATTGCGTACCTGTTCCATTTATTACCGTTGCCCTGGATGCAGCTGGCGATCACCCTCGGATTCTCAATGATCTGGTGCGCAGTGACGGCGGTGCGTCTGCGCACCTCGCTGCCGGTAACGGAGCAGGAATACGCGGTGCAGCTGGCGTTCGATCTGTTTATCCACAGCGCGCTGCTTTATTACTCAGGCGGTTCGACCAACCCCTTTGTTTCTTATTATCTGGTGCCATTGACGATCGCCGCCGTCACGTTGCCATGGCGTTATTCGTTGATTCTTTCGGGGATCGCTCTGGCGCTGTACAGCTTGTTGCTGGGGCACTCCTTTCCGCTCGACACTTACCCGATCTCCCGTGAAAACATGCAGATCTACGGTATGTGGCTGAGCTTTGCCCTGGCTGCCGCGGTTATCACGTTCTTTGCGGCGAAGATGGCCGAGGAGTTGCGGCGTCAGGAACAACTACGGGCCGAGCGGCGTGAGGAAGGCTTGCGCGATCAGCAATTACTGGCGGTTGCCACTCAAGCCGCCGGAGCGGCCCACGAGTTGGGCACGCCTCTGGCGACCATGAGCGTGCTGCTCAAGGAAATGCGTCAGGACCACAAGGACCCGGCCTTGCAGGACGATCTGGAAGTGCTGCAGGAACAGGTCAAACAGTGCAAGCAGACACTGCAACAGTTGGTGCGCGCTGCAGAGGCCAATCGCCGTCTGGCAGTGGAAATGCAGACCGTCAGCCATTGGCTCAATGAAGCCCTGGACCGCTGGCATTTGATGCGTCCCGAGGCCAGCTACCGGTTTCAGTTGCTCGGCAAGGACGCAGCGCCCATGCTTGCGCCGCCGCCTGATCTGACTCAAGCGCTGCTTAACCTGCTTAATAATGCCGCCGATGCCTGCCCAGAGGGGCTGGAAGTGAATCTGAACTGGGACAGTACAGAAATCTGTATCAGCATCCGCGACCACGGCCCCGGCGTGCCACTGGCAATTGCCGAACAAATCGGTAAACCTTTCTTTACGACCAAAGGCAAAGGCTTCGGCCTCGGCCTTTTCTTGAGCAAGGCCAGCGTGACCCGCGCGGGCGGCTCGGTAAAACTCTACAGTCATGAGGACGGCGGCACGCTCACCGAGCTGCGCCTGCCACGTGACGCCCGAGGAGATGATGCATGAGTGACGAAATCCAGGTTGAAGGCGAAGAACTGCCGCATTTGTTGCTGGTTGATGATGACGCCACTTTCACTCGCGTGATGGCCCGGGCGATGTCCCGTCGCGGCTTTCGTGTCAGCACCGCCGGTTCTGCCGAAGAAGGATTGATCCTGGCTCAATCGGACATCCCTGAGTTCGCGGCGCTGGACCTGAAAATGGACGGCGATTCCGGTCTGGTGCTGCTGCCCAAGCTGCTGGAGCTGGACCCGGACATGCGCGTCGTGATCCTTACCGGTTATTCCAGCATTGCCACGGCCGTTGAAGCTATCAAGCGTGGCGCGTGTAATTACCTGTGCAAACCCGCCGATGCTGACGATGTGCTGGCTGCGCTGTTGTCCCAGCATTCGGACCTGGACACCCTGGTGCCGGACAACCCGATGTCGGTTGACCGTTTGCAGTGGGAACATATTCAGCGGGTGCTGACTGAGCACGAAGGCAATATTTCCGCGACCGCCAGGGCGTTGGGCATGCACCGCCGCACCTTGCAGCGCAAGTTGCAGAAGCGTCCAGTACGCCGCTAAGCCGTTTTTCCTGTCATGGATGATCGTGTCGTGCGTCCGGGTTTAACGCCCGGACGCTGAACTTCACTAGAAGTCGAGTCGTCACCATGAATCGCAACGCCGAGTATTCCACTGTTAATGACAGCGTGCGGGAAAAGTTCTTTTCCCGTGTCTGGACACTCATCACTCCCTACTGGCGCAGCGAGGAAAAGCGCCTGGCATGGGTGCTTCTGATCGCCGTGACACTGCTGTCGTTGTTTAGCGTCGCCATTTCAGTGGTGCTTAACAGTTGGTATCGAGACTTCTACAACGCGCTGGAAAAGAAGGATCTTGCGGCGTTCACACAGTCGATTCTGTACTTCTGCGGTATCGCCACGGTCGGGATCCTGGGTGCTGTCTACCGGCTGTATCTGACCCAGATGCTTACGATTCGCTGGCGGCGCTGGCTTACCGAGCAGCATTTTGCCAAGTGGCTCAGCCACAAAAACTATTACCAGCTGGAGCAGGGCGGTTATACCGATAACCCTGACCAGCGCTTGTCCGAAGACCTCAACAAATTCACCAGCGACACGCTGTCGTTGGGCCTAGGGTTGATGAAGACCATCGTCAGTCTGGTGTCCTTTTCGATCATTCTGTGGGGCGTTTCCGGCAGCATTGAGCTGTTCGGCATCGAGATCCCCGGCTATATGTTCTGGGCTGCATTGCTCTATGCGGTGGCGGGCAGTTGGTTGACTCATTTGATCGGGCGTCGATTGATCCCATTGAGCAACCAGCAGGAACGTTATGAGGCTGACCTGCGTTTCTCGTTGGTTCGCGTGCGGGAAAACGCCGAAAGCATTGCGCTGTCCGACGGCGAACCTAATGAGAATGAGCGTCTGAGTGCGCGATTCGGCATGGTCTGGAGCAACTTCTGGTCAATGATGCGGGTGCAAAAGCGCCTGACGTTTTTTACCGCCGGTTACTCGCAGATTGCGATCATCTTCGCCTTTGTGGTGGCTGCGCCGCGCTACTTCGCGGGGAAGATCGAGCTAGGCGAGCTCATGCAGATCAACTCCGCCTTTGGCAGCGTGCAGGAAAACTTCAGTTGGTTCATCGACGCATACGCTACGTTGGCGTCTTGGCGAGCGACCTGTGATCGTCTGCTGAGCTTTCGTCAGGCGCTGGATCAGAACGAAGCCCATGTTTCAGCTATCGAAATCAGCCATGCCGGCAACGCGCTGAGCCTTGCCGGGCTGGCGTTGCAACTCGGCACCAGCCGCCAGTTGTTGAACAACACCAGCCTGAAGATCGCAGCGGGCGAGCGGGTCATGGTCGGAGGTCGTTCCGGCAGTGGCAAAAGTACCTTGCTGCGGGCTTTGGGTGGTTTGTGGCAGGACGGCAAAGGCCGTATTCAGTTGCCGGACGAGCGCTATTTGTTCCTGCCGCAGCGGCCTTATCTGCCCATCGGCACGTTGCGTGAGGCCATGAGTTATCCACAGGCCGTAGAAGCCTACCCGGCCGAGCGCTTCGCCGAAGTGCTGGAAACCTGTCGGCTGGAGCATCTGATACCGCGCCTTGATGAGAGCAACCACTGGCAGCGGATGCTATCTCCGGGTGAGCAGCAACGTGTGGCATTTGCCCGAGCGCTGCTGTTCCAGCCACGCTGGCTGTATATGGATGAAGCGACGTCTGCTATGGATGAAGAAGACGAGGCTTTGCTGTATCAGGCGCTGATTGATGAGTTACCGGATGTAACTTTAGTCAGCATTGGCCACCGCAGCAGTCTAAAGCGGTTTCACAGACGGCTACTGCGGATTGAGGCCGGAGATTTGCGCGAACAGCCGCATTCTCAGGCTGTCGTATGATCGGCTCGTACAATTCAGTCGATTTTACGAATGTGATCGTATAACCCGGTGAGCTATCATCACTTCTTTCATTGCTCGAGATTGACGTTGGATATGGAAAATCAAAGCGCACTGCCTCGCGCCCGCCGCAAGCACCGCAGCCTTGCGCAAGAGCTGGTTACTGAACTGTCCGAGCGTATTCGCAGCGGGCTGCTCAAGCGTGGCGACAAGTTGCCTACCGAATCAGCCATCATGGAAGAGCAGGGCGTCAGCCGCACGGTTGTGCGCGAAGCCATCTCACGGCTTCAGGCCTCCGGTCTGGTAGAAACCCGTCACGGTATTGGCACCTTCGTGCTGGATACACCCAGCCCTAGCGGTTTCCGTATCGACCCGGCGACCATCGTCACCTTGCGCGATGTGCTGGCGATCCTTGAGTTGCGTATCAGCCTGGAAGTCGAGTCGGCCGGGCTGGCGGCGCAACGCCGTACCGATGAGCAATTGCTGGCCATGCGTCAGGCGCTGGACGCACTCAACGAAAGTGCCTCTCACGCAACCGATGCGGTCGGTTCGGATTTCCAGTTCCACCTGCAGATTGCGTTGTCCACGGGCAACCGCTATTTCACCGACATCATGACGCACCTGGGCACGAGCATCATTCCGCGTACCCGGTTGAACTCGGCGCGCCTGGCCCATGACGATCAGCAGCACTACATGACCCGTCTGAGCCGTGAGCACGAAGAAATCTACGACGCCATCGCCCGCCAGGACTCCGATGCCGCCCGCGCCGCCATGCGTCTGCACCTGACCAACAGCCGCGAGCGATTGCGTCATGCGCACGAAGAGGCCGAGTCGCAGCGGGCTTGATCGGATGGGATAGGCCTCGCACACAGAATGGCATTCATCCTGGCAGGCATGCTGGCCGGGTGAAGGAATCTCAGGGTGGTCCGGCCCTGTGGGAGCCGAGCTTGCTCGCGATAAACGATAACGCGGTATACCTGCTTACAGCGCTAGCCTTATCGCGGGCAAGCCCAGCTCCCACAGAACCTGAGTAGTCCCATAGGACCGCGTCCAGAGAGACACCGCGCCGACAGCTACATCTGAGGGCGCTCGTTCCAGTGATCATACGACCTTAGTCTATTCAATTCCCCGTCAACCCCCGTTCCTGCGGGGGCTGCGCTACTATCGGCTACCGCTCACCGAAAAAACCAAAAATCCCTGTTGAGTGATTTTATTATCAGTTGTACGATGACTTACGACATCGGCAGACGACCGGTGATCCATTCACAATAAATGCTCCCAGGGTGTTCGAATAATGAATCCACAAGAACTGAAGTCCATCCTCTCCCACGGTCTGCTGTCCTTTCCGGTAACCGATTTCAATGCACAGGGCGACTTCAATCGCGCTGGCTACGTTAAACGTCTCGAGTGGCTGGCCCCGTACGGCGCAAGCGCTCTGTTCGCTGCCGGCGGTACAGGTGAGTTCTTCTCCCTGGCAGCCAGCGAATACTCCGAAGTCATCAAAACCGCGGTCGATACCTGCGCTACCAGCGTGCCGATCCTGGCTGGCGTTGGCGGTTCGACCCGTCAAGCCATCGAATATGCTCAAGAAGCAGAGCGTCTGGGCGCCAAAGGCCTGTTGCTGCTGCCGCACTACCTGACTGAAGCCAGCCAGGACGGCGTTGCTGCCCACGTTGAAGCCGTCTGTAAGTCCGTGAAAATCGGCGTGGTTGTTTACAACCGTAACGTTTGCCGCCTGACCGCTCCGCTGCTGGAGCAACTGGCTGAGCGCTGCCCTAACCTGATCGGCTACAAAGACGGTCTGGGCGACATTGAACTGATGGTTTCGATCCGCCGCCGTCTGGGCGACCGCTTCTCGTACCTGGGTGGTTTGCCAACCGCTGAAGTCTACGCTGCTGCCTATAAAGCGCTGGGCGTTCCGGTTTACTCCTCGGCAGTTTTCAACTTCGTACCCAAGCTGGCGATGGACTTCTACCACGCTATCGCCAAGGACGATCACGTTGCCGTTGGTAAATACATCGACGACTTCTTCCTGCCATACCTGGACATCCGTAACCGTAAATCCGGTTATGCCGTCAGCATCGTCAAGGCGGGCGCGAAAATCGCCGGTTACGACGCGGGTCCAGTGCGTACACCACTGACCGACCTGACTGCCGAAGAGTACGAAATGCTCGCCGCGCTGATGGACAAGCAAGGTAAGCAGTAACAAAAGCCTGACCCAAAGCCGCTGAGTGATCAGCGGCTTTGTGCCATAGGATGTTTGCCAGCGACACAAGGGCTGAGTGATGCCGTACAGCTCGTAGGGAAGCGCATTAACTGTGGGTGGGAAGCGTCGTTAACCACGACTATTACCAAGGGGCCGGCAGGCGCAAGCAACACCAAAAAAATAGATTTACCCGCGTAAAAAAAATAATTAGTGGGAGTTCACACACATGCAACAGTCCAAGCCGACTCACGTCCGCTATTTGATCCTGCTCATGCTTTTTCTGGTGACCACGATCAACTACGCCGACCGCGCCACCATCGCTATCGCGGGCTCCAGCCTGCAAAAAGACCTTGGTATCGACGCTGTCACTCTCGGGTACATCTTCTCTGCTTTCGGCTGGGCCTACGTGGCCGGTCAGATTCCGGGTGGCTGGCTGCTCGACCGTTTCGGTTCCAAGAAAATCTACGCATTAAGCATCTTCACCTGGTCGCTGTTCACCTTGCTGCAAGGCTATGTAGGTGAATTCGGCGTCGGCTCTGCCGTCGTTGTGCTGTTCATGCTGCGTTTCATGGTCGGTCTGGCCGAAGCGCCTTCCTTCCCGGGCAACGCGCGTATCGTGGCAGCCTGGTTCCCGACTGCTGAGCGCGGTACTGCCTCTGCGATCTTCAACTCCGCGCAATACTTCGCCACTGTACTGTTCGCTCCGCTGATGGGCTGGATCGTCTACAAGTTCGGCTGGCAGCACGTGTTCGTCGTGATGGGTGCCATCGGTATCGTGTTCTCGGCGATCTGGATGAAAGTCATCTACAGCCCACGCCAGCACCCGCGCATCAACAAGGAAGAGTTTGATCACATCGCCAACAACGGCGGCATGGTCGACATGGATCAGGACCAGGGCAAAGGTAAAGGCAAAAGCGGCGGTCCGAAATGGGACTACATCCGCCAACTGCTGACCAACCGCATGATGCTTGGTATCTATCTGAGCCAGTACTGCATCAACGGCATCACCTACTTCTTCCTGACCTGGTTCCCGGTGTACCTGGTTCAAGAACGTGGCATGACTATCCTCAAGGCGGGCATCATTGCCTCCCTGCCGGCGATCTGCGGTTTTATCGGGGGTGTACTGGGTGGTGTGATTTCCGACTACCTGCTGCGCAAAGGCCACTCGCTGACCTTCGCCCGTAAAGCGCCGATCATTGGTGGTTTGCTGCTTTCGACCACCATCGTCGCCTGTAACTACGTTGATATTGAATGGATGGTCGTTGGCTTCATGGCCCTGGCATTCTTCGGTAAAGGTGTCGGCGCACTGGGCTGGGCTGTTATGTCCGACGCTTCGCCGAAGCAGATCGCCGGTTTGAGCGGTGGCCTGTTCAACACCTTCGGTAACATTGCTTCAATCACCACGCCTATCGTGATTGGTTACATCATCAGCTCCACTGGCTCGTTCAAATGGGCGCTGGTGTTTGTAGGTGCCAACGCAGTGGTTGCGGTGTTCAGCTATATCTTCATCGTTGGCGAGATCAAACGCGTTGAACTGAAAGAGCCTCCAACCAAGGGGCCACTGACTGGCGAAGCCAGCGACCTTTCTCAAGCTAAATCCTGAGGAAACCGTGATGAACCTGATTCAACATGCCGACTCCCCACGCTACATCCGGCTCCATGAGCTGGATAACGTGGTGGTAGTAGTCAACGACCAGGGTGTGCCTGCCGGTACCGAATTCGATAATGGTCTGGTGACCGTCGATAACGTTCCACAGAGCCACAAGGTCAACACCGTCGATATCGCTGAAGGCGAGCCGATCATCCGTTACGGGCACACCATCGGTTATGCCCTTCAGCCGATTCCACGGGGTAGTTGGGTCAGGGAAGATCAGCTGCGTATGCCATCGGCACCGGCGCTGGATAGCCTGCCGATGTCAGACGCGGTGCCACAAAGAGGCGAACCGCTGGAAGGTTTTACCTTTGAAGGTTATCGCAACGCCGACGGTACCGTTGGCACGCGTAACATTCTGGGCATCACCACCACAGTGCAATGTGTGACCGGGGTGCTTGACCATGCGGTCAAGCGCATCCGTGAAGAGCTGTTGCCCAAGTACCCCCACGTCGATGACGTGGTGGCACTTACTCATACTTACGGTTGTGGTGTGGCTATTACCGCGACCGACGCTTACATCCCGATCCGCACGGTGCGTAACCTGGCGCGCAACCCGAATCTGGGTGGCGAAGCATTGGTGATCGGTCTGGGCTGCGAAAAGCTGCAGGCCGGACAGGTCATGCACGAAGACGACCTTTCGGTTGATCTCAGCGATCAGTGGATGTATCGCTTGCAGGACTCCAGTCACGGCTTCAACGAAATGATCGAGCAGATCATGGAGTTGGCTGAAGTGCGCTTGAAGAAGCTTGATCTGCGCCGTCGTGAAACCGTGCCGGCCTCGGAGTTGATTCTGGGCATGCAGTGCGGCGGCAGCGATGCGTTTTCGGGCATCACCGCCAACCCGGCATTGGGTTACGCTTCGGACTTGCTGCTGCGCGCAGGCGCCACCGTGATGTTCTCGGAAGTGACTGAAGTGCGCGACGCTATCTACTTGCTCACTTCTCGCGCCGAGACTCAGGAAGTGGCCGAGGAACTGGTTCGGGAAATGGACTGGTACGACCGTTATCTGGCAAAAGGCGAGGCTGATCGTAGCGCCAACACCACACCGGGTAACAAGAAGGGCGGGCTGTCGAACATTGTCGAGAAATCCCTGGGATCGATCGTCAAGTCCGGCAACAGCGCCATCAACGGCGTGCTTGGCCCTGGCGAGCGCTTCAAGCGCAAAGGTCTGATTTTCTGTGCAACACCGGCAAGCGATTTTGTCTGTGGCACCTTGCAACTGGCCGCCGGGATGAACCTGCATGTGTTCACCACCGGACGCGGCACGCCGTATGGCCTGGCGATGTCCCCGGTGGTCAAGGTATCGACCCGTACCGAGCTGGCGACGCGTTGGCCTGATCTCATCGACATTGATGCCGGTCGTATTGCCACGGGGCGTGCAACGATCGAGGACTTGGGCTGGGAGCTGTTCCACTTCTATCTGGACGTGGCCAGTGGCAAGAAAAAAACCTGGACCGAGCACTATCGTTTGCACAACGACATTACCTTGTTCAACCCGGCGCCGATTACCTGATATCAGCGCTTTGAGCTGCACGACCTGTGGGAGCTCACGAGCAACGCGAGGCAGCGATGGCGGTCTGCCTGATACACCGCGATCGCGGCCTCGCGGTGCTCGTGCGCTCCTACAGGGACTTTCAACTCAGTCTGCGCATTAGATAAAACCTTCCCTCTTGGTTCAGGCCATCGGCCCAACGGTGCCTGGATTCACCACTGGTCTTCTTTGCTTTCAAGTCCTCTGAACTTACGCTTTCTTCATGCTCTCCCTTGTTAGTTCCGGGCGCTTTTGCCCGCCTGGCTTTATCGCCTGCAAGGAGAGAAAAAATGCGCGCACTGACTTATCACGGGGCTAATGACGTTCGGGTCGATACCGTTCCTGATCCGGTTATTCAAGAAGTCGATGACATCCTTCTGAAGGTTACCGCCACAGCGATTTGCGGCTCTGACCTGCATCTGTATCGCGGCAAGATTCCAGCCACGGAGTCGGGCGATATCTTTGGCCATGAGTTCATGGGCATTGTTGAAGAGGTGGGTTCACAGGTCACTACGGTCAAGCCTGGCGACCGGGTTGTTATCCCTTTCGTTATCGCCTGCGGCAGTTGCTTCTTCTGCCAGCTGGACCAGTTCGCTGCATGCGAAACCACAAACACCGGACGTGGCGCGATTCTGAACAAGAAGTCCATTCCGCCTGGAGCTGCGCTGTTTGGTTTCAGCCATTTGTACGGCGGCATCCCGGGTGGTCAGGCTGAGTACGTGCGCGTGCCCAAAGGTAACACTGGCCCGTTCAAAGTGCCGGGCACACTGTCCGACGACAAAGTGCTGTTCCTTTCCGACATCCTGCCGACCGCGTGGCAAGCGGTGCTCAACAGTGGCGTAGGTCAGGGTTCGAGTCTGGCGATCTACGGTGCCGGGCCAGTGGGGTTGCTCAGCGCTGCCTGCGCAAGAATGCTGGGCGTCGAGAAAATCTTCATGGTCGACCACCACGCGTATCGTCTGGCCTACGCGCAAAGCACCTACGGCGTGATCCCGATCAACTTCGATGAAGACGATGATCCAGCTGACACCATCATCAAGCAGACCCGTGGCATGCGCGGCGTGGACGGCGTGATCGATGCGGTCGGGTTCGAAGCCAAGGGCAGCACGACTGAAACCATTCTCGCGACCCTGAAGCTTGAAGGCAGCAGCGGCAAGGCTCTACGCCAATGCATCGCCGCTGTACGACGCGGCGGTGTGGTAAGTGTGCCGGGTGTCTACGCCGGTTTCATCCATGGCTTCCTGTTCGGCGATGCGTTCGACAAAGGCCTGACCTTCAAAATGGGCCAGACCCATGTGCAGCGTTATCTGCCTGAGTTGCTCGAACACATCGAAAGCGGGGCGCTGGCGCCTGAGGCGATCATTACCCATCGCCTGTCGCTGGAAGATGCTGCCGAGGGTTACAAACTCTTCGACAAGAAACAGGAGGATTGCCGCAAGGTCATTCTGGTGCCGGGGATGGGTAGCGCTACATCGATCTAAAAACCAACTGTAGGAACTGTCGAAGGTTGCGAAAGCGGTGTGTGTGAATAATCGCTATCGCAGCCTTTGGCAGCGCCTACATAGGTTCGCAGATCTGTCAGGAGTACTTCGCCGAATGGTGTGGGAAATCGACCAGGCGAGCGCCGATGACCATTTCGCTGATCCAGTTGCTCAGCATTGAGCTGTAAATACTCTGACTCAGGTCGCTGCTCAATGCGTGGTCGGCGCCGTCCACCAGACGATACGTCAGCGAGTGAGCCAGCTCGAACGCCCCGCGATAACTCATCAACGTGGCATGGGGTACGTAATCATCCTGCTCTGATTCGATCAGCAGCACGTCTCCGTGGAATTCCTTGCATGCTGCCAGCGCACGATTGTCTGCAGCGGTTACGGCTGAGCGGCGATAGTGCGCGAGCTTGTCGCGATCCAGCTCTTGCTTGGGCATGTCCCAATCGGCATCCCAGTACAGTGCCGGTACTCGCAATGCCAGCCATTTGACCGGGCGCATAGAACTGAGAATGGTCGCCAGATAACCACCATAACTGCTGCCGATCACGGCAATGGCGTCGCGGTCTACGGCCGGATGGCTGACCAGTCGATCGTAGGCAGCGAGTAAATCCGCCAGGCTTTGCTCCCGGGAGACCTTGCTACGCATTTCATGAGTACGTTCATGCCCGCGCAAGTCGAACGTCAGACACACACAACCCAAACCGGTAATGTTCTTGGCGCGTGCCAGGTCCCGTTGTTGGCTACCGCCCCAGCCATGGACGAACAGAATGCCGGGGATTTTCGCGCCAGGGGTCAGGATGGTCCCTGAAATGGATTGGCCATCGACTGCAATCTCAATGCTTTCACTGCTCACACTCATAAGGATTGACCTTTGTAAATTTGCTGATGAAACCCACCTCCGGGTCGTCGCCTTCATAAAGGACGCTAGCGTCGGTCGGGAGTGTGGTTTCGCCGTAGATTTCGTGAGTGGACACGCGGATACGCTGCAGGGCCGGATCGGCAGCAAAGGCCAGCAATGCTTCGACCTCGGCCGGGCTGGCGCCGCCGATACGCCACGACTGTTCAAGTACCCCCGAACAGCGCTCGCCTTTGGCGTTGGTGCCCTGTGCAATGTCGTAGTTGCGCCGTGAGGCGATGAAGTCCGGAAAGTGCTTGAGGGCGGCGTTTTCGTAATGCATGGCCTGAGTCACGGCGCGCCTGACCGGCTCATCCAGCTCAAGCGCTAACAGCGCGTCATAACCGCCACGCACTATCCACAGCGTTGAGCCGCCATAGACCGTTTCACCGATGTTGTCCTCCGTCAGGCATTGGGTGCCGTGGTAACTGGCGGTGATCCCGGCCACCTGAACCAACCCGACACTCAGCGTGACGACGTCAGTGAGGTCTTCTTCAATCACCAGTCCCCACGTCGCGACCTCTTGCATGTCTTGCTCGGCGATCGCTGCTTGCAGTTGGGCTTTATCGGAAACGACGATTTGCCCGCGTCCCGCTGTTGCCAGCACGGGTTTGATGCGCGCCGCACCGTTGGCCAGAACCAACTCACCTGCGCGCAATGCGTCGGCTTCATTGAATACCGTAAAGCCCGCGAGCACAGAGTCCGCGGCTTCTTCATGAATCTGCCGTGACCAGCCTGGAGGCTGCGCCGTGGCGTCATCCAGCAGCGGATGGGAAATGGCCTTGGTGGCCATGAATGGCTGCGCAATCAACCCGCCAAACAGGTCGTCGGCGGACTGGATGTTCAAGGCGCTGTTTTCTTGTTTGCCAATCAACGTGTCAGACGGGATGAAGTAAAGGTTCATGCCCTTGTGAAGCGTGCTGTCGTACAAACCGAGAAACTCGCAACCCAGTAAGGTGGCGATTTTCTCCGCCAGTTTTTGATGAACAACCACTTCATGTGTGGCGAGTTTTTTGTGGGTGGGCAGAAGAACTACGGCAGCCTTTTGAGTGCTCGTTCCGGATCCGCTCATGGACGACTCCCTGTTTGGGCCAATGGCTCACTACGAGGTTTTTATACGTCGACTTCATGATTTATGAAGGGTGAGCCGGTCGAGAGTTCCCTGCCACTGACCACCGGGGCGCTGGATCAAGGGTCGCTTCTGGTTGGCGCCCCCAGTGTTTCGCTGGCACCAATCGCGCTGTATTCCTTACGCAGGGCGCGCAGCTCCTTATGGTCCAGCTTGTCCAGACTCAGCAACGCATTCTGCGCATCCTTGGTGACGCGCAGCAGTTCGTCGATCTTGATGTGCAGCACATCGTTGTCGCGGTTCTGGGTGTTTTGAATCAGAAACACCATCAGAAAGGTGATGATGGTGGTGGAGGTATTGATGATCAGCTGCCAGGTGTCGTTGTAATGAAACCATGGGCCGGTGATGGCCCACAGGCAGATCAAGCCGATAGCGGCGATGAACGTTCGTGCACTGCCAGCCCATTTCGACAGGCCTTGTGCAAACCGGGAAAACTTCATGCGGTATAGCCTTTTCGTAGAATCCGTTAATGACAGACCACACATAATTCCTGAAATTTCTTCTTACAAATAGTTTCATCTTCGATCCCGGTGAAACCCTTTTGCAATGCTTAGCTGTTTACATCAGCGCATCGAATTCTGGAAAAGGGAGAAGTGCTATGCCGATGATCGCAAGATGGGCCCTGCAAGGTGTGGCGCTGTTTTTGTTTGCCTGGATGGCAGCGATGACAGGGCATTGGAGCAGCGAAGTGATGGATGGCAGTCGATCAGACCGGCTGGCGCTGGTGGGTGATGCGGCGTTGGTCAACAGCAAGACCGTTGCCAGCAATGAGGCTGCGAGCACCGCGCAATAGGCAAATACATTTCTTGTAGGCGCTGCCGAAGGCATTCATCCAGACACACCGCCATCGTAACCTTCGGCAGCTCCTGCAAGTCCAGTGTTCGCCATGTATACCGGAATGACCGCAGCAGATGTTCCGTGCCAAATCGCAGGCAAAAAAAGACCCGCTACGAGGCGGGTCAGGAGATTCAACAGGAGTGACGCTAGGTTAAAAGCGATCCCGTGAAAATCATGTGAAAAGGATGTCGTAGAAACGGAAAGCCCGGCAAGTTAGCCGGGCTTTTTAGTTTCTGTTCAACGCATCATCTTTAACGAGCATGCGCTGCTGGCTGACTAACTGTTGTAGAACTAAACCTTCCTGGCAACGTATGAGGGGCATTAATTCGTGATGTCATTTTGTCAGCGAATTCGCGAGCCTCGTCCAGGCTGCGACATTTAACCGGGTAGTTGTCCAGCTTCACGACCCAATTGGCGCCGTGAGTCCCTTCTTCTATTTGGATTAGCATCGGTAAGCATCTCCATCAATGAGGTGAACGAAACGCCGGGTTAACGGCGGCTGAAAACGTCGGGAAAATCCTGCGCCGAAAATGTCCGGCGGGCTACACAAAAATGACCAATCCGATGAACGTAACTTTCCCGTATTCATTGGCCGAAACGGCCTCTATTCCTAACGGCAAAAACGCCGCTCTGCGTGTGCAGTAGCGGCGTTTTAGTATCGCGCTGACGGTCAGTTAGTTCAGATGGGCTTTCAACTCTGTACCTGCCTGACGCATTGCCGCCTGTACTTGTGGAATCTGGTTCAGTGGGTTGAGCAGACCGTAGTCGTGGATCATCCCGTTGTAACGGACGGTGGTGACAGCAACACCGGCCGCATCCAGTTTGCGGGCATACGCTTCGCCTTCGTCACGCAGTACATCGGCGCCTGCTGTTTGTACCAGTGCTGGCGGCAGGCCGCGCAATTGTTCAACCGTGGCTTTGAGCGGCGATGCGTGAATCTGGGCTCGCTCGGTAGCGCTGGTGGTGTAGTTGTCCCAGAACCACTTCATCATCCCTTTAGTGAGGAAGTGACCTTCGGCGAATTCGTTGTACGAACCGGTTTCGAAGTTCGAGTCGGTCACTGGCCACAGCAACAGCTGGAAGCGCAGTTTCGGGGTGTTCTGTTCCTTGGCCATCAAGCTGACCACGGCTGCCATGTTACCGCCGACGCTGTTACCGGCCACTGCCAGACGCGAGCCATCAACGCCTATCTCCTTGCCGTGCTCTGCTACCCATTTGGTTGCGGCGTAAGCCTGGTTGATCGCAGTCGGGTAGTGCGCCTCAGGAGACGGCGTGTAGTTGACGTACACCGCTACTGCACCTGAGTTGACCACCAGATCGTGGATCAGACGTTCGTGAGTCGCGAAGTCGCCCAGCACCCAGCCACCACCGTGGAAGAACATGAACACGGGCAGATCACCTTTGACGTTGGCCGGACGAACGATCTTCAGATCAATCGACTCACCTGCCACTTTGATGCTGCGATCGCTGACTTGCACGCCGGACAGATCAACCTTTACCGACTGCTGCGCTCCAGTGAGTACCGCGCGGGCATCTTTGGGGCTCAACTGCTCAAGGGGCTTGCCGCCGCCCGCTGCCAGAGCGTTAAGGAAGGCTTGAGTGTTGTGTTCGATGTACGGCGTCTCTGCAGCGAAAGCAGTGTTGATCGACAGGGCAAGTACAGTCAGTGCGGTCGCTTTTTTGAGCATGTTCATGAGGCTAATCCTTGAGTTCTTAATGGTCAGTAGTGAGTGAGGGAATGATCAAGCGACAGCGAGTGTTTTGCGGCTGCGGGCATCCAGGCTGAAAGCGCCTGCACCGTTGGCAGCGATTTGCAGCAGACCGCCTGCGATGGCGATGTTTTTCAGGAAGTTGATCAGTTGACCCTGGTCGGCGAAGTTGTTGTGGAAGACAACGGCGGTCACCACGGTGAAGCCAGCCATCAACAGTGCAATCGGGCGCGCCTTGTAGCCCAGTACCAGAGCAGTGGCGAAGCCGATTTCAACGATCAGCGCAGCGATGAAAGCCAGTTCCGGGAAAGGCATGCCGCTGGCAGCGATGTAGCCCTTGGTTGCTGCCGGTGCAGCCAGCTTGCCGAAGCCGCTGAACAGAAACAGAGAGGCGAGCAGTGCGCGGCCGGCCAGGGAAGTGAAAGCTGCTTGAGTGTTGGTGTTCATGGTTATTGCTCCAAAGTCGAATCAGTCATATTTGTGTGTTGTGGGTCTGTGTCAGCACCATGGAGCGAATATTAGAGATGCAGCGGAATGTGATAAACGGGCTGTAAACGGTTTTACTGTCAACTAAAAAGGGACAGTCATGGCGGCTCATTTCCATTGTGGGAGCCGAGCTTGCTCGCGATGCGGCTATATGCGATCTGAAGTGAACCGCATCCAGCCTCATCGCGAGCAAGCTCGGCTCCCACGGTTGCAAAACCTTCGAGATCATGCCGAAACCGACTGATATCCGGAGTAAAGGTCGTTTGGTATTGCCCTTGCATCGGATCAAGAATGAAGCAGGTTATTTTCGTGTGCAGTTCTGGCGTGGGGATCAGATCGAGATGGATCAGTTGCGTGAAAGGTGTCTGTGGGAACAAGTCACGACTCGTCAGATTCAACCTGTTGCCCTGAGCGAATCGCTCAAGGTCGATGTTTGCGTGATCGGCGGCGGTATCACCGGCCTGTCAGCGGCATTGCATCTGCTGGAAAGCGGCAAATCTGTCGCACTGCTGGAAGCTTCGCGCATCGGTACCGGTGGCTCCGGACGCAACGTCGGTCTGGTCAATGCGGGGAGCTGGATTGCTCCCGATGACGCTGCCGCGATTCTGGGCCCCGGCGTGGGCGAAAAATTCAACACGGTCATGGGCCTTGCGCCCGCACTGGTCTTCGACCTGATCAAAAAATACGGTATCGATTGCCAGGCACGTCACGACGGCACTTTGCACATGGCCCACAACGCCAATGGTGCCAAAGACATTGAGGCGCGCCACGATCAATGGAAGCGCCGCGGTGCCGACGTCGAACTGCTGACCGGTGCCAAGTGCCGTGAATACTGTGGCACCGATAAAATCCCCACTGCGTTGCTCGACCGGCGTGCGGGCACGATTAATCCGATGGCCTATACCGTTGGCCTGGCAGAGACCGTGCTCAAGCTCGGCGGGCAGATCTTCCAGAACTCGCCCGTGCAAGCCGTTACTCGCGAAGGCTCCGGCTGGCGGGTCAGCACGGCGGGCGGTTCGGTATCGGCTGACAAGGTCGTGGTCTCCACCGGCGCTTACACCGAGGGCGAGTGGGCGGGCATCAAGCAGAACTTCTTCAAGGGCTACTACTACAACGTTGCTTCCGAGCCTCTGACCTCCAGCGCTGCGGACGAAGTGCTCAAGCACGGCCAGGGCTCATGGGATACGCGCATGGTGCTGAGCAGCATTCGTCGTGACAACGAAGGACGGCTGATCCTGGGCAGCATGGGCAAAATGAACAACAAGCCCG
Source organism: Pseudomonas caspiana (assembly GCF_002158995.1). Classification (GTDB taxonomy): domain Bacteria; phylum Pseudomonadota; class Gammaproteobacteria; order Pseudomonadales; family Pseudomonadaceae; genus Aquipseudomonas; species Aquipseudomonas caspiana. The sequence goes on along the minus strand of NZ_LOHF01000007.1, from coordinate 100,584 downwards.
ACTGGTTTATCAGCAGTTGGGCCGATCGCATTCAGAGCCATTACTTCCCGCAACTGGGCAAAGTCCGCTGGGAGATGCACTGGACGGGCTGCATCGACTTCACTCCGGATCACATGGTCAAACTGTTCGAACCTGCACCGGGGCTGGTCGCTGCCAATGGCTATAACGGTCGAGGCAACACGACGGGCACGGTCATGGGCAAAGCCTTCGCGGACTTTCTGGTCAAGGACGACCCGAGCGTGCTGCCCATTCCGTTCGCGCCCGCACTTGAGCTGAAAAGCGCAGGCGTGCGGGCGTTGGCGTATGAAACCGGCCTTAACCTGTATCATGCGGGGCAGTGTTTGCGGGTGATTCTTTAAAGCCCGGCATGAGCACATTTTGTAGGAGCTGCCGAAGGCTGCGAAGGCAGTGTGCCTGACACCCCATAACTCGGAGCCTTAGGCAGCTCCTGCGAGTCAGCATTTCAATACAAGGATTTTTCCCATGCCCACCGACTGGCACAGCAACTCCATCACCCGCGCCACCCCTGTAGACGAGACCTACAAGAACACGCAGAACGTTCGACGCTTCATGCTTGAACAGTGCGGGGCGGGCTTCAAATTCGACCGTGATTTCATGGCCTGGATACGCAACGAAATCCCCAAGACCATGGGCGATGTCGCTGATGAGTGGCGACGTCGACAGGCTTGATCAGTCAGCCCGAAAGCTCCAAACGATTTCCACCACCCGTACTGCCACGATCAAATACAGCAGGCAAAAGAACACTTGCAACAGGGCGTGATAGCGCAGCTTGGCCAGCCGGTGCAGGCCGTCGCTGATGTTCATTAGCATGAGCACGGCGGAGACCACAATGAGCCCCAGCCCCGTCATCTGCGAACCCCACAACCCCATGAAAATCTGGTGATTGCCGTTCAAGGCGTTGCTGCCAGCGGCAAACAGCAGCGCACAGACCAGCAGGTTTTTGACATTGTCGAAAACCTTGGTATTCAGATCGTGGTCCAGCAGATCCAGATACCGCTTCCATAACTTGCTCATGTTTCGTCACCTTTGCTGACACAGCAGACGGGGGAACGCTTGAGCAAGGATAGGTCGTCAGACACCACATCACTCTCTGATCGGTAACGTTTCCCTCATCAAACAAACGGCATCTTCCAGATTGGCCCCCTATTTCTGTAGGAGCTGACGAGCAGCGCGAGGCTGCGATGGCGGAGTATCAGACAGATCGCTATCGCAGCCTCGCGCTGCTCGTCAGCTCCTACAGGGCAACGGGGAAACGGGGAAACAGGGTGACGTGTACGGATCAAGCCAGCGGCGCGATACCCAGCGCTTGCGAACATTCCAGCAGCGAGCGGCGTTGGGTGTCGGCGTAGAGCTTGAGTTCGTTGATGGTGCTGCGGCCCAGTGCGCGCTCGAAATCCTGTTGATTGGAGTTGGTGCCGTAATGGGACTGCGCGTCATCGCCCAGGTTGGACTGGAAAATCCCCGCCGCACTCACGGGCAAAAAGTCTTCATAGACCAGCGGTTCGAAGTGCACATAGCCCGCCTTGATCAACTGCTCAAGGTCCGCGCTCTGCTGAATGCCTGCGCCCGCCGCAATACCTTGCTCAGTGGCAAAGTAACGGAAGTAAGCCAGATCCTGATTGCGCATCTGCTCGTAGCTGTCCGGGAATGCGTTGAAGGTTTGCCCGAGCAATTCGGCGTAACGCACGGCATTGCCCTCGTTGGGGAATTCACCCAACGCGTCGCGTGCCTCGTTCAGCAACTGGTCGTACAGCTCGCGGCCTTTGGGCGTCAGTGCCGCGCCACGCTGTTCGATTTCACCGAAGCGCGCCGAGTGGCTGCCTGCTTCGTTGGCTGACTGGCCGATGAAAGTGATGGGTTCTTCCAGCGCTTTGAAACTGGTCTGACGCAACAGAATAGGGCAGTTGCGGCGCGGCGGCCCCTCGACCACAGCTTTGGGCGTGATGCCTTTTTTCGGCATGCCTTCCTGTACGGTATCGATGTCCAGCGTGCGCGGGGTCAGGTGATTGATGTGCGGGCCATGAAACGCCACCACGTCGGCGATCAGGCGATGCTGAGCGTTGAGTTGTTTGTATTGGTCCAGGCTCACCGTGGCGGTGCTGTGCCAGCGAAAGGTTTCCAGCGCTTGCGCGACGAAGTCCTGCGCGTCGGCTTCGGTCAGGCCGCCGTCCAGTTCGGATTTTTCAATCAGCTCAAGGGCTCGTGGGGTGAAGATTTTGCGTTTGCTTAACACCTGGCTGGCGAAGGCGCGCAGCTCGGGATTGTCGATGAGTTCCAGCCGCAGCAATGATGTGAACACCCGAAACGGGCTGACTTGCAGGGCGTGTTCATGCACGGCGCGAAAAGCCGTGGAATGCACCGGTACCCCCGCAGGCGTCAGGTCGTAATAACCCACTGGCTCCATGCCCATGACGGCAAATAACCGACTCAATGTTGCCAGCTCAGCGGCAGTACCGACCCGGATTGCGCCATGGCGCTCCATGTCCAGGCGCTGTATCTCACCGGTCTGTTTCAAGCTTTGCGCGACCTGCGAATTGTTCGCCAGCACGCCGTCGTTGGTTTCCGCGACCAGCTCCATCAGCGTGCCGTACAGCGGCACCTCGGTCTTGTACATGTCCGACATTGCCCGGGAAAAACGCGCGCGGATCTGGTCACGGTTTGCGAAGCTTGAAGCTGTCATTGCGGTGATTCTCCTGTTATTCGCATTAGGCGTCGTTCGCCTTCATCGACGACGTAATCCACGGCTGCCGGGGCTGTAATGCCATCTATGTGGGAGCTGAGCTTGCTCGCGATTCAGGCACCTCGGTTTACCTGACGCACCGGGTTGCCTGAATCGCGGGCAAGTTTCGCTCCCACAGCTGCTCATGCAGTCTGTAGAAATGGATGATTATTCCAACTCCGCCAGACACCGCTCAAAAATATCCAGCCCCTCGCGCAACACTTCTGGCTCAATCGTCAGCGGCGCCAGCAGGCGGATGATGTGCCGCGACTTGCCACTCGGCATCAGCAACAGTCCGGCATTGCGAGCAGCCTCCAGCAACTGCGCTAATTGCTGCGTACCGGGCGCGCCGTCAGCGGTGACCAGCTCGATCCCGCGCATGGCGCCGACACCTGTCAGCCGGCCCAGATAAGGCGACAGTTTGTTGGCCTGCCACGTGTCGTAACGGCTGACGATCATGCTTTCCTGCATCTCACCCCAAGCCGACAGGTTCGCATCATTCAACTGGTCGAGGCTGGCGATACCCGCCGCGCAGGCAATCGGGTTGCCGGAATACGTGCCGCCAAGGCCGCCTTTGGGCAGCGTGTCCATCAATGCTCTGCGACCCACCACGGCACCCATCGGAATGCCGCCCGCGATGCTCTTGCCCAGCAGGATCAGATCCGGCTCGATGCCCAGTCGGCTGAACGCGAAGCGCTGACCGGTGCGGCCAAAGCCTGACTGGATTTCATCGGCAATCAGCACAATGCCTTTGTCATCGCAGAACCTGCGCAGCGCCTGCGCGAAGTCAGGCTCCATGGCCAGAAAACCGCCTTCACCCTGAACCGCTTCAAAGATAAAACAGGCAACGTCGTTCACATCAATTTCGACGCTGAACAGCCGGTCCATGGCCTTGAGCGCTTGCTCGGTGGTCAAGCCGTTATCTTTGCTCGGGTACGGAATATGAAACACCGGCCCCGGCAACACCCCGACTTTCTGCTTGTACGGTGCGACTTTGCCATTGAGGTTCAAGGTGGCCAGCGTGCGGCCATGAAATCCGCCATCAAAGGCGATCACCGCTGTTTTACCCGTGGCACCTCGGACGATTTTCAGCGCATTTTCCGCTGCTTCTGCACCGCTATTAGTGAGCATGCCGCTGAGTGGATACGACACCGGGACGAACTGCTCCAGTTTGTCCATGAACTTGACGTAAGGTTCGTGAGGCACTGCGTTGAAGCAGTAATGCGTGAGTTTCGTGGCCTGATCCTGAATCGCTGCCACCACCTGGGGGTTGGTATGCCCCAGATTGAGCACACCAATACCACCGACAAAATCGATATAGCGCTTGTTGTCGGTGTCCCACACTTCGGCGTTTCTGCCGTGGGACAACGTCAGCGGATGAACATGAGGGATGGATTGACTGATGTTTTCGCGACTCATGATCCGTTTTTTCTGTCGAGAGAGATGGCCCCTATATAAGCGAGTAAGGCCAACCGCCCACAAGCGAAATAAACTCGCGGCGTCATTCCAATAATTCGGGACGTGCTGATGATTGACGCCCGCGTCTGTAGGAGTGAGCTTGCTCGCGATGCGTTTTTCCATTCAGAAAACTACTCCCAGGCAGGACGCTATCGCGAGCAAGCTCACTCCTACAGATGATCACCTTACCTGTTGGAGAGAGGCGGGGGCTGGGCCGCATCCGGACGATGGACGATTACGCGCTTTGTCAGCGATCTAAATCAAATCCACACATCATTAACCGCCGTCCGCTCACTCTCCTCGTGCCCGGTATTCAACACCCCGCGCGGCTCGATCAGCAGCAGCTTCACCTCATGTTCTGCGTAGGGTTTGTGTTCGACGCCCTTGCCGACGACATACATTTCACCGGCTGCGACGGTAACGAAACCATCGCGAAAATCGATGCGCAGTTCGCCTTCGAGAATGATGAAAGTCTCGTCAGTATCGATATGGGAGTGCCAGATGAAGTCGCCCTGGATCTTCACCACTTTGAACTGATAGTCGTTCATTTCGGCCACGACTTTTGGCGTCCATTGCTCATTGAACAGCGCATATTTGGCGGCGAAATTAATCGAGGAGTAAGGCGGGGCAGAACAGGTACTGGTCATGGTCAGTGCTCACGGTTGATCGAGATGGGTCAACCTTAGCGAGCAATAATTAACCGGTATTGCATGATCGTGCAGCTTCGGGGCGCGGTGTCAGATTCGGCCTTGCATCTTTAGCCAGCGTGCGGGCGAGATGCCGAATGCCTGACTGTGTTGGCGCGTCATGTGGCTCTGATCGAAGAAACCACACGCTAAGGCGGCATCACTGAGCGGCTGGCCCGCCACCAACAAACGCCTCACTTCGGCCAACCGACGTTGTGTGATGTAGCGGTAAGGGCTGGTGCCATACAGCGCACGAAAATCCCGGGACAAACTCCAGCGATCACGCCCGCTGGCCAGCACCAGATCGTCCAGGGTGATGACCTCATTCAGCGTGTCATGGATGTAAATTCGCGCCCGTTCTGCCGCCGCATAATCCAGCGCCCGCCGTCCGCGCTTATTACCCGCGGCGACATCCAGCGCCTGGGCCAGGTCGTAAATGGCGTCCTCTTCCTCAAACGGGTCGAGCGCGTTATCCATGCTTTGCAGCAAAGCACTGGTTGCCGCAAACAAACGCGGATCGCTGGACAAGCCGCCCACAACGAAAGGCAAAGATTTACCGCCCAGCACCTCTTGAATCAGCGATGGCTCGATGTAGAACATTCGGTAATGAAAGCCTGCATCGGTACCGGCTTGTCCGTCATGCACTTCATCCGGATGCAAGACCATGGTGCCGCCCGCCAGACTGTGACAGTAGTCGTTGCGGTAATGAAAACTCTGCACCCCTGCCAGCGTGCGCCCGATGGCGTAAGTGTCATGACGGTGCGGCGTGTAACCGTGCCCGCCGAAGTAAGCCTCGATCCGTTCCATCTTCCGCGACTGCGGCGCACGTACCAGCCAGTCGCGTTTGTTTTGTGTGGTCATGGAGGGTTGCACCCGTTCGTCACGATGGGCACACGATAGCTAAAAAACAGGGGAGAAGGTGCAGGTAAATGCTGGTCGTCGGGAGTTTGTAGGCGTGAGCTTGCTCGCGATAGCGTCAGCTCGGGCGATGATTTGTCGACGAAAAAGTCAAATCGCGAGCAAGCTCACTCCTATAGAAACAACACGTATCTGGAACGTAAGGTCTGTAGGAACTGACGAAGGCTGCAATCGCGGTATGCCAGAAGGACCGCTATCGACGCCGTCGTAACCTCCGACAACCCTACAGAAATAGCGCCAGCCAAGAGCTTGACCGCGAATAGAGTGCCTTCAGGGCTCTGGTGTTTAGATCAAAACGCCAGATCTGCCTTCACGCCAAATTCATCGCGCTTTCATCGAGCTTGTATTGCGCGCGGTTGTAATACACACCGGCCGTGAATGGCAGCGAACCCCTGCCGTTTAAAAATGCCGCTGCCCCCACATCATCCGTGGGCGTTTGTTGATTCAGTTCAAGCATTCAGCCTGCTTGCGATCCAGCAACCCATCCACCATGGCCTGTGCCATTTCCACCAGATGCATCACCGACATGGCGTGATCGCGTTGCGAACCGCGCAGGTTGTCGGCGGCTTCGTAGGCGGTACTGGTGGCGCAGCGCAGCAGGTCGGAGGTTTGGGCGAGGACGTCTTCAGGGCTGATGTCCGTGCGGACGGAGAAGAAGCGGTTGAGGGTGCAAAATTCGGGTTTGTTGTTATTCACCGTGTTGCTCTCCTTATGCGTATCCGGTAGCTGCGACCTTCATGGTTCATGAAGGGGTGGCAGCTGTATGAGGGTTAGTCGACCGATCACAGAAAATCGGCGCACTCGAAAGTGCCCCGCATACAGCCGCCATTACAAAGGCTAGTAGATGCCTGTAGCGGGATGCTTGAGATTTTCTGTGAATCAGGCGACTAAACCCGGTCACTGATGTGCAGCGACGGGCGGGAGGTTAGAGAACCGCTTTCCCGCAAACAACCCAGCGCACGGCGTTGGCGGAAATTGAGACCGATCCTACAAGGGCTAGGGTTTATGGATGACGCGTCTAGGTAACGTATGATTGCCGTCTTATCGCCAATCACCCAAGGACCCCGCCATGCCGCCGTTAAGCAAACGCGATCAGGCCCGCATCGAACGTCGTCTGGCGTCTACCCTGACCGAGGCGTGCGAAACCGCAAAAGCAGAAATCGTCGGCTTCTCCTGGTTGACCCATGAAGTGGATTACGCGCAATTCCCTGCCAGCCTGCGCGTGGTGTGGATCTTCGATACGCAAGCGCAAAAGGATCAGGCCCTCGCCAGCGGCCAGCGTGAACGCATGGTTGAGCTGACTGCCCACGCATTGGAAGACGCAGATATCGTGGTTGCCGATGTGAGCAAACGGGTGCAATTCGACAGCGAAGAGCAATGTCAGCGCGCCAACGGCGGTAACTGGCAACAACGCCTGGCCCGGGGCTGAGACATGGCCAAGGACATCGAAAATCCCTGTACCTCTGTTTGCCAGTTGAGCGGCGACTTATGCGTCAGTTGTGGCCGCAACAAAGAGGACATCCGCAAATGGCGTCGCATGAACCGACCCGAAAAAATGGCCGCCGTGCAGCGTGCCAGTCAACGCTTGAAAAGCCTGAACAAGAAGAAAGGCTAAGCGCCCGCAGTCAGGCTGTGTGAAAGCTGCTGCCTCTGCAATACTTCGTAAAATCTACACCCGACTCGTCGCCAGGAAAAATCATGAAAACAAAAAGCCTGATGTTCTTGTGTCTGTTCAGTGTGCTCGGAGCCTTTCAGGCGAACGCCGCTGATAAATCCTGCGCTGAAGCCATCGGCGACAAACGCTCGGCCTTACTCGTGAAGCAATGCATCAGCGTATCGCCCGCCACCCGGCCGCCTTGCAACGCCGCTAATAGCTGCGAAATGATCAACAGCGAAGTCGAGCGCGGCTGCGGCATGTTGAGCGACGACGCCAGCGCGCCGGACTTCTGCACATTCACCCTCACAAAACCTGAAACCTTCCAGGGCGCTTTGATTTCCGGCAGCGGGATCGAGGACCACACCGTCACCGTGCTGCTCAACGACGGCCGTCGGTTCACGGCTTATTGCGATGGCAAATGCGGTTCGTGGTTTATCGCGGAAGACGAAGGGGAGGCGACCTTGCTGCCCAATATCGTGGGCAGAAACGTCAAAGTTACCGTGGCGAGCGAACCTAACAAAGACCGCATCGCCGGGCCTGCGGAAGATGAGAAGTTGGTGTTTGTGAAGAAGATTGAGTTGGTGAAGTAACAGGCCGACTTCTGACGTGCAGGAGCGCGCTTGCCCGCGATGGCGTCGGCACAGGCGATGTATTTATCGACTGCCATACCGAATCGCGGGCAAGCGCGCTCCTACAGGGGAAAGCACTTCAATTCAGGGATAGAGGGTGTTGATTGCACGCTGCAGTGGGGCGCAGAAGCGACCTCGTTGTGGCCATCACCTACTTCTGTGGCTCAAACGCCTCAAGCCGTGCCTGCACCGCATCATCAAAAATCATGTACAACGCTTCAACATCACTCGGCCTCAGCCGCTTGGCCGTTTCCAGCCCAAGGATAAAAGCAATCTGCAGCTCGCCCTCGCTTTCAATATCCTCACGAGTACTGGCGGCCTCCAGAGAGCGAAGCAGCTTGTCAATTGGCCCACGAATAGGCTTTGGCAGCCTTAACAGGTCCAGCCTTTCTTGTGGCATTACGCGCTCCGAACCATCGACCGGGTCGAGGGTGGTTAGTAAGCCGACCATAGTGGGCCAAAACAGGCGGGAAGGGGATAGAAAAAGCGACGTAATGTTTGGGACGCATGAAGAGCAAGATCTGTAGGAGTGAGCTTGCTCGCGATAGCGTTCGATCAGTTGGCCTTCAAGCCTTCGGCTTCACCCGCTCTATCAAATCATTCAACACATACGTATCCAGAAAAGCCTTCGCCTCTGTGATCTGCCCATCTTTGAACGTCAGGTGCCACAGGTAACTATTGCGGTACGGCTGCTGATCCAGTGCCGTCGCTTCACCGTTCCACAGCACAACCACCACATCGCCTTCGCCAACAATACTCAGCACGGTCGGTTTGATAGGCGTGGCAAGTCGGGCGCTGATGGGTTTGACGGCCCGTTCCAGCAAGTCCTGTTTGCCTTTATAAATGCCAGAGACCGGGCTGGAGCCCGCGACCGTCCATTCAGCGTCTGGCGCCAAGAGGTCGAAGGTCGTGCCCTTACCCTGCTGCCAGTTAACAAACGATTGGCGCACCAACTCGGCGTTTGAATGCGCAGCGGCTTTGTCCGTCGCCCATGCTGCACTCGCCAAAAGCACAGTAAGTAGAGCAGCAATCTGAAATCGAAAAACCGTTTTCATCAATGCAACCATGATCATTCACCTCGTTGCGGTTATCAGCATTCTTGTTGAGAAGAACCTAACCCGCGGGTGAGCGGGCGACGTAGCCCGATACTGTCCAGACATTGCCTGATGCTGCCGGGACTCATGAAACCGGATCAGGCTGGGCTTTTGCCTGTGTGTTTCGACTGCGGCGTACGCAACCCAAGATGATCACGCAAGGTCGTGCCTTCGTACTCACGGCGAAACAGCCCGCGGCGTTGCAACTCGGGCACCACTTTGTTGAGGAAGTCTTCAGCACCGCCCGGCATATATGGCGGCATCACCACGAAGCCGTCGGCTGCGTCTTCAAGCAGCCATTGCTCCATTTGGTCGGCCACGGTTTTCGGCGAACCCACCATCTTGGCGAAGCCCAGACTGGAGGCGTACCAGCGGCCGAGTTGTTCCAGGCTCCAACCCGCTTCGATGGCGTTGCCAATCACCGTATCAAAACGGCCCTTGCTGCCACGAATGTGCTCGCGAATGTCCGGCACGGGCGCCTTTGGATCATGCTGCGCCAGATCGTAATTCATGCTTGCAGACATAAAGGCCAGCCCGGCGATGGGCAGAATCAACTCATCCAGCTCGGCCGCCAGGTCCCTGGCTTGCTCATCGCTGTCAGCAATCACCGGGTACAAGCCCGGAAGAATCTTGACGTCACCCGGCTGTCTGCCCAGCTCGACCACTTGCTGTTTAAACGTCGCGTAAAAAGCTTTGCCTTTTTCCAGCGTCGACTGGACCGGAAAGATCACCTCGGCATTGCGCGCCGCCAACGATTGAAACGCTGACGAGACCCCGGCCTGAATCAACACCGGATGGCCTTGTGGCGGACGCGGCAGGTTCAACGGGCCGCGCACCTTGAACCAGTCGCCCTGATGATCCGCGTAATGCAGGCGGGTGGCGTCGGCATATTGCCCGCTGGCCTTGTCGGCCAGTATCGCGTCGTCTTCCCAGGTGTCCCAAAGGCCGCGCACCACATCCAGAAACTCACTCGCCTTGGTGTAGCGCTCGGCATGGCCCAGATGCTGGTCCAGACCAAAATTACGCGCCTCGCCGTCGTTAACCGACGTCACCGCATTCCACGCCGCCCGACCGCCGCTGAAGTGGTCGAGCGTGGCGAACTGTCGGGCGACGTGGAACGGTTGCTGATAGGTCGTCGAAACCGTCGCACCGAGACCGATGCGCTGAGTCAGCACACTGAGCGCCGATAACAGCGCCAGTGGCTCCGGCGAGCCGTTAGCCCGCCAAGTGACCGCAGCCTCGAAAGACCCGCCATGAATGTCATCCAGCGCCAGCTTGTCGGCCACAAACAACAGGTCCAGTCTGGCGGCTTCGGCCTGTTCAGCCAGACGCTGGTAGTAGCGGATGTCCAGCGCATTGCCTGTTGCCGCCTGAGGCAGACGCCACCCGGCCAGGTGTGATCCGGCATGACTGACGAACAACGCCAGATGCATTTGACGACTCATAGTGACCTCAAGGGCTAGGGATTACCGACAGTTGAGTGACTTGACCCGAGCTGCTCGCTGCCTGCGGGATGTCCTCCACCAGAAATGGGGGGCGGTTTGTGGGTGACGGTAGCGAGATGGGGAAGGGGAGTGAAAGGTTTTTTTGGAATAAGCTAATTATGAATTATTGTTATTTATCATTGTTGATAAAATCACTATATTTTATTAAGTGGCGCTGCCGGACTCAACGCCGCAGCCTGAACCGAAACAATTCTGTAGAAGCGCACTAGCATCGCGATGCCGCGATGGCGGTGCTTCAGGCAGCACGCTATCGAACTCACAAGGAGCCTGTTGATGGTGCGGCGCGACGACCTCTCTCGACGCTTGATCGACCAAACATCCAGGCCGCCGACTCGGCCGCTGGCAAGATCGCAGCAGGATGGATAACATCGGTAGCCGCTGTAACAGTTTATTGCTCCTCTCTATATTCTTGCGATGCGACTTCTGCCATGTGGCGTCTGTTGCACCTCAAAAGCCATATTCTTCTTTCGCTCTCAAGCATTGGTTTGCTTGGAACGTGAGCCAGTGAAAAGAAGTCGTTCATGTCGCGAAAAGAATTATTGCAGCTGATATTTGCTCAGGTATTTCTACTGACGGCCATGAGTGCGCTGCGACTGGCGGCTCCCCTGTTTACCCTTTCGCTGGGTTACAGCGCGGGTGCAGTGGGTGCTCTTGTCGCACTGTTTGCGCTGAGCCAAGTGTTCATGGCCATTCCGGTCGGCAAATACTCAGACCGGCAAGGCTTCAAGCGGCCAATGACCTACGCGATATTTGCAGCAGTGCTAGCGTTGGCAGCGTTAACACTGTTCCCGAGTATCGCATTGCTGTGTGTGGCTGCCATGGTGGTCGGTGCAGCCTCCGGCGTGACGCAGATCGTGCTGCAACGCCACATAGGCCGTGCAGCGAACTCGATCATTCAAAGGCGACAATTCTTCAGCTGGTTAGCCATATCACCCTCGATTTCAAGCTTCATTGGCCCGTACTCGGCGGGTTTGATCATTGATCATGCCACCCAGGCGTCTGGCGATCTGTTGTCCTTTCGCATCTGTTTTGCCGTGCTGGGCTGCCTGCCTCTGGTGACGTGGGGGCTGCTCTTTTTTGTACGTGAGCTTCCCGTTGAGCCCCGCGACTCCAGCGCCATCCCTACACGAGCATGGGCGCTGCTGCGCTCGACCAACTTTCGCTACATCCTGTTCATTAACTGGCTGTTGTCGTGTATCTGGGACATTCACTCGTTTCTCGTCCCTGTGCTTGGCTTTGAGCGGGGGATTGACGCTTCAACCATCGGCGTCGTCCTCGGCGCGTTTGCCCTGGCGACCGGGCTGATACGTTTGGTGCTGCCCCTGATCGCGAGCCGCTTTAGCGAAAAGCAAATCATCACCACGTCGTTCGTCATCACCGTCAGCGTTTTTATCGCCTACCCATTTGCCGAGCTACCGTCTCAAATGATCGCCTGCTCCGTCGTGCTCGGCGCAGCGCTGGGCGGCGTGCAACCGATGATCATCAGCCTGCTGATGCAAGTGACACCCCCAGCCCGACATGGAGAAGCCTTGGGTATCCGAATGACCGCCATCAATGCCTCGGGCTTCCTGATACCGATGGTCGCGGGATCATTCGGCGCGCTCATCGGTGTAAGCGCCGTGTTCTGGTTCATCGCCCTGATCGTCGCCGCGGGCGCACCGGTTGTCAGGCGGATTCAGTTGCATGAAGAGGGGGCAAGCAACGACGGTGGACCGTCATAGCGCCGGGCACGAAATCGGATTGTTCCTGCCGTTGGAGGATCGCTCGTATTGGGTGGGCACAGAGGAGAGCGGCAATCGGCAGTTTGTGGTGGCTGATCCGGATGGGCATTTGCTGCGGTTTTTGTGAGCGGCCTGGGAGTCAGGTGTGTGAGGCGCAGGTAAGCCCAAGGGGCAATTAATAACCTGTTCTCGTGACCTAGCGCCCGCTGATCTCCAGGTGACCATCACAGCTCATTAACGCCTGAAGCCTCTTTTGCCCGATGTCGAACGGGACGATCCACCAGTTCGTTCTGGAGTCATACGATGCCCCTGGCTGTAGCTCATACGGTGTTGTCTTCACCATCTCAGGATGCCGCATAAAATAAGCATCAAGTGATTGCAGCCAGAACTGCTCACCGTTATCGGGGCAGGACATTTCAGGTCGCTCATCGCATCCGGCAAGCACGACCGACAGCAAGACGGCCAAAGTTTTAAAGCGGGATTTCATTCGCCATTCCTTGTGAAGTCGGGCTAAGCCTAACAGAGGTTACTCAAGGGTTGGCCACCCACGGCAGGTAGCCCGCGTAAGGAGGGCATTGTTTCCCGCCTGACGTTAAGGGAGCACTGTTCGGCGACACCGCAGTTCATCGATATCTACTGCACGTGCAGCAAACGGGAATCTGTAGGAGCGCGCTTGCCCGCGATTCGGTCTGTGCGTCGATGAGAATTGCTCGCATACCGCATTTTTCTGTGAGGTTGTAAGCAGTTGATTGATAAGCCATGCCGAATGATGGCACTGTCTGGTTTCACTAACGAAAGGATTCCCATCGTGTATCGCAAAGCGTCCCTGATCTTGTGCCTTAGCTGCTTGCCTTTTCTCTCTCAAGCGGCCGATTACGACATTAAAAAATACTGTGCAAAGGTGTCGGAGTCAGTCGGCGGCAGTGCCCAGATTGAGCTCGGCTGTCGTGATCTGGAAGCAGATGCCAAGGCGGAGATCCCCGCGAAGAACGCTTCGCCAAAGATACTGAAGTACTGTGACCAGGTAGCGAAATCGGTGGGCGGCAGCTACCAGATATTGGGCGGATGCATTGATCAAGAGCTCGAGGCTCAAGCGCAACTGGATAAGTGATTCTGCTCGGCTAATAAAACCCGCTCATGCGGGTTTTTTGGTTCTGGAGGACCAATGCCTGTCAGCCCGCAGGCTTCTGGGGTCAACGAAATGCCCGGCGGGACCCGCGATAACTACAACGTCCAACTTCGCATCGACGCGTGGTGCGATGCCAGCGGCATGAGCCGCGCAAGTCTGCATCGCAGGCTTCCTGTCCATGACCTGCCTCAGCCCCTGCGATACCAGAAACAACTCAGATTGCAGGAAGCCCGCCAGCTTCTGCTGGCCGGTGGGCACCGCGCGTCTGACGTGGCGTTTGCTGTGGGTTATGAAAGCGCATCGCAGTTTAGCCGCGGAGTATTCACGGCAATTCGGCACGTCGCCTGCGCGGGACGTAAGGGAGATACGACAGGCGATCGGCACTCCGACGAGGGCGTAAAGGGAGGTTGGCTATCAACAGCAAGACCTGCTTTGAAAACAGATTAGCGATTGGTTTTTCTCGGCAGCGCATTGAGTTGGCGCGGAGCGAGCGCAATTAAAGTGTCGGCTTGGGCACTGGGGTGTCAGGGATCGACTTGGCATCTTTAGGCCTTACCGGACAGCCGTCTGACAAGCCCCATCGAGTAATGACGCCACCCTCTACAAGAAACCTTTGAACGCACCAGACATACCTTGGGTTATATCCACCGGCGCCTGCAAGCCACAGATATTCATAAGACAGCATGCTGGAACCATCTGCCATCTTATAGCTGTTTTTGGGCGTTCCCCATGACATGACCAGGTCATCTGCCGAGGACCCCACCCATGAGGCCAGTACATCCTCGGTCGTCTGAAACCGCTGGTTGTACAGCAGATTCCCCAGCGGAGAGTTTGTACACCCGGAGAGCATGACGCCCATCAACACGACACCCAATAGCTTCATGCCCTGACTCCATTAACCATATTTATTAAAACGGCAGGCGTGTCGTTAGCGCCTCGTTATTCCGATTTTTCAAGTGTTAACCTGAATGAAAAATCCCTGTTTGTTTGGCGATTTTTAGAATGTGTCATCGCATTCAGATTTTTGGATCAATCATTTGGTAAAGGCGTTATACGCCCCGTCCACAGCCCAAAAAAATAGTACACGTGTACTATTTTGTGACGTGCAAAAACACTCTAAGTTGAAGAGGAACACTGTTTGCCATCCGCCTTGGTGATTTGATGTTCGGGCGGTGCTGATGGTTATTCCGGCGACCTCAAAACGCTGGAATAGCTGAGAGCTGCCCATAGCGTCCGTCGACCTGGACAGCCCTCTCTAGCGGAAGCTGTTTAGCCGGAATTTACGCAGCGCTCTGGCTGGGCGCGCTGAGTCTCGAAGCCTCGTCAATCTTGCCTCGCGCCATTTCAATCAGGTGCATTACTGTAAACGCATGATCACGCTGACTGCCGTTCAGGCTCACAACCGCTGAATGCCGCCTCGCCGGATGCCCAAAGACGTTTCTCAATCACCCGATGCACATCGCACGCTTCCAGCATCAACAGGTGAGCGGTACTGGCGATGGCCACCAGATCGTTCTCGTCCGCGTCGGTGGGCTTCATATTGATCAGCGTATCGAGGAAGCGCGTCACAAGACTGACCCGCAGCTCCGCGCAGGCTTGCAGATCTTTCAATGGCGCTTCCGAGTCCAGTAGAAAAACGGATTTGTCCTGGCCTGGTTGGGAGAGAGGAATGTAGCGGGGGAGTGGGGGGCTGTGGCTCATTGTGGAAGCTCCTATGTTATGTTCGGCCGCCGCGACCGTCGTCAAACGATCAGGGCGGTAGCTGTGCGTGGATTGACGAACCGGAACATAGGAACAACCCGGCAGGCCGTGAGGCCTTCCACGCACAGCCACCATAACAGTGGCAGCTGCTTCACCTATGTTGAACGGATCGTCAAATCCAGTCGTTGATTTGGCAACGACGGCGCGCAGATTAGAGTTCCGGCAAAAGGCGAAGGCGGTATTTATATATATTTATTCGTGAGGTTGAAGGCTGGATGTGTTGCCGGGCATGAGCGCCTGACAGTCGACCTTTAGGAGCACCAGTTTTGGGTGTTGGGATCGTTGTTGATGGGAGCGTGATCCGCTTGGACCTCGTGGCGTGGCTCGATACGGCAGGGCAGTTATCTGGTGATTTATGGGAAAGAACGCCGAAGGTAATGGCGACTCAACCAATCAACGGCCATAAAAAAACACCTAGGTCACCGCGAGTTACTTTTTTGTACTGCTGGATTTGGTGGGGGCGGGGGATTTGAACCCGCATCCAAGCTACGTAGGCCGGGGCTTACAGGGCTGGAGCTGTAATTTTGCTGTCAATTCGGTAAGTGGGTGCATCGGGAGTTCTCGGCGAGAAACGGTCTTAGGCTTTGGTACGCTCTTGTTGCCTCGTCCAAATGCTCACCCGCAGCCTTAGACCTAAGTGACTCGGCAAATGTGACTATGTCCTTATCACGTCCAGTGGCTCGCGCAAGATCTTGCTCCGCCTCTAAAACTATCGCCCACATAAACGTAATTAGCCCTTCTGAACTCATAGGGCGCTCAACTAGCCTAGGGATTATTTCGGATAGCTTTAAAACCAGAAGGCGTGCCCTTAAAAGTGGGTGAGGGTGGGACGATTTTTTGAAGTCTCGTTCGGTCCAAGGCCCTGGGTATTCAGACCTCATTAATATGTATATGGAGTATAGAACTGTCCTAATGGCCCGCTCAGTCGTCCCTAAGCACATCTCTTGTCCTTGATAGTAAACTTCACTAACTTCATTTCTCATTTGGTGAAGGTTAGCGGACGCGGAGGTTATCATCTCAGACAGAATGATTAACGCTCCTTGATCTGCGTCTAGCTCCAAAGCTTGATACAGCATTCCATCCGTATCTGAAACGGCCCGATTCGCTCCGAGGCCGTCAACTATAGCTGTTGATCCCTTGATTTCACGATGCCATTCAAGATGGCCGTGCATCAGATGCGTTATTTCGTGAAGGAGAACAAACTGTGTGGCAGTCATCGCGAAAGTCATTGCAGCTTCCCGCCTTAGCGCACATTTAGGTCTGGTGTAAGGCTCGCTGTTATCTTCTCGGGGCATGAGCAAAAGAGGGGGTAAATCGTCTCGTTCGAGGTCAGTATTCCCGTATCCAAAGAACGAGTCCTTGGAACTAAGTATTGTTGTGAATATATCTATAGTCCTGCTAATTTTTCCTTCGGATATTCCAATAAAGTCAAAGTGCTCCCCAAGGTTTTTGTCGGAGCTGTAGGAGAAAGCGTCTAAGCTATTACTACGTAGTACTGCATAAGCAATATTTATACGTCTTTTGTCGTACAGATATTTTTCGGTGGTGCCTACAATTTGATCTAGCAAGCTTTTTAAAAAAGGCGCATAACTATGCAGCTCTTCCTGTTTGTTTGGTGCGAGCCCTTGCATTGTTCGCTTTTCTATTTCGCGCTTTAATTCTTCAGTATAGTAGAGTGGAAGTCCATCCTCGCCTAGTTGCAACATGATCTTCTTCCATAGTAATTATCGGGCTTCAAGTCATCTGTTTCCGAGATGGATCTGAAATCCAGAGACTCTCAGCTTTTTCGCCTGCCAATGTATCCGCCGAAGGCATCCATCGTCCATATACCCTGGTGATCATTGTCCAGTCGCTATGGCCCATCTGCTTAGCGACCCACATTGGGTGCTCACCAGCGGATAGCATCATTGAGGCGTAGGTGTGTCGAGTCTGATACGGCCTACGATACCGGACGCCCGCCTTCTTCATCGCGGGAACCCACATCGTCTTCCGGATCGGACCATCGCCCGCCCACCGCTCGAGCGTGCGAGGGTTCTGGAACACCTCGGCATCCGCCATAAACGTATGCGCCTTCTGTGCTCTAAGGGCTTCCATCGCGGGCCATAGCAACTTCACTGCTCGGCGGCCCGCTGCGGTCTTTGTCGCCTCGGCCTGACCCTTCGCTGCCTGGGTCATAGCGCGGCTCACCATCACCTGTTCGCGCAGCCAGTCGATGTCGCCCCAGTCCAAGGCTACGAGCTCGCTGGTGCGCAAGCCTGTCCACAGTGCGAACTGCATCATGTTGCGCGCCTAGCCGGAGAGGGCGCCCAGATGGGTGCGGTTCATATGGTTATCAGTGATCACAGCATGACCAGTGAGAATTGCGCACATACTTGGCAGCAGGCGTGGCCCAAAACTCCACGGTAAAGGCTGCTCAGTTCGGGATTCGCAAAGTGTTACCATTGAGGCAAGCAGACGCTGAAGCTGGGTAATCACGTCTTTTTCAACGATGTGCTGTAGTGTCGAACAGATAGAGGGATACAACTCAGCGCAGCAAGGGTTGCTATTCACCTGTGATCTGCAGCGTTGGGCGGACCACGTAGGATCTTGGACAGTTTTCGCAATGGATCTCTGCTTCAAACTCCAGATCTGAATAAAAGACGCTCATATCAAGATTGCAGCCTGAGCAGGGGACGAGAATTCTCGCTCCAAATTTTACCCTTCCTGCCTCATGCTCTATGAAGTGTAGCGTATTGCAGTTCGTATCTTGACAGTGTATGCGGTCATGATTTTCGACGAATTTTTGGGTGTAGAGGATCGTTGCTCCGCATTTCTCACATTCAAAGTTTTCATATGCTGTTTTAATTATAATTAAATTACCATCCAGTAGCCTGCTCAGTGCGGTATGAATTTTAAGGATCTTAGCTTTGGCGATCGTAAAGTCTTTAATTTTCGCGGGCTGCGGTAAGTGCAAAAAACTTCCTAGTGTGTTGTAGTATCTACTTAGTTCTCGGTTTTTGATGTTGTTGTATTTAATATTTATAGGGTTGCTGCCATCCTGCTCCGAGATCGTGACTTGCAAATCCATATCTGAAAGCTCATCAAACATGGAAAGCATTTTCATTGCTTTGTTCGGCTCCCACCTCTGAAAGATAGATTTAGGAATTTCATCTGCGCCACTGAGTAGACGCTCGTAAACGTGAGCTTCAAGAAAGTATCTCATTTCGAGGCATGCATACCGCAGCGATGAAAGATCGTCGTTGAGAAGAAGGCTGGAAGCCCTAGATAGGTGTTCGGTTTTATCGTACGCGCGCGTCATCTGACATCCTTGCCATGTGCATGGGCCTGATAATTTTTTAGATACCGGTCACGGTGCAACCGACCGGCTTAGCGTCGAGACTGTGATCTTCACACATGCTTTACGCATTGCATAATCATCACTGATTGCCATTTAAACCGATGTTTAAACTATCTCAGCCTTCGTCAGATTCATTGGTCGAACCGGGCGTAAATGCTTGCAGAGTTTTAGACAGTGTTTGGGCCAGCTCTTTGCAGCCGTGGTTTTCAGACCTCTCAATCTCATACTGCTACATTAACGTAGGGAGGCCATAGCTACGAAGGTCAAGCAGGCGCTGAAGCCGGGACGTCGCATCTTCTCATGTGCCATGACTGCCCTCGCGCATATCTTGCAGAGGATTGACGAGCTTACAGTGCTTTTCCTTAAGCCGCGCTAACCTGGCCGAGCGAGGAAATTGATTCGATCATCTGCCCGGTATTTCTTACGATGGATTGAGCATCAATCTCCGAAATAGTATCGTCCAGAAGGTAATCGGCTCTGACTCTAAGTGTATGTAGAGCGCCGATACGTGCGCCTAGTCGGCGTACCCCCTTCTGCTTATCTTTATCGTCGCAAATAAAAGCAATCAGCATGTCAGCAAGCTTTTTGTGGGTTGAACCTTTGGTGCTGCTGATGGGGATGTTCAGCTCATCTTCAGCAAAACACAGCGTGGCATGATATGCGCTGTAGTAGGATCGACTAACAATGTTGCGACAATCAATTTCCGTCAATTCTGAAGACAAAATGGCAGCCAAGGACCAATCTTGGAAGCAATTATTGGAAATAGGCATGTTGAGATTCCATATCTACTAAACTCTCCTGATTCGCCGGAATGTAAACAAACGACATCATGCTAAGCAGATCTCCTTGCTCATCGTCTATAAGCTGGTCCGCCAGAGCGAAGTTCATGTCAGCAATAATCTCTGCTGTGCCTACAATCCCTGCGTAAAACGCAACCCTTGCTCCCCCGTAAGAGGACAAGCTCATAAATCTGCCGGAGTTTATTTTCTTGTCAAACGCTAGGCATACCTTCTCAGCCGACCTGTAAACAGATTTAGCAGCAGATGGGGAAACCTCAAGTTCTTCAAATAAACCATGGAGCTTAATAGCCTCTGATACAAACTCACTATTAAGTATCTTAGCAGTGTCAGATTTCTCTGCGCTATTATTCAAAGCGTCCATGAACTCATCAGTGCCGAAAGTAACTAAGGTGGTTGCAGCTAACTCCATAAGAATAGAGGTTGGCTCATTGGAATACTTTAACGCGTTCAAGTATGCATCATGAGCGTCTGCAACTCTTCCAAGTCGCGCCAGAGAGTTTCCAAAATTCTCATGCATATCTGCTTCTTCCGGAAGCATTTCAAATATTGTTTCAAAAGTAGAAACAACATCTTCGTATTTCTTTTCCAGAGTTAAAAGTATTGCTTCGCAAAGCAGCGATGCAGGAACGTCGACATTCTCGAGCTTGGCAATCTCACGTCTCAGCCGAGCTGTGGTGAAAGGATCAGGAACCATGTGACGCGACGAAAAACTGTTGAGTTCCCCGAGAACGGAATCCGCAATCGTTTTGGCAACCGCCATGTATTTGCTCCTGACTTAATCGCAGAGCGTCATCGCTCCGCATGCCATGTCCGCCTACTGGAGCATGACCTCCGTTGTGGCGAAGTTACTCACAATGATCGTCCAATGCAATGCTGGATATGCACCCACTGCGCCCATGCTGCCTCTAGGTACGGCGAGGCTGTCATAAAGCTGGAATTCCTGAGCCAAAACAGCTCCGAAAGGCACAAAAAAAGCACTCGCGGTAAACGCTAAGTGCTTGATTTGTAATGCTTGTTTGGTGGAGCCGGGGGGATTTGAACCCCCGTCCGCCAGTACTCCGCTGTCGGTCCTACATGCTTAGCCGTGTCTATTAAGTTAACCCTCAGCGACCCGACGGGCAGGGTGCTTTGGGCGAGCTGTGTAAGTTTTAGCCGATTCGTCCACAGCGTACTGCACGGCGATTCTGTTCTATATGACAATCACTTCGGGTTTACAGACATCCCCTGATGATTGCTGGAGCCGAAGCTACCAGAAGTGCGGGCTAGGCTGCTTACGCAGCTAGTTGAGCACCGTAGTTATCGTCATTGGCAACTATAGAAAGTTGCAACAGTGGATTTACGACTTCTGTTACCAAGTCGGCATGCACCTAAAGTTTCATCACCGGCGTCGAATCCTAATCGGCCCCAGGTGACTGCTTTCGCAGTCAGGTCGCGGAGTGTACTCCAATGAGTCTCTCGCGTCGACCTTCTGACGCATCCGGTTTTCGGCCAGCTGTGGGGCTGGCCGTAGCGCGGATTACTTGGCGCCTTCGCTGCCCGAGCCGGTATTTTTCAGCTTGGTGATGGTCTGAGTAGTCAGCTCGATGCAGGTTTTATCGTCGCCAGCTTTTTGGGCTTTCATGGCGGCTTCTTCGGTTTTTTCGATTTCAGCTTTAGTGTCAGCCGACAGGTTGGTAGCGGACGAAGTGTGCGCATCCTTCAGAGTCTGCAGGTTGGCACCGCAAAGGTCATCGGCGGCAAATGCCGGGGAACCCAACAGGGCGGCGGTGAGGAACAATCCAGTGAGTGCTGTGCGCTTCATTGTGTATCTCCTTTTAAGCCTGTGGACTCGGTGTGGCCGGTCGATGAGGCCTGTAGCCGAGGTCTGTGAGTAAGCCCGACTACAGAATTGGCGGGCTTACAGGAACTGACTGTTCACAAACGCAGGGGTTCTATTTTTTTTCATACTCATGTGAAAAAGCCATATTTCGCGATAAGGGCACCAAAATGGGGCGATTGCCGCTACCAGGTCGCGATCAGGCAATTTTGGCCTGTGTGACGCGATCTACCAGATAGACCAACCCGTGGTAGTCAATACCGCCATGTTGTGACAGTCCAATCTCGCAGGTTCGGCTGGTGGAGATGCCTTCGTTGCAGTGCTGGACCGCGTCTTTAAGCGTGCGCAGTGAGTGGGTGTTCAGCTCCGGGGTTGTGAAGCCTTTATCCCCCGCGAAGCCGCAGCAATGGATACCTTCCGGGATGACCACGTTGATGCTGCACAGGCGCGCCAGCTCGATCAGCGCCTGGCTTTCGCCCAGGTGCTGCGTGCTACAGGTGACGTGTACGGCGATCGGTTCTTGCTGGGGTGTGAAGGTTAGTTTGTCGAGCAGGTGCGTTCGGATGAAGCGCACGGGATCGTAGAGGTCCAAGCGGGTGTCTTTGAGGTTTTCCACAAGGCGCAAAGTGCAGGGGCTGGTGTCGCAATAGATCGGATCAAGCCCGCCACGGCTGGCTTTGCTTAGCGCCGCCAGTAGCTGCTCACGTTTGCTATCGGCCTGCTCGTTGTAACCTTTTGACGCAAAAGGCTGGCCACAGCACAGGTTGTCCTGATCTTCGGGGAACACTACTTGGTAGCCTGCTTTTTCGAGAAGGCCACGGGTTTTATCCAATAGCGACATCTGTTCTTTGTCACCCGCAGCCGGGCCCATGACCCGGGATACGCAGGCTGCGAGGTAAACCACTCGCGGGCGCTGATCTTCAACGGGCGGTGTGAAACGTATCGCTTGTTCGGGCTGCGGCATGGCCGGGAACCATTGCGGCACGCGCCCTGCGGAGGCTTTGCTCAGCGCGGCGGAAAATTTGGCGAGACGCGGCGCACCGAGCAGCATGCGTGCGCCATTGGCGGCATGCAGGGTGAAGCGTGCGCCCTGCAGCACGGTTTTGAAATGATTGGCCATCCAGCCCGCAGCCTGTGGCTGACTGGCCTCCTGGCTACGCAGCTTCTTGATCAGCTCGCCGGTATTGATGCCGACCGGGCAGCGTTTTGCGCACAGGCCGGTGGCGGCGCAGGTTTCGATGCCTTGATAGTGGTAGGCCTTTTCCAGTTCGTCGGTGTTGATGCCCGCACGTTTGCGCGCCTGAATGTCACGCCAGATCACGATGCGTTGGCGTGGGCTGAGGGTCAGGCCCTTGGAAGGGCAGACCGGTTCGCAGAAACCGCATTCGATGCATTTGTCGACGATTTCATCCGCAGCGGGCAGCGGTTTCAGGTGCTTGAGGTGGATCTGCGGATCGGTGCTCAGCACCACGTCGGGATTGAGAATGCCGTTGGGGTCGAGCAGCCGTTTGAGTTGCCACATCAATTGATAGGCGTCGTGGCCCCACTCCAATTCCACGAAGGGCGCCATGTTGCGGCCGGTGCCGTGTTCGGCCTTGAGCGAGCCGCCAAACTCGACCGCCACCAATTGCGCGACGTCTTCCATGAACGCCTGATAGCGGGCGACTTCCTCTGGGTTGTTGAAGCCCTGGGTGAACACGAAGTGCAGATTACCTTCCAGGGCGTGGCCGAACAGAATGGCTTCGTCGTACTGGTGTTTGTCGAACAGCGCGATCAGGCGGCGCACGCCGATGGCCAGTTGTTCGACGGGGAAGGTCACGTCTTCGATGATCACCGTGGTGCCGGTCTGGCGGACTGCACCGACGGCGGGGAAGGTGTCTTTGCGGATGGCCCACAGGCGGGCGTTTTCCAGCGGGTCTTCGGTGAAGTCGACCTGTTTCTCCACGGGAAAAGATGCCAGCGAGGCCATGATCTGCGCCAGTTGTTCGTGCAGCAACGGGCTGGACGCAGCGCGTGCTTCTATCAGCAGCGCGCAGGCGTTTGCCGACAGTTCACGGACGAAAGCGGGCATGCCGGGTTTGTCCTGTACCGAGCGCATGCTGCGTCGGTCGAGCAGTTCGACGGCGGCCACGGGCTGGCTTTTCAGGACGGTGACGGCGTTGCAGCAGGTTTCCACATCCGGGAAGACGATCAGTGCCGACGCCTTGTTGGGATGGTCGATGACGGTGTCGTAGGTCACTGCACTGATAAAGCCTAACGTGCCCTCGGAACCGACCAATAAGTGGCTGAGGATATCCAGCGGTTCATTGAAGTCCACGAGTGCGTTGAGTGACAGGCCGGTGGTGTTTTTCAGGCGGTATTTATGGCGGATCTTCGCGGCCAGTTCGGTGTTGGCGCGAGTTTCGCGGCTCAGTCTGGCGAGCTGTTCCAGCAGGTCGGCATGGCTGACGCGAAAGGCTGCAACGCTGTTTGGGTCTTCAGTATCGATGCGGGTGCCGTCGGCCAGTACCACGCGAATACCGGCCAGCGTGTGGTAAGTATTTTGCGCGGTGCCGCAGCACATGCCGCTGGCGTTGTTGGCGACGATGCCGCCGATCTTGCAGGCGTTGATGGACGCCGGGTCTGGGCCGATCTTGCGACCAAATGGCGCGAGCCAGACGTTGGCCTGTGCGCCGATTACACCCGGTTGCAGGCGGATTTGCGTGCCGTGCTCGCGCACTTCGCGGCCGTTCCAGTTGTCGCCCAGTATCAACAACACTGAATCGCTGATGGCTTGGCCGGAGAGGCTGGTGCCCGCGGCGCGAAAGGTCACCGGGACGTTTTCGCGCTGGGCCAGTTTGAGCAAGGCGACCACTTCATCTTCGGATTCAACGCGGATCACCAGCTTGGGAATCAGCCGGTAAAAACTCGCGTCGGTGCCAAAGGCCAGCGTTGAAAGTGGATCGTCGAAGCGGCGATCGGCAGGGATCAGGTGGTGGGCTTCGGTCAGGAAGGAGGCGGGCAGGCTCATGCGGTCTTCCTCAGGCAGTCAGGTGCTCAGGTTTTCTGGATTAGCGACGCCGCGGCATCTGGCGTGCCGCGTGCGTTTTGATACATGAGCTCAGGCGCCCAGTTCACGAACCAGCGAGTCGCGGGAAATCTCGCTGATGGATTTGGCCCCGGTCAGCACCATGGCCACGCGCATTTCCTTTTCGAACAGGTCGAGCAGGTTTTTCACGCCTGCCTCGCCGTGGGTGGCCAAGGCGTAAATGAACGCGCGGCCGATCAGTACGGCATCGGCACCCAGTGCGATCATGCGCACCACATCCAGCCCGCTGCGAATGCCGGAATCGGCGAGGATCTTCAAATCACCTTTCACGGCGTCAGCGATGGCGGGCAGGGCGCGAGCGCTGGACAGCACGCCGTCGAGCTGACGGCCGCCATGGTTGGACACGATGATGCCGTCGGCACCGAATTTCACCGCGTCGCGGGCGTCTTCCGGGTCCAGAATGCCTTTGATGAGCATCGGGCCGTCCCAAGTGTCGCGGATCCATTCCAGGTCCTTCCAAGAAATAGACGGATCAAAGTTGTTGCCCAGCCAGCCAATGTAGTCGGCAAGGCCGGTGGGGTTACCACGGTAGGTCGAGATGTTGCCCAAGTCGTGCGGGCGGCCGTTGATGCCCACGTCCCACGCCCATTGCGGGTGAGTCATGGCTTGCAGGACCCGGCGCATCGGGCCGTTGGCACCGCTCATACCGTGATGGGCGTCACGGTAGCGTGCTCCGGGCACCGGCATGTCGACGGTGAACACCAGCGTTTTGACTCCGGCAGCCTTGGCCCGCTCAAGGGCATTGCGCATGAAGCCGCGGTCCTTGAGCACGTAGAGCTGAAACCAGATGGGGCGGTCGATGGCCGGGGCGACTTCTTCTATCGGGCAGACGGACACGGTGGACAAGGTGAACGGAATGCCTTTGGCGGCTGCCGCGCGCGCTGCTTGTACTTCGCCGCGCCGGGCGTACATGCCGCACAGGCCGATGGGCGCGAGCGCCATGGGCATGCTCATGGATTCGCCGAACAGCGAGGTTTCCAGGCTCAGTTCGGACATGTTCTTCAGCACGCGTTGGCGCAGAGCAATGCCAGCCAGGTCCGAGACGTTGTGGCGCAACGTATGCTCGGCGTAGGCGCCGCCGTCAGCGTAGTGAAACAGGAATGGCGGCAGCTTGCGTTGCGCTGCGGCGCGGTAGTCAGTGGAAGCGGAAATAATCATGGGCTCTCACAACTTGAGTGGGTGGGCAGCCGGGCGCGCTCAGTGCGCCCGGCGCTTGTTTCATCAGTGCACCAGCATGCCGGTGAACCAGTACGCCTGGGCGTAGGTCATGCAGCCAATAATGGTGGCGAAGAAAATGCTGTGCTTGAGGGTGAAACGGAACAGGTCGGACTCCTTGCCCACCAACCCGGTCGCGGCGCAGGCAACGGCGATGGACTGCGGGGAAATCATCTTGCCCGTCACGCCGCCCGTGGAGTTGGCGGCGACCATCAGCACATCACTGACGCCCACCTGATGCGCGGTGGTCGCTTGCAACGAGCCGAAGAGCGCGTTGGACGAGGTGTCCGAACCGGTCAGGAACACGCCTAGCCAACCCAGGAATGGCGAGAAGAACGGGAAGGCCGCGCCGGTCCCGGCCAATACCAGGGCGAGAGTCGAGGACATGCCCGAGTAGTTCATGACGAAGGCAAAAGCCAACACCATGCCGATGGACACGATGGCCCAGCGCAGTTCTTTCAGGGTTTCCTTGAAAGTGGTCAGACCGGTGCTCGGAGTAATCCGCAACACGATCATCGCCAGGATGGCGGAGAACAGAATTGCCGTGCCCGATGCCGCGATCAGGTCGAACTTGTACACCGCAGGCATGGCTGTCGCCTTGGCGACGATAGGTGCGGTTTTCATCACCAGTTGGTCGAGGTACGGAATCGGGATGTTCATCGTCCACGCCTGCAAGGCACCACCGGCGAGGAACATTGCCTTGAAGGGCTTCAGTGTCCATATGGTGACCATCACGGTGAGAATCAGGAACGGCGACCAAGCCTTGATGATTTGGCCCATGGTGTAGGGCGATTTGACTGAGGTGGGTGGCTGACCGAATCCGCCAGGGCTGCCCATTACGGCTGCGCCGCCCAAACTGCTGACTACGGTTTCGCCCGCTTTTTTGGGCTGCCAGACTTTCAGGAAGAAGGTCAGGGCAACCATGCTCACCAGTGCCGAGGTGATGTCCGGCAGTTCCGGGCCAATGTAGTTGGAGGTCAGGTACTGGGTAACCCCGAAGCTCACGCCTGCGACCAGCGCAGCGGGCCAGGTTTCTTTAACGCCCTTGACGCCATCCATCATGAACATCAGCCAGAACGGCACGAACACCGACAGGAACGGTAATTGCCGCCCCGCCATGGCGCCAATCTTGAACGGGTCGATGCCCGATACCTGCCCCGCCACAATCACCGGAATGCCCAGTGCGCCGAAAGCCACCGGCGCGGTGTTGGCAATCAGGCACAGGCCCGCCGCATAAAGCGGGTTAAGGCCAAGGCCGACTAGCAACGCAGCGGTAATTGCCACCGGTGCGCCGAACCCTGCTGCGCCTTCCAGAAAGGCCCCAAAACAAAACGCGATCAACAGCACCTGGATGCGCTGGTCATCGGTGATGGACATGACGGAGCTGCGGATGATCTCGAACTGCCCGCTTTTGACGGTCAGTTTGTAGAGGAACACCGCAGCCACGATGATCCATGCGATGGGCCACAGCCCATAGGCAAACCCGTATCCAGCGGCCGCGAGCGCCATGCCAGCCGGCATCTGGAACACGAAGATCGCGACCAGCACCGATAACGCCAGCGTAATGCTGCCAGCGATGTGCCCTTTGAGCCTGAAGACGGCCAATGCCAGAAAGAAAAACACGATGGGTATGAGTGCAGCGGCGGCCGAAAGGCCAAGACTGCCCAAGGGGGTATAGAGCTGTTGCCAGGTTTGCATATGGGAGGCCCCTAATTGTTTTTGGATAGGCCCGGTATTCCGTGTCTTACGTGCGAGGCTTCGGTCTGACGCCCAGGGTACTGGACGTCCTGCCGACGCTGACGAACGAATCGCACAGCTCACCAGTTCAAGCCTTTCATCATCTTGAAAGGTTCTTGCAGCGCAGTAGAGAGTAGCTACTGATACTGGCATTGGATAATTGGTAATACCAATTTACAATGTCTAGTCGCTAGCGTAGAAGCCTTGCTATTGATGTGTCAATTTGCAGTGGTGCGACTTTCGTAGAAGACCCTGTTAAATGAGCCGCTGATATGGCTTTTCGGGCGCTATCTGGCGGGTGCTTGAAAGGCGGCAATCAGCCAGAATACGCGCGCCCGGTAACACGATCGGGGAAGTGGAGTGAGAGTGATGGGCTTTGATCAGGTGCGTCAGCGCCGTTTGTCCGACGATATTGTCGAGCAGCTTGAACGAATGATTCTTGAGGGCACGCTCAAGTCAGGCGGGCGCTTGCCCGCCGAGCGTACGCTTGCTGAGCAATTTGGTGTTTCCCGGCCTTCCTTGCGCGAAGCGATCCAGAAGCTGACCGCGAAAGGCCTGTTGATCAGCCGCCAGGGCGGCGGCAATTATGTAGTGGAGAACATTGGCTCGACGTTCAGCGATCCGCTGCTGCATCTGCTGGAAAGCAGCCCGGATGCGCAGCGCGACCTGCTGGAGTTCCGTCACACGCTTGAAGCGTCCTGCGCCTACTACGCGGCGATGCGCGCCACGGATGTGGATCGCGAGCGTCTGCGGTTAGCGTTCGACACTTTGCAGGATTGCTACACGCGGGTAGGCGAAGTTAGCCGGGCAGAGGAGGGCGCAGCAGATGCGAGCTTTCATATGGCTATCGCCGAAGCGAGTCATAACGCCATTTTGCTGCACACCATTCGCGGGTTGTTCGATCTGCTCAAACGCAACGTGGTGATCAACATTGGCGGGATGTACAAACAGCGCAGCGAAACCCGCGACATGCTGATCAGTCAGCACCGGGAGTTATACACAGCCATTATCGAAGGGCGCGCGGACGATGCGCGTGATATTTCCAGTCGTCATTTGCTGTACGTGCAGGAAGTGCTGGAAGAAGTGCGGCAGCAGGCGCAACGCACGGCTCGGGCGGAGCGGCGGAATGGGATGTGATCAGATAGACCAACAGGGCGTTGAGTCTGTGCTAACCCATCTGTCGTGGGACCGGCTTTAGCCGGGAAGAGGCCGTTACAGTCACTAAAAATGTGTCGTCAGAAATGCCGCCTTCCCGGCTAAAGCCGGTCCCACGTCGAGGGCCCTATTTGCAGGCAGACATGAGGTCGCGCCTGCAAATAGAGCCTCGCAGAGTAATGAATCAGGCGCTAAGCCTAATCATCCTTGCCCTTGGTCCGCACGGCACGTTGCAGCTCGCGATCGGAATCGCGCTCACGCTCGGTGTGGCGCTTGTCGTATTCCTTCTTGCCTTTACCCAGAGCAATTTCGCACTTGATCAAGTGCTGCTTCCAGTAAAGGGAAAGAGCCACGCAGGCATAGCCTTTCTGCTGAACCGATGACGTCAGCTTTTCAAGCTCGCGCTGGTTGAGCAACAGTTTGCGGGTACGTGTCGGGTCAGCGATGACGTGCGTGCTGGCAGTCGTCAACGGCGAAATGTGGCTACCCATCAGCCAGGCCTCACCATCTTTGAGCAGCACGTAACTGTCGACCAGCTGTACCTTGTTGGCACGCAGACTTTTTACTTCCCAGCCAGCCAGGACCAGACCGGCCTCGAACTTGTGTTCGATGAAGTAATCGTGACGCGCTTTTTTATTTTGCGCGATGGTCCCTGTAGGGTGTTTCTTGAGCTTAGCCATAGGCGACGCATTATAGGGACTCGCTTCAATGTCGGCTACGGGAAGCTGCATGCTTGAGCGCGTTGATTGAATCCCGGACAATGCGCGCTGCTTCGGGCGAGTATTTCTAGCCCTGAAGCACAGGTGACTAATATTTCATTCGAACCGATGCTGGCTCGCCAGGTCGATTTGTTCATCACGCTGTTCACCAAGGTGACGTGTGTTTGCAGTATCCGCAGGTTGGGTGACGGGCCTTGGCGCTCCTTGCTTTGACGTTTTTTTGATGCGCTATGTGGCGCCGTTCGGCATCCTTGATGTACTTGCCGCACAGCTTTGGAATTGACGCTGACATGACTACGCATATTCAACGTTCCGCTCTTTTGCCCTATCCGGCCAAGGCTCTCTATGACCTGGTCAATGATGTAGAGCGCTACTCCGAATTCTTGCCTTGGTGCTCTGACGCTAAAGTGCTGGAGGTGAGTGAGGAGCACATGCGCGCCAGCCTGGAAATCGCCAAGGGCGGTTTAAGCCAGCATTTTGTTACGAAAAACACGCTGGTGCCTGGGCAGTCCATCGTGATGGATCTGGTCGAAGGGCCATTCGAGCAGTTGCATGGCGTCTGGACGTTCAAGGCGCTGGGCGAAAAAGCCTGCAAGATCAGTCTCGACCTGTCGTTTGATTACGCTGGCCCCATTGTTCGCGCCACGCTTGGGCCATTGTTCAATCAGGCGGCTAATACGCTGGTGGACGCGTTCTGTCAGCGAGCGAAAGAGTTGCATGGTTGAAGCGATGCTAACGATCGAGGTGGTGCACGCTGGAGTAGATCGACAGCTGTTGCGTGCCGTTGAGATTCCAGCAGGCTCGACTGTTCAGCAGGCACTGCTGATTTCAGGGTTTGGCAATGAGTTTCCCGAGCTGGACCTGACGCAGTGCCCTGTGGGGATTTTCGGCAAGGCTGTAAGTCAGGAGCGCATAGTCGAGCAGGGCGACCGGATTGAGATATATCGCCCGCTTTTGGCTGACCCCAAGGAGATTCGTCGGTTGCGCGCTGCCAAAGCCGCGAAGGCCAGAAAAGAAAGCGGGCTTTAGCCTCTTTGGCGATACGCAGACAGCAAAAAGCCCGGCATGCCGGGCTTTTTTGTTGCTGCAGTAATGCTTTTACTGCGGCGAGACTTCCAGTGGTTCCTGGGTAGGAACAGGGACGGTCTCGACTTTGTCGACGTCTTGCTGGATCTGATCCAGCAGCGAGCCTGGCTTGGCAGGTTCTTCTTTAGGCTGCTCTGGCGTAGCAGTTGAGCTGCCGTCGTTGCCAAGAATGGCTTCATCGCGGCTCACGCCCGGCATGAAGTCGCCGGACAGGCTGACCAATTGGTCATTGCCATTGAAGATCAGCGATACGCGCTCTTGCTGACGTTCACCGCCACCAGGCTGCAGGCTGTACAGGTAATCCCAGCGATCAGCATGGAAAGTATCGGTCAGCAGGGGGTTGCCCATGATAAACCGTACTTGCCGTCGGGTCATTCCCGGCCTTAACTGGTCTATCATGTCCTGCGTGACGACATTGCCTTGCTGGATGTCGATTTTGTAAACCCCGGGGAATGAACAACCGGCGAGTGCGAGCAGTCCCACAAGGGTGAAACTGGTTAGCAGGAGCTTGGTGTTTTGCATCGGTGGGCGACTTCCACTATCTTGGCTGGGACAACGTAAACCCCGATCATACCTGCATTAAGAGAAGCTGCGAAGCAGCGTCTGCGAGAAAGCTGACCATGGTTGAAAATAGCGAACTACGAAAAGCCGGACTTAAAGTGACCCTGCCACGGGTCAAAATACTACAGATGCTCGATTCCGCCGAGCAGCGCCACATGAGTGCCGAGGATGTTTACAAGGCACTGATGGAAGCTAGCGAGGACGTCGGACTGGCCACGGTTTACCGTGTACTGACCCAATTCGAAGCGGCCGGATTAGTGGTTCGCCACAATTTCGACGGTGGACATGCGGTATTCGAACTGGCTGACGGCGGCCACCACGACCATATGGTCAACGTGGAATCCGGAGAAGTGATCGAGTTCTTCGACGAAGAAATCGAAAAGCTTCAGAAAGCGATTGTCGAGCGGCACGGCTTCGAGTTGGTGGATCACAACTTGGTGCTCTATGTGCGCATGAAAAAGGCCTAAGTCTTTTTTGATGCAATCAGCAAAGGCGACCCTAGGGTCGCCTTTGTGCGTTTTGGAGAACCTGACGACGTGGGACCGGCTTTAGCCGGGAAGGCGGTATTTCTGACGACGCACATGCAGCGGCTGGTCAGGCCTCTTCCCGGCTGAAGCCGGTCCCACGTCATGAATAAGCGTCATCAGCTCTTGGCTGTCACGACCATTTTCTTCGCATGGGCCAGCGATTCTTTGGTCAGGTCGATCCCGCCCAGCATCCTCGCGACTTCTTCGATACGCTCATTCTTGCTCAGTTTTGATACAGCAGTGCGGGTTGCTTCGCTGTCGCGGACTTTGTGCACAAACAGATGCTGGTGTCCCTGCGCTGCTACCTGCGGCAAGTGAGTCACCGTCATGACTTGCCCGCGATCACCCAGGCGTCGCAGCAATTGGCCGACGATTTCAGCCGTGGGGCCGCCGATCCCGACATCCACTTCGTCGAAGACCAATGTCGGTACTCGAGATGTCTGCGCAGTGATCACCTGAATCGCGAGGCTGATCCTTGAGAGCTCACCGCCCGACGCCACTTTGGCCAGCGCTTTGAGCGGCTGGCCAGGGTTGGCGCTAACCAGCAGTTCAACCTGTTCAAGGCCGTTGGGCAGCAATTCTTTCTCGGGGTTGGCCTTGAGCTCGATGCTGAACCGTCCGCCGGGCATGCCAAGGCGCTGGATTTCGTGCTCCACGGCAGCTGCCAGTTCCGGTGCTGCGCGATGGCGCAGGTCGCTCAGTTCCCGGGCCTTCTCTTTATAGTGACGTGCGAACGACGACAATTCATTTTCCAGTCGCTCGATCGCTTCGTCGTTGGCATTCAGTGTTTCGATCTCGTCCAGCAGCTTCTGTTGAAGCGTTGCGACCTCCGTCGGCTGGATGCGATGTTTGCGCGCCAGGGTATAGATGGCGTCGAGACGTTCTTCAAGCTGCTGCAGGCGAGCCGGATCAGCGTCGAAGTGATCAAGGAAGCGGTTGAGTTCGCCGACCGCTTCTTCTACCTGAATCTGTGCGCTGGACAGCAGATTGGTGGCTTCGCTCAAAGCGGTCGGCGAGTCATTGACGCTGCCAAGGCGATGCAGGCTGGCGGTCAGCGCGTTCAATACATTCCCGGAATCGTTCTCGCTGCACTGCTCGACCACCTGACGGCAAATACTCAGCAGGCTTTCGGCGTTGGTCAGGGTTTTCTGTTCCTGCTCAAGCTGCTCCAGCTCATTCTCGCCAAGGCTGAGGCTTTCCAGTTCTTCAAGCTGATAGCTCAGAAGCTGATGGCGCGCGCGTTGCTCGTCGCCGGAGTTGGAGAGTTTGTCCAGCTCCTGGCGGGTCTGCCGCCAGCGCTGGGCGGCAAGCTGTACCTGGCGGGCAAGATCAGTGGCGCCTGCGTACTCATCCAGCAGACGACGGTGAGTGTCAGTCTTGAGCAGCGATTGATGTTCGTGCTGGCTGTGAATGTCGATCAACAGCTCACCCAGTGCTTTCAAGTCACCTTGAGGGCAGGGCGTGCCATTGATGTAGGAGCGCGAGCGACCTTCGGCGGTGATGACCCTGCGCAGGATGCACGGGCCGTCGTTGTCCAGATCACGCTCTTGCAGCCAGGTTTGCGCTTCGGGAATGTCGACCAGATCGAAGGTCGCCAGAATGTCTGCCTTATCCGCGCCGGGCCGAACCACGCCGCTGTCGGCTCTGTCGCCCAGGGTCAGGCCGAGGGCGTCGAGCATGATCGATTTACCAGCCCCGGTTTCACCGGTGATCACGCTCATGCCGCGGTCCAGCTCAAGATCGAGATGTTCAACGATGGCGTAGTTATGTACGGAAAGGTGCACCAGCATGGAGTGGCTCCCAAGCGATAAGTCTGGTTATTTATACAGTGTTTTATTTGTCGGTGACAATGCCCTGATTTAGCTCGATTCGTTCGGGAGCAAGCTTTTTTTAGTCCATTTGGCGATTTGTTCAAGTGCGATAAGGACTTGGCTTTGGCCGGAGGTTTTGTGAGGACTTTTGTCGATCTGTTGAAATTTGCTCTTGAAGCTGAAAATTCCGCTCCCATATAGGGGGGCAGAAGCGCGATTTGAGGTCGCGGACGTATTGAAAGGAGAAATCTATGGCTGACGAACAGAATCTGGATGCGCAGACCCAGGACCAGGCTGCCGAAGCGGTTACCGGTGAAGAATTGGTCACCCGCGTGCAAGTGCTCGAAGAGCAGCTGGCTGCGGCACAGGACCAGTCCCTGCGTGTGGCTGCGGATTTGCAGAACGTCCGCCGCCGTGCAGAACAGGATGTAGAAAAGGCTCACAAGTTTGCACTTGAGAAGTTTGCGAGTGACTTGCTGCCGATCGTGGACAGCCTTGAGCGTGGTCTGGACCTGTCCAGCCCGGACGACGAAAGCATTCGTCCGATGCGTGAAGGTATCGAGCTGACGCTGAAAATGTTTGGCGACACGCTCAAGCGTTACAACCTTGAAGCGATTGATCCGCATGGCCAGCCATTCAATGCCGAGCACCATCAGGCAATGGCCATGCAGGAAAGCGCAGATGTTGAACCAAACAGCGTTTTGAAAGTGTTTCAGAAGGGCTACCAGCTTAATGGTCGCCTGCTGCGCCCGGCCATGGTCGTGGTCAGCAAGGCTCCATCGCCTGTTCAGCCATCAATTGATGAGCAGGCTTGAAATCAGCTGTCTGGCCCCCATTTATAGGCCAAGCGTTTAAGAGCTACCGCAATTTGTAAACGCAGTTGCGGCAACCAAATTCAAAATTTCGGGAGATTCAAAGATGGGCAGAATTATCGGTATTGACCTGGGGACCACCAACTCCTGCGTCTCCATTCTGGAAAACGGCACCGTCAAGGTTATCGAGAACGCCGAAGGCGCTCGTACCACACCTTCGATCATCGCTTATGCCAACGATGGCGAGATTCTGGTAGGCCAATCGGCCAAGCGTCAGGCGGTCACCAACCCGCACAACACCCTGTACGCGGTAAAGCGTCTGATCGGTCGTAAGTTCGAAGAAGAAGTCGTTCAGAAAGACATTCAGATGGTCCCGTACAAAATCGCCAAAGCTGACAATGGCGACGCATGGGTTGAAGTCAACGGCAAGAAAATGTCGCCTCCTCAGATTTCTGCGGAAATTCTGAAGAAGATGAAGAAAACCGCTGAAGACTACTTGGGCGAAGCAGTAACCGAAGCGGTGATCACCGTTCCGGCTTACTTCAACGACAGCCAGCGTCAGGCCACCAAAGACGCCGGTCGTATTGCCGGTCTGGACGTAAAACGTATCATCAACGAACCAACCGCAGCCGCTCTGGCTTACGGTATGGACAAAGCGAAGGGCGACCACACTGTCATCGTTTATGACCTGGGTGGCGGTACTTTCGACGTTTCGGTTATCGAAATCGCGGAAGTTGATGGCGAGCACCAGTTTGAAGTGTTGGCAACCAACGGTGACACGTTCCTGGGTGGTGAAGACTTCGACATCCGTCTGATCGACTACCTCGTTGACGAATTCAAGAAAGAAAGCGGCATGAACCTCAAGGGTGACCCGCTGGCGATGCAGCGCCTGAAAGAAGCCGCTGAGAAAGCCAAGATCGAGCTGTCCTCGAGCAATTCGACCGACGTTAACCTGCCGTACATCACTGCAGACGCAACCGGTCCAAAGCACTTGAACGTGAAGATCTCGCGCGCCAAGCTGGAATCGCTGGTTGAAGACCTGGTTCAGCGCACTATCGAGCCTTGCCGTCTCGCGTTGAAAGACTCCGGTATCGACATCAGCGCAATCAACGACGTGATCCTGGTCGGTGGCCAGACTCGCATGCCGTTGGTACAGCAGAAAGTGACCGAGTTCTTCGGTAAAGAAGCTCGTAAGGACGTTAACCCGGACGAAGCAGTTGCGATGGGTGCTGCTATTCAGGGCGCAGTATTGGCTGGCGACGTTAAAGACGTTCTGCTGCTGGACGTTAGCCCGCTGACCCTGGGTATCGAAACCATGGGCGGTGTGATGACTGCTCTGATCGACAAGAACACCACGATTCCTACCAAGAAATCGCAAGTGTTCTCCACTGCTGACGACAACCAGAACGCCGTGACCATCCACGTGCTGCAAGGTGAGCGTAAG
The DNA here is from genome assembly GCF_002158995.1 of Pseudomonas caspiana. Lineage (GTDB taxonomy): Bacteria > Pseudomonadota > Gammaproteobacteria > Pseudomonadales > Pseudomonadaceae > Aquipseudomonas > Aquipseudomonas caspiana. The sequence goes on along the minus strand of NZ_LOHF01000007.1, from coordinate 65,178 downwards.
CAGGCCGCTCAGAACAAGTCCCTGGGCAAGTTCGACCTGGCCGAGATTCCACCAGCACCGCGTGGCGTTCCACAGATCGAAGTAACGTTCGACATCGATGCCAACGGCATCCTGCACGTAGGCGCCAAAGACAAGGCGACCGGCAAGCAGCAGTCGATCGTGATCAAGGCTAACTCCGGTCTGTCGGACGAAGAAATTCAGCAAATGATCCGTGATGCTGAAGCCAACACTGAAGAAGACCGCAAGTTCGAAGAGCTGGCGACCGCGCGTAACCAGGGCGACGCACTGGTTCACTCGACTCGCAAAATGATCTCCGACGCGGGCGACAAAGTGACCGCAGAAGAAAAAACTGCGATCGAAGCTGCGCTGGTTGCTCTTGAAGCTGCTGTCAAAGGCGACGACAAGGCTGCCATCGACGCCAAAGTCGAAGAGCTGTCCAAGGTTTCCGCGCCAGTGGCTCAGAAGATGTACGCCGAGCAGGCAGAGCAACCGGAAGCGGGTGCCCAGGCTGCGAAGGAAGAAACCAAGCCTGCTGACGACGTTGTCGATGCAGAGTTTGAAGAAGTAAAAGAAAACAAGTAAGCGCAGGCTCACTTGCAAGCCAGTTGACCGTTTTCGGGCGGTCGCTGGTAGGATGTCGCCGCGCGGGAGCTTGCTCCCGCGTTGGCGTGTCTGGAACAGACGAATTTTTTGCGGCCTGCGGTATGTACCGCAAGCCGATGTGGCAAGGTCGTCATGCTCCTGCATACGGCTTGTTCTGCCGCTTTCCCGGTCAGTCTGGCCGGTGAAATGAAGACCAGGATCGTTGAATTGACGTGAGTTGGGTCCGGGCCTGTATGGGGCTCAACGAGTTTGGCAAGGCTCAGGAGGGTTTTGCCGGACGTCCTCAAGAGTGCGGAAGAATTTATGGCTAAGCGTGACTATTACGAAGTATTGGGGGTGGAGCGAGGCTCCAGCGAGGCTGATCTGAAGAAAGCTTATCGTCGTCTGGCGATGAAGCATCACCCTGATCGCAATCCTGATGACAAAGCGTCGGAAGAACTGTTCAAAGAGGCCAACGAGGCCTACGAAGTTCTGTCCGATGCCAGCAAGCGCGCAGCCTACGACCAGTATGGTCATGCTGGCGTCGACCCAAGCATGGGGGGCGGCGGTTTTGGCGGTGGCGCGGGCGGTGCGAACTTCTCCGACATTTTCGGCGATGTGTTCAGTGACTTCTTCGGCGGTGGCCGGGGCGGTGGCGGTGGTCGTGGCGGCGCTCAGCGTGGCAGCGATCTGCGCTACACCCTTGAGCTGAACCTCGAAGAGGCCGTGCGCGGCACCTCGGTCAATATCCGCGTTCCGACGCTGGTTAACTGCAAGCCTTGCGACGGTTCGGGTGCCAAGAAAGGCTCCTCGCCTGTTACGTGCCCGACCTGTGGTGGTATTGGCCAGGTTCGCATGCAGCAAGGTTTCTTCTCGGTGCAGCAAACTTGTCCGCGCTGCCACGGCAACGGCAAGATCATTTCCGATCCGTGCGATTCCTGCCATGGCGAAGGCCGCGTCGAAGAGTACAAGACCCTCGCTGTGAAAGTACCGCCTGGGGTTGATACCGGCGATCGTATTCGTCTTTCCGGCGAAGGCGAGGCGGGTACGCAAGGTGGGCCAACGGGTGACCTGTACGTGGTGATCAACGTGCGCGAGCACGCGATCTTCCAGCGTGACGGCAAGCATCTGTTCTGCGAAGTGCCGATCAGCTTCACTGACGCCGCCCTGGGTGGTGAGCTGGAAGTGCCAACACTGGATGGTCGCGTCAAACTGAAGATCCCTGAGGGTACCCAGACCGGCAAGCAGTTCCGTTTGCGTGGCAAGGGTGTCGCTCCGGTGCGTGGCGGTGGTGCGGGTGATTTGATGTGCCGCGTTGCTGTCGAGACTCCGGTTAATCTGGGCCGTCGTCAGCGTGAACTGCTTGAAGAGTTCCGCTCAACGCTGGAAGGCGACAGTTCTCACTCCCCGAAAGCCACTGGCTGGTTTGACGGTGTGAAGCGTTTCTTCGGCGATTTGTAACGGGAGCAGGACATGCGACGTATTGCTGTGATGGGCGCCGCCGGGCGCATGGGTAAGATTTTGATCGAGGCTGTTCAGCAGGCGCCGGGCGCTGGTCTGACAGCGGCGATCGATCGGCCTGACAGCACGCTGGTTGGCGCTGACGCTGGCGAATTGGCTGCGCTGGGTCGTATCGGCGTTCCGCTGTCGGGTGATCTGGCCAAAGTGGCTGATGAGTTCGATGTGCTGATCGACTTTACGCACCCTTCGGTGACGCTGAAAAATCTGGCGTTCTGCCGTAAGGCAGGCAAGGCCATGATCATTGGCACCACGGGTTTTACGGCTGAAGAAAAGCAGCGTATTGCCGAAGCGGGCAAAGAGATTCCGATCGTCTTCGCCGCCAACTTCAGCGTCGGTCTGAATCTTTGCCTGAAGTTGCTCGACACTGCTGCTCGCGTGCTGGGTGATGATGTCGATATCGAAATCATTGAGGCGCACCACCGTCACAAGGTCGACGCACCGTCCGGTACGGCGCTGCGATTGGGTGAGGTGGTTGCCAATGCGCTGGGTCGTGATCTGGAAAAGGTTGCTGTCTACGGTCGTGAAGGTCAGACCGGTGCCCGTGATCGTCAGACCATTGGTTTTGCGACTATTCGAGCCGGTGACGTTGTGGGTGATCACACCGTCTTGTTTGCCTCCGAAGGCGAGCGCGTCGAGATTACACACAAGGCGTCCAGCCGCATGACTTTCGCTAAGGGCGCAGTCAGGGCGGCAATGTGGCTTGAGGGTCGCGAGGCGGGTCTGTATGACATGCAGGACGTGCTTGATCTGCACTGATTGACGGCTGCAAAAGAGGCGCAACCCTAGAGTTAAGGGTGTTGCGCCTCTGTTTTATCCTTTCCAGGGAACTTCTGTCGCATTCCCTCGTCATTTCGCCTCATTGGCGGTAGACCAAAAAAGCCTTTTTCTGTAAGCTACAGCTTTAGTGTGTCCACTAAAAGCGCGCAGATGATTCTATAAGAAAGCGGGGTGACGTAACTACGTCATTCCGCTTTTTTGCAACCTGCGAATGCCCTTTCAGGCTTTACTTACGGGAGGTCTTCTTGACTAAGCCAGCCATACTCGCCCTTGCTGATGGCAGCATTTTTCGCGGCGAAGCCATTGGAGCCGACGGTCAAACCGTTGGTGAGGTAGTGTTTAACACTGCCATGACCGGCTATCAGGAAATCCTTACCGATCCTTCCTATGCCCAGCAAATCGTTACTCTGACTTACCCGCATATCGGTAACACCGGCACTACACCTGAAGACGCTGAGTCTGATCGCGTCTGGTCTGCTGGTCTGGTCATTCGTGATCTGCCGCTGGTTGCCAGCAACTGGCGTAACAAGATGTCGCTGGATGATTACCTGAAAGCCAACAATGTTGTGGCAATCGCTGGGATCGACACCCGTCGCCTGACCCGCATCCTGCGTGAGAAAGGCGCACAGAACGGCTGCATCATGGCCGGTGACAACATTTCCGAAGAAGCAGCCATCGCCGCAGCGCGCGGCTTCCCGGGCCTGAAAGGCATGGACCTGGCGAAAGTTGTCAGCGTCAAGGAATCCTACGAGTGGCGCTCCAGCGTCTGGTCCTTGAAGACCGACACCTGCCCTGAAATTGCCGCATCCGAATTGCCGTACCACGTCGTAGCCTATGATTACGGCGTCAAGGTCAACATCCTGCGCATGCTGGTCGAGCGCGGCTGCCGCGTAACCGTCGTTCCGGCTCAAACGCCAGCCAGTGAAGTACTCGCCTATAAGCCTGACGGTGTATTCCTGTCCAACGGCCCTGGCGACCCTGAGCCTTGCGACTATGCCATTCAGGCGATCAAGGAAGTGCTGGAAACCGACATTCCGGTATTCGGTATCTGCCTCGGCCACCAACTGTTGGCTCTGGCATCCGGTGCCAAGACGGTGAAAATGGGTCACGGTCACCACGGTGCCAACCACCCGGTACAGGACCTGGACACCGGCGTAGTGATGATCACTAGCCAGAACCACGGTTTTGCGGTGGATGAGGCAACACTGCCGGCCAACGTTCGTGCGATCCACAAGTCGCTGTTCGACGGCAGCCTCCAAGGCATCGAGCGTACCGATAAGGATGCGTTCAGCTTTCAGGGTCACCCTGAAGCAAGCCCGGGCCCGACTGACGTGGCTCCGCTGTTTGATCGCTTCATCGAAACCATGGCCAAGCGACGCTGAACGGTTGCCTTGAGAATGTAACGCGCAGCGCTGGGCTGGACCTGGGCAAACGTCCGGCGAAGACCGCCCAGCCGCTGCAAAGAAGTTCAAGACGGCTTGCCGACTGACCTACGGATTTGAGTGACAAACCATGCCAAAACGTACAGACATTAAAAGCATCCTGATTCTCGGCGCCGGTCCTATCGTGATCGGTCAGGCCTGTGAATTCGACTACTCTGGCGCTCAGGCTTGTAAAGCCCTGCGCGAAGAGGGTTATCGCGTCATTCTGGTGAACTCCAACCCAGCGACCATCATGACCGACCCGGCGATGGCCGACGCGACCTACATCGAACCGATCAAATGGCAGACCGTTGCCAAGATCATCGAAAAAGAGCGTCCAGACGCCGTGCTGCCAACCATGGGTGGTCAGACTGCTCTGAACTGCGCGCTGGATCTGGAGCGTGAAGGCGTTCTGGCCAAGTTTGGCGTTGAGATGATCGGCGCCAATGCCGACACCATCGACAAGGCTGAAGACCGCTCGCGTTTCGACAAAGCCATGAAATCCATCGGTCTGGACTGCCCGCGCTCGGGTATCGCCCACTCCATGGAAGAAGCCAATGCCGTGCTCGAGAAGCTGGGCTTCCCTTGCATCATCCGTCCGTCCTTCACCATGGGCGGCACCGGTGGCGGTATCGCTTACAACCGTGAAGAGTTCGAGGAAATCTGCACCCGTGGTCTGGACCTGTCGCCGACCAAGGAACTGCTGATCGACGAATCGCTGATCGGCTGGAAAGAATATGAAATGGAAGTTGTCCGTGACAAAAAGGACAACTGCATCATCGTCTGCTCCATCGAGAACTTTGACCCGATGGGTGTGCACACCGGTGACTCGATCACTGTTGCGCCAGCGCAGACGCTGACCGACAAGGAATACCAGATCATGCGTAACGCCTCGTTGGCGGTACTGCGTGAGATCGGTGTTGAAACCGGCGGCTCCAACGTTCAGTTCGGCATCTGCCCGAACACTGGCCGTATGGTTGTGATCGAGATGAACCCGCGTGTATCGCGTTCCTCGGCACTGGCTTCGAAAGCGACGGGTTTCCCGATTGCTCGCGTCGCCGCCAAACTGGCTATCGGTTACACCCTCGACGAACTGCAAAACGAAATCACCGGCGGCAAGACTCCAGCGTCTTTCGAGCCTTCGATCGACTACGTTGTTACCAAGCTGCCACGCTTTGCCTTCGAGAAGTTCTCCAAGGCTGACGCTCGCCTGACCACGCAGATGAAGTCGGTCGGTGAAGTCATGGCAATCGGCCGCACCTTCCAGGAATCCCTGCAGAAAGCTCTGCGTGGCCTGGAAGTCGGTGTCTGCGGTCTTGATCCAAAGCTGGACCTGAGCAATCCGGAAAGCATGAGCACCCTCAAGCGTGAGCTGACCGTTCCGGGTGCTGAGCGTATCTGGTACGTGGCTGATGCTTTCCGCGCGGGCATGACCGTCGAAGAAATCTTCGCCATGAACATGATCGATCCTTGGTTCCTGGTGCAGATCGAAGACCTGATCAAGGAAGAAGAGAAGGTCAAGACTCTGGGGCTGTCTGCCATTGATCACAGCCTGATGTTCCGCCTCAAGCGTAAAGGCTTCTCCGATGCGCGTCTGGCCAAACTGCTGGGTGTTACCGAGAAGAACCTGCGCACTCATCGCCACAAGCTGGAAGTGTTCCCGGTCTACAAGCGCGTCGACACCTGCGCAGCCGAGTTCGCGACCGACACTGCTTACCTGTACTCGACGTACGAAGAAGAGTGCGAAGCTGCACCGACGGGTCGCGACAAAATCATGATCCTGGGTGGCGGTCCTAACCGTATCGGCCAGGGTATCGAGTTCGACTACTGCTGTGTGCATGCGGCTCTGGCCCTGCGCGAAGACGGGTACGAGACCATCATGGTCAACTGCAACCCGGAAACCGTGTCTACCGACTACGACACTTCTGATCGCCTGTACTTCGAACCAGTGACCCTGGAAGACGTGCTGGAAATCGTCCGCGTCGAGAAGCCTAAAGGCGTCATCGTTCAGTACGGCGGCCAGACCCCTCTGAAACTGGCTCGCGCCCTTGAAGCGGCCGGCGTACCAATCATCGGCACCAGCCCTGACGCTATTGACCGTGCAGAAGATCGTGAGCGCTTCCAGCAAATGGTTGAGCGTCTGAACCTGCGTCAGCCGCCAAACGCCACCGTGCGTAGCGAAGACGAAGCGATTCGCGCTGCTGCCAAGATCGGTTATCCGCTGGTTGTTCGTCCGTCCTACGTATTGGGCGGCCGTGCGATGGAAATCGTTTATCAGGAAGACGAGCTCAAGCGCTACCTGCGCGAAGCGGTTCAAGTATCCAATGACAGCCCGGTGCTGCTGGACCACTTCCTGAATTGCGCCATTGAAATGGACGTCGATGCAGTATGCGACGGTACTGACGTGGTGATCGGCGCGATCATGCAGCACATTGAACAGGCGGGTGTTCACTCCGGTGACTCGGCTTGCTCCCTGCCTCCGTACTCGCTCCCGGCTCATATCCAGGACGAAATGCGCGAGCAGGTCAAGAAAATGGCTCTGGAGTTGGGCGTAGTCGGCCTGATGAACGTGCAGTTGGCGTTGCAGGGTGAAGACATCTACGTCATTGAAGTGAACCCGCGTGCCTCGCGTACCGTGCCGTTCGTTTCCAAATGCATCGGTGTTTCCCTGGCAATGATCGCTGCTCGCGTCATGGCTGGTAAGACCCTGAAAGAGCTGAACTTCACCAAAGAAATCATCCCGAACTTCTACAGCGTGAAAGAGGCGGTGTTCCCATTCGCCAAATTCCCTGGCGTTGACCCGATCCTTGGCCCAGAGATGAAGTCGACCGGTGAAGTGATGGGTGTGGGTGATACCTTCGGAGAAGCATTCGCCAAAGCCCAGATGGGTGCCAGCGAAGTACTGCCAACTGGCGGCACTGCGTTTATCAGTGTGCGTGACGACGACAAGCCTTTGGTGGCTGGCGTTGCGCGAGACCTGATCAACCTCGGTTTCGAGATCGTTGCCACGGCCGGCACTGCCAAACTTATTGAAGCCGCAGGCCTGAAGGTGCGTCGCGTCAACAAAGTTACCGAAGGTCGTCCGCACGTGGTCGACATGATCAAGAATGACGAAGTCACGCTGATCATCAACACGACCGAAGGTCGTCAGTCGATCGCTGATTCTTACTCCATTCGTCGCAATGCCCTACAGCACAAAATCTACTGCACCACTACGATTGCTGCGGGCGAGGCTATCTGCGAAGCGCTGAAATTCGGTCCGGAAAAGACCGTGCGTCGCTTGCAGGATCTACATGCAGGATTGAAGGCATGATCAAATACCCAATGACAGTCCAGGGCGCGAAAGCCCTGGAGGAAGAACTGACTCACCTGACCAAGGTCGTCCGTCCAAAGCTCAGCCAGGACATTGGCACCGCTCGCGAACTGGGTGACCTGAAGGAAAACGCCGAGTACCACGCTGCCCGTGAGCAGCAGGGTATGGTTGAGGCGCGGATTCGTGACATTGAAGGCCGGATTCAGAATCAGGTCGTCATTGATGTCACGACCATCCCTCACACCGGCAAAGTAATTTTCGGCACGACCGTGGAAATCGCCAACGTCGAGACGGATGAGCGCGTCACTTACCACATTGTGGGTGAGGATGAGGCTGACTTTAAACTCGGCAAGATTTCGGTAGGTTCACCATTGGCCCGTGCCTTGATTGCCAAGGAAGAGGGCGATGTAGTTGCCGTGAAGACGCCGGGTGGCGTTATCGAGTACGAGATTGTTGAAGTCCGCCACATTTGAATCAGGTCGCCCGTTTTCAGCGGGCACACTGATCTGGCAGCTGGCCCAGACGTTTTGGGTCGGCGGCATGGTTTTGCTGCATTTGGCTTTGCTGGCGGTGCTGGACCAAACCGGTCTGGCGCCGTTGTTGATCAATGAGCTCACCGGTCAGTCCGGTGCATTGCTGGTGGGGGTTGCGATGTCATGTGCAATCCTGCAACTGGCAGTATTGCTCGGTGTTGAAAGGTTTGCAGATATTTGGCGGGACTTGCGCGGACAATTGCTGTTCGTCGCAATACTGTCGGCAATCAGCTATTTCGGCATGCGGTTCTGGTTACCGGATGCGGTGAGCTGGCAGTTGCTGAGTTATCTGGCGTTGGGAATGTCCGGTTTGCTGCTGGTCTTGCAACCTGCGCCGGGGAGCAGCACCAGGGCGCGCTGAGGCGGCCCTGGTCTGTTTGTATCAAACTGCGCGGTGGACGTTGGAGAGCTGCTTGTTTACCTTTGGGTTCTTGCGGTAGATCAGCGCCATCTTGCCGATGACCTGCACAAGATCCGCAGATCCGGCCTTGCACAGTTCGGCAATGGCTTGAAGGCGGCTTTCGCGGTCCAGGATGTTGAGTTTGATCTTGATCAGCTCGTGATCGCTCAGTGCGCGCTCCAGTTCGGCGAGCACACCTTCGGTCAAACCATTGTCAGCCACGATCAATACCGGTTTCAGGTGGTGGCCAATGGATTTGTACTGTTTCTTCTGCTCTTGAGTGAGCGGCATAATCTGACCTCTGCGTCTGATCTTGTAAAAAGCGGCGGCCAGTTTACCCGAGCGAGTCCGGGACCGCCCACTTAATCACGACTCGATTATTTTTGAGGTGCCCTGTGGCCCGTTCCAAGACAAGTCATAACTGGCTTAAAGAACACTTCGACGACAAATACGTCAAAATGGCGCAAAAGGACGGCTATCGTTCACGAGCCAGCTACAAGCTGCTCGAGATTCAGGAAAAGGACAAAATCATCCGTCCTGGCATGACCGTAATCGACCTCGGTGCGGCACCCGGAGGTTGGTCTCAGGTGACCAGTCGTCTGATTGGTGGTCAAGGTCGTTTGATTGCATCCGACATTCTTGAAATGGACAGCATCCCTGATGTCACCTTTATTCAAGGGGATTTCACTGAGGATGCAGTGCTGGCACAAATTCTGGAAGCTGTCGGTAATACACAGGTAGACCTTGTGATTTCAGATATGGCCCCCAATATGAGTGGACTGAGCGCTGTCGACATGCCCCGCGCAATGTTCCTTTGCGAGTTGGCACTCGATCTTGCCGGGCGGGTTTTGCGTCCAGGTGGTGATTTTTTGATCAAGGTTTTCCAGGGTGAAGGCTTTGACGTGTACCACAAGGACATTCGCAAGCTGTTCGATAAGGTCCAGATGCGCAAGCCGTTGTCTTCGCGTGATCGCTCCCGTGAGCAGTATTTATTGGGGCGTGGCTTTCGCGGCATTGAAGGCTCGGCGAGTGATGAGCGTCTTTGATTCTTTGAGATGCGGCGATAGTTTTTTTTAAATGGCCATGTCGATGCAGCATCACCGAGCATCGTGTAGTCAAAGTTTCACAAAGGGTTACAGACGGCGCCTGCCACATCTGTAGGTTCTGTAGTAAGTTAGGCCGGTGAATATCATGCGAGGCACGCTCTGCGTGGAGCTTGCTTCAGAGGGTAGCTAATTGAACGATATGGCAAAGAATTTGATCCTGTGGTTGATCATCGCGGCTGTCCTTGTGACGGTGATGAACAACTTCTCCAGCCCTAACGAGCCGCAGACCCTCAACTATTCCGAGTTCATCCAGCAGGTCAAGGATGGCAAGGTCGAGAAAGTTGCAGTGGATGGCTACGTCATCACGGGCAAGCGCAGCGATGGCGATACCTTCAAAACCATTCGTCCGGCAATCCAGGACAATGGTCTGATTGGTGATCTGGTCAACAACAACGTGGTTGTTGAAGGCAAGCAGCCAGAGCAGCAAAGCATCTGGACCCAGTTGCTGGTAGCCAGCTTCCCGATTCTGGTTATTATTGCCGTGTTCATGTTCTTCATGCGCCAGATGCAAGGTGGCGCGGGAGGCAAAGGTGGCCCGATGAGCTTCGGCAAGAGCAAGGCACGCCTGCTCTCCGAAGATCAGGTCAAGACCACTTTGGCTGACGTTGCGGGTTGCGACGAAGCCAAGGAAGAAGTGGGTGAGCTGGTTGAGTTCCTTCGCGATCCGGGCAAGTTCCAGCGCCTGGGCGGTCGTATCCCTCGCGGTGTGCTGATGGTTGGTCCGCCAGGTACCGGTAAGACCTTGCTGGCGAAAGCGATTGCAGGCGAAGCGAAAGTACCGTTCTTCACGATTTCCGGCTCTGACTTCGTTGAAATGTTCGTGGGTGTCGGTGCAAGCCGTGTTCGCGACATGTTCGAGCAAGCCAAGAAACACGCTCCGTGCATCATCTTCATCGACGAAATCGACGCTGTAGGTCGCCATCGTGGTGCTGGCATGGGCGGTGGTCACGACGAGCGTGAGCAGACTCTCAACCAGTTGCTGGTAGAGATGGATGGTTTCGAAATGAATGACGGCATCATCGTCATTGCCGCCACCAACCGTCCTGACGTGCTTGACCCGGCTCTGTTGCGTCCTGGTCGTTTTGACCGCCAGGTTGTGGTCGGTTTGCCAGACATTCGTGGTCGTGAGCAGATCCTCAAGGTTCACATGCGTAAAGTACCAATGGGCGATGACGTAAATGCGGGTGTGATTGCTCGTGGTACGCCAGGCTTCTCCGGTGCCGATCTTGCCAACTTGGTCAACGAAGCATCGCTGTTCGCTGCCCGTACCGGTAAGCGCATCGTTGAGATGAAAGAGTTTGAGCTCGCCAAAGACAAAATCATGATGGGCGCTGAGCGCAAATCCATGGTCATGTCCGAGAAAGAGAAGCGCAATACGGCTTATCACGAAGCGGGTCACGCGATCGTGGGTCGTGTGGTGCCAGAGCATGATCCGGTTTACAAGGTTTCGATCATTCCACGTGGTCGTGCCCTGGGTGTGACCATGTTCCTCCCTGAGGAAGATCGTTACAGCCTGTCCAAGCGTGCTCTCATCAGCCAGATCTGCTCGTTGTACGGCGGTCGGATTGCTGAAGAAATGACCCTTGGCTTTGACGGTGTCACCACCGGCGCTTCCAACGACATCATGCGGGCCAGTCAGATTGCCCGGAACATGGTGACCAAGTGGGGCCTTTCGGAGAAACTGGGTCCTCTTCTGTACGGTGAAGACGAAGATCAAGGCTACCTGGGTCGTGGTGGCGGTGGTACCAGCAGCGGTTTGTCGGCTGATACCTCTCGTTTGATCGACTCCGAGGTGCGCAGCATCATTGATCAGTGCTACGGCACTGCCAAACAGATCCTCACCGACAATCGTGAAAAGCTAGACGCGATGGCAGATGCGTTGATGAAATACGAAACGATTGATGCCGAGCAGATCGACGATATTATGGCAGGCCGTACTCCGCGCGAGCCGCGCGATTGGGAAGGTGGCTCGGGTACCCCTGGTACTCCGGTGACACCTCCGGATGTTCGTCCGGAAGCCCCGATCGGTGGCCCTGCTGCTGAACACTAAGGCCTGACATGAACTCTGTGCTGTACCCAACCCGGTTGCCTTGCGGCAACCGGGTTCTTGATTTGTCCCGTACGCATGTTATGGGCATCCTCAACGCAACTCCCGATTCCTTCTCCGATGGTGGTCGCTACACCCATCTCGATGCTGCTCTGCGGCATGCCGAAGCGATGGTTGCTGCGGGGGCTACGCTGATTGATGTGGGTGGCGAGTCCACTCGTCCCGGGGCGCGCGCAGTTTCACCCATCGAAGAGCTCGAACGCGTGGCCCCTGTCGTAGAGGCTGTGAGTCGTGAGCTGGACGTCATCATCTCTGTGGATACCTCCACGCCGGCTGTCATTCGTGAAACTGCCCGACTGGGTGCAGGTTTGATCAATGACGTTCGCTCGTTGCGTCGTGATGGTGCCTTGGATGCAGCGGCTGCCACCGGGCTGCCAGTGTGCTTGATGCACATGCGTGGCGAGCCGGGTGATATGCAGGATGATCCTCGGTACGACGATCTGGTCCGGGAAGTTGGCGCCTTTTTGCGCGAGCAGATGGGGCGTTGCAGTGCTGCTGGCATTCCTGAAGAGCGCATTATCCTCGATCCGGGTTTTGGCTTTGCCAAGAGCCTTGATCACAACCTGAGCTTGTTCAAGCACATGCAGGAACTGCATGCGCTAGGCCGTCCACTCTTGGTTGGCGTATCGCGCAAGAGCATGATTGGTGGTGCGTTGGGGCGTCCGGTTGGCGAGCGTCTGTTTGGTGGTCTTGCTCTCGCTGCATTGGCGATGACCAAGGGCGCAAGAATTCTACGTGTGCATGACGTCGCCGAAACGGTTGATGTCGTGCGGATGATTGCCGCGGTCGAAGCGGCGCAATAAGAATATTGGAGCATCCATGATTACCAAGAAATACTTCGGAACCGACGGCATTCGTGGTCGAGTGGGGCAATTCCCTATCACTCCCGAATTCATGCTGAAACTCGGTTGGGCGGCGGGCATGGCGTTTCGGCGTCTTGGTGCGTGCCGCATTCTGGTAGGCAAGGACACGCGTATTTCTGGTTATATGTTCGAGTCTGCACTTGAGGCGGGTCTTTCTGCTGCCGGTGCCGACGTCATGCTGTTGGGGCCAATGCCTACGCCCGCAATTGCTTACCTGACCCGTACTTTCCATGCGGAGGCCGGCATCGTTATCAGCGCGTCGCATAATCCGCACTACGACAACGGCATCAAATTTTTCTCTGGTCAGGGGACGAAGCTGCCTGACGAGATCGAGTTGATGATCGAGGAGTTGCTCGACGCGCCAATGACAGTCGTCGAGTCGGAAAAGCTGGGCAAGGTTTCGCGTATCAATGACGCTGCCGGCCGTTATATCGAATTTTGTAAAAGCAGCGTGCCGACCAGTACTGATTTCGCTGGCCTGAAGGTGGTGATCGACTGTGCTCATGGCGCTACTTACAAGGTCGCGCCAAACGTTTTTCGCGAGCTTGGGGCGCAGGTCACCGTTTTGTCGGCCCAGCCTGACGGTCTGAATATCAATGAAAACTGCGGCTCCACTCATATGGGGGCGCTGCAGGCTGCGGTCCTGGCTGAGCATGCAGACCTCGGTATCGGTTTTGATGGCGATGGCGACCGGGTCTTGATGGTTGATCACACTGGCGCTGTTGTGGACGGTGATGAGCTGTTGTTTATCATTGCTCGTGATCTTCACGCGCGGGGTCGCCTGCAAGGTGGTGTCGTCGGAACCTTGATGAGCAATCTCGGGCTTGAGCTGGCGTTGGCTGATCTGAACATCCCGTTTGTGCGCGCCAATGTGGGTGACCGCTATGTGATCGCCGAGCTGCTGGAGCGTAATTGGCAGATTGGTGGCGAGAACTCGGGGCACGTGGTTTGCTTCCAGCACACCACCACGGGTGACGCGATCATTGCTGCTCTGCAAGTGATACTTGCTTTGCGCCGCAATGACGAGAGTCTTGCCCAGGCGCGCCAAGCGCTTCGCAAGTGTCCGCAGGTGTTGGTCAACGTCCGGTTTTCGGGTGGTGTCGACCCTGTCACGCATCCTGCCGTCAAAGAAGCTTGCGACCGTGTAACGGCCGCCATGGAGGGTCGCGGTCGGGTGTTGTTGCGCAAGTCCGGGACCGAGCCACTGGTTCGCGTGATGGTTGAAGGTGAGGACGAAGTGCAGGTTCGCGGTTACGCGGATGAGCTCGCAAAACTGGTTGCTGAAGTTTGCGCCTGATTTCGGCTTGCCAGTGTTGAAACTGTTGGGTAACATCTGCGCCCACTTTGACCGACGAGGTACAGCATGCGTCGCCCTATGGTAGCTGGTAACTGGAAGATGCACGGTACCCGCGCCAGCGTCGCTGAGCTGATCGAGGGCCTTGCAGAGCAGGTCCTCCCTGGCGGTGTTGATGTGGCGGTGTTTCCGTCGAGCCTGCACGTGAACCTTGTAGTCGAGGGTTTGCAAGGCAAGTCAATTTCTGTGGGTGCGCAGAACTGCGCGCACGAAGCAGGGCAGGGTGCTTTGACCGGTGAGGTGTCGCCGAGTCAATTGGCCGATGCAGGTTGCAAGCTGGTACTTGTGGGTCATTCGGAGCGCCGCCAGATTATGGGCGAGAGCGACGATGTTCTGATTCGCAAGTTCGCTGCAGCTCAGGCAAGCGGCCTTACGCCGGTGCTGTGTATCGGCGAAACTCTCGAAGAGCGTGAAGCTGGCAAAACGCTTGAAGTGGTCGGGCAACAGCTCGACAGCGTCATCGTAGCGCTGGGCATCAATGCTCTCGCGAATGCAGTAATCGCTTACGAGCCAGTCTGGGCCATTGGTACCGGGCTGACCGCTTCGCCTCAACAGGCGCAGGACGTGCACGCAGCTATTCGTGCGCAGTTGGCGAAAGAGAATGCTGAGGTCGCACAAGGCGTGCGACTTCTTTATGGCGGCAGCGTGAAGGCGGCCAATGCGGTCGAACTGTTCGGCATGCCGGATATCGATGGGGGGCTCATTGGTGGTGCCTCCCTGAATGCAGCTGAGTTCGGTGCGATTATTCGCGCCGCGGGAAACTGAAAAAATGCTGGAAACAGTCGTAGTCGTTTTTCATCTGCTGGCCGCTCTGGGCGTTGTTGTCCTGGTATTGCTGCAGCAGGGTAAGGGTGCGGACGCTGGCGCGTCTTTCGGAGCAGGTGCATCAAATACTGTCTTCGGAAGCCAAGGTTCCTCTACCTTTCTTAGTAAGTTTACTGGTATACTCGCCGCAGCTTTTTTCATAACCAGCTTGGGGTTAGGTTACTTTGCTAAAGAGAAAGCTCACGAGCTGACTCAGGAAGGTTTGCCAGATCCAGCAGTAATGGAAATGAAGCAAAAACCGGCAGCAGATGATGTTCCGGTGCTCGAAGGGCAAAAGCCAGCCGCTGTTCCAGCTGACGTACCTCAAGCTCCAGAGCAGAAGTAAGGTTTCAACAGGCAGTGAAGTTTGAGGCTGCCAAAGATGTATTGCCGAGGTGGTGGAATTGGTAGACACGCAACCTTGAGGTGGTTGTGCCCATAGGGTGTAGGGGTTCGAGTCCCCTTCTCGGTACCAATTATCAGGAGAGCCCGCTGTTGCGGGCTTTCTTGTAGGTGGAAGGTTACATTGACCCTGTAAGGGATCGGTCGTATACTTCCGCCCCAGCTTTGTCGCGGGGTGGAGCAGTCTGGTAGCTCGTCGGGCTCATAACCCGAAGGTCGTCGGTTCAAATCCGGCCCCCGCAACCAGTTTAAGGAGCCCCTTTTAAGGGGCTTTTTGTTAGCTGGACACTTTCAACGCCGCTGTTCGACGGCGTTTCAAGGATGGGCGTTTCGCCCATTTTTTTATTTTGCATAGCATGCACATACATGCACGAGGGGGTTCAGGTGTCGAGCAAGCTAGAAGAGTTGCAGGCCTTGCTGGCCCCGGTGGTCGTGGCCCTAGGCTATGAATGCTGGGGTATTGAGTTTTCGGCTCAAGGTCGCCACTCAATGTTGCGCGTTTATATTGATAAAGAGGGCGGTGTGCTGGTGGACGATTGCGCCATCGTGAGCCGTCAGATCAGCGGTGTTCTTGATGTTGAAGATCCCATCTCCGTTGAATACACCCTCGAAGTTTCCTCGCCTGGCATGGAACGCCCACTGTTCACTATTGATCAGTTTGCAAAATTTGCCGGTGAACAAGTGAAGATCAAGCTGCGCTCGCCTTTCGAAGGTCGACGCAATTTTCAGGGCCTTCTGCGCGGTGTAGAAGAGCAGGATGTTGTGGTGCAGGTAGAAGACCATGAGTTCCTGTTGCCGATCGATATGATCGACAAGGCCAACATTATTCCCACGTTTGACTGATACGTGCCAAATACTGCGGATCCCGCGGATCCAATGGCTTGCGAAAGGCGAGGCGTACGATGAGCAAAGAAGTACTGCTGGTTGTTGAGTCGGTGTCCAATGAAAAGGGCGTTCCGGCAGATGTGATTTTTGAAGCGCTAGAGTTGGCCTTGGCCACAGCTACAAAAAAACGCTTTGAAGATGAGGTTGAGCTGCGTGTAGAGATCAACCGTCACACGGGTAACTACGAGACTTTCCGTCGCTGGACAGTGGTCGAAGACGAAGATCTTGACGATCCGGCATACGAGCTGGCTGTCGATCAGGCTCAAGAAAAGAAGCCGGGCGCTGTAGCCGGTGACCTGATCGAAGAAAAAATCGAATCCATCGAGTTCGGTCGCATCGCGGCGCAGACTGCCAAGCAAGTCATTGTGCAGAAAGTTCGTGAAGCCGAGCGTGCGCAAGTGGTTGACGCCTATCGTGAACGATTGGGCGAAATCATCTCCGGCACTGTCAAGAAGGTCACGCGTGACAACGTCATCGTTGACCTGGGTAACAACGCCGAAGCGCTGTTGGCTCGTGAAGACATTATTTCCCGCGAAACCTTCCGTGTAGGTGTCCGTCTGCGGGCGCTGCTGAAGGAAATTCGCACAGAAAACCGTGGTCCGCAGCTGATCCTGTCGCGTACGGCGCCAGAGATGCTGATCGAGCTTTTCCGCATTGAAGTGCCGGAAATCGCTGAAGGTCTGATCGAGGTGATGGCTGCCTCTCGTGACCCGGGTTCGCGTGCAAAAATCGCTGTTCGCTCCAAGGACAAACGAATCGACCCGCAAGGCGCCTGTATCGGCATGCGTGGTTCGCGAGTTCAGGCTGTTTCGGGCGAACTGGGTGGCGAGCGAGTGGATATCGTCCTGTGGGACGACAATCCGGCTCAGTTCGTCATCAACGCGATGTCCCCTGCTGAAGTGGCGGCAATCATTGTTGATGAAGACGCCCATGCAATGGACATCGCGGTCGGTGCCGACAACCTGGCGCAGGCCATTGGTCGTGGCGGTCAGAACGTGCGTTTGGCTAGCCAGTTGACTGGCTGGACCCTGAACGTGATGACCGAATCGGACATCCAGGCCAAGCAGCAAGCAGAAACCGGCGACATCCTGCGCAACTTCATCGACGAGCTGGAAGTCGACGAAGATCTGGCGCAAGTGCTGGTAGATGAAGGCTTCACCAGCCTGGAAGAGATTGCCTATGTACCGGTGGAGGAGATGCTCAACATCGACGGCTTTGACGAGGAAACCGTCAACGAGCTTCGTGCTCGGGCCAAGGATCGTTTGTTGACCAAAGCCATCGCTACAGAGGAAAAGCTGGCAGACGCCCATCCGGCCGAAGACCTGCTCTCACTTGAGGGTATGGACAAGGATTTGGCGATGGAACTGGCGGTGCGCGGCGTAATTACCCGCGAAGACCTGGCCGAGCAGTCTATTGACGATCTGCTCGACATCGACGGCATTGATGATATTCGTGCCGGCAAGTTGATCATGGCCGCCCGAGCCCACTGGTTCGAGTAATTAGGCGCGGCCTGAGGAGAGAAGTGCATGACGCAAGTCACGGTGAAACAACTGGCCGATGAGGTCAAAACACCGGTAGAGCGCCTGTTGCAGCAGATGCGTGAGGCAGGTCTGCCGCACACCGCCGCCGAAGAAAAAGTGACTGAAAGTGAGAAGCAATCGTTGCTGACTCACTTGAAAAGCAGCCACAAGGCGAAAGTGGAAGAACCACGCAAGATCACGCTGCAGCGTAAAACCACCAGCACCCTGCGTGTTGCTGGCAGCAAAAGCATCAGCGTTGAAGTACGCAAGAAGAAAGTATTCGTGCAGCGCAGCCCGGAAGAAATCGAGGCCGAGCGCAAGCGCGAGCTTGATGAACGTCGCGCCGTAGAAAATGCTGCACGTCAAAAGGCTGAAGAAGAAGCCAAGCGCCGCGCCGAAGAAGAAGCGCGTAATCAGCCTTCAGCTCCTGCCGCCGTTGCTTCTGAAGCAGCAGCGCCAGCGCCGGTTGCCGAACCTGTTCAGGAAGCACCTGTTGCTGCCCCTGCTCCAGCTCCGGTTGCTGAAGTACGCAAACGTGACGAACAGCGTCGTCCGGACAAACCGCGTAGCGATGATCGCAACGCTCGTGGTGGTGATGGCGATCGCAAGAACGCTCCGCATCGCGCCTCTGTTAAAGAGAAAGCTCCAGCGCCACGCGTTGCTCCGCGTACCACTGATGAAGAAAGCGATGGCTTCCGTCGTGGTGGTCGTGGCAAGGCCAAGCTGAAGAAGCGTAATGCTCACGGTTTCCAGAGCCCTACCGGCCCTGTGGTTCGTGACGTGAAAATCGGTGAGACCATCACTGTCGGCGACCTGGCACAACAAATGTCGGTCAAGGCAGCTGAGATCATCAAGTTCATGTTCAAGCTGGGCACTCCTGCCACCATCAACCAGGTTCTGGATCAGGAAACTGCTCAACTGGTTGCTGAAGAGCTGGGCCACAAAGTGACCCTGGTCAGCGACACTGCCCTGGAAGACTCCCTGGCAGAATCGTTGAAGTTCGAAGGTGAAACGTTCTCCCGTGCTCCGGTTGTGACCGTAATGGGCCACGTTGACCACGGTAAGACTTCCCTGCTCGACTACATCCGCCGTGCCAAGGTTGCTGCTGGCGAAGCGGGTGGCATTACTCAGCACATCGGTGCTTACCACGTTGAAACCGAACGCGGCATGGTTACCTTCCTCGATACCCCGGGTCACGCCGCGTTTACCGCAATGCGTGCTCGTGGTGCCAAGGCGACTGACATCGTGATTCTGGTCGTTGCTGCTGATGACGGCGTGATGCCACAGACCATCGAAGCCGTGCAACACGCCAAGGCTGCCGGTGTTCCACTGGTTGTCGCAGTGAACAAGATCGACAAGCCGGGCGCTGACCTGGACCGCATCCGCAGTGAACTGTCGGTTCACGGCGTGACCTCCGAAGAGTGGGGCGGTGAAACGCCGTTCGTTTCGGTCTCCGCGAAGATGGGTACCGGTGTTGACGACCTGCTCGAAGCAGTTCTGTTGCAGGCTGAAGTCCTGGAACTGACTGCAACACCTTCGGCTCCTGGCCGTGGTGTTGTTGTTGAGTCGCGTCTCGACAAGGGCCGTGGTCCGGTCGCTACTGTTCTGGTTCAGGACGGTACGCTGCGTCAGGGCGACATGGTGCTGGTTGGTTCGAACTATGGCCGCGTTCGCGCCATGCTCGACGAGAACGGCAAGCCAATCAAGGAAGCAGGTCCAGCCATTCCGGTCGAGATTCTCGGCCTGGACGGTACACCGGACGCTGGTGACGAGATGAGCGTAGTTGCCGACGAGAAGAAAGCCCGTGAAGTGGCTCTGTTCCGTCAAGGCAAGTTCCGCGAAGTCAAACTCGCCCGTGCTCACGCTGGCAAGCTGGAGAACATCTTCGAGAACATGGGGCAGGAAGAGAAGAAGACGCTTAACATCGTCCTCAAATCCGACGTCCGTGGTTCTCTGGAAGCTCTGCAGGGCGCATTGAACGGCCTGGGTAACGACGAAGTGCAAGTGCGCGTAGTCGGCGGCGGTGTCGGTGGTATCACCGAGAGCGACGCTAACCTGGCGCTGGCTTCCAACGCTGTACTGTTCGGCTTCAACGTGCGTGCCGATGCTGGCGCTCGCAAGATCGTCGAGCAGGAAGGTCTGGATATGCGTTACTACAACGTGATCTACGACATCATCGAAGACGTCAAGAAAGCCCTCACCGGTATGCTTGGCAGCGACGTTCGGGAAAATATCCTCGGTGTTGCTGAAGTACGTGACGTGTTCCGTTCGCCGAAGTTTGGCGCGATCGCTGGTTGCATGGTTATCGAAGGCGTTGTCTTCCGTAACCGTCCGATTCGCGTACTGCGTGAAGACATCGTTATCTTCGAAGGCGAGCTGGAATCCCTGCGTCGCTTCAAGGATGACGCTTCCGAAGTTCGTGCCGGCATGGAATGCGGTATTGGCGTCAAGAGCTACAACGACGTCAAAGTCGGTGACAAGATCGAAGTCTTCGAGAAGGTCCAAGTGGCTCGCAGCCTCTAAGTCGCGAGATATAGGAGCCATGGCAGGTCTTCGCATGCAAATGCCGCAGACCCTGTCATGGGCTCAACACGCAACGCCCGGTCCGACATCTGTCAGGCCGGGCGTTTGCCGCTTTCAGACCGCGAGGGTTTCGCCCCCGGTCAGTATCAGGTAGCAAAACCATGGCAAAAGAATATAGCCGTACCCAACGCATTGGCGATCAGATGCAGCGTGAGCTGGCTCAACTGATCCGTCGCGAAATCAAGGACCCGCGTGTCGGTCTGGTCACCATCACCGCTGTTGATGTCAGTCGTGATGTGGGTCATGCCAAGATCTTCATGACCGTCATGGGTCAGGACAGTGCCGAAGAAATCTCGCAGACCATCAAAGTGCTGAACTCCGCTGCTGGCTTCCTGCGTATGCAACTGGCCCGTGAAATGAAGCTGCGCAGCGTGCCTCAGTTGCACTTCCACTATGACGAAAGCGTCGTCCGTGGTGCGCACCTGTCGGCACTGATCGAGCGCGCTGTCGCCGAAGACGGTCAGCATGCCGGTGACGCGCCGCAAAGCACCAAGCCAGAAAGCAACGAGGAATAAGGCGTGGCTCAGGTCAAGCGCATTCGTCGTAACGTCAGTGGGATCATCCTGCTCGACAAACCTTTGGGCTTCACTTCCAACGCCGCCTTGCAGAAGGTGCGTTGGTTGCTCAATGCCGAGAAAGCTGGTCACACTGGCAGCCTCGATCCGTTGGCCAGCGGCGTACTGCCGTTGTGCTTTGGTGAGGCCACCAAGTTCTCGCAATACCTGCTCGATTCAGACAAGTCCTACGAAACTTTGGCGCAGCTGGGTAAAACCACGACTACCGGCGATGCCGAAGGTGAGGTTTTACAGACGCGTCCTGTGACCGTTGGTCGTGCCGATATCGAGGCGGTTTTGCCTGAATTTCGCGGTGAAATCAGTCAGATACCTCCGATGTACTCCGCGCTCAAGCGTGACGGGCAGCCGCTCTACAAGCTCGCCCGTGCCGGGGAAGTAGTGGAGCGTGAACCGCGTTCTGTTACTATTGCGCGCCTGGAATTGCTCGAAAGTGATGCAGACACTGCGCGCTTCTCGGTCGATTGCAGCAAAGGTACATATATACGTACCTTGGTTGAAGACATTGGTGAGAAACTGGGATGCGGTGCTTATGTCGCGCAACTGCGTCGTACACAGGCCGGACCTTTCAGCTTGACCCAGACGGTCACCTTGGAAGAGTTGGAGCAGGTGCACGCCGACGGCGGTAATGAAGCGGTTGATCGCTTCCTGATGCCATCGGACAGCGGTTTGCAGGACTGGCCGTTATTGCAGTTTTCGGAACACAGTTCGTTTTACTGGTTGCATGGTCAGCCAGTAAGGGCACCGGATGCGCCGCAGTTCGGCATGGTTCGGGTGCAGGATCACAATGGTCGCTTCATCGGTATCGGTGAAGTGAGCGAAGACGGGCGGATCGCGCCACGTCGTTTGATTCGGTCAGAATGACCGAACCTCGGGTCATGTGAATGATCCGGGAGAGGATGGCTGTTAACAGGCACGGTCATTCCTCATCTTTTAATACAAGGGTTTGCCCTTGGCCTGTTGAAACCGCTCTTCGGAACGGTTTCCTGATAAAAGGATTGCCCACATGGCACTCAGCGTTGAAGAAAAAGCTCAGATCGTAACCGACTACCAGCAAGCTGTTGGTGACACTGGTTCGCCAGAAGTGCAAGTTGCACTGCTGACCGCCAACATCAACAAACTGCAAGGCCACTTCAAGGCCAACGGTAAAGATCACCACTCGCGTCGTGGTCTGATCCGTATGGTAAACCAGCGTCGCAAGCTGCTGGATTACCTGAAAGGTAAGGACGTTAGCCGTTACAGCGCCCTGATCGGTCGTCTGGGTCTGCGTCGCTAATAACGACTCAGATAGAGGTTGGTTGTCTGCCGTCGTCTTACCGGTTATTTCGGTAAGGCTGGCAGGCTCCCAGCCTCTAGTTGTATCTGGACAGTCGTGGGGCCGATTCCCCGCACCGCCCAAGAATTCGCAAGAAACCAGTTCCCCAAGAGCCACAAAGAAGGTAGGAAACCGTGAACCCGGTAATCAAGAAATTTCAATTCGGTCAATCGACCGTAACCCTCGAGACTGGCCGTATTGCCCGTCAAGCTTCTGGTGCTGTATTGGTCACCGTTGACGATGACGTCACCGTACTTGTGACTGTGGTCGGCGCCAAGACAGCAGACCCAAGCAAAGGCTTCTTCCCTCTTTCCGTGCACTACCAGGAAAAAACCTACGCTGCAGGTAAAATCCCTGGTGGCTTCTTCAAGCGTGAAGGCCGTCCTTCCGAAAAAGAAACCCTGACTTCGCGCCTGATCGACCGTCCGATCCGTCCGCTGTTCCCAGAAGGCTTCATGAACGAAGTGCAGGTTGTCTGCACCGTCGTTTCCACCAGCAAGAAAACCGATCCGGACATCGCTGCGATGATCGGTACTTCGGCTGCCCTGGCTATTTCCGGCATTCCTTTCGACGGCCCGATTGGCGCTGCTCGCGTTGCTTTCCACGAAAGCACCGGTTACCTGCTGAACCCGACTTATGAGCAACTGAAGGCTTCGAGCCTGGACATGGTCGTAGCCGGTACCGAAGAAGCCGTTCTGATGGTTGAATCGGAAGCCAAAGAGCTGACCGAAGACCAGATGCTGGGCGCTGTACTGTTTGCCCACGACGAATTCCAGTCGGTGATCAAGGCTGTCAAAGAACTCGCCGCCGAAGCTGCCAAGCCTACCTGGGCCTGGGAAGCCAAGCCAGAAGCCACTGCGCTGCTGGGCGCTATCCGTGCCGAATTCGGCGACGCGATCTCGCAGGCTTACACCATCACTGTCAAAGCTGACCGCTATGCGCGTCTGGGCGAGCTGAAAGATCAGATCGTTGCCAAACTGGCCGTTGAAGAAGGCAGCCCGTCTGCCAGCGAAGTCAAAGCGGCTTTCGGCGAAATCGAATACCGCACCGTTCGCGAAAACATCGTTAACGGCAAGCCACGTATCGATGGTCGCGACACTCGCACTGTGCGTCCGCTGAACATCGAAGTCGGCGTTCTGCCGAAGACTCACGGTTCGGCTCTGTTCACCCGTGGCGAAACCCAGGCACTGGTTGTTGCCACTCTGGGTACTGCACGTGATGCACAGTTGCTCGACACCCTCGAAGGCGAGAAAAAAGACCCGTTCATGCTGCACTACAACTTCCCTCCGTTCTCGGTGGGCGAGTGTGGTCGTATGGGCGGCGCTGGTCGTCGTGAAATCGGTCACGGCCGTCTGGCTCGTCGTTCGGTTCAGGCCATGCTGCCTGCTGCTGACGTGTTCCCGTACACCATCCGTATCGTTTCGGAAATCACCGAGTCCAACGGTTCCAGCTCCATGGCTTCCGTTTGCGGTGCTTCCCTGGCACTGATGGACGCTGGTGTACCGATGAAGGCTCCTGTTGCCGGTATCGCCATGGGTCTGGTTAAAGAAGGCGAGAAGTTCGCCATCCTGACCGACATCCTGGGTGACGAAGACCACCTGGGTGACATGGACTTCAAAGTAGCGGGTACCGCCAAAGGTGTTACCGCGCTGCAGATGGACATCAAGATCAAAGGCATCACCGAAGAAATCATGGAAATCGCTCTGGGCCAAGCCCTTGAAGCGCGCCTGAATATCCTCGGCCAGATGAACCAGATCATTGGTCAGTCGCGTACCGAACTGTCGGAAAACGCTCCGACCATGATCGCGATGAAAATCGACACCGACAAAATCCGTGATGTTATCGGTAAAGGCGGCGCGACCATCCGTGCGATCTGTGAAGAGACCAAAGCTTCGATCGACATCGAAGACGACGGCTCGATCAAGATCTTCGGCGAAACCAAGGAAGCAGCTGAGGCAGCACGTCAGCGCGTTCTGGGTATCACCGCTGAGGCTGAGATTGGCAAGATCTACGTCGGTAAGGTTGAGCGTATCGTCGACTTCGGCGCATTCGTCAACATCCTGCCTGGCAAGGACGGCCTGGTTCACATCTCCATGCTGAGCGATGCTCGCGTTGAGAAAGTGACTGACATCCTGAAAGAAGGCGAGGAAGTCGAAGTGCTGGTACTGGACGTCGACAACCGTGGCCGTATCAAGCTGTCGATCAAAGACGTTGCCGCTGCAAAAGCATCGGGCGTCTGATCTATCGATCAGTAAGCTGTGAAAAAAGGATCCTTCGGGATCCTTTTTTTATGTGTGTAATTAAGTAGTTACGGAACTTTGTTGCGATGTGGGTAAAGCATGCATCTTGCACGCGAAAGTATGGGCGAGCGGGCAATCTGCACGATTCCGGAAATTAGATAATTCAGTAACTTATTGATTTATATAGATATTATTCTTCGCGATAAACTGGCACACCGCTTGCGATATATACCAGTAACCCTGCTGCCACTTGCTGGCGCAGTTTCTGAGAAAAACAGGAGTTACTCGTATGAAGAAGTTCGCTATTGCTGCTGCCACCGCTACTGCACTGACTCTGACTATGGCCAACGCTGCCTTCGCTCAGACTTCCGCTACCCCAATGGTTGTAGCTGCTAACACCACTACTCAAGAAGTGAAACAAGACACTTCTGATACCTGGATCACCACCAAGGTTAAAGCTGATCTGCTGACCGAAAAAGGCATCCCAGGTTCGGACATCAAGGTAGAAACCAAGAACGGCGTGGTTTCCCTGTCCTCCGAGGTTAAAGTAACCGAAACTCAAAAAACTACAGCTGTTGCCATCGCCAAGAAAATCAAAGGCGTTAAAGGCGTTACCGCTGAAGCTCTGAAAGCTGAGTAATCAGACATTCATCGCTGAACGAGTAAAAGGATTGGCGGGTAACCTGGATGGGTAACCGCTGATTCTGGAAAGGTTCATGCGAAGGACCACAAGGATGTGGTCATTAAAAGCCCCGGCGGAAACGTCGGGGCTTTTTCTATTGGTGTGGCCCTACTCGACGTGGGACCGGCTTTAGCCGGGAAGGCAGCATTCAGAGTGATACAAATGCGACGGCTGTGCGGGCCTCTTCCCGGCTAAAGCCGGTCCCACGTCTGAACGCGGTATTCCCTAATTCCCCCGCTTGCTGTCGATCCTTACCAGTCGACCGCCCTCAAAGCGCAGGTATTGATACATGCCGTGGTCTGGTCCGTAGATCCACTCTTCTATTCTCACCTGCTCAGACTGGCGATAATTGCCGCTGAAGGTCTCCTTGGAGCCAATAACTTCCTGGCTCACCGGTGCGCCGCACTTTTGCTGTACTTCAAACGCACGATCACCGGCGCTGATGAGCTGACTGCCGCAGCGCAAGGTCGAAGCCTCAGCAGAAGAGCAAACCGCAAGCAAGGCGAAGCATGACATCAAATAGGTGCGCATAGTTACTCACTGTCCAGATGCAATGGGCTGATCACGCTGCCGTCTTTCTCTGCCTGACCCAGCCTGGCATCTACAAAGTAGACGCGCTCGTCTTCGAGCTTGCCCTTATCTACCAGATAATCCTTGATGCTGCTGGCTCGGTTCTGCCCCAGTTCGCGCAAGAGTACTTCGTTGCCGCTCCAGAACTGAATAATCTCGGCGCGCATCTTGTTCGAGCGTTCTTCCTTACCCAGATCCGCCCATTGTGCTGCCGGCTGTTTTTTCAGGCGAGCACGATATATACCTTCCAGCATTGGCGCTTTTTCGCTGTCAGGCACATCAACCATGGCCGCCCTGGCCGGGACCTTGTCGCCGCGTCGCTGGAGGATCTTGTAGTAGGTGTACTGGTATTCGCGTTCGAGCCGCTGCTGGGCGAGGAACGGGCCATCGCTGCTCGCTGCGCTGGTGCCTTCAATCTCAAGACGCAGGGTAGGGCGTTCCTTGAGGGCTGCTGCGAGTTTATCCAGTGCTTTCTGAGTGTCCGGGCTCAAGTCAGTGGCACCTGGCGCAAACCTGACGCTGCTCAGGTCCTCAGAGCCTCCACCGCTGACCAGTCCGCCAATGAACTTGAATGGCGCAGCGGCGGCACGGACCACCAGATTACGCAGGGTCTGCCAGACAATCGGCATGACGCTGAACTGCGGGTTGTTCAAATCCCCTGAGACCGGCAACTCAATGGATATCTTCCCGTTCGTGTCCTTGAGCAGGGCGACCGCCAGCTTGAGTGGCAGATCTACTGCGTCAGGGCTATCCACCTTCTCACCCAGTTCCAGCTGCTCAACCACAACCTTGTTTTCAGCCTGCAGTTGGCCTTTGGTGATCTTGTAATGCAGGTCCAGATTGAGGCGACCCTTACGTATGCGATATCCGGCAAACTTGCCCGAATATGGCGTGAGCGTGGTCAGCTCCACCCGTTTGAAGCTGGTGGCGATGTCCAGCGCCGACATCGGATCGAAAGGGTTCAAGCTGCCTTTGATGGTCACTGGTGCATAGCGATCGACCTTGCCGTCGACATTTACGGTGGCGGGATTGGACTGGCGATTATCCAGCGTGCCGATACGACCGTTGAGTTGCTGAATGGCTGTTGCGAAGTTCGGTGTCAGGCTGAAATCCGCGAAGTTGGCTGAGCCGTCATTAATATTCACTTCGCCGATCCGAATGCCCAGCGGCTTTTCCTTGCTGGCTGACGCGCTGGTCTTGGCGGCCGGTGTCTTATCCGCCGGTTGCGGGATCAGCAGGTCATCGATGTTGGTCGTCCGGTCATTGTTAATCATGAAGCGGGCGTAAGGCTGCTCCAGATTGACCTTGGCGATATTTAGCGCGTTGCCATGCTCATAGTTGAGGCCTTCCAGCGTCAGCTTTTGCCACTTGAGGAAGTCGCGTTTTTTCAGCGTATCCAGCGTGTGCAACTGCTCGACCTGCGCTTTGCCGTTGATGCTGAACGCCAGTGGCTCAGTGCTTTTGAGATCGACGGCCAGATCGCTGCCCAGCATGCCGCTGCGCAGTTCCAGTTGAATGAACGGGCTGATGTAGGCCTGAGCAACACGCAGGTCGATATCTTTGGTGGCGACCTGCAGTTTTGCGCTGACCGGATTCAGATTGACGTCACCTGCGGCGGTAATCTTGCCTTGCTTGCCTACGCCGGTATCGAGCTTCAGGGTAAACGGTGATTTGTTCAGGCTATCGAAGTTCTGCAGGTCCAGATTCAACGGGCCGAGATCCAGTGCTACCGGCTCTTTCTGGCTGCGGTCTGCAAGGTGAACCTGATAATCACGCAGTTGCACGTCTTTGAGCAGTACCTGCCATGGCTTGGAGGCTTCAGCAGGTTTAGCGGCTGGAGGTTGAACGTCCACTGTAGCGGGTGCAGGTGCGGCCTTGTCGTCCACCGCTGGTTTCGGTGCAGGCGTAGCGGCGGGTTTAGCCGCAGGTTTGGCAGGCTGACTGGCAAACAGCTTTTGCCAGTCCAGCTGACCATCAGCCTCCAGCGCTGCCCAGGTTTCCAGTTTGGTGCTGCGAATCTTGCCGACAGTGACCAGTTGTTTGGCCAGGTCGATTGAGCTGTCGGTGACATCGAGACGCTGCAAGCGTGCCAGCGGACGCCCATCGGGAGCGTCGATGGCGAACGGCGCAATGCTGAGCGCGGTGTTTGTCAGTTTGAGTTCGGTTTCTTTCGAAAGATTGAGCGAATAGGCGGTGCTGAAATTGAGCAGGCCGTCTTTCAACACCAATGGCACCGCATCACGCACATAAGGCCACCAGACTTTCATCTTGCCGTCGGTGACTTTCAGTGTGCCTTCAGAGGTAATCGGCACCAGACTGATGCGTCCGACCCAGTCGATCTGCCCACCTTCGGGGCCCGCAGCAACCAAGGTCATGTCCGCGTTGTCTTCGGGCAGTGTGCTGAGGTTTTTTAGCTCAAGGTTCAACTTGTCGTAAAGAAACTCGATCGGTTCGCTGGGCCGCAGGTCCTGAAAATGCACGTAGCCTTCAGCCAGCTTGATCTCATCGATACGCAGCGGGAAAGGCTTGCTGGCGGGTTCATCAGGGACTGCTGGTTCGCTCGGCGGCAAATTGAACAGTTGAGTCAGGTTCAGGGTGCCGTCCTTGCCGAACAACAGTTCTGTCTTGGGCTTGACCAGCTCAACGGCCTGCAAGTGCAGGGCTCGAGTCCACAGGCTGTCGATCTGCAAATTGGTGTAGAGCTTTTCGAAACCGACTTGCTCTTTGCCCGGGGCGCCGATATTCAGACCCCATAACGTCAGCTCGAGGCTATAAGGATTGAACTCAATACGCTCTAGACGTGCCGGGACTGTGGAATAGGTGGCCAGTTGTTGGTTGGCAATGCGCAAACCAACTCCGGGCAAAATCAGAAAGCCTAGGACGCTATAAAGTCCGAAGACGACCAGTAAGGTGCCAATCGTGCGTATCAATCCTTTGGACATGTGAGGCGTCGTCTCTCTTTATCGGACTTTATGGGAGCTCCTTGGAGTATGGCATGCCAATCTGGTTCCGAAGGCACTGCCTCGCCATGTCGTAGGATATTTCCCTAAACTCCGTAAGGTAATCAGAGTTGCAAGATCAGGGTCTTCAGCGGTGGCTGATTGTCCATTGAAGGGAAGTCAGCCGCTGGCTGCATGATCTGCCAATCGCGGACCGGGCGGCCACTCTTGGTGGCGCATCGCAATACCTGCTCGCGCCAATCCTCCATGCTGACTTTTGCCAGATTGTTGCAGCAAATCAGTACGCCATTCTCGGCGGTCGTCAGTAGCGCTGGCTTGAGCAGGCTTTGATAGTCGCGCAGCAGGTCTACTGTTCCGAAAGCGCTTTTCGCCCACGCGGGCGGGTCGAGCAGGACGAGGTCGTACTGGCGCTGTTCGAGTTTGACGTAATCGGGCAGTTTTTGACCGCGTCGCTGCGTGATGGGCAAGCCAGCCAATTGGCGTATCGCCGGAAAATAATCGGACTGAATGAAAGACATACCGGGTAGTTGCGGATTAAGTGCGCCGTTTTCGCGACCGACTGCCAGGTTGCCTTCGGCGAAGTCCAGGTTACATACCTCCCTGGCACCGCCCGCTGCTGCACTCAGACCCACCCCGCAGGTGTAAGCAAACAGGTTGAGCACGCTTTTGCCTTGGCTGTGTTGTTTGACCCAACCCCGTGTATTGCGAAGGTCCAGAAACAGCAGCGGATCCTGCCCGGCGTGTCGTCCACGCACGCGGTAATTGAGGCCCCATTCGTGGCCGATCAGGTCTTCAAGCGCTGCGGGTTCGGCTTTGTAGACCGTGTCTTCGCGGTCAATCCGTGAGTTGCCCTGGGAGCGATCGTTGTAAACCAGCAAAAAATCCAGACCCAGTCGGGTATTCACGGCAGTGTGCAGCTCAAGCAAAGTGTCGCGCTCAAGGCGAGTATGAAAGCTTTGCACCAGCAATTGTGGGCCGTAACGGTCGATGGTCAGGCCGCTGGCGCCTTCCTGGCTGCCGTGGAACAGCCGATAACAATCCGTGCCTTGCTGATGCAGCTCGGCAAGCAAAGGTTGACGGTTATCGAGGGCGACGCTGAGCGCCTGAATCAAGGAGGACATGCAAAGCGCCTTGGCTGGATGTAGGCGCGGCAGTTTATCAGGTAAGGCCTGATTTCAGGTTGTGAATACAATCCTTGTGAGCAGGGCTTGCCCGCGATGCATATGTCGCAATTCGAAGGCAGACCGACTTATCGTTTATCGTCGGAATGCCGCCCAGACCAAGCTCTGCTCCCACAATTTGTATTTCAATTCAGCTTTCGATTATCGCGCCAACGCCAGCGCTACGCCCTGTCCGCCACCGATACATAGCGTCGCGAGGCCTTTTTTGGCGTCGCGTTTGATCATCTCGTGGAGCAGAGTGACCAGTACACGGCAGCCTGATGCACCAATCGGATGACCCAACGCGATAGCGCCGCCGTTGACGTTGACGTTGGCCATGTCCCAACCCAGTTCCTTGCCGACTGACAGCGCTTGCGCGGCGAAGGCTTCGTTGGCTTCGATCAGCTCCAGTTGCTCAATCGACCAGCCGGCTTTGTCGAGACAGCGACGAGTCGCGCTGACCGGGCCAATGCCCATGATCGCCGGGTCTACACCCGCATTGGCGTAGGCGGCGATTCGCGCCAGTACTGGCAGGCCCAACGCTGCAGCCCTGGACGCACTCATCAGGATCACCGCAGCTGCGCCATCGTTGAGCGAAGACGCATTACCAGCCGTTACCGAGCCGTCTTTCTTGAAGGCAGGTTTGAGCTTGCCCAGGGTTTCGGCGGTGGTGCCTGCGCGTGGTTGCTCGTCTGTTGCAAAGGCAACCGGGTCGCCTTTGCGCTGGGGAATCAGAATCGGTGTGATCTCGTCGACGAAGCGCCCACCTTCAATTGCGGCCATAGCTTTCTGCTGAGAAGACGCGGCGAAAGCATCTTGGGCTTCGCGGCTGATTTCGTACTTGTCGGCCAGGTTCTCAGCAGTGATGCCCATGTGATAGTCATTGAATGCATCCCACAAACCATCGCTGATCATGGTGTCCACCAGCGTGCTGTGGCCCATGCGCAGACCGGTTCGAGCACCGGGCATGACGTAGTTGGACAAGCTCATGTTTTCCTGACCGCCGGCAATGATCACTTCGGCATCGCCGCAGCGGATCGCCTGGGTCGCCAGATGCAGTGCCTTGAGGCCCGAGCCGCAGACTTTATTAAGGGTCATTGCCGGGACGGCAAATGGCAGGCCCGCTTTGATCGCCGCCTGGCGCGCCGGGTTCTGCCCCGCGCCCGCAGTGAGCACCTGGCCCATGATGACTTCATCGACCTGTGCGCCATCCAGCCCGGTCTGCGTCAGAAGCTGGCGGATAACCGCTGCGCCCAGATCGACTGCGGATACATTCGCCAGTGAACCCTGGAAACTCCCGACAGCGGTACGAGTGGCGGCAACGATAACGACGTCTTGCATGGCGCGGATCCTCATTCTTATTGGGTTTTACGTCAGGCCAGAGCAGGTGGCCTGATTCGTTGTGATCAGGAAGGCATGTTGGCACAGAAGGCGGGCCAGCTTCCAACCGAGAACTGCCCGGTTCTGGTTCTGTGATTACAGCCCCATTCGCCGTCGTGCCCGATGAATGGAGGCATTGCGAACCGCCCAGCGCAACACCGGCGCGCTGCGTTTTACCCCTGCGCGGATCATGCGGCGCTTGAGTGCGGTTTGCTGCACCCCCAGCATGTCGCTCGCCCAGTGCGGTAACAGATCAATGCCCGCCTGCATCATCAGCGCGCCCATGGGCTTGGCCAATAAGCTCGGCGCGGGCGCATTCAGCAGAATTTGCAGCACTTCCCGGCTGCGCATGTCGCACAGCAACTGAGGCCGTATCTGTTCGAGATATTCAGTAATGGCCCGTACCGAGCGGGGCACGTTCCGGGCGCCTAAACGTTCTGCGATCACGGCAGTTTCGTCGTAGTACTTATCCTGATCTGCCAATGACAATTCCGGATTCAGGTAACGAAGATGCGCCGCGAGGAAGTTGCTGACTTCGGCCACGTGCACCCACGTCAGCAGATCCGGATCACTTGCAGCGTAAGGTCGGCCATCCGGCGCTGTACCGGTAACGTGTAAGTGGATGGTCCGGACTTTATCGATCAGCCAGTTGGCGTCGTGGGTAGAGCCGAACGTGGTGCCCGAAATGAACTGCCCGGTGCGCCGCAGCCGACCGAGCATGTCCTGGCGAAAGTTGGAGTGATCCCACACACCAGCCAACGCCAAGGGATGCAGGGCTTGCAGCATCAGCGCGCTGATGCCGCCGATCAACATGGAGGGGAAGTCGCCATGTACTTGCCAGCAAATGGCTTCTGGCCCGAACAGACCCGGATCGCCCTTGGGATTTTCCAGATCGAGTTGGCCAAGTGACAAGCCCGTAAGGCTCATCACCTGGGTTTCGATACGACTGCGGATGAATTCCATGGGGGCTCGTTAACACGCTTTCAGGAGTGGTAAAGGCGATAGCAGGACAAGCTCATACCCGTGAGAGCGAGGCTTGCCCGCGATTCCGGCGCTGCGGCTGTTCAGGCAGGTTGTGTAAACCTTCATCGCGAGCAAGCTCGGCTGCCACAGGGTATTTAATTTCAATTCGAGAGCATGGTCGTTGCCGCACTCCTTGGCAGCGACCATGCCCCGCTTCGCTCAACGATTCAAGCGTTTGTCGATCAGCCCCTCTACCACGCTGGGATCAGCCAGGGTCGAGGTGTCTCCCAGGGAGTCGAGTTCATTGCAGGCGATCTTGCGCAAAATGCGCCGCATGATCTTGCCCGAGCGGGTTTTCGGCAGGGCCGGAGCCCACTGAATCAGGTCCGGTTTGGCAAAGCTGCCGATTTCTGTGCTGACATGGGCCAGCAATTGTTTCTTCAACTCATCGTTGGCATCGACCCCGTCCATCGGCGTGACAAAGGCATAAATGCCCATGCCTTTAACGTTGTGCGGATAACCGACCACAGCGGCTTCGGCGATGCTGTCGTGCAGCACCAGCGCGCTCTCGACTTCTGCCGTGCCGATGCGGTGGCCAGACACGTTGATCACATCGTCAACACGGCCGGTGATCCAGTAATCGCCATCTTCATCGCGTCGCGCGCCGTCACCTGTGAAGTAGTAGCCGGGGAAGGGCTTGAAGTAGGTGTCGATCATGCGCTGATTATCACCATAAACACTGCGGATCTGCCCCGGCCAACTGGCTTTGATCACCAGCAGCCCGCTGGTCGGGCCCTCGATCACTTTGCCTTTTTCGTCCAGCAGAACGGGCTGCACGCCAAACATCGGTTGGGTCGCGCAACCCGGCTTGATTGGGCTGTTGCTGATCAGCGGGGTCATCATGATGCCGCCGGTTTCGGTCTGCCACCATGTATCGATAATGGGGCAGCGCTCTTTGCCTACCTCACGGAAATACCATTCCCACGCTTCCGGGTTAATCGGCTCGCCGACGCTGCCGAGCAGTCGCAGGCTTTCACGGGAAGTGGATTGCAGCGGTTTCGGACCTTCACGCATCAAGGCCCGCAAGGCGGTTGGCGCTGTGTAGAAGATATTGACCTGATGTTTGTCGATGACCTGCCAGAACCGCGAAGCGTCGGGATAGTTGGGCACGCCCTCGAACATCAACGTGGTCGCGCCGTTGGCCAGCGGTCCGTACGCGATGTAGCTGTGGCCAGTGACCCAGCCGACGTCGGCGGTACACCAGAACACCTCGCCATCACGGTAGTCAAAAGCGTACTTGAAGGTCATGGCGGCTTGTAGCAGGTAGCCGCCGGTGGTGTGCAGCACGCCCTTGGGTTTACCAGTGCTGCCGGAGGTATAGAGAATGAAGAGCGGATCTTCGGCGTCCATCTCTTCGGGTGGGCAGTCGTCGCTGACGCTGGCCAGGCTTTCGTGATACCAGATGTCCCGGTCGGCCACCCAGTCGACTTTGCCCTTGGTTCGCTGCACCACCAGGACGGTGCTGACGTTCGGGCAGCTTTGCAGCGCCTTGTCGACGTTTTGTTTCAGCGGGACTTGCTTGCCACCGCGTACGCCTTCGTCGGCGGTGATCACAGTGCGGCAGTCGGCGTCGAGAATTCGGTCGCGCAGGGCTTCAGGCGAGAAACCCCCGAACACCACAGAATGCACTGCGCCAATGCGCGTACAGGCCAGCATTGCGTAGGCGGCTTCGGGGATCATTGGCATGTAGATGCAAACCCGATCGCCTTTTTTAACGCCACGGCTTTTCAGCACGTTGGCCAGTCGGGCGACGTGGTGGTGGAGCTGTTTGTAGGTGATTTCAGCGGAGTCGGCGGGATTGTCGCCTTCCCAGATAATCGCAGTCTGGTCGCCGCGATTCTTCAGATGGCGGTCGATGCAGTTGTAGCTGACGTTGAGTCTGGCGTCTTTGAACCATTGGGCTGAGCCCGTTTTGATGTCGGTTTCCTGCACGGCGCTCCAGGGCGCAAACCAGTCGAGAAACTGTTTGGCCTGCTCGGTCCAGAATTGATCGGGCTGCTCAATGGATTGGCGGTACAAGCGCTGATAATCAGAATGGCTGAGTTGTGCAGCCTGGCGCACGGCTTCTGCCTTGGGGAACTTGCTGATGTCGAACATGACGGTTCCTTATTCTTGTGGAGTCATCAAAGAATAGGAGCTTGTTGGGGCGGGGTGGGTTCAATTGGGTAGGGATGACACGTGCCCGCTCTGTAGGAGCTGCCGAAGGCTGCGATTGGCTGTGTGTCAGGCAGGCCGCCTTCGCAGCCTTCGGCAGTTGCTACAGACGTTGCGTTATTGTTACGAACGCTAACGAAATGGGCGAAATATAGGCCGATTCCGACAGACTTCTCCCTTTCCTCTGAGTGAAGTTTCCTAGAAAATCCTGACCCCTTGCGTGGGTGGATTTTGCTCTCTAGGCTGCGCCGGTCACTGCTCATCAGTGATCGGGTTTAGCAGCCTGTTTCGCAATTTCTACGACGCGCTTTACCGCTTATGGCGGCTTTGCGTGGGGCACTTTCGAGTGCGCCGGTTTTGTAGGTTGCGCCGGTCTGCTAACCCGCGACAAAGTCGCCACCCTTGTTTGTTTAGCAGCGAATATCCGGTGGCCTTAACGTGAGGCAACCTATATGAAAAAAGTAACGCCGGATCCACCAGACATTTCCCTCGAAGAATCCCTGCTGCACGTCAGCGAACTCCTGCGTTGCGCCGCCGCAACGGCGTACGAGTCCGGTGACAGCCTCAACGGCCCGAAGCGCGACCTGGCGTTTTCGGTAGTGCATTTGATTGGCATGGCCAGAACTGAACTAGATCGCTCGTTGGCGCGGGTTGAGGCGCTCTGAACCCGGCGCAGGAAGCAAACTTACGACGTGGGACCGGCTTTAGCCGGGAAGAGGCCAGTACAGTTGACACATTTGTATTGTTAGAAAGACCGCTTTCCCGGCTAAAGCCGGTCCCACGTCGTACATCTGCTTGCAGGTGTAAAAAACAAAACCCGCCGTCTCTTGCGAGAGCAGCGGGTCTGGGTGTTGCTTGAGGCCAATCAGCCGCGGTGACGGCCGCGGAAGTAGTTGATCAGGCCTTGGGTCGATGCATCGTCGGCAGGTTCGTCGGTGCCGCCGGTCAGACGCTGGTAAACAGCTTTACCCATTTCCTTGCCCAGCTCCACGCCCCATTGGTCAAAGGCGTTGATGCCCCAGACCACACTCTGCACGAACACCTTGTGTTCATACATAGCCACCAGCGCACCCAGGCGGCGAGGGCTGATGCGCTCGACCACCAGGGTGTTGCTCGGACGGTTACCTGGAATGACCTTGTGCGGTGCAAGCTTCTGCACATCGTCTTCGCTCAGGCCTTTGTCACGCAGTTCGGCTTCGGCTTCGGCGCGGGTCTTGCCGATCATCAGGGCCTGGCTCTGGGACAGGCAGTTGGCGTACAGCCACTGATGGTGATCGGAAACCGGGTTGAAGCTGACAATCGGCACGATGAAATCAGCCGGGATCAGTTGGGTACCTTGGTGCAGCAGCTGGTGATAAGCATGCTGACCGTTGCAACCTACGCCGCCCCAGATCACCGGGCCAGTGTCAGTCAGCGCAGGCGTGCCATCCTGACGGACGCTTTTACCGTTGGATTCCATGTCCAGCTGTTGCAAGTGCTTGGTGATGTTACGCAGGTAGTGGTCGTAAGGCAGGATCGCGTGGCTCTGCGCGCCCCAGAAATTACCGTACCAGACGCCCAGCAAGCCCAACAGCACCGGCATGTTCTGCTCGAAAGGTGCAGTCAGGAAATGTTGGTCCATGGAATACGCACCGGACAACAGTTCCTTGAAATTGGACATGCCGATGGCCAGCGCAATCGGTAGGCCAATGGCCGACCACAGCGAGTAACGACCGCCAACCCAGTCCCACATCGGGAAGATGTTCTCTTCGCGGATCCCGAACGCCACCGCTGCAGCGTTGTTGCTCGACACGGCGATGAAGTGACGATACAGCTCTGCCTCGGAACCGCCTTGTGCCAGATACCAGGCACGCGCTGCGCTCGCGTTTTTGAGGGTTTCCAGCGTGGTAAAGGTTTTCGACGATACGATGAACAGCGTCGTCTCGGCGCGCAGCTTCATGGTCAGCTCGTGGAATTCACTGCCATCGATGTTCGCCAGATAATGGCAGCGCACGCCTTTTTGCGCGTAGGACAGCAGCGCTTCAGACACCAGCTCAGGACCGAGGAACGAACCACCAATGCCAATGTTCACCACGTCGGTGATCGGCTTTTCGGTGTAACCGCGCCACAGGCCATCGTGAATGCGCCCGACCAGATCAGTCATCTGGTTGAGTACTTTGTGCACTTCAGGCATCACGTTGACGCCGTTGACCTGCAGCTTGTCGCCCACCGGACGACGCAATGCGGTGTGCAGTGCCGGACGGCCTTCGGAGGAGTTGACCAGTTCGCCGTCGTACTGCGCCTTGATGGCGTCTTTGAGGCCCACTTCATTGGCCAGCTTGACCAGCAAGTCGCGTGTTTCGGTGTTGATCAGGTTTTTCGAGTAATCGAGAAACAGTCCGCAACTGCTCAGGGTGAATTGGCTGAAACGCTGC
This sequence comes from Pseudomonas caspiana, assembly GCF_002158995.1. GTDB lineage: Bacteria > Pseudomonadota > Gammaproteobacteria > Pseudomonadales > Pseudomonadaceae > Aquipseudomonas > Aquipseudomonas caspiana. Next base: position 28,537 of record NZ_LOHF01000007.1, on the reverse strand, counting down.
GGGTCAGCATTGAACGCTTCGCGCATGCTGAAATCCTGCATGGCTTGGCGGTGTTGGTTCAGCGCCTGCCATGCGGGCAGGGCGGTCACGTCAGAAGGGGTGCGGTAGTACGCCATCGCTGCGGGTTTCCTTGTACTTGGAACTGGCTAAACACTGAAAGCGAAGATAAGCAGACTTTTTAATCGTGGCACCAAGACTAAACATAATGTGCGGCTGTGTCTGCGCCTGAACTGCTTGGTGCCCGGTACTATTTCACACGTTGCTGTCTGTTGGATGAACAGCAACCATATTTGGTGCGTCAGGCAACCGGTACGAATAGGGCATTGCGGGTGTGGCTAAGTTCATTGCTGTAGGACCACCTTCAGCCGGGAGAGGGCCGATACTTCGCTGCACATACTTCGTGGGAGCAATGTCCTCGCGGCTAAAACCACTCCTGTCAAAAAAATATAACTGCCTGATTTGGAATGCTTTTTACTGTAGGAGCTCACGAGCGCCGCGAGGCAGCGACAGCGATCTGCCTGATACACCGCCATCGCGGCCTCGCGGTGCTCGTGCGCTCCTACAGGTCATGTGTATACCCCGAGACAGCGCGGTGCCATGGACACCGGGGCCGCTCCTACGAGGATGGTGTCAGTTAAGGCCTCAATGCTCCCGGTTCAAATGCAGGTTGTCGATCAGCCGGGTCTTGCCCATAAACGCCGCCGCCAGAATCACCAGATCGCCATCTTGCTCAGTCGCAGGACGCAGGCTGGTGGCTTCGCGGATTTCCAGATAGTCGGGCCGAAATCCTGCAGCTTCGAGCTGGCGCTTGCCCGCATCCAGCAAGGTAGCGAAGTCTTTGTCGCCGCCATCAACCGCTGCGCCGATCTGCTGGATGACCTTGTAAAGCACAGGCGCGGTCGCGCGCTGTTCTTCATTGAGATAACCGTTGCGCGATGACAGCGCCAGGCCGTCGTCGGCGCGAACGGTAGGTTCACCAATGATCTGGATCGGCATGTTCAGGTCGCGAACCAGCGCGCGGATGACGGCCAGTTGCTGAAAGTCTTTTTCGCCGAACACGGCCAGATCAGGCTGGACCATGTTGAACAGCTTGCTGACAACCGTCGACACACCGTCGAAATGGCCGGGGCGACTGGCACCGCACAGACCTTCGGAAATAACCGGCACGCTGACCACGGTCTGATCCGTCATGCCATGCGGGTACATTTCTTCTACGTTAGGCGTGAACAGCAAATGACAGCCCGCTTCGATCAGTTTTTCCTGATCGGCTGCCAGTGTGCGAGGGTAGGTCGCGAGGTCTTCGTTGGGGCCGAACTGCATCGGGTTGACGAAAATGGTCGCCACGACGAAGTCAGCGCGTTGTGCTGCTTTGGTCACCAGGGCCGCATGGCCGCTGTGCAGATTGCCCATGGTAGGCACCAGGCCGATCCGTTTGCCTTCACTGCGCGCACGAGCGATAGCAGCGCGCAATTCGCGTACGGTTTTTACTGTGTTCATGCCGAGAATCCGTGTTCAGTGCCGGGGAAGCTAACGTCTTTGACTGCGCTGACATAGGCGCGCAACGCTGCCTGGATGTCAGGCTGGCCGACCATGAAGTTCTTCACGAACTTGGGCACGCGCCCGGTAATTGAAAGGCCAAGCATGTCATGCATGACCAGCACCTGGCCGTCAGTAGCGCTGCCCGCGCCAATGCCGATGACCGGTATTTTCACCGCATGGCTGATTTCCTGAGCCAGCTCGCTCGGCACGCACTCCAGTAGAATCATCGCCGCACCTGACTGTTCCAGGGTGATCGCGTCAGCACGCATTTGCCGCGCCTGGATTTCCAGACGGCCCTGAACCTTGTAACCGCCCAGTACATTGACCGATTGCGGGGTCAGACCCATGTGCGCGCAGACAGGAATGCCGCGATCGGCCAGCAGCCGAATCGACTCAGCCAGCCACGCTGCACCTTCAATCTTGACCATGTGCGCACCGGCCTGCATTAGCGCAGCGCTGTTGGCGTAGGTCTGCTCAAGGGTCGCGTAGGACATGAAGGGCAAGTCAGCCATGATCAGCGCGCCCTGATTGCCGCGTTTGACGCTGGCAACGTGATACGCCATGTCGGCGGTGGTCACGGGCAGTGTGCTGTCATGTCCTTGCAGGACCATCCCCAACGAGTCGCCGACCAGCAGGATTTCGACGCCGGCCTCGTTGGCGGCATGGGCAAAGGTCGCGTCATAGCAGGTCAGCATGGTGATCTTTTCACCTTTTTGCTTAAGTGCCTGCAACGACGTTACGGTGATATCTGGCATGGAAAAGTCCTCTGTCAGGCGCGGTGAACACTACGGCGAGCAGCGCGTGAGATTCATCCTGGATAAGCAGGTACACCGTCGTGTGCGGTGTTTGAAAGCTGCCTGCTTGCGCCCATAAGCCAGCGAACGGGCTGGCGGGACGCCTATCTTCGTGACGAGGGGGGATTAAGTCAATTGCCTGCATTACTGGTTGAGCTACCGGATCAGCGCTGTGTTACCGGGCGCCTGGCTATTACGCCTTAGGCACCAAACGCTCAATGCCTTCAAACGGGCATCGGGTCAGTAATTTGCTCAGGGAGCGGCCGTCGGCCAGTTGCAAATCGGGCGCAAGTTCAGCCAGCGGGTAAAGCACGAAAGCCCGGGCCTGCATGTGGTAATGCGGCACTTTGAGGCGTGGTTCGTCGATCAGGCGCTCGCCGAATACCAGAATATCGAGGTCCAGTGTTCGCGGGCCCCAGCGCTCGGTGCGTTCACGGCCCTGGTCCAGTTCGATGGCCTGGAGCGCGTCGAGCAGGGCAAGAGGTTCCAGGGTGGTGTCAAGCGCAGCAACGGCGTTGGTGTAACGCGGCTGGTTGGGCAACAGCGAGTCACTTAAATAAAAGGACGAAACGCCGACCCACTTGCTCTGCGGCAGCCTTGCCAATGCCCTGATGGCATGGCGCAGTTGCTCGGCGGGGGCAGCCAGATTGCTGCCCATACCTATATAGACGCGTTCCAAGCTGTGTTACTCGCCTGATGCAGCCGGTTCGCCACCGGCACGCTTGCGTTTGGCGCCGCTGCTGCGACGACGTTTACGCGGGGCACCCGCTTCGGGTTTGCTGCCCAGCTCGCTGATCATAGTCCGACGTTCGCTGTCGTTGGCGTCCTGATAGTCAGTCCACCAATCGCCCAGGCCGTCGGTTTCTTCGCCGGCGCTTTCACGCAGCAGCAAGAAGTCGTAACCGGCCCGGAAGCGCGGGTTGTCGAGCAGCAGGTCAGCACGCTTGCCGGAGCGGCGCGGCAGACGTTCCTGCATGTCCCAGATTTCCCGGATCGGCATGGTGAAGCGCTTCGGAATCGCGATACGCTGGCACTGCTCGAGGATCAGCTCGTTGGCCGCTTCCTGCATGGCAGGGATTGGCGGCATGCCGCGTTCTTGCAGGCGCAACACTTTGGCTGGCAGCGCAGGCCACAGCAGGGCCGCGAACAGGAAGGCCGGGGTCACCGGTTTGTTCTGCTTGATCCGCAGGTCAGTGTTGGCCAACGCCTGGCTGATCAGTGTGTGGGTATAAGTCGGACGGTATTCCAGAGCCTTGGCGCTGGCCGGGAATAGCGGGTCGAACAGTTCCAGATCCACCAGCATTTCAAAGGTGGGTTCGGCGTAACCGGACAGGAACAGCTTGAGCACTTCTTCGAACAAGCGTGCCGACGGAATATCGCGCAGCATCGGTGCCAGGGGACGAATCGGCGTGGCGCTGTGCTTTTCGATACCGAAGTCCAGCTTGGCGGCGAAACGCACGGCGCGCAGCATGCGGACCGGGTCTTCCTTGTAACGCTGTTCTGGATCGCCAATCAGGCGGATCAGGCGGTTGCGGATGTCGTGTACGCCGTTAGCGTAGTCGAGGATGCGCTCGCTGACCGGATCGTAATACAGGGCGTTGATCGTGAAGTCGCGGCGTTGGGCATCGTCTTCAAGGGTGCCGTAAACGTTGTCGCGCAGAATCCGGCCGCTTTCGTTACGCGAGGACTGGTTGCTGTCCTCTTCTTCGTCGTCTTGCGGATGATTGGCGCGGAATGTGGCGACTTCGATGATTTCACGACCGAAATGGATGTGAACCAGCTTGAAGCGACGGCCAATGATGCGGGCGTTACGGAATTCGGCACGGACCTGTTCAGGCGTGGCGCTGGTGGCGACGTCGAAATCCTTGGGCGTGATGTTCAGCATCAGGTCACGAACGCAGCCGCCGACCAGATAGGCCTGATAGCCGGCATTTTGCAGGCGCTCAACGATATTCACCGCATAACGGCTGAATTGACCGCGTTGCAGCGAGTGTTGGCTGCTGTTGAGCACTTCAGGCGTGCTGCGGATATGTTGCTGCGGTTTACGCAGTGGAGTACGGAATGACTGGAACAGCTTCTTCAGCATGGGATGCACTGTTTGAAGGAATATTCGGCCATAAACGAAGAATGACCGCATGATGGGCGGGGATTCTAGCATTTAGTCAGGGGATGGTGTAGGAAGCTGCGCGATGGCGTTAAACCCAATAGAGCTATGTGATTGTCTGTAGGAGCGCACGAGCACCGCGAGGCAGCGATGGCGGTGTTTCAGACAGAACGCTATCGCTGCCTCGCGGTGCTCGTGAGCTCCTACGGGGGATCGCATCAGTTCTGGGGGATTGGCTGTATCAGGAGGGAATAATCTTCAGAAGCTACTGGGGGAGCCGAAGCTCCCCAAAGTGTGTGCTCTTATTTTTATTTTGTCTGTGGGCTTCTTGTTTTTGTTGAGTGCCCATTCACGAGACTTTCGTCTGTGAAACCTCCCAATCGGGAGTCAAGAGCAAACGGATTGCTTTGGTCGCTGTGTTGCAATGATCATTCGATCCAACCAGTTCAGGCGCTACCTATGGGTAGTTTTTGTTGTTCTCGGCCTGGTTGCGGGGCAAGCCCCAAATACAACGCCTCTCCAAAAGAATCAGTTAGCTGCGCCTCCGCCGTGTTGTTCTTGTTATGCGTGAGTCGATTCGTATTGTTTTTATTATGGTGTGTTGCACTGCGTGTTTTTGTTGTTCTTGTACTAGAGATATAGCAGGACCTGTGCCAACTTTTGAAAACCCTTTAAAACCGGGGGCTGTAGCCATTCAGGTTTTTTGCAGGCCTAAAAAAGCCGGGGTTTTCGTTACCGTAAACCCCGGCTTTTGTTACGTACCTCGTGTGAGGTAACAGTTTCCGGATTGCCCGGAACGTGCAGGCCAGAGCCTATGCACCATCAAATCAGGTTTCGCTGGCGACGCCTTTGCGACGTGGAATGCCCAGACGTTGACGACGTTCCCACAGGCATTTACGGCTGACGCCCAGTTTGCGCGCCAGCTCTGTCTCGGTCATGTGGTCCTGATGTTCCAGAACGAAATGCTGGAAGTAGTCTTCAAGGGACAGATCTTCCGTAGGCTCATGGCTGGTGGAACTGGCAGAACCTTGTTGCGGTGCCAGGCCAATGAAATCTTCATCGTCCAGGTCGCTCAGCTCGACGTCGATGCCCAGCAGCTCAGCGCAAATCTCCGGGCTTTCACACAGAATGACTGCTCGCTCCACTGCGTTTTCAAGCTCACGCACGTTACCGGGCCAAGTGTATTGGCGGATGGCGAGCTCGGCGTCGGGCGCAAACCTCAGGTCGTTACGACCGGCTTTCAGGCTTTGACGAGCCAAAAAGGCACGGGCGATATCCAGCACATCGTTACCGCGTTCGCGCAATGCCGGGAGCTTCAAGGCAATGACGTGCAGACGGTAATAAAGGTCTTCGCGGAACTGGCCGACTTTCGCCAGGCTTTTCAGGTCCCGGTGGGTAGCCGCGATCAGGCGCACGTCCACTTTCTGTGATTGCACGGAACCCACGCGACGAATCTCGCCTTCCTGCAGAACGCGTAATAACCGCGCCTGGGCTTCCAGTGGCAACTCGCCGATTTCGTCGAGGAACAGGGTGCCGCCATCGGCCGCCTCTACCAGCCCCGCTCGACCCGCGCTGGCCCCCGTAAAGGCGCCTTTTTCATGACCAAACAGTTCGGACTCGATCAGCGTTTCCGGGATCGCCGCGCAGTTGACCGAGATCATGGGTGCTTTTGCGCGACGCGACAGGTTGTGCAGGGCGCGGGCCACCAACTCTTTACCTGTTCCGGATTCACCCTGAATCAGTACGTTGGAGTCGGTTGGGGCCACTTTGCGGATCTTGCTGTAGAGATCCTGCATGGGCGCGCAGGAACCAATGATGCCGATCTCGCCATTACTGTTATCAACACCGGCTTTATCCGGGTTGGCAGCTTTGGCGGCATTACGGTCAGCCTGCATGCTTTGCACGGTTTGGCGATCACGCAGGATGCGGGCAACCGCTTGCAGCATTTCGTCGTGATCGAATGGCTTGGCGATGTAATCGACGGCACCCATTTTCATGGAGTCTACTGCCGAGCGCAGGCTCGCATAGCTGGTCATGATCAGCACCGGTTTGCCCTCGCCGAGCTTTATCAGCTCAGTGCCGGGAGCTCCGGGCAAGCGCAAATCGCTGACGATCAGATCAAACGAGGGAATGCTGAAACGTTCCTGGGCTTCCTGCACCGAACCTGCTTCGCTGACCTGATACTGGTTACGTTCCAGCAGGCGACGCAGGGCGGAGCGGATGATGGTTTCGTCTTCGACGATCAGAATATGGGGCATTTATTCAATTCTCTCGACGGGCTCAGTTCACGGCGGACGTCGCGTCGACATGTCGCGGCAGAGTTACCCTGATACGGGTCCCGCGCTCGTGCTCGGTATCAACCGGGCTGTCGATAGTGATCTGTCCATAATGCTCTTCAACGATGGAATAGACCAGTGCAAGGCCTAGTCCGGTCCCTTCACCCGGGTCCTTGGTAGTGAAGAACGGTTCGAACAATCGATCCATGATTGCTTTGGAGATTCCACTGCCTTCGTCTTCTACGATCAGATCGACAGTGTGTTCGGATGCTTCGCTTCTGACCCGGACTGCACTGCCTGCGGGCGAGGCATCACGCGCGTTGGAAAGCAGATTGATCAAGACCTGTGCAAGCCTTTGCGGATCGCCGTCGACCCAATGCTCCGGATTGCACAGGTTATAAAACTGGACTTCGAAGTTACGACGGTTCAAGGCCAACAGACCAATGGCATCCTGCGCCACTTCGGCCAGGCAAACGGCTTCATCGCTGTGTTGGTGACTGCCCGCATGGGCAAAGCTCATCAGCGATTGCACAATCCGCGAAACACGTTTGGTCTGTTCGAGTATCTGGCTGCTGATTTCAGTCAGCTCACCATCGTCCTCACGTTCTTCGCGCAGGTTTTGCGCAAGACAGGCAATGCCGGTGATCGGGTTGCCGATTTCGTGAGCGACCCCGGCGGCCAGGCGGCCGATGCTCGCCAGACGTTCGGAGTGCACCAGCTTGTCTTCGAGCATTTGTGTGTCGGTCAGGTCTTCTACCAGCAGCACCAACCCGCTGTTACCGGGTGCGAGCGGCTCATCAATGGCTGCTTTGTGCAGGTTCAGCCAGCGTATTTGGCCGTCCAGTGCCAGGCGTTGTTTGTGCAAGTGTTCGTCGGGCAGGTGGATAAAGCCGCTGAGCAGTTCTTTCCAGGGTTCTGCAATCGTCTCAAGCCGTGAGCCCACTACACGTTGGGCCGCAATGCCGGTGAGTTCTTCCATGGCTTTGTTCCACATCAGGATCTCCTGATCCTTGGCCAGCGAGCACACACCCATTGGTAATTCCTGAAGCGTCTGGCGGTGGTAGCGACGCAGGGCATCAAGTTCAGCCGCCAGCCCGGTGAGGCGCGAGTGGTAATCCTCAAGCCGGCTTTCAATGAAGTGAATGTCTTCGGTGACGTAGTTTTCGCCGCTGGACTTGTAGGGCAGGAACGTTTCGACCATGTCCTGTGCCACGCTGGGGCCCATCAAGCCAGAAAGGTTGGCCTCGATTCTGTCCCTTAAGCGACGCAGTGCGTAAGGCCGACGTTCGTCGAATGGCAGGTAGAGATCACGCAACGCCTGTTCGACTTCTTTCTGCGCAGCCTTGGCTCCCAGCGGTTTGGCCAGTTGGGTGGCAAATTCCTGAGGGGAGACAGCGTGCAGTTCACGGCGCTGTGGGCGACGAACGTTGTCCACCGCACACGCCTCGGCGGCACTGGCTTCTTCGGGGCTCGGGTTGCTGAACAGCGAAATCAGCGTGAAGACCAGCACGTTGACGGCCAGCGAAGCAATCGCTGCCATGTGCCAACTGGTCTCGGTCAGTTTGTAGATCTTGTCGAGGAGCGGTAGATAGACGCTTTGGAGGTCGCCAATCAACGGCAACAACATGCTGAAGATCCAGACCGTGATACCCGCCAATAACCCCGCGATGAAACCCCTGCGATTGGCGGCGGGCCAATACAGCACGGAGAGTACGCCCGGCAGGAATTGCAGCGTGGCGACAAACGCGACGATGCCCAGATTGGCGAGATTCTGCTGGGCACCCAGCAGCAGGTAGAAACCGTAGCCAGCCATGATGATCGCGACGATCAAAGCGCGGCGGGTCCATTTCAGCCAGCGGTAGATATTGCCCTCTGCCGGAGGCTGATAAAGCGGCAACACCAGATGGTTCAGCGCCATGCCGGAGAGTGCAAGGGTGGTGACGATGATCAGACCGCTGGCCGCCGACAAACCGCCGACATAGGCCAGCAACGCCAGGGACTTGCTGTTCACCGCGATGCCAATGCCCAAAGTGAAGAACTCGGGACTGGTGGTGGCGCCAAGTTTGAGCCCTGCCCACAAAATCAGCGGCACAGCCAGGCTCATCAACAACAGGAACAGCGGCAGGCCCCAGCTCGCGCTGACCAGCGCCCGCGGGTTTAGATTCTCGGTAAACGTCATGTGGTACATGTGCGGCATGACGATGGCTGAGGCGAAAAACACCAGTAACAGTGTGCGCCATGGGCCTTCCTGCAGCGGGGTGTGGAGGGCTGCGAGAGTGGTCTGATTTTGCAGCAGCCACAGTTCAAGTTGTTGCGGGCCGTCAAACACCCCATACAAGGCATAGAGGCCGATACCGCCAATGGCCACAAGTTTGATGACCGACTCGAAGGCGATCGCGAACACCAGGCCTTCGTGTTTCTCGCGGGTGGCGATATGGCGCGAACCGAAGAAAATCGTGAACAGGGTAATCAACGCGCAGAACGCTATGGCGACGCGATCCTGTACGGGCTCGCGGGTCAGGATGCCAATCGAATCGGCCACTGCCTGGATCTGTAACGCTAACAGCGGCAGCACGCCAATCAGCATGAAAATGGTGGTCAGCGCCCCGGCCCAGGTACTGCGGAAGCGAAAGGCGAACAAGTCCGCCAGGGACGACAGTTGATAGGTACGGGTAATGCGCAGGATCGGATAGAGCAGCACCGGCGCGAGCAGAAAAGCGCCGGACACGCCGAGATAGCTGGACAGGAAGCCGTAACCGTACTGATACGCGAGACCGACCGTGCCATAGAACGCCCAGGCACTGGCGTAAACACCGAGCGACAGCGTGTAAGTCAGCGGGTGGCGGATGATCCAGCGCGGTATGACCCCGCGTTCGCTGATCCAGGCCACGCCAAACAGCATCAGCAGATAGGCGGCGCTGACCAGAATCATCTGGGTCAGGCTAAAGCTCATCGGCATCTTTTTGGCTCTGGAGAATGAAGGTCACCACGATCAGAATCAGCCACAGCAAATAAGGCCGATACCACGCACCCGTAGCGTCGATCCACCAGTCCATGATGGCCGGTGAAAACAGGTAAATGCCGACTACCAGCAACAGGACCAAGCGGTAAATATACATTTGGCCTCCTTCACGATTCATTCGTGTTGCGGCAGTTGAGGAGCGGCATGGTAACGGATGGCGAGTAACCTGCAAGCGTCGCGTAAGCCGCTGTCCGTATCAGTTTGCAGCGACCGCTCTATCTCAGTCTATCCGGGCCTCTTCAAGGTTCCGTACGCGAGGGATAGCGGAAACGTTCCAGCGCCCGATTGCCCATTTCAGAACTTCCTGAGGCGTGCCGTAAGCGAGCCCTGATTCTGGTTCCTGACCGAGTGCGCGCAGGGCTCGTAATAGCAGTGGAGTTGCCTGATCCGCTTCCAGTGGCGGTGAGCGGTAGCTTTTCCCGAGCTTGTGGCCATCGGGCTGGGTAATGAGCGGTACATGCAGATAATGCGGCTGTGGTACTCCAAGCAACTCCTGGAGGTATAGCTGGCGTGGGGTAGAGTCGAGCAGGTCGGCACCGCGCACGATATCGGTTATGCCCTGCATGGCGTCATCGATGACAACGGCCAGTTGATAGGCGTACAGCCCGTCGCGGCGACGGATCACAAAGTCACCGACTTCTCGGCCAAGGTGTTGCTGGAACGGGCCTTGCACCCGGTCTTCGAACCGGTACAGCAGTTCAGGGACGCGAATTCGGATCGCTGCGTTATCTGGCGAATGCCCGGCATTTCTACAGGTGCCCGGGTAAATACCCTGAAATGGTTCGAGTTGTTTGCGCGAGCAGGTGCAGGCGTAAGCAAGACCATGACTGAACCAGCGATTGATGACTTCCTGATAGACCTCGTGGCGATGGCTCTGGGTGACCAGTTGCCCGTCCCATTCGAAGCCATAGCGTTCAAGCGTCTCAAGGATGGCCGCCTGGGCACCGGCTACTTCACGCGGCGGATCGAGGTCCTCCATGCGCATCAACCATTGCCCGCCGACTGAGCGCGCGTCGAGATAAGACGCCAATGCTGCGACCAGTGAGCCGAAGTGCAGGTAACCGCTGGGCGTCGGCGCAAAGCGCCCGATGTAGGAGGGGGATTTCATGAGGCGGGATATTACTGGAGATTGTTGGATATCTGTAGGAGATCGGCCTGTGCCACCGACCTGTAGGGGCGCACGAGCACCGCGAGGCCGCGATGGCAGTGTTTTTCAGGCAGAACGCCGCGCTCCTACAGGGAGAGCATTGGGCAATTGGTTGAGCTCAAAAACAATAAAGGACGCCGAAGCGTCCTTTATGTGTGCAAGGTTGCGGGTCGTGTTACTTGCCGACCTGCTTTTCCTTGATTTCAGCCAAAGTCTTGCAGTCGATGCAAAGGTCAGCAGTCGGGCGGGCTTCGAGACGGCGGATGCCGATTTCTACACCGCACGATTCGCACCAGCCGTATTCTTCGTCTTCGATCAATTGCAGCGTCTTGTCGATCTTCTTGATCAACTTGCGTTCGCGATCACGAGCACGCAGTTCGAGACTGAATTCTTCTTCCTGGCTGGCACGGTCGGCCGGGTCAGGAAAATTGGCAGCTTCGTCCTTCATGTGAGTCATGGTGCGATCGACTTCATTCATCAGATCCTGCTTCCAGCGATTCAGGATTTTAGTGAAGTGACCGCGCATTTCAGCGCTCATATACTCTTCACCCTTACCGAGTTCGTAAGGCTTGAAGTCACCGTTCAGCTGGTTGTTCTGCTGCTTTTCTTGGGTGGGCATGAATGGACCGCCTCTCACTCTTTAATCCATTGCGCAGGAAAATATCCATCACCGGCACCTGCCGGCCCTGCGGCTGCAAGCGGGCGAACTTACCAGATCGAATCGGAGCGCGCTACTCCCGGTTGTCGAGCGTGCATTCGACCTGGGCGGTTAATGGCCGTTGCAACAGACGCGGGCTTGAGGAAAACGTTCAACGACTGAAACTCGTTACACTCATTTGGATGGATTTAGGTCCATTCTCTGCTGTTTGCCGGGGCGTGATTAACTTTCCTTTGCAGGTGAGTGCTTGGGTAGAATCGCTCCTCATTTTGCATGCCCACAGGCATCCGGCCCGATTAATTAAGGAAGGCTAATGGCTCAGCCCTACAGTGCGCGCAGTCGCGCCATCGAACCCTTTCATGTCATGGCATTGCTGGCGCGGGCCAATGAGCTGCAGGCCGCAGGGCACGACGTGATCCATCTTGAGATCGGCGAACCTGACTTCACAACCGCTCAACCCATCATTGAAGCTGGTCAGGCGGCGCTGGCGGCGGGCAAAACCCGATACACCGCGGCGCGAGGCTTGCCTGAGTTACGTGAAGCCATCGCGGGTTTTTACGACCAGCGCTACGGCGTGAACGTCGATCCCGGCCGTATTCTCGTGACGCCAGGTGGTTCGGGCGCGCTTTTGCTGGCCAGCAGTTTATTGGTCGATCCGGGCAAGCATTGGTTGTTGGCTGACCCTGGTTACCCCTGTAACCGTCACTTTCTGCGCCTCGTTGAAGGCGCGGCGCAGTTGGTTCCGGTCGGTCCACAGGAGCGTTACCAGCTGACCCCGGATCTCGTGGCGCGGCATTGGGACAGTGACAGTGTCGGCGCGTTGGTCGCATCGCCTGCAAACCCAACGGGTACGCTGTTGAGTCGCGATGAACTGGCGGGGCTTTCCGCATCGCTTAAAGCGCGCAACGGTCATTTGGTGGTGGACGAGATCTATCATGGCCTGACCTACGGCACCGATGCTGCCAGCGTGCTGGAAGTCGATGACAATGCCTTCGTCTTGAATAGTTTTTCGAAATATTTCGGCATGACGGGCTGGCGTCTTGGCTGGCTTGTTGCGCCTCAGGAAGCCGTCGCTGATCTGGAAAAACTGGCCCAGAATCTCTACATCAGTGCGCCGAGCATGGCCCAATACGCGGCACTGGCCTGCTTCAAGCCACAGACGCTGGAAATTCTCGAACAGCGCCGTACGGAGTTCGGATTGCGTCGGGACTTCCTGTTACCCGCCCTGCGCGAGCTGGGCTTCGGGATTGCCGTTGAGCCGGAAGGCGCGTTTTACCTGTATGCCGATATCAGCACGTTCGGGGGCGATGCTTACTCCTTTTGCCAGCACTTCCTTGAAACCGAGCATGTTGCGATCACTCCGGGGCTGGATTTTGGTCGCTTTCAGGCGGGGCATCATGTGCGTTTCGCTTACACCCAAAGCCTGCCGCGTTTGCAGGAAGCGGTTGAGCGGATTGCTCGCGGGCTAAGGAGCTGGCAAGGCTGATGCGTTTTTCTCCAGAGCTTGAACAAGGTTTGCTGTTGGTGCGCTACAAGCGTTTTCTGGCCGATATTCAAACCGACACTGGCGAGTTATTGACCATTCACTGCCCTAACACCGGCTCAATGTTCAATTGCATGATGCCGGGCGGACGGGTGTGGTTCAGCCGCTCCAATGATCCGAAACGCAAATTGCCGGGCACCTGGGAGATCAGCGAAACCCCTCAAGGTCGCCTTGCCTGTGTCAACACCGGGCGGGCCAATACGTTGGTCGAAGAGGCGTTGCGCGGCGGAGTAATTACCGAACTGAACGGATTTACCGCTCTTAAGCGGGAAGTGGCCTACGGGCAGGAAAAAAGCCGGGTGGATTTTCGTCTGGACTACCCGCAAGGGCCCGCTTATGTGGAGGTAAAAAGTGTCACGCTGGGCTTTGATGGCAGTTCGGTAGCGGCTTTTCCGGATGCGGTCACTCAGCGTGGTGCGCGCCATTTGCGGGAGTTGGCGAGTCTGGCTCGTGAAGGTGTGCGGGCAGTGCTGCTGTATTGCGTGAACCTCACCGGTATCGAAGCGGTAAGACCTGCGCAGGAAATTGACCCAGGCTATGCCGCGGCATTGCGCGAAGCCGTTGCTGCAGGCGTAGAGGTGCTGGCGTATGGCGTGCAGTTGACGCCCGAGGAGGTCTTCATCGACAGGCCGCTGCAGCTTCGCTGGGCGAGTGATTTGGATCAGTCAGTGCCAGGTGTGTCGATCCAGATACCTTGATGATCTTCGTGACTGGTAATCCCGGTCAGGGATCGTCCTTCACAGGGGCCAGCGACGCATTCGCCGCTTTCAATGAGGAACAACGCGCCGTGGGTCGCGCAGTGGATAAGGCTCGCGCTGTCGTCCAGGAACTGGTCGGGTTGCCATTCCAGCGGGACGCCACGGTGCGGGCAGCGATTGTGGTAGACGAATACCTGCCCGTTGCGCCGTGTAGCGAACAGTTTGCGGCCATTGATTTCAAACCCTCGGCTTTGGGCTTCCGGCAGTTGATCGCCAGTGCAGAGCAATTTCAACAGGGCCTCCGTGGGGCTTGTGACGTTAGAGTGTTCTCAGGCAGGTAGTGTGGCAGTTCTCTTCGGGGTTGGGGATGTCGCGTTGAGGTGCCAGCGGCCGGGATCTGTGAAAAAACGCATGACTCACTAAAAAGCGTTTTTTGCGGACCGGCTTTAACTGAAGGTGGGCCGGTACATTCGCCACGTCCTTCGCCAGAAATAAAGTCCTCCCGGCCAAAGCCATTCCTGCGGACTTGCGTTTGCCGCGAAACAGAAAGCTGCCGTAAATAGCGGGATGGAGCAGCAGATATCCATCGGTTCCGTTCCCCAAGCACCGACTGCTAATTCGGACATTTCCGGTTATCACGTAGTCCACCTCTCTCTTCACCTTGGCGGCGATTCTTTGGCTGCTGGCTCCTATATGTTCTCGCTTTCATTTGTTTGAAGCAGTCGAGGACGATACGTGAACATGGAAATTTCCCCTGAAGATGAGCAATTAGCCCGTCAGGCCATCAGTCTGTTCGACTTGGTGGCGTTGGATGTTGACGACACCGAATCGCGAATTATTGGTTTGTGTCAGAGAGCGATGACGCCGCTGGGGCCTATCGCTTCCATCTGCGTTTATCCGCGCTTCGTGTTGCTGGCGCGAACGACGCTGGACCGGCTCCAGCACCGCGACATACACGTGGTGGCGGTGGTGAACTTTCCTTACGGCTCACCGAACAAAGAGACGGTCATGTCTGAAACCCGTGCGGCTGTTATGTCAGGTGCTGACGAGATCGACATGGTTTACCCATTTCGTTCGCTGCTCTCGGGCGATCAGCAGACGGGGAGCGAGATGGTTGCGGCGTGCCGTGCTGCATGCGGGCCTGACACGCTGCTGACGGTGACTCTTGAGGTGGGTGATTTGCGCGACCCCCAGATCATTCGAAATGCCTGCCAGGGCGCGATTGTTGCGGGCGCAAACTTCATCAAGACCAGCACCGGCAAATTGGTGACTACGCCCACGCCACAGGCCGTGCGGGTCATGCTTGAAAGTCTTGTGGATGTCGGCGGGCAGGTCGGGATCAAGCTGTGCGGTGGCTTACGTACATTGGCTGACGCGAGAATGTTCATGGAGATGGCGCGCACGCGCTTTGGTCCGCAGTGGGTCAGTGCCCAGCGGGTGAGGCTGGTAGGCTCAAGCCTGCTGGATGATATCTTGTCGCAGCTCGGGATTCTGGGGCCGGGTTCGCAGGGCCCTGGCTACTAAAGGGCGTGATGTCTAATGGGATGCTGCTAACGGCTGACTCCGTTTTGGCCAAGAAATTACAGGCAAAAAAAGACCCGGCAAAGAGCCGGGTCAAAAACCGTGATTAGCCTGATGAGGAGATAATCTGAAAGTCCGAACCAAGGTCTTTCAGGTATCGGCCAGTCTCGCGACCGGTTGTGATAATCATATCGATTCTCATTTACATGTCAATCACTTCTTCTGAACTATTTTCTTTGTCTGCTTCAATCAGATCTTTCTGAGACTCATTCGATGGTTAACCTGCTCGTTCAAAGCGTCCTTGCGATCATTGGGCAGGTCATTCCAGTGGATGTCCATAAGGGCTGCCTCGATCGCATACAACAAAACTTTGGTGGCTCGAAAGCCTCGCTTTTTAACCGCCTGATAAGCTTCTACGGCACCCATACGGCGTAAATCAGAAACATTGTGGATGCCTACCGCGTGTAACCACTGAGCTGACGTCTTGCCTACATTTTTCAGATGTTGCAGTTCATCGTTCATCATGCCTCCGTGCGATGCTGAGCTATGACTGTGGGTGAAACAGGCAAGTCTGGGGGATTGTAGCTTTCGGGAGGGGAGACGCAGGGTTGGTTATCGGATAAATAGCTAGAGGTGATCAGCGGAGGGAAAGGGCTGCAGGGGATCAGCCCGACATGCATTGCGCAGACGGGCGTGATCTAAACGGACGGTGGGTGAGGCAATCAGTGCGTGCGGTAGCGCAAGCGGGTACCGAAGTTGACCGACATCAGAATCTCATCCGCTGTCAGTTCGCGCGGGAAGAACGTTCCCGAGATTTGTGCGTGGGCAATGCTTGCCCCTTCCAGTGGTGTGCTGCTCAGGTCAAGGCCGCGCAAGTCGGCGGAACGGAAATAGGCATCGGTAAAGTCGATACCGGCAGTGTCCAGGTTGCGCAAGTCCAATCCACGGAAGTCACCCCCCTGAAAGTCGATGGTGCCTGACTTGGGTTTCTCTTGGTTGAACCCGGCAACATCGTCGTTGCGCAACATCGCATACAGCGGCGAATCCAGTACTTTGGGCTGACTCATAGCGCCTCGCTTTTTCCGTTCCGTTAGAATTATGACGCCAGTATATCGCCACTATTTTCAAGCCGTGAAGCACTAACTGCCAAACGGCTCAAAACATTGTTTTAGAGCGCAGGAAGCCGCTGACGAAGATTTTCGATCAGGCTGTCGAGGTCATCGCTTTTATTGGTTTCGACGCGCTTTCTGTGCAGGGTTTCCTCAGTGGTCAGTGGTTCCCGGCTGGCTTGCTGAGCCTCGATAACTTCCATTGTTGCGTCAGAAGGGTCGGTGTTTTCTGCCTGACGCTGCGCCAGCCACCCAGCGATGACGGCTTGCGGAGCGTCACAATCCAGAATCAGGAACGGTACGCCAGTGGTTTCGGCGACCTTGGAGGCCGCTTTGCGTTGTGCCTGCTTGAGGTACGTCGCATCAATAACCACCGGGAAGCCCGCGCGCAGCACGACTCCAGCCAATTCATGCAGGCGCTCGTAGGTTGC
The DNA here is from genome assembly GCF_002158995.1 of Pseudomonas caspiana. Lineage (GTDB taxonomy): Bacteria > Pseudomonadota > Gammaproteobacteria > Pseudomonadales > Pseudomonadaceae > Aquipseudomonas > Aquipseudomonas caspiana. Next base: position 11,695 of record NZ_LOHF01000007.1, on the reverse strand, counting down.
GTTACTGGCGTCGGCTTCATAGAGGTTGGCGTCCTGACCGGCAAACAGGCGTTTGCGTTCTACGTCCGAACGCAGGCGCACAGCCCCGAGCGACTCCACCAGGCGCTTGGCTACATGGCTCTTGCCCACTGCGGATACACCATGGGTGATTACCAGGAATCGTGACGGGATGGCGCTGTAGCTTTCCGCCAGATTGGCGTAGTTGCGATACTGGCGCAGAGTGGCACCGCGCTGAACGGCATCAGCATCGGCCGGAAGGCTGAACAATGCGACCTTCGCACGTACGAGCGCGCGATAGGCTTTGTAGAAGTTCAGCAGTTCGAGGCCCTGATAGTCGCCGGTCAGTTCCAGATACTGGCTGATGAGGCGGCGTGCCAGAGACTTCAGGCCGCGATCTTCAAGGTCCATGGCCAGGAAGCCGATGTCGGCATAGACGTCAGTCATGCGGAACGGCTCGTTGAATTCAATGCAGTCGAAAATCACGACCTTGCCATCGATCAGGGTGATGTTACCCAGATGGATGTCGCCATGGCACTCGCGGATAAAGCCATCGGTCTTGCGCTGGGCAAGCAACGGCTTAAGTCTCTCAAAGCTGGATTCAGCCCATGCCTGTAGGGCGTCGAGTTGCAGAAGATCGGTTTTTTCGCTGATTAGCGGGCGAATCTGCTCAAAGTTTTGCAAGACAGGCGCCATGACGCTGTCAGGCGAGCCTAGCTCATTCTCTGCACCAACTTTTGGCGCTTCAATGTGGAATTGGCCGATTTGCGTCGCGATGGTGTCGATGTGTGCCGGAGTCAGTTCACCGTTTGCTTGCAAGGTGCTCAGCAAACCGTCCTGCGAGAACTGGCGCATCTTCAGTGCATACTCGATAACTTCGCCTTCGCCACCCAGTTGCGGGTTCTCGGCGGTTCCGGTGACCGGGATGACTTCCAGATAGAGGTCCTCGGTCAGGCGTTGGTTAAGGCGCAGCTCTTCCTGGCAGAAGTGTTCACGAGCCGACAAGGTCGTGAAGTCCAGGAAGCCGAAATTGACCGGTTTCTTGAATTTGTAAACGAATGGGCCGGTGAGCAGCACCCACGAAATGTGCGTTTCGATGAGCTGGAAGCCCTCGACCGGATGCGGAAACAGGGCGGGGTTCTGCAGGGCTGCAATCAGTGACTGGCTCACGGACGATCCTTCAAGAGTGATGTTTCATTAAATGCGTCAAGGCGGCCATTATGGCCGCTTGGCGCGAGGCTGCAAACCTCCGGTAAGGGTGTCTGTCGAACCCCGGCAAAGTGCGTATAATCCGCCGCCATGACTCGTACTCGATCCTCTCGCAAAGCAAAAAAACCTGCCTCTGGCGGCCTTCGTACCTGGTTAGGCTGGGGGTTGAAGCTCGGCATTGTCGGGCTCGTCGTGCTGGCCGGCTTCGCTATCTACCTTGATGCCATCGTCCAGGAGAAGTTTTCCGGCAAGCGCTGGATGATTCCGGCCAAGGTGTATGCGCGTCCGCTTGAGCTGTTCGTCGGGCAGAAACTCAGCAAGGACGATTTCCTGATTGAACTCGATGCGCTGGGTTATCGACGCGAAAGCGTTGCCAATGGTCCCGGCGCAGCGGCCGTCAGTGGCAATACCGTAGACCTTAATACCCGTGGTTTTCAGTTCTATGAAGGCACTGATCCTGCCCAGCAGATCCGTGTGCGCTTCTCTGGCGACTATGTTGCCGATCTGTCCTCGGCCAATGGTGCCAAGTTGGCAGTTGCCCGACTGGAGCCATTGATGATCGGTGGCCTGTACCCGAAAAACCTTGAAGACCGGATTCTGATCAAGCTCGATCAGGCTCCGCCGTATCTGTTGGATACACTTGTAACTGTTGAAGACCGGGATTTCTATCATCACTTTGGTGTTTCGCCCAAGTCGATTGCCCGTGCATTCTGGGTCAACGCTTCTGCCGGGCAGATGCGTCAGGGCGGTAGTACGCTCACGCAACAGTTGGTCAAGAACTTCTACCTGACCAACGAACGCAGCCTGACTCGCAAACTGACCGAAGCCATGATGGCTGTTCTGCTAGAGATTCATTACAGCAAACAGGAAATTCTTGAGGCTTACCTCAACGAGGTGTTCGTCGGTCAGGATGGCCAGCGTGCGGTACACGGCTTTGGTCTCGCCAGTCAGTACTTCTTCAGCCAGCCTTTGTCCGAGCTGAAGTTGCATCAGGTCGCGTTGCTGGTCGGTCTGGTCAAGGGGCCGTCTTATTACAACCCGCGTCGTAATCCGGAGCGTGCGCTTGAGCGACGCAATCTGGTGCTCGACCTGCTTGAGCAACAAGGCGTGGCCACCGCTGAGGCAGTGGCCGCAGCCAAGAAAATGCCATTGGGTGTGACCAAGACCGGTAGTCTGGCTGACAGCTCGTTCCCGGGTTTCCTCGATTTGGTCAAACGTCAGTTGCGGGAAGATTATCGCGACGAAGACTTGACCGAAGAAGGTCTGCGCATCTTCACCAGCTTTGATCCGATCCTGCAGATGAAGTCCGAATCGGCCATGAGCGAGACGTTCAAGCGCCTGTCGGGTCGTAAAGGTGTGGATGACGTCGAAGCCGCGATGGTCGTGACCAATCCGGAAACGGGTGAAGTCCAGGCCCTGATCGGTAGTCGCAAGGCGGGGTATGCCGGTTTCAACCGTGCCATCGATGCAGTGCGACCGATTGGCTCGTTGGTTAAACCTTCTATTTATCTCACTGCCCTTGAGCGTCCGAGCAAGTACACGTTGACCAGTTGGGTTGCGGACGAGCCGTTCCAGGTCAAAGGGGCGGATGGTCAGGTCTGGAAGCCGCAGAACTTTGATCACAAAGCACACGGCAATATTTTCCTGTACCAGGGCCTGGCGCATTCCTACAACCTGTCCAGCGCCAAAATCGGCCTGGAAGTCGGTGTGCCAAACGTATTCAAAACCATTGGCAAGCTGGGCGTTGACGTGGATTGGCCCGCCTATCCGTCAATGTTGCTGGGCGCGGGTGCGTTGAGTCCGATCCAGGTCGCGACCATGTTCCAGACCATCGCCAATGGCGGTTTCAACACGCCAATGCGCGGCATTCGAAGCGTGCTGACGGCCGAAGGTGAACCGCTAAAGCGTTATCCGTTCCAGATTCAGCAGCGCTTTGATCCGGGCTCGATCTATCTCCTGCAAAATGCGATGCAGCGGGTGATGCGTGAAGGTACCGGTCGGTCGGTTTATAACGTGTTGCCTAGCTCGTTGAATCTTGCCGGTAAGTCCGGGACAACCAACGACTCCCGTGATAGCTGGTTCGCAGGTTTCAGTCAGGATTTGCTGGCGGTCGTGTGGCTTGGCAGGGATGACAACGGTAAAACGCCGTTCACCGGCGCTACCGGGGCGTTGCAGGTCTGGACAAGCTTCATGAGCAAGGCTGATCCGCTGCCGCTGGATATGGCGCAGCCTGATAACGTCGTGCAAGTCTGGGTCAATGCCGCTACAGGCGAGGGCTCGGACGCCGGTTGCCCGAACGCCGTGCAGATGCCGTATATTCGCGGCAGTGAACCTGCCCCCGGCGCTGCTTGTGGTGGGCCTGCGGCTCCGGCCCAGGAAGTGATGGATTGGGTCAAGGGTTGGCTGAACTAGATTAATTGAGCGCCCCAAAGAGGATCTAAAGTGAACAAGTGGTTAATACCAGCGTTGACAGCTGTGGCTTTGCTCAATGGTTGTGCCAGCGTAGAGCGTGGCTCGATTCCGGTGGTGGATTCGGGTTCGAAGGTTTCCAACAGCGAGCGTGTCTCGCGTAATGGTGCATCCAGGGCTGGCGTTGCTCAGGCGCCTGCTCAGGCTCAATCTGTGCCTCAGGATTCTGGCGTCGTGGTCATGATTCCAGGCGGCGGTGCGGGCAGTTCTGCGCCAATCAGTACGTATGCCGCGCCGGTAGGCCAGGCTCCGATCAGTGTTGATGCTCCGATTGATACCTCACCGGTCAACGCGCCGATCAGTACCAATACCTACAACATGCCTGCATCCACTTCGCCAAGTGGTATCCCGTCTTCGGGTAGCGGGCTGTCCGCCGATGAGCAACTGGATGGTCCCGTTCTGGCGCTGCTGACCACCGCGCAGCAACAACAGAATGGCGGTGACCTCAATGGTGCGTCTTCCAGCCTTGAGCGTGCGCAGCGCGTCGCTCCTCGGGAGCCGCAAGTTATCTACCGATTGGCACAAGTGCGTCTGGCTCAGGGTGATTCAGCTCAGGCCGAGCAACTGGCACGTCGTGGTTTGACCTATGCCAATGGCCGTCCAAGTCTGCAGGCCAGCCTGTGGGAAATCATTGCTCAGGCCCGTGAGAAACAAGGCGATGCCGCTGGCGCTGCTCTGGCGCGTCAGAAAGCCAAGGTTGGCGCTTGATGGATAAGCGTTTTCCTGAGGTGGCGGAACATTTGCTGCTGATTGAACGCGAGTTGCGCTCGCTGGGGTGGTGGAGTGATCTGCCGCCCAGTGAGCAGGCGCTCTCCAGTGGCGAACCATTCTGCGTTGACACGCTGGAATTCGAACAGTGGCTGCAGTGGATTTTCCTGCCACGCATGAAGCTCATTCTTGAAAATGATCTACCGCTGCCAAATGCCTCCGGCATCCTCGAAATGGCCGAGATGGTCTACGCCACGCGCTCACGTGAAACCCAGCCGTTGCAGCAGTTGCTTGCGCAGTTTGATCGGTTGATCACTCAGGCCCGCTAATCGCGGCGGCTCAGGGATGTGGTGCTGTTCCTGCAGGGGCTGCCGAAGGCTGCGGAAGCATGCTTCCAGACGTAGCTTCATTCGCAGCCTTCGGCAGCTCCTGCAAAAGCGCGGCGTTGGTAAGACAAGTCAGCCAATATCAGAGGCAATAATCGTTAATTGCCTTTTGAGTCTCGGCAATACGCCCCTGTCGTTCATCTTCCGTAAGACGTCTTAGCCCCCCCTCGACCTGCTCGCGTACGCGAGGGTTGTTCTGCAGTTGGGCGAGATTGGTGCGCAGGATTTTGCAGTCCTCGTCGCGTCGAGCGTCTTGCTGGGCAACTTTCTTTTTGACGGCATTATCAATTTCACGCTGCTCTGCCTGAGCCTCGATTGATGCTTTCGAGGCGTCTGACGCTGCAGGCGCGGCGGGCGGTTTCTGGATTTCGATCTGCTGGGTTTGCCGCCCGGCCGGGGGCTGTGCGTCGAAATGAGTAACACCCTGGTCATCGACCCATTTGTAAATTTGAGCTGCATGGGCCGGGACGCTGAGCGCCGCCGCCACCATGGCCGCGAAAATCATGCACCGCATGCTGCTTCCTTCCAGATACGTTTGTCCGGAAACCTATCACAAGGCGGTCCTCATGACCTTATCCGGCACACTTTGGTGCGGTTAATTGGAAGAAAGCTCAAGGATGACTTGACTTGGGGCAGGCGAATCACAACAATCCAAAGTTCGCTGTGAAGGGACTGCCAGAAGCAGACCATCTCGGTAGATCATGAGGCGCACACCCGCGCCGACCTGTTACACCCGCAACGCGTTACCTCGCGCTGGGTGGGAACGCCCCGAAACACTCAGGGGTCATCCCAATACTTGCTCAGTCAGTGCTGACGTAGTCGGCGACCACCGTCGCTCATGCTCTGCTTGGCAGTAAAACCTATTAAGACCCGTCCTCGTTTGTGGACGGTATTCTGGCGTTTTAGAGGTGAACAACGTGGAGCTCTTATCCGGCGCTGAAATGGTCGTCCGCTTTTTGCGTGACGAAGGCGTTAAGCATATCTACGGGTACCCAGGCGGTGCCCTCCTGCACATTTACGACGCCCTGTTCAAAGAGCCTGCTGTTAACCACATCCTTGTTCGTCATGAACAGGCGGCGACGCACATGGCTGACGGCTATGCGCGCGCTACCGGCAAGGCCGGTGTGGTATTGGTGACTTCAGGTCCAGGTGCTACCAACGCAATCACCGGTATTGCCACGGCTTACATGGACTCGATTCCAATGGTCGTGCTTTCGGGTCAGGTCGCGAGCACGCTGGTCGGCACCGATGCATTCCAGGAAACCGACATGATCGGTATTTCCCGGCCTATCGTGAAGCACAGCTTCATGATCAAGCATCCGTCGGAAATCCCTGAGGTCCTGAAAAAAGCTTTCTATCTGGCGCAGTCCGGTCGTCCCGGCCCTGTGGTTGTCGATATCCCGAAGGATATGACCAACCCGGCCGAGAAGTTCGAATACGTGTTCCCCAAGAAAGCCAAGCTGCGCTCCTACAGCCCGGCCGTTCGTGGCCACTCGGGCCAGATCCGCAAGGCAGTCGAAATGCTGCTGGCCGCCAAGCGCCCAATCATCTATGCCGGTGGCGGCGTGATCATGGGCAATGGTTCGGAACAACTGACCGAATTGGCGCAAAAGCTGAACGCTCCCGTAACCAATACGCTGATGGGCCTGGGTAGTTATCCGGGCATGGATCGTCAGTTCGTCGGCATGCTGGGTATGCATGGCAGCTATACCGCTAACCTGGCGATGCACCATGCGGACGTGATTCTGGCTGTTGGCGCGCGTTTCGATGACCGAGTCATTAACGGCGCCGCCAAGTTCTGCCCGAACGCCAAAGTAATCCACATCGATATCGATCCGGCTTCGATCTCCAAAACCATCAAGGCTGATGTGCCTATCGTGGGGCCGGTTGAGAGCGTTCTGACTGAAATGGTCGCTACCCTCAAGGAAATCGGCGAGCTGCCAGACAAGGCGCTGGTTGCCAGTTGGTGGAAGCAGATTGACGAATGGCGTGGCGATCGTGACCTGTTCCCCTACAACCCGGGTGACGGCAGCGTCATCAAGCCGCAGAAAGTCATCGAGACCCTGTGCGAAGTCACCAACGGCGATGCGTTTGTTACGTCTGACGTTGGTCAGCACCAGATGTTTGCTGCGCAGTACTACCGCTTTAATAAGCCGAATCGCTGGATCAACTCTGGTGGTCTGGGCACCATGGGCTTTGGCTTCCCGGCTGCGATGGGCGTCAAACTGAGCTTCCCTGAGGCGCATGTTGCTTGCGTAACCGGCGAAGGCAGTATCCAGATGAATATCCAGGAGCTGTCGACCTGCCTGCAGTACGGTCTGCCTGTAAAAATCATCCTGCTCAACAACGGCGTGCTCGGCATGGTCCGTCAGTGGCAGGACATGAGCTACAGCGGCCGTCACTCGCACTCCTATATGGAGTCGCTGCCTGACTTCGTGAAACTGGTCGAAGCTTATGGCCATGTCGGCATGAAGATCACTGATCTGAAAGATCTGAAGCCGAAGATGGAAGAAGCCTTCGCCATGACGGATCGTCTGGTGTTCATCGATATTCAGGTCGACGTCACCGAGCACGTTTACCCGATGCAGATCAAAGACGGCTCCATGCGCGATATGTGGCTCAGCAAGACGGAGCGGACTTAATCATGCGGCACATCATTTCCCTTTTGCTGGAAAACGAACCGGGTGCACTGTCTCGTGTTGTCGGCCTGTTTTCGCAGCGTAACTACAACATCGAAAGCCTGACCGTGGCACCCACCGAAGACCCGACGTTGTCGCGTCTGACGCTGACCACTGTTGGCCAGGATGAGGTGATCGAGCAGATCACCAAAAACCTCAACAAGCTGGTCGAGGTAGTCAAACTGGTTGATCTGTCGGAGAGCGCTCACATCGAGCGTGAACTGATGCTCATCAAGGTCAAGGCTACGGGCGCCCAGCGCGCCGAGATCAAGCGCACCACGGATATTTTCCGCGGGCAAATCGTTGACGTTTCAGCCAGCGTTTATACCGTGCAGCTGACCGGTACGAGCGACAAGCTGGACAGCTTCATTCAGGCCATCGGCACTGCCGCTATCCTGGAAACAGTACGCAGCGGCGTGACGGGCATTGCCCGTGGCGACAAAGTGCTGAGCATCTAATCTCATTTTGCAAAATGGCCTGAAGGCCACGATAACAGGGGAATTCCATGAAAGTTTATTACGACAAAGACTGCGACCTTTCGATCATCCAGGGCAAAAAAGTTGCCATCATCGGTTACGGTTCCCAAGGCCACGCTCAAGCGTGCAACCTGAAAGATTCAGGCGTTGATGTCACTGTTGGCCTGCGTAAAGGTTCGGCCACTGTCGCCAAGGCTGAAGCCCATGGCCTGAAAGTGACTGACGTTGCTTCGGCTGTTGCTGCTGCTGATCTGGTCATGATCCTGACCCCGGACGAGTTCCAGTCCACGCTGTACAAGAACGAAGTTGAGCCGAACATCAAGAAGGGCGCTACCCTGGCCTTCTCCCATGGCTTCGCGATTCACTACAACCAGGTTGTGCCACGCGCTGACCTGGACGTGATCATGATCGCGCCAAAAGCGCCGGGTCACACCGTTCGTACCGAATTCGTCAAAGGCGGCGGTATCCCTGACCTGATCGCTGTTTACCAGGACGCTTCGGGCAACGCCAAAAACGTCGCACTGTCTTACGCTTCGGGCGTGGGCGGCGGCCGTACCGGTATCATCGAAACCACCTTCAAAGACGAGACTGAAACCGACCTGTTCGGCGAGCAGGCTGTTCTGTGTGGCGGTACCGTTGAGCTGGTTAAAGCCGGTTTCGAGACGCTGGTTGAAGCTGGCTACGCTCCGGAAATGGCTTACTTCGAATGCCTGCACGAACTGAAGCTGATCGTTGACCTCATGTACGAAGGCGGTATCGCCAACATGAACTACTCGATCTCCAACAACGCCGAATACGGCGAGTACGTGACCGGTCCTGAGGTGATCAACGCTGAATCCCGTCAAGCCATGCGTAACGCTCTGAAGCGCATTCAGGACGGCGAATACGCGAAGATGTTCATCAGCGAAGGCGCTACCGGCTACCCTTCGATGACCGCCAAGCGCCGTAACAACGCCGCTCACGGTATCGAAATCATTGGTGAGCAACTGCGCTCCATGATGCCGTGGATCGGTGCCAACAAAATCGTCGACAAAGCCAAGAACTAAGTCCTCGCGACGCTGTTCTGCGCTAGAAAAACGCGGCCAATCGGCCGCGTTTTTTCGTTATGCGCGAGTGCTTCTGGTATAAAGCTGCATCGTTTGCAGACGAACCCTCGTCGCAAGCATCTGTCGAAACTTTCCACACCGTTGCAAGGTAAAGTCTATGAGCGAACGTCCTGAAGAGCCAAACAAGGCCTCTGACGCCGAAAGCCTGCTACCGATCGATGAGCATATTGAAGAAGGGCATGACGCCGAAGGGCGCAAGGTCCGGCATCGCGGCATCTATCTGCTGCCTAATCTGTTTACCACTGCGAACCTGTTCGCCGGCTTTTATTCCATCATCAGCTCCATGAGCGCCCAGAGCGCTTTGGCTGCGGGAGATACCGCAGGGGCGAGCAAGTATTTTGCTTTTGCCGCTATCGCTATCTTTGTGGCGATGGTGCTTGATGGCCTGGATGGCCGTGTGGCACGCATGACCAATACTCAGAGCGCATTTGGCGCTGAGTACGACTCTCTGTCCGACATGGTCGCTTTCGGTGTTGCCCCGGCGTTGCTGGCCTTTGGTTGGGCATTGGGTGACATGGGCAAGGTCGGCTGGATGGTCGCCTTCATCTATGTTGCGGGTGCAGCGCTGCGTCTGGCGCGTTTCAACACGATGGTCGGCAAGGCTGACAAGCGCTACTTCATCGGTCTGGCCAGCCCCGCTGCGGCAGGCGTTGTTGCGGGTACTGTGTGGGCCTTCAGCGACTACGGAATCCAGGGGTCCAAGCTGTCCTTCCTGGTTGCGCTGCTGGTTGCTGCCGCGGGTATGCTCATGGTCAGCAATATCAAGTACAACAGCTTTAAGGAGCTGGACCTCAAGGGGCGTGTGCCGTTTGTCGCGATTCTTGCAGTAGTCCTGGTGTTTGCTGTCGTGTTTAGCGATCCACCACGCATTTTGCTGCTGATTTTCCTCGCTTATGCAGCATCTGGCCCGATTCAGTATTTGTTACGTCTTCGTCGCCACAAGTCGGCCGATTGATGTAATTTCCCCCATACTCCACAGTCTATTGGTGCATCAGTTCCTCTGGATTGTGGAGTCATCATGCTAATCAAAATTCCGTCAGCGTCCGCTTGCAAAGAGTCGGACGTCACCCCCGAATCTATCTATCTCTCTCGCCGTAGCCTTTTAGGCGGTTCGCTCGCCGGGTTGGCTGTCAGTGCCATGCCACGTTGGGCGAGCGCTGCTGATCCTTCTCTTTATCCGGATGTTGAGCCTGGCAAGGCTCCCGGCTGGTTTGCCGAGAAGCTTCCCGACACCAAGTGGCAGGCGGTCAACGTCAAGGGGGAGGCGATCACTCCGTTCAAGGATGCTACGCACTACAACAACTTCTATGAGTTCGGTACGGGCAAGGGCGATCCGGCGCAAAACGCAGGCTCACTGAAGACCGAACCTTGGACTGTCGTCATTGATGGCGAGGTCGGCAAGCCGGGTCGCTATGCACTCGAAGACTTCATGAAGCCTTATCAGTTGGAAGAGCGCATTTACCGACTGCGCTGTGTAGAGGCTTGGTCCATGGTCATTCCGTGGATCGGTTTTCCTATTTCTGCATTGCTCAAGCAGGTCGAGCCTACGGCCAAGGCGAAGTACATCCGTTTTGAAACACTGCAGGACCCGAAAACCATGTCTGGGCAACGCTCGGGTTTCGCCCTGATCGACTGGCCCTATGTCGAAGGCCTGAGGCTGGACGAAGCGATGAATCCTTTGGCGATTCTCGCCGTGGGTATGTATGGCCGTGAGCTGCCTAATCAGAACGGCGCGCCGTTACGTTTGGTGGTGCCGTGGAAGTACGGTTTCAAAAGCGTGAAATCCATCGTGCGCATCAGTCTGGTGAGCGAGCAACCCAAGACGACTTGGCAAAGTATCGCGGCTAACGAGTATGGCTTTTATGCCAACGTGAACCCGACTGTCGACCACCCCCGCTGGACTCAGGCGCGTGAGCGCAGATTGCCGAGCGGACTGTTCAGCCCGAATGTGCGACCAACCGAAATGTTTAACGGGTACGGGGAGGAGGTTGCCTCCTTATATACAGGTCTGGATTTGCGGAAGAATTATTGATGCGTTACCCGTTCTGGCGCTTCGGCGTTTTTTTGGCTGCGTGTGTTGCTCCGGTGCTCTGGTTGTATCAGGCGTGGATCTTTGCGCTAGGGCCTGATCCCGGGAAGGTGCTTGTCGACAGGCTCGGTCTTGGGACTCTGATACTGCTACTGATTACGCTGGCAATGACACCACTGCAGAAACTGACGGGGTGGGCAGGCTGGATCGTCGTCAGGCGTCAGTTGGGTCTGTGGTGCTTCGCTTATGTGTTCATGCACATGAGCGCATACGCTGTCTTCGTACTGGGGCTTGATTGGTCGCAGTTAGGTGTTGAACTGGTGAAGCGGCCTTACATCATAGTCGGCAGCCTGGCTTTTATAGGTCTGCTGGTGCTGGCGGTGACATCCAATCGATACAGTCAGCGTCGTTTGGGGGGTCGTTGGAAGAAGCTTCACCGGCTTATATATGTAATTCTGGGGTTGGGGTTGCTCCATATGTTCTGGATAGTCCGCGCGGATTTGAAGGAGTGGTCCCTTTATGCTGCGATAGGTGCGTTATTACTTGGGCTTCGAATCCCTGTAATTGCTGGGCGAATCCCGCGTCTTATTGGTAGAAAGCCAAAAGTTCCCACAAAAGCTTAAATAAGGGGTTGACT
>NZ_LOHF01000006.1:126062-223040 GCF_002158995.1 Pseudomonas caspiana | reverse complement strand
CACGTCGTAACATCGGCTTGCGGGCAAACACGGAATCTCCCACAAATCCCCCCATTGGTATCCAACCGAACGCCATCGGCTTCAGGCGGTCTGTTCTTCATACCCCAGAGAATTCATTCCCAAGGAGCCGCTTTGATGACCCAAGAATTGATTCTTAACCAGCGAATTGTCCTGGCCTCTCGTCCGCAAGGTGCGCCCACCCCGGAAAACTTCCGGTTGGAGCGCGAAGCGCTGCCGGACCTTCAGGAAGGGCAAGTGCAGTTGCGCACTCTTTACCTGTCGCTGGACCCCTACATGCGCGGACGCATGAGCGATGCACCTTCTTACGCCGACCCGGTTGAAATCGACGCAGTGATGGAAGGCGGCGCCGTCAGCATCGTCGAGCAATCGCGTAATCCAGCATTCAAGGTCGGTGATCGCGTAGTCGGCCAGACCGGCTGGCAGACTCACAGCATCAATGACGGTGCTGCGTTGAAAGTGATCCCGAAAGACCTGCCCAGCGACTCCATGGCCGTAGGCGTATTGGGCATGCCTGGCATGACCGCTTACATGGGGCTGATGGACATCGGCAAGCCACAGGCTGGCGAGACGCTCGTCGTGGCGGCCGCGTCCGGCGCTGTGGGCTCAGTGGTGGGGCAGGTGGCCAAGCTGCAAGGCCTGCGTGTCGTCGGCGTGGCAGGTGGTGCGGACAAGTGCCGTTATGTGGTTGATGAACTGGGCTTCGACGCCTGTATCGACCACAAGAGCGACAACTTTGCGGAAGAGCTGAAGCAGGCTTGCGGCAAAGGCATCGACATCTACTTCGAATTGGTGGGCGGCAAAGTCTTCGATGCGGTATTGCCGCTGCTGAACCCTCGTGCGCGTATTCCCGTGTGCGGCGTGATTGCGCAGTACAACGCCCAGGGCGTACCGGAAGGCCCGAACGATCTGCCGCTGCTTCTGCGCACGATCCTGACCAAGCGCGCCCGCATGCAGGGTTTCATCGTGTTCGAAGAGTACGGTCATCGTCACGAGGAGTTCTTCCGTGAAATGACGCCACTGGTCACTCAGGGCAAGATCAAGTTCCGTGAAGACGTGGTGCAGGGCCTTGAGAATGCGCCAGAAGCCTTTATCGGTCTGCTGGAAGGACGTAACTTTGGCAAGTTGGTGGTTCACGTCTCTGACGCCTGACGTAACCCTTGATTGACGCTGTAGGCAGGGCGCGGGTATAAACCGCGTCTTGTGTTTTTGTCGGACCTTTCTCCATGAGCTTCAGCCCACTGATTCGCCAACTGATCGATGCTCTGCGCACCCTGCCGGGCGTCGGTCAAAAAACTGCGCAACGCATGGCGCTGCAATTGCTCGAGCGTGATCGCAGTGGCGGCTCACGGCTGGCGCTGGCGTTGAGCCAGGCGATGGAAGGGGTAGGGCACTGTCGACAGTGTCGCACCCTGACCGAAGACGATCTGTGCCCACAATGTTCAGACAATCGTCGCGACGACACGCTGCTGTGCGTCGTGGAGGGGCCGATGGATGTCTATGCAGTGGAGCAGACCGGCTATCGCGGTCGTTACTTCGTGCTCAAAGGGCACCTGTCGCCGCTGGACGGGCTGGGTCCTGAGGCTATCGGCATTCCACAGCTGCTGGCACGCATCAACGAGCAGGGCACTTTCAGCGAAGTCATCCTGGCGACCAATCCTACGGTCGAAGGCGAAGCCACCGCACACTACATCGCGCAGTTGCTGACCAACAAAGGCCTGATCACCTCTCGCATCGCCCACGGCGTGCCGCTGGGTGGCGAGTTGGAATTGGTGGATGGCGGGACGTTGGCGCACTCGTTTGCAGGGCGTAAGCCGATCGCTTTGTAAGCATCTACATTAATCTGTAGGAGCTGCCGAAGGCTGCGAAGCGTTCATCCTGACACGCCGCCATCGCAGCTTCGGCAGTTCCTACAGGTTCAATATCTGCCGCGAGGCAATGTTGTGCCGTGGAGAGGGGCTTGTTTGTTCAGGGGAGACCTAGTGTCAGCCCCACAGATATCTACTCCGTCAACCCAAAGCTCGTCAGGCAAAACGTCGGAATCTGCAGGTCTTGCAGGCGTTTCGAGCCGCCCAGTTCCGGCAGGTCGATGATCGCCGCGGCCTCGTGGATCTTCGCGCCCATGCGGCGGATCAGGTTCGCAGCGGCGATCAGCGTTCCGCCAGTGGCGATCAGGTCGTCGAACATCACCACCGAGTCGCCATCGCACAGGCTGTCGGCGTGCACTTCCAGAAACGCTTCACCGTATTCAGTCTGATAACCCTCTGACAGCACGTCAGCAGGCAGTTTGCCCTGCTTGCGAAACAGGATCAGTGGTTTGTTCAGTTCATAAGCCACAATCGAACCGATCAGAAAACCCCGTGCGTCCATCACGCCGATGTGGCTGAAGTCAGCTTCGATATAGCGCTGCACGAAACTGTCCATCACCAGCCGTGTGGCTTTGGGAGACTGGAACAGCGGGGTGATGTCGCGAAAAATGACGCCCGGTTTGGGGAAGTCCACTACCGGGCGAATGAGGGATTTGAAGCTGGCTTCGTCGAAAATCATCAGGTAATCCAGGGCAGGTCGTCTAAACGCTAGTCTAAAGCCGCTCGCCCTGAATCGCACCCTCAGCTTTCGATAGCGCCGCCCGCCAGCGCGCAGAGCTGGATTGGATCAAGGATTCTGATCTCCTTGCCTTCGGCTGCAATCAGTTCGTTTTGCTGGAAGCGGGTGAAGACGCGGGACACGGTTTCCACTGCCAGCCCCAGGTGATTACCAATTTCGTTGCGTGACATGCTCAGGCGGAACTGATTGGCCGAGAAACCCCGGGCACGGAAGCGTGCCGACAGGTTGACCAAGAACGTCGCAATGCGCTCGTCGGCGGTTTTTTTCGACAGCAGCAACATCATTTGCTGGTCATCGCGAATTTCCCGGCTCATGACCCGCATCAACTGACGTCGCAGTTGTGGCAGTTGCACGGACAGTTCGTCCAGCCGCTCGAACGGGATTTCGCAGACCGAAGTGGTTTCCAGCGCTTGAGCGGAAACCGGATAGGCTTCTGCGTCCATGCCCGACATACCCACCAGTTCGCTTGGCAAATGGAAACCGGTCAGTTGCTCTTCGCCACCGTCGCTGATATTGAAGGTCTTCAACGCGCCGGAACGTACCGCGTATACCGACCCGAACGTGTCACCCTGACGGAACAGGAACTCGCCTTTCTTCAGCGGTCGACCGCGTTTGACGATTTGATCCAGCGCATCCATGTCTTCGAGGTTCAAGGAGAGCGGCAAGCACAGCGGAGCCAGACTGCAATCCTTGCAATGGGCCTGGGTATGAGCGCGTACTTTGACTGGCTCGGGCATCACTTTATTCCTTGTGGTAATCACACATAAGTCATAAGGGTAACTCACCGATGACTGTTCAGACCAGCGACGATCCGTCGCGTGGCTATCAAGCTTAGTGCGCATGGGTCGATAGCCCTGAATATCCGCATCTTTAAACAGGTCGCTGCTCATGTGGTCATCCGCCCTTACCGCCATCAGCCGGGCTTTTCTGACGGCCAATGCTGCCGCGCAGAAAAGCGCAGCCGACAAGGCCGCGTCGCAGAGCAACGCCGCCGCTCAGACTCCACAGAGCGTAGATGTGAAGCTTTCGGCTGCCGGTCTGGCACGTGCCGCCTTGTCCGGCTCGGCCAATACCGATATCACGCAAAGTGGCTTGCCTGATTCTGTGCAGAAAATCCTGACCTCGGTGCGTGACTCCCAGAAACGCTTGGCGCAGTCGAACAGTGAGTTGCAAGCGGCCAAAGACGATAAGTCGCTCAGCCCCGATATGCGCCAGGCCAAGGCTGCCGCATTGCAGACGGTTTCGGCGATTTATCAGCGTCAGATCAGTACCTCGGCCAGTGATCTTTCTTCTGTCATGAACGCGCTACAACTCAATTCAGCCGGCAAAACCAAGGCCAGCATGCTGATGCTGGCCAGGATGTAAGCAAGCGGCCCATCCTGTAGGAACTTACCGAGGTTACGAGGCCAGCGATGGCGGTGTGTCAGACATGCCGCCATCGCAGCTCAGATCACCCGTGAAAAACGCTTCCGATTCTGTTGGGTCAAGTAAGCATCAAACACCATGCACACCGAACGCACCAGCAATCGCCCGGCGGGCAGTACTTCAATGCCTTCAGGTTTCAAGCTGATCAGGCCGTCGCTAGCCATGCTGGCGAGCTGGGGCCACAACTCACTGAAGTAAGCGCGAAAGTTGATATCGAATTGCGTTTCGATATCGGAGAAATTCAGGCTGAAATGACAGATCAATTGCTGAATCACCGCTCGTCGTATGCGGTCGTCCTCATTGCAGACCAGGCCGCGTTTGGTCGCCAGTTGATCGCTGCCCAGCAGGCTTTGATAGTCAGCCAGATCGTTGCTGTTCTGGCTGTTCAGGTCACCGATTTGACTGATGGCTGAAACCCCCAGACCAATCAGGTCGCAGTGGCCGTGGGTGGTGTAGCCCTGGAAGTTGCGTTGCAGGGTCAGTTCTTCCTGAGCGACCGCCAATTCATCATCGGGCAGGGCGAAATGGTCCATGCCGATGTAGCGATAGCCGGCATTGGTCAGTTGCTCAATGGTCTGTTCCAGCATCTGCAGCTTCGCTTCCGGCGTTGGCAGATCGCCGCTATCGATTCGCCGTTGTGGCATGAAGCGTTCAGGCAGGTGTGCGTAGTTGAACACCGACAATCGGTCTGGCTGCAGGGCGATGATTTCCTCCACGGTGCGGGCAAACGCTTGCGGCGTCTGTTTCGGCAGGCCGTAGATCAGGTCGATATTGACCGAGCGAAACTGCAAGGTACGCGCGGCATCAATAATGGCCTGGGTTTCTTCCAGGCTTTGCAGGCGATTCACCGCGCGCTGTACCTGCGGGTCCAGATCCTGCACGCCCAGACTGACCCGGTTGAAACCCAGTTCGCGCAGCAGTCCCATGGTCGACCAATCGGCCTCACGCGGGTCGATTTCGATGCCGTAGTCGCCAGAGTCATCGTCCAGCAGATTGAAGTGCTGACGCAAATGGCCCATCAATTGACGCAGCTCGTCGTGGCTGAGAAAGGTCGGCGTACCACCGCCAAAATGCAGCTGTTCGACGACCTGGCCAGGATCCAGATGGCAGGCAATCATCTTGATTTCATGCTCAAGACGCTGCAGATAAGCTTGGGCGCGCCCGCGATCCTTGGTAATGACTTTGTTGCAGGCGCAGTAATAGCAAATGTTGGCGCAGAACGGGATATGCACATAGAGCGACACGGGGCGGACGGCTTTGCGGCTGTCGCGCAACGCATGCAGCAGGTCGAACGCACCGACCTGCGTGTGAAATTGCACCGCTGTGGGGTAGGAGGTGTAGCGTGGCCCCGCCAGATCGTAGCGGCGAATCAGATCAGAATCCCAACGGATGGCGTCGAGCATGTTGGCGTTCCCTGGGTAAGCTTGCAGTGTCGGCCAGTCTAGAGAAGCACGCGCTTGATCCTTTGATATGGGTCAATGGCCCATCAACCAGTGCTGATGCGGACCGGGCAGGGTCCAGAGTCCGAACGCAATCACCAGCAGGCCGCCTGCCATGCGCATGCCACGCTGACGCAGCAACGCGTTGATGCGCTGCGCCGCAAGGCCCGTGGCCAACAGCACCGGGCAGGTGCCAATACCAAAAGCCAGCATCAACAGGGCGCTGTCGATGGCATTACCCTGGCTCGCCGACCAGAGCAGCGTGCTGTAAACCAGCCCGCAAGGCAGCCAGCCCCACAGTGCGCCCAACAATAAAGCCCGTGGCAGACTCGACACTGGCAGCAAGCGACTTGCCAGCGGCTGGATGTAGCGCCACAACCCGCGGCCCAGGCTTTCGATACGGGTCAGGCCGCTCCACCATCCGGCCAGGTACAGGCCCATTGTGATCAATAGCAGTGCGGCGATGACTCGCAAGGCCATTGCGCCAGGGCTATTGGCCGCGGCCCAGCCGGCGAGGCCGATCAGCAAACCGGCGCAGGTGTAACTTAAAATTCGCCCAACGTTGTAAGCCAGCAGCAATCGAAAACGTCGGCTGCGTTGTTCCTTGGGAATCGCCAGCGTCAGTGCGCCCATCAACCCGCCGCACATGCCCAGGCAGTGGCCACCGCCGAGCAGGCCGAGGATCAGGGCCGAGATCAGAAGGGGTAAAAGGTCAGCCATGCAGTCGCAAATCCCTGTACGAGGTCGCCCAGTGTCCCTGACACTGCGCTGTCGCGCAGCAAACATGGGACCTGTAGGAGTGAGCTTGCTCGCGATTCGATCTGTCAGTTGATGAATGTATTGCCTGTGCTGGCGCTGTCGCGAGCAAGCTCACTCCTACAGAAAATGCATTCCAGATCAGGTAGTTATTTTTTGTTTGATAGGAGTGGTGCTTGCCCGCGATGCAGACGCCTCGGATATCAGGTCTAACGCGCCCAGCCTTATCGCGGGCAAGGTGGAGCGCCACCCCGGCCGCTCCCACAGGATCCGCTGTTTGCTCGGGATTGGGCTCAAACATCAGACTCACCTTTTTTCTGGCTCGCGACTTCATCCACCGCCGCCTGATGCTTTGGGTCTTGATCATCAAAAAGAATACTGTGCGCCGGGCCTTCCATGTCGTCGTACTGACCGCTGTCCACTGCCCAGAAAAAGATGTAGATCGCCACACCAACCAGCAGCAACGCGGCGGGGATCATGATGTAGAGCGCTGGCATAAGGCCTCCGAAGCAGGCTGCCGATGAGGGGCAGTGGTAGACGGCATGCGGGTCAGGCGTAAAGCGTTGAGGACCACCGTCAACGAGCTGATGGACATGCCCACCGCAGCCCAGATGGGGGTAATCCAGCCCAATGCTGCAAAGGGCAGCATGAGGCCATTGTATAACCCGGCCCAGAACAGGTTCTCAATGATTACCCTGCGTGTGCGTCGCGCCAGAGCAAACGCCTGAACCAACGCGTGCAGGCGATTGGACAGCAAGACGGCGTCGGCGCTGGTTTTCGCCAGGTCAGTGGCTGAACCCATGGCGACACTGATGTCTGCTGCGGCCAGCACTGGCACGTCATTGACGCCATCGCCGAGCATCAACACTTTACGGCCCTGACGATGCAGCTGTTGCAACACCGCCAGCTTGTCGTCGGGGCGCAAACCGCTAAGGGCTTCGTCGATGCCCAGTTCAGCCGCAACATGAGCGACCATGGGTGAGCTGTCCCCGGACAGCAGCAGGGTTTTCCAGCCTCGCGCCTTGCAAGCCTGCAACAGTGCATGAGCGTCTTCGCGCAGGCGGTCATCCAGGATGAACCAGGCCAAAGGCCCATGGCGGTCGCCGAGCAGTAGATGCTGCCCGGTGTGTTCTGGTGCGGGTGGAATGTCGCTGGCGCTCAAGGCGCAGACAAAAGCTGGCTGGCCGATGCGCAATTGTTGGCCGTTGACGACACCTTCAAGGCCTAGCCCCGGATGACTGACTACCTCCTCAGCGGCGCTCGGTGCGCGGCCGAAGGCTTTTGCGATGGGGTGCTCCGAGCGGTTTTCCAGTGCAGCGGCGAGGCTCAGGCATGCGTCGGCATTCAGTTCGCCCAGCGCCTGGAGGCTGCGCAGCGCTAACCGTCCTTCGGTCAGCGTGCCGGTCTTGTCGAAAATTACCGTGTCGATCTGATTCAGGCCCTCCAGCACATGGCCGCGGGTCAGCAACAGACCGAGTTTGTGCAGCGTGCCGGTGGCGGCCGTAAGCGCGGTGGGGGTCGCAAGTGAGAGCGCACACGGGCAAGTCGCGACCAGCATCGCCAGAACAACCCAGAATGCCCGCGACGAGTCGATCTGCCACCACACAACACCAATCACTGCTGCCGCCATCAGCGAAAACAGCAAGAACCACTGCGCCGCTCGATCAGCGATTTCCGCTAGCCGGGGTTTTTCTGCCTGAGCGCGCTCCAGCAAGCGGACGATGGCCGACAGGCGAGTTTCATGGCCCAGCGCCAGAACCTCGACCGTGAGTACGCTTTCAACGTTCAAGGTCCCAGCGGTAACGGCATCGCCGGGGCTTCGCGGGTGGGGGAGGTATTCACCGGTCAGCAACGATTCGTCGATGCTCGACTGGCCTTCAAGGATTCTGCCGTCGGCGGGCAGCACTGCGCCGGGCTGCACCAGCACCTGATCGCCCAGGCGCAGTTCGCTGAGCAGAATCCGCTCGCTCTGACCCTGCTTATCCAGCCGCAGGCAAGACGCGGGCAACAGGTTGACCAGTTGTGCGGTAGCTGCCGCAGTGCGTTCTCGGGCGCGTCTCTCCAGATAGCGGCCGGCCAGCAGGAACAGGGCGAACATGCCCACGGCGTCGAAGTACAGCTCACCGCTGCCGGTGATCGCAGTCCAGATGCCCGCTATGTAAGCCCCCCCAATCGCCAGCGACACAGAAACGTCCATGGTCAGATGGCGGGTGCGCAGATCACGCATGGCGCCACGAAAGAACGGCGCGCAACTGTAGAACACAATAGGGGTGGTCAGAAACATCGCGACCCAGCGCAGGATGGTGTGCATTTGCGGGCTGAGGTCGATGTTGAATTCCGGCCATGTGGCCATGGTCGCCATCATCGCCTGAAACCACAGCAAACCGGCCACGCCAAGCTGGCGCAACGCCAGTCGGTTTTCTTCAGCGAGCTGTGCGGCGGCTCGATCAGCCTGATAAGGGTGGGCGACATAGCCAATGCTGCGTAATTGAGCGAGTAACTGACTCAGAGGCATCTGGCTGTCGGACCAACTGACCTGCAGTCGATGGTTGGACAGGTTAAAACGTGCTTCGGCCACGGCGGGCAGTGTGCGTAAGTGGCGTTCGATGAGCCAGCCACACGCGGCGCAACTGATGCCTTCCATCAGTAACGTAGTGTCTGCCAGTTCACCTTGATGCCGGACAAAGGGCGCCTGCACATCGGCGCGGTCGTAGAGCGCCAGTTCGTCCAGCAACTGCACCGGCAACGTTTCCGGATTGGCCGATGCCTGGCTGCGATGGATGTAGTAGCTTTCCAGCCCCCCGGCAACGATTGACTCGGCCACTGCCTGACATCCCGGACAGCACATCGCCCGGTTTTCCCCGAGCACGACGGCGCTAAAGCGACTGCCCGACGGGACGGGCAGGGCGCAGTGGTAGCAAGGGGTGGGTGTGGTCATGGCGGTACAGCAAATCCTGTGGGGAGGGAGCGGGTCCGCAAAGCGTAACCGATTGATCTGTAGGAGCTGCCGAAGGCTGCGATGGCGGTGTGTCAGGATCAGCGCTTTCGCAGCCTTCGGCAGCTCCTACAGGAAACGCATTTCAATTCCACAACTTAGTTTTGTTTGATGAGAGGCGAAGACGCGTCAATTCTTCAAATCTTCCGCACCCTGAATCGCTTCATCCCCCAGCGCAAGGTCTTTGTCGTGGCTGATCTGTTCTTCTTCAAACAGACGCCAGGTCTTGCCGTTTTCGACACCCAGCAGCTCTACGAAACGGCGTCCTTCGACTTTATCAGTCAGTTGCCCGATGTAGCGGTCAGGCTCCGAGCTGCTGCGGGTCAGGGCAATCTTGCGATCCTTTTGCGGTTGCGTCGGGGAGATCAGGTTCAGTTCCAGGGTCTGCGGCCTGCTGTTGCCACTCAAACGCAGGTCCGCTTCGCCCGTGAGCTCATCCAGATGCACGTTGGCGCGCAGCAATAGGTTCTGGGCCAGCAGTTCGCGATCCAGCGAGCGATTGATGCCTTTGCCCGCTTCGTAATAATTGTCATTGACCAGATTGTCAGGGTTATTCACCGCAATGGTCACCATGGTCAGTGACAGGGTCACTGAGCAGGTCAGGATGCCAATCAGGATCCACGGCCAGATGTGTTTGTACCAAGGGCTTTGAGCGGTCGCGGTGGACATGGACATGGACAATTCTCTTTACGCCGTTTCTGACTAACGAACTTGCGGGCCGATGAACCGGCTCTTGGTTTCAGCATGAGTATCGCCGTCGATATCCTTGAGGATGAAAATCACCTCGTTGGTACTCGATGGCAGTTTTTCGGGAGCGCTGGACAGCTCCACCGGCATGCTGAAAATATCCCCGGCGGCCACTTTGAATTCACGGCGACCCTGCAATTTCAGATCCGGCAAGCCTGTAGCATCCAGTACATAGGTGTGATCGACCTGGTCTTTGTTCATGACCTTGAGGCTGTAGACGTTCTCGATCCGGCCTTCGGCGTTTTCCCGGTAAAGCACGCGATCCTTGCTGACGTCAAAGCCGACCAGTGAGCGCATGAAGAATGCCGAGGTCAGCAAGCCGATCATGACCAGCAACACCGCCGCGTAACCGAGCAGTCGGGGTCTTAACTTGTGCGTCACCTGGCCGGACAGGTTGTGCTCGGTGGTGTAGCTGATCAGGCCGCGCGGGTAGTTCATCTTGTCCATGATGCTGTCGCAGGCGTCGATACAGGCGGCGCAGCCGATGCACTCCACTTGCAGGCCATCGCGGATGTCGATGCCGGTGGGGCAGACCTGCACGCACATTGTGCAATCGATGCAGTCGCCCAGACCTTGCCTCTTGTAGTCCTGATCCTTTTTACGTGGGCCGCGTTTCTCGCCCCGGCGTGGGTCGTAGGAAACAATCAAAGTGTCCTTATCGAACATCACACTCTGAAAGCGCGCATAAGGGCACATGTAAATGCACACTTGCTCACGCAGCCAGCCTGCATTGCCGTAAGTCGCGAGGGTAAAAAAGCCGACCCAGAAATATGCCCAGCTGTCGGCCTGACCGGTGAACAGCTCGGTGATCAGGTCACGTATGGGGGAGAAGTAGCCGACGAAGGTCAGCCCGGTGAGGAAGCCAATCAACAGCCAGAGGCTGTGTTTGGAGAATTTGCGCACGAATTTGTTGGCGCTCATGGGAGCTTTATCGAGTTTTATGCGCTGATTGCGGTCGCCCTCGGTGACCTTTTCGCACCACATGAAAATCCAGGTCCAGACACTTTGCGGGCAGGTGTAACCGCACCACACGCGGCCGGCGTAGACGGTGATGAAAAACAGACCGAACGCGCTGACGATCAGGATGCCCGAGAGCAGGATGAAATCCTGCGGCCAGAAGGTCGCACCAAAGATGTAGAACTTGCGCTCCGGCAGATTCCACCACACCGCCTGATGCCCACCCCAGTTCAGCCAGACGGTACCGAAGTAAATCAGGAACAGCAGAGCACCACCGAGCATGCGCAGATTGCGGAACAGACCAGTGAACGCGCGGGTGTAGATCTTTTCTCGCGAGGCATAGAGGTCAACCGTCTGGTTGTCATTCTTGGGCGGCGGGGTGACGTTGACGACAGGAATGTTATTGCTCATCGGTGTGTCCCACGGCAGTGGAAAAATGCCTCAGTGGTCAGGAGCGTGGCGTTATGAAGGCAATGATACGCCTGCAGTCTTCGTTAATGGGGCGCGGCGAATCTTGGTGCAAACAGGTGTAAAGAGTACTGATTCGGATCAAATGACGTGTAGATGATGTGCAGGTGTTTGCGGTCTGCGCTTTTTCTGTGGGAGCCGGGCTTGCCCGCGATAAGGCTGGGTGCGATCTAAAATGAACCGCGTCCTGCCTTATCGCGGGCAAGCCCGGCTCCCACAGAGAATGCATTTCAATTCAGAGTTACATGTCTGCAAATTGAACTGACGCTATTCAGCTTTTTCCTCCCGCGACAAGCTATAAACATACGCCGCCAGAATATGCACTTTGTCATTGCCCTGAATCGCTTCCTGAGCAGGCATCTGGCCCTGACGGCCGTAGCGGATGGTTTGTTGCAGTTGTGCGTAGCTTGATCCATAGATGAACGCACCCGGATGTGTCAGATCCGGTGCACCCAACACCTGCATGCCTTTACCTTCCGGACCATGGCATGCGACGCAGGTCGTGGCGAATATCTTTTGCCCGGCGACCGGATCAGCCTTGGCGTCTTCTGGCAGTTTGCGGCCATTGAGCGCGGTCACGATGTACGCCGAAACGTCACGTACGCCCTGTTCCTTGATTGCATCACCCCAGGCGGGCATGACCGCGTGGCGGCCGCCCATGATGGTGGCCTTGATGGTTTCGGGCTCGCCGCCCCAACGCCAGTCGGCATCGGTCAGGTTGGGAAAGCCATAAGCGCCTTTGGCGTCCGATCCATGACACACCGAGCAGTTTGACGCGAACAGGCGGCTGCCCATCTTCAGGGCCTGTGGATCCTTGGCGACTTCTTCGATGGGCATCGAAGCGAACTTGGCGAAGATCGGCCCGAAACGCGCCTCGGAGCGCGCCATTTCCTTTTCCCACTCGTGCACGCCTGTCCAGCCCGTCTGACCATCGGAGAACTCGATTTGCTTCTCGGTGTTCACGTAGCCGTAACCCGGCCAGAGGCCTTTCCAGTTACCGAGACCGGGATAAAGCACCAGATAGCCCAACGCGAAAATGATCGTGCCGATAAACAGCATGAACCACCATTTGGGTAATGGGTTGTCGTATTCCTCGATGCCGTCGAAGGAGTGGCCGACGGTTTCTTCCGTGGCTTCGTCGCGCTGGCCCTTGCGGGTCGAAAGCAGCAGCCAGGTCAGGGCGAAAATGGTGCCCAAAGTCAGAACCGTGACGTACAGACTCCAAAAAGTGCTCATTGCTTGCTCCTGGACGCTTTTTCCTGCTCAACCTTTTTGATGGCCTCGGGGTCGTCCGCGAAGGGCAGCAAGGTTGCGTCGTCAAACTCTGACTTGCGCCGGGGGCTGAACACCCAGAGCGCCAGTCCGATAAAGGCCACCATCACCACGAGTGTGCCAAGGCCACGAATCATCCCGATATCCATCAAGATCACCGTTTGCTTTTGATGAGGGTGCCAAGGCCTTGCAGATAGGCCACGAGTGCATCCATTTCAGTTTTGCCTTGCACGGCGGCCTGCGCTCCGGCGATGTCTTCGTCGGTGTAAGGCGTGCCCAAGGTGCGCAGGACTTCCATTTTTTTGGCGGTGTCCTTGCCGTCCAGGCGTTTCTCTACCAGCCAGGGGTAAGCAGGCATTTTCGATTCAGGAACTACGTTGCGCGGGTTATACAAATGCGCCCGATGCCAGTCGTCCGAATAACGACCGCCGACTCGCGCCAGGTCAGGCCCGGTGCGTTTGGAGCCCCACAGGAACGGATGGTCCCAGACGCTTTCGCCCGCCACCGAGTAGTGACCGTAGCGTTCGGTTTCCGCGCGGAACGGACGAATCATCTGTGAATGACAACCCACGCAGCCGTTGGCGATGTACACGTCGCGGCCTTCGACTTCCAGCGCGGAGCGTGGCTTCATGCCCTCTACCGGGTTGTTGGTCACGTCCTGAAAAAACAGCGGAACGATTTGCGTCAGGCCGCCGATGCTGACGGCGATAACCATGAAGAAGGCCAGCAGGCCAATGTTCTTCTCGAGTACTTCATGCTTCATCAGTGGGCCCCCACGACGGCGATTTGAGCCGCAGCTTCGGCCTCGGCCGGGTCTGAAGCGCGCACGGTGCGCCAGACGTTGTACGCCATGAACAGCATGCCGCTGGCAAAGAATGCGCCGCCGATCATGCGCACGATGTAACCGGGATGGCTCGCCTGCAGCGCCTCGACGAACGAGTAAGTCAGCGTGCCGTCGTCATTGATCGCTCGCCACATCAGGCCTTGGGTAATGCCGTTGACCCACATCGAGGCGATGTACAGCACGGTGCCGATAGTCGCCAGCCAGAAGTGGGCATTGATCAGGCCGATGCTGTGCATCTGCGGTCGGCCAAACACTTTGGGGATCATGTGATACGTCGCGCCGATGGAAATCATCGCCACCCAACCCAATGCGCCGGCATGCACGTGGCCGATGGTCCAGTCGGTGTAGTGCGACAAGGCGTTCACCGTCTTGATGGCCATCATTGGACCTTCAAAGGTCGACATGCCATAGAAGGCAAGGGATACCACCAGAAAACGCAGAATCGGGTCGGTACGCAACTTATGCCAAGCGCCGGAGAGGGTCATCATGCCGTTGATCATCCCGCCCCAGCTTGGCGCCAGGAGAATGATCGACATCACCATGCCCAACGACTGCGCCCAGTCGGGCAGTGCTGTGTAATGCAGGTGGTGCGGACCGGCCCAGATGTACAGGGTGATCAGTGCCCAGAAATGCACGATGGACAGGCGATACGAATAGATCGGCCGCTCAGCCTGCTTGGGCACGAAGTAATACATCATGCCGAGGAAGCCGGTGGTCAGGAAGAAACCCACCGCGTTGTGGCCGTACCACCACTGAATCATCGCGTCGGTAGCACCCGCATAGGCGGAGTAGGACTTGAACAGGCTGACCGGCAGCGAGATGTGATTGACGATGTGCAGCATCGCGGTGACGACGATGAACGCACCGTAGAACCAGTTACCGACATAGATGTGTTTGGTCTTGCGCTTGACGATGGTGCCGAAGAACACCGCGCCGTAGGTCACCCAGACAATCGCCAGCAGAATAGCGATCGGCCATTCCAGTTCAGCGTATTCCTTGGTGGTTGTGTAGCCCATTGGCAAGGTGATGATGGCGCTGACGATGACCGCTTGCCAGCCCCAGAATGAGAACGCGGCCATGCCATCGGAAATCAGCCGGGTCTGGCAAGTGCGTTGCACCACGTAATAAGACGTCCCGAAGAGCGCACAGCCGCCGAACGCGAAGATCACCAGGTTGGTGTGCAGCGGTCGCAAGCGTCCGAAGCTGGTCCATTCCAGACCCAGGTTCAGCTCCGGCCAGACCAGTTGAGCGGCGATGAATACGCCAAGCCCCATGCCGAGGATGCCCCAGACCACCGTCATGACGGCGAACTGGCGGACCACTTTATAGTTATAAGCGGTCGGACTGATTGCTGTGCTCATTATCAGGTTCCACGGTTCGACTATTTATTAGTATGAAAAACCGACGCAGGCATGCTCTGCGGCCGTTTCAGGCAAATTCCGACGCGCAGCGTAAAGGAAAAACCTGTCCCGGTGGACAGAAAGTTACTGGAGGTTACAGGACGGGTGAAGTCGACGGCGTGAGTGGCGGACATTTGCAGCATGCCTGGCAGTAGATGAACAACCCTGGTTCATCAGGTTATTGAGCGTCTGCGGAGCACGAATGTCGGACACGTTCCTTTCACTGGGCCTGTGGCCAGCCATCGCCAGTCCACTAACGAGCAAGCTTAGTCCCGAAAGGCTGGGGAGGAAAGGATGGTGCTCCTGACTGACCGCAATCACAGAGTTATTGCAGGAGCTGCCGAAGGCTGAGATGGCGGTGTGACAGGGGGGCAGCAAATAAAAGGGACCACCGCACCCTGTTGCAGGGTGCGGCGTTGAAGGGGTCCACAGTGCTGCTCTTTTTGCTACTGCGCCGCTTTACTCTTGTCGACGAGTTGATCAGGACCCTTCGACAGGCTGTAAACATAAGCGGCCAGCAGCTGTACTTTGTCATTGCCCAATAAATCGGCCTGAGCAGGCATATGACCTTGGCGACCAAGACGAATGGTCTGCTGCAACTGAGCCAGGCCAGTGCCGTAGATGAAACCGCCCGGCTGTGTGAGGTTTGGAGCGCCCATTGCTGCGGTGCCTTTACCCGTTGCGCCATGACAGGCTACACAGGTGGAGCTGAACACTTGCTGTCCGGCAGCCAGATCTGCCTTGTCGTCAGCGGGTAGCGGCAGCCCCGCCAGTGAGTGACGAACATAGGCAGCGACGTTTTTCACGCCGTCTTCGCCAATGATCGTGCCCCAGGCCGGCATCGCTGCGACCCGACCCGCCATGATGGTGGCTTTGATGGTTTCGGCATTGCCTCCCCAGCGCCAATCGTTGTCGGTGAGGTTAGGGAAGCCGTAAGCACCTTTGGCGTCCGAGCCATGGCAAACCGAGCAATTGGAGGCAAACAGGCGGCCACCCATTTGCAGCGCTTGCGGATCTTTGGCGACTTCTTCCACCGGCATGGCTGCGAATTTGGCGAAGATTGGTCCGAATCGCGCGTCAGCCTTGTCCATTTCCTTCTGCCACTCGTTGACGCCGGTCCAGCCGTTTTCATAGCCAGGCGCGATGCCTTTCCAGTTGCCCAGTCCCGGATACAGGATCAGGTAACCCACCGCGAACACCAGCGTGCCCGCGAACAGCATGAACCACCACTTGGGCAGCGGATTGTCATACTCCTCGATGCCATCGAAGCTGTGGCCCATGGTCTGGTCGGTACTGCCCTTGGTTTCACCCCTGCGGGTGCCGATCAATAGCCAGGTCAGGCCGATCAGGCTGCCAATGGTCAGCACGCAAATATAGGTGCTCCAGAAGGTGGTCATGGCTGGTTACTCCGGGCGACGGGCTGATCTTTTGAAAGTTGTTCGATAACAGGTGGCGGCAATGGCTCGTCAGCAAAGGGTGCCAGGCGGGCTTCGTCGAATTCGGCGTTGCGTTTACTGCTGAACACCCAAAGCGACAGGCCGATGAATGCGATGGCAACTATCAGCGTTCCGAGGCCGCGTAGATCCTGAATATCCATGGCTCACCTCTTGCTCTTGATGGCAGTGCCGAGCACTTGCAGATAGGAAACCAGAGCGTCCATCTCGGTCTTGCCTTTGAGGGAAGCAACTGCGCCGCTGACATCGTCATCGGTGTAAGGCACGCCCAACGTACGCATCGCCTTGATCTTGGCTTCGGTGTGGCTGCTGTCGACTTTCTGGGTGACCAGCCATGGATAGGCCGGCATTTTTGATTCCGGCACGACGTTGCGCGGGTTGTACAAGTGCGCGCGGTGCCAGTCATCCGAGTAGCGTGCTCCAACCCGGGCCAGGTCCGGTCCGGTGCGTTTGGAGCCCCAGAGGAACGGGTGATCCCAGACGCTTTCGCCCGCCACCGAATAGTGGCCGTAGCGTTCTGTTTCAGCGCGGAACGGGCGGATCATCTGCGAGTGGCAACCCACGCATCCTTCGCGGATATAAATGTCGCGACCTTCCAGTTGCAGCGCGGTGTAGGGCTTCATGCCCTCAACCGGCTTGTTGGTCACGTCTTGAAAGAACAGCGGGACGATCTGGGTCAGTCCGCCGATGCTGACGGCGAGTACCATCAGAATCATCAACAGGCCGACGTTTTTCTCGATCGTTTCATGTGTCATGGCGTGTTTCATAGCAAGCTCCTCAGGCCATCTGCGCGGCGGCGGCAGCTTCGACGGGGTTGGAGGCCCGGACAGTGCGCCAAGTGTTGTAGGCCATCAGCAACATGCCCAGCAGGAAGATCGCGCCGCCTGCCAGGCGCACGATGAATCCGGGATGGCTGGCCACCAGTGTTTCGACGAAGGAGTAGGTCAAGGTGCCGTCTTCGTTGATTGCCCGCCACATCAGGCCTTGAGTAATGCCGTTGACCCACATCGAGGCGATGTAGAGCACGGTGCCAATCGTGGCGAGCCAGAAGTGCGCATTGATCAGGCCGATGCTGTGCATCTGCGGGCGGCCGAAGACTTTCGGGATCATGTGGTACAGCGCACCGATGGAGATCATCGCGACCCAGCCCAGAGCACCGGCGTGAACGTGGCCGATGGTCCAGTCGGTGTAGTGGGAGAGAGCATTGACGGTCTTGATCGCCATCATCGGACCTTCAAAGGTCGACATGCCGTAGAACGCCAGCGATACCACCAGAAAGCGCAGCACCGGGTCGCTGCGCAACTTATGCCAGGCGCCTGAAAGGGTCATCATGCCGTTGATCATGCCGCCCCAGCTTGGCGCGAGCAGAATCAGCGACATGACCATGCCCAGCGATTGCGCCCAGTCCGGCAGCGCGGTGTAGTGCAAATGGTGTGGCCCGGCCCAGATGTACAGGGTGATCAGTGCCCAGAAGTGCACGATGGACAAACGATAGGAGTACACCGGACGCTCGGCCTGTTTCGGCACGAAGTAGTACATCATCCCCAGGAAGCCTGCCGTCAGGAAGAAACCCACCGCGTTGTGGCCGTACCACCACTGCACCATGGCAT
The DNA here is from genome assembly GCF_002158995.1 of Pseudomonas caspiana. Lineage (GTDB taxonomy): Bacteria > Pseudomonadota > Gammaproteobacteria > Pseudomonadales > Pseudomonadaceae > Aquipseudomonas > Aquipseudomonas caspiana. Next base: position 205,048 of record NZ_LOHF01000006.1, on the reverse strand, counting down.
CGGTTGCGCCGGAATACAGCGAGTAGGACTTGGTCAGGCTGACCGGCAGTTCCAGGTTATTGACGATGTGCAGCACGGCAACGGTGAGGATGAATGCGCCGAAGAACCAGTTGCCGACATAGATATGCTTGGTGTTGCGTTTGGCCACGGTGCCAAAGAACACGATGGCGTAGGCCACCCAGACAATAGTGATCAGAATGTCGATGGGCCATTCCAGCTCGGCGTACTCTTTGGAACTGGTGTAACCCAGCGGCAAGGTAATTGCCGCCAGCAGAATCACCAGTTGCCAGCCCCAGAAGGTGAACGCCGCCAGTTTTGGCAGGAATAGTTGAGTCTGACAGGTACGCTGAACCGAGTAATAAGAGCTGGCAAACAGCGCGCAGCCGCCGAAGGCGAAAATCACCGCATTGGTGTGCAGCGGGCGCAAGCGACCAAAGCTCGTCCAGGGAAGATCGAAGTTGAGTTCAGGCCAGACCAGTTGGGCGGCAAGAAAGACGCCGAGGCCCATCCCGACAATCCCCCAGATCACCGTCATAATGACGAACTGGCGGACCACCTGATAGTTGTAGGCGGTACTGTTAGTTGTGTTCATTTAGTTGTAATTCCCATCCAGCTAGGTCGGGGCGCTACGCGCAGGTTTAGCTCTGGTTATTGGCAGACTCATCAAAAGCGAGGCAAGCATGAGCACTGGGCAAAATGCCTGTATTGACGAAGATCAATGCGCGCAACTGGCAAAAGAACACGGCTGGTTATGGAATCAGGCGCTTAAAGAGCAGCAGGGCAAGCACCACGGCGCTGCGGCGACATTGATCCTGGCCCATGGGGCGGGTGCGCCGATGGACAGCGAATTCATGAGCGATATGGCGGCGCGCCTTGCTGCCAAAGGCGTCAACGTGTTGCGCTTCGAGTTTCCCTACATGGCGCAGCGCCGGGTCGACGGACGTCGTCGACCGCCTAATCCGCAGGCGCAACTATTGGACTGCTGGCGTCAGGTGTATGCCGCTGTGCGACCTCATGTCACGGGAAGTCTGGCCATTGGCGGCAAGTCCATGGGCGGACGTATGGCCAGCCTGATTGCCGATGAACTGCAAGTGGACGCATTGGTGTGTCTGGGTTATCCGTTCTATGCGGCAGGCAAACCCGAAAAGCCCCGGGTTGCGCACCTCGCTGATTTGCACGCGCGGACGTTGATCGTGCAGGGCGAGCGCGATGCGCTGGGTAACAAGGAGGCCGTCGAGGGTTACACGCTGTCCCCCGCAATCGACATGCTGTGGATTCCCGCCGCCAACCATGACCTCAAACCCCTGAAGTCGGCAGGTATCAGCTATGACGAGTGTCTGGCCAACACCGCGAGCCGTATAGTGGATTTGTTGAGTTAAGCCGGTTGGCAGTGCAGATCGAATTCACCGTCAGTCACGGCGAAATCGACGGCCGAGATGCTGAAGCCGAACTTTCCTTTCAGGCATTTAGTGCTGACATCGACTTCAAGCAGAGTCAGGTGTCCGGCCTGGATATGCCCCGAGTGATAAATGATGTTCTGGCTGTTCGGCGCCTGGTTGTAGACCACCTTGATCTGCTCATTGGCGAGCAGATCATGGGTGCCCAGAGGAAGGTCCAGATCAAAAAACAGACCAATACTGGCTTGCTTGCGTCCGATCCTGCCAGCGGCGATCACCTTCCAGATCCATTGCCGGGGCACCGCCGACAGCTCGGGGCGCAAGGTCAGACAGGCCAGCAGGGATGACACCGTCAAAGGTTGTTGATTGATCAGGGCCTGAAAATTGCCCACGCAGGTTGGCGGGTTAATCCGCGGTTTACGAGATATTGCGGAAGCGCTCATGGACGTGCTCCTTGCTGAGCAGCTATGCGGGGTGGGGATGAAGGGCATCGCACGGCGTGCGATGCCCTGAGAATGCGTTGATCTGTGAGTGCGCTAGTCGGCGTCGCGTATCAGCGAATGCACACGCCCAGGCTGATGCTGTGCTCAAGCACCTTAAAATTCGCGCCAGTTACCAGGTTTTTGATCAGGTACCACTTCATGCCGACCAGATTCTGCGCCGCCACCGTGGACGACCAGTACAGCGCATTACCCATAGGCCAGCGATTGCCGTAGGTGTTGAAGATCTGGTTCAGCTCGTCAATCGACGGGATGCGCGCGCCCTTACCCGCAGCCGCAGCAGTCATCTGTGCATATTTGCCAGAGCCCAGTCCCATGCATTGAATGACGCCACTGACCGTAACCGGGTAGCTTTTGGTTTCGCCGAGTGCATCGGTCACCGAAATGCTTGCAGTGCCGTTGCCACGTACCGAAGTCAGCCCGTTCTCATCCACATGAGCGATCAAGGCATCACTGGAGCGATAGACATAAGGTGCCTGCCCGCCGCTGGCAATGCGCCGCACCGTGGTACCCGCCGGGAAAGTCGGCAACACATCCGGGCTGCCCGGAATCAGATAAATCTTGCCGCTCAGGCTTACAGGCGACGTGTCGAAGTTCATGCCCTGTTGAACCCGTAGCCATAGCGGCGCTGAAACCACCGCCGTCCCGGCCCGCGTCACGGTATAGGTCACGCTCGCCGAACTGCCGATACTCTGGGTAATAAAGGCTTTGGGAATGTTGAACTGCAACTGTGCATTGCCTCCGATCACCTGCGCAGGTGTGTCGTAGCGGGTTGCGCCTTCCCAGGTGGCCACCACACTGTCGCCGCTGCTCATGTCTGTGTAACTCACTCGCACCGTGGCACCGGACTCGGGGATATGCGAAGGGGTGAGCAGGCCGTCAGGGCCGACTGTGTCCATGGTTGGGGCGGGGAGGCGGGTGGGGGCTCCCTGGATTTTCAGCAATAGGGTTCCCGAAGTCTGTGCACTGCCGTTGGCGCGCAGAACGTCATAAGAGATCGACACTGTCTGCCCTTTATTTGCCTCGACCAAGGTGGCCGAGAACAGCATCTCCAGGTCCTTGCCTGCGTCGGCATCGGTAATCGTCTTTTCCTTGCTATCGCTTGCGTTGGGGCCGCGCCACTGCACTTCAACCCGATCACCGCGCGCCAGCTGCGCAAAGGTACTTACGACAACCGTCGCGCCCTGCGTTGCGTTCACCGGATCAAGCGTATCGCCATTGGCTTCCTTCACCACCGGCAACGGCAGCTCAGGCAATACCCGAAGTTGCAGCTTGACCTTTACCGCCTGGGCATTCGCCGAAAGATTGCCCGCCAGATCGGTCACGCTATAGAAAACCGGTGCTTCGATATCACCAATGTTCTCCAGAAACTCCCGAGAGAAATCCACCATGACCCGCTGCAGGCCCATGTCATCCCGGCCGACGATTGCCACAGGCCCTTCGACAGTGCCCCAGTAAGTGCGGATCACATCACCCTCTTTCATGTCGCCATAGCTTGCGATCTTTCCGGGCAATTTGTTTCCCAAGGCCTCCAGTTCGGCTGAGGTCAGGCCGTTCTGGATTGCGACCGGGAAGATGATGGGGGCGAGGAGGGGATTGCCGGGGGCGGTGCGGTCGATTTCGACAGGCGACATAGGAGAGTCAGTCTGTACGCCATTCTCCAGATTGACTAAGCGGTAAGCCAGGCTGTGTTTACCTTCGGTCAATGCGGAGACGGGAATTTCCAGCGTTAGAATATCGCCCGGTCTGTCATCCTCGTTAATTAACTTGGTTACACCAATCGGAGTTTTGTCCCATAGCAGCCTGTAACTGGTATTGGGAACGACAGCAGACCAGGCCGGGAAAGTAACAGTGACAGGTGTTGCCAGTGCACTAACAGGCAGGAGGCCGTCGCTGTTCAGGCTGATATCGACAGTTGGAGGAACGAGGTTGCTGTCTCCTGCCAGGATGTTGATGGTTGATACAGTGTTTGCGTTATACATTTTATTTTCGTCCATGTTTTATTGTTGAGGCCACTCCCGCTAACGCGAGAGTGGGTGAAAACAGAGGGTGTATCAGCTCCGCCAGCTACACGCCGACGAAGGCTTGCTCATGTTGATGCGAACCCGAGTGGTGCGAGAGGTGGCCGGGCTTTGATTACTTTCTTCTGGAGGAATAACTTTAAAGTGAGCCTCGCCATAACCTCGACAAATGAGTTTGAGGTTGGTCGCGGGCACTTTAAACGTATACCCGTTGACCACATCGTTGGCATCAAGCTCTCGTTCGTCCTGATAATTAGCCGCTTCCAGAGGATTGTTGTCATTATCAAAAGCAATAAACGTAAACTGAATGATCTGATGTCGCAGAATATTCACATAAGGTACGATTGTTACAGGCGCTCCATCTGGATTTTCAATAGGGCCTACCACACCGCCGGCATTAGTGATAAATGTCGGGCCATCAAGACCATCGATCCCGCCGGGTGTTTCTTCTTTCGAACGAACCACAACATCTTGAGCGAGTGAGTTCGCCGGATTCGGGTTGCCAAAGCGAGTCACGCTGTACCGAACTGGGATCGCTGCCCCAGTGCCCTGGGTTTTTACAATCAAGTTGGGGATAGGGATAATCAGGTCGCGTTGAGCCGTCACATCAGTGTCTTTGATTTGATACCACTGAGGAATTACCTCCTGACCCCAGTTCAAGTTCAGGTCATCGCTGATCCTGAAGTCTGACTTCCATTTCACGATGGCTCGAGCATTTAGTTCATAGTCGTCCTCATCAATGAAGTTGTCCTTCATATTCGGATTGGTAATGCTGGTGCCCTGAATAACGGGTACATCCAGTTGCTCGGAAACAGGGAGCGTCAGAAATACATCAACGTTACTGATCAGCGAACTGCCAATACTCTGCCCAGCACGCAGTACTTCATACGTGACGTTGGGGCGACCTTCCGGAATGACCGCGATGGTTTCATAAGGGACCGTGATCGAGAGAACGATATCCTCATCTTCGTTGCCAGCAGGCAGGGGTAGCGGCGGTGAGGAGTTTCCATCTCCCCAATGCAGGACGATCAAGTCCAGTGCTGCGGCATCTGGGTAGCGCGGAATATCCACATTGACGCCAGCTTTGGCTTCCGCGTAGTCGATGAGACCGCCTAGGGCTGGGTCGATAATCGGCGCAGGAAAGTCATTCGGGATTTCCTCCAGCAACAGACGAACCAGCACCCCCAATGAGCGCGCTGAGGTGTTACCTGCGCGGTCGGTGACCGAGTAACTCACGATGCCATTGAAGCTGCCCAGGCTTTCCAGAAACTCCTTGGTATAGGTAATGATCACACGTCGCAGGCCCATATCGTCGGCGGTTACAACCGCGCCCGGCCCTTCGACATCGCCCCAGAACGTTCGCACCTCGTCGTGCTTGGCCATTCCGGTGTAGCTGCCAATTTCGACATCCAGCTTGTCGCCCAATTGGCTGAGCTCTGCGGAGGTCAATCCACCATCAACCTCAGGTGGGAGCTTGACCGGCCCTAGCTGAGGACGACCAGGGGGAGTGAGGTCGACTTCGACCCGAGTATGAAGAGACTGCTCCTCGACATCATTCTCGACGTTGGTCGTTTGGTACCTCAGGGAGTGGACGCCTTCAACCAGACTGTCTACCGGAATTTCCAGTACAAGATCATCACCCGGTTGTTCGTCATCAATGGTTTTGAGTTCACCCTTTATGGCACCATTCCAAAAAAGCTGGTAGGTGTCGCCGCGGTTTACAGCATCCCACGCCTTAAACTCGACCTTGATCGGCAGGTCCAGCTTGTCAATCGGTAACAGGCCTTCATTATCATCATCATGGAACGCGGCGGGTACAAACGGTGCTGCCAATTCTGGCGAGACGGCACGGAAGGTACGTGGAAAGTTAATTGTAGGAAATTTCTTTGAAGTATTCATGGTACGTCTCTTTAGATAATAGTTATCAGTGCTCACGCTAATTAAATGAGCGCAAGTTCAAGTCCGCTAAGGCGGTTGTAATGTCACAGGTTTGATGCGTTTCCTGCGAAGGTTTGAGGTGGGGTGTTAGCCCGTATCTCCATTTTTAACTAATCGGGTTTCTGAATCGCTGTCAATAGGTGAAGTATATATTTGTTGAATTATTTTTTGACTTTTGCGGCTTGAAACAAATTGAAATGCACGTCCTACAAATTTTTGTAGTCCGTAGTACTTTTCGCGCAGCTATTTAAGTTACGTCCGACATTTTCATGAATGGATGTTGGGGGCTGGTTTGATTGCGATGTTTGAGAATGAGCCTTTACTGATGTGAAGGAAGTTTTATGCAACAGGGTAAAAGGTCCATACCGATTTGTGCTTTTGGCGCTTTGGCAATTTTTGTGGGTGAGAACTCAGAAGTCTACGCTGCGATTCCAGCGGGTTATTCCAAAGAGCAAGTGGATGAGTTCAGGAACGTTCCGACAATAAGTGAAGAGATAACGGTCAACGGAGCGCCGGTGAAAGCCATCGTGATTGATGACCGAATTGAGAACGTCGTAGGGGGGGTGGCGTCAGACGACTATCTTGTGAGACAAGGAGGCGTCTTGAATGTTTCCGCTGGGGCTAGACTGAAGTCGATAACTGTCAAATTTGGTCGGGTGAATATTAGCTCCAGTGCTGTAATGAATGGCTTGTTTCTCTCAAATGGAACTGCAACAGTTCGAGACAGTATAATCCGCAACGAAGTAGGTACAGGATTAAGTGCCACCGCTAATAAAAGTCCGGGCAATTGGGATGGCGGCTCAACGGTCAACGTCATGGGCAGTACCGTATCTGGGGTTGGTACGGGGGTTGTGGTGGGGCCTGAAGGTGTCGTCACTTTGCACGCGTCTAAAGTCACAGGTATTGGCGAAATAATTATTCCTGAAAGAGATACTTTCGGCGAAGGAGTGAGGGTGACTGGAGGCACCCTTGCGATAAGCGGGGCCAGCTACGTTGAAGGTCTCCATCAAGGTCTTAAAATCAAGGATGATCGCCAGGATTTGCTCGATTTCGATAATGTGGTATCGGTTGATGGTTCTGTTATCAGAGGTCTGGAAGGGCCTGCAATTGCTATCGACGCCGATGGCGGCACGACTGATCTTGCTATCCGCAATGGTTCTGAACTCATCTCTGGCAACGGCGTTGTGCTGGATGTAAAAGGTACCGGGTTGACCAACTTCAATGTCGACAACAGCACCCTCAACGGCAACCTCGTCGCCGACACCACCAGCACCCTGAACGTCACCCTGCAACGCAACGCCCAGCTCACCGGCAATATCATCAACAGCAACACGTTGGCGATCAATTCCGGTGCTGGCTGGACGCTGGCGGATAGCAATCAGGTGAAGTCGCTGGCGATGAGGGGCGGGCGGGTGAGTTTTGGTGAGGGAGCGTTCAAGACGCTTACCCTGGGTGAGCTTTCGGGTCGCGGGACCTTTGATATGCGGGTCAATCTGGATGACCGTCAGGGTGATTTGTTGCGAGTCGAGGGTCAGGCCACTGGAAATCACGGTTTGCGCTTGAAAAACACGGGTGTTGAGGTGGTCGACCCAGATATGCAGCGGTTACTGCTGGTGGACACCGACGGGGGCGATGCGCAGTTCAGTCTTTTGGGCGGGCGCGCGGATCTGGGGGTGTACTCCTATGAACTGGAGCAGCAGGGCGATGACTGGTTTATCGTCGGCTCGGGCCGAGGCATCAGCCCGTCGACTCAAAGTGTGCTGGCGCTGTTCAACGCGGCTCCGAACATCTGGAACAGTGAGTTGAGCACGTTGCGTAGCCGTATCGGCGAGGTGCGCGGTCATGAACAGGGTGGTGGATGGATGCGGGCTTATGGCAGCCGATTCAATGCCAGCACCGGCGATGGGGTTGAGTATCGGAACAATCAGAGCGGCTTGACCTTGGGTGCTGACGCTCCGCTGCCAGTGAGCCTCGGGCAGTTGTCATTGGGCTTGATGGTCGGCTACAGCAAAAACGATCTGGCGATTGGGCAAGGTACCAGTGGCAAGATCGGCAGTTACTACGTCGGCGGGTATGGTACCTGGTTGCTGGACGACGGCTATTACCTGGACGCTGTGCTCAAGCTCAACCGGTTCCGCAACGAATCCAAAGTGGCGATGAGTGATGGCGCCAAGGCCAAGGGTAATTACCAGAGCACCGGTCTCGGAGGATCGCTGGAGTTCGGCAGAAACATTCGCTTTGCCGAGGGTTATTTCATCGAACCCTATGCGCAGTTTTCCAGCGTGTGGGTTAAAGGTGACAGCTATGCGCTGGATAACGGTATGCAGGCTCGCAATAACCAGACTCAATCGGTACAGGCCAAGGTCGGGGCATCGGCAGGGCGCAGCATCCCCCTCAAGGATGGCGGTGTGGTGCGACCTTACCTGCGGTTGGCGGCTGCTCATGAGTTTTCCCGAGATAACGAGGTCAAGGTCAACTCCACGCGTTTCGACAACGAGTTGTCCGGCTCCCGGGCGGAAGTGGGGGCGGGGATTTCGGTGTCCTTGTCTGAACGTCTGCAATTGCATGCCGATTTCGATTACATGAACGGCAATCGGGTCGAGCAGCCATGGGGCGCAAATGTGGGTTTGAAGTTCGCGTTTTGATCGGCAGTGTTTGAGAGTGCTTGATATGGCCTGACTCTGCTGGAGCGGAGTCACGTTCCTGTATTACCCCCGGCGAGCAATCGTCGGGGGTTTTATTTTTTATGGCATCTCAGGCCGCATCTGTCGGACTGCCCCGTTGTTTTCTTTGTTTGAGAGGTGCCGGCTCGCGATTGACCGTGACGCGTACTGCCGGAGAGGTGCCAATCAGGTACTGATCGCGATGTACCTCGTAGTAAACGTCCACCAGACCATACTGCAGATGAGCGATGAGTTCGTAGCTGACACACAGGACGCGTACTGTGCTGTCCTTGGTGATAGTACGTAAGTGAATCTGCGTCGAGGATTTGTTCTGGCCCCAATAGAACATCAGAATATCGCCGAGGCGCATTTTGTCCGAGCCGGGAATATTGACATCGACACCGGCGTGAGCCTGTTCGTAGGTCACGGTATTAGGCTTGACGTGCGACAGCTTGGGGGCTTTCAAATGTCGGGAAATATTCAGCTCGGGATGCTGTATTGACACAGTGGAGTCCGTAACTTCAGGAAGTGGGTTGATGGGTACGATTTTTAATTTCAAGGGGTGGCCCGATTCAGTTAGAGAGGGTTGAACACTGTACGGGTCTACGATAACCGTTGGGTCTAATGGTGCTGTAACTGTGAACTCTTTGTTCATCTTGTTTCGTCCTGAATGACAGATGGGTTTCAATGGTTATCTGCTTGCGGCTGGGCCTCCATGGCATTCGTGGTGTATTAGAGTGTGTTGCGTTTGTAAGGTCAAGTCGGACGATTCTGAATAACAGCTAATACCGTTCGGAGTAATGGCAATTATTTGTGTTTTGTGAAGTGTGTTCTTGGGTGCGGAAATTTCATGCGAACTGGTAATAAAAATCCCGCACGCAAATGCGTGCAGGATTTTTGTTTTCCTATTCAAGTGAGTGATGCGTGTTTTATTAATGTTGCATTGTCAGCTCAACTGACTGCGCCAGAATAGAGCGGTTACCTGCCCGGTCCGTTACGTGGTAAGTAATATTGACTCTGTCGCTGAACAAGCCCTCGAGAAATTCCTGAGTGAATGAGATTTCGACAGGCGTGGTTGTCAGGTTTTCAGGCAGTACTCGGTGGGTAGGCCCTTGCGTGCCGTTGCAGACGGTCTGGATCAAGTCGCCGGGCTCCATGCCTGCGTAACCTGGGATTTTCGCTTTCACGTAATCTCCAAAGCTTACGTTTGCGAACATCGCGGGTGCGAGCAGTGCACCTCCCGCTGGTTTGCGGTCAACGATTAGCAATGTGGTTGAAGAGTCGTTACTGACAAGACTCTTATCATTGGTGGCCCTCAAACCTAAGCTGTAAACACCTTCGTTAAGCAGGTTTTCCGGGGAGAGCATCATAGATACAATATCTCCTGGTTTATCGGCGTCAGTCATGGTCCAGATTGGGCCTGTCAATTCTCCATTTAGCATCAGTTGCATGTAGTAACCGGGTCGTACTCCTTCCCAGAGTCTGATTTCTACATCAATGGGGCTATTTAAACCGCTCACCCGTAGCAGTCCGTCAATCGGGTCGGCGGCGGGTACGAAAGGTGTAGGGATTCCGCTTTTGTTAATGTAAGTACTCATTTTTCGGTTCTCCAAGTCACGCCTGTATTGGTCGTGACCAAAAAGTAGTTAAGGTTTCAGGATTCATGGCTAAAAATTAACTACTGGGTAGCAGTTATCTGTTTAGCTTGAACTCTAAAAATCAACTAATCGGAACCCGTTCTGGCTGTCAACGCTGCGCACCACAAAATCCTACCAAATACACCTTATCTATTTACTTTCAGAAGTTGCCTACAAACTACTTCATTAACTTTGTAGTCCGGAGTCATCGCTTTACGCTGCAATAGCCAATAAAAAACCCCGCCAGAACACGCCTGCCGGGGTTTCGATAAAGCAGATTAATCAACGGTTGAAACGTTCCACCAGCGAGTACTGCGAGTTGGCGGTATCGGTCAGTTCGCCGCTCAGGACGGCCGAGCGTTGTGCTTCATCGGAGGTCTGGTCGGCCAGGTCTGCGATGGTGGCGATGTTGCGGCTGATCTCTTCGGCGACCGAGCTTTGCTCCTCGGTGGCGGCGGCGATCTGGGTGGTCATGTCGGTGATGTTGGCGACCGCTTCGCTGATGCCGATCAGGGCTTCGTCGGCTTCCAGAACCTTGGCGACACCTTCTTCCGCCTGACGATGGCCGGTGTTCATGGTTTGCACGGCAGCGTTGGCAGTGCTCTGCAGTTTGGCGATCAGGCCGTGGATCTGTCCGGTGGATTCGGTGGTGCGCTGCGCCAGTTGGCGAACTTCATCGGCCACTACGGCGAAGCCGCGACCCATTTCCCCGGCACGCGCCGCTTCGATGGCGGCATTGAGCGCCAGCAGGTTGGTCTGGTCGGCGATGCCCTTGATCACATCGACGACGCCGCCGATTTCATTGCTGTCTTGAGCCAGTTGGGTAACCGTCAGGCCGGTTTCGCCAACAGCCCTCGACAGCCGTTGAATGGCTTCGCGGGTTTCCCCGGCGATATCGCGGCCGCGACGGGTCAACTGGTTGGCTTGCTGAGTGGCGTCAGCGGTGCGCTGCACGTGGCTGGCGACTTCCTGGGTCGTGTTGGCCATCTGATTGATGGCGGTGGCGACTTGTTCAGTCTCGACGCGCTGACGTTCCAGGCCGCTGGAGCTAGAGTTAGCGAGGCTGTTGGACTGGCGCGCCTGCCCGGTCAGTTGCTCGGCAGTATCCTGCAAGCGCGTCAGGCAGGTTTTCAAACGCGCTTCCTGGCTAAGGATCGACATTTCCAGGCGGGCCTGCGGGCCACGGCTATCGGTGTACATCTGAGCAATCAGCGGATCGGAAGTGGTCTGTTCGGCCAGACGCAGCAAGCGCTTGATGCCACGCTGTTGCCAAGTCAGGCCCAGCAGGCCCAAAGGCACCGACAAACCTGCAGCGAGAGCAAAGCCCCAACTGGTGTTAAGCCATACGCCGATCAGGAAACTGAGCTGGCTGACCAGAATGAACGGCAGCCAGTCCTGCAGCACCGGCAGCCATTTGTCGCGGTTTGGAATCGCTGATTTGCCATTGTTAAGGCGGCTGTACAACGCCTCGGCGCGTTTGATCTGTTCCGCAGTCGGTTTGACCCGCACCGATTCGAACCCTACAACTTTCTGGTTTTCGAACATCGGCGTTACGTAGGCGTTGACCCAGTAATGGTCACCATTTTTACTGCGGTTTTTGACGATGCCCATCCACGGCAGGCCTTGCTTGAGCGTGCTCCACATATGCTCGAAAACCGCTGGCGGCACGTCGGGGTGGCGAACGGTATTGTGGGGAGCGTTGAGCAGTTCTTCCCGAGAGAAACCACTGATTTCGACGAAGGCGTCGTTGCAGTAAGTGATCACGCCACGGGCATCTGTAGTGGAAATCAAACGCTGTTGTGCAGGAAATGTCCGTTCGCGTTGAGTGATGGGCTGGTTATTACGCATGAGCTGTCCGATCCGCTGGGGCTTTGTGACGTTATCGACAAAAATACCCAATTGTTGAGCTGATTTACGAAATGACTGGCTAGTCATTGACGCCAATCGTTTACTCAGCGATCAAACATCGGGTATGCGAACAGGCTGAAGTGCACCAGATTCAAACCGAAATGGGTCGCCACTGCTGCCTGCAAACCGCCAAAGCGGTAGGCAAGACCGTAGCCTATGCCAGCGATTCCCGCGAGCAGCGCCCATTGCCATCCGCCACCCAGATGAGCCAGGCCGAACAGCAACGATGCTATACAGAGCGCCAGCGCAGAGGCGTAGGGCAGACGCTGGAGCAGGCGTTGCAGCCCGCCTTGCAGATAAACACGAAAGAACAGTTCTTCGGTGAGGGTGACCAGCAGCAGGTTGTTCAGCAACCACAGCGTACTTTGTGCCGGCCACTTGGGAGACCAGCCGGTAACGCCCAGCAGCACTGCCAATGTCATGCACACCGCACTGGTGCCGAGCAGGGTCAGCACTGCGGTTTTTAATGCCTGCCGCGCAGGGATCGCCGGTAACAACCATGGGCAGACCAATAAGACCCAGAAGCCTGTCAGCGGTTTGTCCAGATTGAAGTACATCGAAAACGGAGCCGCTTCGGGCGAGAAGCGCTGAGCTGCGATGACCCGCTCACTAAAAAAGCCGGGAAGCCAGTGGATGGCCAGCGCCAGCGCCAGGATTATAAACAGCCCATGACCGAAGCAAATCACCACTCGTTGACTGAACTGCGTCACGCAGATACCCGCCATGACCAGCAGGCCGAATGTCACTGCCGCGGGCAGGCTGAGGTAGCCAAAGCTCAGGGCAATGCAGTAACCGAGGGTCAGTAAGGTCAGGCTGGTCCAGCGTATCGCCGGCATTGATTGCTCCTGGAATCCGTTCGCGGGTATAGCTTCTGGCCACTGATACGAAGACGGCGTCATCAGCGGGCGCCAAGCTTCCCTGATCAGGCAGGTGTATATCCAGCTCTTTTGTAAGTTTTGTCTGAGGGAAAGTTTTGTCGGATGTTTCCACAAGGCAAAAAAAGGCCGCTTGTGAGCAAGCGGCCTGATTTTTATTGCGCGGGGTTTAGTCCTTGATTGATTCGACCTTGCGCGGGGCCATGAAGTACATCCAGGTCAGCGCAATGAAGTACATCGCCGGGATCATGGTGAACAACACGCTGTAGTTGTTGTTGGTCGCGGTCAGTACGGCACCGACGATCTGGGTCATGAACATCCCGCCAATCGCCGCGCACATGCCGCCGAAGCCGAACACAGTACTCATCAGGTGTTTGGGCGTGTAGTCCATGACCAGACTCCAGATATTGGCAGTCCAGGCCTGATGCGCACCCACCGCGAGGGAGATCGCCAGTACCGCGATCCAGAGCCCGCTGGCATTGGCGGCAAATATCACGCTGCAGATGGTGATCGCAAATATCAGCATCGACAGCAAGCGGGCCGTGGTGGCGCGCATGCCTCGGCCAATCAGCCAGGACGAGAGAATGCCGCCGCCGATGCTGCCGAAGTCAGCAGTCAGCCAGATCAGAATCAACGGGATGCCCATCTGGGTGACGCTGATACCGAGGTTGTATTGCTGATTGAGAAACGGTGGCAACCAGTACAGATAGAACCAGAACACTGGAGCCGTCAGCGAGTAAGCAATGGCGAACGCCCATGTGCCGCGCATCTTGAGGATGTGCGAGAAAGGTACTTTGACCGGCTCAGGCTCAGGGTTCTGGTTGATGTAATCCAGTTCGGTCTGGCTGACGCTTGGGTGATCTTCCGGGTTGTAGTACTTCAGACGCCAGGTCCCGACCCAGAACAGACCGAGCAGGCCCATGCTGACGAACGCGGCTTGCCAGCCCCAGATGGTCAGGATGAATGGCAGCAGCGCAGGGGTGAGCATCGCGCCGACGTTGGTCCCGGCGTTGAATATGCCGGTGGCAATGGCTCGCTCACCTGCGGGGAACCACAAGCGGGTGGTCTTGACGCATGCCGGATAGTTGGCCGCTTCGGTCAGGCCAAGAATGAATCGGCAGATCATGAAGCCTGTGGCTGAAGTCGCCAGACCATGGGCGCCCGTGGCGACGCTCCACAGCAGCACGGCGAGGAAGAACGCACGTTTCACACCGACTCGGTCAATGAAGCGGCCCTGCAAAAGGAAACCTGCGGCGTAACCGACCTGAAACCAGAAGTTGATATTGGCGTAATCCATCGCCGTCCAGCCCATTTCCTTGGCCAGAATGGGTTGCATCACGCCAAGGGCAGCGCGGTCGATGTAGTTAAGCGTGGTCGCAAAAAATACCAGCGCGAGCATGCCCCAGCGAACCTTGCCGACGGCCATGGCGCCGCGGATTTTCTCGCCCATGCTGGCATGCGGATGAGCGACGTTAGCCGTCTTGGCAGCAGAGTGTGTGTGAATCATGGTTAAGCCGTCCGTTCCAGGATTCAGGCAAGTGGCCCTGAATCAGGCTATAAAAGCCAACTGTGAAAGCGTCTCGAATCGTGGCCGGCAAAAGGCCGCAGTGCTCTACAACGGCGGTTACGCCGCAGGAGCCGATTACGTGGGCGCTGGATTTTAATCAGGCTGAAGCCGATCCGATACGCGTTTCTACCAATACGGCTGATAGAGGAGCATTGATCGGTGCTCGACCCAAGGCTGAGTAGCCAACAGGGCGGCGACGGAGGCGGGGAGAAACAGTATATGAAGGCATGTGCATGACCCTGTTTTTGAAATTGTTATGGTGTGCTTGCAAGAGCGTTATCAACTTGGAGCGATTGGCCTTGTTCGACAATGTGCTGCTGATGTTGAGCACGCCCGACAAAAGCGTCAATCAGACAAATCTGCTTTGGGGCGATTATCGAACATTAAACTAACTGTCTGGTACATTATGAATTGCGATGGCCGTTGGCCGGGAGAATAATTCAATCACCCCCAATCCTTGCGCTGCCGTGCGGTCTATTGGGTGGCACCAGACATGCGATTCGCAGAAGTCGCGATCTCACAGGAGTCAAACATGCAACGTTCGATTGCCACCGTTTCCTTGAGCGGAACCCTGCCGGAAAAACTCGAAGCCATCGCCGCTGCCGGCTTTGACGGTGTCGAGATTTTCGAAAATGACCTCCTTTACTACGATGGCAGCCCACGCCATGTACGGCAGATCTGCGCCGATTTGGGCATTGCGATTACTCTGTTCCAGCCCTTCCGGGACTTCGAAGGCTGCCGCCGTGACCGCTTGCCACGCAACCTTGACCGCGCCGAGCGTAAGTTTGATTTGATGCAGGAACTGGGTACCGACCTGGTACTGGTCTGCAGCAACAGCGCCGCCGACTCGCTAGGTGACGAAAACATTCTGCGCGATGACCTGGCGATGCTGGCCGAGCGCGCCGGTGCCCGTCAGTTACGAGTGGGCTACGAAGCGCTCGCCTGGGGCCGTCATGTGAATACCTGGCAACAGGTCTGGAATCTGGTCAAACAGGTCGATCATCCCGCCTTGGGCGTGTTGCTCGACAGCTTTCACACTTTGTCCCTCAAGGGCGATCCGAGCGCAATTGCGCAGATCCCCGGCGACAAGATCTTCTTCGTGCAGATGGCCGATGCGCCGATTCTGGCCATGGACGTCATGGAGTGGAGCCGCCACTTCCGTTGCTTCCCCGGCCAGGGTGAATTCGATCTGCCGGGCTTCCTCGCGCCGATTCTGAAAACGGGCTATACCGGGCCGTTGTCGCTGGAAATCTTCAATGATGGTTTCCGCGCCGCGCCACCTCGGGCCAATGCTGCTGATGGCTTGCGTTCGCTGTTGTACCTGGAAGAGAAAACCCGGCTGTTGCTGGAGTCACAGAATGAACCTGTGGCCAAAGATCTGTTGTTCAGTCCGCCGCCCGCCAGCACTTACAACGGCGTCGAGTTTCTAGAGTTTGCAGTGGACGACGCTCAGGGCGCGCGCCTTGCTGGCTGGTTGGGTAATCTCGGTTTCGCCAAGCTCGGCCAGCACCGCTCCAAGGCCGTCAGCCTGATGGGGCAGGGCGATATCAAGATCGTGCTCAATGCCGAACCTTATTCGTTCGCTCACAGTTTTTTTGAGGCACACGGTCCATCACTCTGTGCCACAGCGTTACGAGTCGAGAGCGGCTCGGCAGCGCTGGAACGTGCCCAGGCCTTTAAAGGCCAGCCGTACCGTGGATTGGTTGGGCCTAACGAACGGGAAGTCCCGTCGGTACGTGCACCGGATGGCAGCCTGATCTATCTGGTCGAACCTGCCGTGCCGGGTGAGTCGATCTACGACATCGACTTCGTCGTTAACCCGAACGCCCAAGCGGGTGGCGGGCTGCAGCGTATCGACCACATGGCCATGGCGCTGCCTGCGGACAGTCTGGACAGCTGGGTACTGTTCTACAAAAGCCTGCTGGATTTCGAAGCCGACGACGAAGTGGTGCTGCCCGACCCTTACGGTCTGGTCAAAAGCCGGGCGTTGCGCAGCCGTTGCAGCACTGTACGTTTGCCGCTGAATATCTCGGAAAATCGCAACACGGCAATTTCTCACGCGCTGTCCAGTTATCGAGGCTCCGGCGTCCACCACATCGCTTTTGCCTGCGAAGATATCTTCGCTGAAGTCAGCCGCGCCAAAGAGGCTGGCTTGAAGCTGCTGGACATCCCGCTCAATTACTACGACGATCTGGCCGCGCGCTTCGATTTCGATGACGAATTCCTCAGCGAACTGGCTTATTACAACGTGCTTTACGACCGCGATGCCCAAGGTGGCGAGCTGTTTCACGTGTACACCGAGCCGTTCGATGATCGTTTCTTCTTCGAGATCCTGCAGCGCAAGAATGGCTATGTGGGTTACGGCGCCGCCAACGTCGCAGTACGGCTGGCAGCCATGGCCAAGACACGCAGCGGTGCCGCTCGTCAGGCCCGGCTCTGATCCATGTAGCGCAGTCATTTTGAGCCTCGAGGGCGGCCCCGGACTATGAGAAACATAGCACCGCCCCGATCTGACCGTGGTATGCCGCTGAAATGACAACTATTGACGAAGGTGCTGTGATCGCCCCGGTTCGAACATCGGCGACAGGGCGCAAGAACAATCCAGAGAAAACCCGGGATGACATCCTCCAGGCAGCCATTGCCGAGTTCGTCGCCCAGGGATTGTCCGGCGCGCGGGTGGATGCCATCGCCGAGCGCACAAAAACCTCCAAACGGATGATCTATTACTACTTCAACAGCAAGGAGCAGTTGTACGCCGAGGTGCTGGAAAAGCTTTATGGCGACATTCGCCGCACTGAAAGCGGGCTCAATCTGGACGCGCTGGAACCCATGCAGGCCATCGAGCGGCTGGTGGAGTTCACCTTCGACCACCACGACCGCAACGTCGACTTTGTGCGGATCGTCTGTATCGAGAACATCCACAACGGCGAGAACGTCAAACAGTCACCGACCATTCGCCAGTTGAGCCAGAACATTGTCAGTATTCTCGACAAGATTTTGCGCCGGGGTGAGGCTCAAGGCGTTTTTCGCCAAGGCGTGAACGCCATCGACCTGCATTTGATGATCAGTTCGTTCTGTTTCTACCGGATCTCGAACCGCCACACCTTTTCCGAGATCTTCCAGATTGAATTGGTCAACGACGAGATCAAACAGCGGCACAAGGCGATGCTGTGTGATTCAGTGAGCCGTTACCTGCGGCCGTAATTTTAATGTCCACTGACCCCTCTACTGTAGGAGCTCACGAGCACCGCGAGGCAGCGATTGCGGTTTGCCTGACACTCCGCCATCGCTGCCTCGCAGTGCTCGTGAGCTCCTACAGGTAATTATTGATCTGCGTCCTCAATCACCCATTCTCGCAAAATGATCCTGCATGCGCCCGGCGTCCGCAGTCTGGCCGCTGAACAGTTCAAAGGCCTTCACCGCCTGAAACACCGCCATCGTGCCGCCGTCCAGCGTGCGGCAACCCAGGGCGCGGGCGTGTTTGAGCAATTCGGTTTCCAGCGGGAAATAGATGATTTCCGCGACCCATAAGCCTTCGTGCAAGAGCTCCGGTGGCAGTGGTGTACCAGGCAGTTTGGTCATGCCGACCGGAGTGGTATTGACCAGGCCATCGGCAGCGGCCATTGCAGCGGGTAAATCACGACCCACCACCGCCCGATTCGCGCCAAAGTGGCTATTGAGGTTATCTACCAGGCCCTGAGCTCTTGCCGGCTCGACTTCGAAGATACTCAATTGCTCGACGCCTTCGGCCAGCAACGCATGCGCCACCGCAGCGCCCGCGCCGCCAGCCCCCATCTGCACCACGCGCTTGCGCGCTACGTCATCAAGGCCGCGACGGAAACCCTCGGCGAAACCCAGGCAGTCGGTGTTGTGGCCGATCCGCTGACCATCCTTGAACAGCACCGTGTTCACCGCGCCTATGCCTCGGGCTTCGGACGACAGCTGATCCAGTAGCGGGATAACCGCCTGTTTGCAGGGAAAGGTGATGTTCAGCCCGGTATAGCCCATGTGCTGGGCGCTGTTGAGCAGGTCTGGCAGGGCGGTGATGTCGAGTTTGAGCGCGTCGAGATCGAGCAGTCGGTACAAATAGCGCATGCCTTGGGCATCGCCTTCGTGCTCATGCAGCGCCGGGGTACGCGAAGCTTGAATGCCCGAACCAATGAGGCCGGCAAGAATGGACGGTTTACGAATGACAGTCATGGCGATCGGCTCTTATTAGATGCCGCATTCTGGGATCGAAGGATGCGGTTTCAGCAAAATGTACCAGATGGTTAATTTTGCGGAAGAGCCAAACTTAAGGCAAGGCGATAAATCTGTTCGGTTATCGCCCTTATTACTGAACATGAGTTGGAATGAGCTCCTGTGGGAGCTGAGCTTGCTCGCGATAAGGCCACCCGCGTTCTTAAGTGGATCTAGTTAAGCCTTATCGCTAGCAAGGTGGGGCGCCACCCTGTCGCACCCACAGGTTTACGTCAATTCAAGATGCAATCAATTGTCGCAACACATAGTGCAGAATCCCGCCCGCCTTGAAGTACTCGACCTCATTCAGCGTATCGATGCGGCACAGCACATCAACGTTTTCCCGAGTGCCGTCTTCGCGGGTGATCGTCAGCGTGAGGCTCATGCCCGGCTGCAGGTCAGCATGAGTCAGACCGCTGATGTCCAGCGTCTCTTTGCCTGTGAGGTTGAGCGTCTTGCGACTTTGGCCATTCTTGAACTGCAGCGGCAATACGCCCATGCCCACCAGGTTGGAGCGGTGAATACGTTCAAAACTCTCCGCAATCACTGCTTTGACGCCCAGCAGGTTAGTCCCTTTTGCAGCCCAGTCACGGCTTGAACCGGTGCCGTATTCCTGCCCGGCGATGATCACCAATGGCGTGTTTTCAGCCTGATAACGCATGGCCGCATCGTAGATCGGCATCTTCTCGTCAGTGGGGGCGTGCAGGGTAAAACCACCTTCTTCGCCGCCGAGCATCTCGTTGCGAATACGGATGTTGGCAAAGGTGCCGCGCATCATCACTTCATGGTTACCACGGCGAGAACCATAAGAGTTGAAGTCTCGCGGCTCAACGCCTTGTTGGCGCAGATACCGGCCTGCGGGGCTGTCTGTTTTGATATTACCGGCTGGAGAAATGTGGTCAGTGGTCACAGAGTCACCCAGCATTGCCAGCACGCGAGCGCTGTGGATGTCTTCGATCACCGGTAGCGGACCTGCGATGTTCTCGAAGAACGGCGGGTGCTGGATATACGTCGAATCGTCCTGCCACACGTAAGTTGCAGCTTGCGGTACTTCAATGGCTTGCCACTGTTCGTCACCGGCAAACACCTCGGCGTACTCCTTGTGGAACATGCCGGTATTGACCTGCTCAACCGCATCGGCGATTTCTTTCTGGGTCGGCCAGATATCGCGCAGATATACCGGCTGACCGTCTTTGCCTTCGCCCAACGATTCGCTGCTGATGTCGACCCGCACGCTGCCTGCCAATGCATAGGCCACAACCAGCGGCGGCGAAGCCAGCCAGTTGGTTTTGACCAACGGATGCACGCGACCTTCGAAGTTGCGGTTGCCGGACAGCACTGAAGCCACGGTCAGATCCGACTGTTGAATCGCTTTCTCGATAGGTTCAGGTAGCGGCCCCGAGTTGCCGATACACGTGGTGCAACCGTAGCCCACCAGATCAAAACCCAGTGCGTCGAGGTACTGGGTAAGCCCGGCGGCTTTGTAGTAATCAGTCACCACCTTGGAACCCGGAGCCAGAGAGGTTTTTACCCAGGGCTTGGTTGTCAGGCCTTTTTCTACAGCTTTCTTTGCGACCAGTCCGGCAGCCATCATCACGCTGGGATTAGAGGTATTGGTGCAGGAGGTAATGGCAGCGATGACCACTGCGCCGTTTTTCAGGCGATAGGTGCGGCCTTCATATTCATAGTCTGCCTCGCCGGTCACCTGATCGGCATTGCCGACCGCGACACCGCCACCACCTTCGCTTTCCAGACGGCCTTCGTCTTTCTGAGCGGGTTTGAATTGCAGGCCAAGGAAATCAGAAAAGGCTTGGGAAACATCAGGCAGCGCGACACGATCCTGAGGACGTTTAGGGCCGGCCAGACTGGCTACGACCGTGTTCATGTCCAGTTCAAGGCTGTCGGTAAACACCGGATCCTGGCCGGGCAGGCGCCATAGGCCTTGCGCCTTGCAATAGGCCTCGACCAGTTTCACGGTTTCATCAGGACGACCGGACAGGCGTAGATACTCCAGCGTCACATCGTCGACCGGGAAGAAACCGCACGTCGCGCCGTATTCCGGCGCCATGTTGGCGATCGTGGCGCGGTCGGCAAGCGGCAGTTCAGCCAGACCGTCGCCGTAAAACTCGACGAACTTGCCGACCACGCCTTTCTTGCGCAGCATTTGCGTGACGGTCAGCACCAGATCGGTCGCAGTAATGCCCTCCCTGAGCTTGCCGTTGAGCTTGAAGCCAATCACTTCCGGAATCAGCATCGACACCGGTTGGCCAAGCATTGCCGCTTCCGCTTCGATACCGCCTACGCCCCAGCCGAGCACGCCGAGGCCGTTGATCATGGTGGTGTGCGAATCGGTGCCCACTAATGTGTCGGGGAAGGCATAGGTGCGGCCATCCTCGTCTTTGGTCCAGACCGTGCGGCCCAGGTATTCCAGATTGACCTGGTGACAGATCCCGGTGCCCGGCGGCACCACGCTGAAGTTATCGAACGCGCTCTGGCCCCAGCGCAGGAAGGCGTAACGCTCGCCATTGCGCTCCATCTCAATGTCGACGTTCTGGGCGAATGAGTCGGCAGCGCCGAATTTGTCGACCATCACGGAGTGGTCGATGACCAGATCCACCGGAGACAACGGATTGATCCGCTGCGGATCGCCGCCAGCCTTGGCAACGGCGGCGCGCATGGCAGCCAGATCGACCACGGCAGGTACGCCGGTGAAGTCTTGCATCAGTACGCGAGCAGGGCGGTATTGGATTTCCCGGTCCGAGCGCCGCTCGCTCAGCCAAGCGGCCAGCGATTTGAGGTCGGTGCCGGTGACCGTTTTGTTGTCTTCCCAGCGCAGCAGGTTTTCCAGCAAAACCTTGAGGGACATTGGCAGCTTGCTTAAGTCGCCCAAGGTCTTGGCGGCTTCCGGAAGGCTGAAATAGTGGTAGGTCTTGTTATCGATTTCTAGGGTTTTAAGGCTGTTCAGGCTATCGAGGGAGGGCATGAAATAACTCCTTTGACGCGTCCGCACGGTACGGACTGGACGATTGAAATCCTTGGCAGGCTGACGTCATAGCGCCGCTTGTGGTTTATGGCTATGCAGTACTTGACCAGTTGGTCGCTCCAGTGGTTCCTGATTCAGCTATCATGCTCGCCTTTTGCGTCGCTGAGATTAATCTTCTCGTATAGGTCGACGTGTTCAGGAGCACCCCCATGAACACCCTGTTTATGCACTGTCGTCCGGGCTTTGAAGGCGAAGTGTGTTCTGAAATCGCCGAACACGCGGCGCGCCTCAATGTGTCTGGCTACGCCAAAGCCAAGCCGAATACAGCCTTCGCCGAATTTGTCTGCACCGAGGACGATGGTGCCGAGCGCCTGATGAATGGCCAGCGCTTCTCGAAGCTGATCTTCCCCCGGCAATGGGCGCGAGGTGTGTTCCTGGAACTGCCGGAAACCGACCGCATCAGCGTGATCCTCGCGCACATGGCGACCTTCGTCACCTGCGGCAGCCTGTGGCTTGAAGTGGTGGACACCAACGACGGCAAGGAGCTGTCGACGTTCTGCCGCAAGTTCGAGGCCCCGCTGCGCAAGGCCCTGATTCAGGCTGGCAAACTGGTAGACGACCCGCGAAAACCTCGCCTGTTGCTGACGTTCAAGAGCGGTCGTGAAGTGTTTCTCGGTCTGGCGGATGCCGACAATTCGGCCATGTGGCCCATGGGTATTCCACGTTTGAAGTTTCCCCGTGAAGCGCCGAGCCGTTCAACGCTGAAGCTTGAAGAAGCGTGGCACCACTTCATTCCCCGCGATCAGTGGGATGAGCGTCTTTCAGGCGACATGACCGGTGTCGATCTCGGCGCTGCTCCGGGTGGCTGGACTTATCAACTGGTACGTCGCGGCATGCTGGTGACGGCTATCGACAACGGCCCGATGGCCGAAAGCCTGATGGACACCGGGCTGGTTCAACATTTGATGGCGGACGGTTTTACTTACAAGCCGCGTCAGCCGGTGGACTGGATGGTCTGTGACATCGTGGAAAAGCCTGCGCGTAACGCTGCTTTGCTGGAAACCTGGTTGGGCGAAGGCTTGTGTCGCGAAGCCGTGGTCAACCTCAAACTGCCGATGAAGCAGCGCTACGCCGAAGTCAGTCGCCTGTTGCAGCGCATTGAGGAGGGCTTCGAAGTGCGAGGTATTAGGGTCGAGATCGGCTGCAAGCAGCTGTACCACGACCGCGAAGAAGTGACCTGCCATTTGCGTCGGCTGGATGGGAAGCGCAAGGGCTGAGAGTCGTTTGACTACTCTTACCTGAGCATGAATTGAAATGTGATCCTGCGGGAGATTTTATATTTACCCACAAACTGAAGTGGGACCGGCTTTAGCCGGGAAGGCGGCATTTCCGACGAAGAAAATGTGTGAATGTACCGGCCTCTTCCCGGCTAAAGCCGGTCCCACGTCGTCACATCAGCTTGCGCACACACATTGAGTCTCCCCGGAAAATCGCATTTCTATCGCCGAACACCCATCCCACTCGTATAATGCCCGGCCTTGTCGTCCGGCCTTTTGTGAGCCTATGTACCCGATTCCTGAAATTGAAGCCTTCCTGCTTTGCCGCACCCCCGACAGTTGGGTTCAGGCTGCATTACGCAACCTGGACATTCTGCTGATCGACCACGCGAACAACGAAAAGAAGGCGGCTGGAGCGGCGTTTCAGTTCATGTTCCAGTACAACGACAAGTTCGACCTGTTGAGCAAGATGTCGCGCCTGGCCCGGGAAGAACTGCGCCACTTCGAGCAGGTGCTGAGCATTATCCGCAAGCGCGAAATTCCCATGGCCAACGTCAGCTCTGCGCGATACGCCGGGGCCCTGCGCAAGCTGGTGCGCAATCACAACCCGTATCGCCTGACGGATGCGTTGATTGTGGGCGCCATTGTCGAGGCCCGATCCTGCGAGCGTTTCGCCTGTCTGGTGCCACATCTGGATGAAGAGCTGGGCAAGTTCTACGCTGGACTGTTGAAGTCCGAAGCGCGGCATTTTCAGGATTACCTGAAGCTGGCTTACACCTACGGTGACAAGGCTGATGTTGACGCCAAGATCGAAGAGATCCGCCTGGCCGAGCGCGACCTGATCGAAAGTCCGGATGAAGAGTTTAGGTTTCATAGCGGTGTGCCCGCGTTCGGTTGAGTCTGTATCAACGACTCAATATTTCCTGAATTAAAAAGTTATTCCTTGTAGGAGCTCACGAGCACCGCGAGGCAGCGATAGCGGTGTATCAGATAAGCCGCTATCGCCTCGCGGTGCTCGTGAGCTCCTACAGGTATCGCCGCCATCTCGTCTAAATAGTAAGCAAGCTAATAAAAGCTTTGCCATTTGCTGCCTAAGCAGTAATATCGCCATATTCTCTGCCTAGGCAGCTAATTTGGTGGATTCATGAAACATTTCAGTCCTGACAATCAGCAGTCGACGATCATGGGCATGCTGATCGGCCGTACCAATTCGCTGAAGGATCGCATCCTCGACAAGCAATTGGTGCCCTATGGCATCACGTTCTCGCAGTTCAAGGTCCTGATCATCGTGGCCCAGTTCCGCGCGGACACTCCCGCTGAATTGTGTCGGCACCTGTCCCTGGACAGCGGTTCGATGACCCGCATGCTGGATCGTCTAGAGCAAAAGCAGCTGATTGAGCGCGCTCGCTCGGCCACGGATCGGCGTCAGGTTCAGCTCGTTCTGACGGAGCAGGGGCGAATCATCACCGACCAATTGCCGCAAATTGGCGCTGAAGCCATGAATGAATTGCTCGGCGTGCTGGATGCGGAGGAGGTGGCAAGTCTGGAGCGAATCCTCAGCAAAGTACTGATTGACGCTAACGATCACATCGCCATCACCCGTCTGAGTTTCAAAGACCGAGGTGCAGAATGAGCCTTTCTTTGTCGCGGGCGCGTTATAGCCTGTTGCTGGTCGCCCTGAGTGTTGCCGGTTGTGCCAACTACAGCGGCCTGACCACCCAAGGCAAAAGCCTTGACGCAAACAAGCTTCAAGCTGAGAGCAGCCTGCAAGGCATCAACCTTTCACCTGCAGCCTGGCCGAAACGTGACTGGTGGAAAAATCTCGGCGATCCGCAGCTCGATGCTCTGATCAACGAAGCCCTGCGTGATAGCCCGGACATGCAAGTCGCCAATGCGCGCACTCATCAAGCCATGGCGTCGGCCTACGCTGCCGATGCGGCCCGCATGCCGACGGTTGATGCCGATGCCAGTGTCAGCCGCTCGCGTTTGGCGCGCGATCAAGACCCAAGCGGCATGGGCGGGCGCTACAGCACGTTGCGTAGCCTGGCGGTGAACTTCAATTACAACTTCGATTTATGGGGCGGCCAACGTGCTGCCTGGGAGGCTGCTTTAGGGCAGGCTCGCGCTGCTGAGGTTGATGAGCAAGCCGCACGCCTGACGCTGGCCGCCGATGTGGCACGGGCCTACAGCGATGTAGGTCAGGCTTACATTGTTCATGATCTGGCGACCGAGGATCTCAAGCGCACGCAGCAGTTGCTCAATCTGGGCAACCAGCGCCTGCAATCGGGGATCGACAGCCAGTATCAATATCAGCAGACCGAAAGCCTGGAGGCCAACTCACAAGAGGCGCTTATCGCTGCCGAGAAAAACCTGCGCAGCGCGAAAATCGCCTTGGCGGTGTTGCTCGGTAAAGGCCCGGATCGCGGTCAGGAAATCGCCAGACCCAACGTGCTCAAGCCTGCGGTCGTCGCGCTGCCATCTTCGTTGCCTGCCGAACTGCTGGGACGTCGGCCGGACATCGTCGCGGCTCGCTGGCGTGTAGAGGCTGCGAGCAAGAACATCGTCGCGGGCAAGACCAATTTCTATCCGAACCTGAACCTCAGCGCCGCTGCCGGGGCCGAGTCGTTGCTGGGCGATGCGATGTTTGGCTCGGCCAGTCGCTTCTTCAATGTCGCGCCGACCATTTCCCTTCCTCTGTTCGATGGCGGCCGCTTGCGCGCAGATCTGGACGCTCGGGATGCCGATTATGACCTTGCCGTGGCGCAATACAACAAGAGCCTGGTGCGGGCCTTGGGCGACGTCAGCGACAACATCGGTCAACTGCGTGCCATTGATGGCCAGATTCAGGCCCGTCAGCACGCCACGGATGTGGTCCAGCAATCATTCAATACCGTGACCCAGCGTTATGGCTCGGGGATCGGCAACTACCTGGACGTGCTGACCACCGAGCAGCAATTGCTCCAGTCACAACGCCAACTGGCTGATCTCAACGCCGAACGAATCGATTTATCGATCCAGTTGATGCAAGCCCTGGGCGGTGGTTTCGAGGGCGAAAGTCCCTCCGACGCCACTTCATCAACTGCTTCGCTGACTAACTCAAGGTAATCGTCATGGCCACTGCCGCTAGCGAAAACACTTCTGGCAACGCTCCGGAAAACAGTAAAAAAGACAGTAACCCACGCAAGCGCAAACTGCTCCTGTTCGGGCTGGCATTGATCGTCATTCTCGGAGGGCTGGGCGTCTGGGCCTGGCATGAGCTGTATGGTCGCTGGAATGAAAACACTGACGACGCTTATGTGAACGGCAACGTGGTGGAAATCACGCCGTTGGTCACCGGCACCGTGACCAGCATTGGCGCGGATGATGGTGATTTGGTGCGCGCCGGTCAGGTGTTGCTGCAATTCGACCCTGCGGATGCCGAAGTCGGTCTGCAAAGTGCCGAAGCCAGTCTGGCCAAGACTGTGCGACAGGTTCGCGGTCTGTACAGCAATGTCGACGGCATGAAAGCTCAATTGGCAGCCCAGCGCGCTGAAGTGAAGAAGGCCCAGGACAACTACACCCGACGCAAGAGTCTGGCCGCTGGCGGGGCGATTTCTCAGGAAGAACTTTCCCACGCCCATGATGATTTGATCAGTGCGCAGAGCGCCTTGAGCAATGTTCAGCAGCAACTGGCCAGCAGCGTCGCGTTGGTGGACGACACCGAAGTGTCGTCGCACCCGGACGTGAAAGCCGCAGCGGCCCAGTTGCGTCAGGCTTACCTGGCCAACGCTCGCAGCACGCTGATCGCACCCGTCACCGGTTACGTCGCCAAGCGCACCGTGCAACTGGGCCAGCGCGTTCAGCCGGGCACCGCGTTGATGGCGGTGATCCCGTTGGATCAGTTGTGGATTGATGCCAACTTCAAGGAAACCCAACTGGGCAACATGCGCATTGGTCAGCCGGTGGAAATCGAGTCCGACCTTTATGGCAGCGATGTGAAGTACAGCGGCACCATCGACAGCCTGGGCGCCGGTACTGGCAGCGCATTCGCTTTGCTGCCAGCGCAGAACGCCACCGGTAACTGGATCAAGATCGTTCAGCGCGTTCCTGTCCGTATCCACATCAATGCCGAAGAACTGGCGAAGCATCCATTGCGCATCGGCCTGTCCACGACAGTAAACGTTGATCTGCACGATCAGAGCGGGCCGGTGTTGGCGCAGCAGCCGCCGAAGCAGGCCTCATTCAGCACCAATGTCTATGAGCAGCAACTGGCCGAGGCTGACGCCTTGATCAATCGCCTGATTCATGAAAACAGCGCACTGACCGGCAAGACTGCTCAGCGCTGATCCGCCAATCCGCATGCCCTGACCTGTGAAAGGTCAGGGCAGCATCAAGTTTTCAGGGATTCGCGATGAGCGCCAACGCCCCCGCATCATTTACGCCACCGAGCCTGCTGCTGTGTACCATCGGCCTGTCCCTGGCGACCTTCATGCAGGTCCTCGACACGACGATTGCCAACGTTGCCTTGCCGACCATTTCCGGCAATCTGGGCGTCAGCTCGGAGCAGGGCACTTGGGTTATTACTTCATTCGCCGTAAGTAATGCCATTGCCTTGCCGCTGACCGGCTGGCTGAGCCGCCGCTTTGGCGAGGTGAAGCTGTTCCTGTGGGCGACGATTCTGTTTGTTCTGGCTTCGTTCCTGTGCGGGATTTCCCAGTCGATGCCGGAGCTCGTGGGCTTTCGCGTGCTGCAAGGCGTAGTAGCGGGGCCGTTGTACCCGATGACGCAGACCTTGCTGATTGCGGTCTATCCTCCGGCGAAAAGGGGGATGGCACTGGCACTGCTGGCGATGGTCACGGTGGTCGCACCGATTGCCGGGCCGATTCTCGGCGGTTGGATCACCGACAGTTATAGCTGGCCGTGGATCTTCTTCATCAACATTCCGATCGGTCTGTTCGCGGTGCTCGTTGTGCGCATGCAAATGGCCAAACGGCCGGTGGTGACCAGTTACCAGCCCATGGATTATGTCGGGCTGATTACCCTGATTATCGGTGTCGGTGCCTTGCAGATCGTGCTCGACAAGGGCAATGACCTGGATTGGTTCGAGTCGAACTTCATCGTTATCGGCGCCTTGATCTCAGCTGTAGCGTTGTCGGTCTTCGTGATCTGGGAAATGACCGACAAGCACCCCATCGTCAATCTGCGGCTGTTTGCATTCCGTAACTTTCGCATCGGCACCATGGTGCTGGTCGGTGGCTATGCCGGCTTCTTCGGTATCAATCTGCTGCTGCCTCAGTGGCTGCAAACCCAGATGGGCTACACCGCCACTTGGGCAGGGCTGGCCGTGGCACCCATCGGCATCTTGCCGGTATTGATGTCGCCTTTTGTCGGCAAGTACGCACACAAGTTCGACCTGCGCTTGTTGGCCGGGTTGGCGTTCCTGGCGATTGGTACCAGTTGCTTTATGCGGTCGGGGTTCACCAATGAGGTGGACTTTGAACACATCGCGTTGGTGCAGTTGTTCATGGGGGCGGGCGTTGCGTTGTTCTTCATGCCGACCCTGAGCATCCTGCTGTCGGACTTGCCGCCCAATCAGATTGCTGACGGTTCTGGTTTGGCGACGTTCCTGCGCACGCTGGGCGGTAGCTTCGCTGCATCGCTGACCACCTGGATCTGGATCCGCCGCGCCGATCAGCATCATGCTTACTTGAGTGAAAACATCAGCACTTACGACCCTGCTACCCGGGATGCGCTGAATGCACTGGGTGGTGCGAGTCCTTCGGCTTATGCGCAACTGGAGCAGACCCTCAGCAGTCAGGCGTACATGATGTCCACGGTGGATTACTTTTATCTGCTGGGCTGGGTGTTCATGGGCTTGATTCTGCTGGTCTGGCTGGCCAAACCGCCATTCACCGCCAAGGCCGGGCCTGCGGCTGGGGGCGGGCATTGATGCGGTTTTGAGGCTTCACACATGACTTGTGGGAGCGAGGCTTGCCCGCGATAAGGCTGGATTCGATGGCCCTGATATCTGCGGCGCTCTTATCGCGGGCAAGCCTCGCTCCCACAGGGTCAGTGTGTCTCGGGGGAAGGAAGGGCAGGTTGCTGCTCCGGCACAAAATCAAACGCCCCCAGCTGAAACCCTTGTTCATCCACCTGCACGGCCCAGCCTTGCTTGTCCCAGTCACCCAGCACAATGCGCCGCGCTGCCTGATCGCCGATCTGTAGCTTATGGATGGCGGGGCGGTGGGTATGGCCGTGGATCAGGGTGCGTACGCCGAATTGCTGCATCACTTCGGGCACTTCTTCGGGGGTTACGTCGACAATGTCATTGGCTTTCATGCGGGTTTGCGAACGGCTTTCATTGCGCAGTTTGCGCGCCAGTTTGTGCCGGGTGCTTTTAGGCAGGTTGCGCAGCACGAACAACGTCAGCGGGTTACGCAGGTAACGGCGCATGCGTATGTAGCCTTCGTCCCGGGTGCACAGGCTGTCGCCATGCATCAGCAGCACCGGCTCGCCGTTCAACTGAACAACGCTCGGGTCCGGCAGCAAGGTGCAGCCGGCCGCCTTACAGAACGCACGGCCAATCATGAAGTCGCGATTGCCGTGCATCAGAAATATTTGGGTGCCGCTATCGCTCAGCGCTCGCAACGCCTGGCAAATCGAACGCTGGAAGGGTGACATTGCATCATCGCCAATCCAGACCTCGAAAAAATCACCGAGGATATACAGGGCCTGAGCATCGCGGGCACGGCCCGCGATCAGATCCAGAAACGCCCGGGTAATGTCCGGGCGTTCTTCCTGCAAATGCAGATCGGAGATCAGCAATATCACTCAACGATCTCGGCTTTCTCGATGATCACGTCTTCAGTCGGTACGTCCTGGTGGCCGGATTTGCTGCCGGTGGCCACGCCTTTGATCTTGTCGACAACGTCAGTGCCTTCGATCACTTCACCGAATACAGCGTAACCCCAGCCTTGAGTGGTCTTGGCGCTGTGGTTGAGGAAGCTGTTGTCAGCCACGTTGATGAAGAACTGTGCGGAGGCAGAATGCGGCTCCATGGTACGGGCCATTGCAACGCTGTACTTCTTGTTCGGCAGGCCGTTGTCAGCTTCGTTCTGGATGCTTGGGCGCTTGTCTTTCTTTTCTTTCATGCCTGGCTCGAAACCGCCGCCCTGGATCATGAAGTTGCCGATGACGCGGTGGAATACGGTGTTTTCGTAGTGACCGGCCTTGACGTATTCGATGAAGTTGGCAACGGTCAACGGCGCTTTTTCAGCGTTCAGTTCCAGGACGATGTCGCCGTGGTTGGTGGTCAATTTTACTTTGGACATATCAAAAGTCGCTCTTTTGGCATTCGTGAATGGACGCGTTATAACCCAGACGCGCAGTTTACAGAGGTCGTTACATAATTCTTTCGAGTTTTTAACTCGACGGTTTTCTTACAGGGCGCTGTTAGCCTATTGACAGCTTCGGCTATCATAAGCGCTTTGATTTAGTCGGCCTACCCTGGCCGCGCACTTGTATTGTCCAAGGATCCTATGAGCAAGCCCACTCAAGACCCCGCTGCGAATTCAAAGGCAGGCCCTGCAATTCCTACCAATTTCCTGCGCCCGATTGTCCAGGCTGACCTCGATTCGGGTAAGCACACAAAGATCGTGACCCGTTTTCCGCCGGAGCCTAACGGCTATCTGCACATCGGTCACGCCAAGTCGATCTGCGTGAATTTCGGTCTGGCTCAGGAATTCGGTGGCGTCACGCACCTGCGTTTCGATGACACCAACCCGGCCAAGGAAGACCAGGAATACATCGACGCCATCGAAAGCGACGTGAAGTGGCTGGGCTTCGAATGGGATGGCGAAGTGCGCTACGCCTCGCAGTATTTCGATCAATTGCACGACTGGGCTGTCGAGCTGATCAAGGCTGGCAAGGCT
This sequence comes from Pseudomonas caspiana, assembly GCF_002158995.1. Classification (GTDB taxonomy): domain Bacteria; phylum Pseudomonadota; class Gammaproteobacteria; order Pseudomonadales; family Pseudomonadaceae; genus Aquipseudomonas; species Aquipseudomonas caspiana. Next base: position 174,133 of record NZ_LOHF01000006.1, on the reverse strand, counting down.
TATGTGGACGATCTGACCCCGGAACAGGCGCGTGAATACCGCGGGACCCTGACCGAACCGGGCAAGAACAGCCCGTTCCGTGAGCGCAGCGTCGAGGAAAACCTGGATCTGTTCGCTCGCATGAAAGCCGGTGAATTCGAAGACGGTGCCCGTGTTCTGCGCGCCAAAATCGACATGGCTTCGCCGAACATGAACCTGCGCGACCCGATCCTGTATCGCATTCGCCATGCTCATCACCACCAGACTGGCGACAAGTGGTGCATCTACCCGATCTACGACTTTACCCACGGCCAATCGGACGCTATCGAAGGTATTACCCATTCGATCTGCACCCTGGAATTCGAAAGCCATCGTCCGCTGTATGACTGGTTCCTCGACAACCTGTCGGTGCCAAGCAAACCGCGTCAGTACGAGTTTTCGCGCCTGAACCTGAACTACACCATCACCAGCAAGCGCAAGCTGAAGCAACTGGTCGATGAAAAGCACGTTCACGGTTGGGATGACCCGCGCATGTCGACGTTGTCGGGCTTCCGTCGTCGAGGATACACGCCGAAGTCGATCCGTAACTTCTGCGAAATGATCGGCACCAACCGTTCCGACGGCGTAGTGGATTTCGGCATGCTGGAATTCAGCATCCGTGACGACCTGGACCACAGCGCGCCGCGTGCCATGTGCGTGCTGCGTCCGCTGAAAGTAGTGATCACTAATTATCCGGAAGGCCAGGTCGAGAAGCTTGAGCTGCCGCGTCACCCGAAAGAAGACCTCGGCGTACGCGAGCTGCCGTTCTCCCGCGAGATTTACATTGACCGCGACGACTACATGGAAGAGCCGCCAAAAGGCTACAAGCGTCTTGAACCGAATGGCGAAGTGCGTCTGCGCGGCAGCTATGTGATCCGTGCCGACGAAGCCATCAAGGATGCCGACGGCAACATCGTCGAGTTGCGTTGCTCCTACGACCCGGACACCCTGGGCAAGAACCCTGAAGGCCGCAAGGTCAAAGGCGTCGTGCATTGGGTCCCGGCGGCTGAAAGCGTTGAATGCGAAGTGCGTCTGTACGATCGTCTGTTCCGTTCGCCAAATCCTGAAAAGGCTGAAGACGGTGCGACCTTCCTGGACAACATCAATCCGGATTCCCTGCAAGTGCTGACCGGTTGTCGTGCTGAACCTTCATTGGGACAAGCGCAACCGGAAGACCGTTTCCAGTTCGAACGCGAAGGCTATTTCTGCGCGGACATCAAGGACTCGAAACCAGGTCAGCCGGTATTCAACCGGACTGTAACGCTACGAGATTCGTGGTCTTAAGGAGCCTCAGTGCTTTCTATCTACAACACGCTCACCAAGAGCAAAGAAGTCTTCAAGCCGCTGGATGGCAACAAGGTGCGCATGTACGTCTGCGGGATGACCGTATACGACTACTGCCACCTTGGCCACGGCCGCAGTATGGTGGCGTTCGACCTCGTTACCCGCTGGCTGCGGTTCAGCGGTTACGACCTGACGTATGTGCGCAACATCACCGACATTGACGACAAGATCATCAATCGTGCCCGTGAAAACGGTGAGTCGTTTGATGCGCTGACGGCGCGCATGATCGACGCGATGCATGAGGACGAAGCACGGCTGAATATCCTCAAACCGGATATGGAGCCGCGTGCGACCGACTACATCGACGGCATGCACGCCATGATTCAGACCCTGATCGACAAGGGCTATGCCTACGCGCCAGGTAATGGCGACGTGTATTACCGCGTCGGCAAGTTCCTCGGTTATGGCAAGCTGTCGCGCAAGAAGATCGAAGACCTGCGTATTGGCGCACGTATCGAAGTAGACGAGTCCAAGGATGATCCGTTGGACTTCGTGCTCTGGAAAGGCGTCAAGCCGGGCGAGCCGAGCTGGGATTCGCCATGGGGCGCCGGGCGTCCGGGCTGGCACATCGAGTGCTCGGTGATGTCCACCTGCTGCCTGGGTGAAACGTTCGATATTCATGGTGGCGGCAGCGACCTTGAGTTCCCACACCACGAGAACGAAATCGCCCAGAGCGAAGCGGCTACTGGTAAAACCTACGCCAACGCCTGGTTGCACTGCGGCATGATTCGCATCAATGGCGAGAAGATGTCCAAGTCCTTGAACAACTTCTTCACCATTCGCGACGTGCTGGAAAAGTACTCGCCGGAAGTGGTGCGGTATCTGCTGGTTTCCAGCCATTACCGCAGCGCGATTAACTATTCCGAAGACAGTCTCAGGGAATCCAAGAGCGCGCTTGAGCGTTTCTATCACGCCCTGCGTGGCTTGCCGGTTTCCGAGCCAGTGGGTGGCGAGGCGTTCGTGGAGCGCTTCTCTGCGGCCATGAACGACGACTTCGGTACACCGGAAGCCTGCGCGGTGCTGTTCGAGATGGTTCGTGAGATCAACCGTTTGCGCGAAACCGATCTGTTGGCGGCAGCCGGCCTGGCTGCCCGCTTGAAGCAACTGGCCAGTGTGTTGGGCGTCTTGCAGCTTGAAGCCGATGACTTCTTGCGCGCTGGCGCTGAAGGTCGGGTTGATGCGGCAGAAGTCGAAGCGCTGATTGAAGCTCGTCTGGCTGCCCGTGCAGCCAAGGACTGGGCAGAATCCGACCGCATCCGCGACCAGATCACCGCCATGGGCGTGGTGTTGGAAGACGGCAAAGGCGGGACGACCTGGCGGTTGGCGGATTGATTAGCTGACTTTGATCTGCGCTGTGTTGCTGATACAGCGCGGTCTCGCAGAAGATGCAAAACTTTGTGGGAGCTGAGCTTGCTCGCGATACAGGCACCTCGGTGTTTGATCTGAAACCGAGGTGTCGGTATCGCGAGCAAGCTCAGCTCCCACAGGGATTGCATTCCAGTTCAACTGTTGGTCGTGACTCAACCCTGTCTTTCCCGCAACCGCTTGTAAAGCGTATTGCGGCTCACCCCCAGGCGCTTGGCCAGCTGGGAAATATTCCCGCCAGCAGCCCGCAATAGCTCATCCAGATCTTCCGTCTCATGCAACTGTGCTTTGTCACTGAATACTGACGGCACATCCTGCAAACTCATCTCCAGATCCGCAAAAAAATCATCCGGAAGATGCTCGGTGCCGATGACCTCCTCATCCGCCAAGGCCAACGCCACCTGAATCACATTGCTGAGTTGACGCAAGTTACCCGGCCACGGGTGACGATCAAACAACGCCAGCACTTTTGGCTCGAAGCCTCGAGTCTGCTTCGCTTCGCGATGCTGCTCCCAGATTTGCTGAACCAGTGCAGCCTTGTCGGTGCGTTCACGCAGGGGAGGAAGTTCGAGATTCAGCCCGCTGATCCGGTAATACAAATCCTGACGGAAGCGCCCGGCCAATACCTCATCGCGCAGATTACGGTTGGTCGCGGATATCAGCCGCACGTCAACCGGGTGCAACTCGCTGCTGCCCAGTGGCTGTACACAGCGTTCCTGCAGCACCCGTAACAGACGCGCCTGAACCGGCAGTGGCATGTCGCCAATTTCGTCGAGGAACAGCGTCCCCTTGTCGGCCTTGCGGATCAGGCCAATGCTGCCTTTATAGTGCGCGCCGGTGAACGCGCCTTTTTCATAGCCAAATAACTCCGACTCCACCAGCTCTGCCGGAATCGCTGCGCAGTTGACTGCTATGAGTGGCCTGGCGGATCGGGAGCTGGCGTTGTGCAAGGCTTTGACGAACACCTCTTTACCCACACCGGTTTCGCCATGGATCAGCAGGGCGATGTTCTTTTCAAGCAGCCGCTCAGCCTGACGCACAGCTTTATCTACTTTGGCGTCCCCTAGACTGACGGCTGACAGGGGGACGCCATCCTGCACGGCTGGTTTAAGCGCGGGCTGGAAAACATGCAGGCTCAGCGGATTACGTTTAGGCCGTCTCAATACGCCATGAAAGCGGTTGTTCCCTGAGGCCAGAAGGGAGAACGGCAAGCCTTCAGGCTGGTTGAGCAAAAATGCCGTCGGGTTATTGAACAGCGCTTCGATGCTCGTCCGCATCGGGCTGCCCCCCAACAGATTATCGGCGCGACGGTTGGCGCTGATGATCCGCCCGTTTTCATCAAATATCAGCAAGCCGGCCCACTGACTGTCGAGGTTGTTCAGCCCGGTGTTGAAGGTCAGCTGGAAGTGGCTGTCCTGAAACTGATCGAGGATCAGTCGGTTTTCTACCGACTGGCTCATCATTTTCACCATGCCCAGCGTGTGGGAGGGCGGCAGGAAGCTGTCGCTGGAGACATCCAGTACCGCAATCATCCGCCGCGCAGCATCATAAATGGGGGCTGCCGAACCGGTCATGAAACGGTTGGCTTTGAGAAAGTGTTCGTTGTGCTCGATGTGTACCGCCTGTTCGCAGACCAGTGCGGTGCCAATGGCATTGGTGCCCGTAGCGCTTTCAATCCAGCTGGCCCCGGCCATGAAGCCATGGGCATGAGACGGCTCGATAAAACGCTGCGTGCCCCATGACTTGAGCAACTGACCGCGATCATCGGCCAGCATGATCAGGCAGTTGGAGTTACTGAGGATGTTTTCGTAAAAGGGCAGGACTTCCTGGTGGGTGGTGTGCACCAGTGCCTGATGGCGCTCCAGTAACTGCGATACCTGATCTTTCGGTAATTGGCCGAAAGAGGGGGTGGACTGATGACTCAGACCAAAGTCCCGACAGCGGGACCATGAGTCTCGGATGATGGCGTCATGAGCAACGGATGCACGGTGTATGGCCATGGTGGATCCTGCATGTATTTTTATTTTTCTTATTGATCTGGCACGGGCGTCCAATCCCGTGCGTGCATCCAGTGTCGCTCAGGATTGTTCAAAGTCAATGTTCAGTTGTTCAAGTGTTCAGTTTTTACTGTTCACTTTTGTTCAGCACCGAACGCCGATTAGCCTCGTGATATCGAACCGAGGCTCTATTTCGCGCCTGTGTGCAGCAATCCCCGGTTTGGCACGATTGTCGCTATCTCCTGACAAGAATTCGCGCACACCCTGAATAAGAACTGACAAAAAAGGGCAAGCCATGTCTTTAACGCTGGAGCACGTCAGCCGTGTGGTCGACGGCCAAACCTGGATCGATGACGCTTCGTTGAGTTTCGAACCCGGTTCTTTCAACGTCTTGCTGGGCCGCACGCTGTCTGGCAAGACCAGTTTGATGCGGCTGATGGCCGGGCTCGACAAGCCTGATCGCGGTCGCATCCTGATGAACGGCAAGGACGTCACGCAGACGGCCGTTCGCCATCGCAATGTGTCGATGGTGTATCAGCAGTTCATCAATTACCCGAGCATGACCGTCTTTGAGAACATCGCTTCGCCATTGCGGCAGGCCGGTGTGGCCGCTGACGTGATCCAGAGCAAAGTGCTGGAAACCGCGAAGATGCTGCGCATCGAAAAGTTTCTGACCCGTTATCCATTGGAATTGTCCGGCGGTCAGCAGCAACGCACGGCCATGGCCCGCGCGCTGGTCAAGGATGCCGACCTGATTCTGTTCGATGAGCCGCTGGTCAACCTCGACTACAAGCTGCGCGAAGAGCTGCGCCAGGAAATGCGCGAGCTGTTCGAAGCCCGTCACACCATCGCCATTTACGCCACCACCGAGCCTAACGAGGCACTGGCACTGGGCGGCACGACCACGGTGTTGCATGAAGGCCGGGTGATTCAGAGCGGTCGTACGCCTGAGGTCTATCACCAGCCGCAAACCGTGCTGGCGGCCGAGTTGTTCTCCGAGCCGCCAATCAATTTGATGCCCGGGCGCATTCAGGGTAGTGAAGTCAGTTTTGCCAACTTCGTGCATTTCCCCCTCAACGTTGATCTGCGCAAGATCGGCGACGGCAATTACCGCTTTGGCGTGCGGCCCAGCCATCTGAGTCTGGTGCCGTCAAACGACGATGACCTTGAGCTGGCGGTGACCGTGGAACTGGCGGAAATCAGCGGCTCGGAAACCTTTCTGCATGTGCGTAACGAACATTTTCCGCTGGTTCTGCACCTTCCAGGGGTACATGCCTACGACGTCGATGCTTCGATCCGGGTGTATATCCCGACCCACAAATTATTTGTGTTCGATGAGCAAGGTCGCCTGATCCAGGCACCCGGCTTGCGTATGGCGAGGGTTGCCTGATGGCCGAGATCCGACTGCAAAACCTCGCACACAGCTATAGCAAACATCCGAACGGGCCAGAGGATTATGCGATTCGCGAGATGAGTCATATCTGGGAGCAGGGCGGGGCGTATGCGCTGCTGGGGCCTTCCGGGTGTGGAAAGTCGACATTGCTGAACGTCATCTCCGGGCTGTTGAGCCCTTCAGAGGGGCAGGTGTTGTTTGACTCCAAAGTGGTCAACGACCTGTCGCCGGAGCAGCGCAACATCGCTCAGGTTTTTCAGTTTCCGGTGGTCTACGACACCATGACGGTGTACGACAATCTCGCTTTTCCCCTGCGCAATCAGGGCATGGACGAGAAACGGATTCAAACCAAGGTTCATGAAATCGCCGACGTGCTGGACCTGCAGCCGTTACTGAAGAAAAAGGCCCGCAACCTCACCGCTGATGAAAAGCAGAAAGTCTCCATGGGCCGTGGTCTGGTGCGGGATGACGTGTCGGCCATTCTGTTTGACGAGCCGCTAACCGTGATCGACCCGCACCTGAAGTGGAAGCTGCGGCGCAAGCTCAAGCAGATTCACGAGCAGTTCAACATCACCATGGTCTACGTCACCCACGATCAACTGGAAGCTTCGACCTTCGCCGACAAGATCGCCGTTATGTATGGCGGCGCGATTGTCCAGTTCGGCACTCCGCGAGAGCTGTTCGAGAAACCACGTCACACCTTTGTTGGTTACTTCATCGGCAGCCCTGGCATGAATCTCATTGAGGTCACTCCTCAAGCCGGCGGCGTGGGCTTTGGCGATGTGCATTTACCGCTGCCCGAATCAATGCAGCAGCTTATCGCCGAGAAAAAGTGGAGCAGCCTGAAGGTCGGCATACGTCCGGAGTTTGTGCATGTCTGGGACGGACCGGTGGATGACGCGCTATGCGCTGAAGTCAGTCACGTTGAAGACTTGGGCACCTATAAGATTCTGACCCTGCGCCTGGCCGGGCAAGCCTTGAAGGTGCGGCTGCAGGAAGACAAAGCGGTGCCCGTGGGCCAGGCCTGGATCAGCTTTCCGGGTCAGTGGTTGATGGTCTATGCCGACGATTACTTGCTGGAGTCAGGCCATGAATAAGGTTCAGAACAACAAGGCGTGGTGGTTGGTATTACCGGTTTTCCTGTTGGTGGCGTTCAGCGCCATCATCCCGATGATGACCGTGGTCAACTATTCGGTGCAGGACATCTTCGACCAGTCCAGCCGCTACTTTGTCGGCACCGACTGGTTCAAGCAGGTCTTGCAGGACCCGCGTCTGCATGACTCGCTGCTCCGCCAGTTCATTTATTCCGCGTGTGTGCTGTTGATCGAGATTCCGTTGGGGATCGCTATCGCGTTGTGCATGCCGAGCAAGGGGCGCTGGTCCACGGTCTGCCTGATCGTCATGACCATTCCGTTGCTGATTCCGTTTAACGTCGTCGGCACCATCTGGCAGATCTTCGGCCGGGGTGATATCGGTTTGCTGGGCTACACGCTGAACAACGTACTGGGCATCAATTACAACTACGCGGCCAACGCATCGGATGCCTGGGTAACGGTGCTGATCATCGACGTCTGGCACTGGACGTCGCTGGTCGCGCTGCTTTGCTACTCAGGCTTGCGGGCGATCCCGGACGTTTATTACCAGGCAGCGCGTATCGATCGGGCTTCCAGTTGGGCTGTATTCCGGCATATCCAGCTGCCGAAGATGAAGAGTGTGTTGCTGATCGCCGTGATGCTGCGCTTCATGGACAGCTTCATGATCTACACCGAACCGTTCGTGCTGACCGGCGGCGGCCCAGGCAACTCCACCACCTTCCTCAGTCAGACCCTGACCACCATGGCGCTGGGCCAATTCGACCTGGGCCCTGCGGCGGCGTTCTCGCTGGTGTATTTCCTGATCATCCTGCTCGTGTCGTGGGTGTTCTACACCGCCATGACCCATAGCGAAAAGAACTGAGGAGGCGGACATGAATCTGCGCAAAATCATACCGCTGTGGATTTACCTGCTGTTTTTGCTGGTGCCGATCTATTGGCTGGTGAACATGTCGTTCAAGACCAACACCGAAATCCTCGGTGGCCTGACTTTGTGGCCACAGGATTTCACGCTGGCCAACTACAAAGTGATTTTCACCGACGAAAGCTGGTACAGCGGCTACATTAATTCTCTGTACTACGTTTGCCTCAATACCGTGATCTCGCTAAGCGTCGCACTGCCCGCCGCGTATGCGTTTTCCCGTTATCGTTTTCTGGGCGACAAGCACCTGTTCTTCTGGCTGCTGACCAATCGCATGGCACCGCCTGCGGTTTTTCTGCTGCCGTTCTTCCAGTTGTATTCGTCCATTGGCCTGTTCGATACCCACATTGCCGTAGCGCTGGCTCATTGCCTTTTCAACGTGCCGTTAGCGGTGTGGATTCTGGAGGGCTTCATGTCCGGGGTGCCCAAGGAGATCGATGAAACTGCCTATATCGATGGTTACAGCTTTCCGAAATTCTTCGCGAAAATCTTCGTGCCACTGATTGGCTCGGGTATCGGTGTGACGGCTTTCTTCTGCTTCATGTTTTCCTGGGTTGAACTGCTGCTGGCCCGGACCTTGACGTCGGTCAACGCCAAGCCGATTGCGGCGGTGATGACGCGCACGGTCTCGGCGTCGGGCATTGATTGGGGCGTCCTGGCGGCGGCGGGGGTGTTGACCATCCTGCCCGGCATGCTGGTGATCTGGTTCGTTCGTAACCACGTGGTCAAGGGCTTCGCTCTTGGCCGTGTCTGAGGAGTCGAAAAATGGAGTGGATGTCATGGACACTGCCCACCGCGATCTTCTTCGGCAGCATTGCATTGCTGTTGGCTGGGATGACGGTGTGGGAATTGCGCTCGGCCAGTATTGAGCGTCGTGGTTTTCTGCCGATTGCCACCACCCGTGGTGACCGACTGTTCATTGGGCTGTTGGGTAGCGCTTATCTGCATCTGCTGGTGATTGGCGCAACCGACTGGAGTATCTGGGTCGCTTCAGGGATTTCTCTGTTGTGGCTCCTGATAGTAATGCGGTGGGGTTAGAGAGCGGATGGGCGCAAATACCAGGCTGATCCGGTAGGCAGTATTCGAAGCGGGACTACATAAGAAACAACACTGGAGGTGTCTATGTTCAATAAGAAAAACAAGCTACGACATAGCGTGACGCTGGCGACAATGGTGATGCTCAGCGGATTGAGCGTTTCGGCATGGGCGGATCAGTACCAGGATGCGGCCAAGAAGTGGGCGGCTAGCGAGTTCAAACCAAGCACGCTTTCCGATGCCGAACAATTGAAAGAGCTGGAGTGGTTCATCAAAGCTGCCGAGCCGTTCCGCGGCATGGACATCAAGGTAGTTTCCGAAACCTTGACCACCCACGAGTACGAATCGAAAACCCTGGCCAAGGCTTTCACCGAAATCACCGGCATCAAGCTCACCCATGACTTGCTGCAAGAAGGTGACGTGATTGAAAAGCTGCAAACCGCCATGCAGTCCGACAAAAGCATTTATGACGGCTGGGTGAATGATTCCGACTTGATCGGTACCCACTTCCGATACGGCAAGGCGATGTCGCTGACAGACCTGATGGCAAGCCCGGAAGGCAGCAAGGTCACTTCGCCGACGCTGGACCTCAAAGACTTCATCGGCACCTCGTTCACCACTGCGCCGGACGGCAAGCTGTATCAACTGCCCGATCAGCAGTTTGCCAACCTGTACTGGTTCCGCGCTGACTGGTTCGATCGCGCAGACCTGAAAGAAAAATTCAAAGCCAAGTACGGCTACGAGCTGGGCGTCCCGGTGAACTGGTCGGCTTATGAAGACATCGCCAAGTTCTTCAGCGAAGACGTGAAAGAAATCGACGGCAAGAAAGTCTACGGCCACATGGACTACGGCAAAAAAGATCCGTCCCTGGGCTGGCGCTTCACCGATGCCTGGTTCTCCATGGCGGGCAGCGGCGACAAGGGCTTGCCAAACGGTCTGCCGGTGGATGAGTGGGGTATTCGCGTAGAAGACTGCCACCCGGTCGGTTCCAGCATTACTCGCGGCGGCGATACCAACGGGCCGGCGGCGGTGTTTGCTACCCAGAAATATATCGACTGGCTCAAGGCCTACGCGCCGCCTGAAGCGGCCGGCATGACGTTCTCCGAGTCCGGGCCGGTGCCTTCGCAAGGTAACGTTGCTCAGCAGATTTTCTGGTACACCGCTTTCACCGCTGACATGACCAAAGCGGGTCTGCCGGTCATGAACGCCGATGGCACGCCAAAATGGCGTATGGCGCCTTCACCAAAAGGCCCGTACTGGAAAGAAGGCATGAAGCTGGGTTATCAGGACGTGGGTTCCTGGACCTTCCTCAAATCTTCCGACGAGAAAAAACGTCTGGCTGCCTGGCTCTACGCGCAGTTCGTGACGTCGAAAAGCGTATCCCTGAAGAAAACCATCGTGGGCCTGACGCCGATTCGTGAGTCGGACATCAATTCCAAGGAAATGACCGCTCTGGCGCCCAAACTCGGTGGTCTCGTAGAGTTCTACCGAAGCCCGGCCCGTGTTCAATGGTCGCCTACCGGGACCAACGTGCCGGATTATCCGAAACTGGCGCAGCTGTGGTGGAGTCACGTCGCCGAGGCTGTAACCGGAGAGAAAACCGCGCAGCAGGCACTGGACGGTCTGGCCAAGGATCAGGATGCGATCATGACGCGTATCGAGCGCTCCAAGGTTCAGGACGCCAGCAAGTGCGCGCCTAAGATGAACCCGGAAACCTCGGCCGAAGAGTGGTACACCAAAGCCGAGCAAAGTGGCGGCAAGTTCCTTGCTCCACAACGCAAGCTGGCCAATGAAAAGCCGAAGGGCGAAACCATCGCTTATTCTGATTTGCTGAAAAGCTGGGAAGCGGCCAAGAAGTAAGGCCTCTGCGCAATGAAAAACGGCACCCTTTGGGGTGCCGTTTTCATTTACCGCATGCCACGACGATCAGCCGTGCAGGGTCTCTGCTGCGTACAGGGTGTTTTCGAGCAGGCAGGCGCGAGTCATTGGACCTACGCCACCTGGAACCGGGGTGATCCAGCCAGCGCGGGGCAGGGCGGTTTCGTACACCACATCACCCACCAGCTTGCCGTCGTCCTGACGATTGATGCCAACGTCGATCACGATAGCGCCTTCCTTGATCCACTCGCCTTTGACCAGACCTGGTTTGCCAGCCGCAACTACCACTAGATCAGCACGGCCAACATGGCCCGCCAGATCCTTGGTGAAACGATGGGTCACGGTTACGGTGCAACCGGCCAGCAACAGCTCCATGGCCATTGGGCGACCGACAATGTTGGACGCGCCCACCACGACTGCATCCAGACCATAGAGATCGACACCGGTGCTTTCCAGCAGGGTCATGATGCCTTTGGGTGTGCAGGGGCGCAGCAGCGGAATGCGCTGGGCCAGACGACCGACGTTATAAGGATGGAAGCCATCCACGTCTTTGTCCGGGCGAATGCGCTCCAGCAACAGAGAGGCATCCAGATGTTCAGGCAATGGCAATTGCAACAATACGCCGTCGATGTTCGCATCGTCATTAAGGCGATCGATGAGTTCGGTCAGTTCGGCTTGTGACGTCTGCGCAGGCAGGTCGTAAGCCTGGGAGATAAAGCCGACTTCTTCACAGTCTTTACGCTTGTGCGAGACATAGACCTGGGAGGCGGGATCGCTACCCACCAGAATCACTGCGAGGCCGGGTGTGCGCAGGCCTTGCTCGCGACGTTCGGCGACCCGTTTGGCGATCTGCTGACGCAGGCTGGCTGCGATCGCTTTGCCGTCGATTAGTTTTGCAGTCATTACGCGTGATTAACCATCGAGAGGGATCGGAAAAGAGCGCGCATTCTCGCATGTCATCGCGCGGGGGCAAAGGCGCTTGGTCTGCATATTCTCCTAACTCCTTTATCTAACTGAATTTTTTTCTAAAAAAGAGTTGACGACCTTTAGGGTCGTCTATAAGATTCGTCGCACTTGCCGGGTACAACCCAGCACTGGTTAAGCTGGCACTGATAATCAAGTCGATGTTTAGATGAGGTTCGGTGTTGAATCAGGCGGAGCGGTTACTTAGCTCAGTGTGATTAAAAAGCCTTTTAATTTGTAATCGTTAAAGAGTACAGATTATATAAGTGCCCGTAGCTCAGCTGGATAGAGCATCCGCCTTCTAAGCGGATGGTCGCAGGTTCGAGTCCTGCCGGGTGCGCCATTAAGGCAGCTTTGGCAAGTGCAAGTAAGATGTCACGGTTACACGCAATATGGTGGGCGTAGCTCAGTTGGTAGAGCACGGGATTGTGACTCCCGTTGTCGAGGGTTCGATCCCCTTCGTCCACCCCATATTTAGAAAGGCGCCAGACTTATAATCTGGCGCCTTTGCTTTAAAAGCTTGTACGCGGATGTGGTGGAATTGGTAGACACACTGGATTTAGGTTCCAGCGCCGCAAGGTGTGAGAGTTCGAGTCTCTCCGTCCGCACCAAGATTAAACGCGTCACAGCTGCTATGCGGTCATGACGTTTGAAAAAAGCCGCCTAGTGCGGCTTTTTTTGTTTCAGGATTATTGTTTTTCGTCTCGCTGATCGGCCAGCCTGGCTGCCGTCGGTCGTGCGGGGTGTGCTTCGCGGAATGGAGTCGACGCTGAGGCCGGGTGCGTGATGCCTCGTGCAGGGCCGTGCCAGACGCGTTTCGATCGGTCGAGAGTAGCTGCGGTTGCCAGTCGCTGATCGTCTGATTCCTTCCTTTATATGCGCCCTTTTTCAGTAGGGTGACTTCTTGAGTTTGACCCACTAGAATGCATGCCCTTGATTCTGGGGTCGGAAACGCCGGCTAACGTCTGTGCAACGAGGAATATCCATGCAAGTTTCTGTTGAAAATACTTCCGCTCTTGAGCGCCGCATGACCATTGGCGTGCCTGCCGAACGCATCGAGACTGAAGTCAACAAGCGTCTGCAGCAGACCGCACGTAAAGCCAAGATCCCTGGCTTCCGTCCAGGCAAAGTGCCTATGAGCGTGATCCGTCAGCGTTATGAAGACGGCGCGCGTCAGGAAGCACTGGGTGATTTGATCCAGGCTACTTTCTATGAAGCTGTGGTTGAGCAAAAGCTGAACCCGGCTGGCGCACCTGCTGTAGAGCCAAAGACCTTTGAAAAAGGCAAAGACCTGGAATACATCGCTACTTTCGAAGTGTTCCCGGAATTCACCGTTGCCGGTTTCGAGTCCATCGCCGTTGAGCGTCTGTCTGCAGACGTGGCTGATGCCGATCTGGACAACATGCTGGAAATCCTGCGCAAGCAGAACGTTCGTTTCGAAGTGGCCGACCGTGCTGCCCAGAACGAAGACCAGCTGAACATTGATTTTGTTGGCAAGGTTGACGGCGAAGCATTCGCTGGCGGCTCCGCCACTGGCACCCAGCTGGTATTGGGTTCCGGCCGCATGATCCCTGGCTTCGAAGACGGCTTGGTTGGCGCCAAGGCTGGCGAAGAGCGCGTTCTTAACCTGACTTTCCCGGAAGACTATCAGAACCTCGAACTGGCGGGTAAATCTGCCGAGTTCACCGTTACCGTCAACACGGTTTCGGAGCCTAAGCTGCCTGAGCTGAACGAAGAGTTCTTCAAGCAGTTCGGTATCAAGGAAACCGGTATCGAAGGTTTCCGCACCGAAGTTCGCAAGAACATGGAGCGTGAACTGCGTCAGGCCATCAAGTCCAAGGTCAAGAATCAGGTAATGGACGGCTTGCTGGCCGCCAACCCGATCGAAGTGCCAAAAGCCTTGCTGGAAAACGAAGTAAATCGTCTGCGCGTTCAAGCTGTTCAGCAGTTTGGTGGCAACATCAAGCCTGATCAACTGCCGGCCGAGCTGTTCGAAGAGCAAGCCAAGCGTCGCGTTGAGCTGGGTCTGATCGTTGCTGAAGTGGTCAAGCAGTTCGACCTCAAGCCTGATGACGCCCGCGTTCGCGAGATGATTCAGGAAATGGCTTCTGCTTATCAAGAGCCTGAGCAAGTCGTTGCCTGGTACTACAAGAACGACCAGCAAATGAACGAAGTGCGTTCGGTTGTGCTTGAAGAGCAAGTTGTGGATACTGTTTTGCAGAAGGCTAGCGTGACCGAGAAGTCGGTCTCCTACGAAGAAGCAGTCAAGCCGGTGGAAGCTCCACAAGCCGACTGATTTGTTTTTTCGCTAGAAAACACCTACAAGCCAGCCTTCGCGCTGGCTTGTGCGTATTCAAGAAATGACTATTTGGGAGTGAATGCGAGACATGTCCCGCAATTCTTATATTCAGCAGCACTCTGACATCCAGGCCGCCGGCGGCCTGGTCCCGATGGTTATCGAGCAGTCCGCCCGTGGCGAACGCGCCTATGACATCTATTCGCGCCTTCTCAAGGAGCGAGTGATCTTTCTGGTCGGTCCGGTAGAGGACTACATGGCCAACCTGATCTGCGCGCAACTGCTGTTCCTTGAAGCGGAAAACCCGGACAAGGATATCCATCTTTACATCAACTCGCCGGGCGGTTCGGTAACAGCGGGCATGTCGATCTACGACACCATGCAGTTCATCAAGCCGAACGTTTCGACTACCTGTATTGGTCAAGCGTGCAGCATGGGCGCATTCCTGCTGACCGCTGGTGCTCCGGGCAAGCGTTTCTGCCTGCCGAATTCGCGCGTGATGATTCACCAGCCATTGGGCGGTTTCCAGGGGCAGGCTTCGGATATCGAAATCCATGCCAAGGAAATCCTTTTCATTCGTGAGCGTCTCAACACGCTGATGGCCAAGCACAGCGGGCACACTCTGGAAGAGATCGAGCGTGACACCAATCGCGATAACTTCATGAGCGCAGAAGCCGCGCGTGAGTACGGCTTGATCGACGAAGTCATCAGTCAGCGTCCCGCTTAAATAAGCAGCTCAAATAAGGTTGGTCGGTTGCTCTGATCACTTGCGGGCTTGAAAAAGCCCGCAATAGCCTTCATCTTGTGTTGCAAGCCTATCGGATTTGGATCGAACGAATGACTGACACCCGCAACGGCGAGGACAACGGCAAGCTGCTCTATTGCTCCTTCTGTGGCAAAAGCCAGCATGAAGTACGTAAGTTGATTGCCGGCCCCTCGGTCTTTATTTGCGACGAGTGCGTCGACCTGTGCAATGACATCATCCGTGAGGAGGTGCAGGAAGCACAGGCCGAAAGCAGCGCGCATAAATTGCCTTCGCCTAAAGAAATCAGCGGCATCCTTGATCAGTATGTGATTGGTCAAGAGCGTGCGAAAAAGGTTTTGGCCGTAGCGGTGTACAACCACTACAAACGTCTGAACCAGCGTGACAAAAAGAATGACGACGTCGAACTTGGCAAAAGCAACATTTTGCTGATCGGCCCGACAGGCTCGGGTAAAACCCTGCTTGCTGAAACACTGGCCCGCTTGCTGAACGTTCCGTTCACCATCGCCGACGCAACCACCCTCACCGAGGCAGGTTACGTGGGTGAGGATGTCGAGAACATCATTCAGAAGCTGCTGCAGAAGTGCGACTACGATGTAGAGAAAGCCCAGATGGGTATCGTCTATATCGATGAAATCGATAAGATTTCGCGCAAGTCTGACAACCCGTCGATCACCCGTGATGTTTCCGGTGAGGGCGTGCAGCAGGCCCTGCTCAAGCTGATCGAAGGCACGGTCGCTTCCGTTCCGCCTCAAGGTGGTCGCAAGCATCCGCAGCAGGAGTTCCTTCAGGTTGATACCCGTAACATCCTGTTCATCTGCGGTGGTGCGTTCTCCGGTCTGGAAAAGGTTATTCAAAACCGTTCCACCAAAGGCGGCATCGGCTTTAACGCGGAAGTGCGCAGCAAGGAAGAAGGCAAGAAGGTTGGCGAATCCCTGCGTGAAGTCGAGCCTGACGATCTGGTCAAGTTCGGTCTGATCCCCGAATTCGTGGGTCGTCTGCCGGTTCTGGCAACGCTGGACGAGCTGGATGAGGCTGCTTTGATGCAGATTCTCACCGAGCCGAAAAACGCGCTGACCAAGCAGTACGCCAAGCTGTTCGAAATGGAGGGTGTGGACCTCGAGTTCCGTACCGACGCTCTGAAGTCTGTCGCTCGTCGTGCGCTTGAGCGCAAAACCGGTGCGCGTGGCTTACGCTCCATCCTCGAAGGCGTTCTGCTCGACACCATGTACGAGATTCCATCGCAGACTGATGTGAGCAAAGTGGTGATCGACGAAAGCGTAATCGAAGGCACGTCCAAGCCGCTGTTGATTTATGAAAACAGCGAGCCGCCTGCCAAGGCTGCCCCCGATGCGTGAGTGTCACTGCTGCATGAATAAAATGCTGCACAAATAGAGAGGGGCCTTCGGGCCCCTTTTGCATTTCATGCCTAAAGGCTTGTTTTTTGAGGTGTCTACCCCCATCTTGGACTCAAGCTCATTCCAGTCCACGGCCACATGGCCGCCGTAGAGGCGAAATCATGAAAACGACCATTGAATTGCCTCTCTTGCCATTGCGCGATGTTGTGGTTTATCCGCACATGGTTATCCCGCTGTTCGTGGGGCGCGAGAAGTCTATCGAGGCCCTTGAAGCTGCGATGACAGGCGACAAGCAGATCCTGCTGCTTGCACAAAGAAATCCTGCTGACGATGATCCTGGTGAAGAGGCTCTTTATAACGTCGGCACCATTGCAACCGTATTGCAATTGCTCAAGCTGCCTGATGGCACCGTTAAAGTGCTGGTCGAAGGCGAGCAGCGCGGTTCGGTTGATCGCTTTATCGAAGTTGATGGCCATTGCCGGGCCGAAGTTACCCTGATCGATGAGGTCGATGCGCCTGATCGTGAGTCTGAAGTGTTCGTTCGCAGCCTTCTGGCTCAGTTCGAGCAATACGTCCAGCTGGGCAAGAAAGTCCCTGCTGAAGTCCTGTCTTCTCTCAACAGCATCGATGAGCCTGGTCGTCTGGTCGACACCATGGCCGCGCACATGGCGCTGAAAATCGAGCAGAAGCAGGAAATCCTCGAAATTATTGATCTTCCAGCCCGTGTTGAGCATGTGCTCGCGTTGCTGGATGCAGAAATCGACCTGTTGCAGGTTGAGAAGCGTATTCGCGGTCGCGTCAAAAAGCAGATGGAGCGCAGTCAGCGCGAGTACTACCTGAATGAGCAGATGAAGGCTATTCAGAAAGAGCTCGGCGACAGCGAAGAAGGCCACAACGAAATCGAAGAGCTGAAAAAGCGCATCGATGCTGCTGGTCTGCCTAAAGACGCTCTGGCCAAGGCCACCGCTGAGCTGAACAAGCTGAAACAGATGTCGCCGATGTCTGCTGAAGCGACCGTCGTTCGTTCCTACATCGACTGGCTGGTTCAGGTGCCGTGGAAAGCGCAGAGCAAGGTTCGTCTGGATCTGGCTCGCGCTGAAGACATTCTTGATGCCGACCACTATGGCCTGGATGAAGTTAAAGAACGCATTCTCGAATATCTCGCCGTGCAAAAGCGCGTGAAGAAAATTCGCGGCCCGGTTCTTTGCCTTGTTGGACCGCCAGGCGTGGGTAAAACCTCCCTTGCCGAGTCGATCGCCAGCGCGACGAACCGTAAATTTGTCCGCATGGCCTTGGGTGGTGTGCGTGATGAAGCTGAAATTCGTGGTCACCGCCGGACTTACATCGGCTCGATGCCAGGAAGATTGATTCAAAAGATGACAAAGGTGGGTGTCCGCAATCCGCTGTTCTTGCTCGATGAAATCGACAAGATGGGCAGTGATATGCGTGGCGATCCGGCGTCGGCATTGCTTGAAGTGCTGGATCCGGAGCAAAACCACAACTTCAACGACCATTACCTGGAAGTCGATTACGACCTTTCTGACGTAATGTTCCTGTGTACCGCCAACTCGATGAACATCCCTGCGGCGTTGCTGGACCGTATGGAAGTCATTCGCCTGCCTGGTTACACCGAAGACGAAAAAATCAACATCGCCGTTAAATATCTCTCGCCAAAACAGCTGCAGGCCAACGGCTTGAAGAAAGGCGAAGTGGAGTTCGACGAGGAAGCGATTCGCGACATCGTGCGTTATTACACCCGTGAAGCGGGCGTGCGTAGCCTTGAGCGACAGATCGCCAAGGTTTGCCGCAAGGCGGTCAAAGAGCACGCGCAGGAGAAGCGTTTTGCAGTCCGCGTCACTGCCGACATGCTTGAGCATTTCCTGGGTGTGCGCAAATTCCGCTACGGCCTGGCTGAACAGCAGGATCAAATTGGTCAGGTGACCGGTCTGGCGTGGACCCAGGTAGGTGGTGAGTTGCTCACTATCGAAGCGGCGGTCGTGCCAGGTAAAGGGCAGTTGATCAAAACCGGTTCGCTGGGCGATGTGATGGTCGAATCCATCACCGCTGCGCTGACGGTTGTACGCAGCCGTGCGAAAAGCCTGGGAATCCCTCTGGACTTCCACGAGAAGCGTGACACGCACATCCACATGCCCGAAGGGGCCACCCCTAAAGATGGCCCTAGCGCGGGCGTAGGGATGTGCACGGCCCTTGTTTCAGCCCTGACACAGATTCCGGTCCGTGCTGATGTGGCAATGACCGGTGAAATTACCCTTCGCGGGCAGGTTCTGGCGATTGGTGGTCTGAAAGAAAAACTGCTGGCTGCGCACCGTGGTGGTATCAAAACGGTGATCATTCCAGAGGAAAACGTGCGTGATCTGAAAGAGATTCCGGACAACATCAAGCAAGACTTGCAGATCAAGCCGGTTAAATGGATTGACGAAGTCCTGCAAATTGCGCTGCAATACGCGCCGGAGCCCTTGCCGGATGTGGCTCCCGAGATGGTTGCGAAGGATGAAAAGCGCGAGTCTGACTCTAAGGAAAGAATTAGCACGCATTAGTCTGGACGGCCTTCCTTGACAGCTTTTTAGAGCCCTTGTTATAAAGCGGCTCTTCTAAGCGTCTGTAGGCCATTCAGCGCTCGTTTTTGCTACACCAAAAAAACTTAGAAACATACTCAATAGAGATAAGGGGACTTAGAGTGAACAAGTCGGAACTGATTGATGCTATCGCCGCATCCGCTGATATCCCGAAAGCTGCTGCTGGCCGTGCGCTGGACGCAGTAATCGAATCCGTCACTGGCGCTCTGAAGGCCGGCGACTCCGTTGTACTGGTTGGTTTCGGTACCTTCTCCGTTACCGATCGTCCTGCACGCATCGGTCGCAACCCTCAAACGGGTAAGACGCTGGAAATCGCTGCTGCTAAAAAACCAGGTTTCAAAGCCGGTAAAGCCCTGAAAGAAGCTGTCAACTAAGTTCTCAAAGCCTTTGCCCAACCGATCAGGATTCACTCTGTATCGGCAGCGAAGCGGTAGTGCGGCTGGTCTGAATCCGGCCTGACACACCCGGGTCGTGGGTTTCAGCCCCGTCCGCTTCGCCAGTTACGAGAAGGCGCATCCTCGGATGCGCCTTTCTTCTATCCGCTTTCTACCCACGCTCCGCGGTTGGTTAGTCAGTACAACCGTTTTGGGGGACGCATGCTGCAGAACATCAGGGACAATTCACAAGGCTGGATTGCCAAGACCATCATCGGAATCATCATCGCATTGATGGCGTTGACCGGATTCGATGCGATTTTTACCGCAACCAGCACCGCTCAGGACGCTGCGAAGGTCAATGGTGACGAGATCACCAAGACCGAACTGAGCCAGGCGATCGACATGCAACGTCGCCAGTTGGTGCAGCAGCTGGGCAAGGATTTCGATCCTGCCTTGCTGGACGAAAAAATGCTGCACGACTCGGCATTGAAAGGTCTGGTTGATCGCAAGTTGTTGCTTCAAGGTGCAGACAAGGCGAAGTTCTCCTTCTCGGAAGCTGCGCTGGATCAGCAGATTTTGCAGACGCCTGAGTTCCAGGTTGACGGCAAATTCAACGCCGACCGCTTTGATCAGGTTATCCGTCAATTAGGCTTCACCCGGATGCAGTTCCGCCAGATGCTGGCTCAGGAAATGTTGATCGGTCAGGTGCGTGCTGGTGTGGCCGGTAGTGCATTTGTCACTGACGCTCAGGTAGATGCATTTGCCCGTCTGGAAAAACAGACCCGCGATTTTGCTTCGCTGACGCTGACTGCTGATACCTCTGCGGTCAAAGTGACCGACGATGAAGTCAAGGCGCACTACGACGAGCACGCCAAAGAGTTCATGAGCCCAGAGCAAGTGGTACTTGATTACATCGAGCTGAAGAAGTCTGACTTCTTCGACAAGGTGCAGGTCAAGGACGCCGATTTGCAGGCGGCTTACCAGAAGGAAATCGCCAATCTCGCCGAACAGCGTCGTGGCGCGCACATCCTCATCGATGTGAACGACAAGATGACCGATGAGCAGGCCAAGGCGAAGATTGAAGAAATTCAACAGCGTCTTGCCAAGGGCGAAGATTTTGCCGCGCTGGCCAAAGAGTTCTCTCAGGATCCGGGGTCGGCATCCAAGGGTGGCGATCTGGGTTATGCAGGCAAAGGTGTTTACGATCCAGCCTTTGAAGAGGCGCTGTATGCGCTCAACAAAGATCAGGTATCGGCACCGGTGCGCAGCGATTTTGGTTGGCACTTGATCAAGCTGCTAGGTGTAGAAGCACCCTCGGTGCCGAGTTTTGCCAGCCTGAAGGATAAGTTGACCAATGAACTGAAGTCGCAGCAGGTCGAGCAGCGTTTCGTCGAGGCTACCAAACAACTCGAAGATTCGGCGTTCGAAGCATCCGATCTGGCCCAGCCAGCTCAGGAGCTGGGTCTGAAAGTGCAGACGACTGCGCCATTCGGTCGTGAAGGCGGCGAGGGGCTGACGGCGAACCGTGCGGTTATTCAAGCCGCGTTCAGTCCGGAAGTGCTGGAAGAGGGCTCCAACAGCAACGCGCTGGAACTGGATCCTGAAACCGTTCTGGTGGTTCGCTCCAAAGAGCACCGCATGCCAGAGCAACTGCCTCTTGAGGCTGTTGCGACAGCGATCCGCGCCAAGCTGGTAAGGGATCATGCTGCTGAAGCAGTCAAGGCGAAGGGCGAAGCGCTGTTGGCTGGCCTGCGTGACGGCAAGACGCCCGTGGCTGCCAAGCAGGATGGTCACAGCTGGAAAGTGATGGAAGCAGTCACTCGTGGTCAGGAAGGTGTTGATCCGACCGTGCTGCAAGCGCTGTTCCGTATGCCCAAGCCTGAAGGCAAGGACAAGCCGGAGTTCACCAGCCTTTCGCTGGCTGACGGAAGCTTCGTGATCGTGCGCCTCAATGGTGTAAACGAAGCTACACCGGCGACGGATGCCGAGAAGTCTCAGTACCGTCGCTTCCTGGCGTCGCGTGCCGGACAGCAGGATTTCGCTGCTTATCGTGCACAGCTGGAAAGCAAGGCCAAGATCGAACGCTTCTGATGGTTTGATCGTGCGCTAAAAAAAGGCCGCTCACTGAGCGGCCTTTTTGCATTCAGGTATGCGGCTGTGTGTTCCTGTAGGAGCCAACTGCTTGGTGAGACGTTGTTGCTGCTGCAATTGCAGTTCGTAGAGTCCATCAATTCAACGCGTTCGGTTTTCGTGTAGGTATTAGTCCGGGTTGACCATGAGTCTCATTCGATTAAGGTGGTCTTACTGGATCAAAAGGAGAACCTCATGCGTATTGGCTTAGTCGGCTACGGTAAAGGTGGGCGCTTTTTTCACGCGCCGTTGATAGCCAGCCTGCCAGATGCGACCTTTGTGGGCGTGGTGACTCGCTCGCCAGAGCGTCGGGAAGAACTTGTCAAGGATCACCCTGGTGCGCAAGCGTTTGACAGCCTGGCTGATCTGATCGCGGCGGGCGTAGACGCAGTGGCGATCTCCACGCCCATGGCTTCCAGGCCGGCGCTGATTCGAGAGGTCATCGAGTCAGGAGTCGCCGTGGTCAGCGACAAACCCTTTGCTGCCGACGCAGCCCAGGCTCAGGCTTTGGTTGAACTGGCAGAGCGTAAAGGTGTGATGCTCAGCGTTTACCAGAACCGCCGCTGGGATTCGGATTTTCTCACCGTGCGCAAATTGATTGGCGGCGGAGTGCTGGGTGAAATTTCCCGCTTTGAATCCCGCGTTGAACGCTATTCCCCAAAATCAGTGGGTAAGGCCGCGGGCGGCGGCATGCTGCGTGATCTGGGCAGTCATCTGGTTGATCAGGCGCTAGTATTGTTCGGGCCAGTGGCGAGGGTCTACGCGGAGCTGGAATTCTCTGATCCCGAGCAGCCTTTCGATCATCAATTTTTCATGTCGCTCACTCATGCAAGCGGGGTGGTCTCGCACTTGTGGGGTAGCTGTCTGCAAAATGCCCCGGGGCCACGCTTCCGGGTCAGCGGGTCCAGAGGCTGTTACACCGTCGAAGGGCTGGATTGTCAGGAAGAGGCTGCGTTGGCTGGCTTGACTCCCAAATCGGAAGGCGAGCGTTGGGGTGTTGAGAATGAGCAGCGATGGGGCAGCCTTGTGCAGGGTGAGCATCGTGAGCCGGTGCCTACCGAGCGTGGCTGCTGGCTGGAGTTTTACAGCCGGTTGCAGGTCACTCTGGCTGGTGATGGGCCGAACCCGGTCGACCCGCATGATGCGATCGCTTCAGCGCGGGTGCTGGATGCTGCCCGCTTAAGCGCCCGTGAAGGGCGGGTGGTGACGTTGTAGCGCAGGCTGACCTCCGTTTAATGGCGAATGGCTTTACCTTAGTGGCCATTGGCGCTTATATTCGGAGAATCATCAGGAAGGTGGTCTTCATTAGTACACCGCGCTCGCACGAGCCGGGTATGACGTTGTCCAATCGACGCTAAAGGGCCAATTCGGGCCCTTTTTGCTTGGCCGGATTTAATGATGCGCGCAAATGGCGAGCGTTTATTTGTCGGCTATTCGGCGCTTGTTTAGCAAATGAGTTGCCGACGGCCGAAGGCGGCCTTAGACTGCCGCCCCTCGTAAATTGAGTGCCAGGTGGCGCTTGGAGACTATGGCGCTTTTACGGCAACGCAGAGCCGCTCCTTAATTCGCCTTAATGCACGTTTTTTTTATAGAGAAATCAATGACAAAGGAAAAGTTGCTGGCCATGCCGGCCGATGACTACATGAATGCCGAACAGCATGCTTTCTTCGTCGAGCTGTTGCAGGGTATGAAGGTTGAAATCCACGAGCGCATCGAGCAGAGTCGCATTGCTATCGAAAGCCTGGATACGCCTGCCGATCCTGCCGATGCTGCTTCTGTTGAAGAAGAGCGTCACTGGCTGGTCAATGTGATCGATCGCGATCAACGTATGCTTCCGCAGTTGGAAATGGCTTTGTCACGCATTGCCGATGACAGCTTCGGCTGGTGTGACGACAGCGGTGAGCCTATCGGCCTCAAGCGATTGCTGATCAGTCCGACCACCAAGTACTGCATTGAGGCGCAAGAGCGCCACGAGCAGATCGACAAGCATCAGCGTCAGGCCTGATTACGCAGGGTGGGCGGGGTCTCCGGGACCTCGCTACCTGTTGGTCGTTAGCTGATCGTTTCCCGCAGCGACCTCCATAGCTGTAACCCTTCCTCATCCTATCCTCAACCCGCCTCGCTGCGCATGAATCGATCCGCGCCATCGCCTGTGGTACCACTTAAAGCTATTCGCCGCTTGTCGATAGCGTGTGGGGCTACGTGTTGTTAAATCATTACAACTAACGAGTCATGGCGAAAAGCCGTTATCTGGCGTCTAATGCAATCAAAATAATGATAAGCATGACGGGGTAACGCAAATGGTCGCAAATGGAGCTGTGGTCAATACAACACCTGAAAGCCCGTCGGGGAAAGCAAGGAGCAGTAAGTTCACTGCCTGGCTGATACCTGCGTTGCAAAGCCTCGCGTTAGGGGGGTTGTTTATCGCGATGAGCTTTATCGAGGTTCCGTTGTACCTCGCGTTAACTCTTGCACTGTTTTTCGTCTGGCTCCCACGTCTTTTCTTTAGCCGTTCCCAGCCTGTTGCTGCAAAGGATGAGGGGACCGAAATCAATCGCCTGACTCGCGACTTGTCTCGCTCAACCAGCCATAACGCTTTATCGGCTGCCGGCGTGGCATTTTCCGTGAAACAACTGGCCGGCAAGTTGCAGTCACAGCTCGGTGCCGCCGAGAAAATCGTCTCCAGCGCCGATGTCATGATTGCGACCGAGCAGCAAACTGCCCAGCTTAGCCAATTGGCGCTTACAGCTTCCATAGAGGCCCGGCAGAGTAGCGACGCAGGGATTGGGGTACTTGGCGACTCCATCACGCTCATGCACTCGCTCAGCGAGCGAGCGGTAGGCAGCCGTCAAATGATCGAAGCGCTAAGCCAGCGTAGTGAGGAAATCCAGCGTGTAACGCTGGTTATCCAGTCGATTGCCAGTCAGACCAATTTGCTCGCACTTAACGCCGCCATCGAGGCCGCCAGGGCGGGCGAACATGGACGAGGCTTCGCAGTAGTCGCCGATGAGGTGCGTGGCCTGGCCGGGCGTACTGCCAGCGCGACAGAGGAGGTCGGGCAGATGGTGGCCGACATCCAGCAGCGTACCGCACAGGTGGTTGAGCAGATTCGTCAGTTGTCGTCGGATCTGGACAGCGGAGTCGATCAAGTCGAGCTCACAGGACAACATCTCGAAAACATCGCTCGACTCGCTGCCGGTGTTGAATCCCAAGTGGGTGAGATCGCCAAGGGGGCTGAAACCAATCAAGAACAGTTGTCCGGACTTTTTGTTGCTGTGCAGCAGATGCGCAGTGATCTGGCGATCAGTGATGAGCAGACCCGCAAGCTGGCTGACGCAGCAGTGCAAATGGAGGGGCAGGCCGAAACTATCAGTGAGCGGCTGGCAGAGGTCGGTCTGGATGATTACCACCAGCGTGTTTATGACCTGGCCCGTGAGGGTGCAAGTCAGATCGCGGCCCGGTTCGAGGCGGATATAAGCGAAAATCGAATTACCCTGGATGATTTGTTCGATCGCAGTTACCAGCCCATTCCCAATACTTTGCCAGCCAAATTTCAGACGCGCTTTGATCGTTATACGGATCAGGTCCTGCCTGCGATTCAAGAGCCCATCCTGTCGCGACATGATGGTCTGGTATTTGTCATCGCCTGCACGCCTCAGGGTTATGTACCTACTCATAACAAGGCCTTCAGCCATCCACTGACGGGAGATGTTTCGGTGGACACAGTGAAAAGTCGCAGCAAGCGAAAGTTTGATGATCGCACCGGCATCCGCTGTGGCAGTCATCAGCAGGCAGTCTTGTTACAGACCTATACCCGTGACACCGGTGAACTGATGCACGATTTGTCCGTCCCGATCATGGTTAGAGGGCGCCATTGGGGTGGTCTGCGAATGGGGTATAAGCCGCAAGGCGACCGCCCCTGATTCCCGGATATCAAGTCATGTGTGGTGCATGACTTGATATGACTCAAAGCGATAATTTAAAGCCCCAGGCTTTTTATAAGCCGCGTCTACTCTTTCTAATTCAGTATTGTTGTAAGATTTTGTTGTTTTTCGCCGTTCAAGGTTGTAGGAGTTTTCTGAAACTGATGTGTCTTAGTTGACGAAATCCTATTGCTGAGCAAGCTGTTTAGATCAAGGATTTTTAATTGATTTAAATGCAGCTTGATTATCAGCTGCGCCAATAGGCGGATATGTGATGAAACTTACAAAGGATGTATTGATTGCGCAGGGGGCGTCGGGTGCCGCAACACTGGGTGTAACCGTACGCGTTGGCGTGTTCTTCGATGGCACAGGGAATAACCGAAACAATAGCCAGATTGGAGCTGATTGCCGGGCCATGGCAGAAATCAGCGAAAATAAACATATTGCTGAATGTGGTGGACGGCATAGCGATCCGAACAGTAGCTACAGTAATGATTTAAGTAATATCGCCAAGTTGGCGGGGCTTTATTGCAATCGCCCGGTCGCCAGCAATCAGGGAAATGGCCTCAAGGTTTACTGGTCGATTTATGTTAGCGGGATAGGCACTTTATCGGGAGGGCGTGACTCTGTTTGGCCGGGACAAAGTTTTGGTCGTGGCAGAACCGGTGTTATCGCCAAGGTCTCGCGTGCTATCGAAAAGCTTGGCGCGCTCCTGGCGGCGTTCTCCCAGCACAACCCCGGCTGTTTTATCAGTGCTCTGGAGCTGGATGTTTTCGGTTTCAGCCGTGGTGCTGCTGCAGCCCGGCATTTTACCAACGAGGTGCTCAAGCAAGAAAAAGGTGCGCTGGAACCCATGCTCAATCGGCGTAGCGTTCCCTTGAGTCCCGGCTTTTCCTGGGCTAACGGTAGCGTCAAAATCAAAGTGATTGGCTTGTTCGACACCGTCGCCGCCGTCGGAAGTCTCCGGGATATGGGCAACCTCGGGGATGCTCACAATGACAAAGTGAACCTCTACCTGCCCCCTGGGTGCGCCGAACAGGTTCTGCACCTCGTCGCCCGCGACGAGGAACGCCGCAACTTTGCGCTCAACAGCGTCCTGCCGCATTGGCCCACGGAGATTGTGCTGCCTGGTGCGCATTCGGATATTGGCGGTGGCTATCATCCACAAATGATCGAAAAGGTGCTGTTGACCCGACCAGTCTGGAGTTTCGTGGGGAGCGACACTCCGAAGGAGTCAACCGAAGCCTGGCAGCAATCCTTTGCGCAAATGACAGGTATGGATCGGGCGGCATTGATTGATCCGCGCGATACCGAGGCCTCACTGTCAATAACCAGCAAGGAGCGCCTGACCAAAAGCGCTTACAACAGGGGGGGCGGCAAAGCGGTGATGGCCGCTGTGTGCCTGCAGCGCCAGGTGTTCGGCCATCTTTCCAGGGTTCATTTGCGCGTCATGCATGCGCTGGCGTGCGATGAAGGTGTTCCCTTCAATCCCGTGCCGGTCTCTCTGGACTTCCTGATCCTGCCGGAGCTGCAAGGTGTTGCGCACAAACTGATTGCTTATGCGCGGGGTGCGGACTATGCACTCGACGCACAAGAGGAGCAAATGCTGCGTCATCGGTACATCCATCGATCCGCGCACTGGGATGCATTGATCGACAGCCGTCACAAATTCAACGACGCCCTGTTTGTTCATGCACCTCAAAGCGGTGGGCGGATTCGTTGGCCGAATCAAGAGATGCGCCGCTAGTCCTGCTGAAGGTTGTTTAGTATCAACAGAAAATGGCTCCGGATAACCGGAGCCATTTTATTGGGAGGGAGGTTACTTGGCTGCGTGAAGCAGCGCATTCAACTCGTCAACTACCGGAGCCCAGTCGTCGTCAAGCAGCAAAGTCTCTTTGAGGTATTTACCTTGCTGAGGTGTCCAGAACTCTGCCTCGGATACCTTGACGTCATCAGGCAGCGGGCCATGTTCATCGATAAATGCGTCGATGCTCTCTTGATCTGAATCCAGTCCCAGTTGTTCAAACAAGGTGGCCAGGGTCGGTGTTTCCAAATCCATATCATCTCCTCGGCGGGCTTGACCCGATCTGTCGGTTGCACGCTTGAAGCTGCGTCATGCATCTGAGCGCATCTGTGACCCAAGAGTTCGAAGCAATAGCGTCAAGCGTTCAGCGCGCCTGCATCGACGGCATCTTTCAGCTCTTTGGCTGACTCCTGGGCAGCAGTGGCCGCGAGATCCGCAGTTTTGAACCAGCGGTCTTTTTCCACCTGATGGTAGGAGATAACATTCGCAGCCTGCTTGGAGCGCATCACGATGACAGCCTGGAACTCGCCTTCTACTTCTCTGGATTCACCCCAGATGAAAAACTCGCCGATATCAAATTCAGTCACTTATTACCTTCCCATGGATGACGAGTCGCTTCTGACGGAGCACATCTAAGCCCGTCAGACTTGTTGATGTGCGCGAGTATGGCAGTTGTTGACCATCGCCGGCGGCCTTTAGTCGCGAGAGTGAGGAGTGTTCTGTGAGTCATTGCGAAAATGAGTGTAGGAATCCGGCTTGCAGGGCTATACACGATGCTGCTCATCTCGTCTGAATGGACTGCATCTGCTGATATGTACAAAACGGATATAGTCGACAGGCGTCAGCACCCGGTAGAATCACCCGAATGCCTGCGCTGACAGCGCTTTCGGTATCGTCGACGTTCTCCGCACAAGCACCCCTGGCTCAGGGTTGGCAATGCGATGTGGCTGCAATTGTCACATGAGGGCGCAAGGGAACTGCCCGTCTGATGCGCTACAAAAAAAGGTAGCGGTAGCTTTTCTGACCGTCCGATCGTGTTCGGGCGGGATCATTTTCAAGTTGGGGGTTTTAACTTTGGCAGTAAGTAATCTGGAGACACACGCGCTGTTCGTGCTTGGTGATCTGCGGGCGAAGTTGGTAAAACAGTTCCAGTCCCGTTTTGTTTATGTCTGTGAGCAGTCAGCTGAAGGCATTTACATTGCTGAAATCGACACTGAAACGGCACTGGTGGTCGACGACAAGCCTCGGCTTGAGCTAAAGGTCGGCGATCATTTTCGCGCAGCGGTATTGCCCAGCCGTGAAGGCGGCAAGTTTGAAATCAAATTTCGCGAAATCAAACTGACTGTTTACGGCCTGGGCGAATATGCCTATGTCGATATCCCTGAAGGGCACGGCATCGTGTTCAAGGAAGGTCAGGGCATCATGATGGTTTTTGCAGCGCATGAGCAACTTCAAGGCGGACTGACCAAAACACTGAAGACTGCGACCACTAAAGCGGCGAAATGGCGCAAAGGCGAGCTGACCTTCAAGGCCAGCGAGTAAGCCCGGCAGGCAGCCATTCAGCTGCCGCTGGAATCACCTTGTCGACCACCACTGCTGACTTCCGGCGGTACATCGTCGCCTGCCATGCGTTTGCGAAACAGCCCCGTGCGGGCCAGCAGCAGGGTGGTGACTGGTACGGTAATCGCCAGTAGCACGGGGATCAGCCAGGCATGGATGACCGGTTCTGATTTGAGTGCAGAAAAGTACACAATCGAGGCTAGCGCAACGCACCACGCACCCAGTGTCGAGGCCAGCGCGGGCGGGTGCATGCGTTGAAAAAAGTCTTTCAGGCGCAGCATGCCGACTGCGCCGGTCAGGGCGAACAAACTACTGGCAACCAGTAACACCGCCGTGAGGATTTCGACCCAGAAGGGCAACACCACTGTC
The DNA here is from genome assembly GCF_002158995.1 of Pseudomonas caspiana. Classification (GTDB taxonomy): domain Bacteria; phylum Pseudomonadota; class Gammaproteobacteria; order Pseudomonadales; family Pseudomonadaceae; genus Aquipseudomonas; species Aquipseudomonas caspiana. Next base: position 144,950 of record NZ_LOHF01000006.1, on the reverse strand, counting down.
GAGTTCATTCGATCACCTCTCCACGCAGCAGAAATTTGGCCAGGGCAAACGAACCGACAAAGCCAAACAGCGCAATCAACAACGCCGCTTCAAAATAAGTATCACTGGCATAACGGATGCCCAGTACCAGCATCATCAGCATGGCGGTGATGTACAGGTAGTCCAGGGCCAGTACCCGATCCTGAGCTGATGGGCCCTTGAACAGGCGAATCAGGGTCAGGACCATGGCCAAAGCGAAGATGAACAGGCTTGCCAGAATGGCATTGCCGAGCAAGGCACTCATTGGAAAATCTCCATCAACGGGCGCTCATAGGTGGTTTTGAAGTGCTCGATAAACTGCGCCTCATCTTCCAGGTCGAAAACATGCATGAGCAGCACGCTACGATCCAGCGCCAGCTCGGACCAGACCGTACCCGGAACCACCGTGGTGATCATTGCCAGCGCCGCCAGGCCATTGGCATCGTTCAAGTCCAGCGGGACTTTTACGAAGGCAGAGCGTGGTGGTCGCCGACGGGCGTTCCAGACCGTCCAGCCCACCTGGAGATTCGAGACGATCACATCGCGACCCACCAAAAAGAACAGCTTGAAGATAACGCCTGGGCGCTTGATGCTCACAGGCAAAGGGCGAAGTGGAGACATCAGCAAGGGGGCGAGGAAGCCTAGTACGGCTGCGAGAATCAAATTGCCGGGGCTGACGGAGAGGTTCAACACCAGCCACAGTACGGCCAGTGCCAGGGAAAACCACGGAGCAGGGAAATAGCGCTTCATGGTTGCACCGCCGATATTGCTGTGTCGCTAACTGGCCCGGGCAGCGGCCGGGTGGCCATTACCGATTGGATGTACTGTTTGGGTTCGTGCAGCGCGGCCGCCGTGTCACGGGTATAGCGCAGCAGCGGTTCGGCCTGGAACGTCAGCATGATGCACAAGCCCAGCAGAATCACGATGGGCAGGCATTCATAGTGGCGCAGTAACGGTGAAGGGCGCTCCTGTGGGGTCCAGAAACGCTGGATGCCAATCCGCGAAAAAGCCAGCAGCGAAGCAAGGCCAGAGAAAATCAGCAAACCCACCAGCAACCAGCCCTGGCTCGAAATCGTTTCGTCCTGTGCGACATCCAGGCCGAGTGGGTTAAGTAGCGCACTGAGCAGTGTCAGTTTGCCGATGAAGCCTGAAAGCGGAGGCATGCCGATGATCAGCAACGCGCAAGCAATGAAACTCAAACCGATGAAGGCCACGGTCATCGGAATCACCTGGCCGACCACCGCTTTTTGCTGGTCATCCAGGTTGGTGCCTGGCGGTGGGTTTAACGACTCCACGGTACGCGGTAACTGGTCGGCATCGTCCTCTAACGGTAGCTCGTTGGCTGAGCGCGAGCGTTCGATGAGCTCTGCGAGCAGGAACATCGCGCTAAGGGCCAAGGTGGAGCTGACCATGTAGAACAGAGCGCCTGCCGTCAGACTCGGCTGGGCGAAGCCGATGGCCGACAGCAGGATGCCGGCCGAGACCAGAATGCTCAGGGCGGCCATGCGCTCCAGTCGTTGTGCGGCGATGATCGCCACCGCAGCGGTCAGGATCGTCGCCATACCGCCATAGATCAGCCAGTCGCCGCCAAAAAACGCCGACGGGCCAGCCTGGACCGAAAACAGCAGGGTCCAGAGTCGCAACAGCGTGTAAATACCGACCTTGGTCATGATCGCGAAAATGGCCGCTACTGGCGCGCTGGCGGAAGAGTAGGCAGGGACTAGCCAGAAGTTCAGCGGCCACATGCCAGCCTTGGTCAGAAACGCCACCGCAAGAATCGCCGCGCCGGCGTGCAGCAGACCCAGATCGGCTTCCGGCACTTGCGGGATCTTGATGGCCAGATCGGCCATGTTCAGCGTGCCGGTAACGCCATAGATCAAGGCTGCGCCAATCAGGAACAGCGAGGACGCCAAAAGATTGATCGCGATGTAATGCAGGCCCGCAGAGACACGGGCGCGGCCCGAGCCATGCAGCATCAAGCCGTAGGATGCAGCCAGCATGACTTCGAAGAAAACGAACAGGTTGAACAGGTCAGCGGTCAGGAACGCGCCATACAGACCCATCAGTTGAATCTGAAACAAGGCATGGAAGCTGGCGCCCGCGCGATCCCAGCGCGCCAGGGCGAAGAGCAAGGCGCAAACCCCGACGATTCCCGTCAGCACCAGCATCATTGCCGACAGGTGATCGACTACCAGAACAATGCCGAACGGCACTTCCCAGTTGCCGGGCAGATACACGCCGATTGAGCCTGTGGTTCCGGTTTTCTGTACCCACATGAACAAGGTTACAGAGATCGCCAGGCCCAGCATGCTCGAAAACAGATTGATGCGCGCCTTCAGCGGACGATGCTTCTCGCCGAGCCAGAGCATGATTGCGGCAGTCAGCAGTGGCAGCAGAATGGGGGCAACGATCAGTTGATTCATCAACGTCATTCTTTGGGCTCCCGGCCGTCAACGTGGTCGGTGCCGGTCAACCCTCTGGATGCCAGCAGCAGCACCAGAAACAGTGCGGTCATGGCAAAGCTGATTACGATGGCCGTGAGGACCAGCGCCTGTGGCAGCGGGTCGGTGTAGTGCAGCAGGTCTTGGGGAACGCCGTCCTTGATGATCGGCTCACGGCCGATAAACAGGCTGCCCATGCTGAAGATGAACAGATTGACGCCATAGGACAGCAGGCAAAGCCCCATGACCACCTGAAAGGTCCGCGGCCGCAGGATCAGCCAGACGCCTGAGGCGGCCAGTACGCCAATGGCAATCGCGATAACTTCTTCCATCAGGAGGCTCCTTGTTGTGCGGCGACAATATCTGCGATGGGGTTCGGTACCGGTTTAGGCAGCGAAGTAGGGCGGTGGCTACGGACCGATTGGTGCGCCAGTGCCGTCAGAATCAGCAGTGTCGATCCCACGACAACCGCATAGACCCCGACATCGAAAAACAACGCGCTGGCGACGTGGAAATCGCCCAGTAGCGGCAGATCCAGATGCGCGGTATGGGTGGTCATGAACGGGTAACCGAAGAACATTGATCCCAGACCGGTGCCAATCGCGAACAACAACCCGGTACCCATCCAGCGCAAAGGCCGCAGGCTCATCTGTGCCTCGACCCACTGCGTGCCGGCAACCATGTATTGCAGGATGAACGCCACGGACATCACCAGTCCGGCAACAAAACCACCGCCGGGCTGGTTATGCCCACGCATGAACAGGTACATCGACACCAGCACCGCAATCGGCAGAAGCAAACGTACCAGCACTGCTGGAACCATCATGAAGCCCAGTGCGGTATCGCTGGCGCTGCGCGGGTTGACCAGATCGGTTGCCACATCCGGCGCCAGCAAGCGTTGCTGAGCGGGTAGCGGAATGCTTTCCTTGGGCGGACGGAAGCGGCGCAGCAGGGCAAACACGGTCAGCGCCACAGCCGCCAGGACGGTGATTTCGCCGAAGGTATCGAAGCCCCGGAAATCCACCAGCATCACGTTCACTACGTTGCTGCCACCGCCTTCGGGAATCGCGCGGCTGAGGTAGAACGAAGAAATGGTGTTGGGGGTCGCGCGAGTCAGCATCGCGTAAGACAGCAGCGCCATACCGCCGCCGACCAGGACTGAAAGGATCAGGTCGCGAATGCGGCGGGTGCGTGCACGAATTCGGCTGCTGACCGAAGGTGCGACGTTCTCGTTGCGTCGTGGCAGCCAGCGCAGGCCCAACAGGATCAGCACCGAGGTAACCACCTCGACCACCAATTGGGTCAGGGCCAGATCCGGCGCAGAGAACCAGACGAAGGTGACACAAGTCATCAGTCCGCAAACGCTGACCATGATGACGGCAGCGAGACGGTGATATTTACCCTGCCATGCCGCGCCCAATGCGCAGGCAATCGCGATCAGCCACAGCGTAACGAAGACTCCCGAGCCCGGGATTTTCGGTCGGTCACCCCAAGTCAAACCGCTGAAGTACATCGGGATGAAACCGCCGATCAGTGCTGCCAATACCACCAGGAACAACTGCGGTTGCAGACGGCGGGTGCTGATACGGCTTTCGAAACGCCGCGCCCAGCGGGTCATGATCACCATTGAACGCTCGAAGAAGCGTTTGCCATTCATGCGCTGTACCAGCGGCGGGCCGGTGAAGCGGTTCTGTTTGAACGACTTGCGCAGCAGCAGATAGAGCAGAACGCCGCCAGCCATCGCAATCAGGCTCATGATCATTGGCGCGTTCCAGCCATGCCAGATGGCCAGGCTGTATTCCGGCAACGTGCCGCCTACGACGGGGTGCGCGGCGGCGGCCAGCAAGGGCGCGACGGATTGCGCAGGGAATATTCCGACGATTACACAGGCAATCACCAGAAACTCTACCGGCGCACGCATCCAGCGCGGTGGTTCATGAGGCGTGTGGGGCAGGTCTGTGGCTTTCGGGCCGAAGAACACATCTACGGTGAAGCGCAACGAATAGGCAACACTGAATGCCCCGGCGATAGTTGCGATCACCGGCAAGGCCATCTCCACCCAGGCTGAAGAGCTGACGAAAACCGTTTCGGCAAAAAACATTTCTTTGGACAGGAAGCCGTTCAGCAGCGGAACGCCCGCCATGGAGGCGCTGGCGACCATCGCTAGCGTCGCCGTGTAAGGAATCAGTGTGATCAGTCCGCTTAACTTGCGGATGTCCCGCGTGCCGCTTTCATGGTCGATGATCCCCGCAGCCATGAAGAGCGAGGCCTTGAAGGTCGCGTGGTTAAGAATGTGGAAGACCGCAGCGACCGCCGCCAATGGGCTGTTCAGGCCCAGCAACAGGGTAATCAAACCCAGATGGCTGATGGTCGAATAGGCCAGCAGGCCCTTGAGGTCATTCTGAAAAATCGCTGCGTAGGCACCGATGATCAGAGTGCAGGCGCCTGCGCCGCTGACGATCCAGAACCATTGTTCGCTGCCTGACAATGCAGGCCAGAAACGTGCCAGCAGGAACACCCCGGCCTTGACCATGGTTGCCGAGTGCAGATACGCCGACACCGGCGTCGGGGCGGCCATCGCGTGGGGTAGCCAGAAGTGGAACGGGAACTGCGCACTTTTGCTCAATGCGCCGATCAGGATCAGCGTCAGCAGCACCGGGTACAGCGCATGGGCGCGAATGGCATCGCCGGACGCCAGCACTCGGTCCAGGTCATAACTGCCCACGACATGGCCGAGCAGCATGACGCCTACCAGCAAAGCCAGGCCGCCTGCGCCGGTGACCATCAAGGCCATATAAGCGCCGCGTCGGGCATCCGCCCGGTGGTGCCAATAACCAATCAACAGGAACGAGAAAAGGCTGGTCAGTTCCCAGAAAAATACGATCTGAATCAGGTTGCCGGAAATCACCAGACCCAGCATGGCGCCCATGAACGCCAGGAAAAAAGCGAAAAAGCGCGGTACCGGATCGTCCGGAGACATGTAGTAACGGGCGTATAACGAAACCAGCGTGCCGATGCCCAGCACCAGCATGGAGAACATCCAGGCGAAACCGTCCATGCGCAGGACGAAGTTCAGCCCCAGGCTGGGTAACCAGAAATATTCTTCGCGGATCACGCCGCCGTCGACGATTTGTGGATACCACAAGGCAACCTGAATCGCACCGGTAACGGCCACAAGGCCAGCGAGAATGGATTCAGTATTACGAGCGTTGTGCGGCAAAATTGCCGCCAGACAGCTGCCAATGAAAGGCAGAAGCAGTAGAACTATCAGAGACATAGGCTTCTAATCTGCAGGGAAATGTCAAGGATCATACGTGCTGGGCTGTGTATCACCAAACGCCAAGGTGTCGCAGAATCCTACAGACCTTGTAGGCAGAAGCTGAGTTCGCTTTATTTATAGTCGGATTTATCGCGTGTTCAATCTGTTTCTTTAAACGCTTGATCGGTCTCAGGTTGTTCTTCAGCGGGTTTAGTACGGCGCTTCATTTCACTGACGATCACCGCCGCGACGATCAGGGCTGCACCAATCAAAGCAACGCCTGGCAGGCGTTCACCCGCAAGACGGCCGAAGATTCCAGCCCAAACCGGCTCACCGGCATAGATCACCGTGGCACGGGTGGGAGAAACGGTTTTCTGTGCCCAGTTCATGGCCACTTGAATCACCGCGCTCATGGCCCCCAGTCCTACAGCGCTGGTGACCAGCATCCAGGAAAAGTCCGGTAAGGTTTCGCCCGTCGGCACTATCATCAGGAACGACAGCAACGAGGCGGTTGCCAGTTGCACCACGGTGACCCGGCGTACATCGACCTTGCCACCGTAGGCACCGATCATGATGATTTCAGCGGCCACTGCGATTGCACAGATGATCGTCGCTATTTCACCGGGGCTGAATTGCAGGGTCGCGCCCGTGGGACCGGCCAGCAGAATCAACCCGGTAAAGGCCAGACAGATCCCCACGCTGGGCATCAACCCCGGGCGGCGTCCCAGCACCAGCCATTGCAACAACGGTACGAAAGGCACATAAAGCGCGGTAATGAATGCCGACTGGCTGCTGGGAATAGTCTGCAGCCCGATGGTCTGCAAGCCATAGCCGAGCATGATTGCTGCTCCGATAGCGACCCCGGCTTTAATTTCCAGCAAGGTCATACCGCGCAAAACGCTCAATGAGCACAGCGCGACGATGATTGCGGCTGCAGCAAAACGCAGCCCGACAAAAAACATCGGACCGCTGACGGTCATGGCGTGTTGTACGATCAGAAATGTGCCACCCCACAGCAGGGTGATCAGGATCAGTACGATTTCCGCTTTGCTGATACGGGGCGTTATAGAGGTAGACTTCATGCTTCTCACTGCTTTGAAGGGCTTGCGTGACACATAGACCTGGGCTTTAAAGCTGGGCAGTATACTGCGCAACGGTTTCGAGAGAATAAAATATTGAGCAACGACAATTCGCAACGCGCGCCCGTCTTGCAGCACGTCAGTCAAAACGTGCGACGACTGCGCAACGGGCAGGATATGAGCCAGACCGCGCTGGCGGAAAAATCCGGAGTCAGTCGGCGCATGTTGGTGGCCATCGAGGCGGGCGAGAAAAACGTCAGTCTTGCAACGCTTGATCGCGTTGCCGAAGCACTGGATGTAGCGTTCAGCGATCTGATCCAGGCACCCGAGCACCGTGACCCCAGTCGCATCAACGAAGTGGCCTGGGCAGGTTCGATACCGGGCAGCCGTGCCGTTCTTTTAGCCAAAGCCACCGCCAGACGTGAAGTCGAACTCTGGGAGTTCTGCCTGGAGCCGGGGGAAGCGTATCAGTCCGAAGCCGACCCGGATGGCTGGAGTGAACAGGTCTACGTGGTCGAAGGGCAGCTTACGGTGAGTCTGGTCGAGCGCAGTCAGGCGGTCGGGCCGGGGGAGTTTTTCATGTTTGCCAGCAATCAAGCCCACAGCTACCGCAATGAGGGGCCGGTCCGGGTACGATTTGTCCGTAACGTGGTGCTTTGAGGTGTTGCCTGATAAACAGTGAATCAACAGTTATATCGGCTCCAGCATCTTCTCCAACAACAGTGCGGGGGTGATCTCGCCTGAACAGGGACAATCGGCAGCGGGCACGGGCTGTGCATTGGACACGGTTGTGGGTATCGACCCCGGCTTGAGACTTCGAAGAGCGACCCTGATCTATGAGTTCCACTGACAAACAACCCGCTGACGTTCTGATCGTCGGCGGTGGCCTTAGCGGCAGCATGCTTGCGGTCCAACTGCTGCGCTTGCCGGGTAAACGGCGTGTTTCGATTATTGAAACGCGCAGTGAGCTGGGGCGGGGCGAGGCCTACAGCGCCACGGAGTTGGGGCATACGCTTAATGGCAACGCGGCGCGCATGAGTGTCGACCCGGACAACGCCGACGATTTGACCCAATGGCTGACGCAATTCATCGCCGACGGTGGCTGGCCTGAATCCTTTGAGCAGGATGTGCCGGTGGCTGAGTTGTTTCCGCCGCGGGGTATCTTTGGTTTGTACGTGCAGCAGCGGCTGGCAGAAGCTCGATTGACTGGCGCGAGTTACGGCTCAAGTGTCGAGCATGTGCGTGGCGAAGTGATCGACCTGCAGACGAGCGGGCAGGGCGTGACGCTTAGCCTGGCCGATGGTCAGTCCCTGCAAGGGCGTTTTGCGGTTTTGGCCACGGGGATGTACGCCGCGTCGCGGACGCCGCAACGGCACTCGAATGGACTCAATGCTGCTGCGGTGGATCCGTGGGATGTAAGCGCGATGCGCCAGCTTGATCCGCAGGCGCGGGTGCTGATCATTGGTTCCGGACTGACCATGGTCGATGCTGTTGTGTCGTTGCAGCAGTCGGGACATCGCGGTCCCATCGATATTTTTTCCCGGCATGGATTGCTGCCTCATGTGCGTCGTCAGCCGCCTGTCTGGGCAGACTTTCTCGCCGAAGATCACACTATTCGTAGTCCACGGCAGTTGCTGCGCAAAGTGCGTGAGCAATGCGCGCAGGCGATTGAAAGCGGAATCGACTGGCAGGCACCGCTGGATACCGTGCGGGCTAACATCGGCCGGTTATGGAGTCAGGCCTCGGATGTGCAGCGCCGTCAGTTTGTGCGTCATGTACGGCCGTGGTGGGAAAGTCATCACCATCGTTCACCGCCGCTGAGCGCTGCCCTGCTTGCGCAGCTTATAGATGAAGGGCGCGTCACAGTTCAGGCCGCTTCACTGCAAGGGTTTGAGGTTTTGCCATCGGGTCAATTGCAGATTCGTGTACGACACCGTGGTCAGGTTGAGTCATCAACGGTTGTGGGGGATGCGCTGATCAATTCCACGGGTATTGAATACGATTGGCGACGCGTGGACCGGCCTCTGCCTCGACAACTGCTGGCCCGAGGTCTGATTCAACCTGGCCCGCTGGCGCTGGGTATTGCCGCAGACCATGGCGGGGCAGTACTGGATGCGCAAGGGCAGGTCTCTGACCGGCTGTTCGCCATGGGCCCGCCATTACGCGGTTTGTGGTGGGAGAGTACAGCCGTGACTGATGTAGCGCTGCAGGCCAAGGCGTTGGCGGGGCGGTTGGTCGGAACTCATTTGGCTTGAGACCTTACGCCTATATCGTCCGGATACGGCCCAGACCAAGCCTCGCTCCAACGAAGTAACGCCTGTTGGGGCGTCCTCAGGTCTGGGACGATACAGGCGCTGAAACTCTTCAATCCTGATCCAGCAAAACCGGCCCATTGCCCTGTTCGCCCAATTTATCCCCCCAGTTGCGCAGCGGACAGGCTTGCATCGAGAGGCAGCCGCAGCCGATGCAGCCGGTGAGCTGATCGCGCAGGTCTGTCAGGCGGGCGATGCGGTCGTCGAGTTCGTCTTTCCACTGAGCCGACAATTTATTCCAGTCCGCCGCCGTCGGCGTACGCTTTTCCGGCAGAGTTTGCAGGGCGGCATGAATGCTCGCCAGCGGGATGCCCAGACGTTGTGCGACTTTGATCAAGGCCACTCGACGCAGCATTTCTCTGGGGTAACGACGCTGATTGCCCGCATTGCGCTGGCTGCTGATCAACCCCTTGGTTTCATAAAAGTGCAGGGCAGTGACCGCGACACCGCTGCGGGCCGCCAATTGGCCGACGGTCAGTTGTTTGCTGGCAGGTCCGGATTTTTTGCTGATTGTCATAAGTGGATGCTTGACCTCTAGTTAAGTAGAGGTTTTACCCTTCGAGGCCTTGGTTGGCAACACCCTGTAGGGGCCACTGTCGCTCAGTAGACAAGAAACCTGTAGGAGCGCACGAGCACCGCGAGGCCGCGATGGCGTCTTGCCTGATACACCATTATCGCTGCCTCGCGGTGCTCGTGAGCTCCTATAGAAAATCACTAAAAATCAGGTGGTTATATTTTTTAACGGGAGGCTGTCATGCAGTTAGCAGAAGAGAATCCTCGCTTTAATCAGCTTATTGAATTCACCGTAAATCCCGCCCAGCAGGCCAGTCTGGTCGTTGCCTTGACCGAGCAAGTGGAGCGCTACACCTGCACTTATCCCGGTTTTATCAGCGCCACGGTCCAGGCCAGTAATGATGGCTGCAGAGTGCTCGGCCAGACCCTTTGGCAATCAAGGCGAGCCAGTGAAGAAGCGTTACTCAATGCCGAATCGAGTGAGCAGGATTTCATCGCGCTGCTGCGACGGCATCATGTCAGCGCAGTGACGTTCAATACCTGGCAGGTCACTCGGTACATACCGGCCAGGGGCTGAGAGGCAGAGCACTGTTCAGACTGAAACCTGCATTACCCGGTCGCCCTGCAAATTTTCTCCAGCCCGTCGTTTGTTAACCGCCAGTTCGCCAATCTTGATCAGTCGGGTACGAGTGACGTTGCGTGTAAGGCCCAGCAGGGCAGCGGTATGGACCTGGTTGCAGTGACTGAAACGGTAAGCCGCCCGCAGCAACGCATCTTCGACTTTTTCGTGCAACGCGCCAGCCTGTTCTTCGAACAGCTTATGGAAAGCCCGCTCCAGTAACGCGTCGACAGATTCGTCGTTTGCAGGTTGATCGTCCTGGCGCTCGATGCGCAGGTTCGACAATCGCAGGTCATCACGTTGAATCAGCCCGTCACGGCAGATCAACAGCGTGTGGTGAATGACGTTTTCCAGCTCGCGAATATTGCCTGGCCAACTGTAGCTTTGCAGTTTCCGCTCCGCTTCGGCGGTAATGCGGATTGGTCCGTATCCCAGACGCAGGCTGTACACGTCGATAAAGTGTCTGACGAGTGGAAGAATATCGCCGGGACGTTCGCGCAACGGTTGCAGTTCGAGGTTGACCACATCCAGGCGGTAATACAGATCCTCGCGGAAATGCCCGGCATTGATCGCTTTTTCCAGTTGCACGTTAGTCGCTGCGAGCACCCTGACGTTGATGGGAATGCTCTTGCGTGAGCCCAGCCGCACGACCTCCCGTTCTTGCAGCACACGCAACAGCTTGACCTGTATCGGCATGGGCAGATCGCCGATTTCATCGAGGAACAGCGTGCCGCCATTGGCCTCTTCGAACCAGCCAGCCTTGGCGTTCAAGGCTCCGGTAAAGGCGCCTTTCTCGTGGCCGAACAGCTCGGCTTCCACCAGCGACTCTGCAAATGCACCGCAATTGACCGCAACGAACGGCTGGTTACGACGTTCGCTGAGGTTATGAATATGCCGCGCAACCAACTCTTTGCCGGTGCCGGTTTCGCCAATGATCAATACGCTGGCGTCGCTGGGCGCCACCTGCTTGAGGTGGGCCAGCAAGGCTTTGGATTTTGGGTCTTCGAACACCTGAGCTGTAGCGCGGATTGAAGTCGCCAGCGCGGGGTTCGGCGGTAGGGTCAGTAGCTGCATGGGGCTCACTTCTTTTTTATTGGAGTCGACAATTACCTGCAGGAGCCAACTTGTTGGCGAGGCATCGGGCCTGATTGCTCAGAATCTCCGTGCCTCTAACACGTTGGCGCCTACCGAAAACTGACTCCTACTTCTGCGGCGGCAAATCGTTGGCAATCATTTCCCCGAACGGTCCGGTCAGGTTGGTGATGCCACGCCCTGCCAGGCTGCGATACGGCTCAGGCAGCAACGGGAAGACCAGTTCGGCGAAGCGATAGGCTTCTTCCAGATGCGGATAGCCGGAGAAGATGAAGCTCTCGATCCCCAGATCGGCGTATTCCTTGATTCGCGCGGCGACTTCCTGCGGGTTACCCACCAATGCGGTACCGGCGCCACCCCGAACCAGGCCCACGCCTGCCCACAGATTTGGCGCGATTTCCAGATTGTCCCGGCGGCCGTCGTGCAAGGCCGCCATGCGGCGCTGGCCTTCGGAATCAAAGCGCGAGAAGGATTTCTGGGCGGCCGCAATCGTTTCGTCGCTGATGTGCTCGATCAGCGTGCTGGCTGCTTTCCAGGCCTCTTCACTGGTTTCGCGGACAATGACGTGCAGGCGGATACCGAATTTCACGGTGCGGCCTTTGCGTGCTGCGCGTTCGCGGACATCGGCAAGTTTTTCTGCGACGGCAGCCGGAGGTTCGCCCCAGGTCAAATAGACGTCCACCTGATCGGCAGCCAGTTCATGAGCGGCTTCGGACGAGCCCCCGAAGTACAGCGGCGGATAAGGTTTCTGAATCGGCGGATACAGCGCTTTGGCGTTCTGCACGCGCAAGTGCTTGCCTTCGAAATCCACGGCTTCGCCTTGCAGAACACGACGCCAGATCTGCAGGAATTCATCGCTGACTTCGTAACGTTCGCTGTGATCGAGGAAACTGCCGTCGCCGCGGTTTTCATCAGGGTCACCGCCGGTTACCACGTTGATCAACAACCGGCCGCCAGACAGACGATCCAGAGTTGCCGCCATGCGCGCCGAAACGGTAGGTGAAATGATGCCCGGACGAATCGCCACCAGATACTTCAGTTTTTCGGTCAACGGCACCAGCGCAGAGGCAATTACCCAGGAGTCTTCACATGAACGACCGGTCGGGATCAGTACGCCGTGGTAGCCCAGATCGTCTGCCGCTTGAGCCACCTGTTTGAGGTAGTTCAAGGTGACTGGGCGAGCACCTTTGGTGGTGCCCAGAAAATGGCCGTCGCCGTGAGTCGGAAGGAACCAGAAAACATCCATGACAAAACCCTTGAGCCGCAAGCGGCGCTGATGTGTTGGTTGGCTGTTGCTCAGCCAGCAGTAGGTGGCTAGTTATAAAGGGTCGGATTTATTCCTCAAAAGAACGGATATCCATATTTTTATATCGTTATCGAATATGACGTCTATTCGCAGGCAGCTGCGTCTGATGAGGCAGGTCGAAGATTGATGAGGTTGACAAATTGGCAACGCGCTTCTAAGGTTGCCAAAAATTCAGCAGGGATGATGGATGAGGGTTTTCAAGAAGATCGCATTTGATGACGCTTCAAGGAGGTATCCCAATGATGCTGCGAACCTTGATGCCACCTATCGCTTGCTGAGTCGGTCAACGGCCGACACCTCCAATGAGCTCAAAAGCACTTTCAACACGCTGGATCGCTTCACGCATAGAAACGGCTGGTATGTGATCGACATTGGCGGCAACAATTTACGGTTGGTTGCCGCTATTGAATTCAGCAAGCAACTGGTTTTCGTAAAACACATCTACACCCACGCCGAATACACCAAGGCAAACAAGTGGTACCAAAAGCACAAAACGGGGATCCGACCATGAGTCCTGCAGTAGCCGAACGAACCGTAGATAAGACTGCCATTCGCGAATTGGCGCAGCGTATGGAAACACTTCGTCTGGACATGGATCGTCTAGGGGCGCATTTCCTGCATCACATCGACTCGCCAGAGGACTATCAGCAGGCGTTGACTGTCATCGATGAACTCACCGACGGCCAGGAACTGACGTCTGTCGAAAGCAATTTACTCGAGATTCTCTGTGACACCGTTGAGCGTTACGAAAGCAATGCACCGCAGTTCTCGGCATTCAATGCGCGTATAGCCGGGTTGACGGAAGTGGACCTGCTCAAGGCATTGATGCTGCAAAACCAGTTAACCGGTGCAGACCTTCCGGAAATTGGCGATAAGAGCGTGGTGTCACGCATTCTCAGCGGGCAGCGTCGTTTGACCATCGAGATGGTGGCCAGACTTGCAGCGCGGTTCCACGTCGATCCCGGAGCGTTTGTCCCTCGCATTGCATAAGGTCATTTGCTGACTGCGTTGAATAAACCCGCCAAGGCGGGTTTTTTCATACTCCACAACACCCCGTCACTCCCCTCGAAACTTTTGTCGCATCGCCCCGGTCACTTTTAAACACCTCATAAAGGGAATCAGGCGATGGCAAGGGCAATCTGGAAGGGCGCGATCAGTTTCGGGCTGGTGCATATCCCCGTCGCGCTGGTTTCGGCGACCTCTTCGCAGGGGGTGGATTTCGACTGGCTGGACAAGCGCAGCATGGATCCAGTGGGTTACAAGCGCATCAACAAGGTCACCGGCAAAGAGATGACCAAGGAAAACATCGTCAAGGGTGTGCAATACGAGAAGGGCCGCTATGTAGTCCTCAGCGAAGAAGAAATCCGCGCCGCTCACCCCAAGTCGACCCAGACCATCGAAATTTTCGGTTTCGTTGCGGGCGATCAGATCCCGCTGCAAAACATTGAAACGCCTTACTACCTGGCCCCTGACAAGCGCGGCGAGAAGGTGTACGCCTTGTTGCGCGAAACCCTCGTGCAAACCAAGAAAGTCGCGCTCGCCAATGTCGTCCTGCATACCCGCCAGCACCTGGCTGCGGTAATGCCGCTGGAGTCGGCGATGGTCCTGGTGTTGCTGCGCTGGCCGTCGGAAGTGCGTGGCCTGGATACGCTGGAACTGACCGATGCGGTCACCGATGTGAAGCTCAATAAAAGCGAACTGGCCATGGCCAAGCGTCTGGTGGAAGACATGAGCGCCGACTGGACGCCGGAGGATTACCGCGACACCTTCCAGGATCAAATCATGGGACTGGTGGAAACCAAGGCCCGGGAAGGCAAGCTCGAAAGTGTCGAAACCGAGCCGGAGGACACTGATCGTAAAAGCGCCGACGTCATCGACCTCACTGAGCTGCTTAAACGTAGCCTGGCGGGTAAAGGTTCGGTCAGCAAAAAACCGGCAAAACCGACCGCCAAAAAAGCCGAGCCTGCAGAAAAAGCGCCGGCCAAACGCCGAACACCACCGCGCAAGAAAACCACCAAGGCATCTTGAGGGGTATTGCCTGACGTCGCAGAGGATCAACCATGGCCAAGCAGCCCAGCGAATATGCCCGCAAACGTAATTTTGATATCACCAGTGAGCCTGCGGAGGCACCGGTCAAGGCCAGGAAAGGTAAGGCCGCGCACGCCCTGAGTTTCGTGATCCACAAGCACGATGCGCGCAACCTGCATTACGATTTTCGACTGGAGCTGGATGGCACTCTGAAAAGCTGGGCAGTGCCCAAAGGGCCAAGCCTTGATCCGACCCATAAGCGTCTGGCGGTCCATGTCGAGGATCACCCGCTGGGTTATGGCAGTTTTGAAGGCAGCATTCCCGAAGGTCAGTATGGCGCGGGTGATGTCATCGTCTGGGATCGCGGTATCTGGCAGCCGCATGGCGATCCGCAGCAAACGTATAAAGATGGCAAGCTCAAGTTCACACTGGTTGGGGAAAAACTCACCGGTGAATGGGCGCTGGTGCGCACCCGGCTGAAAGGCAGTGGCGACAAGGAACAATGGCTGCTGATCAAGGAGAAAGATGAGATTGCCAGGCCTGGCGCTGAATACGACATCGTTGCCGATCAGCCGCAAAGCGTGATCAGCGGCAAGTTGGTGGGCAAACCGGCGACGGGGAAAAAAGCGGCCCCGGCTAAAACCGCGGCGCCTAAAGCCAAATCTGCCAATACCAAACTCGCAAAGACAAAAGCTGCAAAAACCAGCAAGGCCGTAAGCGTGGTCCCTGAAACGCTCGCCCCGCAACTCGCCACATTGGTAGATGCGCCCCCCAACGGGGAGTGGCTGTACGAAATCAAATTCGATGGCTACCGGATCATGACCCGGATTCTCGACGGTGAGGTGCGGTTGTTCAGCCGCAACGGCAATGACTGGACCGACCGTCTGCCGTTACAGGCCAAGGCGCTGCAATCCTTGGGGCCCAAAGACAGTTGGCTCGACGGCGAAATGGTCATGCTCAACGACGAAGGCCTTCCTGATTTTCAGGCTCTGCAAAATGCTTTTGAGGTCGGCCGCAGTAAAGACGTGGTGTATTTCCTTTTCGATGCACCGTTCATTGAAGGGCAGGATCTGCGGGAAACCCCGGTGGAGGAGCGCCGCGCTGCGCTGAAAAAGCTGCTTGGCAAAAGCCGTAGCAAGCTGTTGCGCTTCTCGGATGCGTTCATGTCCCGTCACAAGGATATTGTCGAAAGCGCCAGCGCTATGGGCCTGGAAGGCGTAATTGGCAAACGGGCCGGCAGTCTCTATCTGAGCAAACGCAATCCGGACTGGATCAAGCTCAAGTGCCGCTTACGTCAGGAGTTCGTCATCGTCGGCTTTACCCAGCCACAAGGCTCACGTAGCGGGTTTGGTGCATTGTTGCTGGCGGTAAACGGCGACGATGAGGATTCGGGGCTGGTGTATGCAGGTCGAGTCGGTACCGGCTTCTCCGAGCGGACACTTAAACAAATCAGCGAACGCCTGAAAAAACTGGAGCGTGATTCTTCACCCCTGGCGAAAAAACTCACCAGCGCTCAAGGGCGTGGCGTTCACTGGATTGAGCCTGAACTGGTCTGCGAAGCGGAGTTCGCTGAATGGACGCGAGAAGGGATCATTCGGCAGGGTGCCTTTATCGCGCTGCGCAGTGATAAGCCTGCCAGTCAGGTCGTTCATGAATATCCGCAAGCGGCTAAAAATCTCAAGAAAGCATCTCGAGCCAAGTCAGAAAAGCCCGAGAAGCCCGAGAAGCCCGCCGTTGCGAGCAGAGGTCGAGTAGTGATTGCCGACGTGAATATCAGCCATCCAGAGCGGGTGATCGATACCGAGAGCGGCACCCAGAAAGCCGAGCTCGCGCATTACTATGAAGAGATCGCCGACTGGATCCTGCCGTATCTGAAAGATCGGCCCGTGTCCTTGTTACGCTGTCCGGAGGGTGTCGCTGGGGAGCAGTTCTTTCAGAAACACTCGGAAAAGCTTGCCATTCCCAACATCAAGCAACTTGAACCGGAGCTGGACCCGGGGCATGCACGCCTGATGGAGATCGACACCGTGCAAGCGCTGGTAGGCGCAGCGCAAATGGGCACCATCGAATTGCACACCTGGGGCGCGACCAGTGATCGCATCGAAACCCCTGACCACTTTGTACTCGATCTTGACCCGGATGACGCTCTGCCATGGCGCAGCATGATCGAAGCCACGCAAATGACCCTGGCGGTGCTGGATGAGTTGGGTTTGCAGGCGTTTATCAAAACCAGTGGCGGCAAGGGGATGCACATCATCGTGCCGTTACAGCGTCAGGCGGACTGGGAAACAGTGAAAGGTTTCGCCAAAGCCATCGCCGAGTTCATTGCCAAGCAACTGCCCGAGCGTTTCACCGCAACCATGGGGCCGAAAAACCGGGTCGGGAAAATCTTCATCGATTATCTGCGTAACAGCCGTGGCGCCAGCACCGTAACCGCGTATTCGGTACGTGCCAGACCGGGATTACCTGTGTCGGTGCCTGTGTCCCGCGAGGAGCTGGAAGGCCTGAAGTCCGCCCAGCAGTGGAACGTTGGGAACGTGCAAGAGCGCTTGCGCAAGCTCAAGGCTGATCCGTGGAAGGGCTATACCAATCGGCAGCGGATTACCAAGAAGATGTGGAAACAGTTGGGCGTCGAAGGGCGTTGAGCTTGTTCGGAGTTCAATTCCCTTTGAGCTCAGTTGCGACAAAGATACTTGATCTGAAATGCAATCCTGTGTGGGAGCTGGGCTTGCCCGCGATACTCTGCAAACCCAATCGCGGGCAAGCCCAGCTCCCACAGGGAATAGCGTTTAAATTGGAAAATCCGGTAGTTTCACCCATGCGTATCCGCGCGTTCAGCCGGATAAAACGCGCCTTCCATGCTCATTCCCTTCAGCAACTCCCGAACCTTGCCCTCAATGCCGACCACGGTTGCCTGGTCTTCTATGTCCTCCACTTTCACCAGCAAGCGACTGCTGTTCTGGTCGTGAGTACCTTCGCTGAGCATGTCGTGGGTGAACACCTGTTCGGCGCGCCATAAACACAGTTCGGTGGATCCACTCAGCCAGATTTCGTTGATTGTTCTAAGGTCTGTGGTAGCCAGTTGATCTACGGTGATCATCTTGTCCATTGTCTTGTACCTGTCAGTGAGTCGATACAAGTCTGACGTGCCGCCGTCACCGGTCGTTCAACCTGTGTCCCGACAAAGTCAGGCACCCGCAAATAAAGGGGGAATTCCATGACGCATCCTGCGGTTTTTACGCGCAGAAAAATACTCACCCTGGCCGCCGGTGCTTCGGCGGTATTCACGTTCGATTCGGCCGCTGCGCAGTCCAGTCCGCCGACGATCCCGTCGCCCACTTCACCTTCGACCCTGGACACAGGAGCAAACACCATGCTGACCCGAGCCATCCCGTCGAGCAACGAGCCACTACCCATGGTGGGATTGGGTACTTACCGTGGTTTTGATGTCGCGACCTCTAGTCCGGCGTACAAGAATCTGTCTGCGGTGCTTGATGCGCTGTTTGAAAAAGGCGGCACGCTGGTCGACAGCTCGCCCATGTATGGCCGCGCCGAGCAGACCACCGGTGAGCTGCTGTCGATTCATAAACCGCGTTCACCCGCATTTCTGGCTACCAAGGTCTGGACCCGAGGCCGTCAGGAAGGCATTCAGCAGATGGAAGAGTCTTTCAAACTGTTGCAGACCGACCGCATTGATCTGATGCAGATTCACAACCTGCTGGACTGGAAAACCCACTTGCCGACGTTGCGCAAATGGAAGGAAGAAGGGCGCATCCGTTATGTCGGCATCACCCATTACACGTCGTCGGCGTATGAAGATGTAGAGGCCGTGCTCAAGGCAGAGCAGATGGACTTTCTGCAGATCAATTACGCGCTGGATGATCGCTCCGTCGAGAAACGAATCCTGCCGTTGTGCCGGGAGAAAGGTGTGGCGGTGATCTGTAACCGGCCGTTTGGCGGCGGTGGTTTGCTGGGGCGGCTGCAGGGCAGACCGTTGCCCGGCTGGGCAGCGCAAGTGGGTGTGACCAGTTGGGCACAACTGGCTCTGAAGTTCCTGCTGGCGCATCCGGCAGTGACCTGCGTTATTCCCGGCACCGGTAACCCGAAATACATGCTGGAGAATGCTGGCGCCGGGTTCGGCCCGATGCTGACCGGCGCGCAGCGTGAGCAGTTGATTGATTTGGTTTGAAAATACAGGTGCGGGCTCCGGGATTTTCCTTC
>NZ_LOHF01000006.1:112213-125537 GCF_002158995.1 Pseudomonas caspiana | reverse complement strand
TTATCGCGGGCAAGCACCGCTCCCACAGGGCGATACCATCCCAAATCAACGGCCTCAGCGATTCACCAGTTTCGCGGGCAGTGCAATCACCAGGAAGCTGCTCAGGATCAGGCATCCGGCGAAGAACCACATGGCCCCGGCGCTGCTTCCGGTGATGTCGATGGCCATGCCCATCAGCGAGTTGCTGACAAGCCCGGCAATGTTCGCCAGCGAGCACGCCAGTGCGAAGCCGGTGGCGGCGGCGCGACCTGTAAGGAAAGTTGCAGGCAGGCTGAAGAATACCGGCACCGCACCGATGATCGCCGCTGAAGCGATGGCAAACAGCGCCACCGTCGCCACCAGATCGTGGGTGAAAAAGGTACTGCTGGCCATCGCCACCGAGCCAATCAGAAAGGGCACGATGATGTGCCAGCGCCGTTCGCGATGACGGTCTGAGCTGGCCCCGATCAGCAACATGCCGAGCAGTGCCGCAATACTTGGCAGGGCGGTCAGTACGCCAATATGGAAGGTGTCGACCACACCCGCATTGCGAATGAAAGTCGGCATCCAGAAGCCCATGGCATAAGCGCTGAGCAGGATCGAAAAGTCGATACCGCCGAGCATCCAGACCTTCAGGTTGAAGAAGCCGTCGCGGAAGCTTTGCTTGCTGTCTTTACCACCGGCTTCATCCAGACGCAGCTCGCTTTCCAGCAAGGTCCTTTCTTGCGCGTTCATCCACTTGGCTTCGTGGTGGTTGTTTGGCAGCGCCCACAACGTCAACAGGCCCAACAGCACGCTCGGGATTGCTTCCAGGATAAACAACCACTGCCAGCCGCGCAGCCCGGCAGTCTGATCGAAGTGACTCATGATCCAGCCGGACAACGGTGCTCCAATCACGCTCGACAACGGTAGGCCGATCATGAACAGGGCAATGACGCGCCCACGTCGATAAGTGGGGAACCAGGTCGTCAGGTAAAACAGGACACCGGGTAGAAAACCGGCTTCAGCTGCGCCCAGCAAGAAGCGCAAAACGTAGAATTGCATCGGTGTGGTGACCAGCATGGTGCAGGCCGAAAGCAGGCCCCAAGTGATCATGATCCGGGCAATCCAGAGCCGCGCGCCGACCTTTTCCAACACCAGGTTGCTGGGCACCTCGAACAGGATGTAGCCCACGAAGAACAGCCCCGCACCCAGGCCGAATGCGGTTTCACTGAAGTGCAGTTGATCGAGCATCTGCAGTTTGGCGAAGCCGACGTTGATCCGGTCCAGGTACGCGGCCAGGTAGCAGAAACACAGGAACGGAATCAGCTTCCAGGTGATTTTGCGATACAGCGCCTTGACGGGGTCGCCCATGTCGGTCGCAGTGGTGTTCATGTTAGTGGAGGGCATGATGGTCTCTAGGCGGCACCTGGTGTTTACGTTTCGCCGCCGGGAAAATGCGCGTACGAGTCTGATCGACCTGTTGGGTCCTGTTGTCGGTTTTGCTGCACCCGATCACGATCAGAGAATGCGATACAGCAGGCGCTCGGCACGAACCCGGCTGACACGGCGCAGGAAGGTTCGCACGGCAGAGGGGTAATCGGTCAACGTGTCCAGTTCATCGTATTTGCCGACCCGCTGCGTATTGCGCATCAATTGCTCGACTTCCGCTTCCCTTGGCGCAATCCACTGGCTCTTGGGATCATCGATCAACAGACCGTTTTCCAGATCCAGATTAAACGCTCGCGGGTTCAGATTGTTGCCCGTCAGCAGGGTGTAGCGATCATCAATCCACATGCCCTTGAGGTGGAACGTGTTATCGCCATCCTTCCACAAATGCAGGTTCAACTTGTGGCGAGTGATTGCGTTCTGGTGCTTCTGGGCGAACCGGCGCAGGCTGATCTCGTACAGATAGGGCAGGGCGGAAATAACCTTGAACGGCTCCTCGGCCGGTATGAAAAAGTCATTGGCGGTCTTGTCGCCAATGATGATGTCGACCTTCACACCACGCTTGAGGGCTCGGTTGATTTCGCGCTTGATCGACAACGGTACGTTGAAATAGGGCGTGCAAATAGTCAGGCGGTGTTTTGCTGTTGCGATCAACTCGACAATCGTGCGGTTCAGGGCGTTGCGCGGGCCGACGCCCAGTAGCGGAATAACGCGCATCTCGCCGTTTTCACTGTCGCCCTGATGGGTGTCGTACGTTGCACGCTTGAGGTGATTGCGGAAGGTCCGGATTTCACTGCGCAAGCTGCGCGAAGTGGGTGGCGACGGCAGGTCCAGGCGATGAACCGCGTGAGACGGCAGTATTTCGCGCTGCACCATGTCCTGAAACGAGTCGGCCAGATCTTTACTGTCCAGTACGTGGTAGCGATCGAGACGGTACTTGTCGAGCTTGTGCAGATAGACGTTGTTGATACTGGCGCCGCTGTAGATCACGCAGTCATCGATCACGCTGCCTTTCAAATGCAAGACGCCGAACAACTCACGCGTTTGCACCGGCACGCCATACACCGGCACTTCCTGGTCGTATTCCAGGTGCTGAGCCTGATACCAGGCGGCATTACCCAATTGCCGTCCGGCGCCAATCAGGCCGCGCTGGGCCCTGAACCAGTCGACCAGCACCACCACATCCAGCTCTGGTCTGGCAGCCTTGGCGGCATA
Organism: Pseudomonas caspiana; assembly: GCF_002158995.1. GTDB lineage: Bacteria > Pseudomonadota > Gammaproteobacteria > Pseudomonadales > Pseudomonadaceae > Aquipseudomonas > Aquipseudomonas caspiana. Next base: position 122,915 of record NZ_LOHF01000006.1, on the reverse strand, counting down.
CAGCGCGTCGAGGATCTCCTGGCCAGCTTCGTCCTGCTGCAGATACAGGGCGATGATGTAGATCCGGCGGGTAGCCGCAGCGATCTTCTCCAGCAGGCAACGGCGGTAATCGGCAGCAGAAGGCAGAATCGTGATTGCATCGCCAGGCAGGGTAAACCCGCGCAGGGCGGCAAGGTTGGAACGACGGAAGTTGGACCGCATAAGCCTCTCGTGGGGTTAAACCAACAGTCTGTGAGCTTACACGAGAGCAGCGGGCTGGTCGTGGGCTCTTGTTGTAGGCGCGAATTCAGCTCTGGCATTTGAAGTCGCGCAGCGTCTGAGCGCAGCTTCCGATGGACAGCCTGATTCAGGCCGCGTTTGGATTAAAGTGTGTCAAAACGTCAGATTAGTTTTTATATCGACGCAAGAAGCCAGTGTATGCCTGGACCTGCTAAATCCGTGGCATTTGATCGCCCACAAAAAAGCGGGAGTCGTAACTCCCGCCTTGCTCACTACCAACCTGCTCTTTTCCGTTTAAAAGTCGACTGACGCGCTGACCGAGAGCGTACGTGGTGCACCAAGGACAAGGTAGTTGGAGCCCGGATACCCGCCAGTGGACGCCCAGTAGTCACGACCGGTAACGTTATCCACGCGCGCTCGCAAGGTCACATCTTTCTGCTCAACCTTGAAGCCATAGCGGGCGCCGAGATCCAGGCGAGTCCAAGAAGGAATCTCAAGGTTGTTGGCCTCATTGACGTACTGGCTGCTGGTGTAGATAACACGGCTGGTCAGTGTCAGACCATTGAGCCCAGGCACATCCCATTCGCCACCAATATTGGCTTGGGTCTTCGGCACACCAATCGGTTCGTTGCCATCATTTGTTCCGTTCTGAGTCTTGCTCAACTCTGCGTCCAGCAGGGTCAAACCGCCCAATAGACGAACGCCTTGCGCTGGCTCACCAAAGAGCGAGAGCTCGATGCCGCGATTGCGTTGCTCGCCGCCTTCCTTGAATACCTGATTTTCGACAATACCGACTGGCTTCTTCGTCTGGAATACCGCAACGCTACCGCCTAAGGCCCCGCCGTCATACTTCAAGCCGATTTCACTCTGCTTGGCAACGTAGGGGGCAAGCGACTGGCCTTCGTTGAGAACCGGCGCAGTAGAGCCATCGGGCAGTGTAGTCGTGGCACCGGCGGTATCGCCTTTGGTCAAGCCCTCGATGTAGTTAGCGTAAACCGAGAATTGACTGTTCAACTGATAAACGATGCCAGCAACTGGCGTTGTTTCATATTGCTTGTACTGCGAGTTTCGAGCCCCGGTATTGCCGTCATACCCGGTAGTATCGAGTCCTTGGCGGCGGGCTCCCAAAGTGACCTGCAGCTTGTCTTCGAAGAACCCCAGGGTGTCAGCAATTGCGAGGCTTTGCGTGTGCGTACGTGCCGTGATGTTGGGGTCTGACATCGAGCCGCTAAAGGTTACGTTCTCCGGCCTGGCAGCGTCAGAGGGATTGTAAAGATCACCGGTAATAGAGTCAGAGAAGTTACCTGCCCATGCGTTTTTATCCTTAGTATCGTACATGGACCCAGAAACGACCCATTGATGAGATACCGGGCCGGTCTGCAAGCTGAACCGCATGCCTACCTCACCTGTGGTGACGGTTTCCTCACGGTAGTTGTCGAAGCGAGTTGCAGAGGTCACCCCGGAAGCGCTTGAGGAAGGGTTGGCGAGAGAGTTCTTTTCTTCGCCCTTACGCATGCCAGCGGCTGCCCAAGCGGTGACGGCATCTGAAAGATCGTATTCCGCGCGGAAAGTCCCGAACGTCTGCTTCTCTTTGGAGTATGTCCAGGACTGGCCGTAGTTTTTATCTGCGTCCGGCGCACTCGGTACCCCCCCGATAGGGGTGACGCTCGGCAGCGGGTTGTCGATGAAGTGATACTGATGGCCGACATCGGCAGATAGACGCAGCCGATCGCCTTGGTAATCAAGCCCCAGCGCGAACATATCAAGGGTACGATCCTGATCTTCCACCGAGGTCTCACCATCACGCTTGGCAACGTTCAGGCGAACGCCGAAGCGGTCTTCTTCGCCGAAGCGGCGAGCGACATCTGCTGCTACGGTACCAAAACCATTGTTTTCCGCCCCTACGGTGAGTCGGGTCAGGGGATCGGCTGGCGCGCGCTTAGGCAGGATATTGATTGCACCGCCGATTCCTGTTCCTCCCGGAGCCGCACCATTGAGGAAAGCGTTAGCCCCCCGAAAAACCTCTACGCGCTCGATAAACTCCGACGCCACGTACTGCCGAGGCAGCAGCCCATAAAGTCCATTGTAGGAAATGTCATCGGAATACAGCGGGAAGCCCCGCACCATGTAAAGCTCCTGGAAGTTGCCAAAACCACGAGCAATCCGGACTGAAGGATCATTCTGCAGGATGTCTGCGACGCTATGCGCCTGTTGATCCTGAATAAGCTGATTGGTGTAGGACGTGGAGGTGAAGGGTGTCTCCATGTAATCTTTGTTGCCCAGAATGCCGACGCGGCCTCCACGAGCAACTTGTCCGCCTTCGAATTCTGGCACCAAGCCGTCTTTTGAGGCGTCGGCACTCGCAGAGATTGCAGTTTCCTCCAGCTCCATCGTGGCGCCTTGACTCGCGCCTTTTTCGGCCGACTGCGTTTCCTGTGATGGAATCTCTACTGCTGTCTGCGCATATACGGCTGCAGAGGAAAAGCTGGCCATCAGGCATATAGGCAGCCAAACGGAGTTCACTGCCGACTTGAGTGGGAAAGAGGGGATAGACATGCGCAATCCTGCTGATCGTTAAGGGACGTTTAGGCGGGTAATTAAAGGCTAAACGACAGCATTATAGCGAATGGGAATCCTTCGCATAGACATTATTAATGGGATATCTATGCATGTCGTTTTTGAGATTGTAATTACGACAGGGCAAACTCCAGAACTGTCTATTTCTAAAGCCTGCTCAAAATATCTGTAGGAGCCGAGCTTGCTCGCGATGCAGACGCCGCGGTCTGTCAGTTGAACCCGGTCGCCTTCATCGCGAGCAAGCTCTGCTCCCACAGACGGCTGGCTCGCGATAAGCGATGCTTACCCCGCATTCACCGCAGCGACCCCGGCTTTTGCCACTTGCGCGTCCTGCGCTGCCTGAACACCTGACACACCGACTGCACCAATCACCTGACCATCGACAATCACTGGCACGCCGCCTTCCAGTGAGGTTAGCAATGGCGCCGAAAGGAATGCGGTGCGTCCACCGTTAACCGACTCTTCGTAGCTTTTCGACTCCCGACGGCCTAACGCGGCGGTACGAGCTTTTTCGATGCCGATGTAACTGCTGATGGGCGAGGCGCCGTCGAGACGCTCGAAGCCCAGCAAATGGCCCCCGTCATCAACCACAGCGATGGACACGGGCCAGTTATTGTTGGTGGCATCCTGGCGAGCGGCAGCAAGAATCTGGGTCACTTCGGTCTGAGTCAAAACAGCTTTGGTTTTCATCGTTTACTCCGGACAGTTGTTTTAAAGGAAGTGTTAAATCGTAGTCTGCAAAGCGTCTTCTATCAGTTCGATCCAGTGCCTTACCGGGGTCCGCCCGGTGCCCGACAGATGAACCTGACAGCCAATGTTCGCAGTGGCGATGACATCCGGTTTGCCGCTTTCCAGCGCGTTCATTTTTTGATCGCGCAACTGGCGGGACAGCACCGGTTGCGTGATTGAGTAAGTTCCGGCCGAACCACAGCAGAGATGGCTATCGGGAACGGCCGTGAGATTGAAGCCCAGGCGCAACAATACACCCTCGACCGCACCGCCGAGTTTTTGCGCGTGTTGCAACGTGCAGGGGCAATGAAAGGCCAGACGTAGATCACTGCGGATACCGAGGCTTTCCAGCGATTCGTCGCGTAACACTTCCACAAGGTCCCTTGCCAGCGCGCTGACTCTTTGAGCCTTGGCGGCATACGCCGGGTCATGACTAAGCAGATGCCCGTAATCCTTGACGAAAGCCCCACAACCGCTGGCCGTCTGGACGATGGCCAGTGCGCCGTCCTCGATGGCTGGCCACCACGCATCAATGTTGCGTCTGGCGCGATCAAGGCCTTCCTCCTGAGCATTCAGATGGTAGTCCAATGCGCCGCAGCACCCCGCTTGTGCGATGGGTATGACACTGATGCCTAGATGATCCAGCACGCGCGCGGTGGCTGCGTTGGTATTGGGGGACAGACCGGGTTGCACGCAGCCTTCGAGTAACAAGACCTTGCGTGAATGCCGCACTGCGGGACGCGTCCTGGGCTGAACAATGTTCGCGGGCAGCTTTGCTTTCAAACTGTCTGGCATCAGCGGTCGGAACGTGGTGCCCAGTTGGGTCAGCGATTTGAACACGGCTGCGTTGGGCAACACGTTGCGCAAGCCTTCACGCAGGACCCGTTGCCCCAGTGAACGCGGCACGGCGGCGTCCACCACGGCGCGGCCGATGTCCAGCAGGTTGTGATAATCGACGCCTGAAGGGCAGGTGGTTTCGCAATTGCGGCACGACAGGCAACGGTCCAGATGCAGCTGGGTTTTTTCGGTGACTTCGTTGCCTTCCAGCACCTGCTTGATCAGATAAATGCGCCCGCGAGGGCCGTCCAGTTCATCGCCCAGTAGTTGATACGTCGGGCAAGTCGCGTTGCAGAATCCGCAGTGCACGCAGCTGCGCAAAATGCTTTCGGCTTCTTCGGCCCGAGGCAGTTGCCGGGCGTGTTCGCTCAGGGTGGTTTGCATGGTCAGATCTCCGCGTACATCCGCCCCGGATTGAACACTCCGTGGGGATCGAGTTGAGCCTTGAGCTGGCGGTGGTAGCGCAGCAACAGCGCTGGCAGCGGTTGGAACGGATTGTCTTGCAAACCATGGCTGTAACAGATCGCATGGCCGCCAGCCGCGCTGACAGTGGCGCGAATCGCTGCGCTATCCGCATCGGATTTCAGCCAGCGTTGCGCACCGCCCCAATCGATCAGTTGCTCGCCTGGAAGATCCAGCACGCCAGTGTTGTTGGGCAGGGACAAGCGCCACAGCGGTGAACCACTGGTGAAAAAATCCAGCTGATGTTCGTTCAGTTCCTGCCAATAGCTCGGGTCGATACGCTCCCCGCCAAGCCGCTCATGGGCGGCCGCCACCGAGCCTTCACCGCCTTCCAGACGCAGGCGCAGCAGACCGTTTTCAAAGCTTGCCGCACTGATTGGCAAGGGCTGCTGCCCCCATTCGGCAAGACGTGCCAAGGCGCGGGCACTGTCCATTTCCAGGGCGACGCTGGCGCACAACCGGGGTTTGGGCAGGACCTTCAGGGAGACTTCGGTGAGTACTCCCAGGCAACCAAAACTACCCGCCATTAATCGCGACAGGTCGTAACCGGCGACGTTTTTCATGACTTCGCCGCCAAAGCGCAGGTGCTTGCCCAGACCCGTGATGACGCGCGTCCCAAGCACGTAATCGCGTACCGAACCGGCCCAAGGGCGTCTGGGGCCGGACAGTCCTGCGGCGATCATGCCGCCCACCGTCGCTTCACCAAAATGCGGCGGTTCGCAGGGCAGCATCTGCCCGGCAGCATCCAGCGCCGCACACAGCTCTTGCAGCGGGGTACCTGCGCGGGCAGTAATAACCAGCTCGGTCGGGTCATAGCTGACGATGCCCCGGTGCGCGCGGGTGTCGAGTATTTCTCCGGCCACTTCACGCCCGAGGAAAGATTTGCTATTGCCACCCTGAATACGCAGCGGCGTCATGGTTTGCAGCGCGTGATTGACTTGCTCCAGCAGCACCGCGCTGGCGTCGTCATCAGGCTGATGAAGAAGCGGATCAGCGATCATCAGAAGCGCTCCAGATCAGGGAAGGGCAGCTTGCCCATGTGCACATGCATCGCGCCGAATTCGGCACAGCGATGCAGCGTCGGGATGTTCTTGCCGGGATTAAGCATGCCGCCGGGATCAAAGGCGGCTTTGACTGCGTGAAACAACGTCAGCTCGTCACTGTTGAACTGGGCGCACATCTGATTGATTTTCTCGCGGCCCACCCCGTGTTCACCGGTGATGCTGCCGCCGACCTTGACGCAGAGTTCAAGAATTTTGCCGCCTAGCGCCTCGGCGCGCTCCAGCTCGCCGGGCTGGTTGGCATCGAACAGAATCAGTGGGTGCATGTTGCCGTCGCCGGCATGGAATACGTTTGCGACCCGCAGGCCATACTCTTCAGACAAGGCTGAAATACCTTGCAGCACTCCGGGCAGTTCCCGCCTGGGGATGGTGCCGTCCATGCAGTAGTAATCCGGCGAGAGTCTGCCGACCGCCGGAAATGCGTTTTTGCGACCCGCCCAGAAGCGCACGCGTTCGGCTTCGTCTTTGGCCTGGCGAAGCTCCGTCGCCCCGGCTTTGGTCAGCACGTCTCGAACCCGTTCGCAGTCGTCATGAACGTCGGCTTCGACCCCGTCCAGTTCACAGAGCAGAATCGCTTCGGCGTCCACGGGATAACCCGCGTGAATGAAGTCTTCGGCGGCACGGATCGCCAGGTTGTCCATCATCTCCAGACCGCCAGGAATGATCCCCGCTGCAATAATGTCACCCACGGCGCGCCCGGCTTTTTCCACCGAGTCGAATGCCGCCAGCAGCACTTTTGCGACCTGGGGCTTGGGTAGCAGCTTGACCGTGACTTCAGTAATGATGCCGAGCATGCCTTCGGAGCCTGTGAACAGGGCCAACAGGTCAAAGCCCGGTGAATCGAGCGCCTCTGACCCCAGTGTCAGGCGTTCACCTTCGACGGTGAGGATTTCAACTTTGAGCAGGTTATGCACGGTCAGGCCGTACTTCAGGCAATGCACGCCACCCGCATTTTCAGCAACGTTGCCCCCGATAGAGCAGGCGATCTGCGAGGAAGGGTCGGGTGCGTAATACAGTTCATGGGGTGCCGCCGCCTGAGAAATAGCCAGGTTACGCACGCCAGGCTGCACACGAGCAAGACGCGCAGCAGGATCAATCTCGAGGATCTTGTTGAAGCGCGCCATCACTAACAACACGCCTGTTTCCAGCGGCAATGCACCGCCCGACAGACCCGTGCCGGCACCCCGCGCAACCACTGGAACGTGGCGCTGGTGGCAGACTTTCAACAGGGTCTGGACTTCTTCAAGGTGCCGGGGCAGGGCCACCAGCATCGGCGTGGTGCGATAGGCCGACAGCCCGTCGCACTCATACGGACGCAGTTCTTCCGGACGGTGGAGGATGTCCAGGTCCGGTAATTGGCGTTGCAGCTCTGCCAGCAGTTGTTGTTTGTCGACAACCGGCAGCACGCCATCGACACGTTCGTCGTAGAGAATGTTCATGATCCGTCGTGACCCTGTGTTGTTTTTATCGGGGCAGCTCTGGCACATCAGGCAACTTGCATCATTAGGGGTTCCAGACGGATCTGTCCATGCTTTCGACTCGCCCTTTAGTCTGAGACGCGATTGACAGCGGCTCGCCAATCACGCAGTTTACGTATTGCGTAAGTCGTTTACGTAAATTGCTTGGGGTGCAGGTGGCGTGTTGAAGCCGCCGACCTCTCCCGGCTAAAACGGAACGCCGCCCGGCCGGTCCACTATCAGAATAATAAAAATGACTCAGTCCCTGGATCTCTTCACCTACTACCGCTCGACCTCCAGTTACCGGGTGCGCATTGCTCTGGCGTTGAAGGGCCTGGATTACACCGCGATCCCGGTCAACCTGATCCGCGACGGCGGTGAGCATCTCAAACCTGAATACCGGGCTATAAACCCGCAGAGCCGGGTTCCAGCATTACGAGTGGATGACCGTCTGGTCGTTACCCAATCCACGGCAATCATCGAATACCTTGAAGACCGCTATCCTGATACGCCGTTGTTGTCGCCACAGCTTGAACTTCGCGCTGCACAGAGGGCGGTTGCCTCGTTGATCGCCTGCGATATTCATCCGTTGCACAACGTTTCGGTGCTCAATCGCTTACGTGGCCTGGGCCTGGGCCATGGCGAGGATGAGGTCAATCAGTGGATTGGCCACTGGATTGGCGAAGGTTTCACGGCTGTGGAGCAGATGATCGGCGATCAGGGCTATTGCTTTGACGAGGTCTTGCCGAGCATGGCCGATGTGTACTTGCTGCCGCAGATTTACGCCGCCCGCCGTTTCAATGTTGACTTGATGCGTTACCCCCGCATCTTGCGGGTTGAAAAACTGGCGATGGACCATTGGGCATTTCAGGTTGCGCATCCCGATGCGCAACCGGACAAGCCGGAGTAGTCTGGTTCTTATGAAAATTCTTGGCTTGCAACTGATCTTTGGTGATTTCCTCGCTCGCAGCGTACGAGGAATCCCCTGTGCACCGCCCGCAGGAAGGTGATCGCGACCATCCGCTAATCCACTTTCCTGCAAGGAGCCAGACCATGGCTGATTTACACGCCGATTTATATGAGAACCCAATGGGCCTGATGGGCTTTGAATTCATTGAGTTCGCTTCGCCGACGCCCAATACCCTTGAGCCTGTGTTCCAGATCATGGGCTTTACCAAAGTCGCGGTGCACCGTTCTAAAGACGTAGTGCTGTATCGTCAGGGCGATATCAACATCATCCTCAACAACGAGCCCAACAGTCCGGCTTCATATTTCGCTGCCGAGCACGGCCCGTCGGTGTGCGGCATGGCGTTCCGGGTCAAGGATTCCCACCTCGCTTATCAGAGAGCGCTTGATCTCGGTGCTCAACCCGTTGAAATCGCCACCGGTCCAATGGAGTTGCGCCTGCCAGCCATCAAAGGCATTGGCGGTGCGCCGCTCTACCTGATCGACCGTTTTGGTGAGGGCACTTCGATTTATGACATCGATTTCAACTTCATCGAAGGCGTGGATCGCCACCCGGTGGGCGCAGGCCTGAAGTTTATCGATCACCTGACCCATAACGTCTATCGCGGGCGGATGGCGTATTGGGCGAATTTCTACGAGAAGCTGTTCAACTTTCGTGAGATTCGCTACTTCGATATCAAGGGCGAATACACCGGTCTGACTTCCAAGGCCATGACCGCGCCGGACGGCATGATCCGCATTCCGTTGAACGAGGAGTCGTCCAAAGGGGCAGGGCAGATCGAAGAGTTTCTGATGAAGTTCAATGGCGAGGGCATCCAGCATGTGGCGTTCTTTACCGACGATCTGATCAAGAGCTGGGATGCGCTGAAAGCCATCGGCATGCGGTTCATGACTGCCCCACCGGAAACCTATTACGAAATGCTCGAAGGCCGCTTGCCCAACCACGGCGAACCGGAGGCCGAACTGAAAAGCCGCGGTATCTTGCTGGACGGCTCTTCTGATGGAGGCGAGCGGCGTCTATTACTGCAGATATTCTCCGAAACCCTGATGGGCCCGGTGTTTTTCGAGTTCATCCAGCGCAAGGGGGACGACGGGTTCGGCGAGGGCAACTTCAAGGCGCTGTTTGAATCAATCGAGCGCGACCAGATCAAGCGTGGAGTATTGGCGGTGGAGTAGGGCTGGCTCGGAAGCAGAGCTGGATTGCGTTTTAACTGTGGAAGCTTTGCTTGTCTCGCATTGAGTTACCAAGTCATCGCGAGCAAGCTCTGCTCCCACAGGGCCGCACTGTCAATTCAAGAAAAGTGTTAATGCGTTCTACTTGTGGGAGCAGAGCTTGCTCGCGATGGTGTGTAAACCCAATTCCAGGCAAACATTGCTCCCCCAGTTAGAACCCCGATCAAATAAAGGAATGCATCAACCCTCAAATATCGTCACATCCCCACCCATACGCGCGCTCACCATCCGCGCTGTCGCCCGCAACTGCTGCGCTGCTTGGGCCTGACGCTCATCGGTAAATACCGATGCCGAACCAACCATGGTGATCACCCCGGCAAGCTTGTTGCCGACGCTGAAAATCGGCGATGACACCGCATTCACACCCGCCATCAACAGCCCGCGGATCTGATGTACGCCACTGCTGCGTATATCTTTTACGTGTTGCTCGATCTCACGCAATTGCGCCGCGTTTAAAGGCGCCGACTCCTGATCACGTAGTTGGGCTGTTTCGCTCTGGGTGAGGAAGCTGTCAAACACCAGGCCGGTAGATGAACTCAGCAACGGCAGTACGGAACCGACCTGAGTCACCAGCGTCACCGCACCACTGGATGGTTCGACGTACACCACGGTCGGTCCCTTGTTACCCCACACCGCGAGAAAGCACGTTTCACTCAGTTCATCGCGCAACGCAGCCAAATGTGGCGCGGTGATTTTCAATACATCCAGATGACCCACCGCCGCCAGGCCCACATACAGCGCCTCACGACCCAGTGCGTAATGGTTGGTCACCGAATCCTGCTCGGCAAACCCACTGGCAATCAGCGCCTGCAAATAACGGTGCACCTTGCTGGCTGGCATCGACACATGTTCGGCGAGTTTTGACAGCGAGGTGGACGGCGCCAGTTCAGCCAGCGCCTTGAGGATGCCCATGCCCACTTCAGCGGCTTGAACCTTCTGTTGGCGCCCGCCTGCGGGGCTTTCGGTGTCTGCAGTCGTTGCGGTCATTTCGGGGAGGCTACGCCGGTCTGAGGAGGCTGCTTTATAGCTTGACCGGCCTGCAAACTCAAATTACGTTATGCGTAATCGTTTTCTGTTAGGTGTAATTTATAGCAGGTCCAATCCTGTAGGAGCTCACCGAGGTTACGAGGCCAGCGATAGCGGATGGTCAGACAAACCGTT
>NZ_LOHF01000006.1:0-111868 GCF_002158995.1 Pseudomonas caspiana | reverse complement strand
ATCGCTGGCCTCGTAACCTCGGTGAGCTCAGGGTCTGTGTTTGCTGTGCGACAGCGCGATTACTTATAAAAACAAGAAGAGGTTCCGATGTTCTCTCATCAGTCTTCCGGGCCGCTGGTTTATCAATCCGGCTTCGGTAATCAGTTCAGCAGTGAAGCCTTGCCCGGTGCATTGCCGGTAGGGCAGAACTCACCGCAGAAGCATGCCTTGGGTTTGTACGCCGAGTTGCTGTCAGGCACCGCATTTACGGTGTCCCGTGCTGAAGCCCGGCGAACCTGGCTTTATCGCATCAAACCCTCCGCCAGCCATCCGCATTATCAGCGGCTGGATCGACAGATCATCGGCCAGCAAATGGGGCCCATCACGCCTAATCGCCTGCGCTGGAACGCCTTTGCATTGCCTTCCGATCCCACGGACTTCATTGATGGCCTGCAGGTCATGGCCAGCACCAGTGCAGCCGATCAGGCCGAAGGCGTAACGCTCTATAACTACGTTGCCACGGCCTCGATGCAGCGAGCTTTTTTCAACGCCGATGGGGAATGGCTGATCGTGCCGCAACTGGGCCGTTTACGCCTTGTCACTGAACTGGGCCTGCTCGATATCGAACCGCAAGAAATCGCCGTGTTGCCCCGCGGCCTGCGCTTCAGCGTGCAGTTACTGGATGCGACCGCCCGAGGTTATGTATGTGAAAACCACGGTTGCGCGTTACGCCTGCCGGAACTGGGGCCGATTGGCAGCAATGGGTTGGCGAACCCACGGGATTTTCTCGTCCCTGGCGCCTGGTTTGAAGAGCGCGATGAGCCGGTGACCCTGGTGCAGAAATTCCTCGGCGAGTTATGGGCTACGCAATTGGATCACTCGCCATTCGATGTGGTGGGCTGGCATGGCAACAACGTGCCGTACAAGTACGATCTGCGTCGTTTCAACACCATCGGCACGGTCAGTTACGATCATCCGGATCCTTCGATTTTTACCGTGTTGACCTCTCCAGGTGCTGTACACGGCCAAGCCAATATCGATTTCGTGATCTTTCCGCCTCGCTGGATGGTGGCGGAAAACACCTTCCGTCCGCCTTGGTTTCACCGCAATCTGATGAACGAGTTCATGGGGCTGATCGAGGGGGCTTACGACGCCAAAGCCGAGGGTTTCATGCTTGGTGGCGCGTCTTTGCACAATTGCATGAGCGCCCATGGCCCGGATAACGCTACGGCTGAAAAGGCGACCGCCGCGCAATTGCAGCCCCACAAGATCGATAACACCATGGCCTTCATGTTCGAAACCGGCAAAGTCTTGCGCCCAAGCCTGCATGCCCTGCGAAGTCCGCACCTGCAAACCGATTACGACGCCTGCTGGACCGGCATGGCGAAGACTTTTAAACGGCCTTTGAATAGAGGAACACCGCAATGAACATGTCTGCACACAGCCGCAGCTGGGTGACCTCCGCCAACGGCCACGCTGACTTCCCGTTGCAGAATCTGCCCCTGGGCGTCTTCAGTCGCGGCGATCCAGCCCGGCGGGGCGGTGTGGCTATCGGGGACTTTATTTTCGATCTTCCAGCCGCCCTGGCTGCGGGCTTTTTCAAGGGTGCTGCGCAAGACGCGGCTGAAGCCGCCAGTCGTGATCAGTTGAATGATTTCTTTGCTTTGGGTGCCCAAGGGCGTCGAGCTTTGCGCAGTGAGTTGCTGCATCTTTTGGATGAGCACAGCCCCCAGCGAGCGCGTCTGCAAGCGTCCAGCGAATCGCTGCTGCATCCGATGAGCGAATGTCAACTGCACATGCCGGCGCGTGTCGGCGACTACACCGATTTCTACGTCGGTATTCATCACGCCATGAACGTCGGCAAGCTGTTCCGGCCAGACAATCCGCTGTTGCCTAACTACAAGTACGTCCCGATTGCCTATCACGGACGCGCCTCGACGCTGTGTGTTTCCGGCAGTCCGGTCAAGCGCCCCAATGGCCAGACATTACCGCCAGGCCAGGAGGTGCCACAGTTCGGTCCCAGTAAACGACTGGATTACGAACTGGAAATGGGCGTCTGGGTCGGGCCCGGCAACAGCGATGGCGAGCCCATCGGGATTTCTGACGCGGCTCAGCATATGGCCGGTTTGTGCCTGCTCAATGATTGGTCAGCACGCGATCTGCAAGCCTGGGAATACCAGCCGTTGGGACCCTTCTTGTCGAAAAGCTTTGCCACGACCGTTTCTCCCTGGGTAGTCACGGCCGAGGCACTGGCGCCGTTCCGTTGTGCACAACCTGCGCGTCCCGAGGGTGATCCACAGCCGTTGGCCTATTTGCTGGATGATGCGGATCAGCAGGGTGGTGCTTTGGATATCGAGCTGGAGGTGCTGCTACTGACCCGGCAGATGAAAGAGCAGGGCTTACCCGCCCAGGTGCTGGCCAGCAGCAACACGTTGAATATGTACTGGACCGTGGCGCAGATGATCACCCACCACAGTGTCAACGGCTGCAAACTGCAGCCCGGCGATCTGCTCGGCACGGGCACCTTGTCCGGCCCGCAACCGGGGCAGTTCGGCAGTCTTCTGGAAGTGACCGAAGGGGGTAAGAACAGCATCGAGCTAGCAAGCGGTGAAGCTCGGCGATTCCTGGAGGATGGCGACGAAGTCATCCTGCGCGCCCGCTGCAAACGTGACGGGCAGGTGTCGATCGGATTTGGCGAGTGTCGGGGCGTAATCTGCGGTTAGGCCCGGTATTGATGAATATTGGGCGTAAACCGGGTCGTTTTATCGGCTTAAGCCGGGAAGGCGCTGCATTTGACGGTATCAATGGGCTGAATGTCTGAACCGCTTCCCGGCTAAACCCGCCATCACTGGCTTACCTTGTGTCGACTGATAAACCTCAACAAAAGTTGTCCACGAAAAGTGGGGGTATGTCTGTGGATAACATTGCCAAAGCCATATGGGCTGCGGTTTTTGGCCAATGATCACGAAATGAACAGCCACAAAAATAGCAATTTTTCCTTGATTTTCAGTTGCTTTGCGGTGCAGCGCGCTATATCGGGCTGTTCATGGCGCTGCAGCTCATTCGATATTCTCGAACGGCAGTCCCACATAGTTTTCTGCAATGCTGCGACGGCCCGCTTCGGAGCTGACAAAGTAATCCAGTTCGGTCTGTTGCAGGCGTTGGCTGAACGGATCGCTGTCGGGGAAGCGATGCAGCATTGAGGTCATCCACCAGGAAAACCGCTCGGCTTTCCACACTCGGCGCAGGCAAATTTCCGAGTAGCGCTGCAACAGATCCGTACGCCCCTCCCGATAGGTTTTGAGCAGAATGCGATATAGGGTGTTGACGTCGCTGGCCGCCAGGTTCAGACCTTTGGCACCGGTGGGCGGTACGATATGCGCGGCGTCACCCAGCAGGAACAAGCGACCGTACTGCATGGGTTCAACCACGAAGCTTCGTAGCGGGGCGATGCTTTTTTCGATGGAGGGCCCCGTGATCAGTCTTTGCGCGACCGACGCTGGCAGGCGCTGCTTGAGCTCATCCCAAAAGCGCTCATCAGACCAGTCTTCGACTTTCTCATCAGCATCCACTTGCACGTAGTAGCGAGTACGCGTAGTGGAACGCATGCTGCACAGGGCAAAACCACGCTCATGGCGGGCATAGATCAGTTCCTCGTTGACCGGCGGAGTATCCGCCAGCACGCCAAGCCAGCCGAACGGGTAAACCCTCTCGAATGTCTTCAACGCCTCGACGGGGATGGATTGCCGCGATGCACCATGAAAACCGTCGCACCCGGCGATGTAATCGCAATCAAGCCGAATGCTTTCTGCGTTGTGTTCGAACGTCAGGTACGGATTATCGGTTTTCAGGTCATGGGGCTGAACGTTCTCTGCGTCGAAAAAACTCAGTGCGCCTGCATCAGCGCGGGCTTGCAGCAGGTCTCTGGTGACCTCGGTCTGGCCGTAAACCGTGACTCGCTTGCCATCTGTCAGCCCGTGCAGGTCGATGCGTTCAGTGCGTCCGTCGAAGGCCAGTTCGAAGCCGTCATGGGGAAGGCCTTCGCTGTCCAGACGTTGACTGACGCCCGCTTCACGGAGCAGGTCGACAGTGCCTTGCTCCAGCACGCCAGCGCGAATTCGGGAGAGGATGTGCTCAGGGTTTTTGCGTTCGACGATAACGTTGTCGATACCGGCACGCTGGAGCAGTTGGCCAAGCAACAGGCCGGACGGCCCGCAGCCAATAATGGCGACTTGAGTTTTCATATCAGGACCTGTTTGTTTTGTTGTTTTTATGTGTCCTGTATTTTTAGTGGCTCACAGGGTAAGAAGAAGACATTATTCGCTGCAATTTCTGGACTTTTCATGACTCGCAAGGAGGGCAGGCATGCGTTCCTCTCGTGCCGAAACCGTACCGGTGTTCAAGCTCTACGGTGAAACCACACTATGGCCAACACCGGATCTGTTGCATTGCGAGTCGATTCCGGACCGCAGTCAGCTCCACGGTTGGGAAATACAAACCCATTCCCACAGCGATCTGGTGCAGGTGCTCTATGTCCAGTCCGGAGAGGCAACCCTGCATGTGGAAGGCGTTACCCGGCGGCTTGAAAACGCTGCCTTGCAAGTGATCCCTGCATTGAGCGTGCACCGCTTCAGTTTTGCCCCGGATATTCAGGGTTACATCCTCAGTCTGGCGCAACCGTTGGCTGAGCAGTTGGGCGCGGCGTTAGCAACTCCGGCGTTGAGCACTGCCCATTGCCATACGGTGGACAGTGAGCAGCGCAGGCAGCTGGATCCGCTGTTTGCTGCGATCAGCGATGAATACGCGCAGCATAAGTCTGGTCGTGATTCGATGTTGTATGCGCTGATCACTATGCTGTCGATCTGGCTAGATCGCCGTAGCGCTGCGTTGTCGCCTGAAATGCCCGTCCACGAGCGCGGCCGCGAGCACTTGCAGGCGTTTACCCGGCTGGTAGGCGAACATTTTCGGCAGCACTGGTCCATCGAGCATTACGCGCAGCAACTGAATATCAGCGCTGCCTGGCTGAACAGCTTGTGTCGACGGCTAACCGATCAGTCGGCGTTGCAGATCATCAACCAGCGCCTTTTGCTGGAAGCCAAGCGCGATCTGGTTTACACCACCTTGACCATCAATCAGATTTCGGACCGGTTGGGGTTTTCCGAACCTGCTTACTTTTCCCGATTCTTCAAACGCTGCACGGGTCAGTCGCCCAAGCAGTTTCGGGGGCAGCGGTGAGAGTGCGCAGCGGCTGGGTTTGGAATGCTCCCACAGGGATAGTGTTCCAACTCAAGTAATTGTGTGTTGTTGATGAGCACCACAGAAAATCATCACGAATTCGTAAAAAGTAAGGCGACCACCGAATTGAACATCGATACCCGAATCAAATTCCGTCATCTGGTGTGCTTCCTCGAAGTGGCCCGACAGGGCAGCCTGGCGCGGGCGTCGGATCAGTTGGCGATCAGCCAGCCAGCCTTGTCCAAAACCCTCAAGGAGTTGGAAAACCTGCTGGAAACTCAACTATTCTCGCGCAGTAAAAGCGGCGCGGCGTTGACCGAGGCGGGTGTCGCGTTTCTGCGTTTCGCCGGGCCTAGCGTGCAGTCGTTGCGCGAAGGGGTGAACAGCCTGCGTTCTGGCGAGCATGAGCCGGTAACCGCACGGCTCGGGGTGTTATCGACGGTGGAAAGCCTGTTGGTCCCGGAAGTGGTGCGTCGACTGCACGAGCGTCATCCGGCACTCATTGTCAGTGTCATGACCGGCCCCAGCGCTTATCTGCTTTCGCAGTTGCGGGTGGGCGAACTCGATCTGGTGGTCGGGCGCATGACCGACAGCCCGCAGATTCAAGGCCTGACGTTTGAGCATCTTTACAGCGAATCCATGACGCTTGTCGTGCGGCGTGATCATCCGTTGCTGGCAGGCGAGCTGCGTCGTGAAAGTCTTGAAAATTACCCCATGGTGTTGCCACTGGCGGGTACCACCATCCGTAAATTCGCCGACAGTCTGTTTGTGCAATGCGGGATCAGCCCGCCACGACAGCGCCTGGAAACCCTGTCGCTAACCTTGAGCCGCCGTTACGTGCAATGCAGCGATGCGATCTGGATCGCGCCCTTCGATGCGGTCCAGCAGGATTTGCACACCGGTGAGCTGCGTGAGCTGGAGCTGGGCATTCGTGAACCCGGCGGCTCGGTGGGCATTTGCAGTAATCCGGCGCTGCCGTTGTCCAGAGCCGCGCAATGGTGTGTCGATGTTCTGCAAGAAGTGGGCAAGGCGTATGGTCAGGCTGATCATCCATAACCATTTGGATATGGATGTGTTTGATTTATTCAGTTCAGGTTTTGGTTAAGTCGAGAGAAACTGCGGAACATCAACAAAGACTCCTCATTATAAAAAACCAGGGAGAACCGCATGTCTGATGCGAGCAGCAGCCGTTTCGTCGTCCGTGACCGAAACTGGCACCCCAAAGCACTGACCCCCGATTACAAAACCTCGATCCTGCGCTCCCCGCGTCAGGCGCTGGTGAGCATTCCGCAATCGGTCTCCGAAGCCACCGGCCCGGACTTTTCCCATCTGAAATTCGGCGAGCACGACAACGACCTGTTGCTGAACTTCAACAACGGTGGTCTGCCCATTGGCGAGCGGATCATTCTCGCCGGGCGGGTTTGCGACCAATATGGCAAGCCGATTCCGCACACGCTGGTCGAGATCTGGCAGGCCAACGCAGGTGGCCGTTATCGCCACAAGCGCGATGCCTATCTGGCGCCCATCGATCCGAACTTCGGCGGTGTTGGTCGGGCCTTGACCGACCGCGATGGCAACTACAGTTTCCGCACCGTCAAACCTGGTCCGTACCCATGGCGCAATGGTCCCAATGACTGGCGTCCGGCGCATATCCATGTGTCGATCAGTGGTCCGTCGATTGCCACGCGGTTGATCACCCAACTGTATTTCGAAGGCGATCCGCTGATCCCGTTGTGCCCGATCGTCAAGTCGATCGCCAACCCGGACGCGGTGCAAAGTCTGATTGCCCGGCTCGATATGGGCATGGCCAATCCGATGGACAGCCTGGCCTATCGCTTTGACATCGTCCTGCGTGGTCAACGCGCGACTCATTTCGAAAACCGCTAAGGAGCGAAGAACATGCCGGTTCAATTGCTGCCTGAAACGCCTTCACAAACGGCTGGCCCTTACGTGCATATCGGCCTGGCGCTGGAAGCTGCGGGCAATCCGCCCCGTGATCTGGAAATCACTCACGAAATGGTCCTGCCCAATGCACCGGGCGAACACATCGTGCTGCTGGGTAACGTCTTCGATGGTAACGGTCACCTGATCCGTGACGCCTTTCTGGAGTTCTGGCAAGCCGACCACGAAGGTCATTACGACCCGATCTACGATCCACAAAAACCCTTCAACGGCTTTGGTCGTACCGCTACGGGCGAAGATGGCCAGTGGTTGTTGAACACCATCAAGCCTGGCGTCGTGCGCAATGCTGCGGGTGTGCCCATGGCGGCGCACATCAACGTGTCGCTGTTTGCTCGGGGCATCAATATCCATCTGCAGACACGGCTGTATTTCGACGACGAAGCTGAAGCCAACGCAAAAGATCCGGTCCTGAACCTGATCGAACAGCCGATCCGCCGTGAGACCCTTGTTGCCAAGCGTTGCACGGTCGACGGCAAGCTGGCATACCGTTTTGACATCCGCGTGCAGGGTGAAGACGAGACGGTGTTTTTCGATTTTTGATTTACAGATACACGCGAATCTGTAGGAGCGCACGAGCAGCGCGAGGCCGCGATGGCGGTCTGTCTGATAAACCGCCATCGCGGCCTCGCGCTGCTCGTGCACTCCTACAAAGACAGTGTTTATATTCAAATAGCGCCCCCAAAAAACAATAACAAGGAACCACCATGACGCTTTCGGCTCGCGTGCCCGAGGCTGGCACACTGGATGTGCAGGCCTTCATCAATGCTCAACCCTTGTCCCGTTATCAGTGGCGAGTGGTGATCCTGTGTTTCCTGATTGTGTTCCTTGATGGTCTGGACACTGCTGCCATGGGCTTCATCGCCCCGGCATTGAGTGCGGAGTGGGGCATCGACCGGGCAAGCCTTGGCCCGGTGATGAGCGCCGCGCTGATCGGCATGGTGTTCGGTGCGCTGGGTTCCGGTCCGTTGGCTGACCGCTTCGGGCGTAAAGTCGTGTTGGTCGTGGCGGTGTTTCTGTTCGGCCTGTTCAGCTTGTTGTCGGCTTACAGCAGCAACATCGGTCAACTGCTGATCCTGCGACTGCTCACTGGTCTGGGTCTTGGCGCGGCGATGCCCAACGCCACGACACTGCTCTCGGAATACACCCCGGAGCGTCTCAAGTCATTGCTGGTGACCAGCATGTTCTGCGGCTTCAACCTCGGCATGGCCTGCGGCGGATTTGTTTCCGCCAAGCTGATTCCGGCCATGGGTTGGCACAGCCTGTTGATGCTCGGCGGGATTCTGCCGCTGATCCTCACCGTGGTGTTGATGATCTGGCTGCCGGAGTCGGCGCGTTTTCTGGTGGTACGCAATCTTGGAGTGGACCGCATTCGCAAGGTGCTGGCACCGATCTCCCGTCAGGAAGTCAACGCCGCCAAGGACTTCAGCGTGCCGGAACAGAAAACCGTGCGCAGCCGTAACGTTCTGAAAGTCATATTCTCCGGCACTTACAGTGCTGGCACCTTATTGCTGTGGCTAACCTATTTCATGGGCCTGGTGATCGTTTACCTGCTGACCAGTTGGTTGCCGACCCTGATGCGCGACAGCGGCGCGAGCATGGAACAATCGGCCTTTATCGGCGCTCTGTTTCAATTCGGCGGCGTATTAAGCGCGGTTGGTGTGGGCTGGGCCATGGACAAGTACAACCCGCACAAAGTGATTGGCTGTGCCTACTTCCTGGCTGGCGTGTTCGCCTGGCTGGTGGGGCAAAGCCTGGGTAACGTCGCCGTGTTGGCGACCCTGGTGCTGTTGGCCGGTATGTGCATCAACGGCGCGCAATCGGCGATGCCTTCGCTGGCGGCGCGGTTCTATCCGACTCAAGGTCGTGCCACCGGTGTTTCATGGATGCTGGGCATCGGCCGTTTCGGTGCAATTCTCGGTGCCTGGGCGGGTGCTACGTTGCTGGGCCTGGGCTGGAATTTCGAGCAAGTACTGACCGCGCTGGTGGTGCCTGCGGCACTGGCGGCCATTGCGGTGCTGATCAAAGGCTGGGTCAGCCATTCGGACGCCACATGAATTCAGGAGTCATGTTTTGAACAGATCGAGTCAGCAACTTTTCGACGCTTACTTCAGCCAGCCGCAGATAAGCGAGATCTTCTCTGACCACGGTCGGCTGCAAGGCATGCTCGACTTCGAAGCGGCGCTGGCCCGGGCGGAGGCCGGCACGGGTTTGATTCCCGCCGAGGTGGTCGAGGATATTCAGGCCAGTTGCAGCGCTGAGCTGTTCGACTTTGCCGAGTTGGCAGTTTCGATTGGCAACGCCGGTAATTCAGCCATCCCGCTGGTCAAGGCGCTGGGCAAGAAGATCGCTGCACGCAATCCAACGGCTGAACGCTACGTGCACATGGGCGCCACCAGTCAGGACGTGATGGACAGTGGACTGGTGCTGCAATTACGCGCCGCCATTGCGTTGCTGGAGCGAGATCTGGCTGAGCTGGCCGAAGCGCTTTGCGGGCAGGCCCAGCGCTATGCCGCGACGCCATTGGCCGGACGCACCTGGTTACAGCAGGCGACCCCGGTCACTCTCGGCATGAAAATCGCCGGTTGGCTGGGGGCGATAACCCGTCACCGGCAACGTCTGCAAGAACTCAAGCCTCGGCTGTTGAGCCTGCAGTTTGGCGGCGCGTCCGGCACCCTCGCGGCACTGGGCGATCACGCTTTGCCCGTGGCCGAAGCACTGGCCCGCGAACTGCAACTGAGCTTGCCGGAGCAGCCGTGGCATACCCAGCGTGACCGTCTGGTGGAGTTCGCCGGCTGGCTGGGCTTGATCGCCGGTAGCCTGGGCAAGATCGGTCGGGATATCAGTCTGTTGATGCAGACTGAAGTGGGCGAAGTCTTCGAACCGGCGGCAGCAGGCAAGGGCGGATCATCGACCATGCCCCACAAGCGCAATCCTGTGGGCGCGGCGGTGATGATCAGCGCTTCCGTGCGCGCACCGGGGCTGGTTGCGACGATGTTCGCGGCCATGCCTCAGGAGCACGAGCGCAGCCTGGGTCTGTGGCACGCCGAGTGGGAAACCTTGCCTGAGCTGTGCTGCCTGGTCTCCGGATCGCTGCAGCAGGCTTTGCAAGTGATTCCTGCGCTGGAAGTTAACGCAGAGCAAATGCTCACCAATCTGGATTCCACCCAAGGCCTGGTGCTTGCCGAGGCGGTCAGCATCGCTTTGGCCCAGCGCATCGGTCGCGATGCGGCGCATCATCTGATTGAACAAAGCTGCCGCCGAGCTGTGCAGCAGGGCCTGCATCTGCGCGAAGTGCTTGGCGCAGATCCGCAGGTCAGTGCCGAGTTGTCAGCCGCAGAGCTGGACCATCTGCTTGATCCCGCCAACTACCTGGGCCTTGCGCAGCAGTGGGTGGAGAGGGCGGTGGCGGAGCATGGGTTGTTTATTCTGGAATGATGAGCTTGTAGGAGCTGCCGAAGGCTGCGAACCGCGGTGTGACAGAAATATCGCTTTCGCAGCCTTCGGCAGCTCCTACAGAAAACACTTGATGCGCATGAACCAGATTCAATCTTCAATTTTCAGGAGCCCAAAATGCCCTTCATCCAACTCCCCGACGGCGATCTGCATTACCAACTCGATGGCCCGCAAGGCGCGCCGGTTTTGCTGTTGTCCAACTCGCTGGGCACGAATCTGAGCATGTGGGATTCGCAAATGCCTGCGTTCACCGAGCACTTCCAAGTGTTGCGCTACGACACCCGCGGGCATGGTCAATCGTTGGTCACCGAAGGGCCTTACAGCATCGAACAGAACGGTCGCGACGTATTGGCCTTGCTGGATGTCTTGCAACTGCCGAGCGTGTCGTTCTGCGGTCTGTCCATGGGTGGTCTGATTGGGCAGTGGTTGGCGATCAATGCGCCACAGCGTCTGCAACGGTTGGTGGTGTGCAATAGCGCCGCGAAGATCGGTAATCCCGACATTTGGAACCCGCGTATTGATACCGTTCTGCGCGACGGCAAAGCCGCCATGCAGGCCCTGCGCGAGGCGTCGATTGCGCGATGGTTCACCCCTGAATTTGCCAAGGCCGAGCCGCGGCAGGTGGAGCCTGTAGTGGACATGCTGGCCCAGACCTCACCACAGGGCTATGCCGCCAACTGCGCAGCGGTGCGCGACGCGGACTTCCGCGAGCAGATCAGCGCAATCACGCTGCCGGTGTTGGTGGTCTGTGGCACTCAGGACGCTGTTACCACACCTGCCGACGGGCGTTTTCTGACCGAGCGCATCGCCGGTGCCGAGTACGTCGAATTTCACGCTGCGCACCTTTCCAGCATCGAAGCGGGAAGGGCATTTGGTGAGCGCGTCGTCACCTTTTTATAAGCCTGAATCCGGAGTTAGCAATGGACGAAAAGCAACGTTACGAAGCCGGTATGCAAGTGCGCCGCGCTGTCCTGGGCGACGCCCATGTGGACAACAGCCTGAAAAAACTCACGCCGTTCAACGAAGAATTTCAGGAAATGATCACCCGGCACGCCTGGGGGGATATCTGGACTCGCCCCGGTCTGCCACGTCACACCCGCAGCCTGGTGACAATCGCCATGCTGATCGGCATGAACCGTGAAGGCGAACTGCGCCTGCACCTCAAGGCCGCCAAGCACAACGGTGTCACTCGCGAAGAGATCAAGGAAGTGCTGATGCAGAGCGCAATCTACTGCGGTATTCCGGCGGCCAACGCAACGTTTCACCTGGCTGAAGAGGTCTGGGATGAAATGGGGGTCGAGTCGCTCGACAAGGCATGATGACCGCTCAATACAACGCTGCATAAAGGTGCATTTCGCAGAGCGTGTATTGAATCATTAGTAGATCGTGTGATTGAAGAAGTTGAGGCCGTTTAATGACTGAAGAGTCGAGCGGTCTTTTTTTTGCAATATGACTTACCGTCGTTATGCCTTTTCAGTATGAGGGCTACAAAAGCTTATTAATTGTCTTTGTCCTGAGAGGCACTTTGACGTCAGGATTATTGGATCCATATTTGAATTCAAAGAAGGGCGTTCAGGCAGTGTTTTTGTCTGCATGCCTCGGCAGGCGCGACCTTGGCGATAGTGAAAAAGTTCCGGAAAATATTATCGGGTCGATTGAAAATAATGATTATCAAGGGCTGCGGAATAACGTAAGTTACGCTCAATCCATCGTTAATGGCACATAGCCACCCGCTGATCGGATGGTTGTGAAGTTTCATTAAGGAAGTTTCAGTCAGGGCCGACAACGCAACAATAAGAATCCGACGATTACTCCCCTTTTCGAGACCCGCCCATGTCTACTCCTTCTGCAAACTCATCTGTTGAATCTGCCATTGATCTGAACTCTTTGATGAATGCCATCAATCATTCCCAGGCAATGATTGAGTTTGATCTGGAAGGCAACATACTGCAGGCCAATGCCAATTTTCTCGACAAGGTGGGCTATCGTCTCGAAGAGGTTCAGGGCCGCCATCATCGGATGTTCTGCACCCCGGAATACGCTTCCAGCCTCGAGTATGCTGATTTCTGGCGAAAGCTGGCGGCCGGGCAGTTTGATCAGGGGCAGTACAAACGGCTGGGCAAGGGCGGCAAGGAAATCTGGATGCAGGCGACGTATAACCCGATTCTGAATCAGGCCGGCGAGCCGTTCAAAGTGGTGAAGTTCGCCACGGACATTACCGATCAGCGCATGCGCAATGCGGAGTACGAAGGCAAGGTTGAAGCCATTCAGCGTTCTCAAGGCGTGATCGAGTTTGATCTGAATGGTCGCGTGCTGGCGGCCAATGAAAACTTTCTGAAGGTTCTTGGCTACCGTCTGGACGAAGTGCTGGGCCAGCACCATCGCATGTTCTGCGATGATCAATACCTCAACAGTCCGGCCTATCGGGCCTTCTGGGCCAAGCTTGAACGTGGTGAATACGATTCCGGCGAGTACATGCGGCTGGGCAAAGGCGGGCGTGAGATCTGGATCAGCGCCACCTACAATCCAATTTTTGACCCCGATGGCCGTCCGTACAAAATCGTGAAGTTTGCCAACGACGTCACTGAAGTGCGTGCCCGCAATGCCGAGTTCGTCGGCAAGGTCACCGCCATCGAGCGCTCTCAGGCGGTGATCGAATTTGATCTGACCGGCAAAGTCCTGTCCGCCAACCCTAATTTCCTCGCGGTGTTTGGTTATGAGCTGGACGAAGTGATCGGCCAGCCGCACCGGATGTTCTGCACCGAAGAGTTTGGCTCCAGCATGGGCTACCGCGAGTTTTGGGAAAAACTCGGTCGCGGCGAATACGACACCAATGAATATCGACGCAAGCGCAAAGACGGTAAGGAAATCTGGATTCAAGCCACTTACAACCCGATTCTCAATTCCCACGGCCAGCCTTACAAGGTGGTCAAGTTCGCGCTGGATGTCACCGAAATAAAAGAAAGCAGCGCCGAGCGTCAGGGCAAGGTCAATGCAATTGATCGCGCGCAAGCTGTGATCGAGTTCGACATGGCAGGCAATATCCTTGATGCCAACGCCAACTTCCTCAAGTCGCTGGGTTACAGCCTGCAAGAGCTGCGTGGTCAGCACCACCGTATCTTCTGCGATGAAGAATATGTGCGCAGCACCGCGTACCGGGAGTTCTGGCATGACCTGTCTCAAGGACAGTTCTTCTCCGGACGGTTCATGCGTTTGAGCAAGTTTGGCCAGCACATCTGGATTCAAGCGACCTATAACCCCGTTTTCGACAGCGATGGCAAACCTTACAAAGTGGTGAAGTTCGCCACGGATATCACTCAACAGGTCGAACTGGAAGAAGCCATCGAAGCCAAGACCCGGGCCATGGGCGCTTCCGTGCAAAACCTGATGAGCGCCATTTCCTATGTGGCGCAGAGCACGGATCAAGCCACTGATCTGGCCAGGCTGACCCGTGAACAGGCAAGCCTTGGTTCGCAAACGCTGGTCAAGGCTGCCGAGGCCATGACCATGATTGGCAAGTCTGCTGAAGATATCCAGGACATCATTCAGGTGATCAGTGAAATCGCCAGTCAGACCAACATGCTCGCGTTCAACGCGGCCATCGAAGCTGCCAGAGCCGGTGAACATGGCCTGGGCTTCTCGGTGGTTGCTGATGAGGTGCGCAAGCTGGCCGAGAAGTCTTCGCTGGCCACCAAGGAAATCAACAAACTGATCCTGGAAACCGTCAGCCGGATTAAATCCGGCAGCGAGATTTCCTTGAGTGCCGGCAGCGCGTTCGAGCAGATCGTCAAAGGGGTCAACGAGACCACCGTGGCTATCGACAGCATCAACGCTGCAACCGCCAAGCAAATGGATTCAGCGGGTCAGGTAGAAACCCTCATTTTCGAATTGCACCAGACCAAGGTTGGCAATGAGCAGGGTGTTGTGAATACCAGCGCCCGTACCAGTAAGCCTTCCGGGCTGCCTGTATGAACACCCTGCGCGCCTACGGCGTGGTGCAGATAAATGGTGCGTTTCTGGGTATCGAAGCCACCTCGCTGATGGAGGCCGTTCACTGGCCGACCAATCTGCAGCGCCACCCCGTCACGCGCGGTGTACTGGCCGGGGTCTTCACCTTGCGGGGCAGACCGGTTCCTCTGGTGGACCTGCGACCTTTGCTCAGTGACGACATGCCAGAGCATGCGCCAACTCCGCTGGTTGCCATCCTCAAGTACAACGGCGGTCTGTTGGGCGTTGCCATTGATGGCGTGTGCGACATCGTCAAGGCTGCTGACTCCCAGCTCTGTCCTTTGGGGCCGGGCGGCGAGGGCAGCGGGCTGATCCCCACGCTGATCATGAGCGCTGATGACAGCCGCTTGATTTACATGTTGGATCTGGCCTTTCTGGCAGGCTTGCCCGGCGTGCTGTTCGCTGCGGATACGGCGGCGGGAGCGATCAGTCGCGATACGTTGCAGGCGAAAAGCCAGTTGCGTCATTACCTGGTATTTGAGTGTGACGGGCAACATTTCAGTATCGATGCCAGCGTGGTCACCGAGTTGGTGGACAAACCGCAGGTCGCGCCCACCGATTTTGGCAATGGCTATTGCCTGGGCGTAACCGTGATTCGCGAGACCAAAATTCCGGTTTTGAGCCTGTCTCACGTGTTGGGTTTCGATTGCAATAACGCGCAAGTCAAGAGCCAGCTTCTGTTGCTGACGGCCACCGACGGCAGGGTGTCGGGTTTCGGTTACGATCGAATGGTTGCCATCGAGCGTCGAGACCCGCACAGCCTGCTGCCGATGCCTGCCTATGGCTTGCGCGAGCCGGAGCTGTTGGCCGGTGTAATGAACCTCAGTGAAGGATTGCAGGCTGTCTTGATCAATCATCAGGCTCTGCTGGAGCGATCCGGGGTCAAGAACTACGCCGCGCTTTACCAGACCCAGCCGCAATCATCCGAGAGTCGGGCGAGCAGGGCGAAAGCGGTCATGCGTCAGGCGTGTCTGCTATTCAAGTCGCCGACCCAGTTCGTGGCTCCGCTCAGTCAGGTACTCGAAATTCTTTCAATACCGACGCACATGATCGGCCTTGCTCAGCCGGAAAATCACTTGCTGGGGCAATTCAATCTGCGGGGCGAACAGCTTCCGCTGGTGTGCCTGAGCAGCCTGATCGAATCGCTGCCCCAGCCCCATACGCCGCTGTCGCGGGTGCTGGTTGTCAGGGGCGAAACATTGACGTTTGGCTTTGCAGTGTCCCAGGTGGAAGCCATTGATTCGTTCAACCAGTTTGACCCGACGATGCTCGCTCAGGGTTGGCAGACCAATGCGGGCAAAGTGGTGTCGGTCAATGATCGGGCGCGCTCGCTGGTGAGCATCGGCAGTGGCGCAAACAGCTGGCGGGCCACGCTGATGGACCTGCAGGGCATTGCCCGGCAACTGGAGGCAAGGCTGTTGCAACCTGCCAGTGTCGTGGCCTGACAGGCTATTTTGTCAGCCGGTGGTAATTGACAACGCCGCCAGTGCGCCGATCAACGCGGGTGGCATGACCAGAATTCCCAGCCGTAGAAAGCCCATTGCGGTGACGTTTTCGCCTTCGCGGCGGATGGCGATCAGCCAGAGCAAGGTTGCCAGCGAGCCGGTGATAGAGAGGTTGGGACCCAGATCCACGCCTATTACTAACGCACTGGTGGTTTCGGTGGGCAGATGGGCGATATGGCCGACAGAGCCTGCAATCAAACCGGCCGGCAAATTGTTGATCAGGTTGCTGGCAATCGCCACCAACACACCCGACGCCCACGTCGCCTGAGTGGCCGATTGGTCGGCCAGCGATTTCAGCGCGTGGGCCAGATGATCGATAACCCCGGTCAGTGCCAGACCCTCGACCAGCACGAACAAACCGGCCACCAGCGGTAATACACTCCAGGAAACCGCCTTGAGCACCGGCAGCGGGTTAAGTCGCTGACGTATGTGGATCAGTGCAGCGGTAGCGATGCCTGCACAAAACGTCGGTAGACCGAGTTGTACGTCGAGCGCCGATGCGCTCAGCAATACGATCCCCGTCAGCACAATTCCGAACGCCGTCAGACGTGCACCGCCGGACAGCGGTTGCAGGGTGATGTCTGTTTCCAGAGGTTTGCGCAGGTGGCTACGTTGCGTGAGGCGCAGCACCAGATAGGTCAAGCCAATGGCCGCAATCGAAGGCAGGCTGAAGTGCCAGAGCCAGGTTGCCAGCGGCGGCATGTTGCTGCCGAATATCACTAGGTTGGCGGGGTTTGAAATCGGCAGGACAAAACTGGCCGCGTTGGCGATGAAGGCGCAGATAAACAGATAGGGCAGGGGCTCGGCTTTGGCGGCGCGGGCTGCTGCGTAAACGGCGGGCGTCAGAACAACGGCGGTTGCGTCGTTTGACAGGAACACGGTGACCAGGGTGCCGACCAGAAACACCAGGTCGAACAGTCGTTGTCCCGAGCCTTTCGCGTGTTTAGCGGCAAGCATGGCCAGCCAATCGAAGAGGCCCTGTTGCCGGGCCAGCTCAGCCAGAACCATCATGCCGATCAGAAACAGGTAGACATCACCGCCTTCCGCTACCGCACCAAGTGCCTTGTGCAGCGGGATGAATCCCAACGCCGTGAGCAGCGCCGCGGCCCCCATCGCCCAGACAAATTCCGGCACCCGCCACGGTCGCGTGATGACGCCGCAGATGGCTAAGGCGGCGACAATCCAGATAACCATTGCGGGGTCGAACGCGGGCATTTGCGGTACTCAATAGGCAGGCAAATGTCAGACCGGTGACGGCGGGGACAAGTTCGTCCCGTGGCGCAGAATCGGGATGCGTTTTGAAGTTGATGGAACTCTGATCTTGTGTGGCAAACATTGAACTTGTAGGAGTGAGCTTGCTCGCGATCACGTCAGGTCAGACGACATTTTCTTAACAGATCGACAGCTATCGCGAGCAAGCTCACTCCTACAGGGCGCTTGTTTTCTGCGCGACAGCGCGGCGCCTTGATGACGGAGGCGCTACAGGTTTTGTGCTTTGCCTGATAGAGGTCTATCAGGCAAAGGTCTCACATCAAGCAGCCGTGTCGAGGTACTTGCCAACGGGCTTGCTGCCGCTGGTGTCGTAACGCTCGGTCAGCGCTGCGACCATGCGGTTCAGGGCTTCAGAGGTTTTGTTAGCGGAACTGGTACTGCCGTTTGACGTTGCGGTCAGGGCACTGGTCAGTTCGTCAGCGCTGATGCTGCCATCGCCATCAGTGTCCAAGGAGCCAAACAACTCATCGCTGGCTTGTTGGGCCGCAACCTGCGGAGCAGGAGGCTGTTGCGGTTGCAGGCTGGCGGTCAGTTCTTCGAGGCTGACGGTGCCGTCCTTGTTGGTGTCCAGTGCATCAAACACCTGCGCGCTGTCGGCGCTGCTCAAACCAGCGGTCAGTTCGTCGCTGCTGATCGTGCCGTCGCCGTCGGTGTCCAGCGCGCTGAGCAGGTCCTCCGCAACATCGGTTGCTGGCGCGCCGCCTGGAGGTGGCGGAGGCGGTGCCGATATTGCAGCCAGCTCATCGGCGTCGAGGCTGTCATCTTCGTTGGCGTCCAGGCTGCTGAACGCTTCGCTCAGGCTGACGGTAATACCGTCCTTGCTGTCGGACGACGAATTGGCCGCACTCAATTCGTCCTCGCTGATACTGCCGTCGCCATCGGTGTCCAGTTTGGCGAGCAATTGCTCCTGGAATTTCTTGCTCGCGGCGGTACTCGCGCTTGAGCTGGTGTAGCTCGAATAGCTGTTACTACTGACGCCACTGATCATCGGGCTGACTCCCTCAGGTTGATTGATCCGGTAATGGTGCACCGGCTTATCAAGCCTCTAGGTCGCTCATGTCGAGGGTGTTTAGTGTTTGTATCGACGCCGATACCCGTTCTGCTCAGAAGCGCGGCAAGACGAGTAATACGGTCAGGCCACCGCCAGGCGTCTGTGCCAGTGACAGCTCGCCACCCATCCGTCGCGCTGCGTCACGGGCGATGGTCATGCCCATGCCGACGCCACCGGAGTTGCGATTACGCGAGCCTTCCAGCCGGTAGAAGGGCTCAAACACGGCTTCGTGGTGCTCGACGCCAATCCCCGGGCCGTGATCAATCACCATGACGCGTACGTGTTGCGCGCCATCAATAATCTCGACCCGCGCCTGACCCGCATACCGCAGGGCATTGTCGATCAGGTTATTGATGCACGAGCGCAGCGCCATGGGGTGCGTCTTGAGCGGCAGGCACTGTCCGCTGGCTTGAACGTCATCACCATTGTCCTGGGCGTTCTCAGCCAAGGATTCGATCAGGGCCTGCAGGTCGAATAACTGCACGATTTCACTGGTGCGCTGCTCATTCAGGTAGGTCAGGGTGGCATCGAGCATGCCAATCATGTCGTTCAGATCCTGAGTCATCTGCCCGTGCAGTTTTGGCTCGTCGATCTGCTCGACCCGCAGTTTCAGGCGCGAGAGTGGCGTGCGCAGGTCATGGGAAACCGCTGCCAGCATGCGCCCGCGCTGCTGCACCTGCTCGCGTATACGTTGCTGCATCAGGTTGAACGTCTGTGCCGCCTGACGTGCTTCCAGCGGACCTTTGACTTCCATGGGCGAGCTGTCGAGATTTTCGCTGAGTCTTTCGGCGGCATTGCTCAAACGCTGAATAGGCCTGCTCAATGCCTTGGCGCCATACCATGCAGCGATCACCAGAGTAATCAGCTGGAAGATGAGCGGCACCACAGGGCCCCGAAGAAACGGTGGTCGGCGGTCGTGCGGTGGACCATCTTCCGGACGCTGAAAATTAGCCCCGTCGATATGTTGCCCTGACTGTTCGGACATGGGCGGAGGCGGCGGTGGCGGGAATCCATAGAATCTGAACCACATGAACGCCAGCAGGTGCGCAAGTAAAATAGCAATCAACGCTCCCCCGAACAGGCGGGCGAAGAGTGTGTCAGCAGAACGGATCAACCAATATCCCTTGCGTCGAACAGGTAACCCTCACCGCGAACGGTCTTGATCAACTGTGGATTTTTCGGATCATCGCCGAGCTTCTGACGAAGGCGCGAGACCAGCAGATCGATGCTGCGGTCAAAGGCCTCAATGGAGCGACCGCGTGCGGCGTCGAGTAGTTGTTCGCGGCTCAGTACCCGGCGCGGACGTTCCAGAAACACGCGTAGCAAACGGAACTCGGCGTTGGACAGGGGCACCACCAGACCATCGGCAGCGATCAACTGGCGCAGCACGCTGTTAAGACGCCAGGCATCGAAACGCACGGTAGATCGTTCATCGTTGCGGTCGTCGCGTACACGGCGCAACACCGTCTGGATGCGTGCCACCAGTTCCCGTGGTTCAAAAGGCTTGGCCATGTAGTCGTCGGCACCCAGCTCCAGGCCGATAATCCGGTCGGTGGGCTCGCAACGGGCAGTGAGCATCAGAATCGGGATGTCCGAGGTGCTGCGCAGCCAGCGGCACAGTGACAGGCCATCTTCGCCAGGCAGCATCAGGTCGAGGACGATGACGTCGAAATTTTCTTCCTCGAGAGCCAGGCGCATTTCGGTACCGTCGGTCACGCCCCGGCACTGGATGTTGAAGCGTGCCAGGTAGTCGCAAAGCAGTTCACGGATGGGGACGTCGTCGTCGACGATCAGGGCGCGGGTGTTCCAGCGTTGTTCGGTGTTCTGTGGGGCTGGAGCTGAAGTGTCGGGAGTTGGTTGCATGATGCGACTGCTGCCTGGTGATGCCGCCATCACTGGCCGCTATTGAAGATCAACGCTACCCGCCATGCTACTTCGCCGGGAGGCGCGGCGAAAGGGTGACGTGAGGGGGTGTCGGGGGCGTGTCTGGAATGTATCGGGGTTGGTACAAAATGTGTGTACATATCCGTTGCCACGGTCATGGCTTCTATTGGTTGCGTCCTTACGGCGCGTCACTTTTGGTTCCGGAAGCCGGTCCATACACGCTGTTCAAAAGTGAGGCGCTGTAAAAGCGCAACCAATATCAGCAAGACCGCGGTAATGGATATGTGCAAGTCCGCTCTCGGCGGTTCCAATCCCTCTTCTTTACGGCATCTTTACGCCACTCCCCACCCCTCGCTCTCGTTCCTTTACACCCACTCTCCCGACAATTAACCACACGCGGCAATCGCCGTAGAGACGGAGTAATTCGATGAGCGTTGTGGACGGGGTATCGCTGTTATTGGCTGCTGGATTATTCATCTACCTACTGGTCGCGCTACTACGCGCTGGCCAGAACTAGGAGTCGAGTCGCCATGCACAGTTATGACTATCTATTGATTCTGGCCTTCCTCGCACTGGTTCTGCTGCCCGCGCCATTGTTGGGGCGCTTCTATTACCGAGTGGTGGAGGGCGAACGCACCTGGCTGACGCCGGTTCTGCGACCGGTTGAAAACCTCTGCTATCGCCTGTCGGGAGTTGATACGGCTGTCGAGCAGAACTGGAAAACCTATCTCTGGGCCTTGTTGGCCTTCAACCTTGCCGGTTTCATCCTGCTGTTCGCGATGCTGTTGGGGCAGGGCGCTTTGCCGCTTAACCCGCAGCAATTGCCAGGCATGGAATGGTCACTGGCGTTCAACACCGCCATGAGTTTCGTCACCAACACCAACTGGCAGGCCTACAGCGGCGAAGCGTCGTTGAGTTACCTGAGCCAGATGGCTGGCCTGACCGTGCAGAACTTCGTCAGCGCTGCCACCGGTATCGCCGTGTTGTTGGCGTTCTGCCGGGGTATCAGCCGTCGCTCGACGCAGAATCTCGGCAACTTCTGGACCGACATGACCCGCGTCACACTCTACGGCTTGCTGCCATTGTGCATCGTGTTGGCGTTGTTGCTGGTCTGGCAGGGCGTGCCGCAAAGCTTCGCTCACTACATTGATGCGCTGACTCTGCAGGGCGCTGATCAAAGCCTGCCGATGGGGCCGGCTGCCAGCCAGATCGCGATCAAACAACTCGGCACCAACGGCGGCGGCTTCTTCGGCGTCAACTCGGCGCATCCGTTCGAGAACCCGACCGCGTGGAGCAACCTGTTTCAGCTGGCGTCGATTCTGATGATTCCGGCGGCGCTGGTGTTCACCTTCGGCCACTACGTCAAAGATATGCGCCAGAGCCGGGCGATCATGGCCTGCATGCTGACCCTGCTGCTGATCGGCGGTGCCGTGTCGATGTGGGCCGAATATCAGCCTAATCCGACGTTGAATGTCGCCAACGTGGAGCAGACCGCACCTCTGGAAGGCAAGGAAAGCCGTTTTGGCACAACCGGCACGGTGTTGTGGGCGACGGCGACCACGGCGGCGTCCAACGGCTCGGTGAATGGCATGCATGACAGCCTCAACCCGCTGAGCGGCATGGTTGCGCTGGCCAACATGATGGTTGGCGAAGTGATCTTCGGCGGCGTCGGCGTGGGCCTGAACGGCATGCTGCTCAATGTGCTGATCGCCGTGTTTCTGGCTGGGTTGATGATCGGCCGTACCCCCGAATACCTCGGTAAAAAGCTGCAAGCACAAGAGGTCAAGCTGTTGGTCGCTACCTTGCTGGTAATGCCGGTGGGCGTGCTGGTACTGGGCGCCATCGCCGCGAGTCTGCCTGGCTCGATAGCGTCGGTCAGTAACCCCGGCCCGCATGGTTTCAGTCAGTTGCTGTACGCCTATACCTCGGCCACAGCCAATAACGGTTCGGCATTTGGTGGCTTCAGCGCCAACACCGTATTCCACAATTTGATGCTCAGTCTCGCGATGTTCATCGGTCGCTTCGGCTACATCCTGCCGGTGCTGGCGCTGGCTGGCAGTCTGGCGATGAAGAAGAGTGCGCCGCTGGGCCTGAACAGCTTCCCGACCCACGGCCCGCTGTTCGTCACCTTGCTGACCATGACGATCCTGATTGTCGGCGGCCTGACGTTCCTGCCAACCCTGGCTCTAGGGCCGATTGCCGAACATTTGAGTCTGGGTTTCTGAGGAGCCGACCATGAATATGCACATTGCCAAACCCGCATCTCCCGAACCAAAACCAGTGCAAGCGCAGCCTGCAACCGAGGCTGTGAAAACCGGCTTCGCCGCCTTGTGGCGCCCGGCGCTGATCCAGGCGTTCGTTAAACTCGATCCTCGTCAGTTAGCACGTTCACCGGTCATGCTGGTGGTGGAACTGACTGCAATCCTCACCACCGTGCTGTGCCTGATTCCCGATCCGGCAGTGTCCACTGGCGTTGCGGTACAGATCGCCCTGTGGCTGTGGTTCACCGTGCTGTTCGCCAACTTCGCCGAAGCTTTGGCGGAAGGGCGCGGCAAGGCGCGGGCCGATAGCCTCAAAGCAGGCAGCGAAGGCCTGACGGCGCGTCGTCGTGACGAGTCGGGCCGTTTCAGCGTGGTCAACGCCAGCATCCTGCGTAAAGGCGATGTGGTGCGAGTCGAGGGCGGGGAAATGATTCCCGGCGATGGCGAGGTCATTGAAGGTATTGCGGCGGTCAACGAAGCGGCGATTACCGGTGAATCCGCGCCGGTGATTCGTGAATCCGGTGGTGATCGTTCGGCGGTGACCGGCAATACCCGGCTGGTCTCCGACTGGTTGCTGGTGCGCATCAGCAACAACCCCGGTGAATCCACGCTGGACCGGATGATTGCTCTGGTGGAAGGCGCCAAGCGGCAGAAAACGCCCAACGAAGTGGCGCTGGATATCCTGCTGATCGGTCTGACGCTGATCTTCCTGTTGGTGGTGGTCACGCTGCAACCCTTCGCGCACTTCGCGGGCGGGAGTTTGCCGCTGGTGTTTCTGGTGGCGCTGCTGGTGACGTTGATTCCGACGACGATTGGCGGCTTGCTCTCGGCCATCGGGATTGCCGGGATGGACCGCCTGGTGCGTCTCAATGTGATCGCCAAATCCGGCCGTGCAGTGGAAGCGGCGGGGGATGTGCACGTGCTGCTGCTGGACAAGACCGGCACCATCACCTTTGGTAACCGCCGTTGCAGTGCACTCTATGCTGCACCGGGTGTGACCCCGAAAGAGCTGAGCGAAGCCGCGCTGCTGGCCTCTTTGGCTGACGACACGGCGGAAGGTAAATCCATCGTCGAATACCTGCGCAACCTGCATCCGATGGTCGAGCCAAAACCTGCCGACGTCACCGGCGTGCCGTTCAGCGCTGAAACCCGGTTGTCGGGTGTGGACTATCAGAACCGGGTGTATCGCAAAGGCGCGGTGGATTCGCTGTTGGCTTTTGTCGACATGCAGCGCAGTGATTTGCCCGCGTCGCTGGCCCGGGAAATAGACGGCATTGCCAAGACCGGTGGCACCCCGTTGCTGGTGTGTGTCGACAAGAAGTTGATCGGCGCGATTCACCTCAAGGACGTGGTCAAGCCAGGCATTCGCGAACGGTTTGCCGAGCTGCGCAAACTGGGCATTCGCACCGTGATGGTCACCGGTGACAACCCGCTGACCGCTGCGGCGATTGCTGCTGAAGCGGGCGTCGATGATGTGCTGGCCGAAGCCACGCCGGAGAAAAAGCTTGAGCGTATTCGTGCCGAGCAGAACGACGGTCGTCTGGTCGCGATGTGTGGTGACGGTGCCAACGATGCCCCGGCACTGGCGCAGGCCGATGTCGGCATGGCGATGAATGACGGCACGCAAGCCGCACGGGAAGCGGCCAACATGGTCGACCTCGACAGCGACCCGACCAAGCTGCTGGACGTGGTGCAGATCGGCAAGGAATTGCTGGTGACTCGTGGCGCGCTGACAACCTTTTCGATTGCCAACGACATCGCCAAATACTTCGCGATATTGCCTGCGCTGTTCGCGGCTATCTATCCGCAACTGGGCGTGCTGAACATCATGCAACTGGCCAGCCCGCAGAGCGCGATTCTCTCGGCCATCGTCTTCAACGCCTTGATCATTGTGGTGCTGATCCCGCTGGCCCTGCGCGGCGTGCGTGTTCAGGCCGCGAATGCTGCGCAACTGTTACGCCGAAACCTGCTGATCTACGGGTTGGGCGGGATTGTCGTGCCGTTCGTGGGGATCAAGTTGATTGATTTGATTCTGGTTGGGCTTCACCTGGTTTAACTGAAGGCAAACGGGCCTGTGGGAACTGGGCTTGCCCGCGATTATTTGTGAACCCGATCGCGAGCAAGCTCTGCTCCCACAAGAGGTTGCATTTCAAAATCAATTTATGAGGATTCTCACCATGTCCACCATCATCCGTCCCGCCCTGAGCCTTCTGGTTTTGATGACCCTCATCACCGGCGTCGTTTACCCGTTGGCCGTCACCGGCATTGCCCAATTCGCTTTCCCGGACCAGGCCAACGGCAGCTTGATCCATGACGCCGACGGCAAGGTCCGTGGCTCGCAGTTGATCGCCCAGTCCTTCACCGGAGACGAGTGGTTCCACTCGCGGCCTTCTGCAGGTGCTTTTGCCACGGTCGCCAGTGGTGCCAGCAACCTTTCTCCGAGCAATCCGGCATTGGCCACGCGGATCAGCGAAGATGCCGCAAAAGAACTCATTGCAGCTCAGGGGCCGGTGCCGTTGGCATTGCTGACGACTTCCGGCAGCGGTCTTGATCCGCACCTTTCACCTGAGGCAGTGGCGTACCAGACTGCAAGGGTCGCCGCAGCGCGCAAGTTGTCTCTGGAGAAAGTCCAGAGCTTGATCGAGGCTAATACCTCGCGGCCGCTGATCGGTCCGCCAGTGGTCAACGTTTTGAACTTGAATCGCAGCCTGAATGAGTTACCGTCTGCGCAACAACAAGCACAGCTTTGAGTGAGCAATATGAGTGATTCCGGCCGTGCCGATGCGTTACTAGCCCAGATGCCCGGAGACGGGCGCGGTCGGCTCAAGGTATTTCTCGGCGCTGCGCCGGGTGTGGGCAAGACCTACGCCATGTTGCAGGCCGCCCACACTCAGTTGCGCCAGGGTGTGGCGCTGATCGCCGGGGTCGTGGAAACCCACGGCCGGGCCGAGACCGAGGCGCTGCTGAGCGGTTTACCGCAGCAGCCGATGGTTCGTTCGGAATATCGCGGCGTGACGCTTGAAGAAATGGACCTCGACGGTCTGCTCAGGCTCAAACCGAAACTGGTGCTGGTCGACGAACTGGCGCACAGCAACGCCCCCGGCAGTCGCCATGCCAAACGCTGGCAGGACATTCAAGAACTGCTGGCCGCTGGCATCGACGTGTACACCACGGTCAACGTTCAGCATCTGGAAAGCCTCAACGATCAGGTCCGCGGCATTACCGGCGTGCAGGTCCGGGAAACCTTGCCGGACTGGGTGTTGCAGGAAGCTTATGAGCTGGTGCTGATCGACTTGCCTCCGCGTGAACTGCTCGAGCGTCTGCGCGACGGCAAGGTGTACGTGCCGGAGCAGGCTCGCGCAGCCATCGACGCGTTCTTTACCCAGACCAATCTGACCGCCTTGCGTGAGCTGGCAATGCAGACGGCTGCGGCTCAGGTCGACGACGATCTGGCTCAGGGGTATCGCCAGTTGGGGCAGGCTGCACCGGCCGTTCGTGGTCGCCTGTTGGTCGCCGTCGATGGCGATGTGCATGCTGATCGACTGGTGCGCCACGCCAGTCGTGTCGCTCAGCGGCGGCACCTGCCGTGGAGCCTGGTGCATGTCGACAATGGCCGACCGTTCGATGAACAAAATCGTGCCCGTCTGCAGAGTGCGCAGCAACTGGCCGAACGGCTGGGCGGTGAAGTGGTGTTGTTACGGGCCGGGGAAGTGGCGAGAACCTTGATCCAGCACGCGAGTGAACGCCGCGCCAGCGTGGTGCTGGTTGGTCAGTCGCAGCCACGACTGCGCCGTCGCTGGTTCGGTGGCGGGGTGGCTGAACGTCTGCTGCGCGAAGCTCACGGGCTGGAAATCAGCGTGCTGGACAGCGAACCTTTACCCGATCAACCCCGGGTGCGTTCTTCGCGTCCCGCCCGCTGGCAGGACTATTTATCAGCGGTGATCGCCACGGTATTGGCCAGCGCCTTTGCCTGGGCCGTGTCCAGCGTGCTGGATTTGCCGAACATCTCGCTGGTGTTTCTGGCCGCGGTGCTGCTGGTGGCCGTGCGGACCAGCACGGGACCGGCACTGGCCTGTTCGATTCTGTCGTTTCTGGCCTATGACTTTCTGTTCATCACCCCGAGTTTCTCCCTGAGTATCCAGCGCGAAGAAGACGTGCTGACCTTACTGTTTTTCCTGCTGATGTCGGCGTTAACCGGCAACCTTGCGGCCCGTCAGCGTCGCCAGATGCAAGCCTTGCGTGAAACGCAGGAAGAAACCAGCGAGTTGCTCGACCTGTCGCGCAAACTGACGGCCGCCACGGATCGCCAGGCGGTGTTCAGCGCTGCCGTGCAGCATTTGAGCGGCTGGCAGGAGCTGGAAATCTGCTTGATAGAGCGTGACGGCCCGAACGGCTGGAAGGTGCAAGGCGGCAGCGCCCAACTGTCTGAGTCTGAGCGCGCTGCCGCTGACTGGGCTTGGCAGCATGATCAACCTGCCGGTTATGGCACTGGCACGTTGCCGTCCAGTCGCTGGTGGTGGTGGCCGTTATCCGGCGAAGACGGACCGTTGGCGTTGTTGGGTGTCAGTGCGCGTACGGGGCAGGATTTCACTGCGCAACGGCGTCGACTGTTGATTGCGCTGAGCCAACCGCTGGCTCAGGCGCTGGCGCGCGCGCAACTGGCGGATGACCTGGAGGCGGCGCGTTTGCACGGCGAAACCGAGCAGTTACGCAGTGCTTTGCTGGCGTCGGTGTCCCATGATCTGCGCACGCCCCTGACAGCCATGCGTGGCAGCATCGACAGTCTACTGGCGCTGGGCGAAGCCATCCCTCTTGAAGATCGGCGGGAATTGCTCGAGGGCACGCGCGACGAGGCCGAGCGTCTGGATCGCTATATTCAGAACCTGCTGGACATGACCCGTCTTGGTCACGGCGCGTTGAAGCTGGCGCGGGACTGGGTATCGCCGGGGGATATTGTCGGCAGTGCGCTGAATCGCCTGCGGGCGGTGCTGGCGCCATTGCAGGTCAAAACCTTGCTCCCCAGCGAGCTGCCGCTGCTGTATGTCCATGCGGCATTGATCGAACAGGCACTGGTCAACGTGCTGGAAAACGCTGCACGTTTTTCGCCGGTGAATGGCCGTCTTGAACTTGAAGCCGGTGCTATTGATGGCGAGCTGTTCTTTGCGGTCAGTGATGAAGGGCCGGGCATTCCAGAAGAGGAACGGGCAAAGATCTTCGACATGTTCTATACGGCTGCACGGGGTGATCGCGGCGGGCAGGGCACAGGTTTGGGTCTGGCCATCTGTCAGGGTATGGTCGGCGCGCATGGCGGCCGGATAAGCGTTGGTCAGGGCATCGATGGTCATGGCACGTGCATCACTTTATATTTGCCGCTGCAGGCTCAGCCTCAGGGCGAAAGCGAAGCGGAACTGCTGTCTTGAGCCGGTTTTACGTTAAAGAATCAGGGTAATCATGAGTCAGACCGCAACCATTCTGGTAATCGACGACGAGCCACAGATTCGCAAGTTTCTGCGCATCAGCCTCGCGTCCCAAGGCTACAAAGTGCTGGAGGCCGGGACCGGTGCTGAGGGCTTGAACCAGGCCGCGCTGAGCAAGCCCGATTTATTGGTGCTGGATCTGGGTTTGCCGGACATGGACGGCCAGCAGGTGCTGCGCGATTTTCGCGAGTGGTCCAGCGTCCCGGTACTGGTGCTTTCGGTGCGAGCCAGCGAAGCACAGAAGGTCGAGGCGCTCGATGGTGGCGCCAATGACTACGTGACCAAGCCGTTTGGCATTCAGGAGTTTCTGGCCCGGATTCGCGCGCTGTTGCGTCAGGCTCCCACGGGCGAACAACAGGGGGCGGCGCTGGTATTCGGTCCATTGACCGTGGATCTGGCGTATCGCCGGGTGCTGCTGGATGGGGTTGAAGTGGCTTTGACCCGCAAGGAATACGCGGTCCTGGCCCAGTTGGCACGGCATCCAGGACGAGTCATCACCCAGCAGCAACTGCTCAAGGACATCTGGGGCCCGACCCACACCGAAGACAGCCATTACCTGCGAATTGTGGTCGGTCATTTGCGCCAGAAACTCGCGGATGACCCTGCCGCGCCAAGGTTTATCGTGACCGAGGCGGGGGTGGGGTACCGGTTGCGGGAGGCCTGAACACTTTTTGTGACTGAATGCATACCTGTGGGAGTAAAGCTTGCTCGCGATAAAGCGGTACGCGATTCACTTTAGAACGCTTCCAGCCTATCGCGAGCAAGCTCTGCTCCCACAGGAATAACTGATGACGTGGGCGAACATAGAATCTCCCACAGGGTATGAGTCATCCAATAGCGCTTCAGCTATTGCCTCGATGCTCCGCCTCATACCGATCCAGCGTATCGCTGGCGATCTCCCGGCCCAGGGCGATGAGTTCCGGGGCTTTGTAAAACTCGAAAAACCGGCACACGCGTTTTGGCACATTGATCAGGATGTCCGGCGGATACCCGGCGATCTTGTACTGCGCCAGTGACGTCTGCATCACTTCAAAGCTCTGGTTGATCAGGTCCAGCAGCGACGCCGGGCCGACGTTGTCGATGATGACTGATCCCGTAGCGGACTTCGGCGCGCTCTCGCCTTGAGGGGCTGCGGCGGGTTGCTGACCTTGCGGGTCGGCGGATTCCAGCCAGGGATTGTCAATCGTCGCAGCGCTTGCCTTGGGCGTGTTCTGAGAAAGGTGCAACACCTCGTTGGCACCGGCGTCCAGCTTGCGTCGGAACGGCAGGCGCGAACCCAGCGAACTGATCATTTGATCCACGAGCCGTTTAACCGCTGGCGGGCGCTCGATCACCGGCAATTGATAATGCCCTTGGGTGGTCGAGTTGAGATTGACCGCGACGATCAGGTCGCAATGGCTGGACACCACCGGCACGATGGGCAGGGGATTGAGCAGGCCGCCATCTACCAGCATGCGATTACCTTGCATCACTGGCGTGAACAAGCTGGGAATGGCCGCCGAGGCGCGCATGGCCTGATGCAGGCAGCCCTCCTGAAACCAGATTTCCTGCTGATGGGTCAGGTCGGTAGCCACTGCTGTGTAGGGAATGCGCAGGTCTTCGATATTGATTTCACCGACGATCTCGCGGATCTGCCCGAATACTTTCTCACCCCGAATCGCCCCAAGGCGGAAACTGACGTCTACCAGGCGCAGTACATCCAGATAGTCCAGGCTTTCGATCCACTCCCGGTATTGCCTGAGTTTACCTGCCGCATAGACACCGCCGACTACTGCGCCCATGGAGCAACCCGCAATGCAGGCTATCTCGTAGCCGCGGCGCTCCAATTCCTCAATGACACCGATATGCGCATAACCCCGAGCGCCTCCAGAACCCAGCACCAGTGCTATACGTTTTTTCATGAAAGGCCCCTCAAGTCAGATTGATCCACCATACGCTTGAATCGGGCTATTTTTATCGTTCATTTGCGTGGTGTGAAGGCTCTATTTCAGTAAAAAACAGTTACGCTTGCG
The DNA here is from genome assembly GCF_002158995.1 of Pseudomonas caspiana. Lineage (GTDB taxonomy): Bacteria > Pseudomonadota > Gammaproteobacteria > Pseudomonadales > Pseudomonadaceae > Aquipseudomonas > Aquipseudomonas caspiana. Next base: position 81,769 of record NZ_LOHF01000006.1, on the reverse strand, counting down.
GCCCCGGTAATGGCACTTTCAGTTCGTGTCACCGTCAAAGCTGCACCATTGATAGTTCTTCTTGAGGTAACACCGATGAAAGCCTGGATTGTCCTGCCCTTGTTTGCTCTGGTTCTCACTGGTTGCGCGGGTAAAACCGGTTATCGCGAAAGTTGCGGGACGCAACTGGATTCGGCCTGGAAGGAACTTGATCTGGCCAAGGCTGAAGGCTTCGCCGGTACGGTCAGCTACTCCAAGGCCTTGTCCTTGTTGACCGGTGCCAAGACCCAGCAACAATTCGAAGCATTTGAAGGTTGCACCGAAAAAGCCGAAAAAGCCCGCTTCTACATCCGTGAATCCCGCGCAGGCAGGTAAGTCGAGTAGGTCGCGCCTGTGGGAGCGGTGCTTGCCCGCGATACATGAGACGCAGCCAGAAGGCATAGCGCGTTATCGTTTATCGCGCACAAGCACTGCTCCCACAATTGTTTTTCGGTCAACATTCCCATCCTCCCGTACCAATTTCCTCTTCTCTCTGGCGAAAACACCTACGCTAACTTTATTGTGACTGCACAGCAGTCCCGTTTTTAGCCATAGGCAGTCGCCTGGAGAGTGTTTTCGATGGGCAGAAAACTTGATGAGTGCCTTAACGCCATCAACGAGGTGGTGCTGGGTAAGGAGCCGCAAATCCGACTGGCAATGACTTGCTTGCTCGGCGGTGGCCATTTATTGATCGAAGACTTGCCCGGCATGGGCAAAACCACCCTCAGTCACACTCTGGCCAAAGTATTGGGCCTGAGTTTTCAGCGAATTCAGTTCACCTCGGATCTGTTGCCGGGGGACATTCTGGGCACCTCGGTATTCGATCGGGAAACCGGGCAGTTCACCTTCCACCCAGGGCCGATCTTCGCTGAGCTGGTACTGGCCGACGAGATCAATCGTGCCACGCCCAAAAGTCAGAGCGCGTTGCTCGAAGCCATGGAGGAGGGGCAGGTCACTATCGAAGGCACGACGCGCTTGCTGCCTGATCCATTCTTCGTGATTGCCACTCAGAATCCGTTTAGCCAGGGCGGCACCTTCGCGTTGCCCGAGTCGCAACTGGACCGCTTCCTGATGCGTCTTTCGTTGGGGTATCCGGCACGTTCGGCAGAAAAAGCCTTGCTGCTGGGTGAATCGCGTCGGGATCTCGTGCCTCGTCTGCAACCACTGCTAAACCACGCCGAACTGCGAGTGCTTCAGGAACTGGTCCGGCAAGTGCGGGTGAGCGACGCGTTGGTTGATTATGTGCTGCGCCTGGTGGACGCGACCCGTGCTCAGCCACAGTTCGCATACGGGCTGTCGCCACGCGCCAGTCTGGCGATCCTGAGTGCTGCACGGGCCTGGGCGCTGTTGGCCGGACGCGAGTACGTGATTCCGGAAGACGTGCAGGCGATTTTGCCCTCGGTGGTCGGCCACCGTTTGCGCGAGCGCACTGACCCCACCGGGCATGGCTCAGGAGCGCTGGTCCAATGGCTGTTGCGTGAGGTGCCGGCACTTTGATCGAACAGTTCAAACCGTTCTGGCAGCGCTGGCTGGCGCGTCGTATCCCGCCGGCTTCGCGGGTCCAGCTCGACCATCGGCGCATTTTTATCCTGCCCACTCGTACCGGTGGCAGCTTCGCGTTGGTGCTGTTTTTAATGTTGCTGGTGGCGATCAATTATCAGAACAGCCTGGCTTATGGCCTGACGTTCCTGCTGCTGTCGATGGCGTTTCTGGGGATCTTGCACACCTACCGTAACCTGAGCGGCCTAGTGATCAGTGCTGGCGTTGCGCGTTCGGTTTTCGTCGGCGAGACCGTGCAATTGAAGCTGCGCCTTGAAAGCGCTGGCCATACTCATCAGGCCATTTCATTGGGGTGGGACGCCGAGCAACTGCAGCAAATCGATATTGCCTTGGAGGAGCGGGTCGAGGTCGAACTGAGCTTGCCCGCGCAAAATCGCGGCTGGTTGCGAGCGCCTCGGCTGCGGGTCGAAAGCGTCTTCCCCTTGAGCATTCTGCGTACCTGGAGCTGGCTGGATCTGGAGCAGAATGCGCTGATTTATCCTCGACCCGTGGCGGGGGCCATGCCACTGCTCGAAGGCGTTCAACCCCACGCCGAGGATCAGGGGCTCGCGACTCAGGGGCCGGGTGTCGACGATTACCAAGGCTTGCGCACTTATCAACCCGGTGACAATCGACGTCGTCTGCACTGGAAGGCTTATTCCCGGGGCCAAGGGCTGCTGCTTAAGGATTTCACTGATCTGAGCGGCCACGATTTATGTCTGGATTTCATGGCACTGGGCGGTGACATCGAAGAGCGGCTGTCGCGTTTGTGTTATTGGGTGGTGGTTTTGTCCCAGCGGCAGCAGCCTTTCGCGTTGCGTCTGCCGGGTTTTCTGTCGGCGGTCGACAGCGGCAATCAACATCGTGAAACCTGCCTGCGCGCGTTGGCGCTGTATGGCGTGCGGCAATGAGCGGTGCCGCATCCGGCCTGAGCCTGCCGATCCCGCGTACCAGTCTGATCTGGTTGCTGCTGGCGCAGGCGCTGGTCGTCGTGCCGTTCATTCAGCACATACCCGGAATCATCATTGCTCTGTGGCTGGCCTGTACGCTTTGGCGTGTGCAAATCTTTCGCATGCGCGCCCGTCATCCCGGCTCGTGGATCAAAGGCGGCCTGCTGGTGGGCACCGCAGGCGGGGTGTTTCTGGCTCGCGGCAGTCTGGTCGGGCTGGAAGCCGGCGCTGCTTTGCTGGTGTCGGCATTCGTTCTCAAAATGCTCGAAATGCAGAGTCGACGTGACGCGCTGGTGCTGATCTTTCTCGGTTTCTTTTGCGTTGTGATCGGCTATCTGTTTGAAAATAACTTGCTATGGGCCGCGTTTACTCTGCTGCCGGTCAGCATGCTGTTGGCGGCACTCATTGGCTTGCAATCCTCCGCTCAAGCCAGTGGCCAAGGCAGCAGTCTGAAGCTGGCACTCAAGCTGCTGTTGCAAGCAGTGCCGCTCATGCTCTTGCTGTTTTTGTTCTTTCCGCGACTGGAGCCGCTCTGGTCGTTGCCGCAGCCTAGCAACAGGGGGCTTACCGGGCTTTCCGACAGCATGGCGCCGGGTGACATGGCCGAGTTGAGCAAGTCGGCAGCACTGGTGTTTCGCGCCAGTTTTGAAGGGCCTATTCCGGCGCGCAACCAGTTGTACTGGCGCTCTCTGACCCTTGAGCAGTTTGACGGTCGGCGCTGGTCACAGTCGCTGCGGGCGCAGACGGTACAGATGCCGCAATGGCAGAAGCGCGGTGATCCGCTGAGTTACAGCATCGTGATGGAGCCCAGTGGTCGGCCCTGGTTATCGAGTCTGGACGTAGGTGAAAGCACGCTGGCAGATGTGCGCCAGATGAACGATTTTCGCTTGCAGCGACGGCGGCCTGTCGAACAGTCGTTGCTCTACAGCGTGACGTCCTGGCCGGACGCGACCCGTGAGGCGCAACTCAACGAGAACATTCAGCGTCAGGACCTGCAACTCCCCGCCAAAGGTAACCCTCAGGCGCGGCAGTGGGCCAGTGATCTGGCGCGACGTTACCCCAGGCCGGATGCGCTGGTGCAAGCCACGCTCGATTACTTTGCCCGCGAAGCCTATCACTACACCCTCAAGCCTCCGACGCTGGGTCCTGACAGCATCGATGACTTCCTTTTCGACAGCCGTCGTGGCTTTTGCGCGCATTACGCCGGGGCCATGACCTTTGTGTTGCGCGCTGCGGGAATCCCGGCCCGGGTAGTGGCCGGCTATCAGGGCGGTGAATTGAACCCGGACGGCCAATACCTCACCGTTCGCCAGTTTGATGCTCACGCCTGGGTTGAATATTGGCAGCCGGGTGTCGGCTGGCGCAGTGTTGACCCTACCGCTGCGGTCGCGCCGCAACGTATCGAGCAGGGGCTTGAGCAGGCACTGGCAGCGGATGAAGCGTTTCTCGAAGACTCCCCCATGTCGGCACTGCGGTACCGCAATGTTGCCTGGATCAACTCATTGCGTCTGAGTTGGGACAACCTCAACTACGGTTGGCAGCGTTGGGTACTCGGCTATCAGGGGCAGGAGCAGTTGCGGGTACTCAATCGCTGGTTTTCCGGTCTGCAAGCACCTGCTTTCATCGCAGGGCTGGGTTTGATTCTGGGGCTGTTTGCGTTGTGGGTGTTCAAACCCTGGCAGAGGGAAAGTGACTCGCAACTTCGTCTGTTCAACGCGTTCGAAAGAGTGCTGGCCCGTCATGGCCTGCGGCGATTGCGGGGTGAGGGCGCCGAGGAGTTTTCGCGCCGCGCCGCGTTGTTGTTACCGGCGCATGCCGAAGCTATCGACGCGTTTGTCAGAGAATTTCAGGCGCAGCGTTACGCCGGAAGTCCGCCTTCACCGGCTGAACTGCGCAGGCGTTTGAAGCAACTGCGTCGTCGCTTGCCGTGGCGTTTGTCTGCGGCCAAAGAAACCCACGATTCACGATAAGGATGAATTCATGTCATCGATGGTCGACCATCTGGTCGCGCAAGTCCTGGGCTTGCACATAAAATTGCTGGCTTGTCAGGCGCGTCTTGCGGCGTCCACCGACCCTGAAGCCTTACATGACCTGCGCACCACTGTGCGCCGCTTGCGCAGCCTGTTACGTCCTTTGCGCGGTGTGGCGGGCGTCGAACAGCTGGAGGTGGCGGCCAAAGCGGTAGGGGAGCTGACCACGCCGCTACGAGACATGGAAGTACTGGCTGCCCACTTGGCCGAACAGGGGCTAACCGACGCTGCGGCCGTGCGTATCACTAAAGTCAGTAAGGCTTACGGGCAGGTTGCGAGCTCTGCCGAACTCGCTCGTCTGTTCACCACTCTGGATCAATTCCCAGGGTTTTTGCGTGTGCAACAGCGCCAGCAATTGCTCCGGGGGCTGCGCAAGACTGTCGAGAAAGGCATGGACAAACAGTGGAAAAAACTCCGCGAAGCCATCGCCGACCCCGCTCATGATCGTCACCGTCTGCGCTTGCTGATCAAGCGCGTGCGCTACGCTGCGGATGCTTATCCGGAGTTGAGCCATCAACCGAAAAAAATGCAGTCGCGCTTGAAAGCTGCCCAAGGCGCGTTGGGTGATTGGCACGACCATCTGCAATGGCTGGCTCAAGCCGGACGCGAACATGATCTGGCGCCATGCATCGCCGCCTGGCAAACCGGAATCGTGCGTGCCGAGAAGAAAGCCGATGTGGCGCTGGTGCGTTTGAGCAAGACCTGTTTCGGCTGAAACGCATTAGGTTGATGGCTCCGGGGAAAGATTAATTAACTGAAGCCAGATGTATTTTCTGAATGAGATCGTCCTGTATCCCTGACACCGCGCTGTCGCGAAGCAAATACCGAGCTGTAGGAGCGCACGAGCACCGTGAGACCGCGATGGCGGTGTATCAGACAGGACCCCATCGCGGCCTCGCGGTGCTCGTGCGCTCCTACAGAAAATCGCTCCAAATCAGGTAGTTGTACTTTTTACAGGAACAGTTGCTTGCCGGGAAAAGCGCGGCGCTTTGGCCACAAGGCTGCTCTTGTCAGTCCGTAGAAAAGGCCGATATGCCGTGCGCGCATCACAAGATAGCTGGTTAAGATCAACGCCTGTTTGCTGACTCGCCACGGCGCGGGTCTTTTATTATCGGAACTGCGGGGTATACATGAAGTTTTCCGAGCTGATCGACGCGGTGCGCAGCAATCCGCTGGCCGTGACTATTCCGGCTGAATGGGCGCAGGGCCGCGCCAGTTTTGGTGGCTTGATGGCGGCGCTGCAATATGAAGCGATGCGTGCCAGGGTACCTGCTGATCGCCCCGTACGCTCCCTGGCCATCACGTTTGTCGGTCCTGCCGAGCCCGGCGTACCGATCGTCTTCGAAGTGGAAGTGTTACGCGACGGTAAAGCCGTCAGCCAGGTGCTCGGACGTGCAACGCAAAATGGTCAGGTTATGACGCTGATTCAGGGCAGCTTCGGTGCAGCGCGTGAGTCGGTGATTTCGGTCAAGGCCGACCCGGCACCCACGCTCAAACCGTTGGAGGAATGCCCGCAATTACCTTTCGTCAGCGGCATGATGCCCGAGTACCTGAGGTTCATGGAGCTACGGTGGGCGTTGGGGGGCCTGCCTTTCAGCAACACACCGTCACCGGCGATTGGTGGTTACGTACGGTTTCGCGATATCGAAGAGGGGCCTTCCAGTGAGGCGCATGTGCTGGCACTGGTCGACACCTGGCCACCTGCGCTGTTGCCACACCTGAGCAAGCCTGCACCGGGCAGCTCGTTGACCTGGACCATCGAATTCGTCCAGCCGATGCCTGTGTTGAGCACTCATGACTGGTGTTCTTACAAGGCGGTGATCGAGCATGCCCGCGATGGTTACGGGCACACGGCTGCAATGCTCTGGTCGCTGAGGGGGGAGTTGATTGCGATCAGTCGGCAGACGGTGACGGTGTTTGGGTGAGGCTACTGTTAAATCGCGAGCGAATGACCATGGCGCTGAACACCCAGCGCCGCGATCAGGCCAATGATGCCGATGGCCAGCGAAGAGAAGCTTAGCGAAAACAGCCCATCTAGAATCAGCAGCGCAGCCAGGATAAACAACGGCACGGCGATCAGATGCAGGACGAGATTGGTCGGATGACGGTGATTGTCGGCATAACCACGCCACTGCCACGTATGAAGATTGGGTAACCGCTTGCCCATGACTGCATTCCTCTACAAACACTATGCGAATGCCTGAAGAGTAGGCCTGACTCACCGTGGCGGCGAATCAAGCCTGACTATCGGTGTAATAGGGCCTAAACACGTCAGCCTCGAAACTCCACTTGCGGAATGAAATACGATTTCCTGTGGGAGCGAGGCTTGCCCGCGATGCAGGCGACTCGGTCTATCTGACCTGTTGCGGTGTTCTTATCGCGGGCAAGCCTCGCTCCCACAGAACCTTGTATGGCAAAGGAACGGGCAAATGAAGGTCTAGCCAGTTCCGCTTTAAAGCTTAAGCTGCCCGATCGCCTTGCTCAGCTCACCTGCCAGGGTGGCGAGCTCATCGCTGGTGCTGGCGGAATCCATAGTCTGGTTGACGGTGCGTTCGGTCACGTCGCGGATGCTCACCACGGCGCGGTTCATTTCTTCTGCGACCTGACTTTGTTGTTGGGCGGCGACTGCAATCTGAGTATTGCTTTCGCGCATTTGCGCTACCGCACCGGCGATGGCCGCCAAGGCTTCACCCGCTTCGTGTGCCTGCTGCACGCACTCATCAGCCTTGAACGAGCTGTCCTGCATGAAGTCCACGGCATCGCGAGTGCCCGATTGCAAGGCTGAAACCATCGTGGTGATTTCATCGGTGGAGACTTGTACGCGTTTTGCCAGATTGCGAACCTCGTCAGCTACCACAGCAAAGCCGCGACCCATTTCTCCGGCCCGCGCCGCTTCGATTGCCGCGTTCAAGGCCAACAGGTTGGTCTGCTCAGCGATGCTGTGGATCACGCTGACCACCCCGTTGATCTTCTGGCTGTCTTCGGCCAGACGCTGAATCATCACGGCGGTCTGCTGTACGCCAGTGGACAGGCCTGCAATGGAGGTTTGAACCCGATCAACCACAGCCTTGCCGCCACCGGCCAGCCCATCGGCCGTCTGGGATTGGTCCCGCGTGGTGCTGGCGTGTTGGGCGATGTGGAAAACCGTGGCGGACATTTCATTGATAGCGGTAGCGACCTGATCGGTCTCACTTTGCTGGCCGAGCATGCCGTGACGCACGTCGTTCATGCCTGCGGCCAGATGTGCGGCGCCCTGATCAAGGCGTGCCGCAGTCTGCGAGACCGTCGTGACCACCCGTTGGTAGCCGGCCTGCATGGCGTTGAATGCCTTGGCCATCTGGCCCACCTCATCTTCGCCGGTCAAGGGTACGCGGGCTGACAGGTCGCCAGTTTTTTCCACGTGCAGCATCACGTCCTTGAGGGTATTGAGTTGACTCAGCAGGAAGCGGATCAGCAACTGAGAGGCTCCCAGCATCGCCAGCATCAGCACGAACACAGCAATGGCGTAGTTGGCGAAACGCTCCTCCAGCACTTGCATCAGACTCGGACCGAAAGCCAGCACCGCGATACGCTGCCCGTCAGGGCGCGCCGTGACCTGAGCGCCAATCAAAGCATGCTCGCCCGTCAGGGGTTGTGAGCTCAGTGCGACCCAGTCCTTGGCGGTGGCGAGCTCCGGCAATGGCTGGTTCTGGAATGTGGGGGGTTGTCCTGCACTCAGAATCAACAGTTGTGGATTCGCGGGCAGCGCCTGCGATACGGGCCAACTGCCGAGCAGTCGCGCCTGAGCCTGCGCGGATTCACGGGCCCCGTCGAAGCGCGCCTGTTGTTCCAGTTGCAGCGCGTAGATGACCAGCATCAGCGTGGTGAAAAAGGCCACCGCGTTGACGGCCCAGAATTTGTACTTCAAGGAAAGGTTGCTAATCCAGGTGCCCATAGGAGGTCTTCTTTGGTTAGTCAGGAGAAATGCAGCAAGGTGCCATCATCATCTCCCACTGAACAAAGCGTTCCTTGACGTGGGTCAACCTATCCTTGGTCGGTGACAGGTATTTGTGGCAGTGCGAAAAAATTCCGGGCGGCGGCGCTGGTGTGGCTTGCCAGGTCCGACAGGGTTTCGTCGCGGTGCAGCGCGACTTCACGCAGGACTTCCGGAAGGAAACCGGGTTCGTTGCGACCGTTCTTCGGCTTGGGCCGCAGGGTGCGAGGTAGCAGATACGGCGCATCGCTTTCCAGCATCAATCGGCCGCGAGGTATATCGCGCACCAGTGGATGCAAGTGGCTGCCACGGCGCTCATCGCAGATCCACCCGGTAATGCCGATGTGCAGGTCCAGGTCCAGATAGCTATAGAGCGCTCGCTGTTCGCCGGTGAAGCAGTGCACGACCGCAGCCGGTAGACGGTCACGATAATCGCGGAGGATTTCCAGCAGGCGCTGGTTAGCATCCCTTTCGTGAAGAAACACCGGCATTTGCAGCTCTACGGCCAGTGCCAGGTGTGCTTCCAGGACTTTTTCCTGCTGCGGGCGGGGGGAGAAGTCGCGATTGAAATCGAGCCCGCATTCGCCCACGGCCTTTACACGATCCTCCTGAAGCAGTGCGCGTAGTTGGCGCTCGCTGTCAGCGTTCCAGTCAACCGCCGAATGTGGGTGAATGCCTGCGGTGCTGAATAGGCGCAGAGCGCTTTCGTCCAGCTCCTGGCATAGCTGCGACGCCTGTTCACTACCCTCGACGCTGGTGCCGGTAAGCAATAACTGACAGACCCCGGCGGCATAGGCACGATCAAGCACCGCTTGTCGTTGCGAGTCGAAGCTGGCATTTGTCAGATTGACGCCGATGTCGATGAGTTGCATGGTGCTACCTCAGGCCGAAGACCGCTGAGGATATCAGAGCTTCGGTTCTAATAATAAAAGGCAATACAATCAGGCCCTTGTACGGTCTTCCTGATTGGTTTTCGCAGGACGCGGCTGGCGCAAACGCTATCTGCGCGGCGCTATCGACTTCTTTTTTCATGTTTTTAGAACGGCATTTCCCTGGAGAGTGAATGATCCGAGCCTCCCGCTACCTCATTGTTTTTGCGCTGGCACTGCTGCCGTTTTCGGTCACTGCCCGACAAGCCGGGCCACAAGTTGCCGAGCATAAGACGGCTGTGCGTGACCTGCCGTCGATTCGCAGCAGCAAAGTGTTGCGCGTGCTCGTCAATCAGAGCCGCAATAGTTCGGGGGACGCAAAAGGTGAGGAAATAGGCGTCGAGTACCATCGACTGCAGGCGTTCGAAAAATACCTAAACGGCCACTCCCGTGATGGCCAACAGGTAACGTTCAAGATCATTCCCAAAGCCAAGAACCAATTGCTCAGTGCGTTGCAGCGTGGGGAGGGTGATCTGGTTGCCCCCGGTGAACTGCTCGACACACGGGAAACCAAGGGCATAGAGGCCAGTCAGCCGATCATCCGGCATGTGCCATTGGTTGTCGTGGGTGTCAGAGGTGCGCGCAGTTTGAGGCACATCGAGCAGCTTTCCGGGCGAACCTTGAGTTTGTCGGCAGGCAGCGCGGCTGACGAAGCGGTGCATCTTCTGAATCAGCGACTGGCATTGCGCAAACTGGCACCAGTGAAGATCGAGTGGGTGGACCCCAGTCTTGCCGTAGAGGATGTGCTGGAAATGGTCCAGGCGGGCATCTTTCACCTCACCGTTGTCGAGCAGCCCATTGCTGAGCGCTGGGCCAAAGTCATGCCCAAACTGCGCGTGGACCGTTCACTGACGCTCAGTACCAATAGCGACATGAACTGGTTTGTGCGTCAGGACGCGACGCTGTTGCGAGCTACCATTGACGGTTTTCTGAAAACCTACAAGGCGCCAGCCAATCAGGATCTGACGTTCCAGAAGGCCTACAAGAATCTCTACAAGGTGCACAACCCGTTGGCTCGCGCTGATCGCCAGCGGCTTGAACAACTGCGCCCCACCTTGCAACGCCATGCGGACGCTCAAGGCATGGACTGGTTGAACCTGGCTGCGCTCGCGTTCAAGGAGTCAGGGCTTGAGCCGCAGGCGCAAGGCAGCGGCGGTGCTACTGGTTTGCTGCAAATCACCCCGTCGGCCGCCAAGCGAGTGGGCGTGGGAGACATCCAGTCCACCGATAACAACGTTCAGGCCGGGGCGAAGTACCTGGCGCTGATCCGGCGCAAGTTTTTCGCCAGCTCCAGATTCAACGAGCGTGAGCGGATGGCGTTTACGCTGGCGGCTTACAACCTTGGCCCCGAGCGCGTTCAAGGCATGCGCAAGGAAGCCAAACGACGCGGGCTCAACCCTGATCAGTGGTTCTTTCAGACCGAACGGGTTGCCATGGATCAGGCAGGGATGGGCGTGGTGAGTTACGTCAACAGCGTCAACAAGTACTACCTTGCGTTTGATCGCGAGCGTGATTCGCTGGAGAGCACACCAACCGGCAAAGTGACAGTCAGGAAGTGATCGAATAAATAGATGTTTATGGCGAGTTTTTTGCGATTGTCACATTTGCTGAGTCGATTAATATGGCGCCATCAACTTCATTCACGGAACGCACGTCATGAACACTCAGATCAAATCGCTCTTCACCACTCGCGCTGGCTACGGCCTGACGGTTGTACGTATTCTGGTCGGCATCATCTTTGTTGCCCACGGTAGCCAGAAACTGTTTGGCGCTTTTGGCGGTTATGGTCTGGAAGGCACCGGCCAGTACATGGCCAGCCTGGGTCTGACGCCGGGTTACCTGATGGCGCTGCTGTCCGGCAGCGCAGAATTCTTCGGTGGTCTGGGTCTGGTGGTGGGCTTGCTGGCACGTCCAGCGGCATTGGTACTGGCGGCGACCTTGGTTGTGGCGATCTTCTCGGTGCACATCCACAACGGCCTGTTCATGTCTAACAACGGTTACGAATTCGCTCTGGCGCTGCTGGGCGGTGTGGTCGCCGTGTTGATTGAAGGTGCGGGCAAGCTGTCCGTCGACCGTGCTATCGGCAACTGATCGACGATAGAAATATCGCCTGAAAGGCCCGCCTGCTGCGGGCCTTTTTTATTTAAGGGCGAAGCTGAGATGCGTTAATGGCAATTGACAATCAACCGGCCGCTTCTCTACGATGCTGCCCATGCGCCGATTTAAACAACTACTTGCGGGGCGCCAGACAGGCATGAAGCTTGTCGATAGAAGTCCTCAGGGCCTTCGAAATACCGCTAAAGCGTTGGTTCGGTGTTGCCTCTCACCGCTGCCCAGCGGAGATCTTGAGGCTGAGACAAAACATCATGAGCCATCCCGTCGTTCGTATTTCCCCGATTGCCACACAATTTTCCCGTCGTAACCCGAAAATCCTGCTGTGCGGTTCACACCAGCCAACCTTGCTGCGCTTCCTCGATGGTCGTCCGCGACGCAACGGTGGTCCTCACGCGTTTCTGATCCAGTTTGTCGATCCGCAGCAGTCACTGGCCAACTTCAAGGATGATCAGTTCGACCTCGCGGTGGTTCAGGCGCCGTCTGCCGATCGTGTGGAGGAAGTGGTACGTAACCTGACGCGGATTGCCCGGCAGGGGTTGATTACTCGCTGTTGAGGGCTTCTATCCCAGGTGCATGTCCGATCCCCTGGCGATCATAAAAAACACCGCATACACATTATGGAATGCCATTTATGTGGGAGCAGGGCTTGCCCGCGATGCATGAGATGCAGCCATAAGGCATACCGAGTTATCGTTTATCGCGGGCAAGCCCTGCTCCCACATAGATCGCGCCGCCCGGCTAGTCCTTCAAGATCAAGCCTTTAGGCAAACATAGAATCTCCCACAGGGCCGGTGGCCGCCCGTGCAAATGCAGCGTTGTCAGGGGTAATCAATCGCCACGATGTAGCAGAGCTGCTCACCGGTAGGGGTCTGAACCTTCACTTCGGCATCCAGCGCTTTGCCGATCAGGGCGCGGGCGAGCGGTGAGTCGATGCTGATCAGGTTCAGTTTCAGGTCCAGCTCGTCAGGGCCGACGATCCGGTAGCGCGACTCTTTGCCATCTTCGTCCTCAATGGTCACCCAGGCGCCGAAGTAGACTTTGTTGACATCGCTTGGGTGCGCGTCGACGACTTTGAGGCTTTCCAGTCGTTTGGTTAAAAAGCGCACGCGACTGTCGATTTCGCGCAGCATCTTTTTGCCGTAGGTGTATTCCGCATTCTCCGAGCGGTCCCCCTGAGCCGCTGCTTCGCTCACCGACTGAGTCACTTGCGGACGGCGTACGTGCCAAAGCTCATGGAGTTCGGCACGCATCCGCGCTTCACCCTCGGGGGTGATCAGCGCGGTGCCGGCGGTACGGGGAGGGCGGTAGCGACTCATGGCTTGTCGTTGTGTTGGGCAGGGGCGCGAAGTTTATCAGCCATCACGCAAAACCGTCAGCGGGCTGACGTTCAACGCACGACGAGTACCAAACACGCCCGCGCCACCGACCAGCAACGCGCCAACGACAGGCAACAGCAACAGCGACGCATGCGGCGCCCAGTCAAGGTTAAAGGCGTAGCGATACAGCGCGAATGTCACCAGTTCGCAGCCCAGTGCAGCCAGCAAGCCGCTGACGGCACCCAGCAGGCCGAACTCGATGCGTCGCGCTTTGATCAGTAATGCCCGTTCTGCACCCAAAGCCCGCACCAGAGCGCCTTGGCGAATGCGCTCATCAAGGGTCGCTTGCAAGCCGGAAAACAGCACTGCAATGCCCGCCGCCAGGACGAACAGCAGCACGAACTGCACCGCTAGCGTGACCTGATCCAGAATACTGCGCACCTGCGCCAGTAATGCTTCGACGCCCAGAATGCTGATGGCCGGGAAGGTGCGCGACAGCTCGACGATCTGTTTGTCGTTTTCAGCAGGCAGATAGAAACTGGTCATGTAGGTGGTCGGCAGATCCTGCAAGGTGCCTGGCTGGAAGATGATGAAGAAGTTTGGCTGGAAGGTGTCCCAATTGACGTCCCGCAGACTGGTAACCACGGCATCACGACTCATCCCGCCGACCATGAAGTTCAAGCGGTCGCCCAGTTTGATCTGCAGGCTGTCAGCCAGCTTGGCCTCTACCGAAACCCCGGGGGTTGCGCTTGTTTCGCCGTTGGCTGGCCACCAGTTGCCTGCGGTCAGGGTGTTGCCTTCCGGCATGTTTGCCGACCAGGTCAGGTTCAGGTCGCGGCGTGTAGCATTTTCACCGCGCGAATCCTTGGTCACGAAGTCGCTCACCGGCTTGTCGTTGATGTTCAGCAGGCGACCGGGCACTACCGGGTAGAGCGGTGCAGCGTGGGGTGAGAGTTTGCTGATCTGCTGGCTGAAGGCGTCTTTTTGATCTGGCAGCACGTTGAGCACAAAGTAGTTTGGCGCGTCTTTGGGCAACTGGTTTTGCCAGGTGTCCAGCAGTTCGCCACGCAGTAGCGCGATCAAACCCATGGACAGCAGAATCAGGCCGAACGCCAGTGATTGCCCGGCAGCAGCCATGGGATATCGCAGCAGTTGACCCAGACCCAGGCGCCACGGCAGGGATGCACGGGCCAACATGCGACGCAGGCTTTTCAAGGCCAGTAACAGCAAACCGCCCAACACCACCGCGGCAATCACGCCGCCGCCCAGCAAGGCAAAGGTCAACACCAGATCGAGGCTCAAACGCCACATGATCAAACCCAGAGCGACCAGGGCGGCACCGTATACCAGCCATGAGCTGGCCGGGATCGGCAGCATGTCACGGCGTAACACGCGAAGCGGCGGTACGCGGCCCAACGCTGCAAGCGGCGGCAGAGCAAACCCGGCCAGTGCGACCAGCCCGGTGCCGATACCCGCCAGAGCAGGCATCACGCCGCCGGGAGGTACGGTGGCGGGTAACAGATCATGCAAGAGACCGAACAGCGCCAACTGCGCGAGCCAGCCCAGCAACGCACCGCTCAATGCGGCAAGCAGGCCGAGCATGGCCAATTGCAGGCTGAACAGCACCAGTGCTTCATTTCTGGATAGACCCAGACAGCGCATCAGCGCACTGGCGTCGAATCGGCGCACGGCGAAACGTGCAGCAGAAAGTGCAACGGCCACACCGGCCAGCAGCACCGCAACCAGACTGGCCATATTCAGATAACGTTCGGCCTTGCCCAGCGCACCGCCAATCTGCTGACTGCCGTCGCGAGCGTCTTTTATTTCCTGGTGAGGCTCCATGCCCGGCTCGATGGCCTTGCGATACGCGGCCAGTGCTTCAGGTGGGCCGCTCCACATGTCCCGATAGCTGACACGGCTGCCCGGTTGTACAACGCCGGTGGCCTGCAGGTCAGCCATGTTGATCATGACGCGAGGCGTCAGGCTGTAGAAGTTACCGGCACGATCGGGCTCATATGTCAGAACCCGAGTCAGCTTGAGTGTCTTGGAGCCAACATCGATGTCGTCACCCACTTTAAGGTCCACAGCCGGGAACAGGCGCGACTCCGCCCAGGCCTCACCGGGTTTCGGGCCGCGGCTGACTTCTTCAGGCTGATACAGGTCGGCCGCGCTTTTCAGTTCTCCGCGCAGCGGGTAAACACTGTCGACAGCCTTGATGCTGGAAAGCTGAATACCGGCATCGGTGGCGATAACCGTAGAAAATACGACGATTTGCGCATGGTCGAGCTTGAGTGCTTCGCCCGCCTGAATCTGCTCAGGCTTGGCCGGGCTTGAGCCTTCTACGACCAGATCAGCACCGAGAAACTCGGTGGCGCGCAACAGCATCGCGCCATTTAGGCGAGCACCGAAATAACCGATAGCGGTGCTGGCGGCTACCGCGACCAGCAAGGCAAAGAACAGGACTCGCAACTCCCCGGCGCGGGCATCGCGCAGCAGTTGGCGAGTGGCGAGGGCGAGCAGGCGCGAAAACGGCAGGCGTACCATCAAGGCTCCAGTGGGGCGACCAGGCGGCCACCTTCAAGACGGATCAGGCGTCGGCAACGATGTGCCAGGCGCTCGTCGTGGGTAACCAGTACCAGCGTCGTGCCGCGTTCCTTGTTCAGCTCGAACAGCAGGTCACTGATGCGCTCACCGGTCTGACTGTCCAGGTTGCCAGTGGGCTCGTCGGCGAACAGCACTGACGGATCAGCCGCAAACGCGCGGGCAATGGCGACTCGTTGCTGTTCACCGCCCGACAGTTGGCGCGGCGTGTGGGTCAGACGCTTGCCCAGCCCGACGCGCTCAAGGAGGACTCTTGCTTGATCGCGGGCGTCCTTGCGACCTTCCAGTTCCATGGGCAGCATGACGTTTTCCAGCGCATTGAGGCTATCCAGCAACTGGAATGACTGGAATACAAAGCCGACATGTTCCGCTCGAACCCGCGCCCGCTGATCCTCGTCCAGCTCACTGAGGTTGCGTCCCGCCAGGACCACCGCGCCGGAGCTTGGCAGGTCGAGACCGGCGAGCAGGCCGAGCAGGGTGGATTTACCGGAGCCGGACGCGCCGACGATGGCCAGACTGTCGCCCTTGTTTAGTTCCAGAGAGAGTTCGTGCAGGATGGTCAGGTCACCTTCGGTGCTGGGGACCACTTTGTTGAGGCTCAGAGCACTGAGAATACTTTCACTCATGGAGAATCCGATGCGTGCGTGGTTTTTAAGTGCTGGCCTGGGTTTGCTGTTGCTGTCACAAGCCGCAGCGGCGGGCACAGTATTGATCGTTGGGGATAGTATCAGCGCGGCTTTCGGCCTGGATACCCGCATTGGCTGGGTTGCCTTGCTTGAGCAGCGTATGAAGCAGGAGGGATTCACCGACAAAGTGATCAATGCCTCCATCAGTGGCGATACCAGTGCCGGAGGACGGGCGCGGCTGCCTGCGCTGCTTGCAGAGCATAAGCCGGAACTGGTGATTCTAGAGCTGGGCGGCAATGATGGCCTTCGTGGTCAGCAGCCAACTCAATTGCAACAAAACCTTGCATCGATGATTGATGGCTCGCGGGACGCTGGCGCCAAGGTACTTTTGCTGGGTATGCAGATCCCGCCTAACTATGGACCACGCTACACCAACGCGTTCAAGGCGGTTTACAGCAACCTGGCCGAAGAGAAAAAAGTACCTTTGGTGCCGTTCTTTCTGGAGGGTGTAGGCGGTGTTCCCGAGTTGATGCAGGCTGATGGCTTGCATCCGGCGGCTAATGCTCAGCAAAAGTTGCTGGAAAATGTCTGGCCGACGCTAAAACCGCTGCTTTGAGGCTTTTCTAGGCGGGGGCTTTCGGCTAAGGTGGCGCCCCCAATCTGGAGCCCTCCATGCCACGTCCTGCCTGGTCCCTGTATGCCTACCAAATGATCGAGCCCGATGAGCAGCTCGATCTGTTCGCGTGCCAGGAAGTCAAAGTGCATCTGGTTGCCCGTCAACTGGAACTGGGCGGGACCGTCGACCGCACGCTGTGTGGCACCTTATTGCCTGCGCAGCCGCGCTGGTCACTGGTGGCGAGGGAGGTTTTTCGTGACGAGCGGCTATGCTCGTTGTGTCGCGCTATTGTAGAAGCACAGAAGCGCGGCACCCGGCCAATCTGGCCGGAATTGCGCTTCATGGAGTAGATTGCGGGGTGATTCCCGGTCCAGCAGGACTGGGTGTACAATTCGCCATCTTCACTACCCGCCGTATTGCCCAAGGATTCCCGGATGTTGTTGCGCATTCCAGCCGTTACCCGCTGCCTGTCGCTTGCTGCACTGTGTGCGGCGGGCTCCGTTTCCGCTTTGGAATTCCCTCTGCCACCTCCGGGTGAAGACATCATTGGTCAGGTGCAGACCGTCACCGCCAAATACGAAGACACTTTCGCCGACCTGGGCACCAAATACGATCTGGGCTATCTGGAAATGATCGCCGCCAACCCGGGCGTCGACCCGTGGCTGCCGGGCGCTGGTACTCAGATCGTGTTGCCGACCCGTTTCATACTGCCAGCCGGTCCGCGCGAAGGCATCGTGATCAACCTTTCCGAATACCGCATGTACTACTACCCCAAAGGTGAGAACGTGGTTCACACCTACCCACTGGGTATTGGTCGTGAGGGATGGGGCTCCCCTATCGGCGTCACCAAGGTGATTGCCAAAACGCCTAATCCGACCTGGACTCCACCGGCGTCGATCCGTGCCGAGCACGCTGCTGATGGCGATCCACTGCCGAACGTGGTGCCTGCAGGTCCGGATAATCCACTGGGGCCATTCAAATTCGGCCTGGGCATGTCCGGTTACCTGATCCACGGCTCGAACAAGAAGTTCGGTATCGGCATGCGCACCAGTCACGGTTGCTTCCGCATGTACAACAACAACGTGCTGGAACTGGCTGGCATGGCTCCAGTGGGTACCACGGTGCGCATCATCGCCGAGCCGTACAAGTTTGGTTTGAGCGGCGGCAAGGTGTATCTGGAGGCGCATACGCCGGTGGATGACAACGGCAACCCTTCGGTGGTCGACAAGCATACGGCGGTGATCAACGCTTTGCTCAAGCGTGAAGACCTGGCCAACAACCTGCGGATGAACTGGGATCTGGTTCGCGACGTAGTCGCTGCTGAAGACGGCATGCCGGTAGAAATCGCGGTGCCGAGTGCTGCGGTCGCGGCCAGCACAGACGTTCAAGTGCCACTGCAGTAAGCGTCAAGCCAAAGCCTGCTTCGCAGCCTGTTCAGAATGTACTTCAGGCGAGCGGAGCAGGCTTTTTTGTGGCCGGTGTTTCAGATAGGGGAACTAGATACCGATGTTGCCCAGAGTCACTACGATGTTACGCAGCGTGCCAGCGATGCCGGGATGGTCAAGTTCAAAGCGCTCCACCGCCAGATTGACCCCGTCGGCCAGGCTTGGGTCCTGCGTCACGGATTCCAGTTCGATCTGGGATTGAATCTGCTGTGCCAGGTTTTCGAGGTCGGCGCGCTCAGCTTCGTTCAGTGGTGGATTCTGCTCCAGTTGCTCGCGCAGGGTATTGAGTTGTTCTTGCAGTTCGCGGGCAGGCATGAGGTGCTCCTTGTTTGATAAGTCTGTCCCATGGACCCCGGCGCAATGCCAAAGGTTCGTCATGAGCCTGTATCAAGACTAATCCAACGCGGCGCGGGTTGCATGACTCTGATCAAACAGGAGCATTGCTGCAGGACTGGCTAAAGGGGTTCCTGCAGGGCAAAGACAAAGCAGAGAACTCACAGGCAAACCCAAGTCTGCGCAAGAGGCACATCAGCAGATGCTAGGGTTTCTCGCCCTTGGTCCTGCGTAGCGCGATATCTGCCAGGCACGACTCCAGTTCGCCCAGATGATCAATCGCTGAGTGCACCCCCAGTGCGTAAAGCTGCAATGTCGCCTGCCCCCTGCGGTGTTCACGTTCGGCATCGGTCAGTGCTTGCCATTGTGAGGGAGACAGGCCGCACAGCGATCCACATGACGCAAGGCCTACGGTCCAGAGGCCAGCGTTAAGGCCGGCTTTCAGAAGGTCTGGCTCGCCGCTGACGAGTACGCAGCCGTCCAGTTGGCTGACATTCAAGGTCATCAGCGCTTGCCAGCATGCATCTGGGGCAGGCCAGCGTGTCTCGGTAGTCCTGGAGGCTCTGATCAAATGGCTGACTGATTGAGCTATTCGAGTGGCGACGTTCTCTGGCAACTCATCCAGCCAGGCGCAAGGTATGCCTTGTTGATGCAGTCGCTGTAAGGCTTTTAGCGCCCCTGGGGTGATCAGCGAGTGTTCATCACTCGGTTCGCGAGCGTTACGCGCTTGCGCGCCGAAATCCACCAGACAGCCGCTCAGGCCAAAAAGGACGGCAGTAAAGGCGGGCAGTGGGGCTGTCACAGGCGCGAGCATGGCGATATCTCTGAAATAACGCTGAACGCTACTGAGCATTTGTGACAGTAAGATGAATATCTGGTGATGATGTTTAAAGGCGTTTCGCGGGTCTTACGGACTTCAATAGCCAAGGTGCTGCCTAATTCCTGTCATATGGCCTTATACTCCCAGCCTTGACGTATGGGGGCGTAGCGCCCGCTTCATTACTTTTGCCAGGAGTTTCAGCTATGCCCGTGACCGGTGCAGGTGTGTTCAATCGTCTTGCTCAGCTGTGTGTCTGTGCCGGTATGGCGCTGGCGCCAATGGCTGCACAGGCCGCTGAAGAAGATCCGTGGGAAAGCGTTAACCGGGTGATTTTTCGCTTCAACGACACCATCGATACCTATGCTTTGAAACCTATCGCGCAGGGTTATCAATTCGTTGCTCCGCAGTTTGTTGAAGATGGCGTTCATAATTTCTTCAACAACATCGGCGATGTCGGCAATTTCGCCAACAACGTGCTGCAGGCCAAACCTGCCGCTGCCGGTGTTGATACCGCTCGCTTGATTTTCAATACCACTTTTGGCCTGTTGGGCTTCATCGACGTAGGCACCAAAATGGGCCTGCAACGCAGCGACGAAGACTTCGGTCAGACGCTGGGCTACTGGGGTGTGCAAAGCGGTCCGTATGTGGTGCTGCCTTTGTTTGGCCCGAGCACCGTGCGTGACGCCGTTGCCAAGTACCCGGACACCTATACCTCGCCGTACCGCTACATTGATCACGTACCCACCCGTAACACGGCACTGGGCATCAACCTGGTCGATACCCGCGCTAGCCTGTTGTCGGCGGAGCGCTTGATCAACGGTGACAAGTACATCTTCATCCGCAACGCGTATCTGCAGAACCGTGAGTTCCGGGTCAAGGACGGTCAGGTCACTGACGATTTCTGATTAGCCGGGCTTAATGAATAAAGGCGACCTGTGGTCGCCTTTATTTTTTTACCGTTTGTGAACCAGTTCCGTCGAAGATCAGTTCATCTTGACGATTGTCAGGCCCAGTTTCTGTCCGCCATCGGCTTCGTCAGTCACCCAGACAACCTCTGTGTCTGCTTCAAGCCCCTTGAGTGCAGCATGGTCTGAATCGATACGTACGCTCAGCTTATCGCCTACCTTGAACGTTCTGGGTGCCTGTACCTGCATCCCGGAGCTCGATAAATCAATGCATACAGCCGGAATGATCTGGCCTGCGTAGATCAAGCTGACGTCGGCTTCCACGCGCATGCGGATGTAGTCTCGTTTCTCCTCGTAGCTTCGATCATTTAGACTCATGTCCAGTCCTTCGTTTTCGTTGCTGAATTCACAGTTCTTATAACTCTGAGCGATTTGCCGTGTAAAGACGCAAAGTGGGCGCTGGCGCGTGCTTGAAACGCCCGTCGGATGGGAGTACCGTCTGCGCCTTGAAGGGCACCTCTGAAACGCTTCCCACAGGATCAAAAGTCCAGTCGAGCGGTCAGAGAGGCTAGAAGCGAATCCAGTACGCAGACCCGAGAACCGGGTTGCCTACGCCAACCTAATCTGGCGCCGTTTGCCCACATGCAGAAAACCAGTGCCACGCTGCTGATAATCGATGACGACGAAGTAGTGCGAGCGAGTCTTGCCGCCTATTTGGAAGACAGTGGCTTCAGCGTCCTGCAAGCTAACAATGGCTTGCAGGGCATACAGATATTCGAGCAAGACAAGCCCGATCTGGTGATCTGCGACTTGCGCATGCCGCAGATGGGTGGGCTTGAGGTTATTCGTCAGGTAACGGCCATAGCGCCCGAGACCCCGGTAATCGTTGTGTCGGGGGCGGGCGTCATGAACGACGCCGTCGAGGCACTTCGTCTGGGGGCCGCCGATTATCTTATAAAGCCGCTTGAAGACCTCGCAGTGCTTGAGCATTCAGTGCGTCGGGCTCTGGATCGTGCGCGTCTGCTTCAGGAAAACCAGCTCTATCGCAAGAAGCTTGAAACGGCGAATCGCGAGCTGGAGGCCAGTCTGCATCTGCTTCAGGAAGACCAGGATGCCGGGCGCCAGGTGCAGATGAACATGCTGCCGACCAGCCCGTGGTCGATTGATCAGTTCAATTTCGCCCATGAAATCATTCCGTCGCTCTACCTGTCGGGTGATTTTGTTGATTACTTCCGCGTCGATGAGCGCCGGGTAGCGTTTTATCTGGCGGATGTTTCCGGGCATGGCGCGTCGTCGGCATTCATTACGGTGCTGCTCAAGTTCATGACCACGCGCTTGCTGTTCGAGTCAAAGCGCGGTGGTACGCTGCCGGAATTCAAGCCCTCGGATGTTCTGGGCCACATCAATCGCGGTTTGATCAGCTGCAAGCTGGGCAAGCATGTAACCATGGTCGGCGGTGTGATTGATGAAGAATCGGGTCAACTAACGTACGCTGTCGGCGGTCATCTGCCGTTGCCTGTGCTGTATACGCCAGGTGAAGCGCGTTATCTTGAGGGGCGTGGCTTGCCGGTAGGGCTGTTCAACGAAGCCACCTATCAGGATCATGTGATCGACTTGCCTGAGTCGTTTAGTCTGACCCTGTTGTCTGATGGCATTCTGGATCTTCTTCCCGGTGATACACTCAAAGAGAAAGAGGCCGCACTACCTGAACTGGTAAAGGCGGCGGGTGGCAGCCTGGATGGTCTGCGCCAGAGTTTTGGATTGGCCACGCTAGGGGAGATGCCGGATGATATCGCCTTGTTAGTGCTGAGCAGGAACCTTTAATGAGTACCGGTAGAATCCAGTTCGCCGAGCAGGAAGGCACGTTTGTCCTCAAGTTTGTTGGGGAAGTGCGGTTGACCTTATGTTCGGCTTTGGATGCGACTATTGAGCGGATTTTCACTGCACTGAATTTTTCAGCAGTTGTGATCGATCTGACCGAAACCCGAAGCATCGACAGTACGACACTCGGCTTGCTGGCCAAGTTGTCGATCCTGTCGCGTCAAAAAGTTGGATTGTTGCCAACGCTGGTCACCACCCATGAAGACATCACCCGGCTCTTGCAGTCGATGGGTTTCGATCAGGTATTCAACATCGTTGACCGACCGATACCGTGCCCTGAGTGCCTGACGGACCTGCCGTCCCAGGATCAGTGCGAAGAAGTGGTCAAGTCTAAGGTGCTGGAAGCGCACAAGATCCTCATGGGGCTCAATGACTCCAATCGCGAAGCCTTCCATGACCTGGTCAATGCCCTCGAGCGTCACTGATCACTCCCTGATTCGCTGGCAGCAAAAAGGGCGGCACCCGTTAGGATGCCGCCCTTTTAGTCTTTCAGAGTTACCGATCAGACTTTTGCGCTAAGCAGCGCTTCCAGTTTTTCCTGATCACGAGCGAACTGGCGAATGCCTTCGGCCAGTTTCTCGGTTGCCATGGCATCTTCGTTCGATGCCCAGCGGAACTGGCTTTCATTCAACGTCACGCGTGGCTCGCCGGCATTGCCTGGCGACAGCTTGCGTTCCAGTGTGCCGTTATCTTCCGCCAGTTTTTGCAGCAGATCCGGGCTGATAGTCAGGCGGTCACAACCGGCCAACTGCTCAATCTGGCTCAGGTTTCGGAAGCTGGCACCCATGACCACAGTCTTGTAGTCATTGGCCTTGTAGTAGTTGTAGATGCGGGTTACAGACTTTACGCCTGGGTCTTCCGCGCCAACGTAGTCTTTGCCCTCGGCCTTTTTGTACCAGTCGTAGATCCGGCCCACGAACGGCGAGATCAGGAACACGCCAGCATCGGCACAGGCCTGGGCCTGGGCGAAGGAAAACAGCAGGGTCAGGTTGCACTGGATGCCTTTCTTTTCCAGTACTTCGGCAGCGCGAATACCTTCCCACGTCGACGCCAGCTTGATCAGGATACGATCCTTGCTGATGCCTGCCTGGTCATACATGTCAATCAGACGCTGGGCGCGTTCGATGCAGCCGTTGGTGTCGAAAGAGAGGCGGGCGTCGACTTCAGTGGAAACACGGCCCGGCACAACCTTGAGGATTTCCTGGCAGATGGCGACCGCAAAACGATCAGATGCCAGACCGATATCGCCATTGGCACCGCTGAAGGCAGCCTTGAGGCGATCAGCATTGCTGTCGCTTGAGCCGGCCTTGAGCAGCAGAGAAGGGTTAGTAGTCGCATCGACCGGCTTGAGCTTTTCGATGGCTGCGAAATCGCCGGTATCGGCAACAACGGTAGTGAATGCTTTGAGTTGATCCAGCTTGGAAGTCATGAGTGTGCTCTGTCCTGTGCGGTTAGATGACATTACCCGAGCGCCGCCGCCCACTCAAGGGCGCAAAGTATAACGCTGCGCCAGAACGGGGCGGCTTGCTGCCGGGTGGGCGAAAACTCGATCCAGACTGGTTGGAGCGCGATCCGCCTGTGTTGTTCCGTACGGTCAGCGACCTTCCAGCAGTCCGGCAGCCTGATCCAGAAGAGCCAGCGGATCCTGAGTTTTGTGGATATCCACCGACAGCAACTGCCTGAAGCGTCGCGCCCCCGGGAAACCTGTGCCAAGCCCTAGTACGTGGCGGGTGACGTGATGCATGGAGCCACCACTCTGAATATGCGCCGCAATGTATGGACGCATCGCCGCCAGCGCTTCGGCACGGGAAATCACCGGTGCATCACTGCCGAACAGTTGCTGATCAACTTCGGCCAGCAGGTAAGGGTTGTGATACGCCTCGCGGCCCAGCATCACGCCGTCGAATACCTGTAAGTGCTCCTGGCATTGCTCCAGAGTCTTGATACCGCCATTAAGGATGATTTCCAGATCAGGAAAATCCCGCTTCAACTGAGCGGCCACGTCATAGCGCAGTGGCGGGATATCACGGTTTTCCTTGGGCGACAGACCTTCAAGAATCGCAATCCGCGCATGAACCGTAAAACTGGTGCAGCCCGCGTCACGCACCGTGCCGACGAACTCGCATAGCTGTTCGTAGCTGTCGCGTCCATTGATCCCGATTCGATGCTTGACCGTCACCGGAATCGACACCGCGTCACGCATCGCCTTGACGCAATCGGCCACCAACTGCGGATGCGCCATCAGCACTGCACCAATCATATTGTTCTGCACCCGATCGCTCGGGCAGCCCACATTCAGATTGACCTCGTCATAACCCACCGCCTCAGCCATCCGCGCACACGCCGCCAGATCCGCCGGAACGCTGCCCCCCAACTGCAACGCCAGCGGATGCTCCGCCTCGTCGTGCTGGAGGAAACGATGCGGATCGGCGTTGAGCAGAGCGCCGGTGGTGACCATTTCGGTGTAGAGCAGAGCGTTCTTTGACAAGAGGCGCAGGAAGAAACGGCAATGTCTATCAGTCCAGTCCATCATCGGCGCGACGCTGAAGCGGCGGGAGGGTTCAGGGGATGTAGTGCGAATATTGTTGAGAGCTTCGGGCGACATGGTGTTCAACGTATCTGTACCAATTCTGGACGGTGTCAGTCGGCGCTGATCACGGCGATGAAGGGTGGAGTTTACCAGAGTAGGAGGGGCAGAACCGACGGCGTCATAATGAAGCAACTGGCCATTGATGATGAGTTTCAGCTGGATACGGCTGCCATGCTAAGTCGCTAGTGCTTCAAGAGGGCGCTCTCATGTTTCGGTACGACTCCGCCGTGTTGTAATGCTGTCTGAAGGGCCGTATTGCGCGGCAGCCTATTTACGGTGCTTGCCGCAGTCACTAAGGCGCGCTGTATCCCGCGACTACAAGCAATCTGTATCTATCAGCCATTCCTTCAGGCTGATACGGTTTGCATCCCTCCTGTTTTGAGCCAGCCATGATCGAACTCAGCGCTTTCCCATTCGGTACAACCGACTGGTCGACAATCGAACCCGTAGAACATGTCGGTGAAACCGGTACTGCTTATTGGCGCACCTGTGAGTTTGGTTCGGTTCGCGTTCGTATGGTGGAATACAGCCCCGGCTATCTTGCTGATCACTGGTGTTGGAGAGGCCATATCCTGCTGTGTCTGGAGGGTGAGTTGCACACTGAACTGGAGGATGGTCGACAGTTCATCCTCACTGCCGGTATGAGCTACCAAGTGAGCAATGACGCCGAGGGGCATCGGTCATTTACCACTACCGGTGCCAAGTTGTTTGTGGTGGACTGAAGTACTTTTAAACATCACCCATGTCTCGTTGCAGGATCTATTGATGCCATTTGGTTTTCATAAAATGCATGCCAATGGCGATGACTTCGTCATTGTGGATACACGAAACGCTGCCAATCCGTTTACCAGTGCCATTGCTCGGCGATTGGGCGACCGTAACCGAGGTCTGGGTTTCAATCAGCTTGCGGTGCTGCTGGATTGCGATGATGCGGCGGCGCGCTTGATATTCTGGAACGCGGACGGCTCTGCGCTGGATGCATGTGGAAGCGCGACGCGCGGTGTTGCGGATCTGTTGATGCGTGAAGCGGATGTGACGTCGGTAACGTTAAGGACTAATCGTGGCTTGTTGGCGTGCGAGCGAACGTCGACCGGCGATATTGCGGTCGACATGGGCAAGCCGCTATTTGGCTGGGCAGATATTCCGCTGGCCGTAGAGCTGGACTCGGTTGTTTTACCACTGGCCGGTCGTCCGACAGCCTGCAGCATGGGCAATCCGCACTGTACCTATTTTGTCGATGATCTGGCCGATGTTGATATCGCAAAAATAGGTCCGGCGCTTGAGACCAATGACTTGTTTCCGCTCAAGACGAACGTGCATTTCGTCCAGATTATGAGCCGCAAACACATCCGGTTGCGCATCTGGGAGCGGGGCGGTGGCATTCCCCTCGGTTCGGGCTCCTGCGCGTGTGGTGCGGCCGTTAACGGGATACGTCGTGGTCTGCTGGACAATACGGTCGAGGTTGAATGTGATGGCGGAACCGTGACGGTTCGCTGGGATGGGATGGGGCCGGTATTTCTCATCGGGTCGGTAGAGAGCGTAGCGTCGGGATTGATCGCTGACCGTTTGTTGGATGTAGTCTGAGAAACATTCACTTGTAGGAGCTACCGAAGGTTGAGATAGCGTTAATGCTTCGCAGCCTTCGACAACTCCTGCAAGAAATGCATTCAACGCAATGACGGCGTTTTTACTTGTCAGGAAATGGCAACGACAGAAGCCATTGACTGAACGCGTTCAGCGATGGCAGATGCTGATACCGGGTCGCGTAGACAAGGTAATAACTGCGGCCGCTGTCCATCGCGTCAAACAGTGCAACGAGCTCACCACTCTTGAGTTCGTCCTGGACCAGGATTTCCGGTACCAGCCCGATTCCGATGCCTGCCGATACCGCCTGAATAAGATGTGCAGTGAGTTCGAAACTAGGGCCGGATCTCATGTTTCGATGATCAACGTCATGACTGTCAAACCAGTCAGACCACGCGCTGGGTCTCGACACAACGTTGAGCAGCGCATGCCCTGCAACGCTGGCGGGCGTCATAGCCTCGTAGTCGGGCAGTGCTGCAGGGCTGGCAACGACCACGAGTTTTTCGCTGAGCAGCTTGTGCGAGACATAACCAGGCCACTCCCCCAAACCTACACAGATGATTGCGTCCATGTCGTGCGTGGTGGGCTGAGTTTCTGCCTGGATAATCCTTGAGTGGATGTGCACCAGTATTCCAGGGTGCTTCGCATAGAACTCATGCATGCGCGGCAGCAGCCACTTTGAGCCCAGCGTCGGCAGCACCGCCAGATTCAAAGGTCCACCTTCATTTTTGTACGAAATGGTCTGCAGTGTTGCGCTGCGAATACGCCCCAGAGCGGCGGCCAGTTCATGCTGATAAAGCGCCCCGGCGGCCGTCAGTTCGATCTTGCGTCCGTCACGTCTGAACAGCTCGACTTCAAGTTGGGCTTCGAGCGTTTGCACCTGCCGACTGACCGCGCTCTGGGTCAGCGTCAATTCTTCCGCGGCTTTGGTGAAGCTGCCATGCCGGGCTGCGGCTTCGAAAGCAATCAGCAACGACATCGATGGGGTCAGTCTTCTAGGGTTCATTCATAAAGCTCATGCAAAATCAGCAGGAATTACGTTTGTGACAAAGGCTGAGAGGCGTAAAAATTAACAAAAAATAGAATCTGATGCTCTGCGCCCGTCAAGCCGAGCATACGCAACGTGAATGCATAGATTAGCTTCTTGGCCTGTAGGAATTCCATATGATCGCCCGTTTGTCCCCGGCAGTTGCCCAAAGTACGACGTATGAAGCCTTTCTTGATGCCCTTGGGGCGGCGGGCTTTCGCGGGGAGATTGCGCGTGATTATGGCGGCCGGACCGTGTTGGCAACGGACAACTCGATTTATCAACGTCTGCCCCAGGCCGCGGTGTTTCCGCTGGATGAGCAGGACGTTGCGATTGTTTCGCGGCTTGTCGCCAAGCCTGAACACAGTTCGGTAGTGCTCACGCCTCGTGGCGGCGGTACAGGCACCAACGGCCAATCGCTGACGGATGGTGTGGTCGTCGACCTGTCACGGCATTTGAACAATATCCTTGAAATCAACGTCGAAGAGCGCTGGGTCAGGGTCCAGAGCGGTGTGGTCAAGGATCAGCTCAACGCTGCGCTCAAACCTCACGGGCTGTTTTTCGCACCGGAGCTTTCAACCTCGAATCGAGCCACCATTGGCGGCATGATCAACACCGATGCGAGCGGGCAGGGCAGTTGCACCTATGGCAAGACCCGCGATCATGTGCTCGAGTTATCCACGGTGATGCTGGGTGGCAGTCGCCTCGATAGCCTGCCGATCGACGCCGAACAGTTACAGGCGCTGGTCAACCAGACTGACCGTGTTGGCGAGGCGTATCGCTGTGCGCTGGACATCGTCGAGACCCAGGCCGAACTGATCGAAAGCACGTTCCCGAAACTCAACCGCTGCTTGACCGGCTACGATCTGGCGCACCTGCGCGAGGCGGACGGGCGCTTCAACCTGAACAGTGTGCTTTGCGGTTCCGAAGGCTCGCTCGGCTTTATCGTTGAAGCCAAACTCAACGTCCTGCCTATCCCCAAATATTCGATTCTGGTGAATGTGCGCTACGCCGGTTTCATGGATGCGTTGCGCGACGCCAAAGCCTTGATGGAAATGAAGCCGCTGTCCATCGAGACCGTGGATTCGAAAGTGCTGATGCTGGCGATGAAAGATATCGTCTGGCATGGCGTCGCAGAGTACTTCCCGGAAAATCCCGATACGCCAACCCTGGGCATCAACATCATCGAGTTCAGCGGTGATAACGAAGAGGTCGTCCAGCAAAAAGTCCACGACTTCGTCTTGCACTTGCAGCGTGACACATCTGTTGTGCGCCTGGGCCACACCCTCGCAATAGGCGCTGATGCGCTCAAACGTATTTATGCCATGCGTAAACGAGCGGTGGGCTTGCTCGGTAACGTCAAAGGTGAAGCCCGGCCGCAGCCTTTCGTTGAGGACACTGCTGTGCCGCCTGAAAATCTCGCAGATTTCATTCAGGAGTTCCGGGCGCTGCTGGACAGCCACAACCTGCAATACGGGATGTTTGGTCATGTCGATGCGGGCGTGCTGCACGTTCGGCCGATTCTGGACATGAAGGATCCGGTTCAAGCAGCCCTGATCCGGCCGATCTCCGATGCTGTCGCGGCACTGACGCAAAAACATGGTGGCCTGTTGTGGGGCGAGCATGGCAAGGGGTTGAGGTCGCAATATGTCCCTGACTACTTCGGTGAGCTTTACCCTGCATTACAAGCACTCAAGGCGGCGTTCGACCCGCACGACCAGCTCAATCCAGGCAAGATCGCGACCCCCGCAACGGTGCCGGCCGCAAAATTGACGTTGGTGGACGAAGTCCGATTGCGTGGCGAGCTGGACCGCACGATTGATGAGCGTGTCTGGCAGAGCTATGACGCCGCGCTTCACTGCAACGGTAATGGCGCGTGCTACAACTTCGACCCTGATGACGCCATGTGTCCGTCCTGGAAGGCCACCCGCAATCGTATTCATTCGCCCAAGGGGCGCGCTTCGCTGCTCCGCGAATGGCTGCGCTTGCAGGGCGCGCAGGGCGTTGATGTACTGACGGCCGCCTCGGGTGCAACGCAGAACATTGCCCGGCGAGCGATCAATACCGTCCGGCAAAAGCTCGGGCAGGAAGATTTTTCCCATGAGGTTTATGACGCGATGGCGGGTTGCCTGGCGTGTAAATCCTGCGCCGGGCAATGCCCTGTGAAGGTGAACGTGCCCGAGTTTCGCTCGCGCTTTCTTGAGCTTTATCACACCCGCTATCTGCGCCCACTCAAGGACTACTTGATCGGTTCTCTGGAATACACCGTTCCTTACATCGCCAGGATGCCGCGACTCTACAATTTCGCCATGAGTGCTCGCCCGGTTCGTTGGGGCCTTGAGCGCATCGCGGGAATGGTCGACAGCCCATTGCTCAGCCTGATGGACTTCACCGCCGTTTGCCGACGCTGGAACGTAGAAGTGGCGACCCCTCAGCGTCTCGCCATGCTGTCGGACGCACAGCGGGCGAAAAGTGTGATCCTGGTTCAGGACGCGTTTACCCGTTTCTTCGAAACCCCGTTACTGGCTGACTGGGTAGAGCTGATCTCAAGGCTTGGCTACAAGGTTTATCTGGCACCCTATGCACCCAATGGCAAGCCGCTTCAAGTGCAGGGTTTTCTCAAAGCGTTTGAAAAGGCCGCCAGCTTCAATGGCCAGTCGCTTTTCAATCTTCAGCAGTACGACGTGCCATTGGTGGGGCTGGACCCAGCCATGACCCTGGTTTACCGACAGGAATACGCCAAGACGCTGGAGGCCGACAAGGCGCCGTCGGTGCTGCTGGCGCAAGAGTGGCTGATTAATGCGCTGCCGCAAGGCGAGTCGCTGAGGGAGGCCGAGCCTTACCACTTCCTCCCGCACTGCACGGAAAAAACCAATGAGCCGGGCAGCATCGGCTTGTGGCAAAAGATTTTTGAGCGCGCAGGGCTAAAGCTCCAGGTTCAGGCCAGCGGATGTTGCGGGATGTCGGGGACCTACGGGCACGAAACACGAAACGCCGCCACGTCGGACATCATCTACGGTCAATCCTGGAAACTGTTGATCCAGAAGTTCAACCAGTCCGGGCGGGTCGTTGCTGACGGTTATTCCTGCCGCAGTCAGGTCAAGCGCCAGGAGGGGGCAACGGTGCTTCATCCGTTGCAGGTTTTGTTGGCGCGCTTGAGGGAAGTCTAAGCGCAAACCGACACCTTTCAAGCCAAAAGAAATACTCCTGATTGAACCTGGCCCTGTAGGAGCACACCGAGGTGACGAGTGCCAGCGATGGCGGAATGTCAGACAAACCGCTATCGCTGGCACTCGTAACCTCGGTGAGTTCCTACAGGTTAATTGTTGCTGTGTGACGGCGCGGCGTCAAAACAGGATCGCCCCCGCCACATCAGGCTTCAGCCGTCATTCAGCGTACAACGGGTAATCCACATAGCCCTCGGCATTGCCGCCATACACCGTGGCCGGGTTGATTGGGTTCAGCGGCCAGTCATTGGCGATACGGGCTGGCAGGTCCGGGTTGGCAATGAACGGGCGACCAAACGCAACAAGGTCCGCCAATCCTGAGTACAGCAGCGCCGAGCCGCTTTGCGCTGTGTATTTGCCGGCATACATGATGGCTCCGCTGAAGGTGCTTCTCACGTCACGACGAAATGCTTCAGGCATGGCTGGCGCGTTATCCCAGTCAGCTTCGGCGATGGACAGATAAGCAATACCAGCGTTTTCCAGAATCTTGATGGCTTCGATGTACGTAGCGTGCGGATCTTCCTCCACCAGACCCAGATAAGTACGGTCTTCATCCGTAGTCGTGAACAGAGGGGCAAAACGTACGCCGACCCTCTCTTTGCCAATGCACTCGGCAACACCGGCGACAATTTCACGCAGGAAGCGCAGGCGATTATCCAGTGAGCCGCCGTACTGATCTTCGCGGTGATTGCTGTGAGCCGAGATGAACTGGTTAACCAGATAGCCATTGGCGCAGTGCAATTCGATGCCGTCGAAACCGGCTTCGATAGCATTGCGTGCCGCTTGAATATAGAGCTGAACAAGCTCTTGCACTTCATCAGTGGTCAGTGCCCTTGGCACAGAAGGTTTGACCAGTTCGCCAGCACCTGGCGCGGTTTCGATAAACACGCTCACCTGATCCGCCGCGATGGCAGACGCCGATACGGGGGCGTCGCCATTTGGTTGCAGCGCGGTATGAGACACCCGACCGACATGCCACAGCTGGGCGAAGATGACGCCGCCTTCGGCATGCACCGCTTCGGTGACTTTACGCCAGCCAGCGATTTGCTCGGGTGTGTAGATACCTGGGGTCCAGGCGTAGCCCTGACCGCGCGGCTCGATTTGCGTACCTTCGGTAACCAGAAACCCGGCACCTGCGCGCTGGCTGTAGTACTGCGCCATTAGCTCGTTGGCGACGTTGCCAGGCTGGCTGCTGCGTTGCCGGGTGAGGGGCGGCAGGACGATGCGGTTTTTGAGGCTGTGATGGCCCAGTTGGGTCGGGGTGAAGAAATTGCTGTTCTTTACTGAGTTGCTCATTGATCTGCCTTGGTCGACGTTAAATGTCCAATTTTTATTAGACCAGTCGACTAATTATCGTTTAAAAATAATGGACGCTTTGCCGTTCGGCTTGGCGCCCACTGTAATCGTGTCGCAGGGCGTAGAAGTGAGGGATCAGCCCAGTTTTTTCAGTAACGCTTTAGCCACTGCTGCCGAGCTGGCAGGGTTCTGGCCTGTGACCAGTTGACCGTCTTCAACAACATAAACCTGCCAGTCGCCAAGTTTGGAGTAGTCCCCGCCCAGACGCTGGAATTCGTCTTCGATCAAGAAAGGCACTACGTCAGTCAGGCCAACGGCTTCTTCTTCCGAGTTGGTAAAACCAGTCACTTTGCGGCCACTGACCAACGGTTTGCCGTCTGCGCCTTTGACATTAATCAGGACGCCAGGTGCGTGGCAGACAAAGCCGTGAGGTTTGTTGCTGCGGTCAAAGGCTTCGATCAGCGCAATCGAATCCTTGTCTACAGCCAGATCCCACAGTGGACCGTGGCCACCTGGATAGAAGACGGCGTCGAAATCTTCAGCGCGGACACCTGACAGCAGTCCGGTGTTGGCGAGTACGCGCTGAGCATCAGCATCTTTGCGGAAGCGATCTGTCTCGGCGGTTTGCGCATCCGGCTCGTCACTTTTTGGATCAAGCGGTGGCTGGCCACCGGCTGGCGAGACGACGGTAATCTCGGCACCGGCATCCTTGAATGCGAAGTAGGGGGCCGCAAACTCTTCTAGCCAGAAGCCGGTTTTTTTGCCGGTATTACCCAATTGATCGTGCGAAGTCAGAACCATCAGAATTTTCATAAAGTATTCCTCGAAGGTGAAGGGGTGGCAATGAAGAGAAGCGACGCCGAGGCTAAACCGTCAGCGCTTCAGGTCACCGATGGGACAAAGCTTAGACTAGGAATAGACCAGTCGTCTAGAGTTTTTTTCAATGCGTTTGCTCAGGGTTGGTCAAGGATCCGGCTAAATGGTTCAAACAATAGACGACTGGTCTAATTTTTGATATTTTCCGTTTCATGAAACCGACCTACGACGACACTCGCCAGCATTTACTCGACACCGGCCACCGCATGATGGCCGGGAAGGGCTTCACTAGCGTGGGCCTCAGCGAACTCCTGCAAGTAGCGGGCGTGCCCAAGGGCTCGTTCTATCACTACTTCAAATCCAAGGAGCAGTACGGGCAAGCCTTGCTGGAAGATTACTTCGCTGGCTATCTCGCTGACATGGACAGACGCCTGGCCTTGCCAGGGTTGACGCCTCGCGAGCGGCTTATGGATTACTGGCTTGGATGGCAGCAGCGTTGCGTCGAGCCGTTCAGCGGCAATGAGTGCCTGGTGGTCAAGTTAAGCGCCGAAGTGGCGGACTTGTCCGAGTCGATGCGTATCACCTTGCGTGACGGTGCCGAGCAAATCGTGCTGCGGCTCAGTGCGTGTATCAGGCAAGGCCAGACCGAAGGTTGTCTGCCGGGGCAAGATGCCCAACAGTTGGCGGAAACGCTGTATCAGATGTGGTTGGGCGCCAGCCTGCTGAACAAGCTGCAACGTGATGGTCGGCCTCTGCAGATGTCTATGAAGACGACCAGGCAGCTGCTGGGCGTTCCAGACAGCGTTTGATTTTGGCTGCAGTAGTTTTCTTGTGGCTGTGAAATTGTTGGTCTGCAGGAACCAGAACTTGGCCCTTATTTCTAGTTGCCCCCCGATCCTGTAGGCGCTCACCGAGGTTACGAGGCCAGCGATCACGGTTTGTCTGACACTCCGCCATCGCTCGCCTCGTAACCTCGGTGAGCTTCTACAGGGATCCGGCTTGTGATTTAACTTGGCCTCAGATAGTTCTCGTCTGCAGTTTTGAGGTCTCCACCCGGCTCGGAGCATCCGCAGCCACAGACCGCTGTTGCAGCCAGTAACCGACACTCGCTGACAGCCACATGGCGTAAGTCATCAATTCGATCTCTTCTTCCACAGCAGTCTTGGCCAGTCGAGCGTAGCCGTCATCCAGAATCAGATGCCAAAGCGCTCCCATACCAAATACCCTGGAAAACACCAACACGCACAAGCCGGTTGATATCGTCCCGAAAGCAGGTGTTCGGGTGAAGGCTGCCAACGCACGCAAAGTGTCTTGGCGATTCGCTGGCTTGAAGGCAATGGTCAACGACGTAATAGCGATCAGCAGAAATGGCCAACACCAGGCGCTGTGGCTGATGGGGTCGAAAAGGCCATCCAGCTCCCTCATCAACAAACAGGCGAAGAAGCCTGCAGCCAAGTTGTTGAAGCCTTTCTGTCCATCGCTTGCAGGTGACAACCAGAAGAGCAGGGCGCAGGCGAAAAGCAGCAGTTCCTGAGTGATTTCGGTAAATGAAACCTCTAGAAGTTGCGTATCAAATACGGCGATGTCCAGCCAGATCATCCCGAAAATGATGCCCGTCAGTGCAAGCTTGAGCAGGAACATGAGTGAAGCATTTTTTAAATCTTTAAAAATGAGGGGCAAAACAAAAGCTCCAGACTTGCGAGACAACTTGATAGTTGCGGTTCGTAAGGGGACGCTATTTCATTAATAATTTCAAATGCTTCCGTTGATTATCGGAATTGATGAAAATCATACTACATGTCGACATCACAACGATAAGCCACGTTTTTCTGGGTATTTAACAAGGCTTGGCGCTCGTACAATTTCGTGTTGATATTGTCCCAAGCAATACTGCCCAACGGCACTCGAAGGGGTAGTACATCCGCTTGTGCGATAGCGATCATTTGCTGAGCGATCTTGATCGGGTTGCCCATGTGAGGGCTGAACTCGCCACTCTGAAGGCGACTGCGCAGCTTGCCCACCGGACTCTTTTCATAAGCGGCGGACGGTCGCGCACTGTCAATACCGGCAAGGAAGTTCGTGGCCGTTGGGCCCGGCTCCAGCAGGCACATCTCGATGCCAAAGTGAGCGACTTCCTGAGCAACTGCTTCGATAAAACCTTCCTGTCCCCATTTGCTGGCGTGGTACAGGCTGAAGCCTGGATAGCTGATCCTTCCCCCTTCGGAACTGACTTGAAGAACACGACCGCTTTCTTGTTTACGCAGGTGAGGTAACAGCGCCTGGATGAAAAAGATCGAGCCGAGCAGATTGGTCTCGATCTGACGTCTGATCTGCACCGGCGAAAGCTCTTCCACAGCCCCGAAGGTCCCGTAACCGGCGTTGCTGATGACGATGTCGATACGATCCAATGCCTGAAATGCCTCAGCGACCGCCGGGGCGATGCGCTCGCTATCGGTCAGGTCCAGTTGAATGGGAACAAGCAGCTCGGGATAGCGATGCGTCAGATCATCCAGTGCCCCATCGCTGCGGTAGGTGGCAGCGACCCGGTCACCGCGTTCAAGCAGCGTTTCAGTCATAAGGCGGCCGAAGCCAGAGTTCGCACCGGTAATAAACCATGACGCAGACATGTTGATGTCCTCATTTGATTGTGGATTCCAAATCAAGCATGGGCCGGGCATGCTGTTCTGAATAGTCCATCAATCACGAACAGGCTGATCGAAAATTGCCACTAATCAATGCTCTTAGCCTGAAAGGCCTGCGCATGGCGTTGGCCGTTGCAGAAACCGGCAGCTTCCGCAGTGCCGCGCGATTGCTTCACATGGCGCCTTCGAGCCTCAGTCACGGGATTACCGAGCTTGAGCACACTCTCAAGCTGCGCCTGTTTCATCGCACCACACGTAGTGTCGCGCTGACGCTGGAAGGTGAGGCGTTCCTGTCCCGAATTCGGCCGCTACTGGGTGACCTTGAAATTGCCGTCGACGAGATAAACCACCAACAGGACGGCAGCATCAGCGGTGAGCTGCGCATCAATACCCCATTTGCCGCGGCACGTTATCTGTTGAAGGAAGTTGTGCCGGAGTTTATGACGCTCCATCCGGGCATTGAGCTTGAGCTACGCCACGAGGAGCGGCCGGTGGACATCGTCGCTGATGGCTGTGACGCGGGCATTCGGCTGGGCGGCAGTGTACCGATTGACATGATTGGCGTGCCATTTGGCGGCAAGGCACGTTTCGTTCCCGTGGCTTCTGCGGGCTATCTCCAGCAATACGGTCGTCCCGCTCACCCGGCAGAGTTGATGGCGCATAAATGTATCCGGATCAGAATGCCCAGAGGCGAGCGTTATGCCTGGGAATTTGAGCGCAAGGGCGAAAAAATCGAGCTGGATGTTCCGGGCTCGCTGACCGTCAACCGCATGGCCCTGATGATAGAGGCTGCCGAAGGTGACCTTGGCGTGGCGTTTGTCCTGGAGCAGGCTGTCGCGCAAAGTCTGGCTGACGGAAAACTGCAATTGTTGCTGAATGATTGGTGCCAGGATGAGCCAGGGTTAATGCTTTATTACCCGGGGCGACGAAATGTGCCTGCGCCGTTGAGGGCCTTTATCAGCTTCATTCAGGCGTTGGGGCGCTGAGCTTAAATCAACTTGTTGGCGAGGCCGTTATTGTGTTCTGCCCGATGCACCGCTTCGCGACCGTCGTAACCTCCGATGGCTCTTACAGGAAATCGCGTGGTGCCAGAAAGTCCGCATGTGCTTCGAGTTGTTCAGTAAACGCATTATCTGTAGGAGCTGCCGAAGGCTGCGATGGCGGTCTGTCAGCCTGGTGCGTCTCCATCAGACTCTATTGGTCAGCTTATGCATCATGAAGCGATGATCCGCCGAGAACAATCGGCGGTAGGTCAGCAATACCGCACACACCGTACCCAATGCCGAGGACGCCGCGATCAGGAACATGATCACGATCTGGTAACGCACGGCTTCGATGGGGGATTGTCCCGCCAGAACCTGCCCCGTCATCATGCCCGGCAAACTGACAATACCCACCACACTCATCTGATTCAGCGTCGGCGTCATGCCTGCCCGAACGGCTTGTCGTGCCGCCATTTGCGCCGCTTCCCAGCGTGAGCCGCCCAATGCCAGGATCATCTCCACGGTGCTGCGTCCCGATGACAGTTCCTGCATCATGCGCTCGATGCCCAGAGATACGCCGGTGAGGGTGTTGCCCAGGATCATTCCCAGAATCGGAATGGCGTACTGCGGTTCGTACCATGGCCGAATCTGGATGACCAGCAGCAGGCCAATCGCGGTCACCAGCCACGAGCTGCCCCATACTGAAACGATGCTGTCCACACGACGCCCGGCGTAGGTCCGCTTGCCTCGTCCGGCCGCTGAAACCCCCGCAATAAGCGTCATCAGGCACATCAGCGGCAGGACGACATACCAGTAGGCAAACTCGAATACCCAGCCGAGGATGTAACCGATAGCAAGCAGTTGAACCACCGTGCGGATCGAGGCCCAAATCAGTTGGCGTTCAAGGCCCAGTTTCATACCCAGAGACAACGCACCGTTGATCAGGATCAGGCACGCGGCGATGGCGATGTCCGCTGCGGACAAGCTTTGATAATTCATGGGTTACCCACCGCGCTTAGCACACCAGCGTGCATTTCAAGTCTGATATTGCTCATCCGCTGCGCCTGGTCGAGATCGTGTGATACCCAGATGTAGGCGCGCGTCTGCGCTGGCACATTGGTGAACCAGGTATTGACCAGTACTTCGACGTCTCGGGACGATTGAGGGTCAAGCGCGGCCGTAGGTTCGTCGAGCAGGATCACTTCGGGGTCTAGCTGAAGGGTTCGAATCAGCGCAACTACCTGGGCCTCACCTCCGGAAAGATCGTCCGCCGCTTTAAGCAGGAAGCTCTCTGGTTTTCCAGCCTGACGTAAAAGATCTTTGACCTTCTTTGCATCGAACTTCTGCTGTTTGAAGACATTCAGGCTGTAGGGGAAACGAAGGTTGTCTTCAACGCTGCCATCCATCAGCGATGGACGTTGGGCGATGTAGCAAACCCGGCTGCGGTAGCTGGGGATTTGCGCGGCTACAACGGGTTGGTCGTGCCAGAGCACTTCACCTGAACCGGGCGCATCCAGTAACGCCAGTGTACGTAAGAACACACTTTTGCCTGAGCCCGACGAGCCGGTTATCGCCACTCGGTCGCCGCCGTTCAAAGTGAAATTCACGGGATGGAGCAGTGCAGTAACTCCGTTCTGACCCTGGCGACTGAGTGCACAGGCTTCGATCAGTTTGGCGCCGTGAGGGTTCGGCAAGGCAGGGGAAGACAAAGACAAACTCCAGGCACATCACGTTAACGATCAAGTTTGCTGTTGCTTCGGGCTGAAATACAAGCAGCGTCGCTCCTTAGCGTGGCCCCTGCAGTTTGTAGCCCATGCCATGAACGGTATGTAACAAAGGGATATCGAACGGTTTATCGATGGTTTTGCGCAGCACATACAAGCTGGTGCGCAGGCTGTCGGAGTCAGGTGTATTGCTGCCCCAGACGGCTTGCTCGAACTCTTTGCGTTTGACCACCATCGGGCTTTTGCGCATCAACAATTCGAGAAGCACCATGTTGGTGGGGTTGAGCTTGAGCAATACTGCGCCTCGCCGGACTTCCAGCGAGTCCAGGTCATAGGTCAGGTCATGGATCTTGAGTACGTTTTTCTTCAGGCCGGTTGAGCGCCACGTGACCGCCTCTACCCGGGCATACAACTCTGAAAGCGCGAAAGGTTTGACGATGTAGTCGTCGGCGCCGACGTGGAAACCGGTCAAACGATCTTCCAGTTGGTCGCGGGCAGTCAGCATCAGAACCGGAACCTGCTGCCGGGCCTCCTCGCGCAGCTTTCGACAGAGCATATTGCCGTCCATCCCGGGCAGCATCAGGTCGAGAATGATTGCGTCGAAATTGCCCGTGGTTGCCAGATGCAGCCCTGTCAGCCCATCCAGCGCTCCAACAACTTCGCAGCCCTTGAGCGTGAAGTACTCTGAGACGTTGGCGAGAATATCTTTGTGGTCTTCGATAACAAGTATGCGCATCGGGCTCACATTATTGTGTGGTCCACCGGGACTGGCGTGTTTCTGTCCCGGACATGACGTTTATTATTTGTTGGCCAATACGCCGTCGGCAGTACCGTTTCTGCAACCGGCAAACATATCCAGCGACGGGTCGTAAACGTGAGTATGCACCTTCAACAGACCCAGCATTGAATGGAACAGGTTGTCCTGGCTCAAGGACGCGTTACGGGTTTGTTGCAGGCATCCCGTATCGAGGGCAAATGACCGCTGATAGCTATCAGAAAACCAGACCATCATCGGCACATGTTTTTGTTGGTCCGGGGCGAGCATGTAAGGCGTGCCGTGCAAGAACAGGTTGTATTCGCCCAGTGACTCACCATGGTCGGAAAGGTAAATCATCGCGGTGTCTACACTGGCCTGGTTACGACGCAGGATATCTATCAGGCTGGCCAATACATGATCGGTGTAGAGCAGGGTATTGTCATAGCCGTTCACGATACTTTCCCGACTGCACTTATCCAGCGCATTGCTTTCACAGACGGGGGTGAATTTCTCAAACTCCTTCGGATATCGTTTGAAGTATTCCGGGCCGTGGCTGCCCATTTGATGCAGTACCAGCACCGTGTCTTTGTCCAGGTGCTCAATGAAATTCTGCAGCCCCTGCAGCAGGATTTCATCCCTGCACTCACTGTCGGCGCACAGGCCAGGGTCTTTCAGGTTGCTGACATCCTGCAGCGTGACGCGGTCGCAGGTGCCTTTGCAGCCAGACTGGTTGTCACGCCAGATCACGTCTATTCCGGCACGTTTGAGCACGTCCAGCAAACCTTCTTCGGTTTTGGCTGTGGAGGCGTCGTAGTTCTTGCGCCCCATATTGGAAAACATGCACGGTACCGACACGGCTGTTTCAGTCCCGCAGGAGTGAACGTCCGTGAAGGCGATCACGCCTTGTTCTGCTCGCATCTGCGGAGTCGTATCCCGGTTATAACCGAGGATGCCGAAGTTCTCGGCGCGGGCACTTTCACCCACGACCAATACAGTAAGAGATTTGCGTGGCCGCTCTGCCCAGGCACTGTCCCGTGTGGCGTCTTCGCCCACTTTCATAAAGGGTTTTTGTGCGGTAACGACTTGTTCACGCAGGTAACCAATCGAGGCGCCGATGTAATTACTGGGCACGACCATCAA
The DNA here is from genome assembly GCF_002158995.1 of Pseudomonas caspiana. Taxonomy (GTDB): domain Bacteria; phylum Pseudomonadota; class Gammaproteobacteria; order Pseudomonadales; family Pseudomonadaceae; genus Aquipseudomonas; species Aquipseudomonas caspiana. The sequence continues at coordinate 41,886 of NZ_LOHF01000006.1, read as the reverse complement.
GCGTAACTCGTGGTGGTTGCGAAACAGCGATGACAATCCTTGATAGTTGAGCAATGCGACGCCGCCGATAACAGCAGCACAGCCGATACTGACCAGTGTCTTGCTGATGAGCTCGCGGGGCATCGGGCGATGGTTAATGGGGGTTTTCCACAACAGGAACGACGGCAACAGCCCAAGCAGCAAAATGTAAACGAACAGTTTAGGTGAAAGTAAATCCAACACCTCAGTTGCGTTGGTCTCAGCGAAGTTTCGTAACATGCCAGCGTCGATCAGTACCCCGTAACGGCTCATGAAATAAGCGACGCCCGCGCTGATCATGAATAAGGCGATTAACAGCGGTTTTAATGTTTTACGAAAGGCCAGTAACGTGAGCGTGATGTTGAACACACCAAACAACATGATGCCGAACGCCAAACGCAACATTGCGTTGTGGTCGGTGATGCTCACGAGGTGCTGCCACAGGGTGCTGTTGAATCCGAGCAACAAGAAGGCGCTGGCAAGCAGCGTCGCAACTTCTGGCCGTAGGGGTTTAATTTTAAACATGTGATTGCGCTTCACTTAATTAGGGAGGGCTCTCGGCTGGCTGAGCAGGCGTCTCCAATGGCGCAGACTCTAGGCAGGGAATCATCAAATTTTTGTGAAAAGCATGCCAATAAAAAGTGGGCGGTGGCATAGAACTTAATGCTAATTGTTAGCAACTGAACGGCGGCTGAATAACCGCTTTTTTTGCGCACTGTTTGCGACTTATTTTTCACATTGTTTTCACTGCTCTCCCACGTCGCTCAATTTAGGGTGCTGCTCATTGTACGGCGAACTTAAGGACGTAACGTCTGACGGTTGCCGTGAGGTTTTTTTTGCGGGAGCGATGGCGTGAGCACTACCTTGATCAATGAAACAGTTATTCCCGTTAAAAACTCTTTCGTCTCCATGTTCAGCCGCCGTTCAGTCATCGCCATAGCAGTGACTATTTTCGCCGTGGTATTAATAACCTGGTTTTGCCGTGCCACCCCGGTTGTGGATCTAAGTGTCAATAACAACTTTAATAATTCGAAATTGTATGAGCGCTGGATTCGGGGAGATGTGGTGGTCATGGTCCGACATGCAGAACGCTGTGATCGCTCTGCCAACCCATGCCTTGGCAGTGTTGACGGGATTACTGTGAGAGGCAGTCAGGCAGCGCGTGCAGTTGGCGTCGGCTTGCAGCAAATGGGTCTTGAGAACTCTCAGACCATTGCCAGCCCGCTCACCCGCACCCGCCAGACTGCTGACTTTATTCTGGGCCGGGTCGTGCCAACCCAAAGCTGGGTCAGCGATTGTATTAGTGGTTTCAGAGACTCGGTTCTGGCGCACAAAAAGCCTGCACAAAACCTGGTGCTGATTACTCACAGCGGTTGCATCGATCAGTTCGAGCGCAAGATGGGGGTGCGTGCCGGGGACCGTTCCAGTGATTACGCCCAGGCTGTGTTCGTTAACGTGGACGGTAAGCACGCTCCGAGCATCATCGGCTCAATGGACGCAACGCAGTGGAAAAACATGACCATCGGGCAGGTGAATTGATGAAGGCCTTGAGTGCTCGATCTGGTTTCTATTCCCGTTACCTGGGCTTGCCCTTGTTGTTGGCGTTGCTCACCTTTCTGGCTTTTGATCTGACGGATCTCGACCGGCTGTTCAGTAACCTGTTCTACGACCCTGCCGCAGGGGTTTTTCCCATCGGCCAAAGTCATCTTTTTGAAAAGGTGACTCACAAGTGGTCGCGGATTATTCCTGACTGGACGGGTGAGCTGGCAATCGTTGGTGCTTTGCTGTCGTTCATCTGGCCCTGTGTTGAGCGGTACCGTCAAACACTGCCTGGCCGATTGATCGCCCGCTCGCGAGTCGCAAGCCCGCTGAGGTTCCTGCAGCGCCATCGTCTGGATTTCTTTTTCGTCATCGTCGCCTTTGCGCTGAGTACCGGCCTGATTCATTACCTTAAAGGCCACACCAGTATTTATTGCCCTGTGGAAACAACGCTGTATGGCGGGAAAGAATTACATCAGGAATGGTTCGAGAACTTCACGTTCTGGCGTGAAGCAGGCGCTGGCCGTTGCTGGCCTGGGGGGCATGCTTCCAGCGCCTTCAGCCTGTTCGCCCTGTATTTCGTAGCACGGCGCTACCGTTGGCAGCACTCCAGGCTGTTGCTGGCTGGCGTGATTCTGTTGGGCCTCGTGTATGGCACGACGCGGGTTTTGCAGGGTTGGCACTACCTGTCACATACATTCTGGGCGGGCATTTTTGTCTGGCTGAGCACGTTCCTCGTGGCGCTGTTTTTCTATGGCCGCTCGGCATTGCAACAGCAGATCCGCATCAAACCAGAGCCTCAACTTGAACCGGCATCAATCAATCCGGCGCCTCATCACATAACAAGCACTGCATCTGTCATCCAATAACGGAACCTGTCCATGGCTATTGCACTACCACTTCGCGCATCGCGGCCTTTCAATTTTCGCCTCGCTCTTGGCATTCCGATCGTGTTGATGGGCTTGATGCTGCTGCTCGACCCGACTGCTCTGGATTTCTCCATCGCCCGGATGTTCTATGTGCCGGGAGAGGGTTTTATCGGACGTAGAAGTTACTGGCTGGAAAACATCCTGCATGACCGCGTTAAACAGGCGGTGATAGTGCTGTTTGTTCTACTGACGATTGCTTACCTGAGCAGCTGGTTTTCGTCGAAGCTCGCTGAGTGGCGTCGTCCATTGGGCTACACGGTTCTGGCGATGGCGTTGACCACTGCAATTGTTACTCCGCTCAAAGTGGTGACAGCAGTGCAATGCCCTTGGAGCCTGAGCGATTTCGGCGGCAGTGAGACTTACACGCCGCTGCTCAGCCACCGTCCGGAGACCTTAAAGCCCGGCCTCTGCTGGCCGGGCGGTCATGCGTCTACCGGTTTCTCGTTGTTGGCCTTGTTCTTTGCCTTGCGTGACCGCCATCTGAAAGGGGCGCGAGTCGCCTTAGGGGTCGCTCTGGGGTTGGGGGTGATTTTATCGGTAGGCCGGATGATGCAGGGGGCTCATTTCCTTTCCCATAACATCTGGACCTTACTCTTTGACTGGGTGATTTGTGTGCTCTGCTACCGCTGGATTCTCTACCGTCCGCAAGCACAGACATCGCTCAACCCTGGCTCTATAGAAGCGGCAGGCGGGAAGGGCTGAACATGAAGCTCATGCGAGTCTCGGGTGGACGTGCCGTTGCGGCGTCGTTGTTGCTGTCTGTCGCTGTGCTGGCAGGCTGTGAAAGCACCCGCGAGCGACTGCTTGCTCAGGGGTATCCCGCGCCGTATGCCAGTGGCTTTGAAGACGGTTGCGGCAGTGGTCGGCAAGCTGCCGGAGCCCTCGGCGAGTTTCGCAAGAACGTGCCCGTCTACCTGGAGGATCGCAAGTACGCCACGGGCTGGGATGATGGCTTCCGCCAGTGTCAGGCCAGTACCACTAGCGACTTCCAGCGCCATGTCGGCATCGACAGCCAGGCCGACCGGGACTGGCAGCACAGTAAGGACCAGGCGTGGAGCAGAGCGATCAGGCATTGAGGTCTCGCACGTAGAAAGGCTTGCGCGAGCGCGATCCTGATATTCGACAGAGTGATGGCTATTAAGTATCGTGCGCGCTTTTCCATGCCTGTCTGTATCAAGGATGAAACCATGCTGACGCCTCGTTTCCGTTTCTTTCGCGCCTTTGCGACGCTCGCATTGCTACCCGCCGTGCTGGCGGGCTGCAGTTTTCATGGCACCTACCCTGACGCCACAGCGCCTGATGCCGCCAGATTGCGATTCGTCGCCAACACCGAAAATGCCACGCTGGATTACTTCGACGGCGAGCATTGCACGGGGCAGAACACCGGGCTGCTTAACAATTTGTTCTCACGCGACACCGACCGCCGGGTGGGCATGAGCTTCGCGCCGCCCGCAGATGCGAAGGGCTATCTGGAGGTCAAGCTCGCGCCGGGCAAAGAGGCATACCTGCGGGTCAATACACTGGGTAGTTATTCAGTCTGTGGTGCGAGCTTCAATGTGATCCCCGAAGCCAATGCCGAGTATGAACTGACTTTCAAATCCATAGGCAGGCAGTGCTCTACGCTGCTGGAGCAAGTTAAAAGCGTCGGTGGCAAGGTGGTTCGCACGCCCGTGATGCTGGAAGACAAAGGTTTGCCTGCTTGTGACGGTAGTGGGCCTCTGTTCCCGAAAGCTTTCGCGCAGACCCCTCTGCGGGCGCAGTTGATTGAGCAGATCATGGATAACGCAACACCTGCGGCCATGAAGGACGATCCCGCGTATGCGAAGCGTCCACCCGTTGGTGAGCAGAAGCTCGATGAGATGATCGCGGAACGCAAGGCCAGGCTTGGCTTTATCATGCCGGACGATTACTGGACGCTTTACCGGGCAAACCTTGTCGCTTTCCAGGACGAAACCATCAGCAATGGTCCCAAGGCCTTGCAGCGCTATGACAGCGAATACCGGCGTCGGCTGCAGTACGTAAATGACCAGCAACTGGAAATGTGGGCAGAGCCTCAGGACAAATCAGGCAGACCCGCCAATGCCGCTGCTAACGCGCAGTACACCTCCATGCTGACGTACTATCTCAAGTCGCAAAGAGCACTGATGGTCGAGGCAATCAACCATCATCTTGAGCGCATGGCAAAAATGGATGAGCAGTACGGTGTGTGTAAGCGTTTCCCGGACTGCTGGAAGCAGTGATGCCGTTGGATTGCCGCTCACAATTGCGATATCGGCAGCGTTTTCGCAACGCCGCCGTTTATTCTTCCTTATCGCCCACTCAGTGCAACGCCCCCGCGCTGACCGCCACATCCTCCTTCACATCCAGTGCGGTGAGCACCATTTGCCGCAGGGCTGCGGTGACTTGCTCGGCGCTCATGCTGGGCGTTCCGGGAAAACGTGCCGCTTGTTGCGGCAAGTAGGGGATGTGCACAAAACCGGCGCGGACCATCGAGGAGTAGTCGCGCAGTAAGTGCATCAGGCCGTAGAACACGTGATTGCAGACAAATGTCCCGGCGGTTTGCGACACGCTGGCCGGGATACCGTTCTCGCGCAAAGCCAGCAACATGGCTTTGAGTGGAAGCGTAGAAAAATATGCCGCCGGGGCGTGTTCAACCACTGCGGTGTCGATGGGTTGCTGACCGGCGTTGTCCGCGATACGCGCATCATCCAGATTGATCGCCACGCGTTCCAGCGAGATATCCATGCGTCCACCCGCCTGACCTACAGCAATGACCAGCGAAGGGCGCAGGGCTTGTAGCGTCTGCTCAAGCACCTTCAGTGATCGTTGGAAAACACAGGGCAGTTGCCGGCTGACGATGTGGTAGCCAGGCGCAATCTCAACGCCATCCAGTGCCTTCACCGCTTCCCAGGCAGGGTTGATTGTTTCGCCGTCGAAGGGTTCGAAGCCGGTCAACAGGACAGTTTTGCTCACAGGGATTCCTTGGTCGGCGATTGAGGGAAACAGCGACTGTATCACCTCAATGTTTGGTGACCCCAGCGGCATTGAGGATTTCCATGGCCGGGCAACGTGCTGGTGAGCTTTATCAGCGTTTACACCAACACGTTCGAGTTACGTTTCGCGAGACTGGCGTCAACAGAATCCCGGTCAAGCGCCTCCCATTGCAGAAGGCGATCGTTCACGTATTACCAGGAATACTTCACGCTGCTAAGCAGGGTACGACGCAGGCCCGGATAGCATTCGTAGGAGTCATCACACGTGGCGACGTATTTCTCATCAAGCAGGTTTTGCGCATTAAGCGACACGGTCACGTTCTTGTTGACCGGGTAACTCACGCCAGCATCAAACAGTGTGTAGTTGTCGATGTGGAAGGTATTGGCGTTGTCGCCATACAACACACCTGTGTAACGGGCACTACCCCCGAGCATCAGGCCGTTGAGCATACTGTCGCGGAAGGTGTAGCTCAGCCAGGTTGAGGCCATGTGTTTAGGCACATTGGCGGGACGATTGCCTTCGTCGCCCCGGTTGCTCTTGGTGATCTTGGCGTTGGTGTAGGTATAAGCCGCGATCAGGTCCCAGTTCTGGTCCAGCTTGGCTCTGATTTCCGCTTCGATACCCCGCGATTGCTGCTCACCGGTCGCGACCGAAAAGCCGGTGCTGACGCCGTTGACCAGTTCGGCGGTCAACACGTTGGTCTTGGTCAGGTCGTAGGCCGCGAGGGTCATCAGGATGGCGTCGCTTGGCTGGTATTTCACCCCGACTTCCCACTGGTGCGCCTCGCTGGAATCGAAGCCTCTGTTGCTGCTGTCCAGACCGGTATTGGGTGCGAAGGATTCGGCGTAGCTGACGTACGGCGCGAGGCCGAATTCCGTGACATAAGTCAGACCCAGGCGACCGGTGAACGCGTTGTCCTTCTGGTTGGATGAGCCGTTGATATTGGCATGGTTGTCCAGATCGTTACGCACGTAGTCATAGCGACCGCCTGCGGTAAGAATCCAGTGATCGTCAAACTTGATCTGATCCTGAACGTAAGCACCGATCTGTTCGATGTTCTGGTCGTAGTTGATCGAGTTGATGCTGTTGGCTTGTGTTGGCCGGGTAACGGGCTGGCCATAAATCGGGTTATAGATGTTCAGGTTCGGCCCCTGAATACGCCACCGGGTAATGTCGGCTTCCTGCCAGGTGTAATCGACGCCCATCAACAGCTTGTGGCTCAGCGACCCGGTGTCGAAGTCCGCCTGCAACTGGTTGTCCAGAGCAAAGGTGTTCATGTGCTGATCGAAGCGATCGGCCCCGCGAATCGTTTCGCCGGTGGTGGTATCGACGCTGAACGGCAGCAGGTTCTGAAAGATCACATCCACCTGACCGTAGCGTGCGTTCTGGCGAAATTCCCACGTGTCGTCGAAGCGATGGCGGAACTCGTAGCCGAAGCTGTATTGATCCTGATTCAGATGGTTGAAGCTGTGGTCGCCCATCAATGTGTTGGTCGTGTGACCGTTCGGCGTGCTGTAAGCAAACAGCGATCCGCCGTTGCGGTCCTGCATGAAATCGCTGAGCAGGGTCAGGCTGGTGTCTTCGTTTGGCGCCCAGGTGAAGGATGGCGCGATGTACAGATGGTCATCTTTCAACTCGTGCCCATCGGCGTAATCCACCTGAGTATTGGCATCACGCACCGAACCGACCACGCGATAGAGCAAGTGTTGTTCGTCATCCAGTGCGCCGCCGAGATCGAACTGACCCTGGCGACGATCATTATTGCCTGCCGATAACTGCACTTCGTTGACGTGGTTGGCTTCAGGTTTTTTGCTGACGCGGTTGATGATGCCGCCCGCGTCGCCTTGGCCGAACAGGGTCGAAGAGGGGCCTTTGACGACATCAATACGGTCATAGCCATAAGGGTCGCTGCGGAAAAACGCGTAGCTGTTGTTCTGTTGACGCAGGCCGTTGAGATAGTCGCTGGTGGACTGGCCGTTGAAGCCGCGAATGAACAGCCAGTCAAAACCCTTAGGATCCAGGCCGTAGCCTTCGACTTTTACGCCGGGTACATAGCGCAGTGCTTCGGTTACCGTTTGAGCGCCCTGATCCTGTATCTGCTTGCGCGTGACAACTGAGATCGATTGCGGCACTTCGATGATCGGCGTATCGGTTTTGGTGCCCGCAGCAGTCCGGGTAGCCACGTAGCTGTCTACAGGACCTGCTGCAGTTTCAGCGGCCTTGCCGGAAATACTGGTCGCCTCCAGTTGCACGGTTGAGGCGTCGCCGATCACCGGCACCAGCGAGTAGCTGCCGTTTGCGTGAGGCAATGCCTGCAGCTTGCTGCCGACCAGCAGTTGCCGCAGACCTGCCGCCACGGTGTAGCGGCCATGCAATCCAGGAGATGTTTTGCCCCGGGCTACACCGGGTTCGAAGGAAACGGTTACGCCCGCAGTGGCGGCAAACTGCTCCAGTGCCGAGCTGACCGAGCCTGCCGGAATGTTGAACTCAGTTTCAGGGCTGGTCTGGGCCCAGGCGGGCGCTGCGGTCATCACGGCCGTAGACGTCACCCCCAGCATGATGCTGAACAATGCAAAGTGGACAGCCCGCGCCAATACTCTGGGCGGCGTCTGGATTGACGGGGTGTTGATTCGAGAGATTCCAGTAATTGGCGTGCGCGCTGACATGCGGGTTCCTTTTCGTCCTGTTGCGATGATGGAGGCGTCTGTTGCGCCTCTATCTACAAAGTCGAACGAGAACAGGAATCAACAACCCCGTGACCGATATTTTTTTATGTCGTGGCGTTGTTCGCCTGCGACGGGTCTCAAACGGGCTCAACGCTCGCCCAGTAGCGAGTGAAATGACGAATGCGGACCGGTAGGGTAGTGGTCAGATTTTCCAGGACGGTATCGGTATTGCCGAGGTGAAAAGCGCCTGAGATTCGCAAGGCTGCGATAGCCGGATCGCAGCCGAGATGGCCGCTTCGATAACGCTGCAGCTCGGCAATGAAATCCCCCAGCCGCCAGTCATTGACTACCAACATGCCACGGGTCCACGCGTCGGCCTGCAGGTCCGCCGACTGCAGCGCGCCGAGCCCGGTGTCGCTGAAACTCAACTGCTGGCCAGTGTCCACGCGTACCGCCTCAGTGGAGCTCGCGCGACGCACCTCTACTGCATGCTCCAGCACGCAAACCCGGGTTTGCCTGTCTTCTTGCCGGACGATAAAACGGGTGCCAAGGGCTCGGATGCTACCTTCATGGGTGTGCACGATAAACGGCCGGGCCAGAGTATCCCGGGCGGTTTCGATGAGGATCTCGCCGCCAAGCAGGCTTAGCTCCCGTAACTGCGCACTGTAGTGAATATCCACGGCCGTAGCGGTGTTCAGTTGCAACTGGCTGCCATCGTCCAGGCGCACACGTCGACGTTCTCCCGCGCCGGTCCGCTGATCAGCCATCAGGTTTGGCAATGGAGTGGTTTGCCATGCAACTCCACCCGCGGCACTTGCGGCCAGCAGAATCGACAGGACTTTGAGCACGTCACGCCGTTTGGCGCGGGCCCGGTTCAATGTCGGTCGTGCGATGCCGGGGGTGACCAGGTCAAATTTTTCCTGCAATCGCCCCAGCCGTTCCCAGGCTTGCTGATGGCTGGGGTCACACTCAAGCCAGCTACGATGAGCCTCACGAGTAGCGTCGTTCAGTTCCTCGCAATGCAGGTCTACATACCAGCGAGCGGCGGCTTCAAGGGTAGCGCGGTCTGGCGAACGAGCGACGACCACGTCTTAATCCTCGACCGACAGCAGACAATGAGTCAGCGCGCGAGCGGCATGCTTTTTCACTGTATTCACCGAGACCTTCAATTGCCGACTGATCTCTACGTAGCTCAGACCGTCCAACTGCGCCATGAGAAAGATCTCACGGGTACGGCTGCCGAGACCATCCAGCAGGCGATCGATTTCCACCAGTGTTTCGATGATCAGCAAGCGGGTTTCGGGTGAGATATCGAGCAGTTCCGGACGCGCAGCGAGGGTTTCCAGGTAGGCCTGCTCCAGCGCCCGACGCCGGAAACTGTCGATCATCAGGCTGCGCGCTACCGTGCTCAGATAGGCACGAGGCTCTCGCAACTCCGGCCCTTTACGTTGCGTCAGGACCCGAATAAAAGTGTCCTGGGCCAGGTCCGCAGCATGATCGACACAGCCAAGACGCTTGCGCAACCACGCGCAGAGCCAGCGATGGTGATCCACATACAGCGTATGCACCGCTTGTTGCAGCGACGAGTCGGCGGAGGACATGGTGGGAACCTGAAATTAATTAATTGGTAATGACTCTCATTTTCATAGTTGTAACGAGGTTTGGCAAGCCCGGCCTGTGTTTAGGAGACAAGGCCGCCTTGGAGGGGGGCAGTTGCGAGACGCAGCGTTGGAGGCTTCGAAAAAGATGAAAATATCCGGACCTTGCGCGAGCTGACGGCGGGGCGTGGTATTCCGCTGGATGACTTCGGTGCCGGCTATTCCTCACCGGGTTACTTGCGCTCGTTCCCGTTTGACCGCATCAGGATCGACAAGTCGTTCATCTGCGACATGGCCGAGAGCCGGGAGGCGCTTTCGCTTTTTGTTCGGCCCCCCGGTGTCTGCCACCGAGCGGCTCAAACAGGCGTTCGTCGATGCGTGCCAGGTTTAGTGCATGATCTCCACGTTGCCTGGCAACGGCTCCGCATCGCCATAACGTTTGCTGGTCACCCGGCTTATGACCAGTGCGCAAAGGGCCAGGAAGCCGCCGACAAATCCGACCCATGCCGACCCCAGGTGATGCACCACGATGCTGCCCAGCAACGCACCGGCGCCGATGCCGACGTTGTAGATAGCCGAGTGCATGGCGGACGCTACGTCGGTGGCGTCCGGTGCCAGCTGGATTACTTGTGACTGCATCAGAATCCCGAAGCACAACATGGCCAGGCCCCATAGCGCGAACACTACGACCAGTGTGTAAACACTCCAGGACGCCCAGAGCATCAGGGTCAGACAAATGCACAGTGAGCCGATGGCCAGCGTGGTCAAGTGGTTCGCGAAGCGGGTGTACAGCGCGTTGAAAAAGATTGACCCCATCAAACCGGCCAGACCGAAGAGCAACAACATCCAGGTGGTCGTCTGTTCGCTGAAACCCGCTACCGACTGCACAAAGGCTTCGATATAGGTGTAGGCGGTGAAGTTGGCCGTCACCACCAACGCCGTCACGCAATAAAGCGAAACCAGCGCCGGGCGTTTGAACAGAATCGGCAGGCTTTTCAGGCTGCCGCTGTTTTGACTGGGAAGCAGTGGCAGCTTCTTGGCCAGCAGAAACCAGATCAGGGCGGCGACTACGGCGATGGTCGCAAATGTCGCTCGCCAGCCCATGCTTTCACCGAGTACCCGGCCGATAGGGATCCCCAGCACCATTGCCAGAGAAGCGCCCATCGCCAGCAGGCTCAAAGCCCGTGCCCGATTGCCACCTGGTGCCAGTCGAACCGCAAGCGAAGCGGTGACCGACCAGAATACGGCGTGTGCCAGCGCGATACCGATCCGGCTGATAACCACCAGTGTGAAGTTGGGGGCCAGACTGAGCGCGATATGGCTCACGATCAAGGTGCCAATGGCCACCTTGAGTAGTAGTCGTCGCTCCACGTTGCGAGTCAGCAACATCATCGGCAGTGACATGAGTGAAACGGTCCAGGCATAGACCGTAAGCATCGGGCCGACTTGAGCGGCGGTCATGTCGAAGCTGCTGCCGATGGCAAACAGCAGACCCACCGGAGCAAACTCGGTGGTGATGAAGATGAAAGCCGCTACTGCCAGTGCGCCTACACTGATCCAGCTGGTCTGTTGGGTGTCGGCAGAGGTACTCATGAATCCTCGCAAAAAAATTGGCGGACGCTTGAGCGTTCGAGCGTCCGCCGGGTGTATTTCCAAGCTATCGGGCCCTTTGGGCCTGCAAGCTCCCGGGATTAGAGCAGCAGGCCTGAGGCGTTTACAGCTCTTTTTTCATGTGCTTCTCGATTTGCTCCAGCGATTTGCCTTTGGTTTCCGGCAAGCAGAAGAACACGAACAGTAAAGAGCCAACGTTGATAACCGCGAAGACGAAAAACGTAGGGTTGCCCAGCGTGTCCAGCGCCATCGGGAACAGGAATGCGACTGCGGCGTTGAACAGCCATTGCATCGACACCGCCGTGCCAGTCAGCAGACCGCGAATCTGCGAAGGGAACAGCTCAGACATGAGCAGCCAGTAGACCGGCGAAATGCACATTTGCATGAACAGCAGGAACAGCAGGATGCAGGCAAGGGCTGCATAACTCTGGGTCAGATTCTGCGGCATGAACTGCAACACGCAGCCCAGTGCAACCTGCGCCAGAATCACCGCGACCAGCCCGGCCATCAGCAAATGCCGACGCCCATAACGGCCGATAGCCCAGATGCCCAGCAACGTGGCGATCACCGAAACGACACCGTTACCGATGGTCGCCGTCAGGGCTGCGTTGGTGCCCATGCCGGTCGTCTTGAGGATAATCGGCGTGTAGTACATGAAGGCGTTCACGCCAGTGAACTGGGCGGTGAAACCCAGGCCGATGCCGATCAGCAGAAGTTTGATTACCCAGCTCTGACGCAATAATTCGGAGAGAGGCGGACGCTTGCGGGCGTGCTCTTTCTGCGACTTCATCTCCTCGACTTCGCGCTTTGCCTCCTCAGGCGTATCGCGCAGCTTTTCCAGCACATCCTGCGCATCATCAAAGCGTCCTTTGGCGGCCAGCCAATGCGGGGAGGGCGGGACAAAGAAGGTGCCGATCAGCAGTAACAGGCCGGGCAGCATGGCGATGGCCAGCATGTAGCGCCAGATATGCGATGAACTCAACAATGCCGCCATCAACGCGCTGAGAACGTAGGCCAGCAATTGCCCGCTAACGATCATCAATTCGTTACGACTGACCAGTCGGCCGCGTTTTTTCGGACCGGCAATTTCCGCAATGAACACCGGGACCGTGGCTGAGCCGCCGCCGACGGCGATGCCCAGCAGGAAGCGTGCAGCAACCATGAACGGAATGGACGGCGCGATGGCGGTACCCAGGGCACCGGCAATGAACAGCAGGGACAGCAAGCGCAGTGTCACGCGTCGACCGAAACGGTCAGACAAATAACCGCTGGCCAGTGAGCCGAACGCTGCGCCGACAATCAGCGAGGACGTGATCAGTCCTTCAGTGAAGGCATTGAGCCCCAGTCCACCCTGATCAACGGGAAGCGTCATGAAGGGCAGCGCACCGGCGATGATGCCCGTGTCATAGCCGAACGCCAGAGCGCCCATAGTGGCGACGAGTACCGAGATAAATACCAACCTGCGAGCCGAAACCCGTTGCCCGTCTTTATCGCTATGCACAGGGGCAGAGGTAGTGTTTGAGGACATGAACTGCAAATCCTTGGATTGAACGATGGGGCGGCCGGGAAGGGGGATCCGGTGCTTCATTGGCTTATCGGGACGACGCCCTGCCAGACCGCTGGCTTGAAGGCTTAGGGGATGGCCAGTCGGGCGAGTTCCGTAAAAACCTGAAACATATTGAATGAAAGGTTAATCGTTTCAGCGTCAAGGATTGCCGGGCGAGTCTCTGGATACCATTAATTGCACTGGTTTCGCCCGGAAGATAAGCCAGAAGCTCCGTTCACGGACGAATACGCGCCATGGTCAGGGCATCGCTGAACTGACCATCGCGCACGGCATAGTCACGCAGCAGCCCTTCGGTTTCGAAGCCCAGCTTCTCGTAAAGAATCACCGCTGCCTGATTGTCCGAATAAACCGTCAACTCGACACGGCGCAGTTTCATCCAGTTATCGGCGATATCCAGTAACGCGTTCAAAAGCTGTTTACCGATCCCCCGGCCTTGCCAGTCCTGGGCGACGGCCATACCAATCGAGCCGCAATGGCTGCGACGAATACGGGAAAATTGCTCGAGAGAACCTTGCCCAACGACAGTCCCTTCGTGCAAAGCCACAAGACTGACCAAGCGTTCATTGCTGGCGTCCAGGCGTTTGCGCCAGATGTCAGGGGATTGGAAAGGCATTTGCAGCACCTGCCGGGCGACTGCGGGTACGTTGTACAGCGCAGTGACACCTTCGGCGTGTGCCTCGGTAAAACGCTCGAGAACGATGGCTGAGGACGGGGCGCGCATTGGCATTCATTCCTTAAGTGCGGGTGCGGCCCGTCAGTATATGGCAGCCTTGTGTCGCAACGCTTGTGTGAGTCGGGGCAGAGCGCGCAGAACGATCTGGCGTCCCGGGAGTCAATCGGTGTGCGACAAGTGATCGCACGCACAAACGTTTCGTGCTGGTTGCCACTTGTTCGCTAGCACTCCAGAATCAGCGGTCATGTTCCGCTGATGCGGCCGATCATCCTCGTCCTGTGACGCCCCAGTAGTAAATGCCCATGCCTTCTCTCATCAGCCCGGCTTCACGCATCCTCCCCGGCGGAGAGACGGGCGCTGCCATTCGATCCATCGATTGGTCTGCGACCCCCCTTGGACCCATGGAGCAGTGGCCTGCGACCATTCGCTCGACCTTGAGCGTGATGCTCAACTCGCCGGAAAGCCTTTATCTGATCTGGGGCAAGGATCTCAACTTCTTCTTCAACGATGCTTACCGGCCTATTCTCGGCCCACGACTGGACGGTGCTTTGGGGCAAAGCATAACCACGCTATGGGCCGACGCATGGGAACAGGTGCGACCACTGGTGGAGTTGGCGTTCGCTGGTCAGGCCAGCCGCTATGAAAACCAGCCCATCAGCATGGCTCGGTATGGGGTAGAGGAGCAGACCTGGTGGACATTCTCGTTTTCGCCGGTTTACGACGAGCGCGAAGAGTCTGTATTGGGTGTGTTGTGCCATACCGTCGAAACAACGCATTCAGTGCGTGTAGACCAGCAACTCCAATCCAGCGATGAACGTTATCGCGCACTGTTCAGCAGTATTGATATCGGCTTTTGCGTACTCGAGGTTTCGTATGCAGATGATGCGTTGTCGGACTGTCATTTCGTTGAGGTAAATGCTGCTTTTGAGGGCATGACTGAACTCAAACAGCGCATCGTTCATGGCATGCGGGACATCGCCGAAGGTCGCCCGGTGCCATGGTTTGAAGCCTATGCGCGAGTGGTGTTGAGTGGCGATCCGATAGGATTCAATGCGCCTGCCGTCGCCTTGGGCAGGCGCTGGTATGAAATTTACGCCTACAAAGTCGATGAGTATGCCGATAACCGAATTGCGATGCTGTTCAAGGACGTGACTGAGGCCCGGCGTATCGAGTCGTCATTGCGTGATACCGAAGAATTCAACAGTCGCGTACTGGCCAGCAGCAATGATTGCATCAAGGTCATCGACCTGGAAGGCAAGCTGTCGTTCATGAGCGAGGGCGGCATGCGTGTTATGGAAATCGGTGATTTCAATGCCGTGCGTGGCTGCCCGTGGCCAGACTTCTGGCAGGATCAAGGGCATCTTGACGCCAAGGCTGCCATCGCCAATGCCAAAGCAGGACTGGCAGGTCGCTTTCAGGGGTTTGCCAATACCTATATGGGCACCCCGAAGTGGTGGGATGTTCAGGTTACGCCGATGTTCGATGCGGCAGGTGCTGTGGAAAAAATCCTCTGTATTTCCCGCGATATCACTGCAACCCGCGCTGCCGAAGAAAATCTGCGCAAGCTCAATGCCACGCTGGAAGAGCGGGTCGAGGCCCGCACGCAGGATCGTGACCGGATCTGGCGGTTGTCTACGGACCTGATGCTGATCGCCGGTTTCGCTGGCGATATCGTCGCGGTCAATCCTGCGTGGACGCAGGTGCTGGGCTGGTCCGACGACGAACTGGTGGGCAAGTCGTTCCTGGATTTTCTGCACCCTGAAGACGATGTGATCACGGCTGCCGCTGCTGCCGATTTGTCTCGAGGCATCAGCTTCTCCAGTTTCGAGAATCGCTATTTGCACAAAGACGGTTCATATCGCTGGATAGCCTGGGCGGCAGTGCCGGATCAGTCCTACATCCATGCCGTAGGTCGCGATGTACAGGTTGAGCGTGAGGCTGCCGAAACCTTGCGCCGCACAGAAGCTGCACTACGCCAGTCGCAAAAGATGGAAGCCGTTGGGCAATTGACCGGTGGCGTGGCTCACGACTTCAATAACCTGATGACCGTAGTCAAGGCATCAACGGATCTACTCAAGCGTAATCTGGATGAGGAGCGACGTCGCCGCTACATCGACGCCATTTCCGATGCA
This sequence comes from Pseudomonas caspiana, assembly GCF_002158995.1. GTDB lineage: Bacteria > Pseudomonadota > Gammaproteobacteria > Pseudomonadales > Pseudomonadaceae > Aquipseudomonas > Aquipseudomonas caspiana. The sequence continues at coordinate 26,159 of NZ_LOHF01000006.1, read as the reverse complement.
GTTGACCGGGCAAGCAAATTGACCGGGCAATTGCTGGCGTTCTCCCGCCAACAAACCCTGCGTCCTGAAGTTTTTGAGGTAGGCAAGAGCGTTCGTGCTATTGGCGAGATGATCGGTTCGCTGACCGGAGCGCGGATCAAGGTGCTGGTCGAGCTTCCTGCGCAGCCGTGCTATATCAATGCCGATGCCGGGCAGTTCGATACGGCGCTGATTAACATGGCGGTCAACGCACGGGATGCCATGAACGGTGAGGGCACGCTGAGAATTTTTGTCGAGCCAGTACAGCAAATTCCTGCGCGCCGCACCCATACAGAGCTAGTAGGTGATTATGTGGCGGTGTCGCTGATCGATACTGGATCGGGGATTGCGCCAGACCAACTGGACCGAATTTTTGATCCGTTCTTCACCACCAAAGACGTTGGCAAAGGCACGGGACTTGGGTTATCTCAGGTGTTTGGCTTTGCCAAACAATCTGGCGGCGAAGTCGTGGTGGAAAGTGAGATGGGCAAAGGCAGCCAGTTCACGCTCTACCTGCCGCGATCAGTGGCCACGTCGAGTGCCGAATATGCCGCGATGGAGGTGGAGCTTCAAACCAGTGGTGAGGGTGCCTGCTTGCTGGTGGTTGAGGACAATCCTGCGATCGGTGAGTTTTCCAGCCAGACGTTGCGGGAGTTGGGGTACGACATCCACTGGGCCAGGAATGCAGTTGATGCTCTGGCGGTATTGGCGGAACGAGCCGATACCTTCGACGCAGTGTTTTCCGATGTTGTGATGCCGGGTATGAATGGCGTAGAGCTGGCTCTTGAAGTGCAGCGTTTGTACCCGAAGCTGCCGATCGTTTTGACCAGTGGTTACAGTCCTGCTTTGGCTCAGGGTAATTCCCAGGGATTTACCTTCCTGCAGAAGCCCTATTCGGTTGAAGCACTGGCTCGACTGCTGCGTAATGAGATCAGCGCACGTGTAACACCGACTGTTTCCGGCACTGCCCAAGGCAGTGAGCGCCAAGCCTGAGCAAACTGCAATCTGGACGCTGTCGTTACCTGCGATAAAACCGCAGTCGTAATCAGCGCAGTCGTGTGGACATCCTCGAAGGTAATGAGGCCAGCGATGGCCCAGCTCCAGATAAAACGCTATCTCTGGCTCACGTTGCTTGTGGGCTTCTACAGATTTGCTCCACGTCGCTGCTGCAGCAACTCAATCTGCTCCGCTGGCAGCAACTGCCGCAAGCTTTTGTAGAGGACACGGGTTTCGAGCAGGTTCCAGACCCGGAGCATGGTTTCCAGGGCATCCAGTGGCTTGCTGACGAAGTCCCTTGCACCTAATGCCAATGCGCGTATCCGGGTGTCACGGGTCGCATCGGCGGTCAGCACCAGAACAGGCAGGTACTCATGGGGCGAGATACGTCGACCCAGTTGTTCGAGCACCGCAAAACCATCGAATTCAGGCATGTGCAGGTCGAGAATCACCAGATCCGGCTCGAAGCTGTTGAACAGTTCAAGCGTGTGAGTCGGCTGAGTAGTGCTCAGGACGTTAAGCAGTCCTTCGCGGGCCAGTAACTGTTCCATCAGCTCCAGGTTGGCCCGCTGGTCGTCGATCAGCAGAATACGTAGATCTTGGGTCATAAAGGCTCCGTGAGGAACTGATCAATCTGGTCGTAAAACATCCGGACATTGATCGGCTTGATCAGGATGGCCGTCGCGCCCGCCTCGCGCAGTATGCGATGGGTTATCGATGTGGCATCGGCGGTCATCATCAGGATCGGGGTATGTGCAGTTTGCGCCGCATTACGCAGGCGTCGCAGGACTTTGATGCCGGAAATGTCGGGCAGGTTGATGTCCAGCAAAATCAGATCGGGCGTATGTCGAGTCGCCAGATCCAGCCCCATCTGCCCTTGCATGCTTGAAAGCAGCTGGATGCCTGGTCGTCGCTGCAGCAGGGTTTCAATCAGCGTCAGACTGGCCAGATTGTCTTCGATACACAGTACGCTGGCCCGATACCCGTCAGCCGATTTCTCTGGTTCATCTATTACCGTGTCTGGCTTCAAAGCTGGCACTGCGGTGTCTGAGCGAATGATGGTGTGTGGCAGACTCAGCGTGAAACGGCAGCCTGCGTCTGTTGCGCTCAGTACATCAAGGCTACCGTCCATCATTTCCAGAAGGTTCTTGCTTAGCGCCAGTCCCAGACCTGTGCCCTCGACCTTATGGTCTGCGTTCAGACGCTCAAACGGCCGAAACAGCTTGTGCAACTGATCCTTGGCAATGCCTGGCCCTGTGTCTGACACTGTTACCGTGACCTGTTGCTCGTTTCGCGCAACCTGAATAGCGACTTCTCCCTCTGGACGATTGTATTTGATGGCATTGGACAGCAGGTTCAGCAGCACCTGCATCAAGCGCTGTCGGTCGGCAATCACACCTTCTTCGTGGCGGATCATCGGCAGGGGAGCGATGCGAATTCGCGCTTCACTGGCCATGGGGGCGACGAGGGCGAGGGCTTCCTGCAATGCGGTGTTCAGAGCTATGGGTTCCAGATTGACCGGCAGGTGCCCTGACTCGATGCGGGTAATGTCGAGCACCTCGTTGATTAGCGTCAGTAAATGCTGACCAGCCCTCAGGATGTGTCCGATTTGCTGACGCTGAGCTGGCTGAGGATCGATCTCCAGCAATTGAGCAAAGCCAAGAATGGCGTTCAAGGGGGTACGCAGTTCATGGCTCATGCGCGACAGGAATTCACTCTTGGCGCGGCTGGCGCGTTCGGCCTCTTCTCGGGCTGCGCTCAAAGCGATTTCGGCCGCATGGCGATCGCTGATATCGCGTGTCACCTTGGAAAATCCCCGCAAGGTGCCACTGCTGTCGTACTGGGCGCTGATGACCACGCTGGCCCAGAACCGGCTGCCATCCTTGCGGCGTCGCCAGGCTTCTTCCATGAAATAGCCTTTGCTTCGGGCTTCTCGTAACGCCATTTCCGGGCGTTGAGGGCACTGTTCCGGCAAATAGAAAACCGAAAACGGCTGGCCGACGATTTCTTGTTCGCTGTAGCCCTTGATTCGCTCCGCGCCGACGTTCCATGAGGTGACACGACCGTTGGCATCAAGGGCGAAAATACCGTAGTCCTTGACTGCATCAATGATCAGACGCAAGCGTTCTTCGTTATCGCGCAGTGCTCCTTCGCGTTGGGCCAACAAGTGCGCGGCTTCCACCAGACGTGTGCCCAGCTGACCAATTTCGTCCTGTTCCGGTGGTTGCGGCAACAGCGGATGACCCAAGGCCAGCCGCTGCGCATTACGCTTCACATGCTCGACGCGGCTGACGATACCCCTGGACAACAACAGCATTGCCGCGATGGCGGCAAACACCCCGCAGCACGCGGCCAGCAAGGTGGCGAACACCAGTCGCTCACGGGTTTCTGCGGCGGCGGCAGTGCGTTCAGCCAGCAATGTGGCTTCGCGGTCGCGCATAGCGCTGATCTGTTCGCGCAGGGTGTCGAGCACTTGTTTGTTGTTGATCAGGATCGTGGTGACCTGCGCCGGGTCCTTGCCGTTGCCCTCGCGCAGTTTTGCCAGAGCCCCGAGCTTGATCCTGATCAGCGGGGTCATGAGTTGCAGCCGGTCGCGGATTTCCGGATCGCGAACATTGTTATCAAGGCGTTTCAGGGCTGCGTCGATCAAAGGTCTTGCGTTGTTATAGGCGGGCAGGAAGTCTTCACGGCCGGTCAGCAGATACCCTCGCTCGCCTGCGGCGGCCTCAGCGAGCAGCGTATGAACAGTCTGGATGTCGCCCTGTACCAACAGAACCCGGCGAACATCCTCTTCTGCTCGTGCGGTCTGTCTTTCTGCAAGGTAAATCAACACCAACGATGACAGCAGGATCACGAGCGGCAGTGCGATCGCCACCAGCGCCTTGCCCCGTAGCGGTAGATTTGACCAGCGACTCATGTCCAGTTTCCTTCAGGCTGTGCAACCAGTCCGAGCGCTATGCCGCGCACCGCCGCCTGGGTCCGGTCAGAGGCATCGAGTTTGCTGATCACGCGCTCGACATGGGCTTTGACGGTTCCGGTGGCAATACCCAGCTTCTCGCCGATTTCCCGATTGCTGAACCCTCCAGCGACCAACCCCAGGACTTGACGCTCACGTTCGGTCAGACTTTCCCGTGGCGTTACCCCCGAGGTGCGGCGGGTGGCGATGCGCCTAAGCAGACGTGCGCTCATCGCGCTGTTCAGTGCGTCCTCTCCGGCAGCAACGCGGCGCAAGGCATCCATGACTTCCTCGCGACTTGCATCTTTCAGGAGATAGCCGACAGCTCCGGCGGCCATTGCTGCCTCAAGGTGATCCGGACTGTCGTCCATGGTAAACATCACCACTTTGACTTCAGGCATTCGCTGTTGGAGCAGGCGGGCGGCACTGAGGCCGTTAAGGATGGGCATGCGGACGTCGAGAATGGCGATATCAGGACGCAAACGCTCACATAACTCCAGCGCCTCTTGACCGTCGCCACCCTGGCCAACCACTTCGAACTCCGGATGGCCGGCCAGCAGTGACAGGAACCCGGCGCGCGTCACCTCATGATCATCTGCCATGACCAGTCGTAATGGTGTGCTCATGTGCGTACCTCAGAGGAAGTCAGCGGGACAACGGCGCTCAGGCGTGTGCCTTTGCCCGGGTAGCTGACGCAGTCGAAACGTCCCCCGACCAGATGGGTGCGCTCCTGCATGGCCGTGAGTCCCAGCCCGTCTGTAGAGCCCGGTTGTGAAGGGGGGCGGGCAGCGAATCCCCGGCCGAGGTCTTCAATCACGACGGATACCTGCGATTCCCCCATTTGCAAGGCAAGCCGGACGCTGCATGGGCCTGCATGCTTGAGGATGTTGTTGATGCCTTCCTGTGCAATGCGGAACAGGGTGATTTCAATCACGTCGGGCAATCGCTCGGCATACCGGGCCGTCCATTGCACGGCATAGCCCGCCTCGCGTAGGCGGTCGGCCTCTTTGTCAATCGCCTGAACCAGACCGAAGTCATCCAGTACAACAGGGCGCAAGCCGCCGATGACTTGTCGGCCTTCACCCACGCAACGTTGCGCCAGTTGCAGGATGGTGGAGAGCTCATGACTCAGCTGATCCGGAAGGTCTGGGCAACGACTCGCAAAGCCCTGCAAGCGTTGGTGCAGCCCGGCCAGGGTTTGTGCCAGCCCGTCGTGGAGGTCGTAGGCCACCCGCTTGCGCTCGTCTTCCTGAGCGTTGAACAAGCGATGAACCAGTTCGGACATTGCTCGCTCACGAGCCGACAGCGTATCAAGCAGGCGACTGTTTTCCAGGTGCGCGGCCAGTAACGTCGCCAGCAATTGAAGTGACTGCAGATCTTCGGTGTCGGGGGCTGCGATGTTCGCGTTATTGGCCAATAGCAGGGCAGCAAACGGTTCGCCATCTGCATTCAGCAAGGGCAAATGCAGCAGGCAATGGATCTGGGCGCAGGGCTGGACACGCCATTCGGGTACCAGGAGTGTTCGGTCAAGAAGCGATGTCAGCGTTTCAAAACGCTGTGGGTTGCCATGGGTGGCGCTGATTGCTGCTGCCGAACCGTCTTCCCATTCAAGCAAGACCCCTTGGTCCATGGCCAGAAATGCACAGGCTCGCTGCAAGGCCCGTTGGCGCATGGCTGTCGTCGACAGTCGTGTGAGTTCCTGGCCGGTCTCCACGAGCAGTCGCAAACGCGCTGCACGGCTTTCCCATTGGCGGTATTGACTGCGCAGGTTCAATGCGCTGGCCGAATCATCGGGGGGCTTGTGCATGTACTGCTCCAACACAGGGGCCGGATCCATTCGGCAAAAAGTGGGGCTATTAGACCCGTTTCCGGTGCAGTGTCGCTATCTGCCAAATGGCATAGGCAAATAGCTCCAGTCGGCCGATGGCCGGATATTCGTGACGCGGCACAGTAGCGCCACCAAAAGCCGATAGGAATACCGTAAATGAAGCTCAACGTGAAAATGTCTGCTGTGACGCTGATTGCTCTGTTGGCAACACCGCTGGTCCATGCAGTGGATACCGCGCCGGTCAAACCGTATTCCTACACGACGATTGCCGGGCAGCCGACTGACGTTAAAGATCGCGAAATTGCCGCTCTGTTCGAGCGCTGGAACCGCACGCTGCAGACCGGAGATTCCGAGAAGGTCACCGCGCTTTATGCGAAGAATGCGATTCTGCAACCCACCGTGTCCAACAAGGTGCGTACCACCCATGCGGAGATCAAGGATTACTTTGACCATTTCCTGTTACTGAAGCCGGTCGGCGTGATCAACTTCCGCGAGATTCGCCGCCTGAATGAAAACAAGGCGCTCGACACCGGCGTGTATACCTTCACGCTCACCGAAGCTGACGGCAGCAAACGCCAGGTTCAGGCGCGCTACACCTACCTTTATCAGAAAATTAACGGCGAATGGCTCATCCTGAATCACCACTCCTCGGCGATGCCGCAGCAGTGATGAGGATCCGCTCGTCAGTTACGCTGCACTTTGCGAGCTGGCTTTCTTCTTAGGTAGACAGCCCAACATTGTTGGGCATTTATCTGGAGGTGAGTATGACCACTAATCAGCGCGACCCCGAGCAGGATTTGGGCTTTGACCCTGATTCTCCCGACGTTGCAGATCCTCAAGTTGATCCGGTAGGGCCCGCAGGGTCTCCCGATAGCGGCCGCGACGCCGATGAGAACAAGCGAGTGAAGGGTGATGACGACTATCCTCCCTATAAGGATGGGGAATAGACCGCCCGCTCACCCGTTTTTATAGCTTCATGCAGTCAGCAGGAAATGACTGCCCGTTGTCGTCTGTTTGATCTGGTCGTTGGAGAGTGGCCGACTGAGGAAGAAGCCCTGTGCTTCATGGCAGCCATAGCCTCTGACCAGATCCAGGCATTTGAAGGTTTCAATGCCTTCTGCAACAGTCCGGTAGCCCAGTTCATGCGCCAGCTGGAAAACCGATTGGGCAATGATGCGATTGCGTGGCTTGTTTTCCAGGTCGGTGATGATCGACTTATCCAGCTTGATCACGTTGGCAGGGATTTCATGCAGATATGCAAAGTTGCTGTAGCCCGTGCCAAAGTCATCAATGGCAACATCGACGCCAAGCTGCCGGATGTCTGCTAGCTGAGCCAGCACAGTGTTGCTGGCTCTGATCCATTCACCTTCAGTTATTTCCACTTCAACTCGATGTGCGCCGATGTTGTGTTTCTCGCACCCGGCTCTCAGCGCCTGGGCGATGTCGATGTGTTGAAAGTCCAGCGCGGAGAGATTCAGCGAAACTTTGGATTCGTTGTCGGCCCAGCCAGCCGCGGCGGCCAATGCATTGTCGATGACCCAGCGCGTCACAATGCTTATCTGCCCGGAACGTTCAATCAGCGGGATGAACTCCGCAGGAGATACAGGTCCGAAAATCTGGTGATTCCATCGTAACAACGCTTCGGCGCTGACCTGGCGACCATCTTCCAGTCTGAAACGGGGCTGGAACACCAGACAAATTTCGCCGTTGCACAGGGCTCCTGCCACATCTTGGATCAAGGCCTCGGAACGGCGCGATGCGCAATTCGGATCCTCATCCCATATCGACCAGTCCATTCCGTCCCGGGCGGCAGAGTCCACAGCGCCACGAGCCTTGCGCAGCAAGTCACCGATGGACTGCTTTCCATCACTGCAGACGGCAATGCCTATGCGAATGCCGGGTAGCGTCGATATCGAATCCTCCGCACACGGTTCGCAAACGAGTGTGCTCAGGGTGAGGATCAATTCGCTTTGATCCTGAGTCCGCGCGGGCATCAACAGACATAAGTGCCGTTCGCTGATGTGATAGGCCGTCAGCTCTTCACCCAGGGCCTGATTCAAACGCTCAGTGATGTCGGTTGCTTTCGCTCCGATCAACCCAGAGTCGTGCTCTAGGGCAAAGTCATGAGTCCACTGACTGTCGATAACCTCGACAACCATCAAGATGCGGGTCGGTGCTTCGGTATTAAGCCATGGGCCAGCATTGTCGTTCAGAAACTGCCGCAGATTGGGCAAGCCGCTGACGGCATGGCACATGCTGGTCTGTTGTCGCTGCTCAATCTGCGAAATCACCATCTCGGCCAAGTCCTGGAGGACCAGCGTTTCGGCGTGGCTGAGTTGATGAGGGAATTTGTCAATGAGGCACAGGCTGCCAATGGCATGCCCGTCTCGCGTCACTAAAGGAGCGCCGGCGTAGAAGCGAATGCCGCCTTCAGCCGTAACCAGTTCATTGTCCATGAACCGTGGATCTTGGCAGGCGTCGACAACCTGCATCACGCCGTCCTGTTTGATCGTATGAGCGCAGAATGACTGATTGATAGGTGTCTGCGGCTTCGGGAAGCCGACTCTGGCAGCGAACCACTGGCGCTCCTGCTCAACCAGTGACACCAGCACTGTTGGAACATTGAAGTAGGCGGCGGCCAGTCGGCAGATGCGGTCAAAGTTCTCGTCTGCGGCGGTTTCCAGCCACTGAACGGCGCGAACCGCCGCGAGACGTTGTTTTTCGGCTTGTAGTGATAAATGCATGAACGTTCCGTACAGCCGCAGAGTAGTAGTGGTAATGAGGCCTTGTGCCATCATAGCTGGGATGGTTAGTGTTGAAGAAGGTTTCCTACGAACGGCACTTTTTTCAGTTACTGTGACGTCCGTTCAGTTTTTGCTTGCCGTCGAGCTGGAGGACACCAGCCGTAAGGCGCTGGAAATACTGCCCACCGCAGCAAATCCGGCACCAATGGACAAGGCCAGAACCGGGCCATGCTCGCCGCTGATGCCAAAGCTCAACGCCACCAATGCTGCCCCCGTAGCCTGACCAATCAAGCGCGCAGTAGCGATAGTGCCGCTGGCGCCACTGGCCCGTGCTTTGGGCGCGCTGGTCATCAGCGCTTTCTGGTTGGGGGCCTGGAAGAAACCGAAGCCTAATCCGCAGATGATCATCCGGATGCCGATTTCCCACGCGCTGGCGTCGGCAGGGATCATGGTCAGAGAAATCATGCCTGCGCACAGTATCGCCAATCCGATACCGCCCAGCATTCCTGGCGCATAGCGGTCAGACAAACGCCCGGCAATGGGCGCAATCATGGCTACAACCACTGACCAGGGGGTCATGAGGAAACCGGTCTGAATTGGATCGCGGCCCAGCACCGTTTCGAAGAAAAACGGTAACGAGACAAACGCCAGGCCCTGGGTGGCAAATGAACAGAATGCGGTAAGGGCGGAGAGGGCGAACATTGGTCGCTTGAGCAGATCCAGCGGAAACATGGGCGCAGGGTGTCCGGCTTCGCGACGAAGCATCGCGGCACCGGCAATCAGAAACGCTACGAGCGCGATAAGTACGCCAGTGCTGGAGCCCAGCTGCGCCGCTTCACTGAGGGCATAAATCAGCGCACCGAAGGTGATCACGCTGAGCACTGCGGTGAGTCGATCAAACGTCAGGGTGCCGGGCTTACTAGTGGGCAACGAGTTCCAGGCAAAGACCAGCGCGAATAGGCCAAGAGGCAGATTGATCGCGAATAGCCAGGGCCAGCTGGCTACGGACAGCACCAGCGAGGCGATGGTAGGGCCGGCTGCAAACGAAGTGCCCACCACCAGCGCGTTCATACCAAGCCCGCGGCCCAGACGCTCGTGAGAAAAAATCGAGCTGATCAGTGCAGCGTTGACAGCCATGATCGCGCTGGCCCCAAGGCCCTGGATAACCCGTGCGATGGTCAGCGATGGCAACGACCAGGCAAACGTGCATAAGGCCGAAGACAGCACGAACAAAATAAGCCCACCCAGATAGACCTTGCGATGCCCGATGACGCCGCCCAGGGCTGCGAAGGGCAGCAAGGTTGCGACTGCTGCGAGTTGATAAGCGTTGATGACCCACACCGAAGCCGCAGGCGACGCATTCAAATCGGCCGCAATACTGGGCAATGCCGTATTGGCAATGGCGGTATCAAGTGTGGCGAGGGCGATAGACAACAGGATGGCGACCATCCCGCGAAATTCGCGGGAGGTGAGCCGGGTAGAGGTGGGGGAAGTTGTTTGATCCATTACCTGCGAGGCTCCGCATATTCGAGCAGGGAATGCCTGCTCGAAGCAGGCGCTGGAACGATCCTGCTGTTTTATGCGGCTGCTGTGCAATGGTTTGTTGCAAATGTTTTCAAGGCTGCAGGTGCATTAACTGTAGGAGCCGCCAAGGCTGCGATTGCGATGTGTCTGGCTTGATGCAATCGCAGCCTTCGGTAGTTGCTACAGAAATGGCGTCAGTTTAAAAGAGCAAGTTCGTGCATTAGCTCAGCAAATCAGCACCCAGCTGGAACGCCACCCACAAGGCCAGACCTGTCGCGAATACCAGAGCAATGTTCTCGAACAGATTGTTGCGGTATTCCTTGTCGAGCAGCTTTTTCTGGTTGGACATGATCAGCAGGCCCAGCGAGATAATCGGCAGACCGATGATGTTCAGTGCGTTCACGCCAATGGTCAGGGTCACGAAGTCCGGCATGCCAGGCAGCGACCACACCAGTGGAGTGACCAGAATGAACAACATGAACCACTTGTGCATTGGGTCCTTGTGGAACTCCTTCCCGTATTTCTCGCGACGTTTCGGGAGGATGTGCTGCAAGGCATCAGTGATCAGCATCGGGAAGGCAGTGGTTTTACCCGCAATACTGGCGAACAGCGTTGCGAACACACCCACGAAGAAGATGTACCAGCCTGCCGAGCCGAAGAACATTTCAAGGGCTTTGCCCAAGTCCTGCAAGTTGGTCACCTGGATGCCGTTAGGACGCAGAATTTCCGCACCCACTACCCAGATCGCAAGATTGATGATGATGCCGACGAATACTGCGAACAGCAGGTCGTTACGCTGCATGCGCTTGTGCTGAGGACCGATCCAGCCTTTTTCACGCATCACATACGGGTGTACGAAGTTGGCAATGGAGCCTGCCACCGCGCCGATCACCGAAACCGCCACCAGCAGCGCGCCATGTACACCTTCATCGGGTGGAATGCTGAAGCCGATGGTGCCTTTGAGGATGCCCACCATATCCGGTTTGGACATGACTGCCAGAGCCAGAAATGCCAGCGTCATAAGCGCCAGCAGGCCCTTCATCACACCTTCGATCATGGTGTAGATGTTGCGTCCCACCAGCAACCAGACCGCGATCACTACCGCGAACGAGCACAGCAGCGGCTGATTGATATGCAGCAGCATAGCGAGTGCTTCACCTGCGCCTTTGATCATATAGGCGTTGATCAAATGGCCCATGAGCAAGGCGTAGCCGAGCATGAACCAGGCAAAGATTGGATGGAGCTGGGCGTAGCCTTCGAGAATGCTCATGCCCTTGTTATTGCAGAGCTGGAAGCGGGCAATGATGTTAACGATGAGGAATCTGAGCAACAGCGAGACTGCCAGTACCCACATCATGGCGTAGCCGTAGTTGGCACCTGCCACTGAAGAAGTAATCAGGTCACCGGCACCCAGCCATGACAGAACCGCGATGATGCCAGGGCCAAGGAGCTTGGTGACTTTGGCAAAGACCGATTCACGCGCAGCAGTAGCTTTTTTATCGACGGAGCTGGTGCTCGCCATAAGGAGGATCTCCATTGTTATTTTTAGTGAGACGGTGCAAGTCGAACACAACGTCAGACGTCGTACAACGTGAGAAGTTTTACCGAGTGTGTGCGGATGTTTCGGCGGGAGAGGCGTTGTGGGCGGGCGTATGCGGGATTCTGGTGGAACCAGCTTTCACCGGCGGGCGAGCGGCAGATTCGTCCAGATGTCTCTTGCCAGAAATAATGCCCTCGCGGCTAAAGCCGCGAGAGCACAAATAGCAAAAAAAACTAATGAAAGTTGATTGGAGCGACTAGCCCCCGTCGGTATCAATATCTGCATCCCGACCTTGCGTTGGATGCAGATTGTTGGGCACTTTCTCGGGTTTTTCTTCAGGCTCGTAATCAGGTGTAAAGGTGTTGCCGCCCGAATCCTGATTCTGCTCGAGCTGGGTATCAGGCTGACCCTGTGGCTTACCTTGGGATTGAGCGCCGCTTTCTTGAGTTTGTTGCTTCTGGGCTGGCGCGTCGGGGGCAGTGTCGGGTTCGATCGCCGGGTCGTTACGGTCGATTGGATTTTGTGTTTGATCGCTCATTGTTCACCTCTGATTATTGTTCAGCTGCGATGGCTTACAAAAATCTGAGGACGGTGCTTGCCGGTCGTTCGATCCATGTGACGACCGGCATCCTATCCGCCGTTGCGCCGGAGCGCCGTGCTAAACGGCTGCCCGGTCGCCAGCGGTCAGGGATCAGCCGTAAAGACGTTCGAACGGTAGCCAGCGAGCGAATGCTCCACCTTCTACCCAAGCCCGCGCAACTGCGATATCCGGGGCGAAATAGCGGTCTTCGTCGTAGTGAGGGACTTCACTACGGATCATGGCCAGTACTTCACTGAGCTTTTCCGACGTTTGCAGCGGAGCGTGGAGGTCTACGCCTTGCGCAGCACCGAGCAGTTCGATGGCTACGACGGCGCTGCTGTTACCTGCCATGTCCAGCAGACGGCGTGCGGCAAACGTTGCCATGGACACGTGGTCCTCCTGATTGGCAGAGGTTGGCAAACTGTCGACTGAGGCGGGGTGGGCGAGCGTCTTGTTCTCCGAAGCCAATGCTGCGGCGGTGACCTGAGCAATCATGAAACCCGAGTTCAGACCGCCTTCCTTGACCAGAAACGCTGGCAGGCCGGACAACGCCGGGTCTACCAGTTGGGCGATACGGCGCTCCGAGAGTGCGCCGATTTCAGAAATCGCCAGCGCCAATACATCGGATGCCATGGCGACCGGCTCGGCATGGAAATTACCGCCCGACAATACGTCGCCATCCGCGCTGAATACCAGTGGGTTATCTGATACCGCGTTGGCTTCGCGCAGGAAAACGCCAGCGGCGAAACGCATGTGATCCAGGCATGCGCCCATGACTTGTGGCTGGCAGCGCAAGGAGTACGGGTCTTGTACGCGACCGCAATCGACGTGCGACTTGCGTATCTCGCTGGTGTCCAACAGCTCGCGGTACAACACCGCCACATCAATTTGCCCCGGTTGACCGCGTACCGCTTGAATACGTGGGTCAAACGGCACGTCAGAGCCTTTCAAGGCTTCCACGCTCAGGCTGCCTGCGACAACCGCTGCGGTGAACAGCTTCTCGGCGGCAAACAGACCGCGCAAGGCCAGAGCGGTGGACACCTGAGTGCCATTGATCAGCGCCAGACCTTCTTTTGGCCCCAGCACCATGGGCTCGAGCCCTGCCAGCGCGAGACCTTCAACCGCGTCCATTTCGCGGCCCTGATGACGCACCCGACCAACGCCGATCAGTACCGCCGACATGTGCGCCAGCGGTGCCAGGTCCCCTGAAGCACCCACCGAACCTTGCGAGGGGATGCACGGATAAACCCCGGCCGTGTACAGCGCGCTTAATGCCTGGATGACTTCCCAACGGATCCCGGAAAAACCTCGCGCGAGCGAGCCTACTTTCAACGCCATGATCAGCGCCACGCTTGCATCGTCCAATAAGGGGCCAGTGCCAGTACAGTGTGAAAGCAGCAGGTTACGTTGCAGTTTGGCCAACGACTCGGTGGGGATGGAGGTGCGCGCCAGCAAACCGAAACCCGTGTTGATGCCGTACACAGTACGTTGGTTGGCGATGATTTCATTCACTGTGCGGGTGCTGGCGTCGACCACTTCACGGGCTGCGGGATCAAGCTCGAAAGGGCTCTGCTGCTGATAAATAGCGCGCAATTGATCGAGGTTGAATTGGCCTGGCTTGAGTAGAAGTGCTGCTGGCATAGTGCGCTTTCCTGCTTGGGTTGTAGTTTTGCCGACCGGCTCGGAGATTATCCGGGTTGTCGCTGAAGTGGGTTATATCATCCTGTATATACAACATAAGGCAAAAGCCGGGCCAAGCAAACACAGCCCCGATTTTGTTGGGTTGAAGATGATGTGTGATCGTGGGCGGTGGGGTGTCTGTCACCGAAGGTGGCATCGTCCGGTGCGCAACGCCCGGCTTTGAGGCGGCTGGAAACGTTTGAGGTGGCTTGATCGAGTTCTGCAGGTGTAGGTGAGGCCAGGGTATTTCTGTGGGAGCAAGCTCTGCTCCCACGAAGGCTTTAAGTGCGCCTCCTGTCGAACAGCTATTTTTTCCCGGCCAGTGCCTGCGTCACTTGCCCGATGTTGCCCTGCAATTCAGCCAGCGGATCTTCACCATCTACAGCCAACACCAATAACTTGCTGCCAGCGGCCGTGATTGCAGCCTTTACCGGCTCTGGTGGCTGGCGATGATCCAGGACCAGAGCAACGTCATTGTCCTTGAGGGTGTCGGTCAGCTTCTTCAGAGCCTCGGGCGTCCATTGATCGTCGGGCAGTACTTGCGTACCCGCCAGTTCCAGATTCAGCCCGCTGATCAGATAGCTCAGATGATCGGACAGACTGACCACGGTGAGGTTGTCAGCGCTGGCCAGGCTCGCTTCGCTGTCGGCAGTCAGTTTCAGGAGTTGCTGCTTGAGCGCCGACAGGTTGGTTTCGATACGCGGTTTGGCGGCAGGGGCAAGGCGCACCAGATCGGCAGCCATGACATCCGCCATTCGGCCCATGTTGTTGCTGGACAGCCACGGTTGGCTGTTCAAGCCATCCACGCCCTGGCCCGGCTGCACGGCAATGCCGGGCAAGCTGCCATCCACTGGTCGTGCTGCGTCGATTTCGACGATACGAATGTTGCTGCGGCGCGCATTGGGATACAGCGTGTCATCGGCCCAGATTGAACGCAGGCCGATCACCGCGTCAGCGTCCACCGACAATTTGCGTAGCGCTTCGACACCGCGACCGGTGAAGTAAGCCGTCTGGCGAGAGCCAGGCAGGTTGGCTGCGGCAGCGCGCTCCAGCACCACGCCGCTGTCTTTGAGCAGGATCTGCCCGAGGCCAAACGTGATCGGCAGGCTGGCCAGCACCCGTACCGGTTTTTGATTCTCAGTCGCAGTGGCTGAGGCGTGGGAGGTGGCGATGAACAGGCCGGATAGGGCCAGTGCCAGGGTCAATTTACGCAACATTTATCCAATATTCCCTTTGAGGCTCGGTACGGTACCGCGAGCGATGGCTGCGAGGGCGAAAGCAATGCCTGCCACCAGAATGATCGCCGCGCCGGACGGTACGGGCAGGTCGAAAACGATCGGTAACAGAATGCCGCACAGGGTGCTGACAGTGGCGATGGCCACCGATATCCAGAAGAAGCCTTTCAGTGACTGGCTGAGCAGCCGTGCAGCAGCGGCGGGGATCACCAACAGTGCACCGACCAGAATTGCGCCGATAACCTTGACGGCGGCAACGGTAATCAGCGTCACCAGGATCACGAACAGGTAATCCAGCGCTTTGACTGCAACGCCGCGCACGGCCGCAAGCTGCGGGTTGAAGCTGGCCAGCATGATGCGGTTATACAGCGGCAAGCTCAGGCCCATGACCAGTGAACCAACCACTGCCAACACCAACAGATCACCACCGTTGACGGTCAACACCGACCCGAACAGCACGTTTTCCAGGATGTGGATGTTGATCTTGCCCGCCAGAATCAATAGCAGACTCGCGCCAAAGGCCAGGGAAACCGAGAGGAATACACCGATCAGCGTATCTGGCGCCAGGCCAGTGCGATTGCGCAGGTAGTTGAGGACAATGCCGAACAACAGGCAATAGCCAAACAGCGCGCCATAGGGGCTGGTGTACGGTTCGCCGAGCAGGATACCGACGGCAACCCCGGTCAGCGCGGCATGCCCCACGGCCTCGGAGAAAAACGCAAAGCGTTTGACCACCACCAGCGTCCCAAGGCCGCCAAGAACCGGACCGATCAGTAACCCTGCCAGCAACGCGTTGACCACGAAACCGTAGGCCAATGCCTCAGGCAAATAGCCGGACGACGCTAGGCCTTGAATGAAAAGACGAAACTGCTCGTAGTCCATCAGGCAGCGCTCCCTTGGGTTGTGTCAGCGGTGCGAGGATGGGCAGAGAACAAGGTCAACAGACGATCCGGTGTCAGTGCAGTGGCTGCCGGCTCATCGAACAACACCCGGCGATTCAAACCTGTGACATTATCGGCCAGACGTTTCACGGCCTCCAGATCGTGCTCGATCCAAAGCACGGTGATACCCGCCTTGCGCCAATCCCCGAGAAGGCGTTCGAATACTTGAATACCTGCTTCATCCAGCGCCGACATCGGTTCATCCAGCACCAGTAGCTGCGGGGCCGGGATCAAGCCTTGAGCCAATAGCACGCGCTGGCGTTCGCCACCGGACAGCGCGCCCATGCGGCGCTTGCGTTTGTCCTGCATGCCGACGCGCTCCAATGCTTCGCCGATTGCTGCCGCGTAATGCTTCGACAGGCCAAGAAACGCCGGGCGGCGCTGACACATGGCAGCCATGAAGTCATCGACGGTAATCGGCAGGCCGCGGTCGAATTCCAGTGCTTGCGGCACATAGCCGATCAGCCCCGGTGATCCCGGCCATTGCAGGCTCAGTTGCCCTTGGTGGGGCATCTGGCCGAGCATGGTTTTGATCAGCGAGCTTTTGCCACCGCCGTTAGGGCCGACGAGTGCATGGATGCTGCCCGGGCGGACCTTGAACGTGACGCGATCAAGGATCGCGGTACGGCCGAGGGTCAGGCTGACATCCGCAAACTCAACTCCCGGACCGTTGCCAGTGATCGCGATTTTTTCAGCAGCGGTCATGCCCCGGACTCCTGAATGGCGCGTACGACGGTGTCCAGATTGCCAGCCATTTCCTTCTCGTACTTGTCGGCGGTGTACTCGCCATAGGAAATGTGCGACAGCGGGTAGAGCTTGACCCCCGACTCGCGCTGGATGGTTTCAACGTAGGTGGACGGGAAGTCCATTTCCGAGAAAATCACTTTTACGTCCAGCTCACGCAGTTGATCGATGGTTTTTTTCAGTTGGCTCGGGCTCGGCTCGATACCGTGTGCGGGCTCCACCACTGCCGTGACCTCCAGACCAAACTCACGCAGCAAATAGTCATAAGCGGCGTGTACGGTAGCCACCCGCAAATCGGCGTTGGGTGCCTTGGTCAGCTTGGCCAGTGCATCAGCACGCATCTGGCGCAGACGTTTACCGTAGGCGCGTGCGTTGGCGGTGTAGGTCTTGGCATTGTCCGGATCAAGCTTGCCCAGCTCGCGGGCAATGTTGTTGACCTGGGCAATGGACGCGCTGATCGACAAGAAGGTGTGAGGGTTGACCACTTTGCCCGCGCCCCGCGCAGCCACGCCGGTGGCGGCCAGCAATGGAACGTCGGCGTTGGCTTCAATCACCGCAATATCCGGTTTTTCACTGGCGGCAATCATCCGGTCAGCAAAATCATCGTGACCTACGCCATTGAGCACCACGACGTCCAGCGAACCGATACGCTTGATGTCGTCGGCGCGCGGCTCATAGGCGTGCGGGTTGAAACCGGCAGGAATCAACGGAACTACTTCGGCCTTGTCACCGACGATGTTGGCGACATAGCTGTAATAAGGGTGCAGGGTGATGCCGATCCGCAAGCGTTTGGCGTCGGCATTGGCCAGTGGAGTGAGGAGGGTGGCCAGCAGGCCGACCAGTACCGCGCGCAGCAAAGGTCGGCGTTTCAGAGAAATAGGCATGGGCGAGCAGTCTTCTTTAAAATGAGTGCGTGGAGATCAGTGTTTGTGCTGGCGAGTAACACCTGCATCGAACTGGGCGACGACCTGCTTCCAGCCCGAAGCAATCAGGGCCTTGTCGCTGATATCGGTAATGCCATTACTGAGCGAGGGACTGCGATTGATCCAGATGTCGGCCTGAGCGTCATCGACCGCTCCGATGCGCAACAGAAACGATCCGGCGACGGCAGGGTCTTGGCTCAGCCCAACGTAGGACTTATCGACCATCTGCCAGCCATGGCCGCCACGGCTGACTGAACTGGCGTCCTCTACGAAAGGCGCGAGACCTTCATCGCTAAGCTGTTGCGGCGTTACCGGCGTGGCTTGCTCGGGTGCCAGCAGGCGAATCTCGTCCAGCGTGACGCGCAAATCGGCGTAGATACCTTGTTCTGAAGCGGTCAGATCGCGCCGGGCATCCAGCTCATGGGCAGCGACGCTTTGCACGTCCTGGCTTTCCCCGTGCCAGCCGATAACGGTCCCGGCAACCAGCAGGATCACCAGACACAACGCCAGTACATAAAGCGTTTCATGACCCGCACCCGCCGGACGGACTACTTGATGGGTTGGCGTACTCATGGGGCCTCGATGTCGGCTTGGTCGATTTCGACCACATGGCCTGGGCCGGCATCGAACAGCACATAAAACTCGGAAGCCGGTTTCTTGAACGTGACGGTCGAGTCCTCACCCAGTTTGCCAGGTACCAAAATGGTTTCGTCGTAGCCGATTACGTCGAGTGTCACGCCCGGCGCGCCACTGCCGTCGGAAAAGCCGCCGGTGCAACGGATCTGTTCATTGTCGATCTGTTTGCACTCGCACATCGGGTTGTGTGCCAGCGCTTGTGTGCTCAGGCCGAGCAAGCTCACGGCAATGAGGTGGCGGGCACTGACGCCGAGCCAGCGCAGATTAGGTCTGCCGATCATGGTTTGACTCCTTGTTTTTTCAGCCAGGCAACGGTGGCCGGGGATGCCTGTGATAACGGAATGGATGCCTGATGCATCGAGCCGTCCCAGCCTTCCATGGTGATCCACAGGTCGGCGTCAGGGGCGGTGCGTTCAGGAATCTGCATGAAGGCGCTCATCCGATAGGGCGAGCCGAAGAAAATGACCCCGGCGGCACGCAGACTGCGGGGTTTGCCAATGCGCAGGTAGGTCGCCTTGACCTTGTCCGCACATTCGGCACACAGCGCCGCATTAAAGCTTTTGGTGTAGCCGGAGGCGCCTTCCAGGCGTGGCGGTCCATCAAGAAACTCCGCCATGCGGATGCTCCACGGGCCGACCGGGACTTCGCCTATCTCACGTTGACCCAGACCGTTGTCGCCGCGGAACAGGGCCACTTCGGTAAAGTACTTGGGCATGAAGCCCAGCGGGATCAGCACCAGCAAGATGTTGATGTGAAAGCGCCATTTATGCCAGAAACGGCTCAGGGTCGACGGTTGTGTTGCCACGGCGGCCTTGCTCACAGTGTGCTCTCCGGAATCTTGGTGGACACGGGCGCGAGCGTTTGCTGACTGACGCTGGCACGTTCGAGTTTTTCACTGCGTTTGAGCGCATTGACGGTTGCCTGAGCGGTCCGTTTGGTCCAGATAAGCAAACCGCTGAGGACCATCATGCTCAGAATCAGGGCGAAGAAGGTCCAGATCAGCTTGATCCATATCCCCCCGAAGTCACCCGTGTGAAGAGGGCGCATGGATTCAGTGACGAACTCCAGTGCCGAGCGATCCGACAGCAGGTGGGAAGTGGCAATTTCGCCGCTGTACGGGTTGATTTCTGCGGTCTGGAACATCAGTGGGTACCAACTGCGACCCGCGACGCTGATGTTGCTGTAGGCGTTGAGCGGCATGCTGATGGAGCTGGGCTCCAGTCCTGGAATCTTCTCTCGGGTGATTTCTACGGCCTTATCGAGGCTGATCATCGGTGCCGGGCTGCCATCTGCAGTCAGAGGCACGCTGGCATGGGGTATGACTGAAGCTATGGGCGACTGGCTGGAAATGCTGATCTGGTTATCAAACAGAATGGCCTGAATCAGGAACCACATCCCGGTGATGGAAATGACGGCGATGAACCAGATCGACCAGATTCCGCTCAGTCGGTGGAAGTCGCCCCAGAAAATCCGTGCTCCATGGTTAAAGCGCAGCGTGGGTTTGAAGAAGCCTTTCCAGAACTTTTTGTAAACGACGAGGCCGGTAATCAACGAAGCCAGCAGAGGAATGCTTAACAGCGACACCATGTACCAGCCCCAGGAGAACCCGTTGGTAAACGGGACCAGCCACCAGCCGTGCAGTGCCCGGGTGAATGCAGGGAAGTCGAACGATGGCGCGATACCCTGAAGAACTCCGGTGTAAGGGTTGGCATAAGCGACAACGGCGCGCCCGCCCGGATAGGTTGCCCGAACGTTAAGCGCGAAATAGTCACCGTCGGGCTCGGAAATCCTGCCGACCTTGATCTGTGGATCGTTACGTTGGATGGTCTCCTTGACCGTCTCGAAACTCAGGCGCGGGGCATCGGCAGACGGCGGGTTGGCGCGCATCTCTGGGTTAACCAGCCACATGATCTCTTTGCTGACCACTGCCAGCGTCCCGGTGAAACAGACGATCAGGACAAAGAACCAGATGGGCAGGGCCAGCCAGCTGTGGACAAGAAACCAGATTTTCGAACGGGACTTCTTAGACATGGAGTAACGGTCTCGATTCACGGTGTGGAGCAGCCCGATAATCGTTCGGGCTTACGGTATCCATAAAAAGCAGTCGTGGCTTTTGCCGACGCGACTGCTGCATATTACTAGGACGGATGAGAATCAAATACCCGCAGTGTTAATTCTCATTACATATTTAAAAGTTGTTTCTGGATGTGTTTTCAGGCGCGTTTCTGTCTGCCCTGACGCATTGATGCTTTTGCCTGACTTAGCGGCAAACACAAAACCTGTAGGAGCGCACGAGCATCGCGAGGCCGCGATAGCGGTATATCAGGCAGGACGCTATCGCGGCCGCGATGCTCGTGCGCTTCGACAGAAAAATATCCCAAATCAGCTAGTTGCTTTTGAGGGGCGCTCCTGAGCAACGCAGGGCCCCGAGATAAACGGCTGGGCCAAAAAAAGGGAAGTCAGACTCTCGTCTGCTTCCCTTTTTTCACCGCCGCAACCGTTAGATCACTTGGATGATCGCCTTGCACACGGTATCAATGTTGCTCTGGTTCAGCGCTGCAACGCAGATCCGGCCGGTGTCGAGGGCATAAATACCGAACTCGTTACGCAGGCGATGCACTTGCTCAGTGGTCAGGCCTGAGTAAGAGAACATGCCGCTCTGGCGACCGACGAAGCTGAAGTCCTGGCCCGCAGGGTTGTTGGCCAGACGCTCGACCATCGCCTGGCGCATGCTCTTGATGCGGACGCGCATTTCGCCCAGCTCTTCTTCCCATTTGGCGCGCAGTTCAGGGCTGTTGAGTACCGCTGCAACGATGGTTGCGCCATGTGTAGGCGGGTTGGAGTAGTTGGTGCGGATCACGCGCTTGACCTGGGACAGGACGCGGGCGGTCTCTTCTTTAGAGTCAGTGATGATCGACAGCGCGCCGACGCGTTCGCCATACAGCGAGAACGACTTGGAGAACGAGCTGGAAGCGAAGAACGTCAGGCCCGATTCTGCGAACAGACGGACGGCAACTGCGTCTTCGTCAATGCCGGTGCCGAAGCCCTGGTACGCCATGTCCAGGAAAGGCACGTGGCCTTTGCTCTTGACCACTTCCAGCACTTTTTTCCAGTCGTCC
The DNA here is from genome assembly GCF_002158995.1 of Pseudomonas caspiana. Taxonomy (GTDB): domain Bacteria; phylum Pseudomonadota; class Gammaproteobacteria; order Pseudomonadales; family Pseudomonadaceae; genus Aquipseudomonas; species Aquipseudomonas caspiana. The sequence continues at coordinate 4,695 of NZ_LOHF01000006.1, read as the reverse complement.
AGCGTCAGATCAACGCCAGTCGGGTTGTGGCAGCAGGCGTGCAGCACGACGATAGAACCGGATGGCAGATTCTGCAGGTCTTCCAGCATGCCGGAACGGTTCACGTCATGGCTGGTCGCATCATAGTAACGATAGTTCTGCACCGGGAAACCGGCGGTTTCAAACAGGGCGCGATGGTTTTCCCAGCTTGGGTCGCTGATTGCCACGACTGCATCAGGGCGCAATTGCTTGAGGAAGTCAGCACCGATTTTGAGGGCGCCGGTGCCACCCACGGCCTGAGTGGTCAGAACGCGGCCGGAGGCGATCAACGGCGAATCAGCACCCAGCAGCAATTTTTGTACGGCAACGTCGTACGCCGCGATGCCGTCGATCGGCAGGTAGCCACGAGGAGCGTGTTGAGCCACGCGAATATTCTCTGCTTCGGCAACGGCGCGCAGAAGGGGAATGCGTCCTTCTTCGTTGCAATAGACGCCCACGCCAAGATTGACCTTGGTGGTACGGGTATCGGCGTTGAATGCTTCGTTGAGGCCCAGGATAGGATCGCGTGGTGCCATTTCGACAGCGGAGAACAGGCTCATTTTTGTGGCGGCTCTGTGTGAGAGGTGAGGGGAAACCCGCTCTGACCCGAATGCGCCAGAGCGGTGCACAAACGGGGAGTCAGTATAGAGGCCATCTCTGGCCGGGGCGACAGCCCGTGACGGATTTTTTAAAGGTTTTTTGAGGTTATTGTCAGTCAATGGTCGTGTTGCAACACGCTTCGTGTACCTGAGGCCAATTTAATCGGTTGAAGGCGGCGGGTTGAAAGGTTGCGATGGCGACTCCATTTGTAGTCCCATCACTTCATATTCTGTACGACTGATCCTTTGTGATTAGCCGATAGCAGTTCTACGGTTTTCGCTTGCAACGTTGCGAGAGCCCACCTAGAGGTACGTTATGTCCGAGTTTCAGCTCGTAACCCGCTTTGAGCCTGCTGGCGATCAGCCCGAGGCCATCCGCCAACTGGTCGAAGGGATCGACGCCGGTCTGGCTCACCAGACCTTGCTAGGGGTAACTGGCTCGGGCAAGACGTTCAGCATTGCCAACGTGATCTCCCAGGTGCAGCGCCCGACTTTGGTGCTCGCCCCGAACAAAACCCTGGCTGCGCAGTTGTACGGTGAGTTCAAGGCGTTCTTTCCGAACAACGCCGTCGAATACTTCGTCTCTTATTACGACTATTACCAGCCTGAAGCCTATGTACCGTCGTCTGATACCTTCATCGAGAAGGATGCGTCGATCAACGACCACATCGAGCAGATGCGTCTATCCGCTACCAAGGCTTTGCTGGAACGCAAGGACGCCATTATCGTCACCACGGTGTCGTGCATTTATGGTCTTGGCAGCCCGGAAACGTATTTGCGCATGGTGTTGCACGTGGATCGCGGTGACAAACTCGATCAACGCGCTTTGCTGCGTCGTCTGGCTGATTTGCAGTACACCCGCAATGACATGGACTTCGCCCGGGCGACGTTTCGGGTGCGCGGCGATGTAATTGACATCTATCCTGCGGAGTCGGATCTGGAAGCGATTCGCATCGAGCTGTTCGACGATGAGGTGGAAAGCATTTCGTCATTCGATCCGCTGACCGGCGAGGTGATCCGCAAGCTGCCGCGTTTTACCTTCTACCCCAAGAGCCACTACGTCACGCCACGGGAAACTCTGGTGGAGGCGATGGAAGGCATCAAGGTCGAGTTACAGGAGCGTCTTGAGTATCTGCGTACCAACAACAAACTGGTTGAAGCTCAGCGTCTCGAGCAGCGGACCCGTTTCGATCTGGAAATGATTCTCGAGCTGGGTTACTGCAACGGTATCGAAAACTACTCGCGCTATCTGTCGGGACGTCCTTCCGGTGCGCCTCCGCCAACCCTGTACGACTATCTGCCGCCTGATGCGCTGCTGATCATCGACGAGTCTCACGTCAGCGTGCCGCAGGTCGGCGCCATGTACAAAGGTGACCGCTCGCGTAAAGAAACTTTGGTCGAATACGGCTTCCGTCTACCATCGGCGCTGGATAACCGGCCGATGCGTTTCGACGAGTGGGAAGCAGTCAGTCCGCAGACGATTTTTGTCTCGGCGACTCCGGGCAATTACGAGGCAGAACACGCTGGTCGTATCGTCGAGCAGGTTGTGCGGCCAACCGGGCTGGTAGATCCGCAAATCGAGATTCGTCCGGCGCTGACTCAGGTGGATGATCTTCTCTCGGAGATCACCAAGCGGGTGGCGCTGGAGGAGCGGGTGCTAGTCACGACGTTGACCAAGCGCATGTCCGAAGACCTGACCGACTACCTGGCTGACCATGGTGTGCGGGTTCGGTATCTGCATTCGGACATCGATACGGTCGAGCGGGTAGAGATTATTCGCGATCTGCGGTTGGGGACTTTCGATGTGCTGGTGGGGATCAACCTGCTGCGCGAGGGGCTGGACATGCCCGAAGTGTCGCTGGTGGCAATTCTCGATGCAGATAAAGAAGGCTTCCTGCGCTCCGAGCGTTCGCTGATCCAGACCATTGGTCGTGCGGCCCGTAATCTTAATGGGCGGGCGATCCTCTATGCGGATCGCATCACCGGCTCCATGGAACGCGCCATCGGCGAGACCGAGCGGCGCCGTGACAAACAGATCGCGTTCAACCTGGCCAATGGCATTACCCCAAAAGGCGTGTTCAAGGATGTCGCCGACATCATGGAAGGCGCCACGGTGCCAGGTTCGCGCAGCAAGAAGCGCAAAGGCATGGCCAAGGCTGCGGAAGAAAGCGCCAAGTACGAAAACGAACTGCGCTCACCGAGCGAGATCACCAAGCGTATTCGGCAACTGGAAGAGAAAATGTACCAGTTGGCCCGCGACCTGGAGTTCGAAGCCGCGGCACAGATGCGCGACGAAATCGGCAAGCTGCGCGAGCGGTTGTTGACCGTTTAACGATTCGACCTGTTGAAACGGGGATCATGTGGGAGCCGCCCAGACCAAGCTCTGCTCCCACATGATCCTCGGCGCCTGTTAAGATTCACGGCTTGTTTGACCTATTTCGGGATTTTTCATGACCACCGTTCGTACCCGCATCGCGCCTTCGCCTACCGGCGACCCTCACGTTGGCACGGCTTATATCGCGCTTTTCAACTATTGCTTTGCCAAGCAGCACGGCGGTGAGTTCATCCTGCGTATCGAGGATACCGATCAACTGCGTTCGACCCGTGAGTCGGAACAGCAGATCTTCGACGCGCTGCGCTGGCTGGGTATTGAATGGAGTGAAGGCCCGGATGTCGGTGGTCCGCATGGTCCGTATCGGCAAAGCGAGCGGGGCGACATCTACCAGAAGTACGCGCAACAGCTGGTTGAGTTGGGCCATGCCTTCCCGTGTTTCTGCACCGCAGAAGAACTGGATCAGATGCGTGCCGAGCAAACCGCTCGTGGCGAAACGCCGCGTTATGACGGCCGCGCCTTGTTGCTATCCAAAGAAGAAGTAGCCCGTCGTCTGGCGGCAGGCGAGCCCCACGTGATCCGCATGAAAGTGCCGACCGAGGGCGTTTGCATCGTGCCGGACATGCTGCGTGGCGAAGTGGAGATCCCGTGGGATCGCATGGACATGCAAGTGTTGATGAAGACTGACGGCCTGCCGACTTACTTCCTGGCCAACGTCGTCGATGACCACCTGATGGGCATCACCCACGTGCTGCGCGGTGAAGAGTGGCTGCCATCGGCGCCCAAGCTGATCCTGCTTTATGAATACTTCGGCTGGGACAAGCCGCAACTGTGCTATATGCCGCTGTTGCGTAACCCGGACAAGAGCAAGCTGTCCAAGCGCAAGAACCCGACTTCGGTCACGTTCTACGAGCGCATGGGCTTCATGCCTGAAGCAATGCTCAACTATCTGGGTCGTATGGGCTGGTCGATGCCTGACGAGCGCGAGAAGTTTTCCCTGGAAGAAATGGTTGAGCATTTCGATCTGTCGCGGGTTTCTCTGGGCGGTCCGATCTTCGATATCGAGAAGCTCTCCTGGCTGAACGGACAGTGGCTGCGCGAGCTGCCGGTAGAAGAGTTCGCGTCGCGCCTGCAGCACTGGGCGTTGAATCCTGAATACATGATGAAGATCGCGCCGCACGTGCAGGGCAGGGTGGAGACCTTCAGTCAGGTCGCGCCTCTGGCCGGTTTCTTCTTTGCCGGTGGCGTGACACCGGACGCCAAACTGTTTGAGCACAAGAAGCTGTCTGCTGATCAGGTTCGTCAGGTCATGCAGTTGATTCTGTGGAAGCTGGAGTCTCTGCGTCAGTGGGAGAAGGACCGGATCATGGGCAGCATTCAGGCGGTCGTCGATCATCTGGAGCTCAAGCTGCGGGATGCCATGCCGTTGATGTTTGCCGCGATTACCGGGCAAGCCAATTCCGTGTCGGTGACTGATGCGATGGAAATTCTCGGCCCGGACCTGACCCGCTTCCGCTTGCGTCAGGCGCTTGATTTGCTGGGCGGCGTCTCGAAGAAAGAAAACAAGGAATGGGAAAAGCTTCTGGGCGCCATCGCCTGAGGCAATGCCTGTGCCTGTCAGTCCCCCGGTTTTCCGGGGGCTGAATGGTAAGTGGTTGTATTACCGACAAAAAACTTTAGAAATTGTTAAAAATAAATTTGACAGCTTTGCCACTCACGCTTAACATGCGCCCCGTCCACTGATGT
>NZ_LOHF01000005.1:149867-245367 GCF_002158995.1 Pseudomonas caspiana | reverse complement strand
TGTGTCATGGCCTCTCGACTAATCAATCAACCCATTCACGTCATAAAACGGATACGGCCCCGGGTACTCGCCGAACACCGCGTTATGCGTCACCAACCCCTGCTCTGGGTGCCAGCGGTGCAGCAGGTAACCGGCCGGTTCCAGATTGAAATGCGCCGGGGCGTCTTCCTGCAGATCAAGCACGATCTGGTGGGAAGTACCGGGACAAATGCAGCTCAGGCTGCCACCAAAACGACGCTGCATCGGACGATGCAAATGCCCGCAGAGCAAGCGCTCCACTTGCGGGTGACGCGCAATCACTTTTTCGAATGGCCCCCTGTTGATAAACGGCTCGCGGTCCATGTGGCCGATGCCGGTAATGAACGGCGGATGATGCAAGACCAACACCGTCGGCACATCCGGGCGGCGCGCCAGTAACTCATCGAGCCAGAGCAACTGACACTCCGACAGTTGTCCGCCATGTGAGCCGGGAATACTGGTATCCAGGCCAATCAACCGCACGGGATGCTCTTCCACGACCCAATCCAGTGGCGCATCGGATGAAAGGGGCAGGTAGGTCTGATTGGCGAACTCGGCCAGCAAATGCTGTCGATCGTCATGATTGCCCGGCACCAGGTAAAACGGCATGTGCAGCCGTTTCAGTTCTGGATGCAACACCGCGTATTCATCCGCACGACCGAAGTCCACCAGGTCGCCACTGATCACCACGATATCGGGACGCGGCACGCTGGCGTTCAAGTGATCCACGGCACGACGCAACGCACCAAGGGTATCGACGACGCCATAGGTCAGCTTCTGACAGGCTTTGAGGTGCAGATCGCTGATCTGCGCAATGAGGAATGGGTGGTTCAAAGTAATAATTTCCTACCTGACAATATGTCCTGTAGGAGCGCACGAGCACCGCGAGGCCGCGATGGCGGTGTGTCAGGCAAACCGCCATCGCGGCCTCGCGGTGCTCGTGCGCTCCTACAGGTGTATGCGTTCCAGACAAAAAATCAGGAACCCAGGGTAAACAACACCTGCGGCGCGACGGTCAGGCCGATCGGCGCACCAGGGCTGTGGATAACGTTGTCGGAACTGTCGACCAACAGAGGCTGAGCACCACCGACATCCACCAACAGCCGACTTTGAGCACCCTGAAAGAACTGCCCGACCAAACGCCCGCGCAAATGACTTTCACCGTCCGCCACGCGCAAATGCTCGGGGCGGCAATACACCGTTGACGGCTGATTCGCAGCCGTCCACGGCAACTCGCCGCCGCTGACTTTCAACCCATGAGCCGTACGCTCAACCACCGAAAACGCATTGAGGTTGCCGACAAAACTGGCGACGAAGGCATTGGCAGGCTGTTGATAAATTTCGCGGGGCGTCGCCAGTTGCGCGACACGCCCTTTTTCCATCACCAGAATCCGGTCGCCCAGCGCCATGGCTTCGCCTTGATCGTGGGTGACAAAAACTGAAGTTATCCCCAGCCCACGCAGCAGCTCATCCAGCTCGCTGCGCAAGCGTTCACGTAATTGCGCATCCAGTGCCGCCAGCGGCTCATCGAGCAGTAACACCCGAGGTCGCGGCGCAAGCGCACGAGCCAAGGCAACCCGCTGGCGTTGGCCGCCGGATAGCTCGTGAATGCTGCGCTTGCCGTGCTCCTGCAAGCCGACCAACTCCAGCAGTTCAGTGCAGCGCTTGTTGCGCTCGGCAGGCGACATGCCGCGAATCTTTAGGCCATAAACGATATTTCCGGCCACATCCAGATTGGGGAACAGCGCGTAGTTCTGAAACACCATGCCCACGTCCCGCTTCTCGATAGGCAGACGGGTCACATCGCTGTCACCGAAAAAAATTTGCCCGACATCCGGGCTTTCCAGCCCGGCGATCAGCCGCAACGTAGTGGTTTTACCGCATCCCGACGGGCCGAGAATTGCCAGGGTTTCGCCGGGTTCGATAGTCAGGTTCAGGTCATGCACAGCGACGGTGCCGTCAGCGAATGACTTGCGGCAGCCCTGCAAACGAATAGTGGTTCCGGTCATCGACTCTCTCCACGGGAAAGACGGGCGCTGATGGCCTGCAACGCAATCAACAGCGGCACGATCATCAACAGAAAAATAAGGGTGTAGGCGCTGGCGACTTCCAGCCGCGCAGACGCGTAGCTGTCGGCGAGACCCACCGGCAGGGTTTTGGTCATCGGCGTGTGCAGCATCCAGGTCAGGTTGAATTCACCCAAGGACAAGGTGACGACCATCAACACACCGGCCAGAATCCCGGCCCGGCAATTGGGCACCACCACGCTGAAAAATCGCTTGAACGGACCTGCGCCAAGACTGGCTGCCGCCTCTTCCAGCACCGGTAATTGCTGACGCTGCATCACGGCCATGACCGGGCGCACCAGAAACGGCAACGTGAACAGCACATGGCCGACCAAGATGAACAACCAACTGCTGCGAAAGCCGCCGAACTGGCCGTAGGTCAGCAGCAACGCCAAGGCGCTGGCCAGACCGGGCATGGCCACCGGCAAGACCATCAATTCCTCGAAGGCACGGCTAAAGCGATTGTTCATCCGCACCAAGGCATACGCAGCCGGTACGCCAATCACGCAGACGCACACAGCGCAGGCCACCGCCAGCTGAATCGACAACCAGACCGTCGGCGAATAGGCCTGCCAGACCTGAATCAGCCAGTCGAAGGTCAATCCACTCGACAGGCCCTGGAAATAATTGCGCGTCAGGCCGGCGAGCAATGACAGCAGCACTGGCACCAACATGAACGCGCAGACCAACAGGGTAAACAGCAACTGCATGACAAACAGCGATGAGCGCTTCACAGGACAGTCCCCGAGTTTTTCACCAGACGTCGCGCCAGCAACAACACAGCCCAGGTCAACGCGCCCAGCACCACGGACAGCGCCGCAGCGACCGCAAAATTGGCGTAGTTGGTGAACACGTTGTAGATCGCGACTGGCGTGACGTTGAGCCGCGTGCCCAGCGTGAACGCCGTACCGAACGCGCCCATGGAAGTCGCAAAACAAATCGCGCCACAGGACACCAACGCGGGCGCGAGGCCCGGCACGATGACGTCGCAGACCACTCGCCAATGACCCGCGCCGAGTGAATGAGCGGCCTCTTCAAGGCTGCGATCCAGACTTTCACAGGCCGCCATCACCGTGAGGATCACGCGAGGAATCGAGAAATACAGGTAGCCCAGAAACAGTCCGGTCAGCGAGTAGGCGAAGATCCAGCGCTCCCCCGCCAACTCCATACCCAGCATCGCAAACAAGCCTTGGCGACCGGCCAGCAGAATCACCAGAAACCCTACGACCACGCCGGGAAACGCCAGTGGAAAAGTCAGCAACGCCACCAGTGCCGAACGACCGAAAAACCGCTGCCGGGCGAGAAAAACGCCGCTGATGCCACCGACCAGTAAAGCCGCCAGCGTGACCACAATTGCCAACACACAGGTCTGGGCAAGACTGCCCAGATATTGCGCACTGCTCAGCACCTGCCAGTAACCCGCGCTGCCGTCACGGCTTTCGCCACCCAGCAAAATCAGGTGCGCCAATGGCAGCAACCAGAACGCAAAGAGCATGGCTGCGGCTGGAGCCAGCGCCCAGGCCGCGGTCGGGCGCAGGCGCAAGAATCCACGCCTGCCCGACCTCACGCCCTGAGCTTTCAGAACCGAAGCGGTCACTTACTTGACCTCACTCAGATAACGCGCTGCGAAAGCTTCCTGCACCGCGGCCATGTGCTCGTAGTCGACCACGCCAGCACGGGCGTAATCGCTGTCCGGCAAGAACTGCGCAGCCACATCGGCAGGCATTTTCACGTCACGTACCGGGCGCAGATAAGCCTTGGCCCACAGCGACTGGCCTTGATCGGACAGGGTGAAATCCAGGACCTTTTCAGCGTTGGCGCGATGCGGTGCTTTATCCACAATGCTCATCACGTACGGCACGCTGATGCTGCCTTCTTTCGGAATCACGAAAGCAACATTGGCTTTGTCTTTATAGCGGGCGCGATAGGCGTTGAAGTCGTAGTCGACGAGGATCGGCAACTCACCTGAGAGCACACGTGCATAGGCAGTTTGCTTAGGCACGATCGGCGAGTTTTTCGCCAGCTTCTGGAAGTAATCGATGGCCGGTTTGAAGTCGTCCAGGGTGCCGCCCATGGCCTGGTTGATCGCCACCGCAGACACGTAACCGACAAAGGCGCTGGACGGATCCAGGTAACCAACCATGCCTTTGTACTCAGGCTTTAGCAGGTCAGCCCAGCTTTGCGGGACCGGCAGACCGCCCAGCGCATCGACGTTGACCATGATGCCCAAAGTGCCGGAGTGGATCGCGAACCAGTGGCCTTCCGGGTCTTTCAAACCGGCCGGAATCTGCTCCCAGCCTTTTGGTTTGTAGCTGCCCACTACGCCCGCTTTCTGCGCCTGCAGGCCGAAGGTCACGCCGTAATACACCACGTCGGCAACCGGAGCGGCCTTTTCAGCGACCAATTGTGCCAGCGACTGGCCGGAGTTTTTGTTGTCCAGCGGCACTTGCACACCGGTGGTGTCGGCAATTGCCTTGAGCTGCGTGCCCCAATCCGCCCACTCTGGCGGGCAGTTGTAGCAGATGGCAGTTTCAGCGGCCTGAGCCAGGCTGGCCGCACCGCACAGCAGCAGCGCTGCCAGGGTTTTACTGAAGCGGATCATGAAGCATCTCCTCGTAGGGCTGAGTACTTTCACCCGGCCGGATATGGCAAGGCAGGCAATGGGAAATCGGAGCGGCACCGGCGATTTGCGCCAGCAGTTGATCGATCACGGTGCTGGCCAGCGCCGCGATGGGTTGCACGACGCTACACAGCGTCGGATGCATCTGGGCGCCGAGGGTGATGCCATCGAAGCCGATAACGGAGAGCTGGCCGGGCACGCTCCAGCCGTTGCGGCGCAGTTCGGCGATCAGGCTGATCGCCAGTAAATCGTTGGAGCAGACCAGCGCGCTGGGTCGATGAGGCCCACGCAGCAAAGGCTCAAGAGCAGCGAAGTCGGCTTGGGTATGCGCAGGCATTTCAATCACTGGCAGACTTTCCAGACCCCGCTCGACCATGGCCTCGCAATACCCGGTATAACGCAGGCGGGCGCGGTCCGATTGCAACGCGGGACCGGCGACCATGCCGATGCGACGATGACCGGAGTCGAGCAGGTAACGCGTCGCCAGCGCCATGCCTGCGCGGTTATCCACAGACACGGCGCCGTAATCGGGATTGCCAGGTTGGTGATACGCCAGCACGAACGGCGTGTCTTCGTTGACCAGGCTTTGCAGAACACGATTGCTTTCGGCATCGGTCACGGTCAGCACCAGGCCATCGACGCGCTGCCGCAGCAGCTCCTCAACCACGGCGCTTTCCCGTTCGCTGCTGTAATCGGTCGTCGCCAATAGCAGGTTGTAGCCTTTCAGACGCGCAGCCCGCTCCATGGCCTGGAATTGCTCGGCGAAGACCGGGTTAAGCAGGTTGGGCACAATCACGCCGATCAGGTTGGTGGTTTGCAGGCGCAACTGACGCCCCAGGCGATTGGGCCGAAAACCCAACTGACGGGCGGCCTCAAATACTTGATCGCGAGTGGCGGGACGCACGACGTCCGGAGACGCAAAAGCCCGCGCGGCAGTCGCCCGCGAAACCCCTGCCAGTCGTGCCACTTCTTTCAAATCACTCACATTCGCTCGCCTTGAGATCGATCTCATTGGCCGCGACATTAGCGATTCAATATTTCGTTACAGCTAACAGGTGATGACAGTTTGATTGCAGCGCGCAACTTTGCGGTGAAGCTAAAGACCCATCGCTTGCCCGTCTGCGCTACCATCACGGGCCGACGCGGCAGCCTGCTGCGCGCAGGAGTTAGCATGGCCCACCCGTTCGCAACACTTACGCCAGACTTGGTCCTTGATGCCGTTGAAAGCATCGGGTTTCTCAGTGACGCCCGCATCCTTGCGCTCAACAGCTACGAGAACCGCGTCTATCAAGTCGGCATCGAAGACGGCCAGCCGCTGATCGCCAAGTTCTACCGGCCGCAGCGCTGGACCAACGAAGCCATCCTGGAAGAACACAGCTTCACGTTCGAACTGGCCAACGTCGATATTCCGGTGGTCGCGCCGATGGTGCATAACGGGCAGACCCTGTTCGAACACGCAGGATTTCGCTTCACGCTGTTTCCCCGTCGCGGCGGCCGAGCGCCAGAGCCGGGCAATCTTGATCAGTTGTATCGTCTGGGCCAGTTGCTCGGGCGTATCCATGCGGTGGGCGCGACCAAACCTTTCGAGCACCGCGAAGCACTGGCCGTGCAGAACTTTGGTCAGAACTCGCTGGATTTCCTGCTGCAAAACGACTGCATCCCGCGCAGCCTGTTGCCAGCTTATGAATCCGTGGCGAAGGATCTGCTCAAGCGCGTCGAAGATGCCTACGCCGCCACGCCGCATCAGAACATCCGCATGCACGGCGACTGCCACCCCGGCAACATGATGGCGCGCGACGAGATGTTCCACATCGTCGACCTCGACGACTGCCGCATGGGCCCTGCCGTCCAGGACATCTGGATGATGCTGGCCGGTGATCGCCAAGAATGCCTGGGGCAATTGTCAGAGCTGATGGACGGCTACAACGAATTCCATGATTTCAACCCGCGTGAACTGGCCCTCATCGAGCCGCTGCGCGCACTGCGCCTGATGCATTACAGCGCCTGGCTGGCCCGTCGCTGGGACGACCCGGCATTCCCGCACAGCTTCCCGTGGTTCGGCACCGAACGTTACTGGGGCGACCAGATCCTCGCCTTGCGCGAACAGTTGTCGGCGCTTAACGAGGAGCCGTTGAAGTTGTTTTGAATGAATCACATCATCACCTGTAGGTGCTCATGAGCTCCTACAGAAGAAATAAAACAAGAATCCACCACCTGCCAACAGGACCCACCATGCCAGCCGTCAACCCGCGACGCGGGTACATTCTCGGGCTTAGTGCCTACACCATCTGGGGTTTGTTTCCGCTCTACTTCAAAGCCATCGCCCAAGTGCCATCTGTGGAAATCATCGTCCATCGAGTGCTGTGGTCGGCATTGTTCGGCTCGGTGCTGCTGATGTTCTGGAAACATCCCGGCTGGTGGCGCGAACTGCGGGACAATCCACAGCGTCTGGCGGTACTGGCTTTCAGCGGCTCGATGATCGCCGTGAATTGGCTGGTGTATGTGTGGGCAGTGAATAACGAGCGCATGGTCGAGGCCAGCCTGGGTTACTACATCAACCCGCTGGTCAACGTCTTGCTGGGGATGCTGGTATTGGGCGAACGGCTACGGCGCCTGCAATGGATCGCCGTCGGTCTGGCGGCGACGGGCGTGGCGCATCAACTGTGGCAAGTCGGCAGCCTGCCGTGGGTCTCGCTGGTGATTGCCGGAACGTTCGCGGTGTACGGAATCGTGCGCAAGAAAGCCCCGGTTGCCGCCCTTCCCGGCCTTGTAGTGGAAACCTGGATTCTGGTGCCCATCGCCGTGGGCTGGCTGCTGCTCAACCCGGCGGCGTACACCTCGCAACCGGAATTCTGGACCACCAGTGAGGCACTCTGGCTCGCTGCCGCAGGCCCGGTGACGATCCTGCCGCTGGTCGCCTTCAACGCCGCCGCCCGGCACCTGCCCTACACCACCCTGGGCTTCCTGCAATACATCGCCCCGACCTTGGTGCTGGCATTGGCGGTGCTGGTATTCAAGGAACACCTTGCGACAAGCACCATTGTGACCTTCGCGTTCATCTGGGCGGGGTTGGCGGTTTACAGCGTTGATGCGTGGATAACTTTGCGTCGCAGGGCCTGATCAATTATTAATCAATAGCTTGCAAGCCTTTAACTATAAGGCCTGCAAGCGGTTCTCCAAAGGTTATCCACAGGCAGGCTAATAGATAAAGTGGATAACCCTTAGATCAATACATCCCCCTCGGCTCTCATCAAACATAAAATAACCAACTGAATTTAAATGCTTTTAAATGTAGGAGCGCGCTTGCCCGCGATGGCGTCAGGTCAGGTCAGGTCAGGTAAAACATTTTTCGCTGAGGCACCGCATCGTCCGGATGCGGCCCAGACCAAGCGCGCTCCTACAGATCCTATGTTTGCTTCGCGACAGCGCGGTGTCAGGGACACAGGACGACTTCCTATAGATCAGGCATAGCATTTCACCCGCAAGCAGTCGGTGCCTCCAACCCAATCAAAGACTGATCGATAACACTGCGCGCCATATCCACCAGATGCATGGCCGACATAGCCAATAGCCGATCCGAACCGGTCAGGCGGTCGCCGTTTTCGTAGGCTGCGACGGCTGCGCAGTGCAGCAGGTGGGAGGCGTGGTTTAGGGATTCTTCGAGGTTAGGCGAATCAGGTGAAAGCTTGATCATATTGAATACTCCGGTAATGGAAATGACCGCCTGTTATCGCTACTAATCGATAAGGGTGGCAGCTGTGTGAAGGTTAGTAGACCGGGCACCAGAGAAACCGGCGCGTCCAAAGACACCCTGCACACAGCCGCCATTGAATGAACGTTTCTAAACGTCTATTTCAGTGGATACGTTGTACATCTATGGCGATGGGCTACTAAACCCCGTCACTGAAATAACAGCAACCGGCGCACCTTAGGAGCCAAAATCCTAACCCGCAAGCGCTTGGGATTCTTTCGGAAATTTCCCTCAAGAAAAACGGAAACGTAGCGCAATGCGCGAAGGCGACTGCCTGCAAAAGCCGCCCCCACGGCCTCCATGCCCGCCCAAATCAGGGCATACAAAGCTCAATAAAACGCTTCCAAGAAACGCCCTTCAAACCTTTGAGATTCGCCCTACATAGCCATCCGTAACTTTCGTTTAGCGTCCGTTATCTCGCAGTGACATCACGTCATGCAGATGTCGTTAAACCGAAGAATCAGGATGAATGATATGAGCACACACTATCCCCTCAACGTCTCTCAAGACACTGCCCTGCAGCTATTAACAGCCAGAGCGCCGACTGCCGAAAACTTCCCGCTCTCTGTGGAGGGCTGATCCATGGCGAGGGGATATTTCATTCGCGAGGGCGACAAAACCACCTGTGGCGGTGTCGTAACAGCAGGAGATGGCCGCACCAACATGATGGGTTTCAATCATGCTCGGGAAGGCGACCCAGTCACCTGCGGTGTAGACGGCAAGGCGTACATCATCGTAGGCGGTATTGGATTCATCGACAGCAACGGCAGGTCCCCGGCAGGAACGCTGGACAGCTCCAGCACCTGTCCCTGCCGGGCGAGGCTTATCAACTCGTTAAGCCATAGCTATGAAAAACCGGACAAACCCGCAGCCCAACGGGCGACCCAGCCAGATAAAAAATCCGCAGCAAAAACACAAATGGCTGACTTAGCCTCCCCCGCCCACTCTCCCAAACCAGACATGTATGCGCGATCCTTCGCCATCACTAACAGCGAAACCGGGCAACCTCTAGTCAATCGAAAGTTCATCGCAGTGGTCAACGGCCGCGAAAAGTCTGGCATCACTGACGCCGCTGGCATGGCTCACATAAAGACGTCATCGGCAGATTCAATCGTCGCACTGCACGTTGTGTTCAATGCCCCTGCGCGAGAACTTAGCGAACTGTCGAGGAATGCCTAATGACTCCCGGAAAATTCACGACCACCGCACAGGTACAAAAGGTATTACCTGACCAATCCATCGCACCGGTGGAAATCACCGTCAACGACCGAGCGGCAACCCGCGAAGCGATTATTCGTAAAGTGCGATCACTAGGGCATGAGTTTGTTGAGCGGTCGGGGTGGAGTGCGCGCAAACCCAAGACTGAATTAGCAGATGACTGGGACTACAGCATGATTGCTCTGCACAACGCAGGTCGTAGCTACTCATGTGGTATAGGCAGCGAGCAGATGCTTGAAACCCAGCGGCTTCATCAGAATAAATTCGACGACATTGGGTATCACTTCGGGATCGACTGCTCAGGGACGATCTATGAAGGTAGGGACATCCGCTTCAAAGCGTCCAGCGTAGACAAATACAATACCGGCGTTATCGGTGTGGTGCTGCTGAATAACCTGACCGTCCCGGAAGAAGGCAGTGACTGGATTACGTTTGCGCGCAAGTCACTGAAGCTAATAGGGATCGATACAACCAATTCGGTTCCCGCACTACAAATGGATGCAACGCTAAATTTGATAATCGCGCTGAAAAGCGTTTTCTTCATAAAACATTTTGGCGGACACATGGAGTACCCAAAGCAGGAAGGTGATGGAAAAATATGCCCCGGCCGTATCGGCATGAAACTGGTGAAAAATATTCGCATTAAAACCGACTTGTTAAAACCTCCCACCTCATGAAAAAGTCAATAACAGCGGGCGGAATAATGCTGATCGCTCACCTCTACATCGGCTACTACACCGATCTAGGAATTCATGGCGGCGACGTTGTTTTTTTTATTAAAAAACACCCTACACTCCAAGTAAAATTTGAAAATATCTATACAAGATCATCCGACCCAAAATCTTGGTCTGATCTGAATATGGTGGAAGAGAAAATGATCAGAGATTACTGCAAATACCGTCTAGGTATCGAGACTTGGCTAGATAACGCAGACGAACTAGAAGCCTGTAAAGCACGGTGACCTTCTCGGGCGTTTGGGTATGAAGCCAACCCGGGCGGCACTCACCGCCCGAACTACTTAGACATGCTAAAAGCAACCATAATAAAACGTAAGGCCGCAGTGTTCTATCCTACTTTTTTGTCGACCATTACCATTATGAAAAGCATACTAATTTCTGCCACGCTGATTATCATCGCCCACTTGTACGTAGGCTACTACGTATCTCTGGATTTTGAAGACCCAAGATTAGAAATATTCATAAAAAAACACCCTACACTCCAGGTCAGATTTGAAAACATCTACACCAGTGAAGAGGAGCGAAAGCCATTGAACGATCTGAGTACAGCAGAATTAATTATGGTCAGAAACTATTGTAAGTTTCGTCTGGGCATTGATAAGCAATTGAGAAGCCAAGATGACCTAGATGCTTGCAAAGCTAGGTAACTCAGCCGCAGATAGAGAAAAACCTACATGGGCCGTACGTATACGGCCCATGGCGAAAGTACTTCGGCTAAAGTTACGCTATGAAAAAACCTATATTTTTAGGTATGAGCGTAGCATTTTATAAATGCAACTATCTTATCTGTAGGGTATTACAAATACGACTTGGGCATTGGCATCGAGATGAACACACAAGAAGAGATGGATAAATGTGCGAATGCCTATTACGCCACATGAAGAAAATCCGCGAGCTAAGGAGTTAACATTGACTGCTCAATAAATAACCAGTCGCTCACAGGCCTTGAGCCATCTAGCCTGCAAACGGTTCTCCCAAGGTTATCCACAGGCAGGCTAATGGATAAAGTGGATAACCTAAGGCAAGCACAATCCCTTATGTGGGAGTAGAGCTTGCTCGCGGTAAGGCTGGATGCAATTCACTCTAGATCGCGTCCAGACTTATCGCGAGTAAGCTCTGCTCCCACAAGGCCCTTCGTTAGCAAGGCCATAGCGCGGTGTCAGCTAATCGGTATCCTACAAATCCGTACGCAACACCAGGTCCACCATCAAATCATCCGCCAGGGTTTCCAACGCCTGTTGCAGATCATCCAGCGCCAACGATTCAGGCACGCCCAACACCGCATCCGCATGGAACAACAGCTCGCTGCTCATGGGGGCGGGTTTGACTTCGGTGATCAGCCTTTCGACGTTAACGCCCTGCTCTGACAGCAACCGCGTGATGTCGCGCACGATGCCGGGGCGATCGTTACCCACCAGTTCCATGCCAATGTGTTTCCAGGTACCGGGGGATTCAATGGCGGTTTCGGCGAACAACACGCGTATGCCTCGCCCGGACAACTCGATCAATGCGCTCTTCAATTCTTCATGGGCGTCAGCCACAACGCCAATGCGCAGGATGCCGGCGAACTGCCCGGCCATGTGCGACATGCGGCTTTCCAGCCAGTTACCGCCGTGGTCGGCGATGCATTTGGCGATGGCTTCGACCTGGCCTGGCTTGTCGGGGGCAAACACGGTGATTACGAGATGATCCACTGCTGACTCCTTCTGGTCTTGAATCCACGCCAGCGCCAACCCGGCGGGCTGACGACAACGGAGCAAGTATAGGCAACCCTGCCCGCCACGCCGGAACAGAGCTTGGTTGCCATTTTGTGTACGATTTCCATTTTTATCTGGAACAATCGACAGCATCTTTGAGAACATCCTGATCTCGATGATGACTGACCATGAAATTTCAGGCGCGAAGTGACATATTTAGTTCCGTTTCCACGCGTCAAGCCTTCATGTAGTATCCCGCGTCGCGCACTACATAACGTTGACCTAACAACAGAGCGCTCCCTCCGAGCGCAAAAAAAGCTGAGCAGAGTGAGGCAAGTGCAATGACTGAACACGTTCAAGTCGGTGGCCTGCAGGTCGCCAAAGTCCTGTATGACTTCGTGAATAACGAAGCACTTCCCGGGACCGGTCTTGATGCTGCTGGCTTCTGGATGGGTGCAGACCAGTTGATCAACGAGCTGGCCCCAAAAAACAAGGCACTGCTCGCCAAACGTGATGACTTGCAGGCGCAGATCGACGCCTGGCACCAGTCCCATGCCGGACAGGCCCACGACGCCTCGGCTTATAAAGCTTTCCTTGAGCAAATCGGTTATCTGCTGCCAGAAGCGGCGGACTTCCAGATCACGACGCAAAACGTCGATGAAGAAATCGCTCGCATGGCTGGCCCACAGTTGGTGGTGCCGGTCATGAACGCCCGCTTCGCCCTCAACGCCTCGAACGCCCGCTGGGGCTCGCTGTATGACGCGCTCTATGGCACCGATGCCATCAGCGAAGCCGACGGCGCGGAGAAAGGCAAAGGCTACAACAAGGTTCGCGGTGACAAAGTCATCGCCTTTGCTCGCGCCTTCCTTGATGAAGCCGCGCCGCTGGCCGCTGGCTCCCATGTCGATTCCACGGGCTACAAACTGATCGACGGCAAACTGGTGATCAGCCTCAAAGGCGGTAGCAATACCGGCCTGCAGGACGATGCGCAATTGATAGGCTATCAAGGTGACGCGTCAGCACCGACCGCCGTGCTGCTCAAGCACAACGGCCTGCACTTCGAGATTCAGATCGACGCTGCCAGTCCGATTGGCCAGACCGATGCCGCGGGCGTCAAAGACGTGCTGATGGAAGCTGCACTGACCACCATCATGGACTGCGAAGATTCCATCGCCGCCGTTGATGCCGACGACAAGGTCGTGGTTTATCGCAACTGGCTTGGCCTGATGAAAGGCGATCTGGCCGAGGAAGTCTCCAAAGGCGGTCAGACCTTCACCCGCACCATGAACGGCGATCGTCACTACACCGCACCTAATGGCGGCGACGTGAAGCTGCACGGGCGTTCACTGCTGTTCATCCGCAACGTGGGTCACTTGATGACCATTGATGCGATCCTCGACAAGAATGGTCAAGAAGTACCGGAAGGCATTCTGGATGGCCTGCTGACTAGCCTTGCGGCGATCCACAGCCTCAATGGCAACACCACACGCAGCAACAGCCGCACCCGCTCGGTGTACATCGTCAAACCGAAAATGCATGGCCCGGAAGAAGCCGCGTTCACCAACGAACTGTTTGGTCGCGTCGAAGACGTTCTGCGTCTGCCACGCAACACGCTCAAAGTCGGGATCATGGACGAGGAGCGTCGTACCACGGTCAACCTCAAGGCGTGCATCAAGGCGGCCAGCGAGCGGGTGGTGTTCATCAACACGGGCTTCCTCGATCGTACCGGCGACGAAATCCACACCTCCATGGAAGCCGGTCCAGTCGTGCGCAAGGCGCAGATGAAGGCCGAGAAATGGATCAGTGCCTACGAGAACTCGAACGTCGATATCGGTTTGAGCTGCGGCCTGCAAGGTCGTGCGCAGATTGGTAAAGGCATGTGGGCCATGCCGGACCTGATGGCGGCGATGCTGGAACAGAAAATTGCTCACCCGTTGGCCGGTGCAAACACGGCATGGGTGCCTTCGCCGACGGCTGCCGCGCTGCATGCGCTGCACTATCACAAGGTCGACGTGTTCGCCCGTCAGGCTGAGTTGGCCCAGCGCACTCGCGCATCAGTGGATGACATCCTGACCATCCCGCTGGCCCCGAATACCGATTGGACTGCTGAAGAGATCCAGAACGAACTGGATAACAACTCACAGGGCATTCTCGGCTACGTGGTGCGCTGGATCGACCAAGGTGTCGGCTGCTCGAAGGTGCCGGACATCAATGACATCGGCCTGATGGAAGACCGCGCCACGCTGCGTATTTCCAGCCAGCACATTGCCAACTGGCTGCGCCACGGCGTGGTCAATGAAACTCAGGTGATGGACAGCCTCAAGCGTATGGCGCCGGTGGTTGACCGCCAGAATGCGGGGGATTCGCTGTACCGTCCGCTGGCACCGGATTTCGACAGCAACATCGCGTTCCAGGCAGCGGTTGAACTGGTGATCGAAGGGACTAAACAACCTAACGGTTACACCGAGCCGGTCTTGCACCGTCGGCGTCGGGAGTTCAAAGCGAAGAACGGGTTGTAGGTGCCCGATTAAATAAAATACAACTACCTGATGCGAAATGCTTTTCTGTAGGAGCTCACGAGCACCGCGAGGCAGCGATGGCGTCCTGTCTGATGCACCGCCTTCGCGGCCTCGCGGTGCTCGTGCGCTCCTACAGGTGTGTGGTCACTTCGCTAAAGCTCGGTGTCGAGACGGCCTCTCCTACAGGTCGCCTCACTCCATCCCCAACTCTCTCTTCACCAGCTTCACCAACTGCTTGGTGTTGATGGGCTTGAGCAGGAAGTCCAGCACGCTCAGGTGCATGGCGTCGATGGCGTCGCGTACGTTGGCGTCACCTGACACGATGATGATGGGCAATGAGGCGCGCTCGGAATCACGGACCTGGCGAATCAGGTCCAGGCCATTGCACGGCGCCATGCGCAAGTCGGTAATCAGCAGAGCGATACTCTCACGGGTGCGAATCAGCTCCATGGCGCTGTTACCGCCTGCCGCCGTCAGACAACTAATGTCGTTGAGGCTGAGTATTTCGGCCAGCAGTTCGCGAGCGTCCCGATCGTCGTCAACGATCAACACCCGTTGCTCCGAATTGGACGCCGGCGCGAGCATGACCTCATTCAGAGCTTCGCGCTCTTCATCGCTCAAAATATCGTAATCCAGCATACCCGCCTCATTCCCTTGCACTAACTGACAAAAACACCGGGCTCTACCCGGAGATATCTATGTGCTTTTGCTGACGTCCCTGCGTTGAGCTAAACGCCGTCCAAGGCATCGTATAACTGTATACAGCTGCTTTTTACACCATGAGGCGAGAAGGCAGAAATCTTTTTATTGCCGTAAGACTTACGTCCAATGGGCACTACTCCTCAAGCGGCCGACCATAGCCTTCAATAAAAACAAAGCGGTGCAGGTCATGAGTCGAGCGGATGCATTCACCCAGGCCGGGAAAACAGCGGTGTTGCAGAACATTCACGGCACCATGCAGTTCCTGCAAAAATTCCCGCCATTCGACCACATGGAAAATGCGCATCTGGCCTATCTGGTCGAACAATGCCAACTGCGTTTTTACGCCGCCGATGAAAGCATCATCAAGCCTGGCGATGGGCCAGTAGAGCATTTCTACATCGTCAAACAAGGGCGAGTGGTCGGCGAGCGCCCTCATACGGCAAAAGGCGGCACTGAAACCACCTTCGAAATCACCACCGGCGAATGCTTCCCGCTGGCCGCGTTACTAGGTGAGCGAGCCACCCGCACCGAACATTTGGCCGCCGAAGATACTTTCTGCCTGCAGTTGAACAAGCAGGCGTTCATCAAGCTGTTTGCGTTATCCACAACCTTCCGCGACTTCGCTCTACGCGGCGTCAGCAGCTTGCTGGATCAGGTCAATCAGCAGGTTCAGCAACGCGCGGTAGAAACCCTCGGCACCCAGTACTCGCTCAATACCCGACTGGGTGAATTGGCCATGCGTCATCCAGTGATGTGCGCGCCGGATACGCCGATGCGTGAAGCCGTGAAACTGATGCATGAGCAACAGGTCGGCAGCATCGTGATCATTGATCAGCATCAAGCGCCGCTGGGCATTTTCACCTTGCGTGACCTGCGTGAAGCGGTCGCCGATATCAACGTCGACTTCAGCCAACCGATCGAAAGCCGCATGATCCAGGCGCCCTTTCATCTCAGCCCTGACGCCAGCGCCTTTGACGCGGCTATTGCCATGACCAGCCGGCACATCGCGCACGTGTGCCTGGTCAGAGACGGTCGCTTGTGTGGCGTGGTGTCTGAGCGGGATCTGTTCTCTTTGCAACGCGTCGATCTGGTTCACCTGGCTCGCACCATTCGCACGGCACCGCGCATCGACAGCCTGTGCAACCTGCGCGGCGATATCGTTCAGTTGGTGGATCGCATGCTTGCCCATGGCGCATCTTCAACACAAATCACGCAGATCATCACCCTGCTCAACGACCACACGGTATGCCGCGTGATCGAGCTTACCGTGCAGGAAAGAGGCGACCCGGGCGTTCCGTTCAGTTGGCTGTGTTTCGGCAGCGAAGGCCGACGCGAGCAGACCCTGCACACCGATCAGGACAACGGCATCCTGTTCGACGCCAAAGACGCAGCTGAAGCGGAGCGCATTCGCGGTCTGCTGCTGCCGATTGCCGAGCGCATCAACCAGAACCTGGCCCTGTGCGGATTCACGTTGTGCAAAGGCAACATCATGGCCAGCAATCCGGAACTGTGCCTGTCTCGCGCTGAATGGTCCCGACGCTTTGCGGCATTCATTCGTGAGGCAACACCGGAAAACCTGCTCAACTCCAGTATTTACTTCGACCTGCGAGTGGTTTGGGGCGATGAAAGCGGCGGTGAGCAATTGCGCCAGCAGATCCTCGACCAGGTCGCTGACAACCGTCTGTTCCAGCGCATGCTGGCAGAGAATGCGTTGCGACAGCGCCCACCGGTGGGCCGCTTCAAAGACTTCGTGCTCGCCCGCAAAGGCAGCGACAAGGACACCATGGACCTCAAGACTCAGGGCCTGACACCCTTCGTCGATGGTGCGCGAGTCCTTGCGCTGGCCAACGGTATTGGCGCCAATAACACGCTGGAGCGCCTGCGTCAGCTGGTGGCCCGCGAGGTCATCGATCCGCAGGACGGTGCGGCGTATGAAGAGGCGTACCACTTCATTCAACAAACCCGCATGCAGCAACATCAACAGCAAAGCCGCCAGAACCTGCCGTGGTCCAACCGCATAGATCCGGACACGCTCAACCATCTGGACCGGCGGATTCTGCGTGAATCATTACGCCAGGCCCAACGCCTGCAAATCAGCCTGACCCTGCGTTATCAACTATGAGTCTGTTTACCGGCATGAACCTGTTTCAATGGCTGCGACCTCGCCCTCCCAAACCGACGCTGGATAAACGCGATCAGCAACGTCTCGCCAATCTCGCGCCAGCTGCGCCTCTGAGCGAAAACCCGTTGCGGCAACAACGCTGGGTAGTGGTCGATCTGGAAACCAGCGGCCTGAACATGAATCGTGATCAAGTGTTGTCCATTGGTGCGGTCGTGATCGAAGACGGCGCTATAGACCTGAGCCAGCAGTTTGAGCGGACTCTGTTGCGCCCTAACCACAAAGTCAGCCCCGCGGTACTGATTCACGGTCTGGCGCCCAGCGCAATTGCGGCGGGCAGCGAACCGGTACAGGCCCTGCTGGACTTCATGGAATTTGTGGGTGAAAGCCCGCTGCTGGCCTTTCACGCGCCGTTTGATCAGCACATGCTGAGCCGGGCCCTGAAGGAGAGCCTGGATTACCCGTTCGAACATCACTTCCTCGATGTGGCAGAAATCGCCCCGCTGCTTTTTCCACAGGCTGGTTTGCGTAAAGCCGGACTGGACGACTGGACTCAGTTCTTCGGGCTTCAGGCAGAAGAACGCCACCATGCCAGCGCCGATGCATTGGTGACGGCAGAACTGGCGTTGATCCTGTTCAGCCACGCCCGCCGCCAAGAGATCGACAGCCCCGCCCGTCTCGACCAGAGCCTGAGCAAGTGGCGTCGGCGTCAGCAGAGTCATTCGTTTTAGAACCCGAGACCGTATTCCCCCTGCAGGAGCGTGCATGCCCGCGACCGGGCCGATGGACCTTCGGCACGTAAAGCCCATCGTGGGCAAGCGCGCTCCTACGGGAAGTTGTGCACAAAGGCTGTTAACGGCTCTGTGGATAACATGTTCGCTTATGCCTGAAACCTATACATACCGTGGCCTACAGGCAGTTGATTGAAAAACGACCAGCATAACCCACGGTTTTTATTGGTTATTCTCTGTGGATAAAGAGTCCACCGAGCAATGAGATCATCCACAACTACCCACAAAGTCTGTTGGCGCTTCTGTGGACAAGTTGTTTGCTTACCGCCACAAGTCACGTATATCAAGGCTTACAAGCAAACGATCAAAAAACAACCAACCACACCAAAAAGCCCTGAATATTCTTCTGTCAACCTTGAAAATCAAGGCTTTCAGCAGTTTTCCACAGATCGTGACCCTTAGATCGAAAGTTGCCCCCAAAGTCTGTTGGCGCATCTGTGGATAAGGTGTTCGCGATCCTCTACACCCCTTTAAAAACGCGGGCTTTATAGGCATGGTTAATTATTGATCAATATAAGCTAGAACAGCGTATTTTGGATAACTAACGGTTTTAATTAACTTTACAGAGGCTGACCACGTACTTTCCCACAGCCTCTGTGGATGGATCTGTGGGTAAGATGTGCAAACAGGTGTACTGAGCTAACTACAAACCTCGGTGCTCACTACCTCAACGTAAAATCGTATCCATGTCAGTATCGGCTGAGCCTGAATCGATTAGAGTCACCAGCTCCGCGATTCGCGCCTCATTTTCGAGCTCAAACCATGGCCCATCAGCAACCACCGCGCCTTGCTTCATAACAATAATCCGATCAAATCGTGGCAAAGCGGCCAAGTCATGAGTTACGCAAATAAGTCCTCGGTTCTGAAAGTGGCAAAAGATGACATCCCATACTCGAAGCCGAGCGTCTTGGTCCAGAGAGGCCGTGGGCTCGTCGAACAAATTGAAATCTCCCGGACGATTGATCAACCGCAACAGCGACAGCCGCTTCGCTTCTCCCCCAGAAATGTTTTTAGCACCTTCAGAAATAGGTCGACTTTCGAACAACTCACGCAGCCCTAAGGTATCAGCTGCCTGAGCGAGAATTGAGGACTTCTCGTGTCCAAAAAGCACCGAATGTTCAAAAGCGCCCTCGAGGAACACCGGCTCCTGCGGGCAGTAGCGAACGCGGCTCAAATATCCCTCAATGTCGGCAGGCTGGATTTGCCCACCGTTGAAGCCGAGATGATGCCTTCGAGTCTTTACTACCCCTGCCAGTGTTTCCAACATCGTAGTTTTCCCCGCGCCGCTGGGGCCGATGATCGCGATTGATTGATCACGATGAAAATGCAGCGGCCTGTCAGTCAACAGATTCATAACCGATAGACTTAACACCGAAAGGCAATCTGAGAATGGGGTTTGCGCCACGTGCAGAAGATCCTCTAATGACAAAAACTCTTGAAGTCTCTTCTTATCGACTAAAAACTGATCAAGTGTCCTATAAGCCTCCGCTAATTGACTGAAGTTATTTAAAAAAACTCCGGCGATGGAAAATACCGCAACGAGGCTTCCTACCGTTAAATGTGGTGAGGCCGATAACTGATCCTGAACCCCCCATGCCAGCAAACCGGTCGTTGAAAGACCGATATAGAGAATCCGTACTGCCCCGAGAACAGCGCCAGTGCTGGCGACCTTAGTAGCCGCCTGCGCGTAGTCCGCGTAGCTGTTGCAAAGAGGCCCAAGAGCACGATCACAGGCGCGCTCTAACTTGATGAGTTTTCCTGCATAAAGAGTCTCATATAGCCTCGAAGAGACTAGATCTTCTTCAGCATTAACCACGAGCAAATACGGTCGCCTCCAATTCACCAGATAGCGGTAAAGCAGTATATATCCAATCGAGATGGCAAGAAGCGCCATAAAAACAGTGAGTCCTCCAGCGTAGGCGAAAACTGCCCCGACCAACGCCAACTCAATGACAAGCGGAAAACCCGAGGTGATAAAAAATGTAAGCAGTTTTTCATGAGCGGTGATCCCGCGCTCAACGGACTTTATCAATCCACCGAGCCGGAAAGAAGAAAACGCTTCAAACTCCTTTCCCAAGATAGTTTGGGTCCACTCGATAGACTTTTCTCTCAACGTTATCTGTACGAGACTCACGAGTTGATAAGTCTGGAATGGGCTAAAAATGGATTGAAAGACGATCGCCATGCACAGCACTGCGAATAGCCATAACACGCCTGAAGCATCGAGACTTCCCGGAGAGGCGAGACCATCAATAATCCCCCCCAACAACAGTGCAGGAATGACAGCAACCCCTTTCAGAAAGATCGTTATAGCTGTCGCGCTTAAGAAGAGTCCCCTCCTCGCGAGAAATGTGTCCTTCAAAAAACTGATCATCTTGCCATGCCCCTCTATGCAAAAGACCTATTGGCATGCAGCAAATGCTGGGGGACGACAGGAACACCTGCCCTAACCAAATTGAAACGCTCCAGTCCGGGGATATAAACTTGAGTGACGATGCAACCATTATCGAACTCAAGCAAGGTCCGACGTAACACCCGCAAGCCGGTAGCGGAAACCTGTTCGATGATGTATTCAAGCTGATGAGCGACCGTTTTTTTCTTGGGAGGATCGAGCCGTCGGCATGTGTACTCAGTATTTCTAAGCACTTCAAGGCCTATGAGCGGTCGTAACTTTGATGACCGCTGCATCAACGAGTAGGCTTTGAGATCATTATCCCTCTCTGACTCGTCGAACAATTCCAGCATTTGAAGAAGCTCGGTTGAAGCACGTTCAATTGCCACACGAGCATCAACAGAACATCCAGAGCCGATGAGACAGACTGGGTATCTGCCATCTGGCCTTTTCGGAATTGCCATACAGAAATAGACACCGTAAATCGTGTGAGTGATTAATATCTTCATTCCATCAACCAACGCACGAACACTGTCCTGGCCAAAAAATAATTCGTCTAGAACTCCCGCAGCTGGAGATTTCAGCAATAGCTTTTCATGCTGACCGCACAGGGACATCAGTACCTTTGAAAGCGCATGTCTCTCAACAACCTCATTCAGCCCGTGAAGTATCGCTTCATTTTCTGAGCAGCCAAATGCAAGGCCCGAGTTTGATGAATAGCGGTTGAGATAGGAAATTTCAGGGTGGGCCTCAATTCTAGCCCCCAACGCCTGACATGGGAGTTGAATCACCGCTGGCACAGTGACCTTGGCCCCACTGAGCATGTCATTCATTTCGACGCAGTCAATTTTAGAGCTGCTTTGAGGAAGGTTAGCTAACAGTCCGTCCATACTGAGCAAAGGTTGACGACGGATATCGTCTATAACAGAGGAAACCAAACCAGTAAGTGAATTGTTATCCAGAGCAAAGTGCTCCAGGCTCTCAGCCATTGCACCAACTTTGCAATGCATTCCTTTACCCGCACCTTCGGCAACTGTCACGCCAGCGCTATCTACCAACTTCGATACGGCCACTGTCTTAGAAGCATTTTTGTATTCTGTCGAGAATGAGAGGGCTAAAGATGAGGCCGCATGCAAGATTTTTTCTTCAGACAGCGATGCAGGAAAATCACGTTCAAACATTTTTTTACTCCTTGCAGGTAGCGCTTGGGGAGTTACCCTCAAGCTAGCCCGTGGGCTATCCAACATTAGTCATGCGAATAAAATAGAGTCTCGCTAGGCAGCAGCCCCCCTACGAACTCATCGCTTGTATTAAAAGGAACAATTGAAATTTCAGAACGTTTACGACCCATTTTATATACTCCATATTTTTATATTGACGGGATTGATTCCCTGAGTGCCCGCGGCATGTGCCGCGAGTGGTGTATTGGTATCATTTCGTTCATAAACGTGCCAAGTCGTTTAATATTTTGCAGGTCCGATAATCCTGTAGGAAAATTCCAACTAGTTGTAGGAATGCATAAGCAAAGCCATATGCAGCTAGATCTATTCCTGTAGGACTAAGTACTTAGAGAGATGCGGTATTTCAAAAGACGCAAATGCAGATATCTGTCATCCCGCGACTAAATTGACGGTTTGGTGCACGAGGCTAGCAAGAAGAAAATCGTGGCTATACCCACAGGCACTCTTCTGACAGGGCTTTTTGAAAGGAATTAGCGACTTCCCCACAATTGCTGTGGGTTGCTCTGTGGATAAGTTGTTTGCTGACGCTGGGACGCGCGGTGGGGTTGGGCTTGCGAGGATTTGATCAAATTATGATCAGATGGAGAAATTACCTGGGAGAGCCATCTAGTTGGCGAGGCTTTGCGTCAGGTGCAAGGTCTCGCGAACAAGTTCACTCCTACAAGGGAGGCGAAGCGTTTCAGGTTTTGCTTACCGTGTAGGGACTGCCGAAGGCTGCGAGCGGTATCGCAGCCTGCGGCGGCTCCTACAGGGGGCTAACGCATCACTCGTGATTAACCGCCACACCCTTCAGGTACGGCGCAGGCTCAGCCCCCAGGTTTTCCAGCATGCGGGCACTGTACCAGTCGATGAAGTTGACCACGCCGAACTCATAGGTCTTGGAGTACGGACCCGGCTGATAGGCGCTGGAGTTGATGCCACGCTGGTTCTCTTCGGCCAGACGGCGGTCCTGATCGTTGGTCGCGTCCCAGACTTCACGCAGGCGCGCCACGTCGTAGTCCACGCCTTCGACAGCGTCTTTGTGCACCAGCCATTTGGTGCTGACCATGGTTTCCTGAGCGCTGATTGGCCACACCGTGAACACGATGATGTGATCGCCCATGCAGTGGTTCCAGGAGTGCGGCAGGTGCAGGATGCGCATTGAGCCCAGGTCCGGGTTCGTGATCCGGCCCATGAGTTTCTTGCTGCCTTGCTTGCCGTCCATGGTCATGGACACGGTGCCTTTGAGCAGCGGCATGCGCACAATGCGGTTGCGCAAGCCAAAAGCAGCATGCGCGTAAGGAATCTTCTCAGCCTCCCAGGCCGCAGCCGATTCAGCGACGTGGTCCTTGAACGACTGCGTGGCACGCGGATCGGTGACGTCGTCCCATTCCAGCAACGTGTTGAGCAGTTCGGGGTGTGAACCGGAGCAGTGGTAGCACTCGCGGTTGTTTTCCAGCACCAGTTTCCAGTTGGCCTTTTCCATCAAGGTGGTTTGCACCGCCACCTTGGTGTTTTCCATGTCGTACGGTTCCATGTAGTGCTTGAGGGTCTGCAGGAATTCGTCGATGGCCGGCGGATTTTCCGCAAGGCTGATGAAGATATAGCCACCCGCGGTTTTGACGTTGATTGGCTTGAGGCTGAAGTTCTTCATGTCGAAGTCATCGCCCATTTCGCTGCCCGCGTACAGCAGGCGGCCATCCAGCTCGTAAGTCCACTGGTGGTAAGGGCAGACCAGCTTGGCGACCTTGCCTTTTTCCTTGGTGCACAAACGCGAACCGCGGTGGCGGCAGACGTTATGAAAGGCGTTAACCGCACCATCCGGACCGCGCACCACAACTACCGGGTTCTTGCCGATCTGCAGCGTCAGGTAGTTACCCTTGGCCGGAATCTCGGCAGTCATGCCAGCGATCAGCCACTCTTTGTGAAAGATCTCCTGCATGTCGATTTCAAACAACCGCTCATCACTGTAGAAAGGCTGCGGCAGCGAATAGGTGCGCTCGCGGTTCTGCAGCATTTCGGCAGTGGCCTTACGTGCCGGTTCCAGCGGATCGCCCAAGCTCAAAGTTGCGGTGACGTCCATCGTTTGAAGTCCTCATGACCATACGGTTTACGGTCGACGAATGTGGCTAATACGGTTCTTTGTGGCGTTTGGCACGCAAGGCGGCCGTTGTTTTGCCGCTCATGCTTTTTGATAAACATTTAGTGCCGAGTGTGGAGTCCGGCGCAGACTTGACCTTATCCATGGGCGACATGGCCGAATCCGTTTCCGACGCGCTAACGCAGGTAGTCAGGGGCTGGTCGCGATAAGTACGCCGATGTCGCTGGCAGGTAAGTGGGTGGTCTGCGCCTTACGCAGAATTCGCACCATGAGGCCGGTAGTCGGCCGTGGAGATTGAGCATGTCCCAAAGCTTCCTGAGCCCGGTAAATACCCAGACCTGGGCCAATGGCCGCCACTTGGTGCGCGTCGTCAAGGTGATCCAGGAAACCTGGGACGTGCGCACCTTCTGTTTCATGGCTGATCAGCCGATCATGTTCTTCTTCAAACCGGGCCAGTTCGTGACCCTGGAGCTTGAAATCGAGGGCGTGCCGGTAATGCGCTCGTACACCATTTCCAGTTCCCCGTCGGTGCCTTACAGCTTCTCGGTGACGATCAAACGCGTGCCCGGCGGCAAGGTTTCCAATTACCTGCACGACACGCTGCATGAAGGTCAGGAGCTGGCGGTGCACGGTCCGGTCGGGCTGTTCAATGCCATCGACTTCCCGAACCCCAAAATCCTCTACTTGAGTGGCGGCGTCGGCATCACCCCGGTGATGTCCATGGCGCGCTGGTTCTACGACACCAACGCCAACGTCGACATGGTATTCGTACACAGCGCTCGCTCACCCAAAGACATCATTTACCACCGCGAGCTGGAGCACATGGCGTCGCGGATCGATAACTTCAGTCTGCATCTGATCTGCGAGAAGCACGGACTTGGCGAACCCTGGGCCGGTTATCGCGGCTATCTGAACCAGAAGATGCTCGAGCTGATGGTGCCGGACTTCATGGAACGCGAGGTGTTCTGTTGTGGGCCGACGCCATACATGACGGCCGTCAAACGCCTGCTGGAAGCCAATGGTTTCAACATGGCGCAATACCACGAAGAGTCGTTCGGTGCGACGCCTCCCGAAGCGCGTGCCGATGCTGTGGAACAAGCCGAAATCGCCGCCGAAGCACCCGAGGTCGATGCGTCGGATCTGCATCAGGTGGAGTTCACCGACACCGGCAAGAGCATCCGCGTGGCACCGGGCGAAACTGTTCACGCGGCCGCTGCCAAGCTCGGCCTGATGATCCCCAAAGCCTGCGGCATGGGCATCTGCGGAACGTGCAAGGTGATGAAGCTCAGTGGCGAAGTGGAGATGGAGCACAACGGCGGGATCACCGAAGAGGACGAAGCCGAAGGCTACATCCTGTCGTGCTGCAGCATTCCGAAGGGGGATGTGCGGATCGAGTATTAATCGCCTGGGCGATTGATACGGGTAGGAGCGAACTTGTTCGCGAGGCGGCTCGGCAGGCGAATTTATCCATCGTCCTTACAAACACATCGCGAACAAGTTCGCTCCTACCGGAGTACGTGGTTAAGTTGGAGCGAGCAGGAGGCTACATCCTGTCGTGCTGCAGCATTCCGAAGGGGGATGTGCGAATCGAGTATTAATCGCCTGGGCGATTGATACGGGTAGGAGCGAACTTGTTCGCGAGGCGGCTCGGCAGGCGAATTTATCCATCGTCCTTACAAACACCTCGCGAACAAGTTCGCTCCTACCGGAGTACGTGATTAAGTTGGAGCGAGCAGGAGGCGCTCCAACGAACTCAAAGCTTGTTACAGACTAAACCGCGAAACCATGCTGTTCAGGTCCACAGCCAGGCGCGTCAGCTCGCCACTTGCAGCGCTGGTCTGGGCCGCACCGTCGGATGACTGAGCCGACAGGTCGCGGATGTTGACCAGGTTGCGGTCCACTTCACGGGCCACCTGGGCCTGCTCTTCGGCGGCGCTGGCGATGACCAGATTGCGCTCGTTGATTTCCACTACGGCGGTGTTGATGGTGTCCAGCGCCAGGCCTGCGCCTTTGGCGATGTTCAGCGTCGACTCAGCACGTTCTGTGCTGTTACGCATGGAGTTGACTGCCTGCTCGGTGCCGCCCTGAATGCTGCCGATCATGCGTTCGATTTCACTGGTCGACTGCTGGGTACGATGCGCCAGTGCACGTACTTCATCAGCCACCACAGCAAAACCACGACCGGCTTCACCAGCACGCGCGGCTTCAATGGCTGCGTTGAGGGCCAAGAGGTTGGTCTGATCGGCGAGACCGCGAATCACATCCAGTACCTTGCCGATATCACGGGACTCTTCAGCCAGATTGCCAATCAGGTCCGCCGTGCTTTGCACATCGCCGCTCATGCGCTCGATGGCATTGACCGTTTCCTGAACCAGATCACGACCGTCACCCGCCGATGCAGTGGCGTTTTTCGACGCTTCAGAAGTGCTCACGGCATTACGTGCGACTTCTTCAACGGCACTGGTCATCTCGTTGACAGCGGTAGCGGCTTGTTCGATTTCGTTGTTCTGTTTCGAGAGCCCACGAGCACTTTCGTCGGTTACCGCGTTCAGCTCTTCAGCGGCAGAAGCCAACTGAGTGGCGGAACCCGAAATACGGGTCAAGGTGTCTCGCAGTTTTTCCTGCATCTTCTGCATGGCGGCGAGCAAACGACCGGCTTCGTCGGTGCCGTCGACCTTGATTGGGCGAGTCAGGTTGCCTTCAGCAATTGTTTCGGCCGCTTCAAGCGCCGACGCGATTGGATGGGTGATGCTATTGGTCAGCAACCAGGCGAACAGCATGGTCAGGAACGTAGCGATAATCAGCAGACCGACAACCAGATTGAACGCTGACGAGTACTCGTCGGCGGCAGCCTTGTTGGTGACCGTCAATTGCTTAGTGTTGAGGTCGGCCAGTCTGGCCAGGACCACATTCATTTTGTCAGAGTTGGAGGCTGACTCCGCATTAAGCAGCCTGGCCATCTCGTCGACTTTGCCTGCACGGCTCAAAGCGATCACACGCGCTTCGATCTGACGGTACTCGCCCAGCAACTGCACAAACTCGTTGTAGGCTGCTTTCTCCTCCGGGGCCTCGATCAGTTTTTCATAGACCGCCTGGGCTTCGCTGATCTGCTTGTTGCGCGTGGCAAACAACTCAATGGTCTTGTCCTGGACATCCTGTTCGCGATTGGTCAACAAGCGATAGGACAGAACACGCATGCGAATGCCAGCCACCGTCAGCCCGTTCAGGCTTTGAATGCTGGGCACGCTGTTCTGTGCAACCTGGTCACCCGCGGTGCGGATCTTGCTCATTTGCGTCAACGCAAATACGCCGAGGATTAGCATCAGCGTGCCGATCAAGGCAAAGCCGAGGAACGCGCGCGGCGCAATATTCATGGATCGTAATGACATGTTTTTTTCCAGAGAAAGAGGAGGAGCATTCCTTGCGAGAAAGAGATTTGAACCGTTGCGATTGCATGCCTATCGGTCGATGAGCAGAAGTCTTGAGGTGGGTGGTCGCAAATGGGGGCGCGTCGGAAAGTCGCAGTCTTTTTAAAATGCGGCAGAAGGCCATGCAAGTCATTGAAAGGCAACGTTTACGGGGCTTTGAGCTGAAAATCTGTAAATGTTGAAGACCGCATATTTTCTCGCTCTGACCGGACTGACGAGCAGCAGGAACCAGATGGATAAATCACAGTCAACAGGGCCTGTTTATGCACTTGCCTTCAGGGAGGAAGCCCGCGCGCCGAAACGTCGTTAT
The DNA here is from genome assembly GCF_002158995.1 of Pseudomonas caspiana. Taxonomy (GTDB): domain Bacteria; phylum Pseudomonadota; class Gammaproteobacteria; order Pseudomonadales; family Pseudomonadaceae; genus Aquipseudomonas; species Aquipseudomonas caspiana. The sequence continues at coordinate 217,678 of NZ_LOHF01000005.1, read as the reverse complement.
TTAAGCGGCTTCACTGGTATGCGCAGTGACTTTTCTTTAAGGTGTGCGCCCGTTGAAATTTGCTCGAGAAATCAAAATGTTGGAAGCATCCCTTAGCCAATTGGAACAACTTGTCAGCGATCTGGTGCAACAAAACCAGCAGCTGCAAAGCACAAATACCCAGCTCACCACGGAGCTGGCTCAAGCCAGGGATGAAAACGACAGTCTGCAATTGAGTCTGATGGAGCAGGAAGAGAAACAAGGTGCCACTGCTGCGCGCATTCAGGCCCTTGTTGACCGTGCGACCAGCGCAAGCGCAGTCACCGCATGAGTACCGACAGAAACGGGGTGACGGTCGTTTCGATTCTCGGTAACGACTATTCGATCAAGGCGCCCGCCGGCGAAGAACAAACCCTGCAGCAGGCCACCGCACTGCTTCGTGCATCGCTGGCCGATACCAAGCGCAAATACCCGACGCTTATCGGTGACCGCCTGTTGGTACTGGCTGCCCTGAACCTGTGTTCACAGCAGATCGAACTCAAGCAGCAACACCAGGTTGAACTCGACCGCTGCCGCGAGAAGGTCGATGCCACCGTGGATGCGATTTCGAAGACGATTGCGCAGAACTGAGCCAAATGCCCCTGCAGGAGCTGCCGCAGGCTGCGAAGCAGTATTACTGACACATCGCTTCGCAGCCTTCGGCAGCTCCTACAAAAGCCGCCCAAACCAGACTAAGCCCCCATCACCAATCGGATATCCGCCGCCAGCTCGCGCACGCGGGCTTCTTCGGTGTCCCATGAGCACATGAAGCGCGCGCCACCATTACCAATGAAGGTATAGAAGCGCCAGCCCTTGGCCGTCAGCGCGGCAATGGCGGATTCGGACAGCTGCAGAAACACGCCATTAGCCTGGACCGGGAACATCAGTTCAACGCCCGGAATATCCTGGACCAGCGAGGCGAGCAATTGCGCGCAATGGTTGGCATGGCTGGCGTGCTTGAGCCATGCATCACCTTCCAGCAGCCCCACCCACGGGGCGGAAAGGAAACGCATTTTCGACGCCAGTTGCCCGGCCTGTTTGCAACGATAGTCAAAGTCTTCAGCCAACTTGTGGTTGAAGAACAGAATCGCCTCCCCCACCGCCATACCGTTTTTGGTGCCGCCAAAGCACAGCACGTCGACGCCCGACTTCCAGGTCAGCTCTGCCGGTGAACACTCCAGAAAGGCACAGGCGTTAGCGAAACGCGCGCCGTCCATGTGCAGGTTCAGATTGAGCTCTTTGCAGGTCGCGCTGATCGCCTTGAGTTCGTCAGGCTGGTAAACGCTGCCGACTTCGGTGGCCTGGGTCAGGGTCACGACTCGAGGTTTTGGGTAGTGAATATCCTGACGCTTGAGTGCAACCTCGCGGATCGACTCGGGCGTCAGTTTGCCCTGCTCGCTACGTGCAGTAAGGAGCTTGGAGCCGTTGGAGAAAAACTCCGGAGCGCCGCACTCGTCAGTCTCGACGTGAGCGGTTTCCGAGCAGATAACGCTGTGATAGCTCTGACACAGCGACGACAGCGCCAGCGAGTTGGCCGCCGTGCCGTTGAAAGCGAAGAACACTTCACAGTCAGTTTCAAATAATTTACGGAATTGATCCGAGGCCCGTGCGGTCCATTCGTCATCGCCGTAAGCGCGCTGATGGCCGTGGTTAGCCTGTTCCATCGCAGCCCAGGCTTCAGGGCAAATGCCCGAATAGTTATCACTGGCAAACTGCTGGCTTTTATCGGTCATGGCCGAATCCTTGTCATTGATTATGCTGCGCACTGTAACGAAGATCGCAGCGGTTGGTCATGGGTTGTTGTATCAGGCGCTGTACTTGTGACATGCACCGCTCCCACAGGTAATTCGTTCCACCTTAGAATCCGCGCTTAACCCTCTCGGAGAGATATGGATCTATCGAACCCGCCTTACCTGCCCGGACGCGACAAGGCACTGGACCTTCTCAAATGGCTGGCGATGTTGGCCATGGTACTTGACCACTTGCGCTATGTCGGCTGGTCGATAGATGTGTTGTATGTGCCGGGACGACTGGCATTTCCTTGGTTCTGCCTGGCGATTGCGGCAAATCTGGGACGCAGATCCGCGCTTTTTCCCGAGCCGAAAGTGCAGTGGCGTTATCTGGGCTGGATGTCGTTGTTCGCCGTAATGGCGGAGGCTCCTTATCGGCTGTACATGGATGACGCTCACACGCTGAACGTATTGCCGACTCTGGTGCTCGGCCTGCTGATCGCCCAGGGTTGGCGACACCGGCTGGCAGTGACGCGCGTCATGGCGCTTATCGCTTTACTGGGCGCAGCCATTTTCCACAAATACCTGATGTTTGGTTTCTTCGGGACATTGCTGCCGCTGGCGCTGCTGTTGGTGATGCATCGCCCGATCTGGTTTGCGCTGTTGCCGGGAGCGATCTGCGTGGCAGGCAACGCATGGCCGCAGATGTTTGCCGGTGCCGCCTGGGGTGATCCGGTTTCCATCGGCTCGCTGGTTGCCTGTTTGATCGCGCCCTTACTTGGGCTGGCGTTGTTGCGCCGTCGTTTGAGCTTTCCTGTCAAACCGATGCGGCGTTGGGCGTACGCGATCTATCCGGCGCATTTTCTCGTGCTGCTGGGTTTGCGGGAAATATTGGCAATATGGGGCACCCCCACAATCCTCTAGGAGCGCACAAGCACCGCGAGGCCGCGATGGCGTTTTCTCCTGACACACCGCAATCGCGGCCTTGCGGTGCTCGTGCGCTCCTACAGGGGAACGAGGTCACCCTGAAAAACGCTGTAGACAAAACGCCACCAGCGCCCTTATCTTCTGCGCTGGCCACCGCAGTGGCCGACGTCGCTCGGACGGTTCCGGGCGCTTACGTATCTGAGGCCTCCATGGCAGACTTACCTTCGCCGCGCCGTTTTGCGCGTATCGATCGACTCCCCCCGTACGTCTTCAATATCACCGCCGAGCTGAAAATGGCCGCTCGCCGCCGTGGTGAAGACATCATCGACTTGAGCATGGGCAACCCCGACGGGCCAACCCCACCGCATATCGTCGAAAAACTGGTTACTGTCGCCCAACGTGAAGACACTCACGGCTACTCGACTTCGCGTGGCATCCCGCGTCTGCGTCGGGCGATTTCCAACTGGTACAAAAAACGCTACGACGTGGATATCGACCCGGAAGAAGAGGCCATCGTTACCATCGGCTCGAAAGAAGGCCTGGCGCATTTGATGCTCGCCACCCTCGATCAGGGCGACACGGTATTGGTACCGAACCCGAGCTATCCGATTCATATCTACGGTGCTGTGATTGCTGGCGCACAAGTGCGTTCGGTGCCCCTGATCCCGGGTGTGGATTTCTTCGCCGAGCTGGAAAAGGCCATTCGTGGCTCGATCCCCAAGCCAAAGATGATGATCCTCGGCTTCCCGTCCAACCCGACCGCGCAGTGCGTGGAGCTGGACTTCTTCGAGCGCGTGGTTGCCCTGGCCAAACAGTACGACGTGCTGGTGGTTCACGATCTCGCCTACGCCGATATCGTCTACGACGGCTGGAAGGCGCCGTCGATCATGCAGGTGCCGGGCGCGAAAGACATCGCTGTCGAGTTTTTCACCCTGTCCAAGAGCTACAACATGGCGGGCTGGCGGATTGGCTTCATGGTCGGCAACCCGGAGCTGGTCAACGCTCTGGCGCGGATCAAGAGCTACCACGACTACGGCACCTTCACCCCGCTGCAAGTCGCGGCCATCGCTGCGCTGGAAGGCGATCAGCAATGCGTGCTGGATATCGCCGAGCAGTACCGCCAGCGTCGCAACGTGTTGGTCAAAGGCCTGCATGAACTGGGCTGGATGGTGGAAAACCCTAAAGCCTCAATGTATGTGTGGGCCAAGATCCCACCCGCCTATGCTCATCTCGGCTCATTGGAATTCGCCAAAAAGCTGCTGGCCGAAGCCAAGGTCTGCGTGTCGCCGGGTGTCGGTTTTGGTGAGTACGGCGATGACCATGTGCGCTTTGCGCTGATCGAGAATCAGGACCGGATTCGCCAGGCCGTGCGCGGTATTCGCGGGATGTTCCGGGCGGATGGGCAGTTGCCGGGCAAGGCTCTTTAATCCCTGCACACCGCACTCCCCTGCGGGAGCCGGGCTTGCCCGCGATAAGGACACCTCGGTCTATCCGAGAATTGCGTCGACCTTATCGCGGGCAAGCCCGGCTCCCACATGGATCGCGTTCCAACCTCACCCGCACGTTATTCGCTCTCCTCTCCCAGCCATGTCGTAAACGCACCTTTGCGTGGCGTGCGTAGGCATTTGGCGTCTTTGGTCCGGCCCTAGTATCGCTGTCAAAGGGCCCTGCTTAGATGCTGCGGTCCTACCGATAAGTCAGGCGCGACGCCGCCGCTGGGAGAACCGCGATGTTCAGCAAGAACGACCAAATCCAAGGCTATGACGATGCACTGCTGGCCGCGATGAATGCCGAGGAGCAGCGTCAGGAAGATCATATCGAGCTGATCGCTTCGGAGAACTACACCAGCCAGCGCGTGATGGAAGCCCAGGGCAGCGGCCTGACCAACAAATACGCCGAAGGTTATCCGGGCAAGCGCTACTACGGCGGTTGCGAGCATGTGGATAAAGTCGAGCAATTGGCGATAGACAGAGCCAAGCAACTGTTCGGTGCGGATTACGCTAACGTTCAGCCGCACTCCGGCAGCTCGGCCAACGCAGCGGTTTACCTGGCATTGCTGCAAGCTGGCGACACCGTGCTGGGCATGAGCCTGGCCCACGGCGGTCACCTGACCCACGGCGCGAAAGTCAGCTTTTCCGGCAAGCTCTACAACGCAGTCCAGTACGGCATCGACACCGCTACCGGGCTGATCGATTACGACGAAGTCGAGCGCATCGCCGTCGAGTCCAAACCCAAAATGATCATCGCCGGTTTCTCGGCCTATTCGAAAACCCTCGACTTCCCTCGTTTCCGGGAGATCGCCGACAAAGTCGGTGCTTACCTGTTTGTCGACATGGCCCACGTTGCAGGCTTGGTCGCGGCCGGTCTGTACCCGAACCCGCTGCCGTACGCAGACGTGGTGACCACCACCACGCACAAAACCCTGCGCGGCCCGCGTGGTGGTTTGATCCTGGCCAAGGCCAACGAAGAGATCGAGAAAAAGCTCAATTCTGCAGTGTTCCCCGGCGGTCAGGGCGGCCCATTGATGCACGTGATCGCCGCCAAGGCCGTGTGCTTCAAAGAAGCAGCAGAGCCCGGCTTCGTGGCGTATCAACAGCAGGTGATCGATAACGCTCAGGCCATGGCGCAAGTGTTCATCGACCGTGGCTACGACGTGGTCTCCGGCGGCACCGATAACCATCTGTTTCTGGTCAGCCTGATCCGTCAGGGCCTGACCGGCAAAGACGCCGACGCCGCTTTGGGTCGTGCGCACATCACCGTTAACAAGAACTCGGTGCCCAACGATCCGCAATCGCCGTTCGTGACCTCGGGCCTGCGTATCGGCACTCCAGCAGTGACCACCCGCGGTTTCAAAGTCACCCAATGCATCACGCTGGCCGGCTGGATCTGCGACATTCTCGACAACCTCGGTGACGCTGATGTCGAGGCCAATGTCGCCAGCCAGGTTGCAGCACTGTGTTCCGATTTCCCGGTTTATAGCTGAGTCAGGAGTAGTTATTCATGCAGCATTACTCAGGCTTCGGCCTTCTCAAGCACTCCCTCAGCCACCACGAAAACTGGCAGCGCATGTGGCGCACGCCTACCCCGAAAAAAGTCTACGACGTGGTCATCGTCGGTGGCGGCGGGCATGGTCTGGCGACTGCCTATTACCTTGCCAAAGAGCACGGCATCACTAACGTCGCCGTGGTCGAGAAAGGCTGGTTGGGCGGCGGCAACACGGCGCGTAACACTACCATCGTGCGTTCCAACTACCTGTGGGACGAGTCTGCTCACCTGTATGAGCACGCGATGAAATTGTGGGAAGGCCTTTCGCAAGACCTGAACTACAACGTTATGTTCTCCCAGCGCGGCGTGTACAACTTGTGCCACACCCTGCAGGACATGCGTGATTCAGAGCGCCGGGTCAGCGCCAACCGCCTTAATGGGGTGGACGGCGAACTGCTCAACGGCAAACAGGTGGCGGAGGAAATCCCGTACCTGGATTGCTCGAAAAACACCCGCTACCCCATCATTGGCGCCACCGTGCAACGGCGTGGCGGCGTGGCCCGTCACGATGCCGTGGCGTGGGGTTTCGCCCGTGCCGCTGACGCCTTGGGCGTGGACTTGATCCAGCAGACCGAAGTGACCGGCTTCCGCAAGGAAAACGGCGTGTGCATCGGTGTGGAAACCAACAAAGGCTTCATCGGCGCCAAGCGCGTCGGCGTGGTGACGGCCGGTAACTCGGGGCACATGGCGAAACTGGCGGGCTTCCGTTTGCCGATTGAATCTCACCCGCTGCAAGCGCTGGTATCAGAGCCGATCAAGCCGATTATCGACAGCGTGATCATGTCCAACGCCGTACACGGTTACATCAGCCAGTCCGACAAGGGCGACCTGGTGATCGGTGCCGGTATCGACGGCTGGGTTGGCTATGGTCAACGCGGATCGTACCCGGTGATAGAGCACACGATTCAGGCCATCGTCGAAATGTTCCCGGTGCTGTCCCGAGTGCGCATGAACCGTCAGTGGGGCGGCATCGTCGACACCACGCCGGATGCCTGCCCGATCATTTCCAAGACCCCGGTACCGAACATGTTCTTCAACTGCGGTTGGGGCACCGGTGGCTTCAAGGCCACGCCGGGCTCGGGCAACGTGTTTGCGGCAAGTCTGGCTAAAGGTGAAATGCATCCATTGGCTAAACCTTTCTCCATCGACCGTTTCCACAACGGTGCGTTGATCGATGAACACGGCGCAGCGGCTGTCGCCCACTAACAGGAGAGTCTTCCTTATGTTGCATATCTTCTGTCCTCACTGTGGCGAACTGCGCTCCGAAGAGGAATTCCACGCTTCAGGCCAGGCTCACATCCCGCGTCCACTGGACCCGGCCGCCTGCACCGACGAGCAATGGGGCGACTACATGTTCTTCCGCGATAACCCACGCGGGCTGCATCACGAACTGTGGATCCACGCCGCTGGCTGCCGTCAGTACTTCAACGCGACCCGCGACACCGTGACTTACGAAATTCTCGAAACCTACCCGATTGGCACCAAACCGCAGTTCAGAAACCCTGCGTTTGAGAAGACAGCCAGCGGCGAGGGAGACCAGGTATGAGCCAGACCAACCGACTGCCCAACGGCGGCCGCATCGACCGCAGCAAGGTCCTGAACTTCAACTTCAATGGCCAGACGTATCAGGGCTTCGAAGGCGACACATTAGCCGCCGCTCTGCTGGCCAATGGCGTGGACATCATCGGCCGCAGCTTCAAATATTCCCGCCCTCGCGGCATCTTCGCTGCGGGTTCCGAAGAGCCCAACGCAGTGCTGCAGATCGGCGCCACAGAAGCGACGCAAATCCCCAACGTGCGCGCCACGCAACAAGCGCTGTATTCGGGTCTGGTCGCAACCAGCACCAATGGCTGGCCAAGCGTGAACAATGACGTGATGGGGATTCTCGGCAAAGTCGGCGGCAAGCTGATGCCGCCGGGTTTCTATTACAAAACCTTCATGTACCCGCAATCGTTCTGGATGACTTACGAGAAGTACATTCGTAAGGCTGCTGGCCTTGGTCGTTCGCCGACTGAAAACGATCCGGACACCTACGACAACATGAACCAGCACTGCGACGTGCTGATCGTTGGCGGTGGCCCAGCGGGTCTGGCGGCGGCTCTGGCTTCGGCCCGCAGCGGTGCTCGAGTCATTCTGGCCGACGAACAGGAAGAGTTCGGCGGCAGCCTGCTGGACAGCCGCGAAAGCCTCGACGGCAAACCGGCTGCTGAATGGGTCACCACCGTTATCGCTGAGTTGAAAAGCCTGAAGAACGTGGTGTTGCTGCCTCGCGCCACGGTCAACGGCTATCACGATCATAACTTCCTGACCATTCACGAGCGGCTGACCGACCACCTGGGTGATCGTGCGCCTATCGGTCAGGTGCGTCAGCGCATGCATCGGGTTCGCGCCAAGCGCGTAGTGCTGGCTACCGGCACTCACGAACGTCCATTGGTTTACGGCAACAACGACGTGCCGGGTAACATGCTGGCCGGTGCAGTTTCCACTTATGTGCGCCGTTATGGCGTGGCACCGGGCAAGAAACTGGTGCTGTCCACCAACAACGACCACGCCTACCGCGTCGCGCTGGACTGGCTCGACGCCAGCCTGCAAGTGGTCGCGATTGCCGATGCGCGGCACAACCCACGCGGCGCGCTGGTTGAAGAAGCTCGTGCAAAAGGCATTCGCATTCTGACCGGCAGCGCGGTGATCGAAGCCCGTGGCAGCAAGCACGTTACCGCCGCTCGTGTGGCAGCGATTGATGTGAAAGCTCATCGCGTAACCAGTCCTGGCGAATGGCTCGAATGCGATCTGGTTGCCAGCTCCGGTGGCTACAGCCCTATCGTTCACCTCGCTTCGCACCTGGGCGGCAAGCCCGTCTGGCGTGAAGACATTCTCGGTTTCGTACCGGGTGAAGCGCCGCAGAAGCGCGTTTGCGTCGGCGGCGTGAATGGCGTCTACGCATTGGGCGACGCCTTGGCCGACGGTTTCGAGGGTGGCGTGCGCGCCGCCAGCGAAGCCGGTTTCAAAGTCGTCGAAGGTGTCTTGCCGAAAGCATTGAGCCGAGCCGAAGAACCCACGCTGGCGCTGTTCCAGGTGCCGCATGACAAACCGACTGCCCGTGCGCCGAAGCAATTCGTCGACCTGCAGAACGACGTCACTGCCGCCGCCATCGAGTTGGCGACCCGTGAAGGCTTCGAGTCGGTTGAGCACGTCAAACGTTACACCGCTCTGGGCTTTGGTACCGATCAGGGCAAGCTGGGTAACGTCAACGGCCTGGCCATTGCCGCTCGCTCGCTGAACGTTTCCATCCCGGAAATGGGCACCACCATGTTCCGCCCGAACTACACGCCCGTGACCTTCGGCGCGGTAGCCGGTCGTCACTGCGGGCATATCTTCGAGCCTGTGCGCTTCACCGCGCTGCATGGCTGGCATGTTAAAAACGGTGCCGAATTCGAAGATGTCGGTCAGTGGAAACGCCCATGGTATTTCCCGAAAGCCGGCGAAGACATCCATGCGGCTGTGGCCCGCGAATGCAAAGCCGTGCGTGAAAGCGTCGGCCTGCTGGACGCTTCGACCCTCGGCAAGATCGACATTCAAGGCCCGGATGCCCGTGAGTTCCTGAACCGGATTTACACCAACGCCTGGACCAAGCTCGATGTGGGCAAGGCGCGTTACGGCCTGATGTGTAAAGAAGACGGCATGGTCTTCGACGACGGGGTTACTGCCTGTGTCGCCGACAACCATTTCATCATGACCACCACCACAGGCGGCGCGGCTCGCGTCCTGCAATGGCTGGAAATCTATCAGCAGACTGAATGGCCTGATCTGAAGGTGTACTTCACCTCCGTGACCGACCATTACGCGACCCTGACGCTGTCTGGCCCAAACAGCCGCAAGCTGCTCAGCGAAGTGACCGACATTGATCTGGACCGTGAAGCCTTCCCGTTCATGACGTGGAAAGAAGGTTTGGTTGGCGGCGTTCCGGCACGGGTGTTCCGCATTTCGTTCACCGGCGAGCTGTCGTATGAGGTCAACATCCAGGCCGACTACGCAATGGGCGTGCTGGAAAAGATCATCGAAGCTGGCAAGCAGTACAACCTCACGCCATACGGCACCGAGACTATGCACGTGCTGCGCGCCGAGAAGGGTTTCATCATCGTGGGTCAGGACACCGACGGCTCGATGACCCCGGACGACTTGAACATGGGCTGGTGTGTTGGCCGCACCAAACCGTTCTCGTGGATCGGCCAACGAGGCATGAACCGCGAAGACTGCGTGCGTGAGCAACGCAAGCAACTGGTCGGCCTCAAGCCGATTGATCCAACCAAGTGGCTGCCAGAAGGTGCGCAACTGGTGTTCGACCCGAAACAGTCGATCCCGATGACCATGGTCGGTCATGTGACCTCTAGTTATGCGGCCAACTCGCTCGGCTATTCGTTCGCGATGGGTGTGGTCAAAGGTGGCTTGCAGCGTATGGGCGAGCGGGTGTTCTCACCTCAGGCTGACGGCAGCGTGATCGAAGCCGAAATTGTCTCCTCGGTGTTCTTCGATCCGAAGGGTGAGCAGCAGAACGTTTGATGGCGTGCGCCTACCCTGTAGGAGTGAGCTTGCTCGCGATCGGCTGCGCAGCAGTCGTGAAAATGGTGAATGCACCATTGCCTGAAAGTCGTTCCGACTTTATCGCAAGCAAGCTAGCTCCTACAGGTCCCAGCTCACTGGAAAAGAATTCATAACAGGTGCTCTATGACCACAGCCAACGTTTACCAGCAGCGGCCAACGACCGGCGAGAAAGCCGAGTCACCGTTGTTTCATGCCGACCTCAACAGCCTGGTCGGTAAAGGTCGCGCCAATCCTGGTGTGATCCTGCGCGAGAAGAAACTCCTCGGCCACCTGACCATCCGTGGCGACGCTCACGACCCGGCTTTCGCCGCAGGAGTCCACAAGGCACTGGGCATGGAACTGCCCGGCGCACTGGCACTGGTGATCAGTGGCGAGAGCTCGATCCAGTGGCTTGGCCCGGATGAATGGCTGCTGATCGTGCCGACCGGTGAAGAGTTCGCCGTGGAGCAGAAACTGCGCCAGGAACTGACCGGTCTGCACATCGCCATCGTGAACGTCAGCGGCGGTCAGTCCATCCTTGAACTGAGCGGCCCAAAAGTCCGCGAAGTGCTGATGAAATCCACCAGCTACGATGTACACCCGGACAACTTCCCGGTGGGCAAGGCTGTAGGCACGGTATTCGCGAAATCCCAACTGGTGATCCGTCGCACTGGCGAAGAAACCTGGGAGCTACTGATCCGCCGCAGCTTCGCCGATTACTGGTGGCTGTGGTTGCAGGATGCGAGTGCTGAGTACGGCCTGACCGTTCAGGCCTGATTAGGTCCTGTAGGAGCGCGCTTGCCCGCGATAAAGTCGGAACGACTTTCAGGCAATGGTGAATTCACCATTTTCACGACTGCTTCGCAGCCGATCGCGGGCAAGCGCGCTCCTACAGTGATCACATCAATATTGGAGTTATCGAATGAGCCGCGCCCCCGACACATGGATTCTGACCGCCGACTGCCCAAGCGTGCTGGGCACGGTGGACGCGGTGACCCGCTATTTGTTCGAGCAGGGCTGCTACGTCACTGAGCACCACTCGTTTGATGATCGCCTGTCGGGCCGCTTCTTCATCCGGGTTGAATTCCGTCAGCCAGATGGCTTTGACGAACAAGGTTTTCGCGCAGGCCTGACTGAACGCGGTGAAGCCTTTGGCATGATCTTCGAGCTGACTGCGCCGAATTACCGGCCGAAAGTGGTGATCATGGTTTCCAAGGCCGATCACTGCCTCAACGACCTGCTCTACCGTCAGCGCATCAACCAGCTGTCCATGGACGTGGTCGCGGTGGTGTCCAACCATCCGGATCTGGAACCATTGGCGCGCTGGCATGAAATTCCGTACTACCATTTCCCCCTGGACCCGAACGACAAGCCCGCTCAGGAAAGCAAAGTCTGGCAAGTGATCGAGGAGTCAGGTGCCGAGCTGGTGATCCTTGCGCGCTACATGCAAGTGCTGTCGCCGGACCTGTGCCGCAAGCTGGACGGCAAAGCGATCAATATTCATCACTCACTGTTGCCCGGATTCAAGGGCGCCAAGCCTTACCATCAGGCCTACAACAAAGGTGTGAAGCTGGTAGGCGCTACTGCGCATTACATCAATAACGACCTGGACGAAGGCCCGATCATTGCCCAAGGCGTGGAAGTGGTGGATCACAGTCATTACCCCGAAGACCTGATCGCCAAAGGTCGCGACATCGAAGGCCTGACGCTGGCACGGGCAGTGGGTTATCACATTGAGCGGCGTGTGTTTTTGAACGCCAACAGGACAGTGGTGCTTTAAGGGCACCGCTTCGCGGTATCGCGAGCAAGCTCACTCCTACAGGAAAACGCGATCAACTGTAGGAGTGAGCTTGCTCGCGATGGCGGCGGTATGAACAACATCAATCCAGGCAGGCACCCAAGAGCAATCCCTGCGTTGCTTGCAACACCCAACAAAAGCAGCGCGTTTCCCCGCGACATAACAACAAAATCGAGGTGAAAGAATGTCTGACAATCGTGGTGTGGTGTATCTCGGCGCTGGCAAGGTCGAAGTGCAGAAAATCGACTATCCGAAAATGCAGGACCCGCGTGGGCGCAAGATCGAACACGGCGTAATCCTGAGGGTGGTTTCCACCAACATCTGCGGCTCGGACCAGCATATGGTTCGCGGCCGTACCACTGCACAAACCGGCCTGGTACTGGGCCATGAAATCACCGGCGAAGTGATCGAAAAAGGCACTGGCGTCGAGAATCTGAAAATCGGCGATCTGGTATCAGTGCCCTTCAACGTCGCATGCGGTTTGTGCCGATCCTGCAAGGAACAACACACCGGTGTGTGCCTGACCGTCAATCCGGCCCGCCCGGGCGGTGCCTACGGTTACGTCGACATGGGCGACTGGACCGGTGGCCAGGCCGAATACGTGCTGGTGCCCTACGCCGACTTCAACCTGCTCAAGCTGCCTGACCGCGACCGGGCGATGGAGAAAATCCGCGACCTGACCTGCCTTTCCGACATTCTGCCTACCGGTTATCACGGCGCGGTGACAGCCGGTGTAGGCCCCGGCAGTACCGTATACATCGCTGGCGCAGGCCCGGTTGGTCTGGCCGCTGCGGCATCTGCACGCCTGCTGGGTGCCGCGGTGGTCATCATCGGTGACGTGAACCCTGCTCGTCTGGTCCATGCCAAGGCTCAGGGTTTTGAGATTGCTGACCTGTCCCTCGATACCCCGCTGCACGAGCAGATCGCCGCACTGCTGGGCGAGCCGGAAGTGGACTGCGCCGTTGACGCAGTAGGCTTCGAAGCGCGCGGCCATGGCCATGCGGGTGTGCAGCATGAGGCACCGGCGACCGTCCTCAACTCGTTGATGGGCGTGGTGCGGGTGGCGGGCAAGATCGGTATCCCCGGTCTCTACGTCACTGAAGATCCGGGCGCTGTCGATGCTGCGGCTAAAATGGGCAGCCTGAGTATTCGCTTCGGTCTGGGCTGGGCCAAATCCCACAGCTTCCACACGGGTCAGACGCCCGTGATGAAGTACAACCGTCAGTTGATGCAGGCGATCATGTGGGATCGCATCAAGATTGCCGATATCGTCGGCGTCGAAGTCATCAGCCTCGACGATGCACCACGCGGTTACGGCGAGTTCGATGCAGGTGTACCGAAGAAGTTTGTGATTGATCCGCACAAGTTGTTTAGCGCGGCGTAAGTCCAACCTCGGCCCCTGTAGGAGCTCACGAGCACCGCAAGGCAGCGATAGCGGTGTGTCAGACATATCGCTATCGCTGCCTTGCGGTGCTCGTGAGCTCCTACAGGTATCTATGCATTTCTCAACCAGATGGAACATTGCCACCCCGCTCAAGGTCGAACACGTGTTTCTACCGGCAACTGCCGGATTTTCTGGTTTGAGGGGTTTGTTGCAATGAAGATTTCCCGCGGTGTGGCACTGGCAACCTTGATGGCCTTCGCCGCCAGTCCAGTGTTCGCTTTCAATCTGAATGACGCGGCCAACGCCGTTTCCAACGCCACTAACGGCAATCAGAAAGCCACCGCAGCGCCTGAAGCTGCAGGCCTGCTCAATCTGCTGGGCACCAATCTCAATGTCACCCCCGAGCAAGCCGTCGGCGGCACGGGTGCATTGCTGGGTCTGGCGAAGAACAAACTTGCCGGTAATGACTACAGCCAATTGAGCAAATCCGTTCCCGGCCTCGATCAGCTCGCTGGCAACGGCGCACTGAGCAGCCTTGGCAGCCTGAATGGCCTGGGAAGTCTGTTGGGCAACTCCGGCAACAGCGCTGAAAGCTCGGTGCTGAACAGCGCGTTAGGTAACGTACAAAGCATGGGCGATGTGAACAAGGCGTTCAGTGCTTTGGGCATGGACAGCTCAATGGTCAGCCAGTTTGTACCACTGATTCTGCAATACCTGGGTCAACAAGGTGCTGGCGGTTCAGCACTGCAAAGCCTGAGCAGCGTGTGGGGCGCAGGCAGCTGATTCAGCTGCCGACACCTCAATCCTGAGACGCATCGCCGCGCAAGGTGGCGATGCGTGCATTCTTCTCCTGCCAAAGCTGGTTGACCCAGCCCTGCACTTTCTCGCGAAACACTGGATCGTTCTCGTAGTCGCCCTGCCATAACGCCGGGTCCAGCTCCCGCGTCTGGATATCGATGATCACCCTCGGAACGTCACCGCACAGCAAGTTCCAGAAACCCGGAATGCGCTCACCTGGATAAACCACCGTCACATCCAGAATCGCATCCAGCTTTTCACCCATGGCCGCCAGTACGAACGCCACACCGCCTGCCTTGGGCTTGAGGAGGTGTGAATAAGGCGAGTTCTGTTGCGCATGTTTGGCTGCTGTGAAGCGGGTACCTTCCAGATAGTTGACCACGGTCACTGGTTGATTTTTGTACAGCTCACAGGCCTGACGGGTGATCTCAAGGTCATGACCTTTGAGCTCTGGATGCTTGGCCAGGAAAGCCTTGCTGTAGCGCTTCATGAACGGATAATCCAGCGCCCACCAGGCCAGGCCCAACAGCGGCACCCAGATCAGTTCTTTCTTCAGGAAGAATTTAAAAAACGGCGTGCGGCGGTTCAACGCTTGAATCAGCGCGGGGATATCGACCCACGACTGGTGATTGCTGATCACCAGGTAAGAGGTGTCGCTGCGCAAGCCTTCATCGCCGCGAATTTCCCACCGGGTCGGAATGCATAGCGAGAAAATCAGCTTGTCGACTTCTGCCCATGTTTCGGCAATCCATACCACGGCTCGCGAGCAGCTATCGCGCAACTGGCCGCTGAAAGTCAGCTTGAGCAAGCCGAAAATCAGTAACGGCCCGATCATGACCAGCGTGTTAAGCAACAGCAGCAATGTAACGAAACAGCCAGTGAGCAGGCGACGCATACGGATCTCTGGAGGACTACAAGGGCCGCCATGATAAAGAGCAACTGCGTTCGCGCCAAATCCGCTGGTCGCTGACAAATGTTTCACGAGATTACAGATAAGCTCTGCCCAACGAACGATGTGTGATCGTGATGTCTAAACCGGCATGTTGCATAACCGCCGACGTGGGACCGGCTTTAGCCGGGAAGGCTGCATTCCTCACGCTACAAATGCGGGGAATAGACCGGCCTCTTCCCGGCTAAAGCCGGTCCCACGTCGGTGTACTAGCGATCAAATCCAATTCAAAAAAGGTACCCACCCAGTGAAATCAACCCTGGCGCTACTGTCCCTGCTGGCACTGCCTGTCATGGCTGCCGAGCCAACGCTGTATGGTCGCTACGAAAACATCAAGGTCGCGGAAATCGGTGAGACCTTCAAAGCCAAGATGGATACCGGCGCGCTGACCGCATCGCTGTCGGCCAAGGACATTGAGCTGTTTACCCGCGATGGTGATGACTGGGTACGCTTCCGCCTCGCCACCAAAGGTGCCAGCAACAAGGTTTACGAGCACAAGGTTTCCCGGATCAGCAAAATCAAAAGCCGCGCCGAAGGTGACGACGAGGACGAAGACCTCGATCCGACCAAACGCCCGGTTGTCGATCTTGAGCTGTGCCTGGGTAACGTCAAGCGCACTGTCGAGGTGAATCTGGTCGACCGCAGTCACTTCAACTACCCGCTGTTGATTGGTGCCAAGGCCTTGCGTGAGTTTGGCGCAGCGGTGAACCCGGCGCGGCGTTATACGGCGGACAAGCCGGATTGTTGATCACCACCGTCCCTGTGGGAGCTGGGCTTGCCCGCGATAAGGCCGGACGCGATGTAAAGTGAATCGTGTCCGGCCTTATCGCGGGCAAGCCCAGCCCCCACAAAGGACCGCGCCGTACCTATAGAAAATATCCAGACCGCAAAAAACGGCGCCCTTGCGGGGCGCCGTTTTTGTTTACCAGCCTTGAATCAAGCGTGAACCAAAGAAGGCTCAGGCTCGCGTACGACCGGCTGCAAAGGCAGCAGCGGCGCGTGCGGGTCAGCGGCGACGGACTCTCGCCATGCATCCAGCCATTCAGGGTGGTTTTCACTCCAGACCTGCTCATGCAAACGGCCCAAGGCAACCGGGTCGCTAAGCAGCATCAGACGGTCGTGGTTACTGAGCTTTTCAGGCCCGACAGCCAGCGCATGACGCACACGCTCCATCCGCACGAACTCGATTGGCTCGGCAGTACGGTGACGCGAGGTCGCCAGTGCGCAAGCCAGCGCGTTCTGTTGCGGGTCAACCACGGCGCGGATGAAGCCTTGCTTCAGTGCGTGCCAGCGGTTCTCGTGGGTGTACAGATCAGTCGAGACCAGTTCTTGCGGCGGCGTGTGCTCTTCAGGAATCAGGAAGAACTTCTCGTCGCGCGCTTTGAGGCCCAGACCGGTACGGCTGGAAATCACCGAGACCGGAATCGACAGCATCAGCGAACCAACGATTGGCGCCAGCCACCACAGGAAGCTTGGGTTCAACCAGGCCACCAGCAGCGCCCAGCAGGCACCCAGCAGCGTCTGCGGACCATGACGCTTCACCGCTTCCAGCCAAGGCGTGGAGTCGTCGTCACGTTGTGGCGAATTCCAGGTCGCAGCCCAGCCCAGGAAAGCAGCCAGTACGAAGCGGGTGTGGAACAGCATGCGCACTGGAGCCAGCAGCACCGAGAACAGCATTTCCATCAGCATCGACAGCGTGACCTTGATCTTGCCGCCATAACCAACTGCGCCCTTGGCCCAGATCAGAATGATGCTGAGCAATTTAGGCAGGAATAGCAGCACGATTGTCGTCGAGAACAGCGCAACGGCTTTTTCCGGGTGCCATTGTGGCCAGAGCGGATAGAGCTGACGCGGCTCAAGGAAGTACGTTGGCTCCATCAGCGTGTTCACCGCCAGCAAGGCTGTGGACAACACCAGGAAGAAGAACCATAAAGGCGCCGACAGGTATGACATCACGCCCGTCAGGAACACCGCACGGTGAACCGGGTGCATGCCTTTTACCAGGAACAGCCTGAAGTTCATCAGGTTGCCGTGGCACCAGCGACGGTCACGCTTGAGTTCGTCGAGCAGGTTTGGCGGAAGCTCTTCGTAACTGCCCGGCAGGTCGTAGGCAATCCACACGCCCCAGCCAGCACGACGCATCAAAGCTGCTTCAACGAAGTCGTGAGAAAGGATCGCACCGGCGAACGCACCTTTACCAGGCAACGGCGCGAGGGCGCAGTGCTCGATAAACGGCTTCATGCGGATAATCGCGTTGTGACCCCAATAGTGGGATTCACCCAGCTGCCAGAAGTGCAGACCGGCCGTAAACAACGGACCGTACACGCGAGTAGCAAACTGCTGCATGCGCGCATAAAGAGTGTCCATGCCCGACGCCCGTGGCGCGGTCTGGATGATACCCGCGTCCGGAGTGGCTTCCATCAAGCGCACCAGACTGGTCAGACATTCACCGCTCATGACGCTGTCGGCATCAAGCACGACCATGTAACGGTAATCACCGCCCCAGCGACGGCAGAAGTCGTCGAGGTTGCCGCTTTTGCGTTTTACGCGACGACGGCGACGGCGATAGAAGATCTTGCCGAAGCCTTTTGTCTCGCGGCACACGTCCAGCCAAGCCTGTTGCTCGGCTACGGCGATGTCGGTCTCGTTGGTATCGCTGAGCACGAAGAAGTCGAAACGGTCGAGGTCACCGGTGGCCGCAACCGACTCGAAAGTCGCCCGCAAACCCGCAAACACACGAGGCACGTCTTCGTTACAAATCGGCATGACCAACGCAGTACGAGCACCCTTCTCAATCGGCTCGTTACCCGCACTGGCACCGGAAATCCGGTATTTGTCGCGGCCTGTCAGCAACTCCAGGAAGCCCATCAAGGCGGTCCAGAAACCGGCTGAAACCCAGCAGAACAGAATCCCGAACAATAGCAGAATGCTGGTCTGCAAGGCATAGGGCAGAACCTGCCACATGGTCTGCACGAAAGTCTGGTGCGTGATTTCATCGAGTGAAACCAGCGACCAGCCTTGGTACGGCAGAATGCCTTTCATGTACCAGCCAGCCACTATGGTCTGACCGAGCATCAGGATCAGCAGGATGTAACGACGAATCGAACCCACGGTGCGCCAGCGCGCCTTGGGCAGATCGCGCTCAACCTTTGGCTCGACCGGATTGCTGCGACCGGTCATGCGACGCCAGATACGAACCAGAATGTTGGTCCGCCATGGCTCAGGCACGACTTTGGTCCGACGGATCGGTGGAGTAGCCTTGAGGCACACGCGACCATTGGCGTCGAGGGCCAGCATTTCGGCCTCTTCCAGCGCCTCGGCGGTAGTCAGCGTCAGTCGGCGACCCACCGAAGCCTGAGCGGCTTCGGCAGTATCGGTAACTGGCTGAGCAGACAAACGCTCATGCAACTCGGCGAACGAGGTGCAGCCAGCCA
Source organism: Pseudomonas caspiana (assembly GCF_002158995.1). Classification (GTDB taxonomy): domain Bacteria; phylum Pseudomonadota; class Gammaproteobacteria; order Pseudomonadales; family Pseudomonadaceae; genus Aquipseudomonas; species Aquipseudomonas caspiana. The sequence goes on along the minus strand of NZ_LOHF01000005.1, from coordinate 199,014 downwards.
GTTCGGCTCGCTGCTCATCGCTCATCGGGAGGTGTGCCAGGTACTCGCTGAGAGACACTGGCACCGGTACGGAATTACTCATCGGCTGGCAACTGGTAGCTCCAGGTCTCGGTCATGACTTGCAGCGTCTTGGCCGGCTCTGGATTGGTGGGTGCCGCATCGGCTTCTGGCTGCTGGGTCTCTTTGCCGTCTTTGGCTACGTCAGCTTTGGCCACGTCTGTTTTGGCAGCGTCGGCTGGCTTGGCGTCGGACTTGGCAGCATCAGCAGGTTTGGCTGCATCGGCTTTGGCATCGGCAGGTTTGGCTGCGTCAGCCTTGGCTACGTCGGCTTTCGGATCCTTCGCGGCGTCTGCGGTGGCTTCTTTCTTCGGAGCCTCTTTAGGCGCAGCTTTTTTCTCGTCACCGATGTGAGCTTTGGCAGCAACCAATACCGCAGGTTCCTTGCCTGGCTCGGCCGGGATCTCGCGCAGCAGATAGGCCTGCATCTCGATCGGCTTGTTGGTGTCCTTGACCTTGACCCGCAACGTCAGGCGATAGCCTTTGGTCACCGGGTTGTAGCGCAGGTTGTTTTCCACAAGCTCAGTATTGGTGTCAGTGGTGACCTGGCTACGAATGGTCTTGTCTTCAGGCATCGACGCGAGGATCGGACCGACGAAATCGACCTGGAACGCTACGCTGCCGTCCAGCTGACGAATCAGGTTGGACTGACGGATATCACCGGCAGAACGCAGGGTCTGCTTGACCCAGCCCAGATCAGGCGAGTGAATGGCTTTCTCGTCCATGGTCCAGTGGATGCGATAGTTGAAGTCAACTGGCTCGCCCGGTGCTGGCAAAGTATCTGGCTTCCAGAACGCAACGATGTTGTCGTTGGTTTCGTCAGCAGTCGGGATTTCTACCAGATCGACGGTACCTTTGCCCCAATCGCCCTTAGGTTCGATCCATGCACTTGGACGCTTGTCGTAGCGGTCGTCCAGATCTTCATAGTTGCTGAAGTCGCGACCACGTTGCAGCAGACCGAAGCCGCGCGGATTCTCTACCGAGAAGCTGCTGACAGCGAGGTGTTTAGGGTTGGTCAGTGGACGCCACAGCCATTGGCCGTTGGCCGCCTGGATCGACAGACCATTGGAGTCATGCAGCTCGCGGCGATAGTTCTGAACGCGCGAAGGCTGGTTTGCACCAAACAGGTACATGCTGGTCAGCGGAGCAACGCCCAGCTTGGAGACCTTGTCACGCAGATACATGCGCGACTGGACATCAACCAGAGTATTGGTACCCGGACGCAGGGTCAGCTTGTAAGCACCGGTCGCACGCGGGGAGTCGAGCAGCGCAAAGATCACCAGATGATTGTCATCGGTGCCTGGCTTCTCGATCCAGAACTCGGTGAAACGTGGGAACTCTTCGCCAGACGGCAGTGCGGTATCGATCGCCATGCCACGCGCAGACAGACCATAAACCTGACCTTTACCGATAACGCGGAAGTAGCTCGCGCCCAGCATGGTCATGATTTCGTCTTGTTTGTCGTCTTTGTTGATCGGGTACAGGACACGGAAACCGGCATAGCCGAGTTTCTCGGTCGCTTTAGGATCGAACTTCACATCGCCAAAATCAAAGCGGCTGGAGTCGTACTTGATCTCTTCAACGGTTGTCGCAGTGACTTCGTTGATTTTGACCGGGGTGTCGAAGTGCATACCCTGGTGATAGAACGAGACTTTGAACGGCGTTCTGTCGCCCGCCCATTCAGCACGATCCTCACGGAAACGGATTTTCTGGTAGTCCGCGAACTTCATGTCGCGGAACTCGGCCGGCAGATTGCTACGCGGGGCTTCGTACTTCTTGTCGGCCAGTTCCTTCGCTCTGCTCGCTACGTCATCAAGACTAAACGCCCACAGTTGTGTGGCGCTGAACAATGAGATCAGGGCTGAACTTGCCAATAGCGCGCTACGCAACCGCTTGCCAGGTGTCTTTACCGCATTACAGGGACTAACAATCACGAGCAACCCTCGCCGAAAACAGATGAAGAAACCAACGGCCAGCTATCAATTGCCGGGTTGGCGAGCATTGTTCCGACTCCGAAAGAACCTAATGATTCCCCAAACGGTGTCGGACCAGCTTCTGACCTTGCCAAACGGTGCCACAAACGCGGATCCCCGGACGGCGCGATTATCTAGTAGCGCGCGCCACAACGCACCATGTCCGATGAAGTATTTATTGCTTTGCAGCCTAATAAATCCGGGGGCAGTACAGCAAATCGATACTTTACCCCTCCAGCAGAAAAGTCACGGGGCCATCATTTACCAAATGAACTTGCATGTCTGCACCAAATTGGCCCGATTCAACCACCGCATGCGAGCTTTTTGCCTGATTCAATAAATACTCGAACAACTTGGCTCCCAAAGCGGGCGGGGCTGCTTTGGAGAAGCTCGGCCGCATGCCGCTTTTGGTATCCGCTGCCAGCGTGAACTGCGAAACCAACAGCAAACCTCCTGCGACATCGCGCAAGGATAGATTCATCTTGCCGTCAGCATCGCTGAACACGCGGTAGTTAAGCAGCTTATGTAGCAGCTTGTCGGCACTGGCCTGAGTGTCTTGAGGCTCGACCCCCACTAACACCATCAGACCTTGGTCGATTGAACCAACGATCTGCCCATCCACCTCCACGCTTGCGCTGCTGACACGTTGTAGCAAGCCTTTCATGTATCAAACTCCCTCGCTCCAGCAAACGGCATCACGCCTCTTCAGGCGGCAAATCCAGCAAACGAGCAGCCACTTGCGCGGCGGCGCGGACCAGTGCGTCGGTGATACCCGGCTCGGACGCAGCATGCCCCGCATCGCGAATCACTTGCAGCTCGCTGTTCGGCCAGGCCTGGTGCAGCTCCCAGGCATTATCCAGCGGGCAGATGACGTCATAGCGGCCGTGCACGATGATCCCCGGCAAATGGGCGATTTTCGGCATGTCGCGGATCAACTGGTTTTCTTCAAGGAAGGAATTATTGGTGAAGTAATGGCACTCGATACGCGCGATGGACAATGCGCGCTGCGGCTCGGAGAAGCGATCAACCACTTGCGGATTAGGACGCAACGTCGCAGCACGGCCTTCCCACGTGGACCAGGCCTTGGCCGCATGCATCTGGGCAATCTGGTCGGTACCGGTCAGGCGTTTATGGAACGCGGTCAATAGATCGCCGCGCTCTTCCAGCGGGATCGGAGCCACATAATCCTGCCAGTAATCCGGGAACATACGGCTGGCACCCGCCTGATAGAACCACTCGATTTCCTGCGGGCGAGCCAGAAAAATGCCGCGCAGGATCAGGGCGTGGACGCGATCCGGATGAGTTTGAGCGTAGGCCAACGACAGGGTTGAACCCCACGAGCCACCAAACAGCACCCATTTATCAATGCCCAGATGCTCGCGAATTCGCTCAAGGTCAGCAACCAGATCCCAGGTGGTGTTGTTTTCCAGGCTTGCATGAGGCGTCGAACGACCGCAACCACGCTGATCAAAAGTGATGATGCGATACAGATTGGGATCGAAATAGCGGCGGCTTTGCGCATCGCAGCCCGCGCCGGGGCCGCCATGAATAAACACCACCGGCAGACCTTCCGGTGACCCGCTTTCATCGACATACAAAACGTGCGGCGCCTCTACAGCCAGATCGTGCCGGGCGTAAGGTTTGATCTGCGGATACAAGGTCTGCATAGGTGCTCCGTAAGTGCGGTTCGGGTTCTTCTATTTTTTTGCCGTGGAGGCATCATAAACCCGAAACGAGGAATGTTCATGCTGTCACTCGCAGCTCATGCCAAGTGTGGAACGATCGATGCAAGCGGTTTGCCAATTGCTCAAATGGGCGAACCAGAGCGGCATGAGTCTGTCGAAGCGTGAGTCGTGTCCTGAGTAATTTAGGAAAAATTCAGGAAAGTTTTGCAGACACGCCCTACAGTCAAAGAAACCCCATCCTTCATTCGTCTGACTACTTGAGGTCGTATCGATGTCTCAGGAACCACTCGTTCGTGACGCTGAAGTGGCTGCTTTTCGCGCCGCTGTTCTCGCCAAACTCACCTATTCGGTGGGTAAGGACCCTGACCATGCGTTTGAGCATGACTGGTTCGAAGCTGTAGCACTCGCTGCTCGTGACCATATGGTCGAGCACTGGATGGACCATACCCGGCAGATTTATCGCAAGGTCCAGAAACGGGTGTATTACCTGTCGCTGGAGTTTCTTATCGGGCGTTTGCTGTACGACAGCCTGAGCAACCTTGGCCTGCTGGAAGTCGCTCGCGAAGCGATGACTGAACTGGGCGTGGACATCGAGCGCATCAAATTACTTGAGCCGGACGCCGCGCTGGGTAACGGCGGCCTGGGTCGTCTGGCAGCCTGCTTCATGGAAAGCATGTCGACGCTGGGCATCGCAGGTCACGGTTACGGTATTCGTTACGAACACGGCTTGTTCCGCCAGGCAATCGTCGATGGCTGGCAGCAGGAACAAACCGAGAACTGGCTGGACTTCGGTAACCCATGGGAATTCGAGCGCCCGGAAGTGGTTTACCCGATCGGTTTCGGCGGCAGTGTCGACACCCTCACCAACGAGGCCGGTGAACAGCGTCAGGTCTGGCGCCCGTCTGAAACCGTCCGGGCTATTGCCTACGACACGCCTGTGGTGGGATGGCGCGGTAAAAGCGTGAACACCTTGCGTCTGTGGCGCGCCCGCGCGGTGGGCGATCTGCACCTGGAGCGTTTCAACGCCGGTGACCACTTTGGTGCAGTGGCCGAGGTCGTGCGCGCAGAAAGTATCTCCCGCGTGCTCTATCCGAACGACGCCACTGAGGCCGGCCAGGAATTACGCCTGCGCCAGGAATACTTCTTCGTTTCCGCGTCGCTGCAGGATTTGCTGCGCCGCCATCTGAACATGCACGCAACATTGATGGACCTGCCGGAACACGCAGCCATCCAGATGAACGACACGCACCCGTCCATCGCAGTCGCCGAGCTGATGCGCCAGTTGATCGACACCCACGGTATCGCGTGGGATGCGGCATGGAAGATCACCGTAGGCACCCTCGCCTACACCAACCACACCTTGCTGCCCGAGGCGCTGGAAACCTGGTCGGTTGGCTTGATGGAGAGGATGCTGCCGCGCCACATGCAGATCATCTACATCATCAATGCTCAGCACATCGACACCTTGCGTGCCAAAGGCATTCACGACTTTGACGTGCTGCGCGCGGTATCGCTGATCGAGGAAGAGAACGGTCGTCGAGTGCGCATGGGCAACCTGGCGTTCCTCGGTTCTCACAGCATTAACGGCGTTTCGGCGTTGCATACCCAGTTGATGCGCAAGACGGTCTTCGCCGAACTGCACAAGCTGTATCCGGACCGGATCAACAACAAAACCAACGGCATTACCTTTCGCCGCTGGCTGTTCCAGGCAAATCCCAAGCTCACCGAAATGCTCACCGAGTCGCTGGGCGAGGACGTGCTGGATAACGCAGAAACGCGCCTGATCGAGCTGGAACCGTTCGCGGACAAGAGCTCTTTCCGCAAGCAGTTCGCGGATCAGCGCCTGCACAGCAAACGTGCACTGGCGGCGATCATCAAAGAACGCCTGGGGATCGTGGTCAATCCGGCGGCAATGTTCGATGTGCAGGTCAAACGGATTCATGAATACAAGCGCCAACTGTTGAACCTGTTTCACACCGTTGCCTTATATCAGGCCATCCGGGCTCAGCCGGGCACCGATTGGGTGCCACGCGTGAAGATCTTCGCGGGTAAAGCGGCGGCCAGTTATCACTCCGCCAAGTTGATCATCAAGCTGACTAACGATATTGCTCGCACGGTCAATAGCGACCCGACTGTGCGCGGCCTGCTCAAAGTCGTCTTTATGCCCAACTACAACGTCAGCCTGGCGGAAAGCATCATTCCGGCAGCCGACTTGTCCGAGCAGATTTCAACTGCGGGCCTGGAAGCATCGGGCACCAGCAACATGAAATTCGGCCTCAACGGTGCGCTGACCATCGGCACGCTGGACGGTGCCAACGTGGAGATGAGCGAGCAGGTAGGCCTGGAACACATGTTCATCTTCGGCATGACCGCTCGGGAAGTCGAAGCTCATAAGCAAGTGGGCGACTTCAGCGCTTACGCGGCAGCGGCGGCCTCGGGTCGACTCAATGACGTTCTGCAAGCCATTCGGGGCGGCGTGTTTTCGCCGGATGATCCTAACCGTTATGCCGGCCTGATCGATCAATTGCTGGCCTACGACCGCTTTCTGGTCTGTGCCGACTTTGATTCCTACTGGGACGCCCAGGCCAGGGTCGAAGCCCACTGGCACGACTCGAAAGAGTGGTGGCGCTCCGCGGTGCTCAACACTTCACGCATGGGCTGGTTCTCGTCTGACCGGACGATCCGGGAATATGCTGGGGATATCTGGAACGCGCTGGATTGATGGAATAAGCGCAAACCGCTCCCACTTTGGCAATACGGCCAATGTGGGAGCCGGGCTTGCCCGCGATAGGGCTGGACGCGGTTCACTTTAGATCGCGCCATTCTTATCGCGGGCAAGCCCAACTCCCACAGGGGATCGTGCTTCACTCGGTAACCAACTCGTTTCAGCCACCGTTTCAGCATTTTCCAGCTACGCTCTGCCCACACGTGAACTCAATGGGTGTTAACCCAGTCTTATAGGCAGTATTACGTCTCGACTCGCGCTAAACTGCGCGGGTTTTTTATTCCCCCTATTCGGAGCTATCCATGTCCCGCGTTACCCTGAGTCGCTATTTGATTGAGCAGACCCGCAGCAACAACACTCCTGCCGATCTGCGCTTCCTGATCGAAGTGGTGGCGCGAGCGTGCAAGGAAATCAGCCACGCCGTTTCCAAAGGCGCGCTGGGCGGCGTGCTCGGCAGCATGGGCACTGAAAACGTTCAGGGCGAAGTGCAGAAGAAGCTCGACGTGATCTCCAACGAAATCCTGCTCGAAGCCAACGAGTGGGGCGGTCACCTGGCAGGCATGGCGTCCGAAGAAATGGACAACGCCTACCAGATCCCGGGCAAATACCCGAAAGGCGCCTACCTGCTGGTTTTCGACCCACTGGACGGCTCGTCGAACATCGACATCAACGCCCCGGTCGGCACCATCTTCTCCGTACTGCGCTGCCCGAATGAATACCTGAGCCAGAACGAGCCTTTGAACGAAAAGGCTTTCCTGCAGCCAGGTACTCAGCAAGTAGCCGCCGGTTATGCGATCTACGGCCCGCAAACCATGCTGGTTCTGACCTTGGGCGATGGCGTCAAAGGCTTCACGCTGGATCGTGAAATGGGCAGCTTCGTACTGACCCACGAAGACATCAAGATCCCGACCTCCACTCAGGAATTCGCGATCAACATGTCCAACCAGCGACACTGGGAAGCTCCAGTACAACGCTACGTTGACGAACTGCTGGCTGGCGAAGCCGGTCCACTGAAAAAGAACTACAACATGCGCTGGGTTGCTGCGATGGTCGGCGATGTACACCGCATCCTGACCCGAGGCGGTCTGTTCATGTACCCACGTGACAGCCGCGAGCCATCCAAGCCGGGCAAACTGCGCTTGATGTACGAAGCCAACCCGATGTCCTTCCTGGTCGAACAAGCTGGCGGCGCGTCCACCGACGGTCATCAGCGCATCCTCGACATTCAGCCGGACGGTCTGCACCAGCGTGTGGCTGTGTTTCTGGGCTCGAAAGAAGAAGTTGAGCGCGCGACCTCGTACCATAAGGCCTGACTAACATGACTGCCCCTTGGCTCCCGCTGCTGGAATGGTGGTTCGGCTCTGCCGGATCGCCCTCCGAAGTGGCGAAGGCCAAGGGCAAGTTGTGGTTCGGCAAGGACAAGGCTCAGGACACCGAAGCGCATACGCGTTTTGGTGATCTGGTCGAATCCGCACTTTCGGGTGGTTTGAAAGAGTGGACTGAAAGTCCTGATGGCTGGCTGGCGTTGGTACTGCTGCTCGATCAACTACCACGCATGATTTATCGCGACACACCTAAAGCTTTCGCTGGCGATCAACGCGCTCAGGCGCTTGTTGCCCACGGCCTGAAGCTTGGCCGTGACCAGCATCTGGACCCGCTGCAGCGCACCTTCATCTATCTGGTGCTGGAACATAGCGAAACCCTCGACGCACAAAATGAAGCCGTCGCCCGCTTCACCGAACTCCTCCCCCTGCTTCCCTCCACAGACCGCGACTATTTCAACCACAGTCTTGATTACGCCGAACGCCACCGGGCAGTCATCGATCGCTTTGGGCGCTTCCCGCATCGCAACGCAATTCTTGGCCGTGCTTCAACGCCGGAAGAGATTGAATTCCTGAAACAGCCTGGTTCGCGGTTTTAAGTAAGAAACGCGCGCATGGGCAAGCACCGCTCCCACAGGTATGCGTTTGCTCGAAAAAATGGATTTTTTCCTCAACGGAACCAGACCCCGCTTTTCTCTTCTAAGCTTGCGGTATTACGCCAGCAACCTGCCCATCGACCGTTTGCTGCGGCGTTGCCCTTTTCCGTTCAGGAGCTTCATCCATGTCTCTGCGCTCTCTAGCGTTGTTGTCGTTTCTCGTATTGCTGACCGCATGCAGCAAGGTTAATCAGGAAAATTACTCGAAGCTTTCTGCGGGTATGCCCAAGGCTGAAGTTGAACGCCTGCTCGGCAGCCCGACCGAATGCTCCGGCGCGCTGGGTATGTCCAGCTGCACGTGGGGCGATCAGAAGAGCTTTATCAGCGTGCAGTACGCCGCCGACAAGGTTGTGCTTTTTTCGGGACAGGGTTTGAAATAACAGATGATCAAATTACTCGTGCGCTTTGGGCTGGTGGTCATGGCCAGCTTTCTCGCAATCGGTTTCGCGCATTCCGCTGAAAACCTTGAGCCAAGAACGGTTGGTAACGTCGACCTCAAACAGTATCAGGGCACTTGGTACGAAATCGCTCGTTTACCGATGTTCTTCCAGCGTAACTGCGCGCAATCCGAAGCGCATTACGCCCTCAAGGAAGATGGCAACGTCGGCGTGACCAACCGCTGCCGGACCATTGAAGGTGAGTGGCAGGAAGCAACAGGTACAGCTACACCGCAAGTGGCGGGTAAAACCGACAAGTTATGGGTGGAGTTCGATAACTGGTTCTCCCGCCTGCTGCCCGGCGTAGCCAAAGGCGACTACTGGGTGCTGTACATCGGCGACGGCTACAAGACCGCTGTCGTGGGCAATCCGGACCGCAAATACCTGTGGCTGCTTTCGCGCACGCCTACCATCTCCAAGGAAGTGAAAGAGCATTTGCTCAGCCAGGCTCAACAGCAGGGATACGACACCACCAAGCTGGTCTGGCGGGTTGAAGATTCGAAGATCGGGAAAACCGAGAAATAATCACTGCCGGGATCATCGTCCACTCTCCAAAGGGGGGGATGCGATCCCACGTATTCACGCGATGTCGTGGGACCGGCTTTAGCCGGGAAGAGGCCGGTACATTCGCAACATTTCTATCGTCAGAAATACCGCCTTCCCGGCTGAAGCCGGTCCCACGTCGACGCCTTCAAATACTGAACGTTACCCCAACAACTCCCGCAGCACCTGCGCAAACTCACGTTTGCTCTGCTCTTCCCCGGCATGATGCCCTTCACGCACCACCCACTTGCCGTTGACCATCACGTCGCGAATCTGCCGGTCGCTGCCCGCGAATAACCAGCGGTTGAGGATCCCGTCGTCCGACGCGGTGGCGATGTATGGATCATTGCCATCAAGCACCAGCCAGTCGGCACGCTGCCCCACTTCCAGACCACCGATAGGCTGCCCCAGCGCCTGCGCCCCACCGACCAGTGCTGCATCAAACAACGTCCTGCCGACCATTGGCTGATCGCTGCGATACAAGCGATTGCGACGCTGATCGCGCAATCGCTGACCGTACTCAAGCCAACGCAACTCCTCGACCACACTCAACGACACGTGACTGTCTGAACCGATCCCCCAGCGCCCGCCTTGAGCGATGTAGTCCACTGCCGGGAAAATCCCGTCGCCCAGATTCGCTTCAGTGGTTAGGCACAACCCGGCAACCGCACCGCTTTGCGCCATCAACGCGACTTCATCGACTTCGACATGCGTGGCATGCACCAGACACCAGCGCTCATCCACCGGAGCGTTCTCGTACAGCCATTGCACAGGCCGACGGCCGCTCCAGCTCAGGCAGTCGTCGACTTCCTTCTGCTGTTCGGCGATGTGGATATGGACCGGACAATGCTGGTCGCTGGCGGCCAGTACCGCACTGATCTGCTCAGGCGTTACCGCACGTAGCGAATGAAAACAAAGGCCCAACTGCTGTGCTGGCTGCTCGCGCAATACAGGTTGCAGACGCGCGTGCAGATCAAGATAGCTGTCGGTGCTGTGGATAAACCGCCGCTGACCCTCGTTCGGCGCTTGCCCACCGAAACCGGAGTGGATGTAGAGCACCGGTAACAGCGTCAGTCCGATCCCGGCAGAACTCGCCGCCTGACTTATTTGCAGCGCCAGTTCCGCGGGATTTGCATACGGCTTGCCGGTAGTGTCCTGATGCACGTAATGAAACTCAGCGACCGAGGTAAAACCGCCCTTGAGCATTTCGATGTACAACTGACGGGCAATGACACCCAGTTGCTGCGGGCTGATCTTGCCGACCAGGCGGTACATCAAATCGCGCCAGGTCCAGAAGCTGTCATTGGGGTTCCCTGCCACTTCCGCCAGCCCGGCCATCGCCCGCTGAAACGCGTGGGAATGCAGATTCGGCATGCCTGGCAGCAACGGTCCTTTTAGCAACTCCGCGCCTGAAGCGTCTGCCTCCGCGACGATATGAGTGATCACGCCAGCGGCGCTGACCTCAATGCGAACATTATTGGCCCAGCCGGTGGGCAACAATGCACGCTCGGCAAAGAAGGCGGACATGGCTCTGAATCCCATAAAAAGTGATTTGTATATACATATACAGACGTTTGCACGCTCGGTAAACTCCGGCAAGCTTGTCGCCGAACAGGTTAATGGTTAGCGTGAGCACACGTTATTAATGACCAAGCGCTGCAAGATCAGCGCCGACCCGCACCTGAATTACCTTCGAAAAGGATTGCCCTCAGTGCCGACTCCGCCTGCCACTTCACCTTTGGCTGCCCAAATGGGCGACAGTCCGGCCCCGCTGTACGCCCGCGTCAAGCAGATGATCGCCCAGCAGATCCAGTGCGGAAACTGGCCGCCGCATCACCGCGTCCCGTCGGAAAGCGAGTTGGTGACCCAACTGGGTTTCAGCCGCATGACCATCAACCGCGCCCTGCGTGAAATGACCGCCGAAGGCCTGTTGGTGCGTATGCAGGGCGTTGGCACCTTCGTCGCCGAGCCCAAGAGTCAGTCGGCACTGTTTGAAGTGCATAACATCGCTGACGAAATCGCTGCCCGTGGTCATCGGCACACCTGCAAGGTCATCCTGCTGAAAGAAGAAGCCGCAGGCTCCGAGCGAGCCCTGGCGCTGGATATGCGCGAAGGTCAGCGGGTTTTTCACTCGTTGATCGTGCATCTGGAAAACGATCTGCCGGTGCAAATCGAAGATCGCTATGTCAACGCGTTGGTCGCGCCGGATTACTTGAGCCAGGACTTCACCCAGCAGACGCCTTACGCCTATCTCTCGCAAGTCGCGCCCTTGACCGAAGGCGAGCATGTGGTTGAGGCCATTCTCGCCGAGCCGAATGAGTGCGAACTGTTGCAGATCAGCCCCAACGAACCTTGCCTGTTGATACGCCGTCGCACATGGTCCGGCCGTCAGCCAGTGACCGCTGCACGACTGATCCACCCCGGTTCCCGTCATCGCCTGGAAGGACGTTTCAGCAAATGAGCCAACTGACCGTTTTACGCGCCGCCAACTATCCGCGCATGCCCTGGAAAAACGGCGGCGGCAGCACGGAAGAAGTGACCCGCGATGCAGGCGAAGGCCTGGAAGGTTTTGGCTGGCGTCTGTCGATTGCCGATATCGAGCAGTCCGGCGGCTTTTCATTGTTTGCGGGCTATCAGCGCATCATCACCGTGCTGCAAGGCATGGGCATGACGCTGGATATCGATGGCAAGACAACCGAGCCGCTACTGCCCGGCGACCCGTTCGCGTTCAGCGGCGACAGTCAGGTCAGTTGCACATTGCTCGACGGTGCGATTCGCGATTTCAACCTGATCTACTCACCAGAACGTTATCGCGTCAGTTTGCAGTGGGTCGATGTGCTCAAACCGCAGCGTTTGTTCAGTTCGGCGTCTACGCTGCTGCTGTTCAGCGCGGCAGAGCAGATGGCCGCGAACCTGGCCGAACATTCGCCGCAATTGCTGGAAAAGCATGATTGCCTGCAATTGGATAACGAGGCAGATGAATTGCTGGAAGTGGTGCTGTACGCACCCCGCGCCAGTCGCTGCTGTTTGATTGAACTGACCAGGATCTGACGCACGCTCCTACAGGGGATGTGGCGCAAATCAAAATCAAGGACGCTCCCACCGCCAATGACTGCCTATAACAACAAAAAAGAAACCCCAAGAGCCATCGCCATTCTCGCCAGCTTCCTGGCCTCCGAATCAGCCGGTGGCATCGTCTTGATGGGCGCGGCGCTGGCTGCATTGATCGTCGCCAACTCCGGACTTTCCACTGGCTACTTCGCAGCACTGCACAGCGTCTGGCTGGGGCTTTCCGTCGAGCTATGGATCAACGACGGGCTGATGGCGATCTTCTTCCTGATGGTCGGTCTGGAAATCAAACGTGAGGTGCTCGCGGGTGGCCTGGCTACCTGGGGCCAGCGTGCCCTGCCCGGCTTTGCAGCGGCTGGCGGCATGTTAGTGCCTGCGCTGATCTACATAGCGGTCAACTGGGGCAATAAGGAAACCATGAGCGGCTGGGCGATCCCCGCCGCTACCGACATTGCCTTCGCCCTCGGCGTGCTATCGCTGCTGGGTAAACGCGTGCCAACTTCTCTGAAAGTCTTCCTCGCCGCACTGGCGATTCTCGATGATCTGGGCGCCGTTACCATCATTGCTTTCTTCTACAGCTCGGGCCTGAACATGCCGATGCTGCTGGCCTCCTTCGCCACGCTCGCGGTTTTGATCGTGATGAATCGCCTGCGCGTGCGACGCCTGCTGCCGTACTTGTTGCTGGGCGCCGCCCTGTGGTTTTTCGTCCTGCAATCGGGCGTTCACGCGACGCTGGCCGGTGTCGCTCTGGCGCTGTGTATTCCCTTGGGCAAACCTGAAGAAGAGTCCCGCTCGCCTCTGCTGTTCCTCGAGGAGAAGCTGCACTACTGGGTCGCGTTTGCCATCGTGCCCATCTTCGGCTTTGCCAATGCCGGGGTTTCGTTGTCAGGAATCTCGCTGCAGAACCTGATTGATCCTGTACCGCTGGGCGTTGCGCTTGGTCTTTTCGTGGGTAAACAGATTGGCGTATTCCTCGCCGCTGTTCTGGCCATTCGCTCCGGCCTGGCGTCGATGCCGGAAGGCAGCAACTGGGTGCAGTTGTATGGCGTCGCGATCCTCTGCGGCATCGGTTTCACCATGAGTCTGTTCATCGGCAACCTTGCCTTCCCCGGTTCCGCGCATCTGATCGACGAAGTAAAAGTCGGCGTATTGATGGGTTCAGGACTCGCGGCGATTGCGGGCGTGATCCTGTTGCGCAGCCGAATCAGCAAGGGCTGAAAATTTATTTTCAAATCGCTGCATCCAGATGGGTTTCTCGCGGGTAGTACAGATAAGCAGCCGGTTTGGCTGTTAAGCGAAAACCCAAAACTGGAGATGTCTGCATGAACGCAAAACGCTTGCTCTGCCTGACTGGTGCTGCACTGGCTTTCACTTGCCTGGCGCCCTCTGCCTTCGCTCAAAGCAACCTGCCGGAAACCGTGCGAGTGCCGGATGGCTTCAAAGTCAGCCTGGAAACCACCGGTGTCGGCGAGATCACTTACGAGTGCCGCGCCAAAGCCAATGCTGCAGAAGGCATGGAATGGGCGTTCGTGGGTCCTAAAGCCGTGCTCAATGATCGCAGCGGCAAGCAAGTCGGCACCTACTACGGCCCGCCAGCAACCTGGGAAGCCAAAGACGGTTCGAAAGTGACCGGCACCCAACTCGCGGTGGCACCGTCCAGCGCTGGCAACCTGCCGTATCAGTTGGTCAAAGCCAACCCGGCCGAAGGCAAAGGCGCAATGACCGGCGTTGCGTACATTCAGCGTACCGCGCTCAAAGGCGGCGTAGCCCCCGCCAAAGCGTGTGCCGAGAGCAACAAAGGCGCCAAGGAAATCGTTAAATATCAAGCTGACTATATCTTCTGGTCTGCGAAGTAATTAGCGCGAGCCTGCGCAGGAACTGGTCTATGCTCCTGCGCGGGTGCTCCGATTCAAATCGGGGTAGAAGTACTCTGTATACGGCGTATTGAATTGTCCTCCCAAGAATCCCTGTTTGATTACGAAGCAGCACTGGATGCCTGCGCCCGAGGCGAGCGGCAGGCGCTTGAGCGGCTGTATGCCCAGGAAAGTCCTCGTTTGCTCGGTGTTGCGCAACGCTTGGTGCGCGACAGCGCATTGGCTCAGGACATCGTGCATGACGCCTTTATCAAGGTCTGGACCGGGGCGGCAAGCTTCGACAAGACCCGGGGTTCGGCGCGTGGCTGGATATTCAGCATCACCCGGCATCTGGCGTTGAACGCCATTCGCAACAATGCCCGGGAAGTGCAGAGTGAAGATGAAGACGAGCACGATGAAGCACAGGCGACGCTGGAAGGCTGGAACGAAACGGTGGACAGTTTTGACTGGCGGGTAAATCCGGGGCGGATCGAATTCTGTCTGGAACAGCTTGAACCGGTACGTCGCAACTGCGTGTTCCACGCTTACGTGGACGGCTATTCACATCAAGAGATTGCGCAAAAAATCGGCGCGCCGCTGGGCACTGTCAAAGCCTGGATCAAGCGCAGCCTGAATGCATTACGGGAGTGCATCGGATGAGCAACAGCTCGGGCACTGAACCCCAAAAACCGCTGAACGAATTAGCGGGCGAATATGTGCTGGGCACTTTGTCTGCCAAGCAACGAATTGAAGTAGAGCGTCGGCTGCCCAACGAGCCCGCCTTGCGCGCCGCAGTCGATGAATGGGAAGCACGTCTGCTGCCGCTGACGGATATGGTAGAGCCGCAGAACCCGCCACCGCATCTGTGGGCGCGGATCGAGCGCAGCCTGGATGATTTGCTCGCGCCACAAAAAACCGCAAAACGCGACGTGCAAAGCTGGTGGAACAACCTGTCGATCTGGCGTGGTCTTGCCGGTGCCGGGCTGGCTGCGTCATTGGTGTTGGGCATGACGCTGTTCACCCAGTCGCGCTCGACTCCGGCGCCTTCGTATCTGGTGGTGCTGGTCGCGCCGCAGGACAAAGCGCCGGGCTGGGTGATTCAGACCAGCAACTCCACAGACATCCAGCTCATTCCGCTGAGCGTTACCGAAGTGCCCGCCGACAAGGCGCTGGAGTTCTGGACCAAGGGCGATGACTGGCAAGGCCCGGTTTCCCTCGGACTGGTCAAGCCGGGGCAAACTCTGCAAGTGCCACTGGATAAACTGCCGCCGTTGCAGCCTAACCAACTGTTCGAGCTGACGCTGGAACAAGCCACCGGTTCACCGATAGGCAAGCCTACCGGTCCGATCCAGTTTATCGGGCGTGCGGTGAAGGTCATCTGACTCAAACCGCGCACCATTTTGTTACCGAGCGCCCCAAAACGAAGCGAGTCGTTTGCCAAGTAACAACTGCAGACGACTGGTTCTTTGAGCGCGTCTGTCTCTGCAAGGTTGGTCCACGGTACCGCAGACGTCGCCAATCCAGCAAAGCACCACGCAGCCAAAACAGCACACAACCTATTGAACCTGCGCGGATTAATGGTAGGAGCGAACTTGTTCGCGAGAGCGCCAGACCAGCCAATATATTCATCAATCCGCCTCCCCCCTCGCGAACAAGTTCGCTCCTACCAACTGGTTTTCAAGAGTTGGTATTTCAATTGCATATGCTTGTACATACAAGTAAAGCCAAGTGCATTGAACTGATCGCTGAGGACTTCTTTCGTGACCGAGAATAACCAAGACTGGACCCGCTACCGTGACGTCGAAGTACGCGCGGCTCGTGGCACCAAGCTCACCGCCAAAAGCTGGATGACCGAAGCACCATTGCGCATGCTGATGAACAACCTTGACCCGGAAGTGGCCGAGAACCCCAAAGAACTGGTGGTTTACGGCGGCATCGGTCGCGCAGCGCGCAACTGGGAGTGCTACGACAAGATCGTCGAAAGCCTGACCCATCTGAATGACGACGAAACCCTGCTGGTTCAGTCCGGCAAGCCGGTCGGCGTGTTCAAGACCCACAGCAACGCGCCTCGGGTGTTGATCGCCAACTCCAACCTGGTGCCGCACTGGGCGAGCTGGGAGCACTTCAACGAACTGGATGCCAAAGGCTTGGCCATGTACGGCCAGATGACCGCTGGTAGCTGGATCTACATCGGCAGCCAGGGGATCGTTCAAGGTACATACGAAACCTTCGTCGAAGCCGGTCGCCAGCATTACAACGGCAGCCTCAAAGGCAAGTGGGTCCTGACCGCAGGCCTGGGCGGCATGGGAGGCGCGCAACCTCTGGCCGCAGGTATGGCCGGGGCCAGCTCGCTGAACATCGAATGCCAACAGAGCCGCATCGACTTCCGCCTCAAGACGCGTTACGTCGACGAGCAAGCCGACGATCTGGATGACGCCCTGGCACGTATCGCCAAGTACACCGCTGAAGGCAAGGCGATCTCCATCGCGTTGTGTGGTAACGCCGCGGAAATCCTGCCGGAAATGGTGCGTCGTGGCGTGCGCCCGGACATGGTCACCGACCAGACCAGCGCTCACGACCCACTCAATGGTTATCTGCCAAAAGGCTGGACCTGGGACGAGTACCGCGCCCGCTCTCTGACCGAGCCAGCCGCGGTGGTCAAAGCCGCCAAGCAGTCCATGGCTGAACACGTCGAGGCGATGCTGGCCTTCCAGAAAATGGGCATCCCGACCTTCGATTACGGCAACAACATCCGGCAGATGGCCAAGGAAGAAGGCGCGGCAAACGCTTTCGACTTCCCGGGTTTCGTTCCAGCCTACATTCGTCCGTTGTTCTGCCGTGGCGTAGGGCCTTTCCGCTGGGCCGCGCTGTCGGGCGACCCGGAAGACATCTACAAGACCGACGCCAAGGTCAAAGAACTGATCCCGGACGACGCGCATCTGCACAACTGGCTGAACATGGCCCGCGAGCGCATTGCCTTTCAGGGCCTGCCAGCGCGTATCTGCTGGGTCGGCCTGGGTCAGCGCGCCAAACTCGGTCTGGCGTTCAACGAAATGGTCCGCAGCGGTGAGTTGTCGGCACCGGTTGTGATCGGCCGCGACCACCTGGACTCCGGCTCGGTCTCCAGCCCGAACCGCGAAACCGAATCCATGCAGGACGGTTCCGATGCGGTGTCCGACTGGCCACTGCTCAACGCCCTGCTCAACACCGCCAGCGGCGCGACCTGGGTTTCACTGCACCACGGCGGCGGCGTCGGCATGGGCTTCTCCCAGCATTCGGGGATGGTGATTGTGTGCGACGGCAGCGACGAAGCCGCCGAACGCATCGCCCGCGTGTTGCATAACGACCCGGCCACCGGCGTGATGCGCCATGCGGATGCGGGTTATCAGATCGCGATTGATTGCGCCAACGAGAAGGGCCTGAATCTGCCGATGATCAAGGGCTAGCGAGTCTCCCTGTGGGAGCGGTGCTTGCCCGCGATACATGAGACGCAGCTAGACGGCATATCGCGTCATCGTTTATCGCGGGCAAGTCGGAATGCCGCCCACCCGCTCCCACAAAGGATCTCCAACAGTGCAGAAGGAACTGACCACCCCAAAGGACCGTCAAGTGTCCTGCAATCAGGCTTCTGGCCTTTTGATCTGGAAACTGCCCACATCCATTCGCGAGGAGCGTCACACAATGAAAACCAAGAAGGCACTGCTATCCACGTTGATTTCACTGGGTTTGCTCACCGGCGCTGGCGCAAGTCAGGCAGCGGGTTGGTGCGAATCCGGCAAGCCGGTGAAGTTCGCCGGTCTGAACTGGGAAAGCGCCATGTTGCTGACCGACGTGTTGCAGGTGGTCCTGAACAAGGGTTACGGCTGTGAAGTCGACAGCTTGCCGGGCAATTCCATCACCATGGAAAACGCTCTGAGCACCAACGATATTCAGGTGTTTGCCGAAGAGTGGGTTGGCCGCAGCGAAGTGTGGAACAAGGCTGAGAAAGCCGGGAAAGTGGTCGGTGTCGGCAGCCCCGTCAAAGGCGCAGTCGAAGGTTGGTACGTGCCGCGTTATGTGATCGAAGGCGACGCCAAGCGCAAGCTAGAAGCCAAGGCTCCGGACCTGAAATCCATCAGCGATCTGGCCAAATACTCGACGCTGTTCAAAGACGCTGAAGAGCCGGGCAAAGGCCGTTTTTACAACTGCCCTGCTGGCTGGACCTGCGAGCTTGAAAACAGCGAAATGCTGAAGACCTACGGTCTGGAAGACAAATACACTAATTTCCGCCCAGGCACTGGCCCAGCACTGGATGCAGCGATCCTGTCGAGCTACAAACGTGGCGAGCCGATCCTGACTTACTACTGGTCGCCGACGCCTCTGATGGGCCAGGTGGATCTGGTACGTCTGGAAGAAAAGGATGGCGTGAACAAGAACATCGAAATCAAGGTGGGCTTGTCCAAGACCTTCCACGAACAGGCTCCGGAATTGGTGTCAGTCATGGAAAAGGTCAACATCCCCATTGATCTGCTCAACCAGAACCTGGCCCGCATGACCAAGGACCGCATCGAATCGCCGAAACTGGCGAAAATCTTCCTCAAGGAACACCCGGAAGTCTGGCACGCCTGGGTGAGTGAAGAAGCGGCGAAAAAGGTGGATGCTTCGTTGTAACGCAATCCCCTGTAGGAGCGGCCGAAGGCTGCGAAGCGATGTACCTGATCCACCGCCTTCGCAGCCTTCGGCAGCTCCTACAGAATTGAATTCCAGTTCAGAGAGCACCTTATGTTCCCCGAAAGCTTCACATTCTCCATCGCCAATCTGGTCAACGACTGGGTTGATGCGCTGGTGACCAATTACGGCGATGTGTTCCGGCAGATCTCCGACACGCTGCTGTGGGCCATCGTCAATCTGGAAGGCCTGCTGCGCATGGCGCCGTGGTGGTTGATGCTGGCGATTGTCGGCGGCATTGCCTGGCACGCCACACGCAAAATCGTCACTACGGCGGTCATCGTCGGCCTGCTGTTTCTGGTCGGCGCGGTCGGGCTGTGGGACAAGCTGATGCAGACGCTGGCGCTGATGCTGGTCGCCACCGTGATTTCAGTGATCATCGGCATTCCATTGGGCATTCTCTCGGCACGCAGCAATCGTCTGCGTTCGGTGCTGATGCCATTGCTGGACATCATGCAGACCATGCCCAGCTTCGTTTACCTGATTCCGGTGCTGATGCTGTTTGGCCTGGGCAAGGTTCCGGCGATTTTTGCCACCGTGATCTACGCCGCACCGCCGCTGATTCGCCTCACTGATCTGGGCATTCGTCAGGTGGACGGCGAAGTCATGGAAGCAATCAATGCCTTCGGCGCGAACCGCTGGCAACAATTGTTCGGCGTGCAACTGCCGCTGGCACTGCCAAGCATCATGGCCGGGATCAACCAGACCACGATGATGGCCCTGTCGATGGTTGTTATCGCCTCGATGATCGGTGCTCGCGGCCTTGGCGAAGATGTGTTGGTGGGCATTCAGACCCTGAACGTCGGACGCGGACTGGAAGCCGGGCTGGCGATTGTGATTCTCGCAGTGGTCATCGACCGCATCACCCAGGCATACGGCCGGCCACGGCATGAGGCGAACAAATGACTAACCAAGAGCCCAACAAAATCGTGGTCCGCAACGTCTTCAAGATTTTCGGCAACCGTCCCAAGGACGCGCTGGAAATGGTCAGGCAAAACGGCAGTAAAGACGAAGTTCTGGCAAAAACCGGCTGCGTGGTCGGCGTGAACGACTTGTCGCTGTCCATCGGCAGCGGTGAAATCTTCGTGATCATGGGCCTGTCCGGTTCAGGTAAATCGACGTTGGTGCGCCACTTCAATCGCCTGATTGATCCCACCAGCGGTGAAATCCTGGTCGATGGCGAAGACATCCTGCAGTACGACATGGAAGCCCTGCGCCAATTTCGTCGCCAGAAAATCAGCATGGTGTTCCAGAGCTTCGGCCTGCTGCCGCACAAGACTGTGCAGGACAACGTCGCCTACGGCCTGAAAGTGCGCGGCGAGAGCAAAGAGTATTGCATCGAACGCGCCCGGCACTGGATCAGCACCGTGGGCCTGCAAGGCTACGAAAACAAATACCCGCATCAGCTCTCCGGCGGCATGCGCCAACGGGTGGGGCTTGCTCGGGCACTGGCTGCGGACACCGACATCATCCTGATGGATGAGGCGTTCAGCGCTCTCGATCCGCTGATTCGCGCCGAAATGCAGGATCAGTTACTGGAGCTGCAAAGCAGCCTGAAGAAAACCATTGTGTTCATCACCCATGACCTCGATGAAGCCGTGCGCATTGGCAATCGCATCGCGATTCTCAAGGACGGGCAGTTGATTCAAGTGGGCACTCCGAAAGAAATCCTCTACTCCCCCGCCGACGAATACGTTGATCGTTTCGTGCAGCGGCGCGCAGTCACCGTGTAAGGAAGCGTGCAGATGTCGCCCGTCGAACAAGTGGTCATTGGTGAAGGTCCGGTCCGTTGGCAGGACGTGGTTGCAGTTGCTCGCAGGGGCGCACAGCTCGCGCTTTCGGCCAGCGCCTGGGCGCGAATCGACAACGCTCAGGCCATTGTCGAGCGCATCGTCGCCAGCGGCGAGCGGGCTTATGGCGTAAACACCGGGCTGGGCGCGCTGTGCAACATTTCCCTGCAAGGCGAGCAACTGAGCCAGCTGTCGCGCAATACCTTGCTGAGCCACGCGTGTGGCGTCGGTGTAGCGCTTTCAGACGAGCAAACCCGGTCGATCATCTGCGCGGCAATCATCAACTACAGCCAAGGCAAATCCGGACTGCACCGACAAGTCGTCGAGGCTCTACTCAACCTGCTGAACCGCAACATCACGCCGCACGTGCCATCCCAGGGTTCGGTGGGTTATCTGACCCACATGGCACACATCGGCATTGCCTTGCTGGGCGTGGGCAACGTCAGTTATCGCGGCCATGTCGTACCTGCACAGCAGGCGCTGGACGCCGAAGGGTTGAGTCCGGTGGTGCTGGGTGCGAAAGACGGGCTGTGCCTGGTTAACGGTACGCCGTGCATGACCGGCCTGAGCTGCCTGGCGATCGCCGATGCGCAGCGCCTGACGCAGTGGGCGGATGTGATTGGCGCCATGAGTTTCGAAGCGCTTGGCGTTCAGATCAATGCGTTCGATGCCGAGATCATCGCGCTCAAGCCGCATCCGGGCATGCAAATCGTCGGCAGCAACCTGCGCGGGTTGCTGGACGGCAGCGAAGTGGTGGTCAACAGCCATGGCATCCGGACTCAGGACGCGCTGAGCGTTCGCTCGATCCCGCAGGTGCACGGCGCGACCCGCGACCAATTAGTACACGCGACCCGGCAAATTGAAATCGAGCTGAACTCGGCGACTGACAACCCGCTGTTGCTTGGCACGCCTGAGGCGTATCGCGTGGTGTCGCAAGCCAACCCGCATGGTCAATCTGTGGCCATGGCCGCAGATCTATTGGCAATTGCCGTGGCGGAACTGGGCTCGATTGCCGAGCGGCGACTGGATCGCCTGATCAACCCGACCATCAGCAACCTGCCGGCGTTTCTGGTCAGCCAGCCGGGGGTCAACTCGGGGATGATGATTGTTCAGTACGTCGCGGCGTCCCTGTGCGCTGAAAACCGCCAACTGGCGCAACCGGCGGTTACCGATAACTTCGTCACCTCGGGCCTGCAGGAAGACCATTTGAGCATGGGCACCAACGCTGCGCTGAAGCTGCACAAGGTGCTGGATAACACCACCCAGATTCTGGCGATTGAGTATTTGCTTGCGGCCCAGGCCTTCGAATTTTTGAAGATCCAGCGCTTTGGCGTCGGCACCGATGCCGCGTGGCGCGTGCTCCGCGAAGAAGTCCCGCCGTACGACGAAGACCGCTGGCTCGCGCCGGATATTGCCAGCAGCGCCAAGGTGCTCAGGAGTGAAGCGCTGCTTGAAAGAGTGTTTCGCCAGTGCCGGTCGACAACAGTCGATGTCTCGCGAGGCGAATCCAATCTTATGGAGCACACCACTCATGTGGGAGCTGAGCCTGGTCTGGGCGGCATTCCGACGATAAAACTGGACGCGGTATGACTTTAGATTGAGTCGCCTATATCGCGGGCAAGCCCAGCTCCCACAAAGGAATGCGTTCCCCTGTGGGAGCAGAGCTTGCTCGCGATACATGAGACGCAGTCAGACGACACACCGCGTTATCGTTTATCGCGGGCAAGGTGGAGCGCCACCCCGGCTGCTCCAACATGAGATCGTGTTCTCCTGTGGGAGCCGGGCTTGCCCGCGAAGAACGATGACTCGATATTCCTGACGAAACAGATGCGGCAAATGTGATGACGTCCTCCCGGCTAAAGCCAGTCCTACGGATACGTGTCGTCCTTAGGAGCGGCTTTAGCCGCGAGGGGTCACAAACGTATAGACATCCATGACACCGGATGTCAGCCAGGCGACACCCGACAGGCCAATGATTTGGCCGACGCGACCCAGCAGGTATCCTTGCGCGCCTGAGTACCTGGCAGTTCGCTGGAAAGAAACTGGATTGGATTGAAATGACGTCACAGCAAGGTTTGAAACGCGGGCTTTCGGCCCGTCACATTCGCTTCATGGCGCTGGGGTCAGCCATCGGCACCGGCCTGTTCTACGGCTCGGCTTCAGCGATCCAGATGGCAGGCCCGGCCGTTTTACTGGCTTACCTGATCGGTGGCGCAGCCGTTTTCATGGTCATGCGCGCCTTGGGTGAAATGGCCGTGCACAACCCGGTCTCCGGCTCGTTCGGCGAATACGCCAGCACCTACCTGGGCCCGATGGCGGGCTTCGTGCTCGGCTGGACCTACGCCTTTGAGATGATCATTGTCTGCATCGCCGACGTCACCGCCTTTGGGATTTACATGGGTTTCTGGTTCCCGGAAGTCCCGCGCTGGATCTGGGTACTGGGCATTGTCTTCCTGATCGGCGCACTCAACCTGTGCAACGTCAAAGTCTTCGGCGAGACCGAGTTCTGGCTGTCACTGCTCAAAGTCGGCGCCATCGTCGCGATGATCGTCGCCGGGCTTGGCTTGCTGCTGTTCGGGGTCAACCTGTCGGGCAGTGGCGAGACGGTTTCCAGTATCAGCAACCTGTGGAGCCATGGCGGGTTCATGCCCAATGGCATCGGCGGTTTGATCGCCTGCTTTGCGGTGGTGATGTTCGCGTTTGGCGGTATCGAAATCATCGGCATCACCGCGGGCGAAGCCAAAGACCCGCAACGTACTATTCCGCAGGCCATCAACTCGGTGCCGCTGCGCATTCTGCTGTTTTACGTACTGACCTTGTTCGTGCTGATGTCGCTGTTCCCTTGGTCGCAGATCACCAAGGCAAACAGCCCGTTCGTGCAGATTTTCTCCAGCCTCGGCCTGCCATGGGCGGCTGCGCTGCTGAACGTGGTGGTGATTTCCGCTGCGGTGTCGGCGATCAACAGCGACGTGTTCGGCGCAGGCCGCATCATGTATGGCCTGGCGCAACAGGGTCAGGCACCGGCGGCGTTCTCGCAACTGTCCAGACAAGGCGTGCCGTGGATGACCGTGTTGGTGATGGGCGTCGCGCTGCTGCTTGGTGTTTGGCTGAATTACCGAATCCCGGAAAACGTGTTCATGGTCATCGCCTCGATTGCGACCTTCGCCACCGTTTGGGTCTGGCTGATGATTCTGCTCACTCAAGTCGCCATGCGCCGCAAGATGAGCCGCGAAGAAGCGGCGCAGCTGAAATTCCCGGTGCCGTTCTGGCCCTACGCTCCGGCCGCCGCCATTGTGTTCATGCTGTTTATTTTCGGCGTGCTGGGTTATTTCCCCGACAACCGTATCGCGCTGATCGTTGGCGCAGGCTGGGTTGTGCTGCTGATCGCGGCCTACCGCATTTGGGGCAAGCCGGGCTCGGCAAAACGCCCTGAACATTCCCCTCCCACCCACCGGTAACCTCGGAGACTGGACATGAAAACGCTCTGGAAACACTGTCACGTAGCAAGCATGGCTCAAGGCAAATACTCGATCATCGAAGATGCCGCCATCGTGACCTCTGGAGCGTTGATCGAGTGGATCGGGCCTCAATCGGCTCTCGTTGAAACAGCTTACGACAGTGTCATCGACTTGAAAGGCGCGTGGGTCACGCCGGGGCTGATCGACTGCCACACTCATACGGTGTTCGGCGGCAACCGCAGCGGCGAATTCGAGCAGCGTCTGCAAGGTGTGAGTTATGCCGAAATAGCGGCGGCCGGTGGCGGCATTGCCAGCACCGTGCGCGCCACACGCGCGGCCAGTGAAGACGAGCTGTACGCCAGCGCCGAGCGCCGCCTGCGGCATTTGCTCAAGGATGGCGTCACCACGGTTGAGATGAAGTCCGGTTATGGTCTGGATCTGGCCAGCGAGCGTAAGCTGCTGCGGGTTATCCGCCGACTGGGCAACACCCTGCCGGTTACAGTGCGCAGTACGTGTCTGGCCGCCCATGCACTACCGCCTGAATACGCCAACCGCGCTGACGATTACATCAATCACATCTGTAGCGAAATGCTGCCCGCGCTGGCCGAGGAAGGTTTGGTCGATGCGGTGGATGCGTTCTGTGAGTACCTGGCGTTCTCCCCGGCGCAGGTCGAGCAGGTTTTCACAACTGCCGGACAATTGGGCTTGCCGGTAAAACTGCATGCCGAGCAGCTTTCGCCGTTGGCAGGCTCTAGTCTGGCGGCGCGTTATAAGGCGTTGTCGGCGGATCATCTGGAGTTCATGACCGAGGCAGACGCCATCGCCATGGCCGCGGCTGGAACCGTCGCGGTGCTGCTGCCGGGCGCTTATTACTTCCTGCGCGAAACTCAATTGCCGCCGATGGACGCGCTGCGCAAACATGGCGTCGACATCGCCATCGCCAGCGACCTCAACCCCGGCACATCGCCCGCACTTTCATTGCGTTTGATGCTGAACATGGCGTGCACGCTGTTCCGCATGACACCCGAAGAAGCCCTCGCCGGGGTCACGATCAACGCCGCGAAAGCCCTCGGCATGGGCGAAACCCACGGTTCGCTGGAGGTCGACAAAGTCGCAGACTTCGTCGCTTGGCACATCGAACGTCCTGCTGATCTAGCGTATTGGCTGGGTGGCGATCTGGACAAACGCATCGTGCGCAACGGTGTTGAATCGCTGAACCTGTAGGAGCTCACGAGCAACGCGAGGCAGCGATAGCGGTGTGTCAGGCAAATCGCCATCGCTGCCTCGCGTTGCTCGTGGGCTCCTACAGGAATGGGTTCAATATTTGGTTAACAGGAGAGATTCATGGACAACGTTCTGAAATTTTCTCGCGGCCGGGTGCCGCTGCTGATCAGCATGCCCCACACCGGGTTGCGTCTGACACCTGCTGTCGAGGCAGGGCTGGTGGATGAAGCCCTGAGCCTGCCAGATACTGATTGGCATATTCCGAAGCTCTACGATTTCGCCGCAGAACTGGGTGCCAGTACATTGGCCGCCGAGTATTCGCGCTTTGTGATCGACCTGAATCGCCCCTCAGACGACAAGCCGCTGTATGCCGGAGCAACCACCGGGTTGTTCCCGTCGATCCTGTTCGACGGTGTACCGCTGTTCAAAGACGGTCTGGCACCGAGCGCTGAAGAGCGGGCGACTTATCTGGAACATATCTGGACGCCATATCACCAGACGCTTGAGCAAGAGCTTGCACGCCTGAGAGATGAGTTCGGCTACGCGTTGCTGTTTGATGCCCACTCGATTCGCGGACATATCCCTCATCTGTTCGAAGGCCGCTTGCCGGACTTCAACCTCGGCACCTTCAACGGAGCAAGCTGCGATGAACAATTGGCCAAACGCCTGGAAGCCACCTGCGCTGCCGCGGGCGATTACAGCCATGTGCTGAACGGCCGCTTCAAAGGCGGCCACATCACCCGCCACTACGGCGAACCGGCCAACAATATCCATGCGGTGCAACTTGAACTGGTGCAGGCAACCTACATGGACGAATTCGTGCCATTCCACTACCGCCCGGATCTGGCCGAGCCGACGCGGGTGGTGTTAAGGCAGTTGGTTGAAGAGATGATTGAGTGGGGGAAAATTAAATACGGTTGCTAAGCCTGCACTGCCCCTGTGGGAGCCGGGCTTGCCCGCGATAAGGATGAACCCGATTCGCTTTGGATCACCTACAGCCTTATTGCGGGCAAGCCCGGCTCCCACAAAGGACCGCATTGACTACGATTACTTCTTCAACAACCGCAACCCATTGAACACCACCAACAGGCTCACACCCATATCCGCGAACACCGCCATCCACATCGTCGCCATACCTGCAAAGGTCATCGCCAGGAAGATCGCTTTGATAAACAGAGCGAGAAAGATGTTCTGCTTCAATACCGCCGACGTCCGGCGCGACAGCTGTATAAATGCCGGAATCTTGCGCAGATCGTCGTCCATCAGGGCGACATCCGCCGTTTCAATCGCAGTATCGGTACCGGCTGCGGCCATGGCGAAGCCAATCTCGGAGCGCGCCAGCGCGGGTGCGTCGTTGATACCGTCACCGACCATGCCGACCCGATGCCCTTTGGCATACAGCGCTTCGATAGCCTCCAGCTTGTCGCTTGGCATCAGGTTGCCCTGAGCCGAATCGATACCCACCTGCGCAGCGATCGCCTTGGCGGTGTGCGGGTTGTCACCGGTCAGCATCAGGGTTTTAACGCCCAGTTCATGCAGTTGCTGGATCGCCTCACGGCTGCTTTCCTTGACCGTATCGGCCACTGCAAACAACGCCAGCGGGCCAGATTTATCCAGTAGCAACACGACGCTTTTGCCTTGCTGTTCCAGCGCATCCAGTTGTGCCTCCAACTGGGGTGAGCAAAGGCCCAGCTCTTCCACCAAACGGTGGTTGCCCAAATGGTAAAGCTCGCCATTGATCTCGCCGCGCACGCCGCGTCCAGCCAACGCTTCGAACGCGCTGACTTCATGGGCATTAACGTCTTGCTCGGCTGCCTTGGCAATTGCTTGGGAAACCGGGTGATCAGAGCGCCCCGCCAGACTCGCCGCCACACCCGGAACCCGATCCGCAGCGGTTGACTCAAGCAACACGAAATCGGTCTGCACCGGCTTGCCGTGGGTGATCGTGCCGGTCTTGTCCAGAGCCAGGTAATCAAGCTTGTGGCCCATTTCCAGGTACACGCCGCCTTTGATCAGGATGCCTCTGCGCGCCGCAGCCGCCAGCCCGCTGACAATGGTCACCGGCGTGGAGATCACCAATGCACAAGGGCAAGCTACAACCAGCAGCACAAGCGCGCGATAGATCCAGTCGAACCACGCCGCGCCCATGAACAGCGGCGGGATGATTGCTACGCCTAGCGCGAAGATGAAAACCGCCGGGGTGTAGATGCGCGAGAAGCTGTCGACGAAACGCTGAGTCGGTGCCCGCGAGCCTTGAGCAGCCTCAACCGCATGAATGATTCGCGCCAGCGTCGAGTTATTCGCCGCGGCAGTCACGCGATACTCCAGCGAGCCAGACTGGTTGATAGTCCCGGCAAAGACTTTATCGCCGATGGTTTTCTCGACCGGCAGGCTTTCACCGGTAATCGGCGCCTGATCAATCGTGGAGTTACCGGACACCACCTCACCATCCAGAGCGACGCGCTCACCCGGTTTAACTCGGACGATAGCGCCCAACTCGATGTTTTTGGCTTCCAGTTCCAACCACTGACCATCCGCCTGTTTCACGGTGGCCAGTTCCGGCGTGAGCTGCATCAAGCCACTGATAGCGTTGCGAGCGCGGTCCAGGGATTTGGCTTCAATCAGCTCGGCAACGGTAAACAGGAACATGACCATCGCTGCTTCCGGCCATTGCCCGATCAACACGGCGCCGGTCACGGCAATACTCATCAACGCATTTATGTTCAGGTTGAGGTTCTTGAGTGCGATCCAGCCTTTTTTGTAGGTGCCCAACCCGCCGCTGAGGATGGAAACCAGCGCCACGATGGCCACGACCCAATCCGACGCAAATGAGCCGAAGTGAATGACTTCAGCGGCCAGTGCGGTAACACCGGACAACGCCAACGGCCACCAGGCTTTTTTCACTACCGGTGCAGGTGCGGACTCTGCGCCCTCCTCAACCGGTTCGGCCTGCATGCCCAATGAGGCGATGGCGTCCCGAATCGGATCGGTGGACGGCAATTCGTGCCAGACGCCGAGCAGGCGATTGATCAGGTTGAATTCAAGTTTCTGCACGCCGGCCAGTTTGCCAAGCTTGTTCTGGATGAGCGTCTGTTCCGTAGGGCAATCCATCTGCTCGATACGGAATGTGCTCAGTTGCGCCCCCGATGCAGGGGCATCGCTGAACGTGACCACCGCAGGCGCGACTTTCAACGAGCAGCAACTGCCGTGACCTTGCTGAGAGTGGTCGTGGCCTTTATGTTCATGGCTTTCATGATCATGCTTGTCGTGATCGTGGTCGTGCTTATCGTGAACGGGTGTCAACTGGCTCATGGTCCGGTCCTTTATCGTGCTTGTTGCCAAGTGAACACCCTGTAGCCACTATAGGGTCAAGCACTGAAACGGAATCAACGGCAATGAAGATTGGCGAGCTGGCAAAACTGACTGATGCGCAGGTAGAAACCATCCGTTATTACGAGCGCGAGGGATTGCTCCCGGCACCTGCCCGTAGCGACGGCAACTATCGGCTGTACACCCAAGCCCATGTGGAGCGGCTGACCTTCATCCGCAACTGTCGCAGCCTGGACATGACGCTCGAAGAGATCCGCAGCCTGCTCAACTTGCGCGACAGCCCGCAAGACCAGTGCGTAAGTGTCAATGCGCTGATTGATGAGCACATCCAGCACGTCAATGACCGCATCGCCAGCCTGCAAGCGCTACAGACACAGCTACTGGACCTGCGCCAACGCTGCAGCGACGGTGCACCGGATCATTGCGGGATTCTGGATCGACTGGAAGTCAGCGGCAGCGTGGTGACCGCTGATGTAGAACACTCCCATGTGGGCAGGAGTCATGGGCATTGAGGAGCACACATAAACTGACGTGGGACCGGCTTTAGCCGGGAAGGCGGCGGATCAGACGACACAAATGCGTCGGATGTACCGGCCTCTTCCCGGCTAAAGCCGGTCCCACGTCGCGCTCCAACAGGGCTTTTTATCAGACCGCCATCGGCGCGGTCATTGCCGGGTGATGCTCGTAACCTTCCAGCGAGAAGTCTGACGGTTCGATCTGCTCCAGCCATTCCGGCTGGTATACGCCAGTCTTGGCAAACTCCGGCACCCGATCGGAAATCACCAGCTTAGGCATCGGATACGGCTCGCGCTTGAGCTGTTCGTTGAGCATGTCCAAGTGGTTTTCGTAGACATGAGCATCGCCAATGAAATACGTGAACCAGCGCGGCGTGTAGCCCGTCAGACGGCCGATCAGGCTCAGCAGCGCAGCCCCTTCAGTCAGATTGAACGGAGTGCCCAAGCCCAGATCGTTGGAGCGGATGTATAACGTCAGGGAGATTTCTTTGGTCTCCTGATTCGGGTGGAACTGATACAGCAGGTGGCACGGCGGCAAGGCCATTTCGTCCAGCTGCGCGCAGTTCCAGCCGTGGAACAGAATACGGCGGCTGCCCGGGTCCTTGATGATGGTGTCGACGCATTGGCGAATCTGGTCAATGGCCTTGTACAGCACCACGTAAGGCTGACCGTCTTCTTCAGACTGGGCGATCTGCTGGTAACCCTGACTGATTGCCAGTTCAATGGCTTTCGGGTTGCTCAGGTCAATGCGCTTGTAAGCAGGCCATTTACGCCATTGCACACCGTAAATTTCGCCCAGATCGTCTTCGCCCTTACGGAACGGGTTGTCCAGCCATTGGGCGTTTTCGTTGGCATTCTGGTCCCAGACTTTGCAGCCCAGTTCACGAAACTCGGCGGCGTTGTTCACGCCCCGCAGGAAGCCGACCATTTCGCCGATAGCTGACTTGAAGGCCATACGCCGGGTGGTAATCGCCGGGAAGCCTTCCTTGAGGTCATAACGCAGCATCGCGCCGGGAAAACTGATGGTTTTCACACCGGTGCGGTTGGCCTGCAACGTACCGTTCTTGATGACGTGGGCGACTAGATCCAGATATTGCTTCATAAATTACCTGCTTCGGTGAATCCGCCGGGCAACCTCGCCCGGCGTTTCGGTGTTAAACCGCCGCGTTCTTGCCAGCGGGGGCGCGGTTGTAAGCCAGCCAGATCAGCACAGCACCCGCGATGATCATCGGCAGACTGAGGATTTGGCCCATCGTGACCCAACCCCAGGCCAGATAACCCAACTGCGCATCCGGCACGCGGACAAACTCGACGATGAAACGGAAAATCCCGTAAAACAACGCGAACATGCCGGAAATGGCCATGGTCGGGCGCGGTTTACGCGAGAACAGATAGAGGATCAGGAACAGCGCAACGCCTTCCAGCGCGAACTGGTACAGCTGTGACGGATGGCGCGGTAACTGCGCCGGATCGCTGAACGGCGGGAAGATCATCGCCCAAGGCACGTCAGTCGGTTTGCCCCACAACTCGGCATTGATGAAGTTACCGATCCGACCGGCACCCAGACCAATCGGCACCATGGGCGCAATGAAGTCCATGAGTTCGAAGAACGACTTGCCGTTGCGTCGAGCAAAAAACCACGCGGCCAGCATCACGCCGACAAAACCGCCGTGGAACGCCATGCCGCCTTTCCAGACTTCGAAAATCAGCAGCGGATTGGAAATATAGGCAGGCAGATCGTAGAACAGGACATAACCCAACCGCCCACCGACGATCACGCCCATGGCCAGCCAGAAAATCATGTCGGAGAGTTTTTCTTTGGTCCAGGTCGGATCAAAGCGGTTCAAACGCCGCGATGCCAGCAGCCACGCGCCGCCAATCCCGACCAGGTACATCAAACCGTACCAGTGAATTTGCAGCGGGCCGATGGCCACCGCCACCGGGTCAATCTGCGGGTAAGGCAGCATTGCAACTCCTTAAATGGGAAAGCTCTTGCGAGCACTTAACCAGACACACTAAAGCAGGAAACATAAACCCGCGCTGAACAGCTAAGGCCGGGCATGACGAAAAGAGACCGGCATGTTACCGGAGCAACGCCCGGCGCTCTAGCGGCGTGCGATGGATGTGAGCCTCATGTGTGGTTACAGTGGCTTAAAAAGGAGTACTGCATGTGTCTGATCGTTTTCGCGTGGCGCCCTTCGCACGCCCAGCCGCTGATCGTGGCCGCCAATCGTGATGAGTTTTACGCCCGCCCGACTCAACCCTTGGCGCAATGGGCAGACGCACCTCAAGTTTATGCCGGGCGCGACCTCGAAGCAGGTGGAACCTGGCTGGGCGTAACTTCCGACGGGCGATTTGCAGCGCTGACCAATATTCGCAACCCTGACCTGCCACTGGGTAACCGCTCGCGAGGCGAACTGGTTGCTCAATTTTTAACCAGCGACGTTCAGGCTGAAGACTACCTTGCCGATGTCGCACAAAGGGCTGCGCAGTATGGTGGTTTCAACCTGCTGGTGGGTGATCGCGAGCGGTTGTATTACCTGAATGGCGCACACCCGGAACCACGCCTGTTGGCTGCAGGCGTTTACGGGCTGTCAAACGCAGAGCTGAATACTCCCTGGCCGAAGGTGGAAAAAGCCAAGGCGGTCATGAGCACCCAACTTGAGGACCCGAATTCACTGGCGCTCATGGCGTTGTTGAGCGACCCGGCCACTGCACCGACCGTTGAGCTGCCTGATACGGGCGTAAGCCTGGAGACCGAAAAACTGCTGTCCAGTGTGTTCATCGCCAGCCCCAATTACGGCACCCGCGCCAGCACCGTGCTGATCGTCAATGCTGACGGTAGCCAACAGTTTGTGGAGCACAGCTTCGGCCCATATGGCGGGAGATTGGGTGAGGTGGAATTTAGGATCTGACACAGCTCAACAGCGGAAATGCGATCGTTTGTGGGAGCTGGGCTTGCCCGCGATACAGATTACTCGGTATGCCTGATACAACGAGCGGCCTGAATCGCGGGCAAGCCCGGCTCCCACAGGGGAAAGCAGATCCTGTAGGAGTTCACGAGCAACGCGAGGCAGCGATGGCGTCCCGTCTGATACACCGCTATCGCGGCCTCGCGGTGCTCGTACGCTCCTACAGGTCTGGGTTTGTCTAGCTAAGCTAGAAATCAATGCCCTTTCACAGACCCCGGATTGATCATCCGCGACAACCCCAGGTTCTTCAGCGCCAGTTGCAGCGAGCTGCTGATGACTTGCGGGTTGTCGTTGGTCATCAACTGCGCCAACAATTCCTTGGCTTTGCTCAGATTGATCTGGCGCAGCATCCACTTCACTTTTGGCAGGTTGGTGGCGTTCATTGACAGGCTGTCGAAGCCCATCGCCATCAACAGCACCGCAGCAGCAGGATCGCCGGCCATTTCACCGCAAATGCTGACCGGTTTGCCCTCAGCATGAGCATCGCGCACCACGTTCTGAAGGGCTTGCAGCACGGCCGGGTGCAAGTAGTCGTAAAGGTCTGCAACCCGTGGGTTATTCCGATCCACGGCCAGCAGATATTGAGTCAAGTCGTTGGAGCCCACCGAAAGGAAATCCACCTGACGCGCCAGATCACGAGTCTGATAAACCGCAGCCGGCACTTCGATCATCACGCCAACAGGCGGCATCGGTACATCGGTGCCTTCGTCGCGGACTTCGCCCCAAGCCCTGTGGATAAGGTGCAACGCCTCTTCCACTTCGTGAGTGCTGGAAATCATCGGCAGCAGAATCCGCAGGTTGTTCAAGCCCTCACTGGCCTTGAGCATCGCGCGGGTCTGCACGAGGAAGATTTCCGGATGGTCGAGAGTGACGCGAATACCGCGCCAGCCCAGAAACGGGTTCTCTTCCTTGATCGGGAAGTAGGACAGTGCCTTGTCGCCGCCGATATCCAGGCTGCGCATGGTCACGGGCAGCGGGTGGAAAGCTGCCAGTTGCTCGCGATAAATCGCCAGCTGTTCTTTCTCGCTCGGAAAGCGTTGCTGGATCATGAACGGTACTTCGGTGCGATACAGACCCACACCTTCCGCACCGCGTTGTTGGGCACGAGCCACGTCAGCCAGCAAGCCGGTGTTGACCCAGAGCGGCATGCGATGGCCATCCAGAGTGACGCAAGGCAGCTCGCGCAGCGCGTCCAGCCCTTGAGACAACTGGCGTTCTTCTTCAACGACCTTGGCGAACTGCTTACGCATGACATCGCTAGGGTTGGTGAAGACTTCGCCGTGGTAGCCGTCGACGATCAGTTCGATGCCGTCGACCTTGGAGTAAGGCAGGTCGACCACACCCATGACCGTGGGGATACCCATGGCTCGGGCCAGAATCGCCACGTGGGAGTTGCCGGAGCCGAGTACCGACACCAGCCCCGCCAGCTTGCCTTCCGGAACTTCGCCCAGCATGGCGGCCGTCAGTTCTTCGCTGACAAGGATCGTGTTATCTGGATACACCAGCGTCTGTTGCCGCGCCTCTTGCAAGTACGCGAGCAAGCGACGGCCAAGATCTTTAACGTCAGAAGCACGCTCGCGCAGATAGGCGTCGTCCATCAACTCGAAACGTTTGACGTGCTCGTTGACCACCGAGCGCAATGCGCCTTGAGCCCACTGACCGGCCTTGATGACATTGGTCACTTCGCTGCCCAGTGAAGCGTCATCCAGCATCATGAGGTACACGTCAAACAGTGCACGCTCTTCAGGTCGCAGCTGATTGGCGAGCTTCGCAGACAGGGCCCGCATATCGCTGCGCACACCCTCCAGCGCCGTCTGGAACAGAGCCAGCTCGGCCTTTATGTCGGTGACCGTCTTGTCAGGAACCACTTCGAGGTCCGCAGGCGGCAGCATGACCACCGCGACACCCACGGCCGCGCCGGGAGAACCGGCAACACCAACGAATTTGGTTTCCTGGATACCTTTGCCCTGACGACCCAGACCGCGGATCGAGCCAGTGGCCTCGGCGTGAGCGATAACCCCGGCGAGTTGCGCGCTCATGGTCACGAGGAAGGCTTCTTCGCCCTCGTCGAACTGACGGCGCTCCTTTTGCTGGATAACCAGAACCCCCACCACACGACGGTGGTGGATGATCGGCGCGCCGAGGAACGACGCGTAGCGCTCCTCGCCGGTTTCG
The DNA here is from genome assembly GCF_002158995.1 of Pseudomonas caspiana. Taxonomy (GTDB): domain Bacteria; phylum Pseudomonadota; class Gammaproteobacteria; order Pseudomonadales; family Pseudomonadaceae; genus Aquipseudomonas; species Aquipseudomonas caspiana. The sequence continues at coordinate 164,523 of NZ_LOHF01000005.1, read as the reverse complement.
GCAAAGTAGCGATAACGCGGGTGATCTGCGGCGTTTTCGAGGTTCAGCGGTTCTTCACGGGTACCGACCAGGCCAACCAGGCCCTCGTTCGGTGCCATGCTGACTTTGCCGATGGAGCGCTTGTTCAGGCCCTCGGTGGCCATCAGCACAAAGCGATTACTTTCGGGATCGAGCAAATAGACCGAGCAGACTTGGCTGCCCATGGCCTCTTTGACGCGTAACACAATAATCCCCAACGCCGCCTTGAGATCCTTGGCGGAGTTAACTTCCTGGACGATCTTGCGCAGCGTATTGAGCATGGCTCGGGGTCGAACTCCGTGTCAGTCGCGCGATAAGAGGCGCGGGGCAAGCTCTTTGAGTGCGCGTCGATACACCTCGCGCTTGAATGTCACCACCTGACCCAGCGGATACCAATAGCTGACCCAACGCCAACCATCGAACTCCGGTTTCCCGGTCAAATCCATCCGCACCCGCTGCTCATTGGAGACCAGGCGCAGGAGAAACCATTTTTGCTTCTGGCCAATGCACAGCGGTTGGCTGTGTGTCCTGACCAGACGTTGCGGCAAACGATAGCGCAACCAACCCCGAGTACAGGCAAGAATTTGCACATCCTCAGGTTCAAGCCCGACTTCTTCGTTCAATTCACGATAAAGCGCGTCTTCCGGCGTTTCCTGCGGGTTGATACCACCCTGTGGAAACTGCCAGGCATCTTGGTTGATTCGCCGAGCCCATAGGACCTGGCCGGAGTCGTTTGTCAGAATTATCCCGACATTAGGACGGAAACCATCGGGGTCGATCACGGCAACAACCTCGCAAACGCATGTCACCGCATTGTTCCACAAAGCCGATCAAAGCAGCAACGAGGCTTAGCAGGTTATGTGAAGAGTTGTGAAAACCTCGTATTCTGGTGCTCTTTTTTCAGCAATTTCAGCGAGTAACCGCATGCGCCTGGCTTTATTCGACCTCGACAACACGCTTCTGGGTGGTGACAGCGACCACGCCTGGGGTGATTACCTGTGCGAACGCGGCATCCTGGATACCGCGACTTACAAAACCCGCAACGATGAGTTCTATCAGGATTATCTGGCCGGGACTTTGAACCTGACCGACTACCTGAACTTCTCACTGGAAATCCTCGGCAGCACCGAGATGGCCCAGCTAGACGCGTGGCATCGTGATTTCATGCGTGATTGCATCGAACCGATCATCTTGCCCAAGGCGCTGGAACTGATCGCCAAGCATCGCGAAGCCGGCGACACGCTGGTGGTCATCACCGCTACCAACCGCTTCGTCACCGGGCCGATCGTTGAGCGCCTGGGTATCGAGACGCTGCTGGCGACTGAATGCGAAATGGTCGACGGACGCTATACCGGACGAACCACCGATGTGCCGTGCTTCCGCGAAGGCAAAGTGACACGACTCAATCGATGGCTGGAAGAGAACCAGCTCAGTCTGGAAGACAGCTATTTTTACAGCGACTCGCTGAATGATCTGCCGCTGCTGGAAAAGGTCGCCAACCCGGTAGCCGTGGACCCGGACCCGAAATTGCGCGCCGAAGCTGAAAGCCGTGGCTGGCCGGTGATTACACTGCGTAATTGACTGGTTTGTTGGAGCGAGGCTTGCCCGCGAAGAAGGATTGCGCGATCTATCAGCTCCACCGCAGCGACTTATTCGCAGGCAAGCCTCGCCCCAACAGACGCCTAACGGTCAAACCGGCTTGGCGCCCATCAACCCGGCAATGGCGATAAAACAGACAAAACTGAAAATCGCCAGCGCCAAGGTGAATTTCAGCCCTGCCTTGGCTGGATCAATACGCAACCGGTTCAAACGCGCAACCAGCCACAGCCAGCTCAACGCCCCCAAGGTGTAAAGCACGCTGCTCGCTAATACCCAGGTTTGCCCAAGAGGCCAGCCAACCAGGTGCGCCAGCCACCAACCGGTGATCGGCATGGTCAGCAGGCACAATCCCATCAGGATCCAGGCAAATAGCCGAGGACGTAGTAACAAGCGGGTGTGGTTGGTGGTAAACCCTGCCCTGCGGCCCTTGATCAACCAGATAGTCAAACCGAGGGCGCTTAGCAAAAACAGCACCGTCGCCGAGATGTGCAAGGTTTTCAGGGCGGTGAGATGGTCCATTTTCGTAGGTTCCAGTTGAAGCGTTGGTTTAACGCAGATTACCTGTGGGAGCGGTGCTTGCCCGCGACAAACGATAACGCGGTGTGTCGTCTAGCTGCGTCTCATGTATCGCGGGCAAGCACCGCTCCCACATATTCTTGCCCACGCAGGAATACTGCATTCACCCCAAAAACAGCTTATAAGCCGGATTCTCGCTCTCATCCCAGTACGGATAGCCAATCTCGGCCAGTGCCGCCGGGACCAGGTGCCGCTCGTCCTCCGGCACCACCAGGCCCGCTACAACCCGGCCGTCGGCTGCGCCGTGGTTGCGGTAATGGAACATCGAAATCGTCCACTGGCCGCCCAGTTTGTTGAGGAAGTTGAACAGCGCACCCGGCCGCTCCGGGAACTCAAAACGGAACACCACTTCGTCGCTGACCCGCTCGGCATGCCCGCCGACCATGTGCCGGATGTGCAGCTTGGCCAGTTCGTTGTCGGTCAGGTCGATCACCGGGAAGCCCTGCTCGGTGAGGCTCGTGATCAGACCTTTACGTGGATCAGTGTCCGGATGCGTCTGCACGCCGACAAAAATGTGCGCTTCACGGTCGGTGTGGTAACGATAGTTGAACTCGGTGATCTGGCGTTTGCCAATGGCTTCGCAGAAGGCCTTGAAGCTGCCGGGCTGCTCGGGGATGGTCACGGCGATGATCGCCTCGCGACCTTCGCCCAGTTCGGCGCGCTCGGCGACGTGACGCAAGCGGTCGAAGTTGACGTTGGCACCGGAGTCGATCGCGACAAAGGTCTGGCCGCTGACTTCGTAATGTTCGACGTACTTCTTGATCCCGGCCACGCCCAGAGCGCCAGCCGGCTCGGTGATCGAGCGGGTATCGTCGTAAATATCCTTGATCGCCGCACATATTTCGTCGGTGCTGACGGTGATCACTTCGTCGACGTAATCCTTGCAGATGTCGAAGGTGTACTGACCAATCTGCGCGACCGCTACACCATCGGCGAACAACCCGACCTGCTGCAGCACAACCCGCTCGCCATAGGCCATGGCCTGTTGCAGGCAGTTGGAATCATCCGGCTCGACGCCGATTACTTTGATGTCGGGACGCAGGTATTTCACGTAGGCCGCAATACCAGCGATCAAACCGCCGCCGCCCACTGGGACGAAAATTGCGTCCAGCGGGCCCTGATGCTGACGAAGAATCTCCATTGCCACAGTGCCTTGCCCGGCAATCGTGTCTGGATCGTCATACGGGTGGATGTAAACGAAGCCCATTTCCTCGACCAGCTTCAGCGAATAAGCCAGTGCTTCCGGGAACGAGTCGCCGTGCAGTACCACCTTACCGCCGCGAGAACGTACACCCTCGACCTTGATCTCAGGGGTAGTTTTAGGCATCACGATGGTGGCTTCGACACCCAGCGTCTTAGCCGCCAGCGCCAGGCCTTGCGCATGATTGCCTGCCGAGGCCGTCACTACGCCACGGGCCAGTTCTTCAGGGCTGAGCTGCGCCAGCTTGTTATAGGCGCCACGGATCTTGAACGAGAACACGGGCTGCAAGTCTTCGCGCTTGAGCAGCACCTGGTTGCCCAGTCGCTCGGACAACTGACGAGCGCCCTGCAGCGGGGTTTCCACGGCCACGTCGTAGACACGGGAGGTGAGAATTTTTTTGACGTACTGTTCAAGCATCACGGCGACATCACTGGCGAAAGGGCAAGGACGGGAAGTCTAACCCGCACTCCGATGCACGACCACACGAATCACGGGGCTTTGGCGCTGGCATGTCGCTATAATGCGCGCCCTTTTACACATTACCGGTAGGAGCGAACTTGTTCGCGAGGCGTTGTGCCTGTGTACGCAGACTTGGCCCCCTCGCGAACAAGTTCGCTCCTACCATACGTGAACAACCAGGCACCCGTGGAGCCCGCATGAACCAGGATCAACTCAAACAAGCCGTGGCGCAGGCCGCCGTGGACTTCATCCTTCCGAAACTGGACGATAAAAGCATCGTCGGCGTCGGCACCGGCTCCACTGCCAACTGCTTCATTGATGCACTTGCCCAGCACAAAGGCGCATTCGACGGCGCAGTTGCCAGCTCCGAAGCCACGGCCGCACGCCTCAAAGGCCACGGCATTCCGGTGTACGAGCTCAATACCGTCAGTGATCTGGAGTTCTACATCGACGGCGCTGATGAAAGCGACGAGCATCTGAATCTGATCAAGGGCGGCGGCGCAGCATTGACCCGCGAAAAAATCGTCGCAGCCGTTGCCAAGACCTTTATCTGCATCGCTGACGCCAGCAAGCTGGTCTCGGTACTCGGCGCATTCCCGCTGCCGGTCGAAGTGATCCCGATGGCGCGCAGCCACGTTGCCCGCCAACTGGTGAAACTGGGCGGCGACCCGGTTTATCGCGAAGGCGTGCTGACCGATAACGGCAATATCATTCTTGATGTGCACAACATGAACATCACCAATCCGGCTGAGCTGGAAAACCAGATCAACGCAATCGTCGGCGTTGTGACTAATGGCCTGTTTGCTGCGCGCCCGGCAGATTTGCTGCTGTTGGGGACAAGTGAAGGGGTTAAGACGCTGACGCGTTGATTGCCTTCGCGAGCTTGACGTGGGACCGGCTTTAGCCGGGAAGGGATTGGTACATTCGCTACATCTTTATCGTCAGGAATGCTGCCTTCCCGGCTGAAGCCGGTCCCACGTCAGGCGCGCTGCTCAGGGCTTCTTGAACACATAAAACAGATTCGGCTCGCTCACCAGGTACAGGGTACCTTCGTCATCCATGGCGATGCCCTCGGCCTGCGGCACGGTTTTGCGCAGGCCCATTGAACCCTGGCTCAAAGAAACATTACCCACCGCCCGGCCTTTGGTATCGAGCTCAACGATTTGTCGGGACTCATCCGACAGCGCCAGCAGATGACCGCTACGCTCGTCGAACTGCAAACTGGAAATGTCCCGCACAAAAATCTCTGCATTACGCCGGGAGTCGGAAGACACCTCTACATTAGGCGTTTCGACGGTGGCATACGGGAAGCCGCGCACCTCGATTATCTGGACAGGTCGACGCTCCTTGGCGACAAAAAGACGCTGGCCTTTCGTGTCATACGCCAAGCCTTCGTAACCATTGTTATTACCGGAGCCGATACCCAGTGTCAGTTGCTCGGCATCTTTGGCGTCCAGAAAAGTGGTTTCATCATCGACGTGGATCTTGATCAGGCGCTGCTTGCGCTCATCGCTAATGACATAAACGCCAGGGCTTATGTATTCGACCGCTTCTGAGTCACCGAACCCTGTCAGAGGGATGCGGCGCAGAGTTCGGCCATCCAGGCTTAGTTCAACCAGTTGGGCGTCTTTGTTAGTCACCGTGAACAGGCTTTTGCGATCCGGATCATAGCTCAGGGCCGACGCATCAGAATCAAGACCCGCAATCGGTTGAGCTTCAACGACGACCCTATAACCCCCCAAGCCGATAGCCTGAGCGTCCTCGCCTTGCCACAAAATCCTCCAGTTGAAGGATGCACGTTCAACGACGCGATACTCACGGCCCGCAAAAAACGCCAATACAGTGAGAAGAATGATCAGAGGTATGAGGATTTTTCGGGAGAGAAGCAGGCGCATTCAGGTTGCTCAAGGTTCAGGGGATAGCATGGATACCATGCGAATATGAATTGAAACTTAATGGCGCAGAGCCACTAGACGCTACTCCTGTAGGAGTGACCGGGGTGGCGCCCCACCTTGCTCGCGATAGCGTATTTCCTGGCATTACTTTTTTAATCAAAGACCGCAATCGCGAGCAAGCTCACTCCTACAGGGGCCTTGCTTGCTGGGCTACAGCGTGGTCTCGGGGAGACCGAGGCCTCAAAAAGACTCTGCGAATCACTTCTTCTTAAACGAATAAAACAGGTTAGGCTCGCTGACGATGTACAAATTGCCGTCGTCGTCAAACGCTACGCCTTCAGCGCGTGGGATAGTGTCTTTCAAACCGTTGAAACCTCCCAGCAGGGTCATGAAGCTGACCTGTTGGCCGTTTTCATCCAGTTCCAGCAGCATGTGCGAGTCCGCGGACAGCGCCAGTGTGTGCCCGGTACGGGGCTCGACGGTCAACGAGGAGAGATTGCGCATGTCCAGAGACTTGCTCTCGACCTTTTGCTTCTCACCTTTCAATACGTCGCTACCATCGCTCTCCCAGGTGAATATCGCAGCGGGGCGCTCCTCTCCCAACAGCAATTGCTGGCGACGCGGATCCCAGGCAGTGCCCTCGAACGCTTTATTCTGATTATCGGAAGGACCGAGGTCGTATTCCCGGAAATCAGCGATGTTCAGGGTGGTGGTTTCTGGCGTGACCTTAACGATAGTCAGATGATGCTGACGCTCATCGCTGATAGCCACGAAGCCATTTTCCATGACGGCAACCGCCTCAGGATTGCTCCACCCAATCAACGGGATCTTGCGTAGCACGTCGCCTTTGAGAGTCAGTTCGACCAGAAATGGGTGCTTGCCCATGACCGCAAAAAGCGTTTTGGTCACAGGGTTATAAGACACATCCGACGCTTCGTCGTCCTCCATGCCTGGAAGCACTTTAGCGTCGATATCGACAACGTAGTCCGGCAGCCAGACGCTGGCCTTACGGTTGGCAAGACTTTCGAAACGCTCACCCAGCCACAGCAGGCCGCGATCATCCCAATGCATTGCATGAGCAACGCCGCCGCCAATCACCATCACCAGCAACAGCCAGACATACCAGCGCGGACGAGGTAGGCGACGTGGCGATTCGGCAGAAGATGAAGGGCTGGTCATGAGCATTCCCAAGTATGGATAACATCCGATGGCATAGTGCCCCAACAGGGGAACTGGAGGCCGGATTATCCAGATCAATTGTGAAAAAAACGCCAATTGTTCTATTTAAGGCTGCAAAAAACGCGAAAGCCGCCTGCGACGCTGGTCGCAGACGGCTTTGGGCGACTTCAGGGGATCAGCGAACGCTGCTTTCGAAGGGCTTCTGCCCTACCAGTTCCAGTACCAACTCATCGCCAGCCAACAGCGGGCCGACGCCTGCCGGAGTGCCGGTCATGATGACGTCACCGGCCTGCAGCGAGAAGCAGGCAGCCATGTGTTGAATCACCGGCACGATAGGGTTGAGCATGTCGCGGCTGTTACCGTCCTGGCGGACTTCGCCATTGATGGTCAGACGAATGCCGATGTCGGTCAGGTCGGAGAAGGTTTCAGCCGGAACAAACGGAGCGATGACCGCTGCACCGTCGAAAGACTTGGCCTCTTCCCATGGATAACCCTTGTCGCGCAGCTTGGTTTGCACGTCACGCAAGGTCAAGTCCAGCCCCGGAGCAAAGCCGGAGATCGCGTCCAGTACTTCTTCACGGGTCGGGTTCTTGGTCAACGGCTTGCCGATCAGCACGACAATTTCCGCTTCGTAGTGCACCGCGCCACGATCGGCCGGAATGGTGAAACCACCCTCCAGCGCAACAACGGCGCTGCCGGGCTTGATGAACAGCAGCGGCTCGGTTGGCACCGCGTTATTCAGCTCCTTGGCGTGCTCGGCGTAGTTACGACCCACGCATACGGCCTTGCCCATGGGAAAGTGGATGCTCGTTCCGTCGACATACTTGTGCTGATAGCTCATGGCGGCTCCTTGGTCTCGTTGTGGTCACGCCACTATAAAGTGACGGCCCATTAAACAGCGAAGATTTTTCCGGGGTTCATGATGCCGTTCGGATCGAACGCTGCCTTGATGGCCTTCATGTATTCGATTTCGACGGGCGAACGGCTATACGTCAGGTAATCACGCTTGGTCATGCCCACGCCGTGCTCGGCAGAAATCGAGCCGTTGTACTTCTGCACGGTCTCGAACACCCATTTGTTCACTCTGGCGCATTTGACGAAGAACTCTTCCTTGTCGAGCGCCTCAGGCTTGAGGATATTCAGGTGCAGGTTGCCATCACCGATATGGCCGTACCAGAGCACTTCAAAGTCGGGGTAGTGCTCGGCGACGATCGCATCAATTTCACTCAGAAACGCGGGCACTTTCGAGACGGTCACGGAGATGTCGTTCTTATAAGGCGTGAAGTGGGAAATGGTCTCGGAGATGTACTCGCGCAGCTTCCACAGGTTTTTCAGTTGCTGCTCGCTCTGGCTCATCACGCCATCCAGCACCCAGCCCTGCTCGACGCAATGCTCGAAGGTCGCCAATGCTTCATTGGCAAGGTCTTCAGTGGTGGCTTCGAATTCCAGCAGTACATAGAACGGGCATGGCGTATCGAACGGCGAAGGTACGTCGCCGCGAGCCATGACACGGGCAAACGACTTGTCGGAAAAGAACTCGAACGCCGTCAGGTCCAGCTTGCCGTGGAAGGCGTGGAGCACCGGCATGATCGAGTTGAAGTCAGCTGTGCCCAGCACCATCGCGGTCAGGTTCTTGGGAGCGCGGTCAAGGCGCATGGTGGCTTCGACGACAAAGCCCAGCGTACCTTCGGCACCGATGAACAACTGACGCATGTCGTAACCGGTCGCGTTCTTGATCAAGTCCTTGTTCAGTTCAAGGATGTCGCCCTTGCCAGTCACCACTTTCAGGCCCGCGACCCAATTGCGCGTCATGCCGTAGCGAATAACCTTGATCCCGCCGGCATTGGTGCCGATGTTACCGCCAATCTGACTGGAACCTGAGGAAGCGAAGTCCACCGGATAATAAAGGCCGTTTTCTTCCGCGAGGTTCTGCAGTTGTTTAGTGATTACACCGGGTTGAACGCGAGCCGTGCGCTCGGTGACGTTCAGTTCCAGCACCTGATTCATGTAATCGAACGAAACCACCACTTCGCCATTGGCAGCCACCGCCGCCGCGGAAAGACCCGTTCTGCCGCCGGAAGGCACCAGCGCAACCTTGTGTTCATTGGCCCACAGGACGATGGCCTGAACCTGCTCAATGGACTTGGGAAAGACAATGGCAACGGGCGCAGGCGTGAATTGTTTGGTCCAGTCCTTGCCGTAAGCCTCAAGGGATGCGGCATCGGTGAGCACTTTTCCAGGCTCAACCAGGGTCTTCAGTTCATCTACCAGTGCAGAATGGATCATCGACGGAACTCTCGAACAATTCATGGTCATCCTGAGAACGCTTCACGTCCAGGAATGGGGTTTCGCGGGGTGCATATGCTAGCATACGCCCCCCGCCAATCGAGCTGATGGCCCGATTCGCGACCGCTTCACTTACTGCCAAATTTCTCCGGGACACAGGTTAAAGCAGATGAGCAAGACTTCCCTCGACAAGAGCAAGATCAAGTTCCTTCTTCTCGAAGGCGTCCATCAATCCGCTGTGGATGTCCTCAAGGCAGCCGGCTATACCAGCATCGAGTACCACACCAAGTCTCTGCCGGAAGCCGAACTGAAAGAAAAGATCGCTGACGCTCACTTCATCGGCATCCGTTCCCGCACCCAGCTGACTGAAGAGATGTTCGATCACGCGAAGAAACTGGTCGCGGTCGGCTGCTTCTGCATCGGTACCAACCAGGTTGATCTGAGCGCAGCTCGCGAGCGCGGCATCGCGGTGTTCAACGCACCGTACTCCAATACTCGCTCCGTTGCCGAACTGGTATTGGCCGAAGCTATCCTGCTGTTGCGCGGCATCCCGGAGAAGAACGCATCCTGCCACCGTGGTGGCTGGATCAAAAGCGCAGCCAACTCCTTCGAAATCCGCGGCAAGAAACTGGGCATCGTGGGCTACGGCTCGATCGGTACTCAGCTGTCTGTGCTGGCCGAAAGCCTTGGGATGCAGGTGTTTTTCTTCGACCCGCTGACCAAGCTGCCATTGGGCAATGCAACTCAAGTACCAAGCCTGACCGAACTGCTGGGCATGGCCGACATCGTGTCTCTGCACGTGCCTGAATTGCCGTCCACCCAAATGATGATTGGCGAGAAAGAAATCCGCGCCATGAAAAAGGGCGCCATTCTGATCAACGCCGCTCGCGGCACGGTCGTGGACCTCGATGCTCTGGCAAACGCCATCAAGGACAAGCACCTGATCGGCGCCGCTATCGATGTGTTCCCGGTTGAGCCTCGCTCCAACGACGACATCTTCGAAAGCCCGCTGCGTGGCCTGGATAACGTGATCCTGACCCCGCACATCGGTGGTTCGACCGCCGAAGCGCAAGCCAACATCGGTCTGGAAGTGGCTGAGAAGCTGGTCAAGTACAGCGACAACGGTACGTCGGTGTCTTCGGTCAACTTCCCTGAAGTGGCCCTGCCTGCTCACCCTGGCAAGCACCGCCTGCTGCACATCCACGAGAACATCCCGGGCGTGCTGATGGAGATCAACAAGGTCTTCGCCGAAAACGGTATCAACATTTCCGGTCAGTTTTTGCAGACCAACGAGAAAGTCGGCTACGTGGTCATCGACGTCGATGCCGAGTATTCCGATCTGGCTCAGGAAAAGCTGCAACACATCAAAGGCACGATCCGTAGCCGCGTGTTGTTCTAAGCGGTTCCGGGGCAACAAAAAAGGAGACCTTCGGGTCTCCTTTTTTGTGGGTGTTGCCCTATATCTGTAGGAGCTCACGAGCACCGCGAGGCAGCGATGGTGGTATCCCTGACACACCGCTATCGCTGCCTCGCGGTGCTCGTGAGCTCCTACAGGATTATCGGTAACCTCAGCGCACATTCACCCTGATCACCTTCGATTCGACCGAAGGATTCAGCGGGATGTGGCTCTTGTCGCCGACCAGCAACTGCAAGGTGTGCGGGCCGGGCGGCAAGGTGACTTCGGTTTCGGTCTGACCTTTACCAAAATGACGAATGTTGTCGGTCATTGGCAGCGGCGCGTTCAGGTCCGGCTGGTCTTTGACATCGATCAACAGGTGGTGATGGCCGGTCTCGGGGATGTCTACCCCGGCAGGCGCGACGCCCATGCCTTTGAGGCCAAACTGGACCTTGAAGGTGCCAGGCACCGTCGCACCGTCTTTAGGCGAAATGATGTAAGCCTCGGCCCCGGCAGGTGACGGCGTGCGCGGAACATCGGCAGCACTGGCCATCAGCGAGACCCCGAGCAGCAGGCCGACGAAAGCAGTTTTTGCAAAAAGGGTTTTCATGAGTTCTCCAGTTTTTATAGGCACCAGCGATCAGCCTTTGAATGGCATGCCTATTACCATAGCGTGGTGGTGAGTTACTGGTTTGGAGAAGGGAGCTTTATGACAAAGATTTCATGCAGACCTCGCTTTTGCAGGAGCTGCCGAAGGCTGCGAAGCATTAATCCGGACAGACCGCTATCGCAGCCTTCGGCAGCTCCTACAGGTCAAGCGTTTGCTGCGCGACAAAGAGACACTTAAAACACCCCATCCCCACGCCGACGAAACCAACCCGTCAGGGAAAGTCGATCACGGCTGGCAGGCATGACCTCATGAGGGATATCACCAGACATGAACACGACCAGGCAGCCACCGGTTGGCTGCACGTCATATTCCACGTCGTCATCAAGGAACATTCGCAGTTGGCCGCCATGCTCCGGCAGCCAGGCATTGTTCAGATAAACCACCGCTGAGACCATGCGCCGGTCATCGTCGCGAAAACGATCCACATGCTTGAGGTAGAAAGCACCCGGCGGATACATCGCGAAATGGCTTTCGAAATCTTCCAGGCCAAGGAACAAACCGCGATTCAATGCCTGGCGCAAGCTGTCCATCAACCCCAGATAACGATCACAAGGTTCAGACTGCCCGGGCTCCAGCCACTGGATATGATCACCACGAATTCCTTCACGGATCTCTTGAAATGGCCCGCGACCGACAGCGGCGGGCGCCAGCTCACCTTCGGCGGCGCGCGTGCGGCACTCGCTGGCCAGCTCAAGCGTCAGGCTTTCGGGAAGGAAAATATTCTGCTGCGACCAGCCGCGGGCAGCGAGGTCGTCGACGATTCGAAGCAGCAGCGGATGATCAGAGGCGATTTGCATGGCGCATAGTATCCAGCCGCCCAAGAATAGTGAACGAAATTTCACAGGGGCGGCCAACTCATAACTCGACAAAGCCCCGCAACCACCGGGACAATAGCGGCCTGCCGACAGGAGTCCCTATGCGCCGTTTGTTTGTTGTGTTGTTGATGTGCTGCACGATGCCCGCCTGGGCAGACAGCTATGACCAGTTGTACAAGGTCGCCGGCTGGCCAGAACAGCGTGCGCATTTCAATGACGCTCTTAAAGCCGCGCAACAACGCTATCGCAACAGCCTGCCACCTGCGGTGTTTCAAGCGCTGGTCAACAACAGCAATCAGCGTTTCGCCCCACAAGCCATGGATCAACGCGCCGAACAGCGCCTGCGCGAAAGTCTGCGCAACCCGAACCCTGCGCTGCAATTCTTCCAGTCACCGCTCGGACGCAAGATCGTCAACGCCGAACTGACCGCTACCCGGCCTGATCAGTTGGCCAAGAATGCCAAAGGCTTGCCACAGATTCAGGCTGACGCCACTCGCCAACTGTTGATCGGCCATTTGGCTCAAGCGCTGCCTGCCAAAGAAGCCGGTGCTGAAGTCAGCCTGGCGATTGCCGGCGTTGCCGCCGACAGTTTGAGTCAGATGATTCCAGGATTACTGGGCGGCGGTCAGGCTCAAGGTATGCTCGACGGGCAACGTGAACGCCTGATGGCGCAAATCGCTGCCGACATGAACAACACTCTGCTTTATGTCTATCGCGACCTTTCCGATCCGGAACTGGAAGAGTTCTCGACATTCGCCGAATCTGCCGAAGGCAAGGCCTACTATCAAGCCGCACTGGCCGCGATTCGTGCGGGGCTAGCGGTTGGGCAAAGTTCTTCAAGCCTCGCCCCTGCGCAGTAACCCGGCTATTTAGCTCGCCTGCGCCAAACGTATTTTCTGTTCTATAAAGGCCAGGTACTGCGCCCTGAACTCCGGTATTTCATTAGCCAGATGGTGCCGCGCGTCGCTGAGCATGAGTATCCGGGGTTGACTGAATTTCTCGCTGAGCACCCCCAGGTTATGACTCCAGTCAACGGTCATATCGGCTTCGCCCTGGATAATGATCGGACTGCGCAGACTGACGGGCGCTGCTTCGACACGCTTGATCCAACGCACCAGCGCCCCGACCCATGCAGTGGGCAGACGCTGCGGCTGCAGGGGGTCAGCGAGCAGGAACGGCAAAAACGCCGGCGCATTGCTGTTTTCGCTGAAACGCCGGGCGATACCTGTAACGAAGGGATTGAGCAGGTAATAGCTGAGCCTGGACCAACCCCAGGCACGAGGCCTGACCAACGGCGCCAGCAGGATTACCTGACCTTGAGCGGGGCTTTCAATACCATGATTGAGCAGATGGTCGATCAGAATTGCACCACCAGTGCTTTGCCCACAAAGGTGCCAAGGTGCAGGCAGTTGCAGCGCGCTCGCTTCCTCGAACAGGCGCTGCAGCACCACTTGATACTCGGCAAAATCGTTGATGCTGGCCCGCGGACCACTGGACAAACCATGTCCGGGCAAATCGCAGGAAATGACCGCAAAGTTCATGCTCAGCGCCCATTCGATCAAATGCCGGAACAGACCCATGTGGTCATAAAATCCATGTATCAAAAACAACGTGGCCACTGGCTGATCCGGAATCCAGACCTGCCCGACAATGTCGTAGCCTCCCGCATCCATCCTCCCCAGCCAGGTGCGCAATGGCCGCTCCAGCCCCAACCTGTCCAGCACGTAAAAACGCTGGTAAGCCAATCCCTCGGCAGACAGCGGCTGGGCAGCGCTCAGCGGTTGCAGGCTGTTGCGCAATGCTTCGGGGTCGAACGTGGCAGACATGAGGTTTCCGGCGGGACGATAGACTGTGCTGCGATATTCAGCTGTATCCCTGAACATGGCAACCCGGCCCCCTCAAACAGATGCGCCTGAAATGAAATCCTCACGCCGCAACACGCTCGTCGCAGGTCTGATCGCGATTCTCTGCGCAGGGCTTTTGTGGGTCGGTTACGACTGGTTTCAAGGCCGCTACTTGCGGCCATTCAGCGACCAGGTGGCGTTTTTCGCGGGCGATTCGCTTCGCCTGCCGGATGAACTGGCCGGAACGGGGCGTGTTCGATTGGTACATTTCTGGGATCCGGCGTGCCCCTGCAACGTTGGAAACCAGCAACACCTTGCGGAGCTGATCGAGCATTTTGCTGCGCAAGGTGGCGTGGATTTCTACGCGGTGCAAAAGCCCGGCAGCCACGGCCGGTTGCCCTCCACGCTGAGCGCAATCAAACCCATCGCTTACTTGCCGGGCGCAGAACGCGTCAGCGCAAGCCCCGCCGTGGCCATCTGGGATCGAGACGGCAAGCTGGCGTACTTCGGCCCCTACAGCGAAGGCCTGACGTGTAACTCGAGCAACAGTTTTATCGAACCCATTTTGCAAGAGCTGACCGCAGGGCGAACAGTGGATGCGACGCACAGCATGGCGGTGGGGTGTTATTGCGGGTGGAACGACTAGCAATGCACTCTCCTTCCTGCCCCGACATGAATTGAAGTTCGCCCTGTAGAAGCTCACGAGCACCGCGAGGCA
>NZ_LOHF01000005.1:78379-149058 GCF_002158995.1 Pseudomonas caspiana | reverse complement strand
TCGCGGCCTCGCGGTGCTCGTGCGCTCCTACAAGTCCATCGCTTGGCGCGATGGTGATGAACTTGGCCGCTTCCACAGGATTGAACTCAAATATGAATCAATGCGTCTAGCCATCCAACATGCCTTCCAATATGCCTACAATCGCGCCTTGTCGCCTTATCTGAGAAGCCGGATGAAACGCAGCCTGTCTATCCTTGTATTCATCATCGCCCTCGTCATCGGCGCCGGTGCCTGGTATTTGCACAGCAAGCAGCCACAGCGTGATGGCGAAATCACCCTCGCTCACCTTCAGGCGCCAGTCAGCGTTCGTTATGACGAGCGAGGCGTGCCGCATATTCGCGCCGAGAACGAAGCCGATCTGTATCGCGCACTGGGTTATGTGCAGGCTCAGGACCGACTGTTCCAGATGGAAATGGTCCGTCGTCTGGCCCGAGGTGAACTGGCTGAAGTACTGGGCCCCAAACTGGTCGCGACGGACAAGCTGTTCCGCAGCCTGCGTATTCGTGAACACGCCGACGACTATGTCGCCCGTCACGACAAGGACACACCGACCTGGAAAGCACTGCAATCCTACCTCGATGGCATCAATCAATATCAGGACAGCCACGCCAGACCGCTGGAGTTCGATCTGCTGGGCATCCCTAAACGGCCATTCACCGCCGAGGATACCCTGAGCGTCGGCGGCTACATGGCCTACAGCTTTGCCGCTGCCTTTCGTACCGAGCCTTTGCTGACCTATGTGCGTGACGAGCTTGGCGCGGATTATCTGAAAGTCTTTGACCTGGACTGGCAGCCCCAAGGCGTTCTCGATCAGCCTGCCAAACTCTCAAAAGGCGACTGGAAAAGCCTCGACCAGCTCGCTTACATGAGCAATCAGGCGCTTGAACAAGCGGGGCTGCCACAGTTTGAAGGCAGCAACGCGTGGGCCGTTTCCGGCAGCCGGACCAAGAGTGGCAAGCCGTTACTGGCGGGCGATCCACACATCCGTTTCTCGGTGCCAGCGGTGTGGTACGAAGCGCATCTGTCCGCGCCGGGCTTTGAGTTGTACGGTCATCATCAGGCGCTCAATCCTTTCGCGTCGCTGGGCAATAACATGGACTTCGGCTGGAGCCTGACCATGTTCCAGAACGATGACCTGGATCTGATTGCCGAAAAGACCAACCCGGAAAACCCGAATCAAGTCTGGTACCACGGCCAGTGGGTCGACATGACCACCACCGAACAACAGATTGCAGTCAAAGGCGAAGCGCCGGTCACACTGACGCTGCGCAGGTCGCCTCACGGCCCCATCGTCAACGACGTAATGGGCGTCACCGCAAGTGCCACGCCGGTTGCAATGTGGTGGTCATTCCTGGAGTCGGAGAACCCGATTCTGGAAGGTTTCTACGAAGCCAATCGCGCCGACACCCTGGAAAAAATGCGCGCCGCTGCCGAGAAAATCCAGGCACCGGGGCTGAACATTGTCTGGGCCAATGCCAAAGGCGATATCGGCTGGTGGGCTGCGGCGCAGTTGCCCATCCGCCCGGAAGGAGTCAATCCGAATTACATTCTCGACGGCAGCACCGGGCAAGCCGACAAACTCGGCTTTTACCCCTTCAGCGCCAACCCGCAGGAAGAAAACCCCGCGCGCGGCTACATCGTCTCGGCCAACTTCCAGCCCCTCTCGCCTACCGGCATGCAGATCCCCGGTTACTACAACCTTGCAGACCGTGGTCAGCAATTGAATCGGCAGTTGAGCGATACCTCGGTGAAATGGGATCTGGACAGTAGCAAGGCCCTGCAACTGGGTACACAAACCGAGTATGCGAAGCGGGTATTACAGCCTCTTCTTCCCGTCCTCCGTGAGGTCATCAGTGATCCGGAAGAGAAAGCGCTGGTAGAACGGCTGGCTAACTGGAAAGGCGACTACGCGATTGATTCGGTGGGCGCGACGTTGTTCAACCAGTTCCTCTTCGACCTGAGCGAAGAGGTCTTTCACGATGAGCTGGGCGACGGCCTGTTCGAAACATTGCTGTCGACAAGGGTGATTGATGCCGCCCTGCCTCGTGTGGCTGCCGACGCCAGCTCGCCCTGGTGGAACAATCGTAATTCGCCGTTCGAAGAAAACCGCGCCGATACCATCAAAGTCGCGTGGCACGCCACGGTGTCGCATCTGAAATCCACTTATGGACTCAACGCCGATGAATGGCGCTGGGGCAAAGCACACACCCTGACCCACGCACACCCATTGGGTTTGCAAAAGCCGCTGGATACGCTGTTGAACGTCGGACCATTCGCAGCCCCTGGCACCCATGAAGTACCCAACAATCTTTCTTCACGCATCGGCCCCGCGCCATGGCCCGTCAGCTACGGCCCCTCAACCCGCCGCCTGATCGACTTCGCGGACCCGGCCCATGCACTGGGCATCAACCCGGTTGGGCAAAGCGGCGTGCTGTTCGATAAACACTATTCGGATCAGGCGCAGACCTACATCAACGGCGAGTATGTGCCGCAGCATTTGAGTGAAGAGGATGTGGCGAAGAATGCCCATGGCACCTTGAGGCTGGTGCCAAGGAACTGATCTGTGGGAGCAGAGCTTGCTCGCGATAAGGATGAGTGCGGTTCACGTTAGATCGCGTCCAGCCTCATCGCGAGCAAGCTCTGCTCCCACAAGGTCACCTACGTACTGAAGATCATCACACCGGCGCAGCTGCGCGGCGTGGGTCGGGTTGTTTGTAGCTGTCTGCCGCGCTTTCTTCGATGGCTTGCTGGATGGCTTTCTTGCGCTGCTGCTCGGCGCGGCGGGTGAAGAACCAGACCAGGAAGGTTGCGCACGAAACGGCCAGCAGAATCAAACTCGCGACAGCGTTGATTTCCGGTTTCACGCCCAGACGCACAGCGGAGAAGACTTCCATCGGCAAGGTTGTTGAGCCCGGACCAGAAACGAAGCTCGCCAGTACCAGGTCGTCCAGCGACAGCGCGAAGGACATCATGGCCCCCGCTGCCAGCGATGGCGCGATCATCGGGATGGTGATCAGGAAGAACACCTTCCATGGCCGCGCACCGAGGTCCATGGCAGCCTCTTCGATGGACAGGTCCAGTTCACGCAAGCGTGCCGAAACCACGACCGCCACATAGGCGGCGCAGAACGTGGTGTGGGCGATCCAGATGGTGACGATGCCGCGCTCCTGCGGCCAGCCGATCAACTGCGCCATGGCCACGAACAGCAGCAACAGCGACAGACCGGTAATCACTTCAGGCATCACCAGCGGCGCTGTTACCAGCCCACCAAAAAACGTACGGCCTTTGAAGCGCGTGATGCGGGTCAATACGAAAGCCGCCATGGTGCCCAGCGCTACCGCTGCAATCGCCGTGTAGGTGGCGATTTCCAGAGAGCGCATCACCGAGCCCATCAGTTGCGAGTTGTCCAGCAGCCCGACATACCAGTGCACCGACCAGCCGCCCCAGACCGTGACCAGTTTGGAGGCGTTGAACGAGTAAATGACCAGAATCACCATCGGCGCATAGATGAACAGCAGGCCAAGGACCAGCATCATATTCGAGAATCGAAAGCCTCTCATGCCCTGCCCTCCAGCTCTTTGGCCTGACTGCGGTTGAACAGAATGATCGGCACGATCAGGATCAACAGCATGATCACCGCCAACGCCGAAGCCACCGGCCAGTCACGGTTGTTGAAGAACTCTTGCCACAACACGCGGCCAATCATCAGGGTTTCCGGACCACCCAGGAGTTCAGGAATGACGAACTCGCCGACCACCGGAATGAACACCAGCATGCAGCCCGCAATCACGCCGTTCTTGGACAGCGGCACGGTGATTTTCCAGAAGCTGTTGAAGTTACTCGAGCCCAGATCAGACGCCGCCTCAAGCAGGCTCGGGTCATGTTTGACCAGGTTGGCGTACAGCGGCAGGATCATGAACGGCAGGTACGAATACACAACGCCGATGTAGACCGCCAGGTTGGTATTGAGGATCTGCAACGGCTCGTCGATCAAGCCCAACCACATCAGAAACGCATTTAGCAGCCCGTTATTGCTGAGGATGCCCATCCACGCGTAGACCCGGATCAGAATCGCGGTCCAGGTCGGCATCATGATCAACAGCAACAGCACGGTTTGCAGTTCCTTGCGTGCGGTCGCAATAGCGTAAGCCATCGGGAAGCCGATCAGCAGGCACAGCAACGTGCTGAAGAACGCCATTTTCAGCGAGCCCAGATACGCCGAAATGTACAGGTCATCGCCTGTCAGCAACGCGTAGTTAGCGAAGTTGAGGATGACCTCGAACTTCTGCTCGGCGTAGCTGAAGATTTCGGTGTAAGGCGGAATCGCGACGTCGGCCTCGGCGAAACTGATCTTGATGACGATCAGAAACGGCAAGGCAAAGAACAGGAACAGCCAGAGAAACGGTGCCCCGATGACCAGTTGCCGGCCATTGGGGGTTATCCGGTTCAAGGCACGCTTGATTTTGCGTATCTTCATGAGCGCAATACCACGCCGCTGTCGTCTTCCCACCAGACAAACACTTCATCGCCCCAGGTCGGCCGGGTGCCTTGACGCTCGGCGTTGGCAACGAACGACTGCACCAGCTTGCCGCATGGCAGTTGCACGTAGAACACCGAATGGCCGCCCAGGTACGCGATGTCGTGGACTTTGCCCCGCGACCAGTTGTATTCGAAGGTCGGCTGTTCGGTGGTAACCAGCAGCTTCTCCGGACGCAACGCATAAGTGATGTGCTTGTCTTCCACCGATGTCGTCACACCGTGCCCGACGTAGATATTACGTTCCAGCTCGGGACTGCGAATCAGGGCATGGCCTTCCATGTCCTCGATCACTTCGCCTTCGAACAGGTTGACGTTACCGATGAATTCGCAGACCAGACGGCTGGTCGGGGTTTCGTAGATGTCGATCGGGCTGCCGATTTGAGCGATCCAGCCCAAGTGCATGATCGCAATGCGTTCAGCCATGGTCATGGCTTCTTCCTGGTCGTGAGTCACCATCACGCAGGTCACGCCGACCCGCTCGATGATCTCTACCAGCTCCAGTTGCATCTGCGAACGCAGTTTCTTGTCCAGCGCGCCCATCGGTTCGTCGAGCAACAGCAACTTGGGCTTCTTCGCCAGCGAACGAGCCAGCGCGACCCGCTGACGTTGACCGCCAGACAGCTGATGAGGCTTGCGACGCGCGTACTGGGTCATTTGCACCAGCTTGAGCATTTCCGCCACACGTTCGGCAATTTCCGCCTTGGGTAGTTTGTCCTGCTGCAGACCGAACGCAATGTTCTGCTCCACAGTCATGTGCGGGAACAGCGCGTAGGACTGGAACATCATGTTGATCGGACGTTCGTACGGCGGCATGTCGGTAATGTCGACGCCATCGAGGAAGATCCGCCCTTCTGTCGGCCGCTCGAAACCAGCCAGCATGCGCAGCAGCGTTGACTTGCCGGAGCCGGAGCCGCCCAGCAAGGCGAAGATCTCGCCCTTGTTGATTTGCAGGGACACGTCGTCCACGGCAATCGTCTCATCGAATTTCTTCGTGACCCGATCGATCTTGACCAGCACCTGCTTGGGTTGCTGATCGCCTTCGAGTGATTTCTTGTAGGCGCCGGAGGCAACTGCCATGGGTGAAACTCCCAACTGGTTTGCAGCCCGGCCTGCATGACCGGGCGCGAGGTCTTTATTTACCGGACTTGATTCGAGTCCAGCTGCGCGTCATCACGCGCTGAATCTTCGGCGGCAGCTCGGAGTTGACGTACAGGCGCTCCTGCACTTCCTTGGACGGGTAGACCGCCTCGTCCGCGCGAATGTCTTTGTCCATGAACTCGTCGGACGCCGGGTTCGGATTGGCGTAACCCACTTCGTCACTGACTTGAGCAATAACTTTAGGCTCAAGCATGTAGTTGATGAACGCGTGAGCCTGCTTGGTGTTTTTCGAGTCTGCCGGTATTGCCAGCATGTCGAACCACAGGTTGCCGCCCTCTTTCGGGATGCTGTAGGCGATGTTCACGCCTTTGCCTGCTTCCTCTGCCCGGGCCTTGGCCTGGAACACGTCACCCGAGAAGCCGGCCGCCACGCAGATGTCGCCGTTGGCCAGATCGGTGATGTATTTCGAGGAGTGGAAATAGGTCACGTAAGGACGAATCTCCATAAGCTTGGCTTCGGCCTTTTTGTAGTCGGCCTCGTTCGTGCTGTTGGGATTCAGGCCCAGGTAATTGAGCATTGCCGGGAGCATTTCATCGGCAGAGTCGAGCATGGCTACGCCACAGCTCTGCAGCTTTTTGATGTTTTCAGGTTCGAACAGCACCGACCAGGAATCAATCTTGTCGACGCCCAACACCGCTTTGACTTTCTCGACGTTGTAACCGATGCCGTTGGTGCCCCACAGATACGGCACGGCGTACTGGTTACCCGGATCGTTTTTCTCCAGACGCTTGAGCAGCGCCGGGTCGAGATTCTTGTAGTTCGGCAACTGGCTCTTATCGAGCTTCTGGAACGCGCCCGCTTTGATCTGTTTGCCTAGGAAGTGGTTGGACGGCACAACGACGTCATAGCCCGTACGGCCCGCCAGCAACTTGGCTTCCAGGGTTTCATTGGAGTCGAATACGTCGTACATCGGCTTGATGCCGGTGGTTTTTTCGAAGTCTTCGAGGGTGGTTTTGCCGATGTAATCGGACCAGTTATAAATATGCACGGCGGGTGCCGCGTGCGCTGCGACGGTAGCAGTGAGCGTGGCGGCGGCGAGCATGGATTTGGCAAATAAAGAAATAGACACGTGAACAATCCTTTTTGAGGTGGGGTCTGGTGCCCGTGTCGGGAAGTTGAGCAGATCAGGTCGGAAAAATCCGGGGGCGCAACTTACCGTTGTTGACCGCGTATCGCAAAAAAACTTTATGTGACATTGCCTAGGATTTACCTGTAGGAGCTGCCGAAGGCTGCGATGTGATGTCTCTGACACACCGCTATCGCAGCCTTCGGCAGCTCCTACAGGTTCTCCGTCAATCGGGATTATTTACCCGACTTAATCTTGGTCCAGCTGCGGGTCATGATCCGCTGCGTGGCGGCTGGCAAGTCAGCGATTGCGTAAAGCTTGGCCAGCACCTCAGCAGGTGGATAGACGCCTGGATCGCTGGTGATGTCTTTATCAACCAAGGCAGTTGCCGCCGAGTTACCGTTCGGGAAGCGTACTTCGTTGGTGATCTCGGCCATGATTTCCGGCTGCATCAGGAAGTTCATGAACTTGTAGGCACCGTCGACGTTTTCCGCATCTTTAGGGATTGCCACCATGTCGTAGAAGCTGCCAGCACCTTCTTTCGGAATGTTGTAGCTGACCTTCACCTTGCCACCGGCTTCTTCAGCACGGGATTTGGCCTGATAGATGTCACCCGAATAGCCCACGGCTACGCAGATGTTGCCGTTAGCGAGGTCGGAGATGTACTTCGAAGAGTGGAAGTAGCCAATCGAAGGGCGGATTTTCAGGAACAGCGCTTCGGCTTCAGCCAGTTGCTTCTTGTCCTGGCTGTCGGTTGGATAACCCAGGTAATGCAGGGCAATCGGTAGCATTTCGGTTGGCGAATCGAGGAAGCTGATGCCACAGGATTTCAGCTTGGCGGCGTTCTCTGGCTTGAACAGCAGATCCCAGGAATTGACCGGTGCATCGGCCCCCAGTGCGGCTTTGACTTTGTCCGGGTTGATGCCAATACCAATCGAACCCCACATGTACGGGAAGGCGTGCTTGTTGTCCGGGTCGCTGACCGACACGGCTTTGAGCAAATCAGTGTTCAGATTTTTGTAGTTAGTCAGCCTGGACTTGTCCAGTGGCTGGTAAACCCCGGCTTTGATCTGTTTAGCCAGAAAGTTGTTCGACGGCACGACGATGTCGTAACCGGACTTACCGGCAAGCAGTTTGGCTTCGAGGGTTTCGTTGCTGTCGAACACGTCGTAGACGACTTTGATGCCCGACTCTTTTTCGAATTTGGAGATGGTGTCCTTGGCGATGTAATCGGACCAGTTGTACACGTGCAGCACTTTGTCATCGGCCTGCGCAGAGGCGGCCACGACACCCATGAGGGACAAAGCGAGGAGGGTCTTGCCAAATTTCTTCATGTGTACAGCTCCAGTGTTATTAGGTGGCGGCTTCTAGCCATTAGTCTGGCAAGTTCCTGACCGGTGTTTCAAGCGTATCAGCGCCGATCTCTGTAGGAGCTGCCGAAGGCTGCGAAAACGGTACGCCTGAAACACCGCTATTCGCAGCCTTCGTTAGCTCCTACAGGTTTCGCGTTTAGCCCTGCAACTGCGCCAAGGTCAGATCCAGGCACTTGCGTGCTTTCTCGATCAGCTCATCAATTTCCGCAAAGCTGATCACCAACGGTGGCGCGATGATCATGGTGTCGCCTACAGCCCGCATAATCAGGCCATTGTTGAAGCAGAAGGTTCGACAAATCATGCCCGCCCCTTTGCCGGTGTAACGCTCGCGGGTTGCCTTGTCCTTGACCAGCTCAATGGCGCCCAGCATGCCGACACCGCGGACTTCACCCACCAGCGGATGATCGCTCAGTTCACGCAGACGCTTTTGCAAGTATGGTGCCGTTTCCGAATTGACGCGTTCGACGATTTTCTCTTCGCGCAGGATGCGAATGTTCTCCAGCGCCACGGCCGCCGCGACCGGATGCCCGGAGTAGGTAAAGCCGTGGTTGAAGTCGCCGCCTTCGTTGAGCACGGCCACCACTTCGTCACGCACAATCAAACCGCCCATGGGGATGTAACCCGAGGTCAGGCCTTTGGCGATGGTCATCATGTCCGGCTTGAGGCCGTAAAAGTCGCTACCAAACCACTCACCCGTGCGGCCAAAACCACAGATCACTTCATCCGCTACGAAAAGAATGTCGTACTTGTCGAGGATCTCTTTGACCTTCGGCCAGTAGGTATCAGGTGGCACGATAACGCCGCCCGCGCCCTGAATCGGCTCGGCAATAAAAGCACCGACGTTATCTACGCCCAGTTCGAGAATCTTCTTCTCCAACTGCTCGGCAGCCCAGACACCGAACTCGTCCGGCGTCATGTCGCCGCCTTCGCCGAACCAGTATGGCTGTGGGATGTGCACGATGCCCGGAATCGGCAAGTCGCCCTGCTCGTGCATGTAGGTCATGCCACCAAGGCTTGCACCTGCGACCGTTGAGCCGTGATAACCGTTGACCCGGCTGATGATGGTCTTCTTGTTCGGCTGGCCATTGATTGCCCAATAGTGACGAACCATACGCAGCATGGTGTCGTTGCCTTCTGAACCGGAACCAGTAAAGAACACGTGGTTCATGCCTTCAGGGGCGATCTCGGAGATGACCTTGGCCAGCTCCAGCACCGGCGGGTGGGCGGTCATAAAGAACAGGTTGTAATACGGCAGCTCACGCATTTGTTTGGCCGCAACATCTGCCAGTTCTTCACGGCCATAACCAATGGCGACACACCACAGGCCGGACATACCGTCGAGGATCTTGTTGCCCTCACTGTCCCACAGATAAACCCCGCTGGAGCGGGTGATGATCCGCGGGCCTACTTCCTTGAGTTGCTTGTAATCGCTGAACGGGGCCAAGTGATGCTCACTGCTCAAGGCCTGCCATTCGCGGGTTTGCGGGTTCTTGGAACTCATACACAACTCCATATTAAATGCGCAGGAGGCTCTATGTTTGCGCGCATGTTTATGCGGCCGCATCAGCGTCGTGGGACCGGCTTTAGCCGGGAAGAGGCCGGGGCAGCCGATAAATCTTTGTTGTCTGCCAAGCAGCCTTCCCGGCTAAAGCCGGTCCCACGTCATCTCAACCGCTCGCTCCAACAGGTCCTATGGCATCAAACCGCAAACAGCAGGAACTCGCGCTCCCACGAACTGATCACGCGTTTGAAATTTTCATGCTCGGCACGTTTGACCGCGACGTAGCCCTTGATGAATTTCTCGCCCAGGTATTTCTCGACGGTCTTGCTGTTTTCCATGCGCTCCAACGCATCTTCAATGGTCAGGGGCAGGCGCAGGTTACGTCGCTCGTAACCACGGCCAACGACCGGAGCGCTCGGGTTGATGTGTTCAACCATGCCGATAAACCCGCACAACAAGCTCGCGGCGATGGCCAGATACGGGTTGGCGTCAGCGCCCGGCAAGCGGTTCTCTACACGGCGGTTCTGTGGACCTGCATCCGGAACTCGCAGGCCGACCGTACGGTTTTCTTCGCCCCACTCAACGTTCACAGGTGCCGAGGTATCCGGCAGGAAGCGGCGGAACGAGTTGACGTTCGGCGCGAACAGCGGCAACAACTCGGGGATCAACTTCTGCAAGCCACCGATATGCTGCAGGAACAGCTCGCTCATGGTCCCGTCTTCGTTGGAGAAGATGTTCTTGCCAGTCTTGATGTCGATGATGCTCTGGTGCAAATGCATGGCGCTGCCTGGCTCGCCCGTCATCGGCTTGGCCATAAACGTCGCAGCAACGTCGTGCTTGAGCGCGGCTTCACGCATGGTGCGCTTGAACACCAGAATCTGGTCAGCCAGCGACAAGGCATCACCGTGACGGAAGTTGATTTCCATCTGCGCCGTGCCGTCTTCGTGGATCAGCGTATCAAGATCAAGGTTCTGCAGTTCGCACCAGTCGTAGACGTCTTCGAACAGCGGATCAAACTCGTTGGCCGCTTCGATGGAAAAAGACTGACGCCCTGTCTCAGGACGCCCGGAACGCCCGACTGGCGGCTGCAACGGGTAATCGGGGTCGTCGCTGCGCTTGGTCAGGTAAAATTCCATCTCCGGCGCGACAATCGGCTGCCAGCCCTGATCAGCGTAAAGCTTGAGCACTTTCTTCAAGACATTGCGCGGCGACAGCTCAATCGGGTTGCCCTGCTTGTCGTAGGTGTCATGGATGACCTGCGCGGTGGGCTCGATGGCCCAAGGCACTACATAAACCGCATTGGCATCCGGGCGGCAGAACATGTCGATGTCTGCCGGGTCCAGCAATTCGTAATAGATGTCGTCTTCGACGTAGTCACCGGTCACCGTCTGCAGCAATACGCTCTCCGGCAAGCGCATGCCCTTTTCGGCAATGAATTTGTTGGTGGGGGAAATCTTGCCGCGAGTGATCCCGGTCAAGTCGGCAATCATGCATTCGACTTCGGTGATCTTGTGTTCTTTCAACCAATCGGTGAGCTGGTCGAGGTTGGTACTCATAAATACCTCAGGTGGTCAGAGTCCTGATCGCGAATCAGGCGTTATTTGACGCATCGGCGTCGCGTTGTAGTGCTCGTTTACGGCAGGCATCGCCAAATGCCTGGAAGATGACTAGGTAATCAGGGTTTGCAGTAACTTGCCACTCGGGATGCCATTGCACCCCAAGCGCGAAGCCCGGACTGTCCAGCACCGAGACGGCTTCGATCAAGCCATCAGGCGCAACGGCCTCCACGCGCAGACCCGGCGCCAGACGCTCGATGCCTTGCCCGTGGATGGAATTAACACGAATTTCACTCGCCAGCCCCAGACCGTCCAACACACCGCCCGGCTGGACGCGCATCGGATGACTCGGCGCATACTGCACTTCAACCGGCTCATTCTCCGGTTCGCGATGATCCATGAAACCTTCTGTTTCATGGACGCGCTGATGCAGGCTGCCGCCAAACGCTACATTCATCTCCTGAAAACCGCGGCAAATACCTAAAACCGGAACACCGGCTGCCACGGCAGCACGAATAAGCGGTAAGGTGGTGCGGTCGCGTTCGGGATCATGAGCAGTACCCGGCGCGCTGGCTGGGCCACTATAGTGGTAGGGTTCGACATTGGAAGGCGAACCGGTAAACAGCAGTCCATCGAGACTTGCAAGAATATCGGCGGGGTCAAGCAAGGGTCCAAGTGACGGCAGAATCAACGGCATGCCTTTGGCAGCCACTGCTACCGCACGGAGATATTTGTCGCCAGAGACATGATAAGCATGATGACCGATCTGCTTGGTGCAGGCGGTAACGCCGATCAAGGGCAGGCGTGACATGGGACCCCCGTATTGTTGTTGCTGGTCTGGGTTGCAATCGAGCTTAGCCTTGTTCGTTTTTTTCCACAACAGCCTCGTAAAAATCGAACAGGGTCCACGAAAGCCCCGCAATCCGTAGCCTTCCGCTGTTAAATACTTGCCCTGAATTGCGGCAAAAACGGCCCTTTTGCGCCCTTTCAGGGCAAGGGAAGGCTCTATTGACTTCATCATGGCTTTCGGATTGACTGAAACCCGTAAAGCTCGATGATTGATATTTTTAACAACAAAGGTGTTGCATCATGTCGGTACCCCCGCGTGCCGTTCAGCTTAACGAAGCGAACGCGTTCCTTAAGGAACATCCTGAGGTTCTGTACGTTGACCTTCTGATTGCAGATATGAATGGTGTGGTGCGCGGCAAGCGCATTGAACGCACCAGCCTCCATAAGGTTTACGAGAAGGGCATCAACCTGCCTGCCTCTTTATTTGCCCTGGATATCAATGGCTCGACGGTAGAAAGCACCGGCCTGGGTCTGGACATCGGTGATGCTGACCGAATCTGCTATCCAATCCCCGATACCCTGTGCAACGAGCCTTGGCAAAAGCGCCCTACCGCGCAACTGTTGATGACCATGCACGAACTGGAAGGCGACCCGTTTTTCGCTGACCCACGCGAAGTATTGCGCCAGGTTGTAACCAAGTTTGACGAAATGGGCCTGACGATTTGCGCCGCTTTCGAGCTGGAGTTCTACCTGATCGACCAGGAGAACGTGAACGGCCGTCCGCAACCACCCCGCTCTCCGATTTCCGGCAAACGCCCGCACTCGACACAGGTCTACCTGATCGACGACCTTGACGAATACGTCGACTGCCTCCAGGACATCCTGGAAGGTGCCAAGGAGCAAGGGATTCCCGCTGACGCCATCGTCAAGGAAAGTGCTCCGGCCCAGTTTGAAGTCAATCTGCACCACGTCGCCGACGCGATCAAAGCGTGTGACTACGCGGTATTGCTCAAGCGCCTGATCAAGAACATCGCCTACGACCATGAGATGGACACCACCTTCATGGCCAAGCCTTACCCAGGCCAGGCAGGCAACGGTTTGCATGTACACATCTCGATCCTGGATCGCGATGGCAAGAATATCTTCACCAGCGAGGATCCCGAGCAGAACGCCGCGTTACGTCATGCCATCGGCGGTGTGCTCGAGACCCTACCGGCGCAGATGGCGTTCCTTTGCCCGAACGTCAATTCGTATCGTCGGTTTGGTGCTCAGTTCTATGTGCCTAACTCCCCGAGCTGGGGCCTGGACAACCGTACCGTAGCCGTACGCGTACCAACCGGCTCGGCCGACGCGGTGCGTATCGAGCACCGGGTTGCGGGTGCCGATGCCAACCCTTATCTGTTGATGGCTTCGGTCCTGGCGGGCGTGCATCACGGCCTGACCAACAAGATCGAACCTGGCGCGCCGGTTTCGGGCAACTCGTACGAGCAGAATGAACAAAGCCTGCCGAACAACCTGCGCGACGCATTGCGCGAGCTGGACGACAGCGAAGTGATGGCCAAGTACATCGATCCTAAATACATCGATATCTTCGTCGCCTGTAAGGAAAGCGAGCTGGAGGAGTTCGAACACTCCATCTCCGACCTTGAGTACAACTGGTACCTGCATACCGTTTAAATAACGGTGTGAAGTATGAAAAACGCCGCAGGCCGAAAGGTTGTGCGGCGTTTTTTTTGTTTCACGCACCGCTCCCACAGAACCAGGCTCCTGCTGACCGCTTCTGGATTACAATCCCCGCAGCCCCGCCCACGAGACCGCCACATGACCCGCCCCGCCACTCCCCGCAAACCCCGCGCAGCCAGTCAGGCCCGAATCGATTCTATACTCGATGCCGCACGCGAGTTGCTGGCTGCTGAGGGCGTGGCGAGTCTGTCGATCTATAGCGTGGCTGAACGCGCGCAAATTCCGCCGTCGTCCGTGTACCACTTCTTCGCCAGCGTCCCCGCCTTGCTCGAAGCACTCACCGCCGACATCCACGCAACGTTTCGCGCCAGCCTGCAAGCGCCCATCGAACACAACTCCCTCACGACATGGCGTGATCTGTCCCGCCTGGTCGAGCAACGCATGCTGGATATCTACAACGCTGACGCCGCTGCGCGCCAGTTGATTTTGGCCCAGCATGGCTTGACTGAAATCACCCAGGCAGATCGTCAGCACGACATCGAGCTGGGGCACTTGATGCTGGAAGTCTTTGAGCGACACTTCGCGCTGCCGGTATTACCGAGTGATGTAGACGTGTTCGCACTGGCCATGGAACTGGGCGATCGGGTCTACGCACGCTCCATGCAGCTGCATGATGAAATCACTCCGCGCATGGCCGAAGAAGGGATGAGGGTATTTGATGCTTACGTGGGGCTGTATTTACCGCCCTATCTGCCGAAAAGAGAGAGGCCTCTGACGAAGTAGTCCTCAGGCCGGAACGGGCAACTCTTCCCTGACACGCGTTAGCGTCTGAGCGAGCGTCTGCTGCAATGCCTGCAGCACTGGATCGTGCTTGCGCTGGCTATAGCGCAAAACGTTAACGACTTCCGGCAGCGGCATACTGTGTTCAAAGGCACGAATAATCTCGACGCGATTGTCGACATTGCTCGCCGTCACCAACCCGATACCCAAGCCCGCCGATATGGCCGACAGCACGCCATCAGTCGATGGGCACTGCACCGCCGATTTGCAGCGAATACCCGACGCTTGTAGACGATCCTGTGCCAGATTGCCGTAGAAACATCCCGCCCCGTAGGTGACCAGAGCAACCGTAGCATCAGGGTTGTATTCCCAACCGGCAGGCCCGCACCAGTTCAGCCGTTCGCTCCACAACAGATGATCTTCAGCGCTCACCCCGTGAGCAAAGTCCTGATGCAGGGCCAGATCAAGCGTGCCGTTGACCAAGGAATCGCGCAGCGCCTGACTCTGTTCGACCACCACACGAACATCGACATTGCCGTGCTGCCTGGAGAACTTCGCCAGTATCGGCGCAAGTTGTGTGAGGGACGCCTGTTCAGTTACGCCTAACCTCACGGTGCCCTCAAGGGTGGACGGCGCGAATAAAGCCAGCGCTTCGTCGTGGGAGTTGAGGATGCGCCGGGCATGAATCAGCAGCTCGGCACCGTCGCTGGTCGCAACCAGACGCTGTCCTTCACGACGGATCAGATCTCGCCCGAGCTGCTTCTCCAGCCGTTTGATCTTCCAGCTGACCGCTGATTGCGTGAGGTTCAGGCTTTCAGCCGCGCGGGTGACACTACCCAGTTCGACAATGCTGCGCAGCGCCCGGAGGACGTCGATGGGGAGGCGTTGGTTCATGAGCTCTTCGTGGCTACCTGAGGAAGACGGACTTTTGTGGGACCAGGGCTTGCTCCCGATGCAGGCGACGCGGCGTGGCAGAGAAATCACGTTGCCCTCATCGCGGGCAAGCCCGGCTCCCACAGAGGAATGCGACCACTGTGAATTGGAAGCTTGATCCCGGTCCGAGTGCAAAATATCAGCATGACAAAAATCGAATTTCAGCAGCATAAGTTGTCATTGGCGTCATGAACACCCCCTTCGATACGCTCATCACGTCATCAACGTTTTCGGAGAACACGCTCATGAACAATCCCTTGCTCAATCAACACGTGATCATCGACGGGCGACGCATCGCCACTGGCTGTCACGGCGAAGGGCTGCCGGTTGTCCTGCTGCACGGCACGCCTGCGCACTCGATCATCTGGCGCAACGTCGTACCCGCGCTGGTGGAGGCCGGGCTGAAAGTGCATCTGTTCGACCTGCTGGGTTTCGGCGCATCGGAGTTTCCGCAAGACCAGGACACGTCGGTTGCGGCCCAACGGATCCTGCTGGAGCAGTTGCTGGACCACTGGGGGCTGGAGCAGACGCATATGATTGCCCATGACATAGGCGGAGGCGTCGCGCTACGGCTGGCGATTGATGCACCGCGACGTTTCCTGTCCCTGACCATCGCCGATATCGTCAGTTATGACTCGTGGCCCTCTACAAGCTGGCAACACATCCGCACACATTACCCCGAACACGCGGTCATGAATGCAGACGAACATCGGCAATTAATGATTCGGCAATTGCGCATGGCGGTTTTCACCAAAAGCATCATGGAGGGCGAGTTGCTTGAAGCTTACCTGACACCGATCACCGGTCTCATCAGCCAGCAAGGCTTTTACAAAAATCAGGTCGCGCATTACGACTCGCGCTACACCCAAGACTTTGCGCAACGTCTGCCCGAGCTGAATATTCCAGTGCAGATCCTCTGGGGCGCCGAAGATGAATGGCAACCATCAAGTTATGCCCACCGTTTGCACGGCGACATTCCTGGCTCGATATTGCAGATCATCGACAACGCAGGTCATTTCCTGATGGAAGATCAACCGCTGTTATTTGCCCTGAAGGCCAGTGCGTTTATCCACAACCATCAATGATTCAAACACGACCCTATAGGAGCGCACGAGCAACGCGAGGCCGCGATGGCGATTCGTCTGACACACCCCCATCGCGGCCTCGCGCTGCTCGTGCACTCCTACAGTTAATATGAACCCCAACGCAAAAAACCCCGGAGGGTCATCACCGTCCGGGGTTGTTTTTTACCCATCGGTTACAGCTTGGCGATAGAAACCTCAGTGGACTTCACGAACGCGATTACTTCACTGCCAACCACCAGTTCCAGCTCTTTTACCGAGCGAGTGGTGATCACGGAAGTCACGATACCCGAAGCAGTCTGTACGTCGATTTCCGACAGGACATCGCCTTCGACGATTTCCTTGATGGTGCCTTTGAACTGGTTACGAACGTTGATGGCTTTAATAGTCATGATGATCTTCCTGTGTGGGATGGATTGCTAACGGTCGGTTAATTGGCCCAACGCAATTGCGTAGGCAGCGGTGAAACGGGATCAGGTTCTGGCGGCGAGCCGGGCAGAGACAGCACTCGTTCGAGCACTTGCGCTTCCAGATTGGCCAGACGATGCGAGCCGCGGGCGCGTGGCCGTGGTAAATCAACCAGCAAGTCCAGGCCAATGCGCCCTTCTTCGATAAGAATCACGCGGTCCGCAATGGCAACCGCTTCGCTGACGTCATGAGTCACCAGCAGCACGGTGAAACCATGTTTACGCCAGAGGTTTTCAATCAGTTGCTGCATCTCGATGCGGGTCAAGGCATCCAGCGCGCCCAGAGGCTCATCGAGCAACAGCAGGCGCGGCTGGTGAATCAACGCACGAGCCAAAGCCACCCGCTGTTTTTGACCACCGGACAAAGCCGCTGGCCATTCCTCGGCACGTTCGGCCAGGCCGACCGCTTCCAGAGCTTCCAAGGCTTTACCACGCCAGTCACCGCTCAGACCAAGACCGACATTGTCGATGATCTTTTTCCAAGGCAGCAGACGTGCTTCCTGGAACATCAGCCGTGTGTCTTCACGGGCATCTGCCAGCTTTCCAGAACCGGCGAGCAGTTGCCCTGCAGTAGGCTTGTCCAGACCGGCCAGCAAGCGCAGCAGCGTACTTTTGCCACAGCCGCTGCGACCGACCACGGCAACGAACTGCCCGGCCGGAATGTGCAGATCGATGTTCTTCAGCACTTCACGGCTGCCGAAGGCTTTCTTCAGCTGTTGCACCGCCAGAGGAATACCACGCAGCAGGTGCGCGGGCTGTTGCTGTTTCAAGCTGCTCATGCGGCACCGCCTTTAGTCACTTGATAGGCCGGGTGCCAGCGCAGGCAAACACGCTCCAGACCACGCGCGGCCAAGTCGGCCAGCTTGCCCAATATTGCGTACAGCACGATGGCCAGTACCACGACGTCGGTTTGCAGGAATTCCCGGGCATTCATTGCCAGGTAACCAATACCGGAGCTGGCAGAAATCGTTTCCGCGACGATCAGCGTTAACCACATAAAGCCCAGCGCGAAACGCACACCAACCAGAATCGAAGGCATCGCCCCCGGCAGAATCACATGCCGGAACAGACCGAAGCCGGACAGACCATAGCTGCGGGACATCTCGACCAGCGCCGGATCAATGTTGCGAATGCCGTGATAGGTATTCAGATAAATCGGGAACAAGGTGCCCAGCGCGACCAGAAAAATCTTCGCGGTTTCGTCGATGCCGAACCACAGGATCACCAGCGGAATCAGCGCCAGATGGGGAATGTTACGAATCATCTGCACCGAGCTGTCCAGCAGGCGCTCGCCCCATTTCGACAAGCCGGTAATGAAGCCCAGCGTAAGACCGATGCCGCCACCGATGGCGAAACCGAGGCCTGCACGCCAGCCGCTGATTGCCAGGTGGGTCCAGATTTCACCACTGGAAACCAGATTGACGCCCGCCTCAATGACTGCGCTCGGCGCAGGCAGAATGCGGGTGGACAGCCAGCCAGCGCTGACCGATAGCTGCCAGATAGCCAGCAGCAGGATCGGCAGAGCCCAAGGTGCGAGGCGCTGGATTGTTCGTTGCGAAGCGTTAGTGCTCATGGAGTTGTCTCCTCATGGTCCGGCTGATTACGGCGCTTTCGCGACTGCGGCGGGCGGCGTCCAGACCACATCCGCGATGTTCAGCGGCTTGGGAATCAACTTGAGCTGATAAAACGTGTCAGCGATTTTTTGCTGCGAGGCGACCACTGCCGGAGTCAGGAACAGCGCTCCGTAGCCTTGGCGTTTGACCGAAGTCAGGGTGATATCCGCCGGTAAACCGAGCAGTGGCGCGACCTGTTTAGTCACCTCTTCAGGGTGGCTCTTGGACCACTCCCCTACCGCGCGGACCTCTTCAATCAGTGCCTGAACGACTTTTGGATTTTTCTGAGCATAAGGCTTGGTCGCCAGATAGAACTGGTGGTTATCCACAATCCCGGTGCCATCGCGCAGGGTTTTCGCTTGCAGTTGCTGCTCGGCAGCTGACTGGTACGGATCCCAGATCACCCAGGCATCAACGCTGCCGCGCTCGAATGCGGCGCGGGCATCGGCTGGCGGCAGGAATACGGTCTGGATGTCGGTGTATTTCAGGCCCGCGTCTTCAAGGGCTTTAACCAGCAGGTAATGCACGTTGGAGCCCTTGTTGAGGACGACTTTCTTGCCTTTGAGTTCTTTGACGGAAGTGATGGGCGAATCCTTGGGTACCAGAATCGCTTCGCTGGTCGGCGCTGGCGGCTCGTAAGCGACGTAGACCAGATCAGCACCCGCGGCCTGGGCAAACACAGGCGGCGTTTCGCCGGTCACACCAAAATCAATGGAGCCAACGTTTAGCCCTTCAAGCAGTTGCGGGCCACCAGGGAACTCGGTCCATTGCACTTGCACGCCCTGCTCGGCCAGGCGCTTTTCCAGCGTGCCTTTGGCTTTGAGCAGCACCAGCGTGCCGTATTTCTGATAACCGATACGCAAGGTCTCGGCCTGTGCCTGGGTCACAGCGCCGAAGGCGACCGCTGCGGCAAACAGAGCGACCAAACCTTGACGCAAAATAGCTGTGCGCATGGCGCGCTCCTTTGCTAATTCAGTGGCACCTGCTGGACCGTTGGCGGACGAGTAAGGTGTGAGGGGTTCATTGACCCGATCAATCGGATCGGAATGCAGCGACCATATCAGTGATTTTTTATATCTATAAATCTTATTTTTTCATTTGGTTATTCTTTAAATGCATATATGACGAGTTGTCGAATTATCTGTGGGAGCTGCCGAAGGCTGCGATGACGTTTTTCCTGAAATACTGCAATCGCAGCCTTCGGCAGCTCCTACAGAACGTCGAACTTCAGGCATAAAAAAGGGCCGACTAATCGGCCCAAGCAAACCCATCTGTCGTGGAAGGGTGATTCAGCGATTAGGCTGTGGCGTCAAACGCAGGTACGGTTTGACGGCTCTGTAGCCTTTAGGAAAGCGTTGCTTGATCTCGTCTTCATCCTTGAGCGAAGGCACGATCACTACCTCATCACCGTCCACCCAGTTGGCAGGCGTTGCGACTTTGTAGTTATCGGTCAGTTGCAAAGAGTCGATGACCCGCAAGATCTCGTTGAAGTTACGCCCGGTACTGGCTGGATAGGTGATGGTCAGACGTACTTTCTTGTTCGGATCGATCACGAACAAAGAGCGCACGGTCAGGGTTTCACTGGCGTTCGGGTGGATCAGGTCGTATAGCTCGGACACTTTGCGGTCGGCGTCGGCCAGGATCGGAAAGTTGACCAGCGTATTCTGGGTCTCGTTGATATCGTCAATCCATTTCACGTGAGAATCGACCGGGTCCACTGAGAGCGCAATAGCTTTCACGCCGCGCTTGGCAAACTCGTCCTTGAGCTTGGCGGTGAATCCCAATTCAGTGGTGCAGACCGGGGTGAAGTCAGCGGGGTGGGAAAACAACACGCCCCAGCTGTTACCCAACCATTCGTGAAACTGGATACGACCTTCACTGGAGTCCTGTTCAAAATCAGGGGCGATATCGCCAAGTCGCAAGCTCATGGATGTAGCTCCTTGTTGTGATGTTTGCTAATTCATTGAAGCCACTTTGCGCCCCTTCACTAGAAATTAAAAAGAATAGATAACGCTTTGAATATAGCGTTTGGAGATATCAAATTTCAGGCAAAAAGAACCCCGCACTGGGCGGGGTTCTTTTTCAACTGACCAGGCTTATTTGAAAGCGTAGGTGTAGTTGAAGATCACACGAGTTTGGTCGGTGTTGGTAGAACCAGCCAGGTCTGCATCACCACGGTAAGAGCCGTGACGAACAGTGGTACCAAAGCCTTTCAACGGACCGCTCTGGATCACGTAGTCAACACGCATGTCACGTTCCCACTCGGAGAATTCGCGACCAAGAGTGCCGTTGGACGCCACACCTTTGATGTCTTCAGCGTGAATGTAGGCGATCGAAGCCTTCAGGCCTGGGATACCAGCACGAGCGAAGTCATACGAGTACTGACCGAATGTAGAGTTAGTACCGGCACGAGTGAAGTTAGCGATCATGGCGTCGGTGAAGAGGTAGACACTGGAACCGCCGTTGCCTTCAGGACGGTTATTGCCATTAACTACGCTGCCTTGGCCCAGGAAGACCATGCCGCCGTCATCACCGACTTGCTGGTGACCGAGCAGGAATGCGTTGCCACCCAAGGTGTAGGTGAACATAGCGGACCAGGTTTGGTTATCAACTTCGTTGGCGTTTTTGGCGTAGCCACCGTTGTTGTTGAAGAAGTAACCAGGATCACCATTCTTGCCGTCTTTGCTGCTGTTGAAGTAGCGCAGATCAGTCTTGAACGATTGGTCTTCAGCGATCGGGAATACGTGTACCAGACCCAGGAAGTGCTGCTTGTAGTAGTCTTCCAGGTTTGCGTAGTAGTACTGCAAGGTCAGGTCTTTAGTGACTTTCCAGTCACCGCCAGCGAAACGGAACTGGTTGCTGCCTTCAGTACCGCCAGCAACAGACAGATCAGTCCAGTTGCTCGACGCACGGCCGATAGACTCAGTCAACTGACCGGCAGTCAAAGTAACGTTGTCGATTTCTTTGGAAGAGACAATGCCGCCCTGGTAAGCAGCTGGCAGCAAACGACCGTCGTTGGAAACCAGAATTGGCAGGTTTGGTGCCAAAGCGTTACCCAGACGCAGTTCAGTTTTGGAGAAGCGAGCCTTGGCGTTGGCCCCCAGACGAGACCACTCATCTACAGAAGATCCATCGGTATCAGTAGGGCTGATGCCACCTGCCGCAGCGTGGTGTCCACGACCACCATCAAGGTGAATACCAACCAGCGCCTGTACGTCCAGACCAAAGCCAACTGTGCCTTGAGTGAAGCCAGACAGGTAGTCGAACTTCAGACCAGTTGCTGTTTCTTCGTTACGCTCGGCAGTGCCTTCGCGGTTATCGCCGTTGAAATACAAAGTACGCGAGCTGATCGACGCTTTGCTGTCTTCCAGAAAACCTGCTGCACCAGCCTGCTGAGCCATAACGCCGAAGGCTACAGCCAGGGCCAGAGTGGACTTCTTCATGAATCGCTCCTCGTGAATCTTAATTTTTTATAATTTCTGGTGCCGAGGCCCTTCGGGCGTTCTGACCCAAAAATTTACGGTTAGCGCTAAACCCGACCGAAGCCAATGGTTAACCAGCGCCTCAAGACCAATGACCCACCGATGAATCGGTGGTCGCAGGGTAGTGAACATTTAACAAATCCAAAAAGAATTATTACTAAGCTTTTAAGACCTGTCGGTTATATGTCACACACCTTGTCGGATCCTTCCGTCCTTGAGTGTATCGAGCTGTTTCACTAATTCCTAAATAATATTTCACTGCCATTCGTCAGATCATTCTGACTGGTACACCGGACAGCAAAAAGCAGACCACCTGCTCATCGGAATCATTCCACCGGAAACATCCAAAAAAACACTCAAGGCCCCGCATTCATTGAGGCGCACAGGGTACAGGGGCAATTGTTACAATTGTCATCACTCAGGCTTAGGCACCTCAAATTTATCCTGAAAAAAGTTTGAAACGATCGTTTCAGTACCTTCTGTCGGACAATTTCAAGGGTGTTTGAGCGCGCTTGACGAGGAAGGCCGCGAACAAAACTGAAAAAACGTTGTCGCCACGGCTTATCAGGCAATCATTAAAAACGTGCACCAGCAGCAGGCAATGCACCATAACGAAGCGGTTTCCCAGCACAGCAAAACTCGCGCCCGTCAGCTTGAATGAGAGCTGAACACATAATTGATAAATGAATGAAACACGTTGGAAGCCCATGGGACGGGGCTCTGGCGGGAACATCATCGGGGGCGAGGCTTTTTGTTAGAAGAAATATCAGAAACTGGCACGACGCCTGCAATAGGTTACGTATCACCAGTTTTGGGGACCTTGGTACAGGCAGGCCGGGGATTCCCCTCTTTTATTCCTCTCGGAGACTGACCTCCAGTCTCCAGCGCCCGTCCAGCTCTTCACCGTGCAAGTCGCCGTGAAGTGGGCGGGCCGCCAGTAGAGTCAGCAGCAAATCCCTCTTGTCCCGCTCCAGCTTCCAGCGTACGTCCTTCCCGTTAACTTTCAGTTGCCCTCTCC
This sequence comes from Pseudomonas caspiana, assembly GCF_002158995.1. Lineage (GTDB taxonomy): Bacteria > Pseudomonadota > Gammaproteobacteria > Pseudomonadales > Pseudomonadaceae > Aquipseudomonas > Aquipseudomonas caspiana. The sequence goes on along the minus strand of NZ_LOHF01000005.1, from coordinate 126,018 downwards.
ATGGCTGACCTGCAGCCGTAAAACGCATGGCGAACATCCCGTTCTCATGCTCGGGCACAACGTCTGGCTCACGGTTGAACCACAAGGCAATCCCTGTAGGCCGCTCTTCGATTTGTAGAAGTTCCAGCGGGTCAGGCGCAGTCAAACGCCCGATCATCATCCCTATCGACATACCAACGATCACCATCGAACCTAAAACCTTTGGCCATAGCTTCGGCCGCGGATCCTCTTCGAGGGTAGAATGCTCGTCGTCCTTCAGTTCGGAGCCGTGCATGTTTCACGTCATCCTTTTCCAACCAGAAATTCCGCCGAATACCGGCAACGTCATCAGGCTGTGCGCCAACACTGGCAGCACCCTGCATTTGATCGAGCCCTTGGGCTTCGAGCTGGATGACAAGCGCCTGCGTCGTGCCGGGCTCGATTATCACGAGTTCGCCACGCTGCAGACACATCCCGACCTGTCCAGTTGCCTGCAAAGCATCGGTCATCCGCGGCTGTTTGCTTTTACCACAAAAGGCTCACGCCCCTTCCACGATGCCAGTTTCCAGGAGGGTGACGCCTTCCTGTTCGGCCCGGAAAGTCGCGGCCTGCCTGCTGACATACTCGACGCCCTTCCCGGCGACCAGCGCCTGCGCCTGCCGATGCGCGAGGGTTGCCGAAGCCTTAACCTGTCCAATACCGTTGCTGTGGCAGTGTATGAAGGCTGGCGGCAGTTGGGGTTCAAGTAGTACCTGACCTTGCGCCCCCTAGTGGCAGCGGTGCAAGGCTCCACAGCGAAGTCAGCCCCACAAAAAAGCGCCTCAAAGGGCGCTTTTTTGTTGCCGCGATAACACTTACTGAACAGTAGGTGTCTCGCCAGCAGCCTGCATGCGTTGCAGCTCTTGCGCGTACAGGGCGTCGAAGTTGACCGGAGACAACATCAGCGCCGGGAACGAACCACGGACTACCAGGCTGTCGATGGTCTCGCGAGCATACGGGAACAGGATGTTCGGGCAGAAAGCACCCAGCGTATGGCTCATCGAACCTTGATCCAGGCCTTTGATCAGGAAGATACCGGCTTGCTGGACTTCAACGATGAAAGCCACTTCGTCACCGTTGTTAACGGTAACCGACAAGGTCAGAACCACTTCGTAGAAATCACCTTCCAGCGGCTTCTGACGAGTGTTCAGATCGAGGCTGACAGTCGGGGTCCATTCCTGACGGAAGATCGCAGGGCTTTTTGGCGCTTCGAACGACAGGTCGCGAACGTAGATGCGCTGCAGCGAGAATTGCGGTGCGTCTTCTTCGTTGGTAGCGGTGCCGTTGGTCGGTTGATCGGTCATCTCGGGTCCTTTTAACGTTTAAGTTCTGGAAGGGGTTGGAGTCTGGCTCAGAGCAGCTCATCAAGCTTGCCGGCGCGCTCGAGGGCGAAAAGATCGTCGCAGCCGCCCACATGAGTCGAGCCGATCCATATCTGCGGAACGGAGGTACGGCCGGACTTTTTCACCATTTCGGCGCGAACTTGCGGCTTGCCATCGACTCTGATCTCTTCGAAAGACACATGCTTGTTCTGCAACAATTGCTTGGCGCGGGTGCAGTAAGGGCAATAATCGCTGGAATAGACGATGACTTCAGCCATATCACTTCACCAAAGGCAGGTTGTCTGCGCGCCAGGTGGATACACCGCCGGACAGTTTGGCGGCCGTAAAGCCCGACTTGAGCAGTTCGCGAGCGACGGAACCAGCCTGCTGACCCATGGCGTCTACGATGATCAGCGTCTTGGCCTTGTATTTTTCCAGCTCGCTGGTGCGGGTCAGAACCTTATCATTCGGGAAGTTCAGAGCACCTACGATGTGGCCAGCGGCGTAATCCTTGGTGGAACGGATGTCGATGACCACGGCCTGATCCTTGTTGACCAGCGCGGTCAGCTCACCTGTGCTCAGGCTGCGACCGCCCTTGCTCAATTCGTAGGCGATCAGCATCCCCAGCAAAATGATGAAAGCGCCAGTGATCAAATAGTGGTTGGTAGCAAAAGCAAGCAGGTGCTGAAGCATCAGTAGGTTCCAGGGCGTTAAAATGTCGGCCAGTATACACAGCAGCCAAGGTCGGCCAAAGCCCGTCAGACAATGAGGTCGATCAAGTCCGCATGACATCGTGCCCGAACCGATAACTCCGGTATCGCGGCTCGCAATTGCAGATCAACAGCCCCTAAAATGCCGGTCTGTTTTCCAACTTACTTTTTTAGCCACGAGTGGGTTCTATGACTACCACGCCAAAACCTTTGGTCCTGATCATTCTGGACGGCTTCGGACACAGCGAGAGCCATGAGGGCAACGCCATTCTGGCAGCCAAAATGCCGGTCATGGACCGCCTTTACAAGTCTATGCCCAACGGCCTGATCTCGGGTTCGGGTATGGATGTCGGCCTGCCGGACGGTCAGATGGGCAACTCTGAAGTCGGCCACATGAACCTGGGCGCCGGACGCGTGGTTTATCAGGACTTCACTCGAGTCACCAAAGCCATTCGCGATGGCGAGTTCTTCAAGAACCCGACTATCTGTAGCGCAGTAGATAAAGCTGTTGATGCGGGCAAGGCCGTGCACATTCTCGGCCTGCTTTCGGACGGTGGTGTTCACAGCCACCAGGATCATCTGGTTGCCATGGCAGAACTGGCCGCCCAGCGTGGCGCCGAAAAAATCTATCTCCATGCATTCCTCGACGGCCGCGATACACCACCGCGCAGCGCTCAAGCATCCCTGGAACTGCTGGACTCCACATTTGCCCGACTGGGCAAAGGCCGTATTGCCAGCATCATCGGGCGCTACTTCGCCATGGACCGCGACAACCGTTGGGACCGTGTCGCTGCGGCCTATAACCTGATTGTTGATGGTGTGTCGGAATTCAACGCAGCCAGCAGCGTGGCTGGCCTCGAAGCCGCCTACGAGCGCGGCGAAAACGATGAATTCGTCAAAGCCACCAGCATTGGTGACAAGGTCACCGTGGAAGACGGCGACGCCGTTGTGTTCATGAACTTCCGCGCCGACCGCGCCCGGGAAATCACCCGTGTATTCGTCGAAGACGATTTCAAGGACTTCGAGCGTACCCGCCAGCCGAAGGTCAACTACGTCATGTTGACTCAATACGCAGCGAGCATTCCTGCGCCGTCCGCGTTTGCAGCCGGCAGCCTGAAAAACGTGCTGGGTGAGTACCTGGCCGCCAACGGCAAGACCCAACTGCGCATCGCTGAAACCGAAAAATATGCTCACGTGACCTTCTTCTTCTCGGGCGGCCGTGAAGAAGAGTTCCCGGGCGAAGAGCGCATCCTGATCCCGTCGCCGAAAGTCGCGACTTACGACCTGCAGCCAGAAATGAGCGCGCCGGAAGTCACCGATAAAATTGTCGATGCCATCGAAAACCAGCGTTATGACGTGATTGTCGTCAACTATGCCAACGGTGACATGGTCGGCCACAGCGGCATCATGGAAGCGGCAGTCAAGGCCGTTGAATGCCTGGACGTCTGCGTCGGTCGCATCACTGATGCACTGGAAAAAGTCGGCGGCGAAGCGCTGCTCACGGCTGACCATGGCAACGTCGAGCAAATGACCGATGACCACACGGGCCAGGCGCACACCGCGCACACCTCTGAGCCGGTGCCTTTCATCTATATAGGCAAACGCAATCTCAAAGTGCGCGAAGGTGGAGTTCTGGCCGATGTCGCACCCACCATGCTGAAACTCATGGGGCTGGAAAAACCGGAAGAAATGACCGGCCATTCGATCCTCGTTGACGCGTAAAAACGCTACACACCGGCATGTCGCTTAGCCACATGCCGGTTTTTTATCTGTCTGGCCTCAAGCGAGGCGTTTTTTTTGCAGCGTGTGCCGGGCATACTAAGCCTGACACTTTTTTTCACAATTCCTCGGTATCGCCCACCCTCATGCTTCGCGCCTTGATCACCCTTGCTTTGATCTGCCTGCTGAATCCGGCGTTTGCCGACGATCAGCGGGCGCTCACCCAGAAACAGATTGACGCTGCGCGTCAGGATGTCGCCGAGCTGCAAAAAGCCTTGGGCGACCTGCAAAAAGAGAAAGCCGGAGTCCAGAAGGACCTGCGCGGTACTGAAACCGAAATGGGTAAGCTGGAAAAGCAGGTCGAGGTCCTGCAAAAGGAACTAAAAAAGACCGAAGCCGAGCTCAATCGGCTCAACCAGGAAAAAAGCAAACTCCAGAGCGCACGCGTTGAGCAACAACGCCTGATCGCCATTCAGGCCCGGGCTGCGTATCAAAGCGGTAGGCAGGAATACTTGAAGCTGCTGCTCAATCAACAGCATCCGGAAAAATTCGCCCGCACGCTGACCTACTACGATTACATGAGCCAAGCGCGCCTGACCCAGTTGCGTACCTTCAATGAAACACTGCGTCAGCTCGCGGGCGTTGAGAAAGACATTGACCTGCAACAGGCGCAACTGCTGGTTCAGAAAAGCTCGCTGGAAACCCAGCACGACGAACTCGACAAGGTTCGCCAGGAACGCCAGACGGCGCTGGCCAAGCTCAATCAGGACTACAAGTCGCGGGACCAGAAGCTCCAGGCGCGGCAACAGGAACAGGCCGAACTGGGCAAAGTCCTGAAGACGATCGAGGAAACGCTGGCGCGCCAGGCCAAAGAGGCTGAAGAAGCACGGCAGAAGGCGTTGTTGGCCGAGCGTGAGGCTGAAGAAAAACGCCAGCGCGAAGCTCAGGCGCAAGCCAGTAGCAGCAATAAAAGCAGCAGAACCGACAGCGATGACGCACCTAAACGCCCGGCCAAAGCGCCTGGCGCGATGGTTTCCAGCGCTGGCGCTTCATACGGCGGAGCATTTTCTGCGGCCAAGGGCAAACTTCCATGGCCGGTTGATGGTCGATTACTGGCACGCTTCGGTGAAGCCCGCGGTGATGACGCCCGCTCCACTTGGGACGGCGTGATGATCAGCGCATCGGCCGGTAGCCAGGTCCATGCCGTGCACGGTGGTCGGGTGGTATTCGCGGACTGGTTGCGCGGCGCCGGGCTTCTGGTCATTCTCGACCATGGCAATGGTTATTTGAGTCTGTACGGCCACAACCAGACATTGCTCAAGGCAGCCGGTGACATTGTCAAAGCCGGTGAAGCCATCTCCACTGTAGGCAACAGTGGTGGACAGGACACACCGGCGTTGTATTTCGCTATTCGTCAGCAGGGTCGCCCTAGTGATCCGGCCCAATGGTGCCGCACTCAAGGATAAGTCGGTTCCACTTTCAGGAGTTCGTTAGACATGCCGTATCTGTCCCGCCTCACCTCGCTGGCCCTGGCTATAGCCGTCGTTATCGGCGCTCCACTGGCCCAAGCCGCGGAAGTCAAAGCCGCGCCAGCCTCAATCCCGCCTGCAGCTGCTAGCGCCAAGGCGCCGCTGCCGCTCGACGAGCTGCGCACGTTCGCGGAGGTCATGGATCGGGTCAAGGCCGCTTATGTCGAGCCGGTGGACGACAAGACGCTGCTGGAGAACGCCATCAAAGGCATGCTCAGCAACCTCGACCCGCACTCGGCTTATCTGGGCCCTGAAGACTTCCAAGAGCTGCAGGAAAGCACCAGCGGTGAATTCGGCGGGCTGGGTATCGAAGTCGGCGTTGAAGATGGCTTCGTGAAAGTCGTTTCCCCTATCGACGATACTCCGGCTTCCAAGGCGGGCATCGAGGCCGGCGACCTGATCGTCAAGATCAACGGCGCACCGACGCAAGGTCAGACCATGCAGGAAGCGGTCGACAAGATGCGCGGCAAGATCGGCGAGAAGATCACCCTGACGCTGGTTCGCGATGGCGGTAACCCGTTCGACGTGACGCTTGCCCGTGCGACCATTCAGGTCAAGAGCGTCAAGGCGCAGATGCTGGAGAACGGCTACGGCTACATCCGCATCACCCAGTTCCAGGTGAAAACCGGGGACGAGGTCGGCAAAGCGCTGGCCAAGTTCCGCAAAGACAACGGCAAGAAAATGAGCGGGTTGATTCTTGACCTGCGTAACAACCCTGGCGGTGTTCTGCAGTCGGCGGTTGAAGTGGCCGATCACTTCCTGACCAAGGGCCTGATCGTTTACACGAAAGGCCGTATTGCCAACTCTGAATTGCGCTTCTCGGCTGATCCGGCAGATGCCAGTGAAGGCGTACCTCTGGTCGTGCTGATCAACGGCGGCAGTGCCTCGGCTTCGGAAATCGTCGCTGGTGCCTTGCAAGACCAGAAGCGCGGCATCCTGATGGGCACCGACAGCTTCGGTAAGGGCTCGGTACAAACCGTGTTGCCGCTGAACAATGACCGCGCCTTGAAGATCACTACGGCGCTGTATTACACACCTAACGGTCGTTCCATCCAGGCTCAGGGCATCAACCCGGATATCGTCGTGCGTCGCGCCAAGGTCACCAACGAAGCTGACGGTGAAGCGTACAAGGAAGCCGACCTGCTCGGTCACTTGGGCAACGGCAATGGCGGCGCTGACAAACCTACGGTCAAAGGCGGCGCAGCCAAGGCACGTCCGCAGGATGATGACTTCCAGCTGAGCCAGGCGCTGAGCCTGCTCAAGGGCCTGAGTATCACACGCGGCAATTAACCAATGCGCGTGTTCCTGTCTCGTTGGTTGCTGGCCGCATTTTGCGTACTCACTGGCGTTGCTCACGCGGCGCCAGCTGCCCAAGCCAGCAAACCTGCCTTCCTCACACTGATCATTGATGACCTGGGCCAGAATCCGGCCCGGGATCAGCGTGTGCTTGCCCTCCCCGGCCCGGTCACCCTGGCGATCATGCCGGATACACCTCATGCCACCGAGTTCGCCCGCCAGGGGCATCGTGCTGGCAAGATCGTGATTCTGCACATGCCCATGGACCCGGCGACCGGCCCGTACGCCTGGCATCCAGAGCTCCCCCTTGCCGAGCTGGAAAGCAGACTGAACGCCGCTCTGCTCAAAGTCCCCTACGCTGCTGGCATCAATAACCATATGGGCAGCCGTATGACCGCCGAGCCGGTTGCCATGGGGTGGTTGATGGCCGAGCTTCAGCGTCGCCATCTGGTTTTCGTCGACAGCCGCACCAGCGCGAAAACCGTTGCGGCAGCCGAGGCGCAAAAGATTGGATTGGCCAGCGTGTCGCGGGATGTTTTTCTCGATGATGAGCGCACGCCTGAGGCCATTACCCGGCAATTGAAAATCGCCATTGAACTGGCCCGCAAACAGGGTTCAGCCGTGATGATTGGCCATCCCTACCCGGTAACCCTCGACGTGCTTGAACGCGAACTACCGCGCCTAAAAGCCCAGGGTATCGAGTGGATCGACTTGCGTCAGATGATCAGCGTCAGGGGTAATCAGGCGATGGCCGGGCACGGCAAGAACGGGGTTTATCGGTAAAGATCGGAATCATTAAAAAGGTAGGAGCGAACTTGTTCGCGAAGCGATATGTCAGGCAGCCCCTCATCGCGACCTAGCAGTGGCGGGACTGAAAACTGTGCCATCGTTCATCGCGAGCAAGCTCGGCTCCTACAATTGACCGCGCCCCCACATTAAAAATGCGGTGCTATCGGTACTGCGCCAGGATCTTGTCCACAAACCCTTCCGCCCGTAGCTGGTCCAGCGACGCCTGTAACTTGTTCACCACCTCATCAGGCGTTGCCTTGTTCAAGGCCAGGTACAGATCAGCATGATGGAAACGCAACACGGTTTTCAGACCGGTCACGCCCTCTATTCTGGCCAGATAAGGCCCGGTCGGATCACCCGCCGCCCACAAGTCGATCTGCCCGTTAACCAGCTTTTTGGCATTGTCCTGATCGCGCAGCAGCAGGATCGGGTTCAGCCCCTGGGCCAGCAATCGCTCGCCGATCGCATCACCTTTATAGGCACCGATCCGGTAGGCCTTGGCCTGCTCCAGACTGGCCAGTTTGATGGGGCTGTCAGCGCGGGCGAGCATGATCCAGTCATAGGACCCCACCGGCCCGACCCATTTGAAAAGCTTTTCCCGCTCGGGCAATCGCGCCGTTGAAAACACCGCGTAACCGGGTTTTTCCAAGGCCAGTTTGTAGATCCGTTCCCAGGGAAAACGCAACGTCATGCTGTAACTGATCCCGGCCCGCTTGAACGTCTCGCGCACCACTTCAGCGGCGATGCCTTCGATGTTGCTCTCCTGAGCGAAATTTTTGCCGTCGACCGCCATGTTGTAGGGCGGGAGGTTTTCGGTCATCAGCACAATGGAGTCGCGTCCCGGTGCCTCAATGGCGTCGTCGGCCATTGCAGCCTCAGTGGCGCTAACGAGCAAAGCGCTGAAGGCCGTAAGGGCAATAAAACGAGATTTTAACATTGGCGCTCTCCTTACGCTGACGGCAGACAGAGTGCAGCGCTCAAAAGCGCTTGTCCAGCAGACATGGCGCATTGCCCACATACGCCAGATTAAGCTTAGAGACGACATGGACTGTAGGAGTGAGCTTGCTCGCGATAGCGTCAGGTCAGAAGATAATTTCTCAACCGATCTACCGATATCGCGAGCAAGCTCACTCCTACAGCGCAGGGATGCGAATCTCTAGCGAACCACAATCCCGCGCGCGGCCATGTAAGCCTTGGCTTCCGGCACGGTGTATTCACCGAAGTGGAAAATACTTGCCGCCAATACCGCGCTGGCGTGGCCTTCAATAACACCATCAGCCAGATGCTGAAGATTGCCGACACCGCCCGAGGCGATGACAGGGATACCCAGGGCATCACTGATTGCTCGGGTTACACCCAGATCGAAACCGTTCTTCATGCCGTCCTGATCCATGCTGGTCAGCAGGATCTCACCGGCGCCCAGGTCTTCCATCTTCTTGGCCCACAGCACAGCGTCCAGACCTGTCGGCTTGCGCCCACCGTGGGTGAAGATCTCCCAGCGCGGGGTTTCGCCCGGCAGCGAAACTTTCTTGGCATCAATGGCAACGACGATGCATTGCGAACCGAAATGCTGAGCGGCTTCGGCGACGAACTCGGGATTGAACACCGCAGCAGTGTTGATCGACACCTTGTCGGCACCGGCATTCAGCAGGTTGCGGATGTCCTGCACGGTACGCACGCCACCGCCCACAGTCAGCGGGATAAACACCTGGCTGGCCATGCGCTCGACGGTATGCAATGTGGTATCGCGACCATCGACGCTGGCGGTGATGTCCAGAAAGGTAATTTCGTCGGCGCCCTGCTCATCGTACAGACGCGCAATTTCAACCGGATCACCCGCGTCACGGATGTTCTCGAACTTGACGCCCTTGACCACACGACCGTTGTCGACGTCCAGGCAAGGGATGATGCGTTTGGCCAGGGCCATTGAGTCAATCTCCAATGTGTAGGAGCGCGCTTGCCCGCGATCGGCTGCGAAGCAGTCGTAAAATCATTGATCACACCATCGTAGGAAGGTCGTACCGACCTTATCGCGGGCAAGCGCGCTCCTACAGGAATCTCTAGCGCTGGTAGCCGTCACACAACGCCTGAGCTTCAGCCACATCCAGCGTGCCTTCGTAAATTGCACGGCCGGTGATTGCTCCGATGATCCCCGGAGCCTTGGCATCCAGCAATGCGCGAATGTCGCCCAGATTGTGAATGCCACCGGAAGCAATGACCGGGATCCGCGTTGCGGCAGCCAATGCAGCCGTGAACGGGATGTTGCAACCCTGCATCATGCCGTCTTTGGCGATGTCGGTATAAACGATGGCCGAGACGCCATCCGCTTCGAAACGCTTGGCCAGGTCAATAACCTGCACGCTGCTGACCTCAGCCCAACCGTCGGTAGCCACGAAACCGTCTTTGGCATCCAGGCCGACAATCACTTTGCCGGGGAATGCGCGGCAGGCTTCAGCGACAAACTCGGGTTCTTTAACGGCTTTGGTGCCGATGATCACGTAGCTCACGCCCGCTTTAACGTAGTGCTCGATGGTCTCCAGCGAGCGAATACCGCCACCGATCTGAATCGGCAGAGTCGGGTAACGCTTGGCAATGGCAGTGACCACATCGCCGTTGACCGGCTGACCTTCGAACGCGCCGTTCAGGTCGACCAGATGCAGACGACGGCAACCGCCCTCGACCCATTTGGCAGCCATGGCAACCGGGTCATCGGAGAACACGGTGGAGTCTTCCATCCGGCCCTGGCGCAGACGCACACAGGCACCGTCTTTGAGATCGATAGCGGGGATGATCAGCATGCTTTTTCCTTCGTCAAAAGAGCTCAAGAGCAGCTACAAGCCGCAAGCTTCAAACGGCAAATTTGCGCGCCCGACGACTTGCAGGTTGAAGCTGCTTCTATTCAATTTTTCTCGAGCGCCCACAGGTCACTTTCGATGCTCTCGAACCTCTCTTTGAGGTGCTGCTGAACATCAAAAATCGCTCGATTGTAGTAATGCGGGGCGATCTCGCTAGTAAAAAACTCAAGCACCTCAGCGACCTCGAACGACCCAAGGTCCAGTTCGAAACGCTGAGAGAACAATCGCTTGAGCTTGTCGATGGCCTGTTGCTCGTGTTCGGCACTGAGCGTCAGGATCGGCGGCTTGTTTTTGCCTTTGGCCATAACGACTACCAGCGACCGTCCCACGCGGCGAAGTTCTGCAGCAATTGCAGGCCATGGGTATGGCTCTTCTCCGGGTGAAACTGCACGGCAAAGCGCGAACCATCAGCAAGCGCAGCGGCGAAATCGACGCCGTAGTGACCGCGACCGACAACCTGACGCTGATTGGCCGCATCAATGTAGAAGCTGTGCACGAAGTAGAAACGCGCCATGTCCGGAATGCTGTGCCACAGCGGGTGATCCACTGCCTGCGCCACCTCGTTCCAGCCCATGTGCGGCACTTTCAAATGCGCGCCATCTTCATGCAGATCCTTGCCGAAGAACTTCACCTGGCCGGGGAACATGCCGATGCAGTCAACGCCACCGTTCTCTTCGCTGCTGTCGAGCAACGCTTGCATACCGACACAAATACCGAGAAACGGGCGGTCCTGACTGACTTCACGCACCAGCGAATCAAAGCCCAGGCGGCGAATTTCAGCCATGCAGTCACGAATCGCACCTACTCCGGGGAACACCACGCGATCGGCTTCACGAATCACATTGGCATCGCTGGTGATGTGCACGCGGCCAGCGCCAACGTGCTCAAGCGCCTTGGCAACAGAGTGCAGGTTGCCCATGCCGTAATCGATGACCGCGACTGTCTGCATCAGAGCACACCCTTGGTAGAAGGCATTTGCCCGGCCATACGATCATCCAGCTCAACCGCCATGCGCAGTGCACGACCGAACGCTTTGAAGACGGTTTCGATCTGGTGGTGAGTGTTGGTGCCACGCAGGTTGTCGATGTGCAGCGTCACGTTGGCGTGGTTAACGAAGCCCTGGAAAAACTCCTGGAACAGGTCAACGTCAAAGCCGCCAACAACGGCGCGGGTGTACGGCACATGCATTTGCAGGCCCGGACGACCCGAGAAATCGATGACCACACGCGACAGCGCTTCATCGAGCGGCACATAGGCGTGACCGTAACGACGGATGCCTTTCTTGTCGCCGATAGCCTTGCTGAAAGCCTGACCCAAGGTGATACCGACGTCTTCCACCGTATGGTGATCGTCGATCTCAAGGTCGCCTTTACAGTTGATATCCAGATCGATCAGCCCGTGACGGGCGATCTGGTCGAGCATGTGCTCAAGAAAAGGCACGCCGATATCAAATCGGGCCTTTCCGGTGCCATCCAGGTTAATCGACGCGTTGATCTGGGTTTCCAGAGTATTACGCTCGACGTACGCCTTACGTTCGGCCATCACCAGCTCCGCAAAATCATTGGGCGAAAAAGGCGAGCATTATAGGCCCAGAACCGGCTGGCATGAAGCAAACAGAAGAAGGGAAAGCGAGAAGACGACGAATTACGGAGGGATGCTGCTTTTTGGTGCGAATAAATCGGGAGAATGTGGGAGCTGGGCTTGCCCGCGATAAGGCTGAGCGCGATCTAAAGTGAATCGCGTCGACCTCATCGCGGGCAAGCCCGGCTCCCACCATACAGCGTTCCAACTTGAGGCTTGGGTTGCTAGCCTCTACAGCGGCTTAGTGGAACAACACCGCAGTCTTCTGCAGAGTGATCCAGACGCCCCACGCCAGCGGGATGCCTACTGCCAGCCAGGCGGCGATAGCCAGTGGCTTGCTGCCCGGATCGGCTTTCCACTCAAGAACAGTGGTGTGATCCGCGCCTTTGTCCATACCGTAGGATTGCTCGACGGCCAGCTCTTCTTCAGTCATGAAGTACTTGTCGGCCACCGGACGAACCAGCAGGTTACAGATGAAGCCCAGCACCAGCAGACCGGACAGGATGTACAAGGTCATATCGTAAGCGTCGGCACGGGCAACGCCGTGGCTCAGCTGATATTCACGCAAGTAGTTGACCAGAACCGGACCGAGGATGCCCGCAGCAGCCCAGGCAGTCAGCAAGCGACCGTGGATCGCACCAACCATTTGTGTACCGAACAGGTCAGCCAGGTAAGCCGGAACCGTTGCGAAACCACCGCCGTACATCGACAGGATTACGCAGAACGCGGCTACGAACAGTGCAACGCTACCCATGTGGCTCAGGCTTGGCACCAGCGCGTAGAGCAGGAAGCCCAAGGCGAAGAACACGAAGTAAGTGTTTTTACGACCCAGGTAGTCCGAGAACGAAGCCCAGAAGAAGCGACCACCGATGTTGAACAGACTCAACAGGCCGGTGAAGCCCGCAGCGATAGCAGCGATCTGGCCCAACTGAGCAGCGTCAAGCTGGTTGAACGCCAGGTCGAGGCCCAGCAGCTTACCGGCGAAGACTTCCTGCAGCAGTGGCGAAGCCATGCCAAGAATACCGATACCAGCCGAAACGTTAAGGCACAGCACCAGCCATACCAGACGGAACTGAGGCGTTTTCCAGGCCACGCTCACGTGCACGTGACGGTTGGTGATCATCGCGTTGCTGGCTTTCTTGACCGGAGCGGTCCAGCCTTCTGGTTTCCAGCCGGTTGGCGGAACGCGGTAGGACAGTGCGCCACCGATCATGAAGATGAAGTAAATCACCGCCATCACCACGAAGCTCTGCCAGACGCCCACGCCTTCAGGCGAAGCGAAATGGTTCATCAGCGCTGCGGCCAGTGGAGCACCCACCATCGCGCCGCCACCGAAGCCCATGATCGCCATGCCGGTAGCCATACCGCGCTTGTCCGGGAACCACTTGATCAGGGTCGAGACCGGCGAGATGTAACCCAGCCCGAGACCGATACCGCCGATCACACCGGAGCCGACCCACATCAGCCATATCTGGTGGGTATAAATCCCCAACGCAGATATCAGCAGACCGCCACACCAGCACAGTGCCGATACAACACCGGCCTTGCGCGGGCCTGCGTGTTCCAGCCAGCCACCCCAGATGGCAGCCGAGCAGCCCAGGAAGATGAAGAACAGGGTGTAGATCCAGCCCAGCATGGAAATGGGCCAGTCGCAGGCAGACGAGAAGATCTGTGCGAAGAAGCTCATGTCAGGCGCGCAGGCTACTGGAGCCTTGATGCCAACTGCCTTGGACAACGGCAGCCAAAACACAGAGAAGCCATACGCCATGCCGATGCACAGGTGGATAGCCAATGCTGCAGGTGGTACCAGCCAGCGGTTAAAACCAGGCTTGGCGATGATGCGTTCTTTGGACAAGAACGCAGGCTGTGCGGGTGAACCGCCCAACGCAGTGCTTGTACTCATTGTTATTTCCCCAGAAAAAGAAGCTCACAAGGTGTCTACGTTCCACCCACAGCCTCCGTGCACGTAGGCAACGACCGTTTTATCGGCAGAGTTCCCGATTACGTGACAAATCGACGCACCGGATTAGCGAACGGCGCGAGATTATCATCTGTCAATTAAAAAAAGGCGTTTTGACATCACTTTTTTTGACGCCATCGGTCCGACTCCTGTTTTTAGGGCACAATCTCCCGTGCCACCCGTCGCAAGAGGACATTCCATGCCTATCGTTGTTGAATATCTTCAGTCGGCTACCTACCAGGCTCAGGGCGATTTGCAGAAAATTTATCGCGACGCCCCTCGCTGGCTGCTCACACCTTTCGGCGATGCGTTGGAACTGGTCGATAACTGCCTTGAAGACGGCACTCTCCTGGTCGCACACCTCAATGACCGATTACTCGGTGCCGCACGCCTTCAACGTCATGACTCGGTGTGGGAGCTGTCTCATTTATGCGTTCGCAAAGCCACACGCCGCAGGGGCCTGGCCGAACAACTGATCCGACAAGCGCAAAAGTCGGCGCGTCAGGCAGGTTGCGAGCTACGCTTGCTGGCAACCGCCGAACCTCCCGAAGTCCAGGCCCTCGCGGCCAAACTCCAGGTGCCATTGCAGGTCAAAGCAGCCGCAAAAGCTGAACAAGGCCAGGCTTGAGGCATCCAAAACCCTGCACCTGCGTGAGGAGGTTATACTCGCGGGCAAATTTTGAACGTTCGACTACAAGGACTCGCCCATGAAAGCGTTCGGCAAAATCCTGGGACTTTTTGTTCTCGGGCTGTTGCTGATCATCGTGGCTCTCGGCTTTGCCCTGACCCATCTGTTTGATCCCAACGACTATAAAGACGAGATTCGCCAACTGGCCCGTGACAAGGCGCACGTTGAACTGACCCTCAACGGTGACATCGGCTGGAGCCTGTTCCCCTGGCTCGGTCTTGAATTGCACGAAGCCAGCGTCGCGACCCTGAACAATCCGACCAAGCCTTTTGCCGATCTGCAGATGCTGGGTCTGTCCGTTCGCGTACTGCCGCTGCTGCGTCGCGAAGTACAGATGAGTGATGTCCGGGTCGAAGGCCTCAACCTCAGCCTGAGCCGCGATGAAAACGGTCATGGCAACTGGGAAGACATCGGTAAACCGGCTACCCCTGACGTAGCCACCACCACGCCTCCAGCCGATGGCGAACAGACTCCGGCAGCGAAACCGGACAAGCCATCGCAGCCGATCAAACTGGATATCGACAGCCTCACCGTGAACAACGCTCGGGTGGATTACGTCGATGCGCGCAAAGGTCAGTCCTTCACCGCCGAGAGCATCCAGCTCAGCACCGGTGCCGTTCATGAAGGCGCCGACATCCCGATCAAACTGACTGCATTCCTCGGCACCACCCAGCCCGTCATGCGCGCCAAGACCGAACTGGTGGGGCAACTGCGCCTGGATCGTGCCCTCAAGCGTTATCAGTTTGGCGACATGCGTTTGTCCGGCGAAGCATCGGGTGAGCCATTGCAGGGCAAGACCGTGACCTTCGCTGCACAAGGTCAGTTGTTGGTAGATCTGGCAGCGAACGTTGCCGAATGGACCAACATGAAGCTGTCTGCAAACCAGCTACGTGCTTTGGGTGAGTTCCGCGCGCGCGACCTGGACAAAACCCCGCAAATCAGCGGCGCATTGTCCGTTGCTCCGTTCGACCTGCGGACCTTCCTCGACAGCGTTGGCCATTCGCTCCCGGCCATGGCCGAAGGTAGCCTGAGCCAGGTCGGAATGATCACCCGCATCAGCGGCACGCCGAACAGCGTGGCATTTGAAGAATTGAATCTGAAAGTCGACGACAGCACCTTCACCGGTCGTGTCGCCGTGGAAGACTTCGCCAAACAGGCCCTGCGCCTGCAACTCAAGAACGACACCTTCAACGCTGATCGCTATCGCCCTGCCGAAAGCGAGGAGAAAAAAGGCGCGAGCGCGGCACGCAAATCTGAAGTGCAGAACAGCGAAGCCGCCGCCGTGGCCGGCGCAGGCACTACGCCGCTGCCGGAGCAGCCGACCAAAGCCGCCTGGAGCACCGCCAAACTGCTGCCTCTGGAGCGCATGCGTAAACTTGATGTCGACGCTGACGTCAGCTTCGGCGCATTGACTGTCGAGAAGCTGCAAATACAGAACGCCGTACTGAAGACTCAAGCCCTGGACGGCGTAGTCAAAGTCGACAGCCTGCGCGGTGATCTCTACGGCGGCAATTTCGACGTCAAAGGCAACCTTGATGTACGCCCGGACGTGCCACTGCTGAACCTGCAAACGCGAGTCGACAAGGTCCCGGTCGAGCGCTTCCTGCAAAGCCAGGATCAAAACCCGCCCGTCAGAGGCTTGCTGACCCTCAACAGCAATCTGACCGGCAAGGGCGACAGCGAAAAGGCGCTGATCGACAGCCTGAACGGTACGGCCAGCTTTATGCTCACCAACGGTGTGCTGGTTAATGCCAACCTTGAGCAGCAGCTTTGCCAGGGCATCTCGATTCTCAACCGCAAGACACTCAGTGGTGAGCCTCGCGGCAAGGACACGCCTTTCCGGCAGCTCAACGGCAATCTGGTGTTCCGCAACGGCGTGGCCAGCAACCCGGACCTCAAAGTGCAAATCCCTGGCCTGACCGTCAACGGCAATGGCGATGTGGACCTGCGGGTGCTGGGCATGAATTATCACGTCGGCGTCATCATCGAAGGCGACAAGACTGAAATGCCCGACCCGGCCTGCGAGGTTAACCCGCGCTATGTCGGTATCGAGTGGCCTGTTCAGTGCCGCGGCCCACTGGAGCTGGGCGCCAAGGCTTGCCGTCTCGACAAGGAAGGCCTCGGCCAGATCGCCGCGAAAATGGCAGGCGACAAGATCGGCGAGAAGATTGAGGAAAAGCTCGGCGATAAAGTCAGCCCTGAATTGAAAGACGCCCTGCGCGGCCTCTTCAAACGCTAAACACAACACCTGTCGGAGCGCGCTTGCCCGCGATTCAACCTATCAGGCGACACATTGTCGCCTGACCTGACGCAATCGCGGGCAAGCGCGCTCCTACCCTGAACAGGCGAAGACCTGGATTACTCATCAAACCGGATCAGCAATGCAACCCGAGCAATTCTCCAGCGCTGTGCTTGATTGGTACGACCGCCACGGGCGACATAACCTGCCCTGGCAGCAAGGCATCACGCCATACCGGGTCTGGGTGTCGGAAATCATGCTGCAGCAAACCCAGGTCAGCACCGTACTGAATTACTTTGACCGCTTCATGGAAGCGCTGCCCACTGTTCAGGCATTGGCCGAAGCGCCTGAAGACGAAGTACTGCATCTATGGACCGGGCTGGGGTACTACACCCGGGCGCGCAACCTGCAGAAAACCGCAAAAATCGTGGTCGCCGATCACGACGGTGAATTCCCTCGCGATGTCGAAAAACTCATTCTGTTGCCCGGCATCGGCCTCTCGACTGCCGGGGCTATCGCCAGTTTGAGCATGGGCCTGCGCGCGCCGATCCTCGACGGCAACGTAAAACGCGTTCTGGCGCGCTTTACGGCACAAGAAGGTTATCCGGGTGAGCCGAAGGTCGCAAAACAGCTATGGGCCACCGCAGAGCGCTTTACGCCACATGCCAGAGTCAACAACTACACCCAGGCAATGATGGATCTGGGCGCTACGCTGTGCACACGAAGCAAACCCAGTTGCCTGCTTTGCCCGCTGGAGTCTGGCTGCGAAGCTCATCTATTGGGCCTGGAGACACGCTATCCGGTGCCCAAGCCACGCAAAGAAGTCCCGCAAAAGCGCACACTCATGCCAATGCTTGCCAACCGCGACGGTGCGATTCTGCTTTATCGCCGTCCTTCCAGCGGCCTGTGGGGCGGATTGTGGAGCCTGCCGGAGCTGGACGACTTCGAGGATCTTCAGCATCTGGCAGTGCAACACTCGCTGGAGCTAGGCCAACATCAGGAACTGCCGGGGCTGGTCCATACCTTCAGCCACTTCCAGCTGAGCATTGAACCTTGGCTGGTCCGGGTTGAGGAGTCAGCTCATCACGTGGCCGAGGCCGACTGGCTCTGGTATAACCTCGCCACCCCGCCGCGCCTGGGCCTTGCTGCCCCGGTGAAGAAGCTGCTGAAACGCGCAGCCGACGTATTAAACGCAGGAGAGTCGTCATGACCCGCACCGTAATGTGCCGCAAGTACAAAGAAGAATTGCCAGGCCTGGAACGCGCCCCTTACCCCGGCGCAAAAGGTGAAGACATCTTCAACCACGTGTCACAGAAAGCCTGGGCCGACTGGCAGAAACACCAGACGCTGCTGATCAACGAAAAGCGTCTGAACATGATGAATGCCGAAGATCGCAAATTCCTCCAGACCCAGATGGACAAGTTCCTGTCAGGCGAGGAATACGCACAAGCCGAAGGCTACGTTCCACCCGAGAAATAAAGCGTTTTAAGCAGTGCGGGTCGTAAGCGACGGTAATAATTCAGATTTTTTTAAAAACATGCTTGACGACCCCCTGAAAAACACGTCTAATGCGCCCCGTTGCCCAGATAGCTCAGTCGGTAGAGCAGGGGATTGAAAATCCCCGTGTCGGCGGTTCGATTCCGTCTCTGGGCACCACTAATTGATTTCAGGTGGTGCAAGCATCACCTGAAAAATAAAGAAACCCGCCTAGTGCGGGTTTTTTTATGGCTGCGTTTTTCTTCCACGGTATGAGAGCCCTACCGGTTTCGAGCAGGCCAGCTTCGCTCTAAAAGTCCACTCGCATCACAACGGCAATTTACAAACGCTTTGCTGGCAATCACATCTTTCGAATCCATTCGTGCTGCCCCCCCCCCTACCGCCGTTACGGCCGGTAAAGCGGGAATGCCTCCATCAGCGGCGGTATCTCCTGGCCCATCTCTGCTGCGCTCTCAGAAGGGTTGCCCGGTTTTGGAATATTCCTGGCGAAGTGAAAGATGATGGTCTGGCCGGTGGTGCCATCCTTGTAATACTTGAAATAGCTGACCTCCGAGAATTGCCCGTCTTTACGCAGAGAATTGGGATAAAACATCATCGCGTAATCGATCCCGGTTCTATTGTCGGTCAGCAGGACTGCGGGCATGTTCGGATTTTCCTGCTGATGAAGCTGGATGGCGCGCTTGGCGAGGTCGAGGGGTTTGAAGCGGTTCATTTCGCGAGGGACGACGGTAAAGTCCACCATTTCATTCCAGGCATCCATGCTTTCCTCTGCCGGAAAATACTCCCACAAGCCCGGCTTTTGGAATTTCAGAACAAACGTCTTGCCGCCGAACACCACCGTTTTGGTGTCGGCAATCGACGGGCTGGACATGTCGGAGGTTAACGGCGTGGTGCAGCCGCAGAGCAGGACAAAGGCAAACAACACAAGCGATGTGGCTTTCATTTCAATCCTTGGAGATGTGCGTCGGTGTATTTTTTCGCAAATTACAGTAGCCCAACGCATTACCGAATACTTCTTTTATCGAGGTCGAAGGTGAAGTGGTAGTGCGCACAGTACAGCGCCCAGACCTGTATGCCCGCCGTTCAGCTCCTCTGGGCACGACTAATTGATTTCAGATGGTGCCAGCATCGCCCGAAAAATAAAGAAACCCGCCTAGTGTTTTATAGCTGGGATCACAGCCTGCAAATCGTAAAGCCTCACTCCCCCCCTCCTGCTTCACCCCGCCCCTTCGCACGTCATCAAACCTTCAAGCCCACCTCTCCCTATTGGGAAAAGCCACACGCTAGAAACGGAATGGACTGACAGCAAAACCCGGTCGTGCTCCGTACTCTGCTGGCCAGATTCATCGTCGCCCAATTCACCAAGCGAGGATCAAGCTGCAACCCACTATCGATATCGGTCCAGAGCATCAAAGAAATGGATGACATTGAGCTAATCAGGCTGCGCAAATCCTATGCAGGCGAGCTTTCATTTGAACGGAAGGAGACCAACCTTGCGTTCAAGGTAATAGCGTTCCGTCCGTTCGATGAAGACGGGCTGAGCATTCCGGGCTTGACCGTTGAAATCCACTTGCGAGTGGGCCTGACCGCGGACCGGTGCAAATATACGTTCACACTGTTTCGGCTGAGCAAGCAGAAAAAGCGGCGCATCTACCAATTGGAAGTCGTGCCAAGAGCCAAGCGATCACACAATGGTCCGCCCCGGCTTTTTGGCCCGCACGAGCACCTTGGAGAAACCGAAATCCTGCCTGTACAAAGCGATATGGACTGCACAGACTACGTCGGCTGGCTGGAGTTTTTTTGCACTAGAGTGAATCTCGCATTGGACGCGGCGATGCCCTACCCATTTGGTGACGATAATGGAATGTAACTGGCTGATGAATAATCTGGGTTTTGAATGCAGGTCTGTTCAGGGACGGCATCACGGATCTGTGCTCGAGGTCGACACGCCATTCTCATTCTCAGATGGTGAACCGGTTGCTTTTTACGTGGTTGAGCACGGCAATGCGCTGGTGCTTAGCGACAACGGTGACACTCTTGCGCACCTTATTGGAGTTGGCCTCGCTGTCGGCGACAAGCGTCGCTGGGCATCGATTCGTAACCGGCTTGAGCTTTTTGAGATGGCTATCAGTGACGAAGGAGAAATCAAGGCGTCCGGCCCGAAGGATGATGCCTCCAGGCTTATAGCTCGCTACCTTGAGGGCATTCTTTGCGTCATTAACTACGAGCGGGAATCGCTCTGCGCACCGGTCGACGCCAATACATTGGTTGACGAAGTCGCGATGCTGCTGCGCCAATGGAAGCCGAACGCCAGACTAACGCTAAACCACAAGGTTCGGGGCATGTCTCAGCGTGAACATCACTTTGATTTCCAACTCGACAATTTACTGGTCGACGCAATCAACCCTAACGCCAATGCTACGGGCAGCGTGATGCGCAAGGCTGGCGATGTCTTGAGCAGCCCATCCTCAAGCGGGCAAGAGCTACTGGTGATAATTGATGACAGGATCGACAGGGCTCTAGCCGCTACGGAATGCGGAATTGTTTCGTCGCTCGTGAAAGCCGTTCTGTTTACCGACCTGGAGAAAAGGGCCCCCCCTTCAAAGGCGCAGCACTAGCCATTGGAGCAACAGGCTTCAGGTGTAACTCGCCTCGCGAGGGCAATTCTGGCTCAATAAAGTGCCTTAAATAACGACGACCGGTCATCGGATCCGCCCGGCCTTTGATCCACGCCAGTTCACGGCAAGTGACATGGCATAGTAATATCGCATTAATACTTTAGTTCTCTCTGGCGGCCTCCGTATGCGTGCTTCAGGCGCGAGCAAGTTTTCTGGTTTTACCCTGATCGAGTTGCTCATCACCGTAGCCATTGTTGGCATTCTGGCCGGCATCGCATTCCCCGCCTACGACAGCTATGTCACCAAGAGCAAAATCAAATCCGCTCAGGCAGATCTGGCTGCGTTGAGCCTGGTCATGGAAAACCGTTTTCAGCGCCAGCTGGTTTACGGCACCACGACGTCCAGCACCACTGCAGACACCAAATGTGTCGCGAGTACTGGCAGCACAGGCTGCACCTCTTCGTCCTGGCAGCCGAGCCAGTCTGATTCGTTCACCTACAAGATCGTGACGTCGACCAACTCCACCTACAAGCTGGAAGCCTTGGGCACGAGTGGCAAGGTCAATGGCTGCAGCATCACCCTGACTCAGGACAATGTGCGAGCTGTTGCCAGTTGCAGCCCATACAACGGCGCCTGGCTATGATGCGTGCCAAGGGCTTCACGCTGATCGAACTCATGATCACCATCGCCATCTTCGGCATATTGCTGGCTATCGGCGCGCCGTTCACCAAAGCGTGGAGCGATAGCGCCAAGCAGCGAGAGGCGGCCGGGGTGTTGAAACAAGGCATCAGCCGCGCCAAGGCCACTGCTCTGCGTAACCCTGAAGGTGCCCGTGATGACGTGGCGGCCGCGGCGCTGTGTCGCTCAGGCCAGACACTGAAACTGTTCAAGATGGCCACAACTGTGGATTGCGCATCGAGTGCAACACCACTCTGGACCGCACAGCTGCCCGCCTCCGTCGGGGTCAAGGTCAGCGGCTCGGACGTTTCCTGTGTTGCGTTCAATAGTCGCGGCTTGCCGGTACTTGGCGGCAATGCCTGCACCACGTCCAGCATCGACGTAACAGCAGGCAGCGAGAGCACCTTCAATGTCCCGATCATTTAGCGGTAACGGGCGCAAGGAACGCGGCGACATACTCATGGAATCACTGATCGGCATCGTTCTGATGTCGATCATCGGGCTGGGTATCAGCTACGCCTCCTCTCGAGCGACCAACACTCAGCGGGATATGAAGCTGCAAAACGTCGCGGTCAGTCAGATGCGCAACTTGCTTGCGCTCAATGGCAAGGCCCTGTGCACCAATGCCTCGCTGGCGACCATTACCCTGCCGACACAAACCAATGCCATCAATCTGGATGTCGCCTGCACAGCGGCATCTCCCGTGACCATCGGCGGGCGCACGATCACCGGCGGAACATCCCTGGGTACCGTGGTGCTAACGACGCGAACGGCCGACAACGCGTTGTTCGGTGGCGTGATTCGTGTCGGCGACGAGACATGAAACAAGCACAACGCGGCTTCAATCTGGTCAGCCTGCTGGTGGGCGTAAGCCTGTCGATGATCAGCATCCTGGCGCTGCTGTCGCTATATAAAAACCTGATTGGCGTGTCTGTGCAGTCCATTCAGGACTCCCGACAGGACGGTCAGATTGCTGCTGCGGTACTGACAGCGCAACGTGAACTGTTGAATGCTGGTTTTCGGGTAGATGCCAACCCTGTGCAGATCATCTTGCTTAACGATGCAAATCTCAGCAACGGCACCCTGACCGGAACCCCTCGTGCGTTTAATGCAGCCACTTCGACGGCTCCCGCAACGGGCAATGCGATGGTCTGGACCTACAAGCCTACTGCAACCGGCAGCGCGATCTGTTCCGGGTTGCTGATGAAGAAAGATAGCGGCAAAGAAACAGGAAGCCTTCTGCGCCTGCAAGGTGGCACTAACTGCTCGCTGGTATCGCAGTGGGGCACCACGACATGGACCAGCACTGCGCTGATTGAAACGAATCAACCAGCAGCATTTTTCTCGGTGCTCTACGCACCCTGCTGGCCGTTTGGGAAAACTGCCGACGCAGCCGTCAACCGTCTGCAAGTCATGATGACCGCCAGCACGAGCACGATAGACATCAACAGCAGCGAGCCTCAACCCGCTTACGTCAAAAGCAAAAGCACCACATGCCTACCCAACCTTGAAAAGCCGAGCGCATCATGATTTCCAAGGCCGGCCTAAAGTCCAGAGCATGCCAACGGGGTATGGCGACGACGCTCGTCATGCTGCTTACCGGCATGGCGATGACAGTCACCGCCATGGGTATGGTTTATGGCATCCGCAGCGCTCAAGACCAGCAGATGGCCAGCCACGCGGCGGTGCCAGCCGAGTCCAAAGCCTGGGAAGGGGTTGAGCTGGTACGCCTCTACTTGCTGGACATCGCTAGCCAAACCCAGGGTGAAGATCGCTTGGTTGCGCTCACTGGTAACCTGGCGAGCAATATCAACGGGCTGACAATCAGCGTTTCAGAACCTTACGTCAAAGCGACCGGCCTCATCGGCTTCAATATTTCATCGGCAGCAGGCAATAACGGCGCAGCCGGTGCAACCGCGACCTTGCAGGTTTTCTACAACGTAAAATTCGCGTCGGCTGCAGGTGCAGGTGTGATTACACAGAGCGACATCATCAAGATAGGTAAACCGCTTAACCTGACAGGATCGATCACCTTCAAGGGTAATCCTAACGCGAAGATTTCGGTAAAAGGCGATGCCAACCTGAGCGGCTCCGTGACAGGTTTACAGTACTTGCAGGCCAGCGGCGATATAGTCATCGGTGGCGGTATTCAGGTTGACGAGTTGTTCGCCAATGGAACGCTTACACTCAACGGTTCAGCCAGCACCCAGAAAGGCTCGGCCCTGGGCAACATCACTTTAGCCAGTGGCGGCACCCAAGGAACGCTTTACACCAATGGCGATATATCAATTACCAACGGTTCGGTAGGTTCCGCAAACGCACTGGGCAAAATCACCACCTCGACGGGCGGGACGCTGGGGACGCTGAATGCAGGCAAAACCATCGCGATAAGCAACGGCACAACAACTGAGGCCAATGCGGTTGGCGACGTTACCGTTACCAGTTGGCCGAGCATCAACCGCATCAATAGCAAAGCTAACGTTACGTGCCCCAGCCCGTACTGGTTTCCTCAAGGCACTATCAAAGCCCAGAGCACCAGCGGATGCCCGAACACGACCGCAGTGGTCGCTCCAACCAGTGTGACGGTGACGTTGTTCACGCCGCTGACGGCAAAGCTTGAGGACACCGCAAAGGTTGATGCCTACGACTTCAAGGACGCCTCGAACTATGTATTCGAGTACGTGAACGGAAAAAGACAGGTCACCGTCCAGAACATCAACGGGATGACAAACGGAATTTATTACCTGGGCAATTATCCTCAACAGAACGGCAGGGGCTACAACGACTTCCTGTGCAAAAACGTCGACAGTTCGAACAACTGCACATTGCCTGCTGCTCCTGACTCAACCACTCGCACGCTTTGTCAGGGTCAGTCGACTTACAACGGATGTATCACTTACGCCAACGGCACATGGACTGTTTCAGGCAAGAACCTGGCACCCGGTGCACTGTGGTTCAAGGGCAATCTGCAAATGAGCAACGGCGAGTACTACAACACTGTCGTTGCTACAGGCAATATCGCCACCAGTGGTGCCCACGTCCTGTACGCGCTGAACTACGCAGGCTACAAAGTCGTCTGCACCAACAAGTTTCTGAAGGACTCAACGAACGACTTCGCCGGCATGTACCCGACCAACTTCTGCGACACGGCTGGCGCCAAGCTGATATCCAATGCCTTGGGTAACGTTGGTTATCTGGATGGCAGTTTCACGAATGGCGTGTTTTCCGGAGGTGCGATCACGCTGGGCGCCTCAAGCGTAGTCTATGGAAGCATCGTGGCCGGAGATGTGTTCCTTACCGAAGGAAGCAGCACCGTGCACGGCTATGTTACAGCGGCGGCGCAAGGCGCTACGCCGGCCAATGCCTGGGGCGGCTCAACGCTTATAGACCTCAGCAATCTGCCCGACACCTACGTGCCAGGCCAGATCCCTTCCGGAGGGCAATCCACGTGCACCACCAATTGCACGGGTTCCACTGGGACGACGGTCGCAGTAAAGTGGACGCGCTATTTGTGATGCGAGCGACCCAAGGCTCGCCTCTAGACCTCAACTTCAAGATCAGGAAACTCATCGGTGGCTTCGCCAGACAAGCAGCAAAAACGCGCCCAACGGGCGAAAGCCAAGGCCAAGCAAAACCGCTCGCAAAAGCCGGGCAAAAAAGTCGTACACCCGATCTTCGCCTCGCCGCTGGTTGACCAGCCTTTTGATGACGTCGAACTCGATCTGAGCACGTTCGATTTCAAGGACATTGTGGAGAACGGCTTTGACCCCGCCGACTTCGACGATCTGTTCCAGACCATGAAGCAAGCGCAGTCCATCAGCCAATTGGCAATGTGCGCCGTGTTCCTGCAATACCCGGTTCTCGCGCTGGTCATTGCCGAGGAAGATGAAGATCAAGCCACTGACTTCATGATGGGCCTGCTGATCACCTACCGCGCCATGTTCCACGACGAAGACGAAGATGCGGCCATCGAATGGATTGGCAGCCCGGCGTTCCAGGCTGATTACAACGAAGCCTCACGGTTGCTGATGGTGCGAGACCAAAAGGCTTCGTGATTCGAGCCGAGCTCCCGCAGCGGTCTCGCATAAAAAAAACCACCCATGCCAAAACAGCAATAAATCATTCGAAAACTTGAAATTGTGGCAAGCCTCGGACTGTTCTAGATTCGGGGCAACAATCACTGTTGCCAGGTATCTCGAATGCGCCGTCCTGATGAGCTCGTGGAAAAAACCGCAGTTGAGTTGCGCCGTCTGATTGGCAGTAAGCAGATCTCCCCCGTGGAATTGATGGACGCGTGCATTCAGCGCATCGAGCAGGTCAATCCTTACGTCAATGCGGTGACCGCCACATGCTTTGATCAGGCAAGGCAACAGGCTCGTGAAGCGGAGCAGGCGGTGCTGTCAGGCCAACCGCTTGGCTTGCTGCACGGCTTGCCGATCGGCATCAAGGATCTGGAAGCGACTGCTGGCCTGCTGACCACCTACGGCTCACCGCTCTATCGCAACAACATTCCTACCAAAGACAACACACTGGTTGCGAGGCTGCGAGCCGCCGGGGCGATTGTCACCGGTAAAACCAACGTTCCGGAAATGGGTGCTGGTGCCAATACCCGCAATGATGTGTGGGGCGCAACGGGCAACCCGTTCAACCCGGCGCTGAATGCTGGCGGATCTTCCGGTGGCTCGGCAGCGGCGCTGGCCACCGACATGCTGCCGCTGTGCAGCGGCTCGGACACTGGTGGTTCCCTGCGCATCCCCGCCGCCAAATGTGGCGTGGTTGGCTTGCGCCCTTCTCCCGGACTGGTACCCAGCGAACGACGTCTGATGGGCTGGACACCTATCTCAGTGGTCGGTCCCATGGGTCGCACCGTGGCCGACACCCTGCTGCAGTTGCAGGCCACAGCTGGGTTTCACGTCAGCGAGCCATTGAGCTATGAGGTTGATGCCAGCCTGTTCCGTGCGCTGCCGGATGTAGATCTTGGCACCTTGCGAGTCGGCTACACCGAAGACTTCGGCTGCTGCGATGTGGATGACGATATTCGGCAGGTGTTTCGGCGCAAGATTGCCGCCCTGCGACCGCTGTTTCGTAGCTGCGATGAGGTCCAGATGGAGCTGGGGGAAACGGATCGCTGCTTCGACGTGTTAAGAGCCGAGAGCTTTGTGGCAGGCACCCGTGATGCCTATCTGCGAGACCCTGCCTCCCTGGGTGAAAATCCGCGCGCCAATTACGAGATGGGCATGCGCATGACGCTGGAAGACTGCGCCTGGGCTGCCACCGAACAAACCCGAATCTATCGCCGTTTCCAGGCGCTATTCGAAGACTACGACCTGATCCTGTCGCCGACCACGCCGGTATCGCCCTTCCCATGGCAAGACCTCTATCTGAAAAGCATCAACGGCAAACAGCTGGAGAATTATTACCGCTGGCTCGCCCTGACCTACGTCGTCACCCTGGCGACCAACCCGGCGCTGTCGCTGCCCTGTGGCGTGGATCACAACGGCATGCCGTTTGGTCTGCAAGTGGTGGGGGCGTTCCGTGCTGATGCTTACCTGCTGGCGTGTGGCGAACAGATCGAGCGGGCGTCTGTAAACCACCCCGAACTGCAGCGGCCGAGACCGGATATCGACAAGCTGCTCGGGAGTCAGGTTGATCTGAAATCCATCGTTACCGCACCGCCTTCGAGTGATGGCGGAATCGAAAGTACGACCGAAGTATCGTCGGTTTGAGAAGCATCCCTGCGGGAGATTCTATGGTCGCCTGCAACCGCTCACCTGTGGAGCGAGTCTTGCCCGCGCAGAAAAAACGCGGCATGACTCCAAACCGCAGTGTTCTTGTCGCGAGCAAGCTCTGCTCCCACAGGCATCCCTGATGAGGTGGGCAACATAGAATCTCCCACATCTCGCCTCTTATCCCCGCCGATCCTCCCGAGGGCACTGGCTGAATCGTGCCCGATAACTGCGTGTGAAATACGAAGGCGATTCAAAACCGCAGGCAATACTCACTTCCAGCACGCTCATGTCGCTTTGCCGTAACAGCTGCCGCGCTTTCTCCAGGCGCAGACCAAGGTAGAAATTACTCGGCGTATCGTTGAGATGCAGGCGGAACAGTCGTTCCAGCTGACGGCGCGTTACCTGAATGCCCTCAGCCAGCTCTAGTGTGCTTAAAGGCGGCTCTGTGTGCTGCTCCATTTCGCCAATCACCTGCACCAGCTTCTTGTTGCTGATGCCGAAGCGCGTGGCGATCTGCATGCGCTGGTGATCCTTGCGCGGGCGGATGCGGCCCAACACGAACTGCTCGGAAACCTTGATAGCCAAGTCTGGGCCGTGGGCCTGACCGATGAGGTCGAGCATCATGTCGATGGACGCAGTCCCACCAGCCGAAGTGATGCGACGCCGATCAATTTCGAACAGCTCTTGCGTCACTTGCAGGGTCGGCCAAGCCTCTTTGAAGGCATCGATCGCTTCCCAGTGCATGGTCAGCCGATGGTTTTCCAGCAGCCCCGCCTGAGCCAGCACAAAACTGCCGGAGTCGATAGCGCCCAGCGTCACGCCCTCGTTGTCCAGACGTCGCAGCCAGTGTTCAAGTTTCGGCGTGCAAAACCTCAAAGGCTCAAACCCCGCCACCACCCATAGCGTTGCGCCCTTCTTCAGCGGCTCCAGCGCGGCATCGGCGTTGACCGACATGCCATTGCTGCCGATCACCGCCCCACCATCAATGCTCATCACATGCCAGCGATACAACTCGCCGCCAAAACGGTTAGCCACTCGCAACGGCTCTACGGCCGACACAAAGCCCATCACCGAAAAACCGGGCATCAGCAGGAAGTAGAAGTCCTGGGGCATGTCATCGCTTCTGTAGAGGGTGGTTGTCAGGGGGTCTATGTGTTCAGGACGGCCCGTCGGTACAGCAAGCAGGACTCGCTGCTGAACAAGACGTTGGTTCACGCCACTTCTGAAATACGCCCGTTAGATAAACACAGCAATAGACCATGTCGCTACCGTGCAAGTGCCGGTCGCCGCTGTGCGCTTCCACAAGGCTTGGGCTGCGTAGCTTTGCATTATCAAAAGCGAACCAAGCCTGTAAGGAACCCCGCCTCATGAACCACGACGTCATCATTACTTGCGCGCTGACCGGCGCAGGCGACACGACCGGGAAAAGCCATCTGGTCCCGATCACCCCCAAGCAAATCGCCGACGCGGCCGTCGAAGCAGCCAAGGCTGGTGCAACGGTCGTGCACTGTCACGTAAGGGATCCGCAAACGGGCAAATTCAGCCGTGATGTAGCGCTGTATCGCGAGGTGATGGAGCGTATTCGTGAGGCGGACATCGACATTATCGTCAACCTCACCGCTGGCATGGGCGGCGATCTTGAGATCGGCGCGGGCGAACGGCCAATGGAGTTCGGTCCCAGTACCGATCTGGTTGGCCCGCTGACCCGCCTTGCCCACGTTGAAGAGTTACTGCCGGAAATCTGCACGCTGGATTGCGGCACCCTGAACTTCGGCGATGGCGACACGATTTATGTCTCGACACCGGCGCAACTCCGGGCAGGTGCGAAGCGCATTCAAGAGCTGGGCGTGAAAGCCGAGCTGGAAATTTTCGACACCGGTCATCTGTGGTTTGCCAAGCAGATGATCAAAGAGGGCTTGCTGGATAACCCGTTGTTCCAGCTGTGCCTGGGTATCCCTTGGGGCGCACCGGCAGACACCACCACGATGAAAGCCATGGTCGATAACCTGCCTGCGGATGCGGTGTGGGCCGGTTTCGGCATCGGCCGCATGCAGATGCCAATGGCGGCGCAAGCCGTGTTGCTCGGCGGAAACGTGCGGGTCGGGCTGGAGGACAACATCTGGCTGGATCGCGGTGTGCTGGCCAGCAATGGGGCATTGGTCGAGCGCGCCAGTGAAATCCTGACGCGTCTGGGGGCCAGGGTGCTAACCCCTGCGGAAGGCCGCGTGAAGATGGGCCTGAGCAAACGCGGCTAACCACCTGTAGGCGCTGCGGAGGCTGCGATCGACCGGGCAACGGTCGCCGCGATAACCGGCCATCCGCAGCCTCGGGCAACTCCTACAAACTCCTTTCGAATGCCAGGACTGATCATGACCTTCATCACCCACATCAAAACTTTCGCTGCTTTGGGCAGCGGTGTCATCGGCAGCGGCTGGGTGGCTCGCGCTTTGGCCCACGGGCTGGACGTCGTCGCTTGGGATCCAGCGCCCGGTGCCGAGGCCGCGTTGCGCAAACGGGTCGCCAATGCGTGGCCCGCACTGGAGCAGCAAGGCCTGAAGCCCGGCGCAGCTCAGGATCGTCTGCGTTTCGTCACGACCATCGAAGAGTGCGTGCGGGATGCCGACTTCATCCAGGAAAGCGCTCCTGAACGGCTCGACCTGAAACTCGAGCTTCACGCGAAGATCAGCGCCGCTGCCAAGCCTGATGCGCTGATCGGCTCAAGCACTTCCGGGCTCCTGCCCAGCGAGTTCTACGAAAGCGCAACACATCCTGAACGCTGCGTGGTGGGGCATCCGTTCAACCCGGTGTATCTCCTGCCATTGGTGGAAGTGGTCGGCGGCAGGTACACCGCACCTGAAGCCATTCAGGCTGCCATCAGCGTCTACGAATCTTTGGGCATGCGCCCCTTGCACGTGCGCAAGGAAGTCCCCGGATTCATCGCAGACCGCTTGCTGGAAGCGCTGTGGCGCGAGGCGTTGCATCTGGTCAATGACGGAGTGGCGACCACCGGCGAAATCGACGATGCGATCCGCTTCGGTGCCGGGCTGCGCTGGTCATTCATGGGCACCTTCCTGACCTACACGCTGGCTGGAGGCGATGCCGGAATGCGTCACTTCATGAACCAGTTCGGCCCTGCCTTGAAGCTACCGTGGACTTACCTGCCCGCTCCGGAACTGACCGAAAAGCTGATCGACGATGTAGTCGATGGCACCCGCGATCAGCTCGGGGACCAAAGCATCGCGGCGCTGGAGCGTTATCGCGATGACTGTCTGCTGGCGGTACTGGAGGCTGTCCGAGCTACCAAAGAAAAGCACGGGATACCGTTTAGCGATTGAGTGTTGCTGCACTCCTCGTGATTGAACAGCGAACCTCCCACAAACGCTTGCGAGCCTTTTTAAAGCGGGGCAACGAATGCCAAAACTGATTACCTACCAAACCCCCGTCCTTCCTGAGTGGGTGGACTACAACGGCCATTTGCGCGACGCGTTTTATCTGCTGATCTTCAGCTACGCCACCGATGCCTTCATGGATCGGATCGGTCTCACCAGCGACAATCGAGATGCCAGCGGTCACTCGCTGTTCACGCTTGAATGTCATATCAATTATCTGAACGAGGTGAAGCTGGGCGAAGCGGTAGAAGTCCACACTCAGGTCATCGGTCACGACAAAAAACGGCTACACCTCTATCACAGCCTGCACAAAGCGGGCATCGATGACCCGCTATCGGCCAGCGAGCAGATGCTGTTGCATGTTGACTTGGCGGCCGGTCCGCGCTCGGCGCCTTTCAGTGACGCCGTGCTGGATGAACTGGCAGGAATCGTCGAGACCCAACAGGACTTGCCAGCGCCACAATACATAGGGCGCGTCATCGGGCTGCCGCAAAGAGCCTGATACTGAACCGCCAAATGTGGAAGGCAGCTCGGTTTATCACTTAAACCCAGCTGCATTCATCGCGAGCAAGCTCTGCTTCCAAAGGCCTCTTCGAACCTGTCAGTAACCCACAAAAAAGCCCGCATCGCTGCGGGCTTTTTCAATGCTCAATCAACCGTTATCAGTTGATCTTGGCATCCAACTCACCACGAGCGTAACGCTCAAACATCGCGTCCAGGGACACTGGTTTGATCTTCGACGCATTGCCTGCAGTGCCGAACGCTTCGTAACGAGCGATACACACGTCACGCATTGCCGTTACAGTCTTGGCCAGGTACTTACGAGGGTCGAACTCGCTCGGGTTCTTGGCCATGAATTCACGGATGGCACCAGTGGACGCCAGACGCAGGTCAGTGTCGATGTTGACCTTACGTACGCCGTGCTTGATGCCTTCAACGATCTCTTCAACCGGTACGCCGTAGGTTTCTTTGATGTCGCCGCCGTACTGGTTGATGATTTTCAACCACTCTTGCGGGACCGAAGACGAACCGTGCATCACAAGGTGAGTGTTCGGGATGCGCTTGTGGATTTCCTTGATGCGATCAATCGCCAGGATGTCGCCGGTAGGCGGCTTGGTGAACTTGTAAGCGCCGTGGCTGGTGCCGATAGCGATTGCCAGTGCGTCAACCTGGGTTTTCTTGACGAAGTCAGCGGCTTCTTCAGGATCAGTCAGCATCTGGCTGTGATCGAGCATGCCTTCAGCGCCAACGCCATCTTCTTCGCCAGCCATACCGGTTTCCAGCGAGCCCAGAACACCCAGCTCACCCTCAACCGAAACGCCACAGGCGTGGGCAAAGGCAACTACGCGACGAGTCACTTCAACGTTGTACTCATAGGTGGTCGGCGTTTTGCCGTCGACACCCAGCGAGCCGTCCATCATCACCGAGCTGAAGCCCAGCTGGATCGAACGCTGGCAGATGTCAGGGCTGGTGCCGTGGTCCTGGTGCATGACCACCGGGATATGCGGGAATTCTTCAACTGCCGCCAGGATCAGGTGACGCAGGAATGGCGCGCCAGCGTATTTACGGGCGCCGGCCGAAGCCTGAACGATCACCGGGGAATCGGTCTTGTCGGCCGCTTCCATAATGGCGCGCATTTGTTCCAGGTTGTTCACGTTGAAAGCTGGGACGCCATAACCGAATTCGGCTGCGTGGTCCAACATCTGGCGCATGCTGATAAGTGCCATTGTCTGTCTCTCTCCCGGTAGGGTCGTTATCGTGCAAACCTGCCGTAGCGGCGGCTGCTATTCAAGTTCTACGCATCAGCCGGAGGCCATGCGCTGGATCATCGGTGCAGTCTGTTTAACGCTTCTTGCAACCGCGCCCGATCAAATCATTGGTGGCGTCCCAGTACACCAGGCCTTCGTCGCCCTTGTTCTGGAAAGCCAGCACGCCATTGCTGTACAGCGATGGCGAACCAGGCTCGGCTTTCAACCGGAAGACCTGATCGCTTTCGTTCAAGCGTACATCGACTTCGGTCTTGGCCTTGTCGGCATAGCGCCAATGGACCTGAGCTTTACTGTCGCAAACCCAAGAGGTCCAGGTGTTGTCTGTTTGTGGAGCCTTCATGCTGGCGCAACCACCAAGCACTGCAAGTGTCGCAAGGGCAATCAAGCCTTTCATTACGTCTCCTGGCCTGCCCTGGGAAGCAAGGCAAATGCCAGTCGCTTCAACCCTCAGGGGCAGTTCTGTTCCTGATTCCGATCATCGGCCGGTTCACCCGTGGCCTGCGCCTCAACCCGCTGAGTATTCTGGGTTGTTGGCACGTTTACGGATGCCGGGCTGAACACTTCACAGGTCTTGGCACGAGGGCCAGAACCGCTACAACCGGCAAATATCACACAACTCATCAAGGCAAGGGCGGCGATTTTCATGGCGAAGTTCCTTATCCAGAAAAGTTATCCACCCTTTAATGACCACCACAGGCTCAAGATGTTGCCAAACTCATCTGCACGACAGCGCCTTAACGGCAGCCCACTGGCCCGAGATTGGGCATGAACTCGTACTTGTCCAGCACCGCCTCGCCCCCGCGCTTGTAGATCACAGGCACGGTTTCTGCCTGCCAGTTGGCCTGATAGCAGCTCAACTGGACAAGCGCAGGCTCACGCACGACCTCTTCGGCTTCCGGCTCACTGGCACAGCCAGCGAGCAGTGCGGCAAGGATGAGTAGCGGTAACGGCCTGAGCATTTCATTTCCCTTTTGCAAAGCCTGATCCTCAGGCCTTGGCGCGTTGTTCCAGGATTTCCACGGCTGGCAGAACTTTGCCTTCGACAAACTCCAGGAATGCACCACCACCGGTAGAAATGTAGGAGATCTGATCCGCTACGCCATATTTATCAATCGCCGCCAGAGTGTCACCCCCACCTGCGATGGAAAACGCCGAGCTTTCAGCAATCGCCTTGGCCAGGGTCTTGGTGCCTTCGCCGAACTGATCGAACTCAAACACGCCAACCGGACCGTTCCACAGAATAGTCTTGGAAGATTTCAACAGATCGGCGAAATGCGCTGCAGTTTGCGGGCCGATATCCAGAATCATGTCGTCATCAGCAACATCGGCGATCAGTTTGACCGTCGCGGCTGCGCTTTCAGCGAATTCTTTGGCGACCACTACGTCAACCGGCAAAGGCACGCTGACCTTGGCTGCGATCTCGCGAGCGGTGTCCAGGAGGTCCGGCTCGTACAGTGATTTACCAACCTTGTGGCCAGCAGCCGCCAGGAAGGTGTTGGCAATGCCGCCGCCGACGATCAACTGGTTGCAGATGGCACTCAGGCTGTTGAGTACGTCAAGCTTGGTAGAAACCTTGGAACCGGCAACGATAGCGGCCATTGGCTGGGCCGGAGCGCCGAGGGCTTTGCCCAGTGCTTCCAGCTCGGCAGCCAGCAACGGACCTGCTGCTGCGACTTTGGCGAACTTGGCAACGCCGTGGGTCGAGCCTTCAGCGCGGTGTGCCGTGCCGAAAGCGTCCATGACGAAGATGTCGCACAGGGCAGCGTATTTCTGCGCCAGTTCGTCAGCGTTCTTTTTCTCGCCCTTGTTGAAGCGCACGTTTTCGAACAGCACGATATCGCCCGCTTTAACGTCGACACCGTCCAGATAGTCGGAAACCAGAGGCACTTCACGACCCAAGGCCTTGCTCAGGTATTCGGCAACGGGCTTGAGGCTGTTCTCGGCAGAGAACTCGCCTTCGGTTGGACGACCCAGATGCGAGCAGACCATCACGGCCGCGCCCTTTTCCAGCGCCAGTTTGATGGTCGGCAGCGACGCCAGGATACGTGCATCACTGCTGACTTTGCCGTCCTTGATCGGGACGTTCAGGTCTTCGCGAATCAATACACGCTTACCTTGCAGGTCGAGCTCGGTCATCTTCAACACGGTCATGAGTGAATCCCTGTTTTTACTGTTGTGGGTCTGCGACGTGCAAAAAGTGCTCAGCAACGTCAAGCATTCGATTGGCAAAACCCCATTCGTTATCGAACCAGGCCAGCAAATTAACCAGCCGCGGGCCGGAAACTCGGGTCTGACTCGCATCAACGATGGCCGAATGAGGGTCATGGTTGAAATCACAACTGGCGTGCGGCAACTCGGTATAGGCCAACAACCCTTTGAGCGGTCCGCTGGTGGCCGCGTCTCGAAGCAGGCGGTTGATCTCGACGGCATCGGTATCACGCGCAGTTTGCAAAGTGATATCGAGGCAGGACACGTTTACCGTCGGCACGCGAACTGCTTTGGCCTGAATTCTGCCCGCAAGTTCCGGAAGCAGCCGCTCAATACCGCGCGCCAGACCAGTGGACACCGGAATGATCGACTGAAAAGCCGAGCGTGTACGGCGCAAATCCTCATGGTGATAGGCGTCTATCACCGGCTGGTCATTCATCGCCGAGTGAATGGTAGTGATGGTGATGTATTCCAGCCCGACAGCCTGATCCAGCAAACGCAACAACGGTACGCTGCAGTTGGTGGTACAGGATGCGGCAGACACCAACAGCTCGGTGCCGGTCAGCTTTTGCTGATTGACGCCGAACACAATCGTGGCGTCGACGTCGGCTTCGCTGGCCATAGGCTGGGAAAACAGCACTCGCGGTGCGCCAGCATCTATGAAGCGCTGGCCATCTTCACGAGTGTTGTAGACACCTGAACATTCGAGCACCAGATCAACTTCCAGCGCCGCCCAGTCAACGCCTTCGGGCGTCTCGCTGCGCAACACTCTGATCTTGTGATCATTGATATGCAGGTATTGCCCTTCGACCCGCACTTCGCCGGGAAACCGGCCATGTGTGGAGTCAAAGCGCGTGAGGTATTCGAGACTGGCCATATCGGCCAGATCGTTGATGGCAACCACTTCAAACCCGGCTTTCGCCCCCCGCTCGCACAGTGCGCGCACGACGCAACGACCGATACGGCCATAGCCGTTGAGTGCAACTTTGTAAGGGCGGTGCTGAGGCATGGGGTTCTCGTTGGGCAAACTACCAAGCGAACTCTGTGGGAGCAGGGCTTGCCCGCGATAAGGTCAGCTCGGTCTCAAGCACCGTGTTGACCTTATCGCGGGCAAGCCCTGCTCCCACAAGGGTCCGCTTCAGCAGGTAAATCGCTATCAGTCTTCCAGCAGTTCTTCAGCCTGACCCAGGATGTTTTCCAGGGTGAAGCCGAACTCTTCGAACAGGGCTGGCGCAGGGGCCGACTCGCCGAAGGTGGTCATGCCGATGACCCGACCTTCCAGGCCGACGTACTTGTACCAGAAGTCCGCGTGAGCAGCTTCGATGGCGATACGAGCACTGACTTGCAGCGGCAGAACCGCTTGCTTGTAGCCTGGATCCTGAGCATCGAAAACGCTGGTGCATGGCATGGAAACCACACGCACGTTGCGGCCTTGAGCGCTGAGTTTTTCGAACGCCTGAACGGCCAGACCCACTTCCGAACCGGTAGCGATCAGAATCAGCTCTGGCTCGCCAACACAGTCACGCAGCACGTAACCACCACGGGCGATATCCGCCAGTTGGGCTTCGTCGCGAGTCTGGTGAGTCAGGTTCTGACGGGAGAAGATCAACGCCGACGGGCCGTCGTTGCGCTCGATGGAGTACTTCCAGGCCACTGCCGATTCCACAGCATCCGCAGGACGCCAGGTGTCCAGGTTAGGCGTGGTACGCAGGCTGGTCAGTTGCTCGATTGGCTGGTGCGTCGGGCCGTCTTCGCCCAGACCGATGGAGTCGTGGGTGAACACGTACAGCACGCGCTTCTTCATCAGCGAGGACATACGCACCGCGTTGCGGGCGTATTCCATGAAGATCAGGAAGGTCGCGCCATAAGGTACGAAGCCGCCGTGCAGGGCGATACCGTTCATCATTGCGCCCATGCCGAATTCACGCACGCCGTAATGCAGATAGTTGCCGTTGGCGTCTTCGCCGGTGATGCTCTTGCAGCCTTTCCAGATGGTCAGGTTGGAACCGGCCAGGTCAGCCGAGCCGCCGAGGAACTCAGGCAGCAAAGGACCGAAAGCACCCAGTGCATTCTGGCTGGCCTTGCGGCTGGCGATGGTTTCGCCCTTGGCATTGACTTCAGCCACGTAAGCAGCAGATTTTTCAGCGAAGTCAGCTGGCAGCTCGCCGCTCATGCGACGAATCAGCTCGTTGGCCAGCTCCGGGAATTCGGCAGAGTAGGCAGCAAAACGCTGATCCCAATCAGCTTCGGTCGCCAGGCCTTTCTCTTTGCAGCTCCACTCGGCGTAGATGTCAGCCGGAATGTCGAATGGGCCGTGGGTCCATTTCAGGGCGGCACGGGTCAAGGCGATTTCTTCAGCACCCAGCGGAGCACCGTGGGACTCTTCTTTGCCTTGCTTGTTCGGTGAGCCGAAACCAATGGTGGTCTTGCAGCAGATCAGGGTCGGCTTGTCGCTCTTGCGAGCGGTGTCGATGGCGATCTTGATCTCTTCGGCATCGTGACCGTCAACGTTGCGGATCACCAGCCAGCCGTAGGATTCGAAGCGCTTTGGCGTGTCATCGGTGAACCAGCCTTCAACTTCGCCATCGATGGAGATGCCGTTGTCGTCGTAGAAAGCGATCAGCTTGTTCAGACCCAGAGTACCGGCCAGCGAGCCGACTTCGTGGGAAATGCCTTCCATCATGCAACCATCACCCATGAACACGTAGGTGTGGTGGTCGACGATGTTGTGGCCTGGACGGTTGAACTGGGCAGCCAGCGTCTTCTCTGCAACCGCGAAGCCGACGGCGTTGGCGAAACCCTGACCAAGCGGACCCGTGGTGGTCTCAACGCCCGGCGTGTAACCGAATTCCGGGTGACCTGGAGTGCGGCTGTGTAGCTGACGGAAGTTTTTCAGGTCTTCGATCGACAGGTCGTAACCGGTCAGGTGCAGCAGCGAGTACACCAGCATCGAGCCATGACCGTTGGACATGATGAAGCGGTCACGGTCGGCAAAATTCGGGTTACTCGGGTTGTGCTTCAGATAGTCGCGCCAAAGTACTTCGGCGATATCCGCCATGCCCATAGGGGCACCGGGATGGCCGCTGTTGGCTTTTTGCACGGCATCCATGCTGAGTGCACGAATGGCGTTGGCACGCTCACGACGGCTGGGCATCGCTGATCTCCTGAGAACTGGAAAAGAATGGATCTGAAAAAGGCGAGCATTTTCCCTCAGGCACTGCCTGGGAGCAATGAAAGATAGCGGCTTGTGGTTGTTTTTCCTGCTCGCGCTTCGTTATTTGTTCATCCATGGCGCGCTCCCGGCCCGGAATAACGGTCCTAGATAGCCCTGAAATCACCGCCCATCAAGCAATATCAAAACTTTTTGATATTGCCCTTGCGGCATAGACGGTCGCTAACTAGACTGCCAGCCCTATGAACCTGCGCGTACCTGCAATTCGTCACGACGACAGCGACGACCTCTCTGCCTTGTGCAAGGCCGGCGGCGACCCGTTGCGACTGAATGTATTACGCGCCTTGGCCAACGACTCATTCGGCGTGCTGGAACTGGCGCAGATATTCGCCATTGGTCAGTCCGGCATGAGCCACCACCTCAAGGTGCTGGCCCAGGCGGATCTGGTTGCAACGCGACGCGAAGGCAATGCCATTTTCTACCGACGCGCCCTGCCCCATACCGGACAACCGGGCGGCAGATTGCATGCAGCCATGCTGGATGAAGTCGACATGCTGGCGCTGCCCAACGATGTGCAGTCGCGTATTGGCCTGGTGCATCGTCAGCGGGCCAACGCCAGTCAGGATTTTTTCGCCCGTACGGCAGAAAAATTTCGCGCCCAGCAGGACTTGATTGCCGGGCTTGCCCAATACCGGGAAAGCCTGCTGTCGCTGCTCGACAAGCTGAACTTCGGGCCGCAAGCAACCGCACTGGAAGTGGGTCCGGGGGATGGCGGGTTTCTGCCGGACCTGGCACGACGCTTTCAGCACGTAACGGCGCTGGACAACAGCCCGGCGATGCTCGAAATAGCCCGCCAGCTATGCGCGGCGCAGGCATTGGCTAATGTAGAGCTCAAGCTCGCCGATGCACTGGATGCCGTGGATGTAAGCGCCGACTGCGTTGTATTGAATATGGTCCTGCACCATTTCGCCGCGCCGGCAGATGCACTCAAACAACTGGCAACTCTGTTGCAACCGGGCGGTAGCCTGTTAGTGACAGACTTGTGTAGCCACGATCAGAGCTGGGCCAAGGAGGCCTGTGGCGATCTCTGGTTAGGGTTTGAACAGGAAGATCTGGCCCGTTGGGCCATCGCTGCGGGGCTAGTTCCCGGGGAAAGCCTCTATGTAGGCTTACGTAATGGTTTCCAGATTCAGGTCCGCCATTTTCAGCGACCGGCTGGCGACACTCACCATCGGTAAAATTCAGGAAACCCGTAGAGATGAGCGAATACTCCCTTTTCACCTCCGAGTCCGTGTCCGAAGGGCACCCAGACAAAATCGCCGACCAGATTTCCGATGCGGTTCTGGATGCAATCATTGCTCAGGACAAACACGCTCGCGTAGCCGTTGAAACCCTGGTCAAGACCGGTGTTGCCATCGTTGCTGGCGAAGTGACCACCAGCGCCTGGGTTGACCTCGAGCAGATCGTTCGTGATGTGATCAGCGACATCGGCTACACCAGCTCCGACGTCGGTTTCGACGGTGCCACTTGCGGCGTGATGAACATCATCGGCAAGCAGTCCCCTGACATCAACCAGGGTGTTGACCGTGCCAAGCCTGAAGATCAGGGCGCTGGCGACCAAGGCCTGATGTTCGGCTACGCCAGCAACGAAACCCCAGAGCTGATGCCAGCGCCAATCGCGTTCTCGCACCAGTTGGTCAAGCGTCAGGCTGAAGCCCGTAAATCCGGCCTGCTGCCTTGGCTGCGCCCGGATGCCAAGTCCCAGGTGACTTGCAGCTATGAGAACGGCAAAGTTGTCGGCATCGACGCAGTCGTTCTGTCTACTCAGCACAACCCTGAAGTTTCCTACAACGATCTGCGCGAAGGCGTGATGGAACTGATCGTCAAGCACGTGCTGCCAGCTGAGCTGCTGCACAAGGACACCCAGTTCCACATCAACCCGACTGGCCAGTTCATCATTGGCGGCCCGGTGGGTGACTGCGGTCTGACCGGTCGCAAGATCATCGTCGACAGCTACGGCGGCATGGCCCGTCACGGCGGCGGGGCGTTCTCCGGCAAGGATCCATCCAAGGTTGACCGTTCGGCTGCTTACGCTGGCCGTTATGTTGCCAAGAACATCGTTGCTGCGGGCCTGGCCGAGCGCTGCGAGATTCAGGTTTCCTACGCTATCGGCGTCGCACAACCGACTTCGATCTCGCTGAACACCTTCGGCACCGGCAAGATCAGCGATGACAAGATCATCAAACTGGTCCGCGACATCTTCGACCTGCGCCCATACGCGATCACCACCATGCTCGACCTGCTGCACCCGATGTATCAGGAAACTGCAGCCTACGGCCACTTCGGTCGCACACCGCAAACCAAGACCGTGGGTGGCGATACTTTCACCACGTTCACCTGGGAAAAAACCGACCGCGCCGACGCCCTGCGCGCCGCTGCCGGTCTGTAATACGCCTTAAGTTTCAGGCGTAACAAAAAGCCCCTGGCGACTATGGTCGTCAGGGGCTTTTTGGTTTTGGCCAGGTAAAACCTGTAGGAGCGCGCTTGCCCGCGATCACGTCAGCACAGGCGCTATGTTCATCGACTGACAGACCGAATCGCGGGCAAGCGCGCTCCTACAAGTCCCCGTTTGCTGCGCAACAAAGCTGTGTCAGGGATGCTGGATGGCCTCCTACAGGAAATTCCATTCCATTTCTAAGCTCTTCTGGCCACCAACAAAACCGAAGCCGCGCTGGCCAGCAACCCTGCGCACACCCGGTTGAACAGTCGCTTGCCACTGGGCCGCGCAAACAATCGGCGGGCGTGAATGCCCATCCAGGCGTAGATCGCAATGGCGAGGCATTCCAGCGCCAGAAACAAAACGCCGAGTACCGCGAACTGCTCCGTCACGGCTCCAGCCTGATCAACGAACTGTGGCAAGAAAGCGGTAAACAACAGAATCGCTTTCGGATTACCAATCGCCACCAGAAACTCCTGCCGAGCCAGGCTGAACAGACCTTTCTCTAAACCGACCACGCTGCCCTCTTCCTCTGGACTCGCCCGCCACAGTTGCACCGCGAGATAAAAAAGATACGCCGCACCAAAGATTTTGATCGCATGGAATAACCACTCTGAAGTGTGCAGCACTGCGGTCAGCCCCAGCGCCGCCAGCGCAATCATGATAGCGAAGGCCAGCAAACGTCCCAGCCCGCCGATGCAGGCGCGGGCAAAGCCATAGCGAGTCGCGTTACTGATCGAAAGCAGATTGTTGGGACCGGGCGCCATGTTCAGCGCAAAGCAGGCCGGCACGAAAACCGCCAGAGTCGAGATATCCATGAGTCACCCATCAGCACTTGGACAAGGGAGCAGTAATAGTGAAGGCAGCATTTCACTCTTCAAAGACACAGTCGCGAATCAAAAGAGCGGCATCTGTACTGGCTGAATGATTCAGTAATCAGCGCAACCAGACATGTCACTCAGCGCTCGCTAGCCTCACAAGCACCTCTTCAAGCAAGGATGCTTCGATGCGCATATTGGCCGCCATCACCCTCACGCTTACCAGCCTTACCGCCCACGCCACCCCATGTCCCGACTGGACACCCGCCAAAGCCCGCCATTCAATCACCGCCCTGCAAACACAAATCGCTACGTGGGATGACAGCTATCACCGACAAGGCGTCTCGCTGATTGCCGACGAACTCTATGACCAGTCCCGACAGCGTCTAGCGTTCTGGCGAACATGTTTTGCCAAGCCCAACACCGAAGCCGATAACCCTTTGAAGACTGCCAGAGGGATGGTTCGTCATCCTGTTCCGCACACCGGCGTCAACAAGCTCAGCGATGAAGCTGCAGTGCGCGACTGGCTAAAGGGCCGGTCGGATCTTTGGATTCAACCCAAGATTGATGGCGTGGCGGTAACGCTGGTTTATGAACACGGGGAATTGGTACAAGCGATCAGTCGCGGCGACGGAGATGCAGGCCAAGACTGGACCGTACACGCAAAACACATCGCAGCCATTCCCACCCATCTGCCCTGGCAGGAAACCCTGGTGCTGCAGGCCGAGTTGTATCTGCGTCTGGATAATCACGTGCAAGCCAAGGCCGGGAGCGTGAACGCGCGCAGCAAGGTTGCCGGCATGATGGCCCGTAACGAGTTAAGCACTGAGGAGGCAGACCAGATCGGCTTGTTTGTATGGGACTGGCCTGCCGGACCGGCCTCAATGACCGAGCGCCTGGCTGGCTTGAACGCATTGGGCTTCGACGACAGCGCTCAATATAGCCAGCCGCTGAAAGGCTTTGCTCAGGCGCATCGCTGGCGCGAGTACTGGTATAGCAACCCGCTGCCGTTTGCCACTGACGGCGTCATCATCCGACAGGGCGAACGACCTCCCGTACAGCGCTGGCAAGCTAGGGCACCTTATTGGATCGCCGCCTGGAAATACCCGTTTGCGCAAGCGTTGGCGGAGGTACGCAAGGTCAACTTCAACATCGGCCGTAGCGGCAAGATAACCCCCGTGCTGGAGTTGGAACCTGTGCGTCTGGATGACCGGCAGATCAGCCGCATCAGTGTTGGCTCGCTGCAACGCTGGCAGGCGCTGGATATAAGACCCGGCGATCAGGTGGCGGTGAGCCTCGCAGGCCTGACCATTCCACGGCTGGACAGCGTCGTCTCACGCAGTGTCGAGCGCAGCGATTTGCAGATTCCCGAGGCCAAAGACTTTCATGCACTCAGTTGCTGGCAACCCAGCCCCGGTTGTGAAAGCCAGTTTCGCGCAAGGCTTGTCTGGCTCAGCGGCAAGAAAGGTCTGGCGCTGACCGGAATCGGTCCCGGGACCTGGGATAACCTGATCAGCGCCGGGAAAATCAACGGGTTGCTCGACTGGCTGACCCTGGAAAACGAACAGCTTGCTAACATTTCCGGGCTGGGTGAGCGCAGCAGCGCTAAACTGCTCGACAGTTTGCAGGAGGCTCGCTCAAAGCCGTTTGCTGTGTGGCTAAAGGCTATCGGCCTGCCGCCCACGGGGAATGCTCACTTGGGCGAGCAATGGGGTGAACTGGAGAAGCGAACGGCGCAGCAATGGCAGATGGAACCGGGCATAGGTTCGGGTCGTGCCAGCCAATTGGTCGCCTTCTTTCAGCATCCCCAAGTTCAGGCCTTGAGTGAACAATTACGAGCTCAGGGTATTTCAGGTTTTTAAAGTGCCAGGCGTTCAATCATCAAGCCTGGACGTTATGGTTTTCAAAAGGAGTTCATATGAAGGTTTTTTCACCACTGATACTGCTGACCTGCTGCAGCATGCTGGCAACCCCGCTTCTGGCGGCTGAAACGGCACCAGAAGCCAGCGCATGCGTGGTCAAAAGTCAGGAAATCAGCAAAAAGATCGAAGAAGCAAAAACTGACGGCAACAAGGCTCAGCAGGCTGGCCTGGAAAAAGCCCTAAGCGAAAACAACGCAAATTGCACCGAAGCCTCGCTACTGAAAGAACACGAACAAAAAGTGCTGGATGCCAAGCGCGAAGTCAAAAAGCGTGAGTCTGATCTGAGCAAGGCGATGAGTAAGGGCGACCCGGAA
Source organism: Pseudomonas caspiana (assembly GCF_002158995.1). Lineage (GTDB taxonomy): Bacteria > Pseudomonadota > Gammaproteobacteria > Pseudomonadales > Pseudomonadaceae > Aquipseudomonas > Aquipseudomonas caspiana. Next base: position 82,701 of record NZ_LOHF01000005.1, on the reverse strand, counting down.
AAAATCAACAAGCGCAAAGACAAACTGGCCGAATCCCGCAAAGAACTGCAGGACGCCCAGACAGAACTCGAAGACCTTCAGCCGCAGGAATGAGTCGCAAACGGCTCAATCCTTTGAACTCAAATGTATTCCCTGTAGGAGCGCACGAGCAGCGCGAGGCCGCGATAGCGTTCTGTCAAACACACCGCTATCGCGGCCTCGCGCTGCTCGTGCGCTCCTACAGACCCTGCGACTGCATCAATTTCAATGATTACGAAACTCTCTATGACACGCCTCGCACACTGCCTGAACCTTGTTCAGGGCCGGTGTCAGTGTGCTTGATTTGAAGGGGCGTTCATGACTGGCAACGACCAGTTCAGCAGTCTCTGACTCCAGCGAACGAGCCAGCTCCTGAAAACGAGCCTGCTTTTGCCAAACGGCGTCCGTGGCGCTGGTGTGATCTGATTCTTTCACCTCAGGGAAGTGTTTCCACGGCTGATGAGCCAAGCTGTCGAGCTTGAGCGCGCCCTCTTCAAATCGCTGACCATCGAACGCCACTCGCCCACGCAACATGCCGCCCAGGTCTTCGCTGGTCTTGAGCATGTCCTTGAAGATTGCCTTGCGCTGGGCCAATGGCGAGTTCGGGTCTACACCGCCACACGCGCTCACGGTCAGGCAGGCGAGCAGCACAGCGCACAATCTTTTCAAAGTTGTATCCAGCAGGGTCCGCAGAAATGGCGGCCAGTATCCTCGGCCGCCTCTTGAAGACCAAGCGCTCGATTGCCGCAGTCAGGCAGGCAGCGGCGTGGCTGAAGCGATGAACAACCCGATGATCAAGCCAATGCCTACCAACCACGCGATCGAGCGCAGTGCAGCCCAATCAGCCAGATAGAAAATGATGTAGAGCAGGCGGCTGGTGATGAACAGGACCGCAACTACGTCGATCGTCACCAACTGTGCGTTGCCCGCAATGTGGGCGATGATCACTGCTGCGGCAAAGCCCGGCAGGATTTCGAAGCTGTTGAGCTGCGCCGCATTGGCACGCGCAGGCAAACCTTCAAGGTTATTCAGGAAATTACGCGGGTTGTGGTTGTGCTTGCCATTGAACTTGCCACTGGAAAACTTGGCGATGCCTGCACAAACGATCGGCAGAATAATCGCGACCAATACGCACCAGAATGCAACCGTCATAGCAGAATCCTTATAGTTTGATTTTCATAACCAGCATGCCAAGCAGAACCAGGCCACATGCTAAGAGCCGGGGCCGACCAAAAGGTTCTTTCAGATAGCGCATGCCAAACAGCACCACCAGAATCACGCTGACTTCGCGCAAGGCAGCAGCCTCCGCCACCGACCCCAATTGCATTGCCCACAACACCAGAGCGTAGCTGAGCAACACGCATAAGCCGACGCTCAAGCCCAGTCGCCATTGCTCACGCCAAAACAGGCTGAACGGTGCACGCTTGTAGGTGATTGCCAGTAGTGGAAACGGCCAGGCACTGATCAGGGTGAGCCAGACCAGATAATCCAGCGGATGCACGCCCATTTGCAGTGCCTGGCCATCGATCCAGGTGTAGCAGCCGATGCACACCCCGATCAATGCAACCACGGGCAGCAGCGACCAAGGCAATCGATCACCGCCGCCGCCCTGCCAAAGCAGACAAATCATGCCGCAAGGGATCAGCAGAATACCGAGGATTTGCTGAGTGCTCAGTTCTTCGCCGACAAAGATCAGGGTCAGAGCCAGCACCACCAGCGGCGAGAGGCCCCGCATCAGCGGATAGACGAGCCCGAGGTCGCCGACTCTATAGGCCTGAATCAGCAGATATCTGTACAAGAGTTCGAACAACGCCGAGGCGATCATCCACGGCCAGATTGCAGCAGGTGGAGGCTCGACAAAACCCACGGCCAGCACCGCAAACAGCAACGCCACGAAATCCATGCTGGCGATGACCAGCAACCGCTCACCGCTGAATTTGATCAGGGTATTCCACGTCGCGTGCAGTATCGCCGCGATCAACACCAACGCCGTAGCCAGCAAAACACTCTCCCTGTTTCAGATTCAGACTGCCGTACCTGCCACCACGCTGTCATGCAGCACACTCAGACCTGTAGGAGCTCACCGAGGTTACGAGGCCAGCGATGACGGCGTGTCTGACACATCGCTATCGCTGGCCTCGTAACCTCGGTGAGCTCCTACGGGGTCGCAGTCAAATTAGCAGGCGCATATGCTCAATCAGCGCCCCTGAATTCAATAGCCCCTGTCACACCTTGTCCAACCTTCGCCAATGAGAATCCTTACTATTAACGTTTAACCCCGAATCGTAAGGAAGTTCCATGCACTCTGTTTTTCGTTTGCGGCCGACTGTCGCCATGACGAAGCTCGCGCTGGCGTGCCTCATCGCCCAAAGCGCCTGCGTTCAGGCTCAAGAAACTACCGCCGCCCCGGCGATCACTCTGGAAGACGTGACCGTCACCGCCGCCGGTTACGAGCAGAGCGTAGAGGATGCACCTGCTTCCGTGACAATCATCACCGGCGATGAGCTGCGCAAGCGATCTTTTCGCGACTTGACCGACGCCCTGCGCGATGTCGAAGGCGTGACGGTCAATGGCAGCGCCAACGAAACCGATATTTCGATTCGCGGCATGCCTGCCGACTACACGCTGATCCTGGTCGACGGTAAACGCCAGAGCGCTCGGGAATCAAGGGTCAACGGCAACTCGGGTTATGAGCAGAGCTTCATCCCGCCAGCCGAAGCCATTGAGCGAATCGAAGTTGTGCGTGGCCCAATGTCCTCGCTGTACGGCTCCGATGCGATTGGCGGCGTGATCAACGTCATCACCCGTAAAGTCTCCACCGAATGGGGTGGCTCGGTCACTTACGACTATTCGGCACGTCAACACAGCGACCAGGGTAATGCACGGCAGACCCAGTTCTACCTCAATGGCCCACTGATTCAGGACACTCTTGGGTTGCAGGTCTGGGGACGTTATCTGGATCGTCAGGCAGACAATGACGTTGAAGAAACCAATGGCTTCAGCAAGGCAGACCATAAGGACCTGACCGCGCGCCTGGCTTTCACCCCGACCATCGACCACGACATCCTGCTGGAAGCCGGTGCCACCCGCCTGAAAAACGGCGACGGCCTGAGCCCCAACTGGGCCACCCGCGAACAGGAAAACAACCGCGATCACTGGTCGATCTCTCACCAGGGACGCTGGGACTGGGCGACGTCGGACATCTCGTTCGCACAGGAAGAATCCAGCCGCGAAGGCAAGGCCGACGCTGCGCAGGCTGATGTGCTGGGCCGCAAGCCTACCGTGAAGAACTCGGTGCTTGACGCCAAGCTGGTAATCCCGACCGAACACAACATCACTACCACTGGCCTGCAATGGAACGAGACGACGGTCACTGACTGGAACCAGGGCCTGGGTGATCGCATCGACTACGACTTCTCCGTCGTGCAAAAGGCGTTGTTCGCTGAGAACGAGTGGGCTATGACCGACACCTTCTCCCTGACTACCGGTCTGCGCATGGACCACCACGAAGAATACGGCGTGCATTTCAGCCCGCGTGTTTACGGCGTCTGGAACGCGACTGACGAATGGACCATCAAGGGCGGCGTCGCACGCGGCTTCAAGGCTCCTGAGTTGCGCGCTGTGATCGAAGACTACGCCTACCTGCGTCGTAACCGGTTCGTGATGTTCGGCAATCCGGACCTCAAGCCTGAGTCGAGCACCAACTACGAGTTGTCGGCCCTTTGGTCCAATCGCGACGACTTGTCGGCCGGTGCGACGGCGTTCTACAACGACTTCAAGGACAAACTGTCCACGGTCACCACCACCGAAACCTGGAATGGTTTTATCGTCATGGATCGGGTCAACGTCGACAAAGCCGTGATCAAGGGCGTGGAGCTGAATGGTCGTTGGGATATCAATAGCGATCTGGCCTTGAAAGCCAACTACACCTACACCGATTCAGAACAAAAAACCGGGGCCAATGCCGGTGCACCGCTGGCACTGACGCCCAAGCAGAAAGCCAACGTGCGCACTGACTGGACGCTATCCGACAAGACCCAGCTCTGGGCAGCGGTCAACTACTACGGCGAGGAGTACGGCAACACCATCACCGACGAATCGTCACCGGGCTACACCACGGCAGACTTTGGCGGCTCGTATGAACTGACCAAAAACGTCTCGTTCAACGCCGCGCTGTACAACCTGACCGACAAACGACTGGACGACGAAACCTACGGCACCGTGAACTACGGCCGCACGCTGTGGGCATCGACGACCGTGCGGTTTTAAAGTACCCGTTGCACGAGTTGAAGTGAGCTCCCACA
>NZ_LOHF01000005.1:69140-77884 GCF_002158995.1 Pseudomonas caspiana | reverse complement strand
GGAATCACTGATGACGTGGGACCGGCTTCAGCCGGGAAGAGGCCGGGACAGACGTCGGGACAGACGTTGAATTTTTATTAGCAGAAATACCGCCTTCCCGGCTAAAGCCGGTCCCACGTCGTCAATTAGCTTGCGGGCAAACATAGAATCTCCCACAGGTTCTCATTTCAAGGCTGGGGCATTTGTAAATGTCCAAAGCACATCAAACCGCAGCAGGCAATCGCACTACCGCGCACAAACCAGCAGGCGGGCGGTTTTCCAATACCAGTTCCCCACCATGCGCTTGAATACAAGCGCGTGCGATGGCCAACCCCAGGCCAAGCCCTCCCCCCTGGCTGATATCCGCCCCGCCCCGCCCTAACTGCACGAACGGCTCGAATACTTGGGTCAGCCACGCAGGTTCAATCCCCGGCCCATGATCGAGAATCTCAATACGGGTCATCCGACCGTCTTCGAGGCTCAGGCTGATCTGCGCGTCACCGGCATGGCGCAACGCGTTATCGATGAGGTTGGTCAACGCTCGCTTCAGCGCCAGCGGTCGACAACGACAGTTGATCTGCTCGCCTCCCACCCACGTCACCGGCTGCTCCATGGTCCGGTAACGTCGCGCCAGGTCGTCGAGCATCTCATTCAGCGATACCGTTACCGTCGCTTCCTGAACCGCATCGCCACGCACGAAATCCAGCGTCTCGCGCACCATCGCCCGCAGCTCATCAAGGCTCTCCAGCATGTCATCACGCAACGGACCGTCTTCGATCAATTCAACCTGCAGGCGCAGCTCAGTGATCGGCGTATTCAGGTCATGACTCACCGCAGCCAGCATTCGGGTACGGCCTTCAACATGACGGGCGATGCGCTCCTGCATCACGTTGAATGCGATGGTCAGATCCCGAGCCTCCTGCGGACCAGACAGCGGCAGCGGCGCAATCCATTCGCCTCGACTGACTCGCTCAGTCGCCTCGGCTAGCGTCTTGACCGGCTGCACGATCCGGCGCATGAAGAAAATCACAATCAGTAAGACCGGGATGGTCGTTACCGGCAAGGTGTAAGCCAGCAAACGGCTCCACTCATAGGCACCCGCCGGATGCTGCAAGGCGTTGAGCGTCTGCCCATCAGGCAACACGATGCTGGTGCGCAAACGTAACGGTGCCCAGCCTGCACGGAAAAAAACAGCCTCCCGGGCCGGGCCACCCGTGACTCGCTCCAGTTGGATATTCACCGCCATCTCCGGCGTCAGCGCCAGTCGTGCGCGCAATTCCTGCGCCAGACGCCGCTCTTCTTTGTGCATATCAAAAGGGCTGACCTCGGGCTGCTGAGCGATCCAGAAACGCGCATCTTGCGTCTGCATGGTTGCCAGCACCCGGGACGCATCAGCCGCCGACAGCTCATGAGCGACGTGGTACGCCGTGGTCAATCGCTCAAGCGTCAGGGTGCGGGACAGCGGATGAATGAGCGCGCCGGTGCGCTGCAAAAACAACATGGCGATGCCGTTGGATGCCAGCAGCGCCAGCAGCAGAAGCAGGCCCAATTGATGGGTCATCCGCCTGGGCCAACAACGGCTCAGCCAACTCATAGTTGTTGCACGCTGACATCCGCCGCCAACATGTAACCACCGCCCCAGACAGTGCGCAGCAATTGCGGTTGTAACGGATCATCCACCAGCTTGCGACGCAGACGGCTGATCTGGCGGTCGATGGCGCGATCATAAACATCGCTGCCGGGGCGCGCCGTCAGATCCAGTAGACGCTGGCGATCAAGGGTCTGATTGGGATGCCTCAGGAAAACCGTCAGCAGCCTGCTTTCAGCGGTGCTGAGCTGGACCTGAGCGCCATCAGCACGCAGCAACAATTCAGTCGCAGTGATGAAACTCAAACCGCCGAATTCGTAACGCTGCGCCGATGAAGCGCTCAATGCCTGATCGACGCTCGCTGGCATAGTACGCCGACGCAACACGCTGTTGATTCGGGCAACCAGTTCACGCGGCTCGAAGGGTTTGGTCACGTAATCATCCGCGCCCAGATCCAGCCCTTTGACCCGGTCAGTGGATGCGTCGCGAGCGGTCAGCAGAATCACCGGAATGTTGGCCCGGCGATGCAACATCCCGCACAGTTCAAAGCCGTCGCCATCCGGCAGCATCACATCCAGCACCACCACATCGAACGACTGCTGCTTGAGCAACTGCCACATCCCGGCCGCGTCTTCAGCGGTGCGTACATCAAACGAATGACGACGCAGATACACCGCCAACGGATCGCGGATCTTGCGGTGATCGTCGACCACCAGGATGCGTGGCGGCGAAGGGTTGGCGGTGGGTTCAGCGCTCATTTCGTTCCTGATAGTGCTGGGGCAGTCTGGGCTCTTGTAGGAGCTGCCGAAGGCTGCGATAGGGATAAATCTGACATGCCGCTATCGCAGCTTTGGGCAGCTCCTACAAAACCAAAATCCAGCACCGCATTTGCGGATGATTCCCATTAACGAGCCGCGATAGTAGCCGATGTGCCAATGTCCGGCACTTATTTGCAACGCTGCCGGCCTCCTGTGGTCCATGCCACTTCCCATGGATATGGAAAAATATGTGTCCGCACACGCCAGCGACCCATCAAACCCCTGCCCGCTTCATGTCTGAATCGCCTCTGGGCACGCTTTGAATCGCAATAACAGGAAGACCAATGCTTGAACTCGTTGCTGCTTTTATCTGCCTCACCTCGCTGCTCACCTATGTGAACTTTCGTTTCATCGGCCTGCCACCTACCATCGGCGTGATGGTCACTGCGCTGATGTTTTCGCTGATTCTGCAAGGCCTGAGTTTCCTCGGCTTCCCCGGTCTCGAAGAGCGTGTGCAACAGTTGATCAGCCAAATCGATTTCGGCGATTTGCTGATGAACTGGATGCTGTCGTTCCTGCTGTTTGCGGGCGCGTTGCACGTCAATCTGACGGACCTGAAAAGTTACCGCTGGCCCATCGGCTTGCTGGCAACCTTCGGCGTGTTGATTGCCACCACCGTGATCGGCACTTTGGCCTACTGGATCTTTGGCTGGTTCGGCTGGCACGTCAGTTTCTTGTACTGCCTGCTGTTCGGCGCACTGATCTCCCCGACCGACCCTATCGCGGTGCTCGGCGTACTGCGTACCGCCAATGCCTCCAAACCGTTGAAAACCACTATTGTCGGCGAGTCGCTGTTCAACGACGGAACCGCTGTTGTGGTGTTCACCGTGTTGCTGGGCATTGCGCAACTGGGTGAAACCCCGACGGTTGGCGAAACCGCCATGCTGTTTGTCCACGAAGCGATCGGTGGCGTGCTGTTCGGCGGCCTGATCGGCTATGCCGTGTACCTGATGATCAAGAGCATCGAGCAGTATCAGATCGAAGTGATGCTGACCCTGGCGCTGGTGATTGGCGGTTCGGCCATGTCCACCGAGCTGCATGTATCAGGCCCGATTGCGATGGTTGTCGCCGGTCTGATCATCGGCAACCTGGGCCGTAATCTGGCGATGAACGACATGACCCGTCGCTACATGGACGGCTTCTGGGAACTGCTCGATGACATGCTCAACGCGCTGCTGTTTGCGTTGATCGGCATGGAGCTGTTGCTGCTGCCATTCTCATGGTCGCACATGCTGGCAGCAGGCTTGCTGGCGGTGGCGATTCTGCTGTCGCGGTTCGTCACAGTTGCACCGGCCATCCTGCTGCTGCGTCGCTGGCGCACAGTGCCAAAAGGCACGATCCGCATCCTGACCTGGGGTGGTTTGCGCGGCGGCGTTTCCGTGGCACTGGCGCTGGCCTTGCCACTGGGGCCGGAGCGCGACTTGCTGCTGAGCATCACCTACATCGTGGTGTTGTCATCGATCCTGTTGCAGGGGTTGAGCATTGGCAAGCTGGTCAAGGCGGTTACTCGTGGTGAAGCACAACCTTCACAAGAGCAGAACGCTGGTCACTAAAACGCCAGCGTAAGGCCACTCGGCTCCCTGCTGAGTGGCCATGCGGCTTGATAAGCGTGGCGTCAGGAAAACTTGCGCTTAGGGGCGGTTCTTGCGTGAGTGCAGTAAAGCGTAAGCCCCGTGAAGGCCAAGCCACCCGCCAGATTACCGAGCACCGTCGGAATTTCATTCCAGACCAAGTAGTCCATGACCGAAAATCCGCCGCCCATGATCATGGCCGACGGGAACAGAAACATGTTCACCACCGAATGCTCAAAGCCCATGAAAAAGAACAACATGATCGGCATCCACATAGCGATCACCTTGCCGCTGACAGACGTGGAAATCATGGCGCCCACTACGCCCATCGAGACCATCCAGTTGCACAGCACGCCACGCAGAAAGATCGTCACCCATCCCGCTGTGCCGTACTCGGCATAACCGAGTGTGCGGGACTCGCCAATGCTGGCGATTTTGTGACCAACAGCGCCAGGGTCTGCATTGAATCCGTAGGTAAAGACGAAAGCCATTATGAATGCGACTGTCAACGCGCCTGCGAAGTTACCCAAAAACACCAGACCCCAGTTGCGCAGGATACCGTTGATGTTGACACCCGGACGCTTGTCGAGCAGTGCCAGAGGCGTCAGCACGAACACACCGGTCAGCAAGTCGAAGCCCATCAGATAGAGCATCGAGAACCCTACGGGGAAGAGCACTGCGCCCAGCAACGGTGAGCCGGTCTGAACCGCAATCGTCACCGCGAATACGGCCGCCAATGCCAGTATTGCGCCCGCCATAAACGCGCGGATCAGCGTGTCACGCGTTGCCATGTGAACCTTGGACTCACCGGCATCGATCATCTTGGTGACGAATTCGGAGGGGAGCAAATAAGACATTAGCGCTTTCCTCTTTGCGTACTTTGCAGTGCGCGTGGGCTCAGTGAAGGGTGTCGCTGTTACCAGGCGCGGTAAGGCAGGAATTTTCCGTTGAGGGTCACACGCACCCGATCGCCTTTAGGGTCTTCGACCTTGTCAACATGCATTGAAAAGTCGATGGCAGACATGATCCCGTCGCCGAACTTCTCTTGAATCACGTCCTTGAGGGTGTCGCCATAAACCCCGACGATTTCATACAGCCGGTAAATCATTGGGTCCTGCGGGATGGTCTGATCCCAGGTTTTTTTAGGGAATACCGTCAGCGCGCTGGCCACTTCCTCATCCACACCCAACACTTCGCAAATGCGGGCGGCGACTTCTGGCGTAGCGCTGTTCATGCCGTAGCAAGCAGACGCCACCCATACCGAACCTTTTCCAACCGCTTCACCCAGTTCATCCCAGCTCATACCTTTGCGAGCCTTGGCAGCCATTAGCAGGTGGTGCATCTCTGTTTTGTTCATCGCTTTGCTTCCTCTGAAAGATTCTGATCCGACGTGCCATCGCGCATCGTGACTGACGAAGGAACAGCGAAATCCATGCCATCCGCAAAACCCGCCCTATCTATTTGAAAGATATTGAAATTTCAAAACTTGAAGCTCTTAGCCATTTCGCGAAATCTCGCAAATCGCGATTTTTAGTGAAAATTTTCACGATATCTCGTACTTAATAGCGCTGCAGATCCGCTGATACGTGCTCGACGAGGGCAATGAAATGCCACAGAACATTGCAGACGAGGCGTTCGAACACGCACCGCTCCCCCTGCTGATCATTGATCCGCCAGCGGACCGGCTTATCAAGGCAAATCGAGCCGCGCTGGCATTGCTGGGGTGCGCTGAAACGAACCTGGGCGATAAACGTTTCAGTCATTTTCTGGGCGATGGATTACCACACTGGGTCACCTTTACCGACGAGACGCTTACCCAAGGGTCTGCATGGTCGGACGACCTCAGTCTGTTGGATATCTCGCGAAGTCAGCATGCTGTGGAGGTCAGCTCCAGCGTACTGCCCGACGGCAGGCGCATCCTCCTGTTGCTTCAGGCGCGCGATATTCTGGAAAAGCGCCGCAATCGTTCCGAAGCCCGCCGCCAGCATCGACTTGGGCACGTAGGCTGGGAGCGGATTTCCCAGGTTTTCGAGCGCATTGAACGCCAGAACAGACTGATTCTCGGCGCTGTTGGCGAGGGGATTTATGGTCTCGACACTAAAGGAGAGACGACCTTCATGAACCCGGCCGCCGAACGCATTCTTGGCTGGAATTCCAGTGACATGATCGGTCGTGACGCGCATCAGCTGTTCCATCACACCCAAGGCGACGGCAGCCGCTATCCCGTTCAGCAATGCCCTATCCATGCCTCGTTCAGCGATGGTCACGTTCATCATGTCGATAACGAAGTGTTCTGGCACAAGAACGGAGAGGCCATCGCCGTCGAATACACCAGCACACCGATTTTCGAGATGGGAAGGCTGGTCGGTGCCGTGGTGCTGTTTCGGGATATTCGAGAGCGTCAGCAGGCAGAGCGTAGATTGCTGGAGGCGCTCAACGAGGTGGAACAGCTCAAACAGCGTCTGGAACTTGAAAACCAATACCTTCAGGAAGAGATAAAAGCGGAGCGTAATCATCATAATATTGTCGGTGAAAGCCCCGTTGTACTGCACCTGATCCGCCAACTGGAACTGGTCGCCCCCACCGATGCCAACGTGTTGATCAGCGGTGAATCAGGGACGGGTAAAGAGCTCATCGCCCGCGCCATTCATGCCAGCAGCCTGCGCAGCGATCGTCCATTAATCAGGGTGAACTGTGCAGCGATTCCACGCGACCTGTTTGAGAGCGAGTTTTTTGGACATGTGAAGGGGGCGTTCACCGGCGCAGTCAGTCATCGCATCGGACGCTTTGAGCTCGCCGACGGCGGCACACTGTTTCTCGATGAAGTCGGGGAAATTCCGCTGGAGCTACAGAGCAAACTGTTGCGGGTATTGCAGGACCAGCAATTCGAGCGCGTGGGCGACAACGTGACTCGCGTGGTGGATGTGCGGGTTATTGCAGCGACCAATCGAGATCTGCACGAAATGGTCAAAGTGGGCGCTTTCCGGGAAGACCTTTACTTTCGCTTGAACGTATTTCCGATCAGATCGGTGCCACTGCGCGAGCGTGCGGGGGATATTCCTCTGCTCGCCAGCCACTTCCTCCACAGGGCACGCAAGTCGTTCAACAAACCGGGGGTAAAACTGCCAATTGCACAGCTGCAAGTATTGAAGCGTTATTCGTGGCCCGGAAACATCAGGGAGCTGGAAAACGTCATTGAGCGCCAGATGATCGTCAGCCAGGACGGAGTTTTACGCTTCGACGATTTAATTGCGCAAACCCATATAGCCGTGAACACCGATCCCGCCGACACCATTGAGCCCCTGCGCGATGAGCACCTGCAGCTGCAACTCAGAGCCAATGTCATAGCGATGCTCAAACGTACGGCAGGCAAAGTGTCGGGAGAAGGCGGCGCGGCGCAATTACTGGGGCTCAAACCTTCAACCCTCGCTTCGAGATTGCACAAGTGGGGTATCGACCCCAGGGTTTATAAAAAACGCCTGTAAAGACTGTTCAAGCCTACGGATCAAGCATCGACTGACCAGAGCCAGTCTTGAGCAAAAGTGCAGCCTGCAGCGCTTACCTGCTGTCATACGTGACTCGATTGGCTAAGATGCCACGACCGCCAGCCCGTGCTGGCGGTTTTACCGAGGCTCAGGAGCACGCATGTCCAGCAAAGAGGAGATCGCCGTCGTTGGCGGCACACCGATGATTCCCGATCAGCGTCGGGAGTTGATGCTGCGTCAGTTGCGCAAGCACCAGGTACTCAGCGTGCACCAGTTGGTGGAAATGTTCGATTGCTCGCACATGACCATCCGCCGCGACATTGCCTTGCTGGAACAGGAAGGCCGCGCCTATTCGGTTACCGGCGGCGTGCGCATCGCCAGCCAGTTGCACAGCGAGCCCAGCCACCAATCCAAAGCCGTGGTCGAGCTGCCGCAGAAGCAGGGCATGGCGCGACTGGCTGCCGGTTTGTTGCATGACGACATGACGATTTACCTGGATGCAGGCACCAGCACCCTGGAAATTGTCCCGCACATTGCGGCGCTGTCTGGCATGACCGTGGTGACCAACGACTTCGGTATCGTCAACGCACTCGCTGACGCAACCCATGTGGATGTGATCCACACCGGCGGCCTGCTCGATCACCCCAACCGCTCCTGCGTTGGCGGTCTTGCTGCCGCGACGCTGCGCCAACTCGCGACTGATATTGCCTTCATGTCCACCAGCTCCTGGGATTTGCAGCGCGGCACGACTACGCCGTCGGCGCTCAAAGTCGAAGTCAAACAGGCGGCCATGCAGTCCGCCTCGCAAACCGTGCTGGTAGCAACCAGCTCCAAATACGGCACCTTCGGCATGTACAAGATCGCTGCGCTGGAACAGTTCGACATCATCATCAGCGACGCTGCCCTGGCTGAAGCTGCGGCGGACGGTATCCGCAAGCACCGGGTCGAATTGCTGCTAGCGCCAGCGTCCGGACAGCGCTGAATCATGGTTATCCGCTCACTGCTGGCCGCCCTGGCCCTGCTGAGTGGAAACGCCCACGCATCGATGCGCTGCAACAGCGCCTTGATCAACGAAGGTGACCTGGCGGTGGAGGTGCTGCGCAAATGCGGTCCCCCTGCCGAGCGCCAGATCACTCCGCCTGCACTGGCCGCCAATGGCCAGCTGAAACACGGCGCTGTCACAGTCGAAACCTGGGTCTACGGGCCAGAGAACGGCATGTACCGCAACCTGCGGTTCATCGACGGCAGGCTGGTAGAGATCAGAAGCAGGAAATAGCCCCCCCCCTGACGTGCTCCTGATCCG
>NZ_LOHF01000005.1:53798-68423 GCF_002158995.1 Pseudomonas caspiana | reverse complement strand
CAGATGTGAATATATGTTAAAGACAAATAATACTTCACATTATTCGCTCACTGATTCACTATCGGATTCACAGATCAGAACAATTCCGACCGATTGCTGGCAGTGACGAGCATCGGCAACCATCCGAGGAAGACAGCATGACTAACAAGAATGTCGGCGTTATTGGCTTGGGTGCGATGGGTTTGGGCATTGCCCGCTCGTTGCTGCGCAGTGGTTTCAATGTGCATGCGTGTGATGTCCGCACCAGCGTTACCGAGCAGTTCGCCAGCGAAGGCGGCGTTGCCTGCGCCTCCCCTGCTGCCATGGCAGCCGCTTGTGATGTGATCATCACCGTTGTGGTCAACGCTGAGCAGACCGAAACCGTATTGTTCGGTGAGAACGGTGCCATTGCAGCACTGCGTCCTGGCAGCCTGGTTATCGGTTGCGCCACCGTCGCGCCGACCTTCGCAGTCGAGCTGGGTCAACGTCTGGTCGATAAAGGCCTGCTGTACCTCGATGCCCCGATCTCCGGCGGCGCAGCCAAAGCGGCCGCAGGCCAGATGACCATGATGACCTCCGGCCCGGCTGAATCCTACGCCAAGGCCCAGGCCATTCTCGATGGCATGGCGGGCAAGGTTTATCGCCTGGGCGACGTTCACGGCCTGGGTTCCAAAGTCAAAATCATTAACCAGCTCCTGGCCGGTGTTCACATCGCAGCCAGCGCCGAAGCCATGGCGCTGGGCCTGCGTGAAGGTGTCGACGCCGACGCTCTTTACGAAGTGATCACCAACAGCGCGGGCAACTCGTGGATGTTCGAGAACCGTGTGCCGCATATCCTTAACGCTGATTACACGCCGCTGTCGGCTGTGGATATCTTCGTCAAGGATCTGGGCCTGGTACTGGATACCGCTCGCACCAGCAAATTCCCGCTGCCGCTTTCGGCCACTGCACACCAGATGTTCATGCAGGCTTCCAGCGCCGGTTACGGTCGTGAAGATGACTCCGCCGTGATCAAGATTTTCCCGGGCATCGAATTGCCGAAAGCCAAGCCAGAACAAGCTTAAGGGGCAACCGATGAGTAATTCTCCTGTGCGCCCGTTGCTGGGCTGCATCGCCGACGATTTCACCGGCGCAACCGATCTGGCCAACATGCTCGTACGCGGCGGCATGCGCACCGTGCAAAGCATTGGTATTCCGACGGCTGAAATGGCGGCGGATCTCGACGCCGACGCGATCGTCATTGCCTTGAAATCACGCACTACGCCTGCCGCCGAAGCGGTCGAGGAATCCCTCGCTGCGCTGCAATGGCTGCGCGAGCGTGGCTGCGAGCAGATCTTCTTCAAGTACTGCTCGACCTTTGACTCCACCGCTGCGGGCAACATCGGTCAGGTCAGCGAAGCACTGCTGAAAAAACTCGGCAGCGATTTCACCCTGGCGTGTCCGGCATTCCCGGAAAACGGTCGCACGATCTTCCGTGGCCACTTGTTCGTTCAGGACCAGTTACTGAATGAATGCGGCATGCAGCATCACCCACTGACGCCGATGACCGACGCCAATCTGGTACGCGTGCTGCAATCGCAAACCCAGCAGAAAGTCGGCCTGCTGCGCTACGACAGCATCGCCAAAGGTGTTGACGGCGTGCGCAGCAAGATTGCCGAGTTGCGCGCCGACGGCGTGAGCATGGCGATTGCCGATGCGCTGTCCGATGCCGATCTCTACACCTTGGGCGAAGCCTGTGCCGACCTGCCATTGCTGACCGGTGGTTCGGGCCTGGCCCTGGGCTTGCCGGGCAATTTCCGCAAGGCTGGCAAATTGCGTGACATCGACGCCGCCAAACTTGAGCCGGTTTTGGGTGGTGAAGTGGTGTTGGCAGGTAGCGCTTCAGTCGCCACCAACGGTCAGGTCGCGGCCTGGCTTGAAGCCAATCGCCCTGCCCTGCGCATCAATCCATTGGAGTTGGCCGCTGGTCGTCCGGTGGTTGAGCAGGCGCTGGAGTTCGCCCGCAAAGCAGGCGAAACCGTGCTGATCTACGCCACCAGCTCGCCAGATGAAGTCAAAGCCGTACAACAGCAACTGGGCGTTGAACGCGCAGGCGCGTTGGTGGAAGACGCGCTGGGGCAAATCGCGAAAGGTTTGCTCAATGCTGGCGTGCGCCGCTTCGTGGTCGCGGGCGGTGAAACCTCCGGCGCTGTGGTTCAGGCGTTGGGCGTGCAACTGCTGAAGATCGGCGCGCAGATTGATCCAGGCGTTCCGGCCACCGTCAGCAGTGGCGCTCAACCGCTGGCATTGGCACTCAAGTCCGGCAACTTCGGTGGCCGTGACTTCTTCAGCAAAGCCCTAAAGCAGCTGGCGGGGGAAGCCTCATGAGTGCTGAAAACAAGCTTCGCGAAGAGATTTGCGACATCGGCAGGCTGCTGTATGGCCGCGGCTACACCGTTGGCAGTGCCGGAAACATCAGCGCACGGCTCGATGACGGCTGGCTGATCACGCCAACCGACGCCTGCCTGGGTCGCCTCGATCCGACCGAAATCGCCAAGGTCAACCTGGCCGGTGAATGGGTGTCGGGCAGCAAACCTTCGAAGACCCTCGCGCTGCATCGCGAGGTCTACGACCGCAATCCAGATGTGGGCGGCGTGGTGCATACCCACTCCACCCATCTGGTTGCGCTGACCCTGGCGGGCGTCTGGCAGGAGGACAACATCCTGCCGCCACTGACGCCTTATCAGGTGATGAAAGTCGGGCAGATTCCACTCATTGGTTATGAGCGTCCCGGCTCGCCGAAAGTCGCCCAGCGCGTCGCGCAACTGGCCAACAGTGTGCGCGGCGTGATGCTCGAACGGCTCGGACCGGTTATCTGGGAAAGCTCGGTTGCCAAGGCCGCCTACGCCCTTGAAGAACTGGAAGAAACCGCTCGACTCTGGTTGATGACCCACCCCAAACCCGCTCCGCTCGACCAGGCTGCACTGGACGAGTTGCGCGAGGTTTTTGGGGCCAAGTGGTAGTTCAAGGCATTTGATTGAGGGCCGTTCAGCGGCCTTCGACAAGACCCGGCCCAGCCGGAAAACAATAACAATGGGACTTTAAAGTATGACGCCACTAATGCTGATGTTGATCGCGGGCGCGGGCATTGCGCTGCTGCTGTTCCTGGTCCTCAAGTACAAATTCCAGCCGTTCGTGGCGTTGATGCTGGTGAGCATCATTGTCGCGCTGGTCGCGGGTGTGAAACCGGCTGATCTGGTTGCCACCATCGAAGGCGGCATGGGCAAAACCCTCGGTCACATCGCGATCATCATTGCCCTGGGCGCGATGATCGGACGCATCATCGAGTTGTCCGGTGGCGCTGAAGCATTGGCGAAAACCCTGATCAACCGCTTCGGCAACCGGCGTACACCGCTGGCGCTGACCGTTGCCGGTTTCATCGTCGGTATTCCGGTGTTCTTCGAAGTGGGCGTGATCATCCTCATGCCACTGGCCTACGGCGTGGCCCGTGCGGCACGCAAACCACTGCTGCTGTTCGCCTTGCCGATGTGTGCGGCATTGCTTGCGGTGCATGCGTTCCTGCCTCCTCATCCAGGCGCTGTCGCTGCGGCCAGCCAACTGGGGGCTGATCTTGGCCGCGTACTGATGTTCGGTATCCCGATGGTCGCGGTATTGAGCCTGATCGGTTATTTCATTGCGGGTCGCATGACACGCAAGTTCTACCCGATGACTGACGATATCCGCGCCGAGGTTTACGGCCCGCACATCTCCAACGCGGATCTGCAAGCCTGGCATAACGGTGACTACTCCAACACCAGCAGCGAAGCGACGCATTCGAACAAGCCGGGTCTGGAAGAAAGCGCCAGCAGCCTTGCCGGATCGCTGCCGCCCGCTCCGGCGCCAGGTTTTGGTCTGATCATCGCGCTGATCCTGCTGCCGATCGTATTGATTCTGCTCGGTACGCTGGCCACCACCATGCTGCCTGTCGACTCGACGCTGCGCAGCGTTCTGACCGTATTGGGCGCGCCGCTGGTTGCGCTGCTGATCGACACCCTGCTCTGTGCATGGTTGCTGGGTACTCGTCGTGGCTGGAGCCGCACTCAGGTGTCTGACGTGATCGGCTCGGCATTGCCAGGCGTGGCCATGGTGATTCTGATCGCCGGTGCCGGTGGCGTGTTCGGTAAAGTGCTGGTGGATACCGGTATTGGCGCTGTCGTTTCCGAAGCATTGCGCACCACCGGCCTGCCGGTTCTGGCGCTGGGCTTCCTGCTGACTCTGCTGCTGCGTGCCGTGCAAGGTTCCACCACCGTTGCACTGGTGACCACGGCCGGTATTCTCAGCCCGCTGATCGTGACCCTGAACCTGACCCCCAACCACCTTGCGCTGCTGTGCCTGGCCATGGGCGGTGGCGGTCTGGCAATGTCGCACATCAACGACGCTGGTTACTGGATGTTCACCAAACTGGCTGGCCTTAATGTCGCCGACGGTCTGCGCACCTGGACTGTGCTGGTTACCATCCTCGGCACCCTGGGTTTCCTTGCGACCCTGGTGATCTGGCCATTCGTCTGATCTAACAAGACTGGAGCTCACATGCCTCGTTTCGCTGCCAACCTCAGCATGCTCTACCCGCAACATGATTTTCTCGAGCGCTTCAGCGCAGCGGCCGCCGATGGTTTCGGCGCCGTCGAGTATCTGTTTCCGTATGACTACAGCACTCAGGAGCTCAAGCAGCGCCTGAGCGATAACGGGCTGGTGCAAGCGCTGTTCAACGCACCACCGGGTGACTGGGCAGCAGGCGAGCGCGGCATTGCTTCGTTGCCAGGGCGTGAAGAAGAATTCCACACCGGCATCGCCCGCGCGCTGGAATACGCGGACGTGCTGGGCAACGACCGGATTCACGTCATGGCGGGTTTGCTGCCCAGCGAAGAATTGCGTGAACGCCATCAAGCGGTATACCTGGAAAACCTCGCCTACGCTGCTGAACAAGCTGCCAAGGTCGGCATTACGGTACTGATCGAGCCGATCAATACCCGTGACATGCCGGGGTTCTTTCTGAATCGTCAGGATCAGGCGCAAGCCATCTGCAAGGAAGTTGGCGCGGCCAACCTCAAGGTGCAGTTCGACTTCTATCATTGCCAGATCGTCGAAGGCGATGTGATCTCCAAACTGCGTCGTGATTTTGCTGGCGTCGGTCATATCCAGATCGCTGGCGTGCCGGATCGTCACGAACCGAATCTGGGCGAGCTGAACTACCACTGGCTGTTCGAAGAAATCGATCGCCTCGGTTACACCGGCTGGATTGGCTGCGAATACCGGCCAAAGGGCGACACCAGCACTGGTCTGCAATGGCTGCGCGATTGGCAGAGCCTCAAGCGCTGATTAAAGTGGACCGTGGCAACACAGACTGAACAGTGACACCTCATAAAAATAAAAAGAGGAACTGAACATGCGAGGATTCAAAAGCGGCCTGTGCGCTGCGCTATTGATCGTGGCGCAGACGGGCATGGCCTATGCGGCAAGCGTTCCAGCAGCAGTGGAAGGTTTATGGACGGCCCCCAGCTTCACCTTCCACACCGGTGAAAAACTGGACAACCTGCGGATGAGCTACATCACCGTCGGCGATCCGAAGAACCCGGCGGTGCTCTTTCTGCACGGCACCAATCGACCAGCCAGCGACATGCTGGGCAAGGATTTCGGGGGTGAGCTGTTTGGTCCAGGTCAACCTCTGGACGCCAGCAAGTACTACATCATCGCGCCCGACGGCATCGGCGTCGGTAAGTCCAGCAAACCGTCAGACGGTTTGCGCATGAAATTCCCCGCCTATAACTACGACGACATGGTCGAGGCGCAGCACCGCCTGCTGACCGAAGGGATGGGCATCAAGCATTTGCGGCTGGTCATGGGCAATTCCATGGGTGGCATGCAGACCTGGATGTGGGGCCAGAAATGGCCAGACATGATGGACGCGCTGGTACCGATGGCCTCGCAGCCTACTGCAATGTCGGCGCGCAACTGGATCATGCGGCGCATGCTGATCGAATCCATCAAGCAGGACCCGGCCTGGAACGAAGGCAACTACACCAGCCCGCCGCCCTCGCTTCGTCTGGCCAACGTGATGTTTGGCTTTGGCACCAGCGGCGGCACCCTTGCTTATCAGGCCTTGGCGCCTACAAGAGCGCAGGCAGACAAACTGGTTGATGAAAAGCTGGCAGCGCCGCTGCCGGGGGATGCCAACGATTTCATTTATCAATGGCAGTCCTCGGCGGACTACGATGTCTCGCCAAAGCTCTCGGCAATCAAAGCGCCGGTGCTGGCAATCAACAGTGCAGACGACGAGCGCAATCCGCCCGAGACCGGGACGATGCAAAAATCACTCGCCCAGCTGAAAAACGCACGTCTGGTATTGATTCCTGCCAGCGCTGAAACCCGCGGACACGGCACGACTAATATGGCTCGCTTCTATGCCGAACCGCTTGGCGAGTTCATGAAGGCAACAGCGCGTCCTTGATGGTATTGAGATCTGTCTTTCAGCGGGAGACTCGATGTTTGCCTGCGAGCTGATAGACGACGCAAAACCTGTGGGAGCGGTGCTTGCCCGCGATAGGGACACCGCGATCTTAAGTGAACCGCGTCCAGCCTTATCGCGGGCAAGCACCGCTCCCACAGGAGACCGCACTTCCAGACAAGACCGGCCACTTCGGTTTATTCGTCGATCGCCTCTTCCTTGAACTGATCTTTCACGTAGGTGATTTCGGTCTTGCCGTGCGGTGCGGGCAAGCCGTCTTCGCCCAGGTTGACGAAAACCATCTTTTCAACCGTCAGGATGCTCTTGCGGGTGATCTTGTTGCGCACCTGGCACGTGAGAGTAATCGAGGTACGGCCAAATTCGGTGGCGGTAATACCTAACTCGATGATGTCGCCCTGACGTGAAGCGCTGACAAAGTTGATCTCGGAAATGTACTTGGTCACCACGCGCTGGTTGCCCAACTGCACGATGGCGTAAATCGCCGCTTCCTCATCGATCCAGCGCAACAGGCTGCCGCCGAACAACGTGCCATTAGGGTTGAGATCTTCAGGTTTCACCCACTTGCGAGTGTGGAAATTCATGCTTGCTCCTGACGTCTGCCGATTGATGCGGGTAATCATGGCAGACACGGCGGGTATCAGCACAGTCATCGCTCCCTATCGAATCCATAGGGTAGCGGCACCGTCCATCCGGTCCCCGGTATTTTTTCGGACAGCGGACTGAAGTTGACTCGGCAGCCGCCGATAGAAAACCTTGGGAAGATGAGCCAGCTTGGCTATAATCCCCACCGTTTCAAAACGGTCATCTTCACTTGATACCGTTCCCGCCACCTGTCCGAGGGGCGCTGCAGCAGGTTTTCCTGTCAGGCTCGGATGGGGCGTTGTTCGATCGGGTTGTCCCTGTCGAACCTTAAACGCACAACGGCGCCCATTCGCACACTACGAATGGAGACTCTCTAATGAGTGCAGTAATCACGCCCGCAGATTTTTCCGACTACAAAGTAGCCGACATGTCCCTGGCTGCCTGGGGCCGTCGCGAAACCATCATCGCTGAATCCGAAATGCCTGCCCTGATGGGCCTGCGCCGCAAATACGCTGGCGAGCAACCACTCAAGGGCGCGAAGATTCTCGGCTGCATCCACATGACCATTCAGACTGCCGTTCTGATCGAAACCCTGGTTGCCCTGGGTGCCGAAGTTCGCTGGTCGTCCTGCAACATTTTCTCCACTCAAGACCAGGCTGCTGCTGCCATTGCTGCTGCCGGTATTCCTGTGTTCGCCTGGAAAGGCGAAACCGAAGAAGAATACGAGTGGTGCCTGGAGCAAACCATTCTGAAAGATGGCGCGCCTTGGGATGCCAACATGATCCTCGACGACGGCGGCGACCTGACCGAGCTGCTGCACAAGAAGTACCCGGCCATTCTGGACCGCGTTCACGGTGTGACCGAAGAGACCACCACTGGCGTTCACCGCCTGCTGGACATGCTGGCCAAAGGCGAGCTGAAAATCCCGGCCATCAACGTCAACGACTCGGTGACCAAAAGCAAGAACGACAACAAGTACGGCTGCCGTCACAGCCTGAACGACGCCATCAAGCGTGGTACTGACCACCTGCTGTCGGGCAAGCAAGCACTGGTTATCGGTTATGGCGACGTGGGCAAGGGCTCGGCTCAATCCCTGCGTCAGGAAGGCATGATCGTTAAAGTCACCGAAGTCGACCCGATCTGCGCCATGCAAGCCTGCATGGACGGTTTCGAGCTGGTTTCGCCGTTCATCAACGGTGAAAACGACGGCACCGAAGCAAGCATCGACAAAGCCTTGCTGGGCAAGATCGACCTGATCGTGACCACCACTGGTAACGTCAACGTTTGCGACTCGAACATGCTCAAAGCGCTGAAAAAACGCGCTGTGGTCTGCAACATCGGTCACTTCGACAACGAAATCGACACCGCTTTCATGCGCAAGAACTGGGCATGGGAAGAAGTGAAGCCGCAAGTACACAAGATCCACCGTACCGGCCCTGGCGCATTCGATGCCCAGAACGACGACTACCTGATCCTGCTGGCCGAAGGCCGTCTGGTTAACCTGGGCAACGCCACAGGTCACCCAAGCCGTATCATGGACGGTTCGTTCGCCAACCAGGTTCTGGCGCAAATCTTCCTGTTCGGTCAGAAGTACGCTGATCTGTCCCCGGAACAAAAAGCCGAGCGTCTGACCGTTGAAGTACTGCCTAAGAAACTCGACGAAGAAGTGGCTCTGGAAATGGTTCGCGGCTTCGGCGGCGTTGTGACCAAACTGACCAAGACCCAGGCCGACTACATCGGCGTGACCGTTGACGGTCCGTTCAAGCCGCACGCTTACCGTTACTGATTGATTGAGCGGGTGCCCGCAATTATTGCGGACACTCGCTCATCGAAACGGCAGCCACCCTGTAGGAGTGAGCTTGCTCGCGATAGCGTCAGGTCAGTTGATGCAGATGTCTACTGATCTGACGCTATCGCGAGCAAGCTCACTCCTACAGGGGGCAGCGTTAGGCTTTCGAATTCCCAAGGTTACCGATCATGTCCCAAGACCGCAGCTTCAGCTTCGAATTCTTCCCGACGAAGACCGAGGCTGGCCATGAAAAGCTTCTGAACGTTGCTCGTCAGATAGCCAGCTACAACCCCGCTTTCTTCTCCTGCACTTATGGTGCCGGTGGTTCCACGCGCGACGGTACGATCAACACCGTCATGCAGTTACAAAACGAAATTCAAGTACCGTCCGCACCGCATCTGTCCTGCGTTGGCGACAGCAAGGACGATCTGCGCGGCCTGCTGAACCAGTACAAGGAAGCCGGCATCAAGCGTATCGTTGCCCTGCGTGGCGACCTGCCTTCCGGTATGGGCGTGGCCAGCGGCGAGCTGCGTTATGCCAGCGATCTGGTTTCGTTCATTCGTGAAGAAACAGGTAGCCATTTCCACATCGAAGTCGCGGCTTATCCTGAAATGCACCCTCAGGCGCGTAACTTCGACGACGACGTGAAGAACTTCGTGCACAAGGCCCAGGCCGGTGCCGACAGTGCAATCACCCAGTATTTCTTCAACGCCGACAGCTACTTCCATTTCCTGGAACGCGTACAGAAGAAAGGCGTCAACCTGCCAATCGTGCCGGGCATCATGCCGATCACCAACTACAGCAAGCTGGCGCGTTTCTCCGATGCCTGCGGTGCGGAAATCCCGCGCTGGATCCGCAAACAACTGGAAGCCTATGGCGACGACGTGCAAAGCATTCAGGCGTTTGGCGAACAGGTCATCACCGAGATGTGCGAGCGTCTGCTGCAAGGTGGCGCGCCAGGGCTGCATTTCTACACCTTGAACCAGGCCGAGCCGAGCCTGGCCATCTGGAACAACCTGAAGCTGCCGCGTTAAGCGACACGGTTGCACGGCTGGCAGGTTTCGCGCATTGTGACCTGCCGGCGCTTCCAGAAAATCGAAGCATTCAGTCGGTATCGACACCGTTGAGCAGCAGGAAAGCAGCGCTTGGCGTTTGCTCTGTTATACTCCGGCCTTCCCGCCAGGCTTACGCCCGGATGCTCGGTCTTGTTTCAGGCTCCTCGATCACGCCAATAGCGCATCTTCGTTAATTGCGCAGCGTCACGAGATGCCCTGAAGGCCCAGCAGGACCGGACGGGACTGCGTTCTCCAAAGCTTGAACGAAAACACCGAGCCGCGATCACCCTGTTCCCCGAACAGCATGGTCGACGCTCTGGCAGTTTCGACGAAGCCTGAACGCCATTCGCGCCAGGCAAGACTTCCCTTTGAGCATAAGCTCTAACTAAAACAGGATTACTCATGTCCTTTGCTTCCCTCGGTCTCTCCGAGGCTCTAGTTCGCGCCATCGAGGCAGCGGGCTATACCCAGCCTACTCCGGTGCAACAGCGGGCCATTCCCGCCGTGTTGCAAGGTCGCGACCTGATGGTTGCCGCCCAGACAGGTACTGGTAAAACCGGTGGTTTCGCCCTTCCGATTCTGGAGCGGTTGTTTCCCAACGGTCACCCGGACAAATCCCAGCGTCACGGCCCACGCCAACCGCGTGTACTGGTCCTGACCCCGACCCGCGAACTGGCCGCCCAGGTGCATGACAGCTTCAAGCTGTACGCCCGCGACCTTAAGTTCGTCAGCGCCTGCATCTTTGGCGGCGTCGGCACGAACCCTCAGGTTCAAGCCATGGCACGCGGCGTAGACGTGTTGGTAGCCTGCCCTGGCCGCCTGCTCGATCTGTGTGGTCAAGGCAGTGTCGATCTGTCCCACGTTGAAATCCTCGTGCTCGATGAAGCCGACCGGATGCTCGACATGGGCTTCGTCCATGACGTGAAGAAAGTCCTCGCACGTCTGCCCGCCAAGCGTCAGAACCTGCTGTTCTCGGCAACGTTTTCCAACGACATCACGGCGTTGGCAGGCAAGCTGCTGCACAACCCGGAACGCATCGAAGTCACGCCACCGAACACCACGGTCGAGCGTATCGAGCAACGCGTGTTCCGCCTGCCAGCCAACCATAAGCGTTCGCTACTCGCGCACTTGATCACTCAAGGTGCGTGGGAGCAGGTGCTGGTCTTCACTCGTACCAAGCACGGTGCAAACCGCTTGGCCGAGTACCTGGACAAACACGGCCTGAGTGCCGTGGCAATCCACGGCAACAAGAGCCAGAACGCCCGCACCAAAGCTCTGGCCGACTTCAAGGCCGGTGACGTACGCATCATGGTGGCAACCGATATCGCCGCTCGTGGCCTGGATATCGACCAACTGCCGCACGTGGTCAACTTCGAGCTGCCGAACGTAGACGAAGATTATGTGCACCGCATCGGCCGTACTGGCCGTGCAGGTCGTACCGGCGAAGCGATTTCGCTGGTTGCTCCGGACGAAGAAAAGCTGCTGAAAAGCATCGAGCGCATGACCAAACAGAAGATTGCCGACGGCGATCTGATGGGCTTTGACATGTCTGCCGTTGAAGCCGAGAAGCCTGAAGTTCGCGAGCGTCCGGATGTGCGTAACCCGCGCAATTCGCGTGGTCCGCGTGGCGATGGCCCGAACGGTGGTGGCGGTGGCGGCGGTCGTAAAGACAAAGGCAAAGATAAGGGCAAGGAAAAACCGGCGGCTGCCGCTGCCGGCGAACGTCCGGCCCGCAAGCCGCGTGATCAGCAAAAGCCTCGTGACGGCGCACCTGCGCGTGAACAACGCTCTTCTACTCCTCGCGCAACTGCCGCGCCGCGTCCTGCTTCAGATCGTGCCCCGGACGAGTTTCTGGATGACGAAGTGGATAACTTCGGCAACCGCGCTGATTACGTCAGCCCCTACCAGAACAAGAACCAGGGTCGTGGTCGTCGCCCAGGCGCTCCATCCACTGGTGCCGGCGCAGCGACAGGTGCAGCGCCTGCCGCGCGTGGCCCTCGCCCAAGCGGTCCGCGCAGCGGCGGTGCAACCACTGGCACGCCGCCAGCCAAACGCAACGGTCCACGCAACGGTGCTCCGCGCGATGGTCAGGCTCGTCGTGACGAGAACCCGCGCAACCGTCGTCCGGCACGCGATGACTCAGCCCGCCAGGAACCGGCAGTTCGCGGTCCTCGTGACAGCCAGAGCCAGCCGCAACCGAAGATCATGCACAAAGAGTCGAAAAGCGATCGCTTCCCGTCCGCTGAACAACTCGACCAACTACCAAGTCGCCCACGCGGTGAAAAACCAGCACTGCTGACC
The DNA here is from genome assembly GCF_002158995.1 of Pseudomonas caspiana. Taxonomy (GTDB): domain Bacteria; phylum Pseudomonadota; class Gammaproteobacteria; order Pseudomonadales; family Pseudomonadaceae; genus Aquipseudomonas; species Aquipseudomonas caspiana. Next base: position 56,212 of record NZ_LOHF01000005.1, on the reverse strand, counting down.
CGCAACCGCGAAGGTTAAGCAAAGCTGGAACAAAAAAACGCCCCGACTGGTTCGGGGCGTTTTTGTGTGTGGCTGTCAGGTTTCTGTGGAAGCGGTGCTTGCCCGCGATACATGAGACGCTGCTAGACGACATACCGCGTTATCGTTTATCGCGGGCAAGCACCGCTCCCACAAAAAAACCATACGGCTCAAGTTATTCCACACAAAAACGCCGACCCTGAGGTCGGCGTTTTTGATTAACCGGAAAAGCTTACTTGGCTTGAACGCCTTCGAAGCTGATTTCCAGGTCCAGAGTTTGCGAGGTAGGACCTGGGCCTTTGATGCCGAAGTCGTTCAGGTTAAGCGTCGAAGTACCGTTGAAGCCGGCACGGTAGCCGCCCCATGGATCCTTGCCTTCGCCGTTGAACGTAGCCTTGATCACGATCGGCTTGGTCACGCCGTGCAGGGTCAGGTCGCCGGTCACGTCAGCGGTTTTCTCGCCGGTAGACTTAACAGCGGTAGAGACGAACTTGGCTTCCGGGAATTTGCCGGCGTCCAGGAAGTCTTTGCTCAGGATGTGCTTGTCACGCTCAGCGTGGTTAGTGAACAGGCTGGCAGTTTTCAGCTCAACGTCGATTTTGCTCGCTTCTGGCTTGGCAGCGTCAAAACTGAACTTACCGCTCCAGTCCTTGAACGTACCGTGAATGAAGCTGTAACCCAGGTGGCTGATTTTGAAGTCAACGAAAGCGTGCTGGCCTTCTTTGTCGATGGTGTAATCAGCGGCCATCGCCTGACCGGCGGACAACAGTGCGGTACCAAGAGCCAGAGCGGCGAGAGTCTTCTTCAACATGCTTTTATTCCCGTTTTGGTTGAACAATTAAGCGCGACCCAGCATACGCTTGAGGGTCACATCGCGATCAATGAAGTGGTGTTTCAGTGCAGCAAGACCGTGCAGCCCTGCGAAGACAACCAATACCCAAGCGAGGTACAGGTGAATCCAGCCTGCGGTTTCTGCCTGTTCAGGCAGACCACTGACCAGCGCAGGTATTTCAAACAGACCAAATACCGGGATCCCCACGCCGTCGGCGGTGGAAATGAGGTAACCGGCAAACATCACAGCAAACAGACCGACATACAAAAACATGTGCCCAACGTGCGCACCGATCCGCGTCCACTTGCCATAGCTGGCCAGAGACGGCGGCGGCGGGCTGAGCAAGCGCCAGACGATGCGGAACAACATGAAGGCGAATAACGTGATGCCAATGCTCTTGTGCAGATCAGGTCCGGCTTTACGCCACGTGTCGTAATAATCCAGACCTACCATCCACAGCCCTAGCGCGAACAAACCAAACACTGCAACAGCAACGCCCCAGTGCAGCACCATGCTGACCAGACCGTAGCGAGAGGATGAGTTGCGTAACTGCATTGCCATTACCCTGTAGGAATTGATGCCAGACTAGCTTTTTATCTATCGAATGAAAGCGCAAAATTTTGCTTTGAAGCATCGAATAATACGATTGTTACGTTTTTCGTATATTCCATCTTTGCCTCGATTGGCGTAGCCAGCGGCTCTTGATAGATGAAAAAGCGATAACCAACGTAATGCTCCAGCCCAGCATCGCCAGAATTCCTTCGTAACAAAACCTTGCCATGACCATCGGCTTATCAGTCACGATGAGCGGCACTGCCCGCATCCTCCGCTAGCCTTTACAGGACTTGGCAATTTTTCCTGCAAAGATGATCAGCCTAGCAAAAGTCAATTTAATGACTAAATCGATGTCCATTAAAATGACACCACTCAATGAAATCGCAAAAAGTGACGTTATTCCGACGGATGGAAGCCTTAGGCCATTGTTGGCGGCCTGAATAAGGCTCAGCATCTTCTCAGGCCTACAAGGGATGAGCCTGTGCGTCTCTTGCCCGTGCCTGCCCCCCATTACTGCAACCCGTCTTCAGACAGTAACGAGCACTGGCGCAGAACTTTTAGATCGCACTGATCAATGGAGCAACACCGCGATGATGACTGTCTATTTTGTCGTTATGACAATGTGCAGTGGTATGGAAGGCTGTGTGGAAGAGCGAAGGCCGGGAGACGCCTACGCATCCAGAGAAGAATGCATGACAACGGTGAGCGCCATAACGCGGCGCAAAGGCGTGAAGTACAAGTGCAAGAGCGAACCGCAGTGGGTTCTCAAAGAAGATCGCCGCGTTGACGGGATCAAAAGCTTTGTTACGAGTGGCGCTAAATAATCGGTTTCATTTTTTGTAGGCATTGCCTCCTTCCGCAAACACCGACCTGTAGGAGCTCACGAGCAGCGCGAGGCAGCGATAACGGTTTGCCTGACACACCGCCATCGCTGCCTCGCGCTGCTCGTGAGCTCCTACAGGGGCTGTATTCACCAATGGCAGCGTCGACAACCATCCAAACAAAAAGG
>NZ_LOHF01000005.1:23158-52979 GCF_002158995.1 Pseudomonas caspiana | reverse complement strand
GGGCGCGATCTCACGATCGCGCCCTTTTCGCTTGCTACTACAGTCCGATCAGTTTTTAGCTTCAGCGGCAGCTTTGGCTTTCGCCTTGGCAGCAGCGGCTTTCTTGTCAGCTTCAATCTGGGCAGGCGTTTTCGCAGGGGCCTTTTTCGCTGGCTCCTTGGCCTGAGTTTTCTTGGCAGGCTCAGCCTTCTTCACCGGTGCCTTTTTGGCGGGTTCGACCTTGGCCGGCTCCGCTTTGACCGGCGCGACGACAGGCGCAACCACTGGCGCTACAGGCTCTGGCGCCGGAGCGGGTGTTGGCTCAGGCGCCTTCTCTACTGGCTTGGCGACAGGCTCTTCAGCACAGCCGAACCAGCACGAGAAGAAACCACCCTTCTCTTTAGCCTTGGTTTCGTCAGCCGCTTTGGCTGGCTCAGGCTTCTTGGCTTCAGCCTTGTCAGACGAACCGCCAAACAGGTTGCTGAAGAAACCACCTTCGTCTTTCTTCGTCGCAGCAGGTGCTGGCGCAGGGGCAATTTTGACCGGCTCGAACGACTTGCCAGCAGCCAGGTCTTGAACCTGACTGGCAGCACGTTGGCCTGTGCGCAAAGCGCCTTCAACCGTGCCGGGGTAGAGCGCGTCAGTGTGCTCACCGGCAAAGGCTACGCGCTGGATCGGCTTTTCCCACAAACGCCAGAACTTACTGATCTGCCCTGGCCCGAATGCCAGATACGAACCGCCCGTGGACGGGTCAACGCTGTAACGACGGATCTCGTAGCCGGTGTAAGCGCCGCGAGCCTGTGGATAAAACGTGTGCAGGCGGATAAGGACCTGATCCACCAGTTGCTTGTCGCCAAAAGCTTGCATGATCCGCGCGTTATCGCCGGAAAGGTTGATCACAACATTGGCGCCGCCCTTGGTTGCAGGCTCGACCCAGAGCATGCCCAGACCGGTGTTGCTGAAAATCTCGCCAGACATGCGCGCCTTGCTTTCCCAAACAGGCGTCTTGAACTTGAGCATGATCTGGTCGCGCCAACCGTAGTTGGTGCTCTTGATTGCAGCCATGTGCTGGGCATCCAGCGCAGGCGTCATCTGAATCTTGCTCAACGCCCGCAGCGGTACAGCTAGCACTACATAATCAGCGCTGTAACCGACTGCGCCCGCCTTGACCGTTACGCCGTCCTTTTCCTGGACGATGGCGGAAACGGGTGAGTTGGTCTTGATCGTTTTGATCTGCTTGGCGAAGGCTTCGGCCAACACCGCGCTACCACCTGGCAGCCGTGCTGCACGGCGGTCACGGTCGTCAACGTTGCGATAGACCCGCGATTGCTGCGCGAAGTACAGCAGCGACAAGCGCGACGGCTCGTCGTAGCGGGTACGAATTTCCTGGTTGATCAACTGGCGAGCGGTGGCTGGCAGGGTCAGACGATCCAGCCAGTTAGCGACGTTGATCTGATCCAGCGCAAACAGGGTGCTGTTCGACGCAGGGCTTTCCGGGTTGTCGATGGAGCGCGCCAGGTTGTCGAGGGTTTCCTCGTAACGCTTGATCGCTTCGGCAGTCGCCGGTTGCTTGAGCGCCAGATCGGCCTTGCTGAAATACACCCCATCAATGAGGTAGCCCGGCGTACGGACGAACTCCGGCGCAGGCACGGTGGTCAGCTTGAAGTGGTCCAGATACTGGTTCAGCGCTGGCTGAGCCTTGCTGTTGCCGACCCATTCGCTGGTAGCCAGACCCGAGCGGCCGCCCAGGCTTGGCTTGGCTTCCAGCAGCGTGACTTGCCAGCCTTTGGCTTGCAGCTCGTACGCCGCTGTCAGGCCTGCAAGCCCACCGCCGACCACGATCGCAGTCTTTTGTTTTTCATTAGCGAGCGCCGAAACGCTGACCAGCCCAACTAAAACGAGCGCACAGGCGCGCAGCCAACCAGAAAGCATTCAGCAGACTCCGAAAAAAGCAGGGGGAGGTTTCGGTAGATGACGCTTGATACGCCACAGAGGCGCGAAGGATACGCCAGCCGCAGCAGGCCTGCCAGTGATGTCCATCGAGCGCCTGCCAAACATCAAACGCCGCTTGAAATGGAATACATGACTGTAGGAGCGACCGGGGCTCGGTTTGTTGCACTAAAGGTTGTTCCACGGCCGGGCATTGCATAGGCTTGCGCGATTGCTCGTCCTCGCATCATGCGAGTCGTTATCCGGAGAAAACCAATGGGCCTGAATGATCAGTGGATGCAGCGTGACCTTAAGGTCTTGTGGCACCCCTGCACCCAGATGAAAGACCACGAAAGCCTGCCGCTGATTCCGATCAAGCGTGGTGAAGGCGTGTGGCTGGAAGACTTCGAAGGCAAACGCTACCTGGACGCTGTCAGTTCCTGGTGGGTCAATGTGTTTGGCCACGCCAACCCGCGCATCAACCAGCGCATCAAGGATCAGGTCGACCAGTTGGAGCATGTGATCCTCGCTGGCTTCAGTCATCAGCCGGTGATCGAGCTGTCCGAGCGCCTGGTCAAGTTGACACCCGAAGGCCTGACTCGCTGCTTCTATGCCGATAACGGTTCGTCCTGTATCGAAGTCGCGCTGAAAATGAGCTTCCACTACTGGCTCAACCGCGGCCAGCCGAACAAGAAGCGCTTTATCACCCTGACCAACAGCTACCACGGCGAAACCATGGCAGCGATGTCAGTGGGCGATGTGCCGTTGTTCACCGAAACCTATAAAGCGCTGCTGATGGACACCATCAAGGTGCCAAGCCCGGATTGCTACCATCGCCCCGAAGGCATGAGCTGGGAAGAACATTCGCGCAACATGTTCGCCGCCATGGAGCACGCGCTGGCTGAAAACCACGCCACCGTTGCAGCCGTCATCGTTGAGCCTTTGATTCAGGGCGCGGGCGGTATGCGCATGTATCACCCGGTATACCTCAAGCTGCTGCGTGAGGCTTGCGACCGCTATGGCGTGCACTTGATTCACGATGAAATTGCCGTGGGTTTCGGCCGTACCGGGACGATGTTTGCCTGCGAGCAAGCTGGCATCCGCCCGGACTTCCTGTGTCTGTCCAAGGCTCTGACGGGCGGGTATCTGCCATTAGCGGCGGTGTTGACCACCGACGACGTTTACGACGCGTTCTACGATGATTACCCGACGCTTCGCGCCTTCCTGCATTCGCACAGCTACACCGGCAACCCGCTGGCGTGCGCGGCAGCGTTGGCGACGCTGGATATCTTCGAGCAAGACAACGTCATCGAAAACAACAAAGCCCTGGCCCAGCGTATGGCGACGGCCACTGCGCATCTGGTGGACCATCCGCATGTCGCCGAGGTGCGCCAGACCGGCATGGCGCTGGCCATCGAGATGGTTCAGGACAGGGCCACCAAAACCGCTTATCCGTGGCAGGAGCGCCGTGGCTTGCAGGTGTTTCAGCACGCACTGACGCGTGGCGCGTTATTGCGTCCGCTGGGCAGCGTGGTGTACTTCCTGCCACCGTATGTGATAACGCCGGAGCAGATCGACTTCCTCGCCGAGGTCGCCACTGAAGGCATCGACATCGCCACGCGTAAAAGCATCAGCGTTGCCGTGAGAGAGAATTTTCATCCGGATTTTCGTGATCCGGGTTAGGTAGGTTAACGCTGTAGGAGCGCGCTTTCCCGCGATGAGGCCGGCAAATCCTGCGCATTGGGCGGCTGACAGAACGCCATCGCGGGCAAGCGCGCTCCTACATACCAAGAACAACGCCGCACACCAAAATTTCAGAGACCCTCCATGAGACTGTCCCGCTTCTTTATCGACGCCACCCTGAGCCTCGGTGAACACGAACTGCCTGAAGCCCAGGCGCATTACATCGGGCGTGTGTTGCGTATGGCCGAAGGCGATGCGCTGCAAGTGTTCGATGGCTCAGGCCATGAGTTTCGCGGCACCTTGCTGGAAGTCGGCAAGAAACGCGTGCGCGTTCAGCTCGACGAAACCTTCCCCGGTCAGACCGAGTCGCCGTTGCGTATCCATCTCGGCCAGGGCTTGTCCCGTGGCGAGCGCATGGACTGGGCGATTCAGAAGGCTACCGAACTGGGTGTCACGGAGATTACTCCGATTGTCAGTGAGCGCTGCGAAGTGCGCCTCAAGGACGACCGCGCCGAGAAGCGTCAGGCCCATTGGCAGCAGATCGCGATCAGCGCCTGCGAGCAATGTGGGCGCTCGGTGGTTCCGGTGATTCACCCACCCATGCCGTTGACCGAATGGCTCAAGCGCAGCGATGCCGAACTCAAGCTCGTGCTACACCCGGTAGCAGAACCGCTGACCAGCCACAGCAAGCCAACCACCCTCGCCTTCCTGATCGGCCCTGAAGGCGGCTTGAACGACGCCGAAGTCGATCAAGCCCAGGACGCTGGCTTCCACGCCGCCCGCCTCGGTCCACGCGTGCTGCGTACCGAAACCGCACCCGTGGTTGCGCTGAGCGTTGCGCAGCAGTTGTGGGGGGATTTTTAACTACCCGAGCAATGCTCATTACTATCAAACAAAAATAACTACCTGATTTGGAATACCTTTCTGTAGGAGCTCACGAGCACCGCGAGGCAGCGATTGCGGTCTGTCTGATACACCGCGATCGCGGCCTCGCGGTGCTCGTGCGCTCCTACAGGTCCCCTGTTGTCTGTGCGACAGCGTGGTGTCAGGGACACCTGGGCGACTCCAATAGCAATTGCTGACTCAAACCGGCAACTCGGTTTTCCTGCGCCGGGCCTTGGCCGGTTCCGGTCTTGCGCATGGCAAGAATTGCCCGCGTCCAGGCTGACCCGACGCCGCGCCGTCCCACACCACGTCGCCCCGTGAAAGGGTCAGCGCAGGCCAGGCCGTCAAGCGCATGCCCGCGTATGGCGTGTAATCCACGCGGTGGTGCAGGCGATCATTCTGCAACTCGAAATCCAGCCCTTCGTCCCAGATCACCAGATCCGCGTCGGCACCAATCGCGATGCTGCCTTTGCGCGGATACAAGCCATACAACCGCGCTGCGTTGGTCGAGGTCAGCGAGACAAACTCCTGCGCAGTGATGCGCCCGGTGCAGACGCCTTCAGACCAGAGCAGCGCCATGCGCGTTTCAATGCCGGGGATGCCGTTGGCAACTTCCGAAAAAGGCGCATGCTCGCCGTGTGCGCGTTTGCCGTCCGGGCCTTCGTAACGAAACGGCGCGTGGTCAGAGGAGAACACCTCAAACGAGCCATTCTGCAGGCCGTCCCAGATGACTTGCTGGTTCGCAGCGTCTCTAGGCGGCGGGCTGCAAATACATTTGGCGCCTTCAAAACTGTCATCGCAACCCAAAGAGTCGGCGGTCAGAAACAGGTATTGCGGACAGGTCTCGGCGTACACCTTCAAGCCATGGTCCTGCGCCCAGCGAATCTGCTCAATGGCTTCACGCCCCGAAACATGAACGATCAGAATCGGCACATCCACCAGTTCAGCCAGGGCAATCGCGCGGTGAGTGGCTTCGCGCTCCGCCAGCATCGGGCGCGATGTTGCGTGATAGCGCGGAGCACTCAACCCCGCTGCCAAAAGGCGCTCAGTCAGCCAGGCAATACAATCGCTGTTTTCAGCGTGCAGCATGACCATCGCACTCTGAGCACGCGCAACAGACAACGTCTCAAGGATCTGCCGGTCATCCAGCTTCAGGGCGTCGTAGGTCATGTATATCTTGAACGAGGTGTAACCCTCAGCGATCAGTTCGGGCAACTCGCGGCGGAGAACGTCTTCTGTGGGGTCCGTCACGATCAAGTGGAAAGCGTAATCGATCAACGCCTTGCCATCCGCCCGCTGGTGATAATCATCGACAGCGGCTCGCAAGCTTTGCCCCTTCTGCTGGCAGGCGAACGGGATCACCGTCGTCGTGCCGCCGCAGGCCGCTGAACGGGTCCCGCTTTCGAAATCGTCAGCCATCACTGAGCCGTCGCCGGTGGGCTGATCCAGATGCACATGGCTGTCGATGCCGCCAGGCGTCACCGAACGTCCGGCAGCATCAATCTCCCGAGTTGCGCCCGCAAGCCCCAGACCCAGCGCAACGATCAGCCCGCCGCGAACACCAATGTCACTGACAAAACTGTCCGCGGCCGTGATGACTTTGGCGTTGCGAATGAGTAAATCAAAAGCCTGCATCGCGGTGCTCCTCAAGGTGGGTTTAGCTACGGCTCATCCAGGCCCTGGCAATCTGCTCGCGGGTCGCGAACCATACGCCTTCGTGGCCTTGGGCGTATTCGATGAAACGCTTGATCGCCCGCACGCGCCCCGGACGACCGACCATGCGCGGGTGCAAGCCCACCGACATCATGCGCAGGCCGTCGGCGGACTCCTCGTAGAGCACTTCGAAGCTTTCCTTCATGTACTCGAAAAAGTCCGACGCCTGAGACAAGCCGGGCGAGTTCCAGTAACGGAAGTCATTCACGTCACTGGTGTAAGGCACGACCAGATGCTGTTTGCCTTCAACGTCGACGTAGTACGGCACGTCGTCGTTATAAGCGTCGGAGTCATAGAGAAAACCGCCCTCTTCGGCCACCAGACGCCGGGTCCGCACGCTTGCGCCGTAACGGCAATACCAGCCAACGGGACGCTTGCCGCAGGTGCGCTCGAACGATTCCACGGCAAGACGAATGTGCTCACGCTCCTCCTCTTCGGTCAGGCGGAACACTTCTTCCCATCGATAGCCGTGGCTGCAGACTTCATGGCCCAACGCGACAGCTGCTTTCGCGACGTCGGGGTTCTGCTCAAACGCCACCGCGCAGGCGTGAAAAGTCGACGGCACGCCTGCCTTTTCGAGAATCTCCAGAATCCGCCAGATGCCGACCCGCGAGCCGTATTCATACATCGATTCCATCGCCAGGTTGCGCACGCCATCAGGGAATTGGTAGCTGCCCCACTCGGTCATGCTCTCCTGATCGGGATCGCCCATTGCCAGCGAGCGCTCGGAGCCTTCTTCATAATTGATGACCAGACTGATTGCCAATCGCGCACCATTAGGCCAGGTGCCTTGAGGACGGTTTTGGCCGTAGCCGACCAGATCGCGAAGGGGTAAAGCCATATGAGCAATCTCCTGCACAGGCGCAGATGGTTGGGTTCGAACAGACCGCAAAGCCCGAGCTCAGCAGTCGATGTTTTTCAAAGCATCATGATCAGGGCCGCTCATCGACTGACCGTCGCGAAAAGCCAGGCCCATCGCCAGGGTCTGGGCGACGCAAAACGCTGCCGTCAGTGAGCGAAAACCCAATAGCTCCGCATCGTTGACTTCAATGATCACCGCCGCGTGCTGGCCAATCGGGCTGAGCAGGCTGTCGGTAATTGCCACAATAGGTGTACCTGCCGCCACCGCCTGCTGGCAGGCTTCTATGGTTTCCGGGGCATAAGGCGGGAAGCTCACGGCAACCAGAATGTCATCGCTGTGCAGCGCACCGACTTGCTCGCGCAGCGAACCGCCGAGGCCACTGATATGGACGGCGCGGCGGCCGACCCGACTCAGCGCATAACTCAGGTAACTGGCCATCGGGAATGACCGGCGCATGCCCACCACGAACGTCGTACGTGCGCGTTGCAGCAAGGTAATGGCCTGCTCCAGCGCTTCGACCTGCTGACCTTCTGCCAGGTGTTCAAGAGACACGATGTTGGCCCGGCTGAACGCGGTCAGAATGGCGCCGACATCGGTCGGATCTTCCAGTAGTTCCTCGCCTTGATAGTGGCGGATCCGCTCGCTGAAACTTGATGTACCCGCCTGCTGCAACGGTGCCTTGAACAATCGCTGCAAGTCGCTGAAACCGTTGAACCCCAGCGCCTTGGCCAGACGAATGAAAGCCGATGAGGCAATCCCCGAACGCTCCGCCAGCGCAGCCACTGTGTTGAGCGCCACGTCATGGGGATGCTCGGTGAGGTAACACGCCGCATCACGCATGCGCGCGGTCAAGCGATCCTGCTGCTCGACGATAGCCGCACGTAGCTCGGCAAGGGTTTGAGGTACTGCTGACATGGAAGGTCGCTCGTAAAAATCAGGATGGACGCAAATCGTTGATCGCCTCGGCCAGATGCCTGACCAGACGCTGCATTTCGTCGACCGTGTTGTAGTGCGCAATCGAGACACGCACCACACCGCCGAACCGGGCCAGGCCCAAGTGTTCGATCAAGTGTCGCGCGTAGAAGTCACCGAAGCGAATCCCGATCCCGTGTTCATCGATACGCCGCACGATGGCTTCGGATTGCACACCCTCCACCACGAAGCTGATGGTCGGCACCCGATCACCCGCCGTCACTTGCGGCTTACCGATAATGCGTACGCCGGTTGTTTCACGCAGAAATGACAGCAAGGTTTCGGCGAGCAAATCTTCCTGTACTTCGAATGCATCGAATGCGGCTTGCATGATCTGGCGCGGGCTGCCGCTGGCGCCCAGACGCTGACCGATATCCAGCAGGTATTCGTTGATGCCCATGCAGCCGTAAGACAACTCGTAGTTGAGGTTGCCCGGTTGCAGCTTGTAAGGGATCACGTCCTGCCCGATGAAAAAGTGATTGAGGCTCGGTAGCTCCAGCAGCGCCTCACGATGCCCCCACAGGACAGCGAAGTGCGGGCCGAACACCTTGTAGAAACTGAACACGTAATAATCAGCGCCGCTGGCCTGCACATCTACCAGACGATGGGGCGCATACGCCACGGCATCGACGCACAATTTGCCGCCAACGGCATGCACACGACGAGCGACTTCGGCCACCGGGTTGACGCTGCCCAAGATGTTCGACGCGTGGGTCATGGCCACATAGCGGGTACGCGAGCCAAGCAGTGCATCCAGGTCATCGAGCTCCAGTTCCATCGTTTGCGGATCGACTGACCACACTCGCAACGTCGCGCCCCGCTCCTCGCACAGCCGCTGCCACGGGCCGATATTCGCTTCGTGATCGCTGTGGGTGACGATGATTTCGTCGCCACTGTTGATCGACGGCGCAACAGCGCGGCAAAGGATTTGCAGCAGATGCGTGGTCGAGCCGCCCATCACGCATTCTTCGGGGTGATACGCGTTGATCAGTTGCGCCACGGACTCCCGGGCTTGCAGCACCAACGCCCCTGCTGAAGCCGAACCTTTGTAGGACGCCCCCAATTGCACGCTGCTGTGGATCAGGTAATCGCGGACCCGGTCAGCCACCCGCCTGAGCACCGCCGAACCACCGGCGTTGTCCAGGTAGGCAAAACCATCGGCCAGCATGGGGAACTGGCGGCGAACATAATCGATATCGAGGGCGTTCAATTGGGCAGTCTCCAAAAGGAATCAGTGGTGCAGGATGGCCTGCAAAAAAGCTTGGGTTCGCGGCTCGCGAGGGGCCGTAAAAAAATCATGCGGATTGTTTTGTTCGATGATCCGGCCGCTTTCCATGAAGATCACCCGGTCTGCGACTTTGCGAGCGAAGCCCATTTCGTGGGTGACCACGACCATGGTCACGCCTGAGCGCGCCAGGTTTTGCATGACGTCGAGCACCTCACCCACCATTTCCGGGTCCAGCGCAGAAGTCGGCTCGTCGAACAGAATCACCCGAGGCTCCATGGCCATGGTTCGGGCAATGGCTACGCGCTGTTGCTGACCACCGGAAAGCTGGCTGGGGTATTTTTCGGCATGTGCGCTCATGCCGACCTTTTCCAGTAACACCCGCGCTCGGTCCTGCGCATCACGGCGTGACAAGCCGCGCACACGCACCGGCGCCAGCGCCACATTGGCCAGCACCGTCATGTGCGGGTAGAGATTGAAATTCTGGAAGACCATGCCGACTTCACAACGGATACCCGCCAGCTTCGGACCGGTCTCGACCCGCTGATCCGCGACCCGAATCTCGCCTTCCTGATATTGCTCCAGCAAGTTGATGCAGCGGATCAACGTCGACTTGCCTGAGCCTGACGGTCCGAGAATCACCACCACTTCGCCCTGCTCCACCGACAGGTTGATATCCGCCAGCGCCTGGAACCGGCCGTAGAACTTGGCGACGCCTTCGATCTCGATGACTGCGCTCATCCGTTCTTCCTCCCCGCACTGTTGCGCCGCTCGACCCAGCTAACCAGTTGCACCAAGGGCAGCAGTAACAACAGATACATGATCGCGGCTCCCACCAGCGGTGTCGGGTTGGCAGCAAGTGCCTGCGCCTGTGTTGCCTGCTTGAGCAGATCCGGCATGGCGACCACCGAAGCGAGCGCCGTGTCTTTCATGACGTTGATGCAGTTGCTGGTCATCGGTGGCAACACGATCCGCATCGCCTGCGGCAGGATCACGTCGCGCATGGTGTTGAAAAAGCTCATGCCCTGCGAGGCCGCCGCTTCAAATTGCCCACGGGGAATGGCTTCGATGCCTGAGCGAAAAATCTCAGCTGAGTAAGCGCACGACACCAGCGATAACGCTGCCACTGCTGCGGCGAACGAGGAAAGACGAATCCCCACAAACGGCAGCGCGTAGTAGATCAACACCAGGAACACCAACAACGGAATCGAGCGCATCACATCGATGTAGATCCGTGCCAGCAGCCGGATCGGTGCATAGCCATAGAGTCGAAGCATGGCCAGCATCAGGCCGCCGACCAGACCGAGAATGATGCTGACCACGCCAAGCAACACCGTCACCCCGAGGCCCCGCAGCATCTGCGGCAGTGCGTCGACAAACACACCCCAGTTGAAGAAAGTCTGGACCAGCTCCATCAGGACTCCTTGGTGACAGCGCCGGGCGCCGGGTTTAAAACGTCAGTAGCTTGTTGAAAGGCTTACTTGAGAACGTCGACAACCTTGACGGTGCTGGACTCTGGATCGGCGTCTGCGCCAAACCACTTCTTGTGCAAGTCAGCGATCACGCCTTCTTTTTTCATGGCGGTGATGATGTCGTTGACCTGAGTCGCCGACGCCCAGCCTTTAGCGTGCATCAACGAGTATTTCTCACCGGTGGGAATGCGGGCAACCACTCGGTATTGTGGCTTGTCCTTGATGTAATAGAGCACGGCCGGGATATCGCTGATGTAGCCGTCCATACGCCCGGAAGCCAGGTCGAGCATCGCTGGGGATAGCCCTTCGTAGCGGGACACATCACCAAACTTGTACTCGGCCTGATGTGCAGTGACCCACATATCGCCGGTCGAACCGGTGTCTACGCCGACCACTTTGCCCTGCATGCCTTTGAGGCCATCGATGCCCGATTTGGTCAGCACCGACAGTGACTGATCGCTGTCGTAATACGGCTGAGCGAAGCCCACCGATTCGAGACGTTTGGGGGTAATGGTGATCGACGAAATGGCAATGTCTGCGCGCTTGGACTGCACGGCGCTGAACAGGCCGTTGAAAGGAATATTCACAAACTCGACCGTCTTCCCGGCCCGCTTGGCGACTTCTTTGACCACATCGACTTCAAAGCCGACGATCTCGCCCTTAGCGTCCTGAAACTCCCACGGAACGTTGCCGACGTTCGCACCCACCGTCCAGTCCGCCGCCCAGGTAGAGGCCGAAAACGCAGTGGCCACCGCCATACTCAAGAGTACTTTCACGTTCATCAATTGCTCCCGAACTCAGTCGTTTCAAGAAGTCGCCAGCAGGCGGGTCGAGCAACAGACTAGGATCAAGAATCAAATAATTCAACATTTTTAAATAATGAATTAAATGCTTCAATGCAGTGCAAAAGCTTGCCGATTTGGTGCGCCCGCACAGGGCGGCGCGCTACGACGAGGGTTGGTGGGAAATCGGTTGGAAGCGTACAACGGTGTGCACTGATGCGGGGCGTCAGGTGAATCGATATTTCTGCGCTGTCTCGCGGCAAACCGCGCACCTGTAGGAGCGCACGAGCACCGCGAGGCCGCGATAACGGTATGTCCAGACAGGCCGCCATCGCTGCCTCGCGTTGCTCGTGAGCTCCTACAGAAAACATTCCAAAGCAGTTAGCTACAGCTTCGTGGATCGGCTACTCACAACACATAAAAACAAATCGCCACGAAGTGCAGCAGACTCCCGGCAATCACAAACAAATGCCAGATCCCGTGCCAGTGGCGAAAGCGGGTGTCGTAGGCGAAGAAGATGATGCCGATGGTGTACAGCGCACCGCCTGCTGCCAGCCATGTGAAGCCTACAGTTCCAAGCGCGGCGATCAGCGGTTTGACGGCGACCAGCACGATCCAGCCCATGACGGCATAGATCACAATGGACATGATCCGCGCTTCGGAGCGGGGTTTGATTTCCTGCAGGATGCCGATCACCGCCAGCCCCCAGACCACGCCGAATAACGTCCAGCCCCACGGGCCGCGCAAGGTCACCAGACAAAACGGCGTGTAGCTGCCTGCGATCAACAGGTAGATCGAAAAGTGATCAACCTTCTGCATGATCGTTTTCGCTCGCCCCCGCACGCTGTGGTAAACGGTCGATGCGCTGTACAGCGCCACCAGTGTCACGCCGTAGATCGCGACGCTGACGATCTTCCAGATATCGCCCTGCAAACTGGCAATGGCCAGCAACCAGACAGCACCTACCAAAGCCAACACCGCGCCGACCAGATGGGACCAGGCGTTGAATTTTTCTCCGTAATACATCCGCACACTACCTCGTTGATCTGAACCGCTGCGCAAGGCTCTAGGTTAGGGACGTAAAGCGCAAGCGATGCGTTAGCCAATCAGTTTTTTATTACAGCCAGTGGCTGTCGAAATGTGCACAATCGGGGCACTCAAACAAGAAGCCTCACGACATGCAAATCGACGATGAGTTGACCCTGAAAAAGCTGGAAATTTTCCTGGCCTTCATGCGCACCGGCAACCTGACGAAAGCGGCCGCTGATCTGAACACCAGCAACGTCAGTGTGCACCGCGCGATTCACTCACTGGAAAGCGCCCTGCGCTGCCCGCTGTTCAAGCATGAAGGCCGCAACCTGACGCCGCTGGAAAGCGCTTATGTGCTGGAGGAGCGAGCACAGAAGCTGATTCAGGACGTGCTCGCCACGGTTGAGCTGACACGTCAGGCCGCCGGGTTTTCCGCTGCACGCTTCAAGCTCGGCTCGCTGTATTCGCTGACAGTGAAGACCGTGCCGCAGTTGATCATGGGCCTGAAGATACGCCGCAGCGAGCTCAACATCGACTTGATCATGGGCTCAAACATCGATCTGTTCTACAAGCTCAAGAACATGGAAGTGGACGCGATTCTGGTGTCGCTGGACGAGAGCGTCAACGACCTGGACTGCGAACATCTGCCGCTGTTTTCCGACGACATCTTCCTCGCGGTCCCGGCCGATTCGCCGTTCTCACAACACAGCGAAGTGGACCTGAGCGACCTGCGTGAAGCGACGTTCATTACCCTGACCCAAGGCTTCGCCACCCATCGCGATGGCATCCGGGTTTTTCAGCAGGCAGGGTTTGAGCCGAAAGTGGCGATGCAAGTGAACGACATCTTCACCTTGCTGAGCATGGTCAGCTCAGGCGTGGGGTATGCGCTGTTGCCGGGGCGTATCGCAGCGGTTTACGAGAATCGGGTAAAGCTGATCCCGCTGCAAGAGCGCTACCGCATGCAACAGCACATCGGCATGGTGTTTCTAAAGTCGAAGGAGCGCGACCCGAATCTATTGGCATTGATTGCGGAGGGGCGGATGTATTCAAACAGGTTGTCCGCCGATTAAACCGAAGTGGAATGCGGTCTCCTGTGGGAAATTCATGCTCACCCAAAATCTGACGTGGGACCGGCTTTAGCCGGGAAATGGCATTTCGGACGATAAAAATGTTGTGACTGTACCGGCCTCTTCCCGGCTAAAGCCGGTCCCACGGCATGGCGCAAATCGTGGGATCACCTCATACCTGTGGGAGCCGAGCTTGCTCGCGATAAGACTGAACACGATTGACCAGACATCCACGGAGCCCTCTTCGCGAGCAAGCTCGGCTCCCACAAGACACTGATGACGTGGGTCAACCAACGATAGCGCGCACCACGAAGTACAACAACGACGGCCCCAGCAGGCAGCCCAGACCGGTGTGGAACGTAGCCGTCAATGCGCCGTAAGGCACCAGTCGCCGATCCGTTGCGGCAAGCCCCGCCGTCACGCCGCTGACGGTGCCAGCCAGACCTCCAAAAACCATCGCCGAGCGTGGATTGTCCAGACCCATCCAGCGTGCGGCCATGGGTGTGCCGACCATCACGATGATTGCCTTGATCAAGCCTGTTGCGATCGACAACGCCATCACATCCGACGTCGCACCCAACGCTGCACCCGTAACCGGGCCGACGATGTAGGTTACTGCGCCCGCGCCAATAGTGGTCATGCTCACTGCGTCGCGGTAGCCAAACACCCAGGCAATGCTCGCGCCGACAATGAACGGTAGGATCGTGCCGAGCAGCAAGGCAATCACACCGATCAAACCGGCTTTGCGTGCTTCAGTCGCCTGCACTTCAAACGCCGTGGCAACGATGGCGAAATCACGCAACATGGCGCCGCCCATCAAGCCAATGCCGGAAAACAACGTGACATCCGCCAGGCCTTTCTGCCCGCCGGTCATCGTGCCGCCGACCCAGGCGAGAATCAGGCCGATGACAATGGCGATGGCTGAACCATGTACCCGACCAAACGTCAGGCGCCTGGAGAGCACGACGGAAATCCACATCACCACGCCGACGAATGCGAACGCCGTGACCAGTCCGTTGCTGATCAAGCCTTTATCAATGATTTCCCACATATCAGCGGCTCCCTGCTGTTACTGGCGATGAGGTTGGCGTCGGCGTGATGCCCGGAATGATCACCGGCTCTTCCGGAGGCAGCGGCTCTCCCTTGTTGATGCGGCTGATCAAGGCAATGGTGCAACCGCACAAGACCACCGAGCCCACGGCTGCAAGTACGGCGACAGGGCCGCCTTTGAGGGCCGTGACAACGTTTTGCTGAGCCGCCATCGCGACGACTACCGGGATGTACATCGCCCCCCAGAAGCCGACACCCATCTCGCATTCCTTGCTCATGCCGCCACGCTTCTCCATCCACAAGCGGGCGCAGATCAGCAGGATCATCGCGATCCCGACGCCGCCCACGTTGGATTTGACGCCCAGCATTACGCCCAGCAAGTCACCGAGAATCACCCCTGCAAGCATGCAGATAGCCAGCAGTGCTACACCGTAGATAATCATTATTGTTATTCCTCAGTTTGCCTTACGAAGTTGTTGTTCTTGTTCTTCGAAACGGTCCTGCGTCCTTGCGATCTATGGGTTGCGGCTGCCCTCCTCGCGTGACAACGCGACCAGACTGTCCAGGCGAGCGCCTTGAAAAGCGACTGCCGTTCCTTGTTCAAATACCTTGCGCGCCAGCCCGGTCAACACGGTGCCCGGCGGGAACTCGATGTGCAGGCGAGCGCCACGCTCATAAGCGGTTTGCACCGTGCTGCGCCAATCAATGACGCGGCACATGTTGAAGGCCAGATCGTCGCGCAGCTTGTCCGCAGTCAGCATCGGCCGTGCCGTGCTGCCGCTCAGATAGCGCACGGCGGGAGCTTTAATCGTCACAGTGGCGAAAACCTCGGCCAGGGCCTGCGCCGGTTGTTCAAGCAGCGCGCAGTGGGACGGTACGCTCACCGCGAGACGCTTGACCGTTGCCGCGCCACTGGCTTTCGCCAGGCGCGCCACTTCAGCCATCGCCTCGGCGCTTCCGGCGATCACAAACTGGTTTTCGGCGTTGATATTGGCGAGGTACACAGGCAATGCGTGCCCGTGAACCTCAGCGACCAACGCTTCGACGGCGGCTTGATCCAGCCCGATAATTGCCGTCATGCCATAGCCCTCGGGATAAGCGCTTTGCATCAATTCGCCGCGCAACGCCACCAGACGCACGGCGTCAGCAAATGCCAACGAACCCGCAATGACCGCCGCCGGATAGGCGCCGATGGACAGTCCGGCAACGGTGTCAGGCGCGCAGCCTTGTGCTTGTAATACCCGAGCACTGGCGACACCGGCGATCAACAAACACAGTTGAACGGCGCGGGTAGATCGCAATGCGTCGGCTGAATCCAGCAGTAATACATCCTCCGCCAATGCATCGCTGGCTTCGCTCAGGCAATCACGTATCAGTTGCTCATCGGGCAACTGATTCAACATGCCCGGCTGCTGCGCGCCCTGGCCGGGGAACACCCAGAAGCTGCTCATGCGCAGGCCTCGGTCGGCTGCCACGGTTGAGTGACCAGCCAGGCGCCGAGTTCGCTCTTGAGCAACACCTGACGCGAAGCCCCTGCCCACTCGCGCAATGCCAGCGCGCCAAAGGGCGTCTGCAATTGCACGTCGATGCGGCACACGGAACGGTCCAGAACCTGTACCAGTTCGGCCGCCCAATCGCGGCTGACAAACCGTGGCGTACGCACAATCAAATCCAGGTCGCTGTTCTGATGCAGTGCCGCCACGCCGCTGGCCAATTCGAAACCAGCGCTACCGCTCACGCCCCAAGGCAGCCCCAGCAGATCCATCAACGGCCGAATCTGATCCAGCGCTTGCAGTGCAGGCCAATCGTGCTGCCCACGAACATGGATCAACTGCTCAGGACGAACACAACGCTCGATAGCATCTCGCGGCATCAGTGCTGCAAACCGCTGCTCACGACGCTCGCCACGAATGCCCACCGCAACGAGCGCTCGCGGCGCCAATGAACG
Organism: Pseudomonas caspiana; assembly: GCF_002158995.1. Lineage (GTDB taxonomy): Bacteria > Pseudomonadota > Gammaproteobacteria > Pseudomonadales > Pseudomonadaceae > Aquipseudomonas > Aquipseudomonas caspiana. Next base: position 36,383 of record NZ_LOHF01000005.1, on the reverse strand, counting down.
ACGCACCACCACCGGATGCTCAAGGCGTACGGCCTCAAGCACCCAGTCCGGCGCATCGGCAGGCAAGGCAGATACCGGCATACCCCACAACAAATCGTGGGGCAGCACCGTCAGGTCAGCGTTCATTTACCACTGCGCCCGCAGCAGTTCGCGAACTTTCGACGAGGCTTGACGATTGCTCGCGCCCAGTCGGCTGCTCAGGTCATTCCCAGTGGCCTTTACGTCTTTGATCGCACTGTTCAGCACGTCCTGAACGTGGCTGATATCTGTGGCGGAGGGCTGTTCGATCTGGCTCACCGACAAGGTCTCCCAGAGCAAGCCAAGGCTGGCGTAGCTCTCGATGTCGTACGCCATGGGCGGGATGCTGGCGGCGAGTTTTTCCAGTTCGTCGACGCTGCGCAATGTGACCCGCGCTGCCGACTCTTTGCCCATGGCATGCACCATGACGCCCGGATCACGCAGGGCAATCAGTCGATTGGCTTGATAACCGTGAGCCAGAAACGCCCCGGACATGGCCTTGCCCACCAGCAAACCAATCACTGCATGACCGGCCAATCGCGCGCGGGCATAACTGTCCACAGCGCCCGCCAACGCTTGATGAATACCGAGCGCCTCTTCGCGTCGTCCATACGCCTGGCTTGGCACATCGACGATGGCGATCAACGCCCGCTTGTGTTCGTTATCGCGATCCAGCTCGATGGCGGAATCCACCGCCTTGGCCAGGCCCCACCCTTCCAGCAAGCCAACTTCGCCGCTACGGGCACGCGGGAAACGGTTGTCAGCATCGGCAACCACCGCCAGAAAGCGCACCGGCTGATCGCCCAACACACCGTCGGCGGCTTTGACTGAATGCGGCAAACCGACCACTTCAGCAGCGTTGGCGCTGAGCGCCTTGAACCAGTTCAAACCTCGTTGGGAAGCGCTCATGACTTTTCTCCTAAATACAGATCGCGAACTGCCTGTGGTTCGATTTGGGAAGTCGTATCGAGGCGCGCCAGACGATGCAGAAAGGTGTCGTACTGGCTGCTGCGCTCCTGAGCCGGAACACCGAGGCTGATCCAGCCAGTCACTTGTTCACGGATCGCCTGCACATCGTCAGCGGCAAAACCGTCCACCAGGTGGCTGGCGTAACGCTGCTCACCTCCGGTCAGGCTCCAGATGAAAGGCCGATCGCGGGAGTCGTATTCTTCGATGCCCGCTTCCTGTTCGATCACTTGCGGGCCATTCAGGCCAAGCCGCGCTTCCTGAGTCACCAGCAGGTAACTGCACAGGCCCGCCGCAATGGACATGCCGCCGAAGCATCCAACGCTGCCTGCCACCACGCCAATCACCGGCTGGTACTGGCGCAGGTCGACAATCGCGGCGTGAATCTCGGCAATCGCTGCCAGGCCAAGGTTGGCTTCCTGCAAGCGAACGCCCCCGGTTTCCAGCAGCAAAATCGCGGCAGTCGGGATGCCGTTGCGGTTGTCTTCAGCGGCCAGCTCCAGAGCACCGGCCATTTTTGCGCCGCCCACTTCGCCCATGCTGCCGCCCTGAAACGCACCTTCGATGGCGGCGATAACCACTGGCAAACCACCGACCGTTCCCTTGGCGACAATCACCCCGTCATCCGCCTGAGCAACGATGCCTTGCTTGATCAGCCAGGGCGACATGACACGATCAAAAGGCCCGATCAACTCACGAAAACTGCCTTCGTCAAGCAAGGCCTTGGCCCGTTGCCGGGCGCCCAATTCGACGAAGCTGTGTTGCTGGAGCAAGCGTGCGGTATCAGTCATGGCCGATCTCCTCGAAGCCTTGTTCCAGACGTAAACGGACCACGCCTGGTGTGGCGCCGAAATCGTGAATGTCGATGGCCAGCGCAGGCGGCGTTTGACCGTCAAACATGCGCTCGAACAAATGCTGCCAGCGGGCAGACGCACCGTTCACCGACGTCACCACGTTGATCGATAACTTGCCGGGCACACCGGGTTCGAGCAGCACTTCCAGATCACCGGAGCCGACACAACCCACCAGCGCACGGCCTAGCGGCGGCTGCCCGGCGGGGAATTCAAAAGACAGGGTTTCCATGGTCAAACACTCCTCGATTCAGAGCCGAGCACAGGCTCAAGGCTATCGATGAACAGGCATGCGGCGAGCAAGTCGGCAGCGCCACCGGGGGATGCGTTGAGCTTCAGCAACTGCTGATCCAGCGCGTGCAAACAGCGACGACCGGCCAGGCTCGCGCTGCCGCCTGCATCCAGCACCTGTTGTGCGCCTTGCTGCATGGCGTGCAAGCCTTCAAGGCCGGAGCGATACAAGACGCAGGTGTCCGCCAGCGTGGTCATGATCGCCAGCAAGGCATCAAGCCGAGCGTTCTGCTCGCCGCTGCCGGACGCCCGACTGCGTTGCAGTTGCGGCAGGCCTTTTTGCATGACGGCTGGAAAGCCCAATTGCGCCTGCTCTTTCGCGCCCATGGCACCGTAACGCTGGGCCACTTGTGCGCCGTGGCTAAGTTGCGCGACCACGTTGCGGTCCTCAATCAAGGCCAGCTTTGCAGCACGCAAGCTCAACTGCGCTGCACTGCAGTTATCCGGTTCAAGCGCGGCAGCGGTAACCAGCAGGCCTAACGCCCAGATCGCGCCACGGTGAGTGTTTACGCCGTTGGTGGTGCGCAGCATCGCTGCTTCACCTTCGCGGCCAATACGGCCCAAAGCCTCGCGCAACGGCTGGCCGATTTCACCGAACTGTTCGGCGGCTTCAGCCATGTCTTTGAACATCGGCCACAGCGACAGCGCCGACGCATGCATCAGGCCCAGATGCAGATCGCTGTGGGCGCCACTGCCACGCCGATCCACCAGCGCCGGCTTGGGAGAAAGATCAGCCTCGTCAATCAACGCGTCGACGGCAAGGTCAGCCAGCTGTTCGGCGAACAACGGGCTGTCAGATTTGGCTTTGTGTGCGAGTGCGCTCATCACCAGCTCCTGAATTTGGCAGGCGGGTTATACAAACCGCCCGACCACTGAACCAGATCACCGATGCTCTTGGCGGCGAGCAGTTCGCGGCTGGCATCGGTGCGACGGATACCCAGATCTTCAGGCAGCGCAATCAAGCCTTCACGGCGCATGCGGGCGGTGTCTTTGGGGTTGTGGCGCATGCCGATCACGGTCACGCCGGCCACCGCCGCAATCATCGCCTGACGCTCTTCCAGGCTGCGCGCCTTGTACAGATAGGCGATGCCTTCTTCGGTGAGCAAATGGGTGACGTCATCGCCGTAGATCATGATCGGCGCGAGGGGCATGCCGCTTTTCTTCGCCACTTCGACTGCATCGAGGGTTTCCACGAAGGTCGGTTTGCCGCCTTCCTGGAAGGTCTCAACCATCTGCACCACGAGCTTTTTACCGCGTTCAAGATAAGCGTCCGGACCGTCGCCGCTCTGTTGACGCATGTCCAGCCACGCGGGGGTGGGATGGCGACGACCGTGAGGGTCGTGACCCATGTTCGGCGCACCACCAAAACCGGCGAGTCGGCCACGGGTCACGGTTGAAGAGTGACCGTCGCCGTCCACCTGCAAGGTCGCGCCGATGAACAGATCCACGGCGTACTGCCCGGCCAGTTGGCAGACCATGCGGTTGGAACGCAGCGAGCCGTCGCGACCGGTAAAGAACACATCCGGCCGGGCGGCGATGTAGTTTTCCATGCCCAGTTCAGTGCCGAAGCAATGCACGCTTTCCACCCAGCCGCTTTCAATGGCGGGGATCAGCGTCGGGTGCGGGTTGAGCGTCCAGTTGCGGCAGATCTTGCCCTTCAGGCCAAGTGATTCGCCGTAGGTCGGCAGGATCAGTTCGATGGCAGCGGTGTTGAAACCGATGCCATGGTTGAGCGACTGCACGTTATGTTTTTCGTAGATGCCACGGATCGCCATCATCGCCATCAACACGTGCACCGGTTTGATGTGGCGCGGGTCGCGGGTGAACAGCGGCTCGATGTAAAACGGCTTGTCGGCCACCACCACGAAGTCGACCCACGACGCAGGGATATCAACGCGAGGCAGATCGCTGACGTCGTCCACCAACTGGTTGACCTGAACGATGACAATGCCGTCGCTGAACGCGGCAGGTTCGATCAAGGCGGGAGTGTCTTCGGTGCTTGGCCCGGTGTAGATGTTGCCCGCCCGGTCAGCCATGAAACCGGCAGAGAGCACGACATTGGGAATCAGATCGACCACGAGCCGCGAGTACAGCTCGATGTAGGTGTGAATCGCGCCGATTTCCAGCAGGCCGTCTTCCAGCAACTGGCTGATGCGCAGGCTTTGCGTACCGGCAAAAGAGAAATCGAGCTTGCGGGCGATGCCGCGTTCGAACAGATCGAGGTGCTCCGAGCGTCCAACGCTGGGCATGATCATGTGCAGGTCGTGCAGCTTGGCCGGGTCGACTTTGGCCAGGGCACGGGAAAGAAAATCCGCCTGCTTCTGGTTGTTGCCCTCCAGCACCACACGGTCACCGGACACCATCAAAGCTTCCAGCGCCGCGACGATGTTGTCGGTCGGCAACACCACACCATCGGCAAGATGCCGCACCTGCTCGAGCCGCCGCTGTTTCTCGGTGCGACGACGCGACCAGCGCGCGTCGGGGGTCGTTATTGTTCTCATGTCCACTCCACGATTTCGCTGTCGTGGGCCACCTTAGGAGCTAAGGGTGCTGGGCATCAATCAAGTAGAGCGCGGGATCGTTACGGTTGGAGTAACGATGAAATGCTCATCAAGTCTATAGGGGTCAGTTCACTGACGTGGGACCGGTTTTAGCCGGGAAGAGGTCTGCACAGCCACTACATCGTCATCGTTAGAAATACCGCCTTCCCGGCTAAAGCCGGTCCCACGTCGGCACCGCGGTGTTTCAGGCAGATCGCATCATCGTTCATCGCGGGCAAGCACCGCTCCCACAGGAGGCAGCAGCTTCGCAGTAACTACCGAAGCGACCGCTCAACCATCGCTTTGGCCATTTCAACCAGATGCACAACAGAAAACGCCAGGTCGCGTTTTGAACCCGTCAGGCTGTCGCCGCATTCGTACGCGGTGGCCATGGCGCAGCGCAGTAACTCTGAGGCGTGAGTGAGGGCTTGTTCTTGAGTCAGGGCGTGATTGGGAAAGGGCGATGTCTGGCTGTAGAGCGGGGAAGTTGTGGCTCAATATCTCGGCGGGTAACAAACATCTAACTCATCGCACTGGTGGCGTGCACGCAAGATGTAAACGCGAACTTTGTAGGAGCGCACGAGCAACGCGAGGCCGCGATGGCGGTGTGTCAGGCAGAACGCTATCGCTGCCTCGCGTTGCTCGTGAGCTCCTACAGGTCAGGTGTTTACCAAGCGACAACGACGCTCAATCCAGCACCAACCGATACCGCGTACTCCGCCCTCCTCCCGGCAGTTTCAGCAAACAGCCTTTTTCCAGAAGGTCAGCAAGGTGCCGGGTGGCTGTGGCTTTACTGACCTTGGCGACGGCCTGATATTGCGCGGCGCTGATGCCGCCTTCGAAACCCGGTTTGTCGGCCAGCAAACTTCCGTCCAGCAAACGATTGAGCACTTTGATTTGCTCTGGCGATAAACCGTCCTCCCGGTGCAACTGCCAGAAGCGGGCCTTGGCCAATACGCGGTCGATGCGTTTGATCGCTTGCTCAAGGGTATGCAGCAGGGTTTGCAGAAACCACTCAAGCCACGGCGTGATGTCCAGACCGTCTTTCTGGCTACGCTCCAGGATCTCGTAATAGCCTCGTCGATCCGCAAGAATGCTCGCGGACATGGCATAAAAGCGGATCGCCTGGTTCTCGGCCTGCGCCAAAGCAAGGTCGGTGATTGCTCGCGTCAGACGGCCGTTGCCGTCATCGAAGGGATGCAGCGTCACGAACCAGAAGTGCGCAACGCCTGCACGCAGCAATGGGTCAAGGCTGGCATCATCCCGGCTGGTGGCGAACCAATCGAGGAAGGCATCGAATTGCTCTTCCAGACCCGCGCGCGCCGGGGCTTCAAAATGCACGGTTGGCCGGTCCACACGCCCCGACACCACCTGCATCAGCTCGTCACCCCGCAACGCACCGACCCGAATGTCATGCGACAGCAGAGACTCCTGAGCCGGAAACAGCAGCGTATGCCAGTGCAGTATCCGCTCAAGCGTGAGCGTCGCAGTGTGTTGCTGGGTGGCATCAAGCATCAGCTCGGCCAGCCCTTCGCTGCGCGGGCTGACCCGCTGATCAGCCTCAAGGCCCAGACGTTTGGCCAGTGAGGAACGTACCGAGCCGACATTCAGTTGCTCCCCTTCAATGGCCGAAGAGGTGATGATGTTTTGCAGCAGCGCATCAAGCTCCGTCTGTGCGTTCGCATCGACACCGGCCGCACCCAACATGCCCAGTAATTGGCCCTGCGCCTGGGAGCAGCAGCGCAACAGTGAAGCAAGCCGCTCTGTCTGCCAGCGAAAATGCGGCCAGTCAGGATGCTGCCAGATCCAGTTCAAGGGTTCGTTCATGATGACGGCCGTTATGCACATGAGCCGAATAATAGCCCTATTCGGCTCATTAGGTGAGCCGAATAGCCGATTTAATCGGCTCACCTTCCTGACGGGATACGATTTTTTTGTAGCAACGCGAGGTCGCGATGGCGGTGTGTCAGGCAGAACGCTATCGCTGCCCCGCGGCGCTCGTGAGCTCCTACAGCGCAGGTTGTGTCAGGCCAGCATCCACCAACCACTGCTCCAACCCCACCAGATCGGGGATTTTCGCGACGGTCTCGCCGATTTGTACGGCCGCGAGTTCAAGCGCATCGAGGGGGACGTCAACATAGCTGAGCTGGTTGTCGACCTTGCAGGAACGGGGAATGCCTTGAGTCAGCAGGGCGATGAATTTCAGTTCATCACGGCCGCCCAGGGCATTGAGCACGACGATACGTGCACGGCCGCCAACAAGGGTCCGGCCGCCGCATGCGGCTTCGAAACTGAGCAGGGGCAAAGTGCGCTGGCGCCAGCTGATCGGACCCAGATACCAATCAGGCGCATCACTGTCGGCGCTACAATCCTGATAGTCGATCAGCTCTGCCACGGCAACGTTGGGCAGCAGAAGGTTGCGGTCGCTCAGGGGCAGGATCAAACCGGTCAGTTGCGTGACACTGGCAGCGTTAGGCATTGACCTGACTCCAATAAGCGATGCTTTCGAGCAGCGTCGATTCCTGATACGGCTTGCTCAGGTATTCATTAACGCCCAGCCCCATGGCCCGATCGCGATGCTTCTGGCCGGAGCGGGAGGTGATCATGATGATCGGCAATTCCTTGAGCTGCTCGTCGGCACGAACGTGGCCGAGGACTTCAAAGCCGTCCATGCGCGGCATTTCGATATCCAGCAACATGACGTCCGGTACGCGCTCCTTGAGCAGCAGCATGGCGTCGACCCCGTCTTTGGCCGTCAGTACGTTCATGCCGTGACGTTCCAGCAGGCGACTGGTGACCTTGCGCACCGTGACCGAGTCGTCGACCACCAATACCAGCAGCGGTCGACCCTGCTCCGCGTCGCGCCACACCGGTAGGCTGCGCCCCGCTGCTTGCTCGGCCTGCAAGCGGCCATGCAGCCGACGAATGTGCGCCAGCAAATCGAGAATCAGCACCACGCGGCCATCGCCCAGAATGGTCGCGCCGGAAATACCCTGCACCCGGGCAAACTGCGGCCCGAGACTTTTGACGACGATTTCCCGCGAACCCGCCAACGCATCAACCTGTACCGCTACCCACTGATCCTGAACATGCACCAGCAATACCGGCAACGGTTGGGTCTGACCTATCAGCGAAGGCGGCTGGCTGTTGTTGAGCAGCTCGCCCAGGTAGCGCAGTTCGTAGACCCGCTCGCCGTATTGATAACGTGGAGGCGTCGACAAGTAGCATTTTTCCAGCTCGCCCGGCATGACTCGCACAATGCCTTCAACGGTGTTGAGCGGTACGGCGTACTGCTCTTCGCCGCACTGCACCATCAGTGCCCGGTTGACCGACACGGAGAACGGCAGCCGAATACGGAACAGCGCGCCCTGCCCTGACTCCGACTCGATGACCATGGTGCCGCCCAGCAGCTTGACCTCAGCGTGCACTACGTCCATGCCGACGCCACGTCCGGAAATCTGGGTGACGGTTTCGGCCGTGGAGAATCCCGGCTCCAGAATGAACTGCAGTGTTTCGTGATAACCCGGCTGCGCATGAGCCGGGATCATGCCGCGCTTGATCGCTTTTTTGCGCACCGCCTCCAGGTCAACGCCCTTACCGTCGTCACTCATCTCGAAGACGATATCGCCGCCTTCGTGCTTGAGGTCCAGCACAATGGTGCCGAATTCGGGCTTACCCTGGGCCAGCCGCTCCTCGGTACTTTCAAGGCCATGATCGATGGCGTTGCGCAGCATGTGCTCCAGCGGCGCGACCATACGCTCAAGCACAGTGCGGTCCATTTCGCCTTCAGCATTGCCGACTTCGAAATGGACTTTTTTGTGCAGCTCGGCGGACACCTGACGCACGATGCGTTTGAGGCGCGGCACCATGCGTTCGAAAGGCACCATGCGCGTGCGCATCAGGCCTTCCTGCAGTTCGGTGTTGACCCGCGCCTGTTGCAGCAGCAGGGTTTGCGCGTCATTGGCGCGTGCGTCGAGGGTTTCCTTGAGGTCCATCAAGTCAGACGCGGACTCGAACAGGGCGCGGGACAGTTGTTGCAGCTGAGAGTGGCGATCCATTTCCAGCGGGTCGAAATCTTCGTAGCCCAAACGCTCGGCCTGCACCTGCTCGCGGCTGAGGATGCTGCCTTGCGTTTCCATGTCCAGGCGCCGCAACTGATCGCGCATCCGCTCAATCGTAGTGGCCATTTCTGCGAGGGTGCCTTCGGCGTCGATGACCTGCTGTTCGATGCGCCCGCGAAAAATCGATGTCTCGCCAGCCAGATTGACCAGCGTTTCCAGTTCTTGCGCCGGCACCTTGACCATCTCGCTGGCCGCGCGCTCGCCATCGGCATCAGCGGCAGGGCCAGGCTCGGGCATCAGTATGGGCGCTAACGGTTCGAGCATGACCGGCGAGACCGGCAAAGCAGTTGAGAGGTCACCCGAGGCTTGCTTGCGAATGCTCTCGATCAGCAGCGCAGCACCCGGCAACGGCTTGTCGGAGCGCACCGCGTCGAGCATGTCGCCGAGCAAGTCGTGGCCACTTTGCAGCAGGCTCACAGTGATCGGGTCAGGCTTCAGTGTCCCGGCCGACAGACCTTCATACAGCGCCTCCAGCTCGTGAGCCAGGTCGCCGATGGGTGCAATTTCTGCCATGCGCGCGCCACCTTTGAGGGTGTGCAGATCGCGCAGCAGGTTTTCCACTTCCAGCAAATTCTCGGGGTCGGCCTGCCACCGTGTCAGCGCCGCGCCGGAGCTTTCGATGAGGTCGAAGCCTTCTTCGAGAAAGATCTCGATTAACTCGTTGTCGCGCTCCGGTGGCGCATCGGCCTGGATTTTGGATTGTGTCGGTTTGGCTTCCGGCTCACCCGTCAATACCGGCGTGGTGCCCATGCGCAACGCCTGAATGGCATCAATCAGCGCCGTCGGATCGCTCAACGCCTGGTGTTTTTGCAGCTGTTCAAGCATCAACGCCAACTGATCGTGGCTCTGAATCAGTAAATCGGCCAATGCCGGAGAATGACTGTAGCGACGGTCGATGAGGCCTTCGTACAGGCTTTCCAGCTCATGCCCCAAATCGCCGACGGGACCGATTTCCGCCATGCGCGCGCCACCTTTGAGGGTGTGCAGATCACGCTGCAAAGCCGACAGCGGCAGCGGGTTTTCCGGGTCATCGAGCCAGCGTTGCAGAGCCTGCCCGGCGCTGTCGAGGATATCGAAGGCTTCCTCAAGAAAGATCTCGACGATCTCGTCGTCCAAAGTCAGCGGGTCGTCGTGAATAGGCGCATGACTGGCCAGTTTTTCAGTGGCCGCGTTCAGCTCAGTGATACTCAGCGTCTGGCTGCCGTCGCTTTTGATCAGGCCAGTGGCAGAGGGGTCCAGCGCTTGATCAAGCAGGTCTCGCAACGCCTGAATACGTGCCGGACAGGCTTCGACTTCTTGCCCGGCGGCCAGTTGATCGAGCTGACAGATCAACGCTTCGTGAGCCTGCTCGGCCTCATCGAAAAAGCGTTCGCTGACCGCCAGGCTGCTTTCTTCCACTGCGCCATAGAGGTCAAGCAGGGCTTCGCAGAGTTCGTCTACTTGCGGCAGATCGGCGAGGTGCGCGCCGTGGCCCAGCGTGGTCAGTTCATCCAGCAGCGCAGAGAGTTCTTGCCGCTCGCCAGGATGTTCACGCCAACGCTGCAAGAGGTTTTCCGCGTCCAGCAGGATGTCCATGCCTTCGGCGAGAAAGCGCTCGATCAGTTGTGGATTACGTTTGACCCGCAGGCCATTGTTGGACGCACTCAATACCGCCGCGAGCCGTTCCTGAAGTAAATTCTGGGCGGTTTCGATCAGCGCGGCCGCACCGGGAATCGGCCCCAGCGGATCGCTCGACAATTGCGCCAACCCGGCGAGAAAAAGCGGCTCGGCGCTGCGCAGCAATTCCAGCTCGGCCTGCCCCAGCGCCAGCATGTGCGCCTTGTACTCACGCACCAATTGATCCAGCGGGCTGGTCAGCTCGGCGATTGGCAGCACACCCGCCATGGAGGCGCTGCCTTTGAGGGTGTGCAGCGCACGCAGCAAATCGTCGCTGATGGCGGGCTCGGGATCGTTGGCGCTACCTTCCAGAAAACGCTTGAGGCTGTCCAGATGACTCAAGGCTTCCTGACGGAAAATTTCCAGCAGTTGCGGGTCGAGTTCGTCGTTTTCGTCATCGGCTGCGACGTCGAAGGTCAGCAGTCCCTGCCCTCTGGCCAAGGCATGCGCACGGGCAGCGAGGCGGTCGACATCATCACGCTGACGCTGAGCGCCCTGAGCAAAATCCTTGAGGACTGACGGCAGCAGCGCCAGCACTTCGTTGAGCAGTTGCTGAACATGCTCATCGGGTTTGACGCTGTTTTCCAGTATGCGGTTGAGCAGGTTTTCCACCGCCCACGCCAGCTCGCCAAGGATCAGCGCACGCACCATCCGCCCACTGCCTTTGAGGGTGTGAAACGCACGACGCACTTCGGTCAGCGCGGTGGTGTTGCTGCGCGCATCGTTGAGAGAGCCAATCCATTGCGGCAGGTATTCGCGCAAGGCTGCAAGAACTTCCTCGGCTTCCTCGAGAAAGACTTCCAGTAACTCGTCGTCCACCGCTTCTTCATCGGCAGGCGGCGGCAACAGGCTGTCGGGGGTATCAAGCGCGGGCGGGTTTACGCCAGACATCGGACTGGCCAGCACATCGGCAATGGTTTGCGTCGGGCTGACCAAGGCATTGCGGGCTTCAAGCTCGAGAATCTCGTCCTGGCTGATGACCTCTTCCAGCACCGGCACATCAAGGGTATCCGACGCTGGCGTGTAGCCCAGTCGCGCGAGACTTTCCTGTGCCATGTCGAGCACCTGTTCGCCCGGCGCCTCATGGTCTTCGCCCATGCGCTCCAGGTAATACTCGATGCCGGTAATCGTGTCTGCGAGGCTGTCGAGCTGGGTCCAGGCCGGGCGGGTTTCGTCGATCAGCAGGTGTTCAAGAATGTAGTCATTGCAGGCCGCCAGCAAACTCGCTGCGCGAGCCAGAGGAATCATCGCCAGCGCACCGCGCACTTGCACCAGCAGCGCCGATAAAGGCTCAAGGCGCTGGCGATCCCATTCACCGTCGATGTAATCGATGATCACATCCTTGGCTTGCTGCAACACGACCCGCGCTTCACGGATCACCAGTTGATGAATCTGCGTCAGGTCGGTGGTGGGCAGGCGGCTCTCTTCGCGATTGGCGGCTTGCTCAACCGGGCCAACCATTCCGGCCAGTGTTGCCTCGACATAGAGCAGCGCCCCGGCCACATCCATCAGTGCTGCGTCGCTCGGTTCGCGCTGGCCCTGCGCCAACCCCTGCACCACGGCCAGTTGATCGATGATGACTTTACGTGGCTGACCGAAACCCAAGACCGCCAGGGTATCGGCGATCTGCCGCAGCGGGGGTAACAAACTGTTTAGCTCGCTGACCGACTTTCGATCACCGCGCACGAACACATCGAGGCGTTCTTTGACCCGCACCAGCTCTTCACACAAGGCGCTGATCACCGAGCGCATCGCGTCGCGGTCGGGCCCCAGGCTAGTTCGCTGCTGGCTGGGCGGCGTGGTGTCGGGCAGCGCTTCGTCCAGACCGTATTGGTCCTTCAGGTCCACCATTCGCGGAGCCTGGCTGTCGGACTTGGCAATGTAGAACAACAGGCTTTTGAGCAGCTCGTCCGGCGCAGGCTGATTGATGCCGACGATGCCTTGCTCCAACAAACGTTTGAGTTCTTTGTCGGCATCCTTGAACAGGCTGCGCAATGCCGGGCTGTTGGTGAAATTGCCATTGAGCATGGTTTCCACCAGCGCCGAGGCAATCTGCCAAAGCGGCCCCAGTGGCGCGTTATCGCACAGCTGTTCGAGGCGCGCGAAGACCTTGCCCATGTAACCAAGCTGAGTCTGCACGTCCTGTTCACGTAACAGGCCGACCAGTGCGGTTTGCAGAGTCTGACGTAATTTGCGCAACAGCGCGGCCAGCTCCGGGCTGTCCCGTTGCGCGAGAGTTTGCGCATCCAGCGGCGCAACACTGACCAGTTGCGGCGCGAACAGGCTGGTTTCCGAGAGCAGGCTTTCACCCCGGGCGCTGCGCAAGTCGTTGAGCAACGGCAAGACCACCAGCGGCAAATCGCGCCGGGCAGAATGAATGCGGTCCAGATAGGCAGGCAGTTGCGTCAGGGCCTGGGTCAGCAATTGCTGCGCCTCGGCACGTTCCGCCACGCGATCCTGCTGCAAGGCAAGCGCCAGTTGCTCGACTTCTTCGGCCAGCAACGCTGCGCCGTAGAACTCGATCATTTGCAGGCTACCGTGCACCTGATGCACGCAATCCAGACACTCGTCCATCGCGGCCGTATGACCGGGATCGGCAATGTATGTATCGAGGGCGTGGCGGGCCTGCTTGAGGGTCTCGGCGATTTCGCCTTTGACCCACTCCAGCGCCACATAGTCGTGCCGATCAGCCATGACGACTCCAATACCCAACGCGAGTGCTTATGCCTAAGTTGCCCCCAACCCTGTAGGAGCTCACCGAGGTTACGAGGCCAGCGATAGC
>NZ_LOHF01000005.1:0-22674 GCF_002158995.1 Pseudomonas caspiana | reverse complement strand
CCTCGTAACCTCGGTGAGCTCCTACAGGTCATGTATTTCAAGGCTCCATGAGCGTGCGGAGCTATACATTTCGTGCTCATCACCCGCGATCCTTCGACGACGGCAAGGTGAAGCCTGAGACCGAGCGGCGCATCGCGCTGGCCATCTTCGCCAGGTTGCCCATGCTGCGCGCCGTGGCTGCGGTGCCCGAGGTGGTCTGCGAGGTGGTTTGCTGAATAACGGTCATGGTCTGGGAAATCTGCAGCCCCAGTTCGGATTGCTGCTGAGCCGCATTGGTGATGCTCTGGATCAGTGCCGCGAGGACTTTCGACACGCCTTCGATCTCTTCCAGCGCCACCCCGGCATCCTGCGCCAGCCGCGCACCGCGCACCACTTCAGTGGTGGTCTGCTCCATGGAGATCACCGCTTCGTTGGTGTCGTTCTGAATCGCTCGCACCAGGGTTTCGATTTGCTTGGTTGCGGAGGAAGAACGCTCGGCCAGACGCTGCACTTCGTCGGCCACCACTGCAAAGCCGCGTCCGGCGTCACCGGCCATCGATGCCTGAATCGCAGCGTTCAACGCGAGGATGTTGGTCTGATCGGCGATGTCGTCAATCAGGCTGACGATATCGCCAATCTCTTGAGACGACTCGCCAAGACGCTTGATCCGTTTGGACGTGTCCTGGATCTGCTCGCGAATGTTGTCCATGCCATTGATGGTGTTGTGCACAACCTCGTTACCTTTGTTGGCAATGGCGACTGAACGCTCGGCCACCGACCAGGACTCATGGGCGTTAGCCGACACAAGGTCAATGGACCCCGTCATGCGGTTGATCGCGTTGGAAGCGGCAGCAATCTGCAACGCCTGATGCTCCGACGCCGCAGCCAGTTGCGTGGCAGTGCCCTGAGTGTCCTTGACCGCGCCGAACACTTGCTCGGCGGTGAGGTTGATGGTCGCCACCAACTCGCGCAGCTGGTCGATGGAATAGTTGATGGAGTCAGCGATTGCGCCAGTGAAGTCTTCGGTCACCGACGCGGCCACGGTCAAATCGCCGTCCGCCAGGTTTTCGATTTCGTCGAGCAGACGCATGATCGCGTTCTGGTTGCGTTCACTTTTCTCGGCGGTCTCGCGAAGCTGGCGGTTGGTTTCGCGCACCATGACCAGGCCAATCAGGATGATCGACATCAAGGCCAGCAAGCCCAGCACATATCCACCGATGGTGTTCGACGAGCGCGCATTGGCCAGATGCTCAAGCCGGTTGGCGAGCACCGAGGTTTCGTCGAGCAGGGTTTGCGACGTGTTGAAAATGTTGCCTGCGGACTCGCGCACCTCAAACAGCTCAGGCGAAGTCTCGAGAATCTCATCTACAGAGCCGGACACGAACTGGAACAACTCGGCGATCTCTGCCAAACGCGCCCGGGCGTCCGGGTCATCAACCTGAGCGACGCGCATGTTCACGTTGCCGTCGAGCATGCCACTGAGCACCCGGCCGAACTGGCTGGCGTCGCGACCGAAGGCGTCGGCAGCCTGAACAGCGGTGTCATCACCCGCCAGCACTTTGTTGACCGAACCGAGAATCCGTTCAGCCAGCAGCGACTGCCGCTGGGCGACCGCCACCTGACTGGCAGGCGCGCGGTTTTGCAGCAGGATATCGACGACTTTTTCGTACTCGACCTGTAATTGCGGAATGGTTTCGGCCAGGGTCGCGGCCACTTGATGCAACGACAGGACGGTCTGCTCGTTGGCCAGAATCACGTCCGTACTTCTACGCAGGGCTTCCCAGTCGGTCTGTACCGTCTGCAACTCGTCGCGCACGCCTTGAGGCGCTGGCGGCAAGCCCGTGGCTTTATCGCCCTTGCGCAAGTAACCCCAGCGCATGTCGAAATCGTTGCGGGCATCGGCGAGCAATTTGAAGGCTTGCGGCTTACCCGCAGCGGCCTCGGTGGCGTTCTTGGCAATGCGCTGGGACAACACGCGCAGCTCGCCGGCGTGACCGATGTATTGCTTGTCGTAAGTCGATTGCGTGTTGAGGTAAGCAAAATTGACGAACAGCAATATGATGAAAATGATCAGCGCGACGAACAGCACGACGATTTGCGAGCGGCTGCGTAGGCCTTCCAAGGATCTGCCTGTCTTACTCATGTCCCACCTGGACCGAATGCGATGTTTATCGCGCAAGCAAAAAAGGCCAGCGCCGCTGGCCTGCCCAATACGTTTACAGCGCTACGTCCATGAAGCCCGGCGACTGCGCCAGCGCCCACGGGCTGAACACCAGCCAGGCCTGATCACGCAGAAACTGACCGCGAATGAACGGTGTGATGTCGTCATCCATGTCAGCCACTTCCCGGGGCATCAGGCTGACCTGACTGAAATGCTGCAGGCCGAGAACTTCATCAACCAGCAAACCGGCGAATACATCATGGTGCTCAACGACCAGCACCCGCCGCTCTTTACGCAGGGGCGACAGGTCATGACCGAAAAAGCTGCACAGATCCATGATGGGCAACAGCTTGCCACGCAGATTGGCCACGCCCCGGACCCAAGGCTTTACGCCGGGCAGCGCTGCATAGCGTGGCTCGTGAAGGATTTCGCTGACTTCGCCCATGGGCGCCACGTAGCAACGCTCGCCCATGCGAAAGCCGATACCGCTCCAGTCCTGCTGACGGGTTTCCTGAAACGGCAGGCCCGCCGCCAGTGCTCGACAGCGTTGGTCGATGTCGAACAGCAGCTGGAAAGCGGTTTGAGACTCAGCCATGACGAACCGGCGGTCAGCCGGCGAGTACCGCGTTCAGGGTTTTCATCAGGGTTTCTTCGTCCACCGGCTTGGTCAGGTAATCACGCGCACCTTGGCGCTTGCCCCAGACCTTGTCGGTTTCCTGATCCTTGGTGGTGATCATGATCACCGGGATCATGCTGGTGTCCGCATCCTTGGTCAGCTGGCGGGTGGCCTGAAAACCGTTGAGGCCTGGCATGACGATGTCCATCAACACAGCATCGGGCTTTTCCTGGCGTGCCAGGGCAACGCCGTCGGCACCGTTTTCGGCCTTGAGGACTTCATGACCGTGCTTTTCCAGCATGCCGGTCAATTTGTACATTTCAGTCGGCGAGTCATCGACGATCAGAATTCGAGCCATGGTGTTCCCCATAAGGATGAATGCCCGCAGCCCTTGTGGGCAGCAGGCGTCACGAAACTTGTTGTTCTACCGCAACGAACCCCGGCACGTGGGCCTTGATCGCGCTGAGCAGTTCTTCCTTGCTAAACGGTTTGGTCAAAAACTGATCGGAGCCGACAATTCGTCCCTTGGCCTTGTCGAACAGGCCATCCTTGGACGAGAGCATGATCACCGGCGTCGATTTGAACGCCCGGTTGTTCTTGATCAGCGCGCAGGTCTGATAGCCATCCAGACGCGGCATCATGATGTCGACAAAGATGATCCGCGGATGATTATCGGCGATCTTGGCCAGCGCATCGAACCCGTCGATTGCCGTGATGACCTCACACCCTACGTTCCTCAGCAGCGTTTCGGCTGTGCGACGAATCGTCTTTGAATCATCGATGACCATGACTTTCAGTGCTGATGAATGCTGTTCCATATCTGCTCTTCCATCGCCGTGGCGTGATTATGCGTGTTCAGCCCGGCACGGGAGCCTGATCGTACTGCCAGCTCCTGATTTACAGGGGCTGAAGGCCAAATGCCAAATTCAGGCGCCGAGCCTTTTTAGCACACTCTCCAGACTCAATCCATAAAGGCGGCCGCCACGTGCTTGCCTCTTGACCCGGAGCAAGCGGAGCGCCACCCTGACGCCTATTTCAAGGCCGACGCGGCCGTTATCGATCAGAGGAAATTTGCCCATGAGCGTTCGCCTAGGGATTGTCATGGACCCGATTGAGCGCATCTCCTATAAAAAGGACAGCTCACTGGCCATGCTGCTTGCCGCTCAAGAACGCGGCTGGTCGCTGTTCTACATGGAGCAGCAGGACCTGTATCAGAACGCTGGCCAGGCCCGCGCTCGCATGAAACCGCTGAAAGTTTTCGCCGACCCGGCCAAGTGGTTCGAATTCGGTACCGAAGTGGACAGCGGCCTGGACGATCTGGACGTGATCCTGATGCGCAAGGACCCGCCGTTCGACATGGAATTCGTCTACGCCACTTACTTGCTGGAACAAGCCGAGCGCGCTGGCGTATTGATCGTCAACAAGCCGCAGAGCCTGCGCGACTGCAACGAGAAGCTGTTTGCCACCCAGTTCCCACACCTGACGCCGCCGACGCTGGTCAGCCGTCGTGCCGACATCCTGCGTGAGTTCGCTGCCGAGCACGGCGATGTAATCCTCAAGCCGCTGGACGGAATGGGCGGCGCGTCGATCTTCCGCCATCGCGTAGGCGATCCGAACCTGTCGGTGATTCTCGAAACCCTGACCGCACACGGCACCCAGCAAATCATGGCGCAAGGTTATCTGCCTGCCATCAAGGACGGCGACAAACGCATCCTGATGGTCGACGGCGAACCGGTCCCGTATTGCCTGGCGCGCATTCCGGCAGCTGGCGAAACGCGTGGCAACCTGGCAGCAGGCGGTCGTGGCGAAGCGCGTCCGCTGACCGAAAAAGATCGCTACATCGCTGAGCAGATCGGCCCAACCTTGCGTGAAAAAGGCCTGATCTTCGTCGGTCTGGATGTAATCGGTGAGCATCTGACCGAAATCAACGTCACCAGCCCGACCTGCATCCGCGAAATCGACAATGCATTCGGCACTAACATTGGCGGGATGCTGATGGATGTGATCGAGAAGAAACTGCAGGCCCGGTAACTCAGGCCACGATCCCTTGTGGGAGCTGGGCTTGCCCAGCTCCTACAGGGGTTATGTGTTCCCACAGAAGTCCGCATTTCAATCTGGGCTATCATGCGCAGCTGATGATTTTGAAATACCAAGAGACGCTAAACCGCTGATGACTGCTGTCGATCTCCCATACGAACTTACCCAATCAGGCGTGCGCCCGGCGGATCGTCTGGGCTTTACCCTGTTGATTGCGGCGTTGATTCACGTGGCGATCATCCTTGGTGTGGGCTTCACCTACGTCAAACCTGAACAGATCAGCCAGACGCTGGAAATCACCCTAGCCACCTTCAAAAGCGAAACCAAGCCCAAACAGGCTGACTTTCTGGCTCAAGACAATCAGGAAGGCAGCGGCACCCTGGACAAGGCGGAAATCCCCAAGACCACTGAGCTTGCGCCGTTTCAGGACACCAAAATCAACAAAGTGACCCCGCCTCCGGCCGCCAAGCCTGTGCAAAAGCAGGAATCGTCGAAAACCGTGGTCGCCACCAAGGCCAAGACCCCGGAAAAGACTGTTGCCAAACGTGAAGAGGTCAAACCTGATCCAACGCCCAAGGCCGCGCCAGAATTCGACAGCTCGCAACTGAGCAGCGAAATCGCCAGCCTCGAAGCCGAGCTTTCCAACGAGCAACAGCTGTACGCCAAACGGCCGAAGATTCATCGCCTCAATGCCGCGTCGACCATGCGCGACAAAGGCGCCTGGTACAAAGATGACTGGCGCAAGAAAGTCGAGCGTGTCGGCAACCTGAATTACCCGGAAGAAGCCCGCCGCCAACAGATTTACGGCAATTTACGCCTGATGGTCTCGATCAATCGCGACGGCTCGCTGTATGAAGTGCTGGTGCTGGAGTCCTCCGGGCAACCGTTGCTGGATCAGGCTGCGCAGCGAATCGTGCGATTGGCGGCTCCATTTGCACCGTTCACCGGCGATCTGGCTGACATTGACCGGCTCGAAATCATCCGGACCTGGAAATTCGCCCGGGGCGACAAGCTTTCCAGTAACTGACGGCTCCTTCACAAACCTGCAGGCCTGTCAGAACTGCCAGTTGTCAGGCCCGCCGCGCAGCGCCACACTAGGGCTCATGAAAAACGTATCTGTGAGTTATCTCAAGCATCAATTCCTGATCGCCATGCCGCACATGGTGGACCCGAACTTTGCGCAGACGCTGACTTATATCGTCGAGCACAACGCCAATGGAGCCATGGGGCTGGTCATCAACCGACCGCAAAGCCTGACGCTGGCGGATGTCCTTGAGCAATTGCGCCCCGAGCTCCCCGCTCCGGTGCGCTGCCAGGACATACAGATTCACACCGGCGGCCCGGTTCAAACCGATCGCGGTTTCGTCCTGCACCCCAGAGGGCAGATCTTTCAGGCGACTGTCGAACTCGGCGACCTGGCGCTCTCTACCTCGCAGGACGTGTTGTTCTCCATCGCAGACGGCTACGGGCCTGATCAAAATGTGATCACCCTCGGTTACGCCGGATGGGATGCGGGCCAACTGGAAGCTGAAATGGCCGCGAACGCCTGGCTGACCTGCCCGTTCGATCCAGCCATCCTCTTTGAAGTGGACAGTGACCAGCGCCTGAACGCTGCTGCTGCGCGCCTTGGCGTTAATCTGAGCTTGCTCACTAGTCAGGCAGGCCACGCCTGATGGCCGCACTGCGTTTACTGCTGGGTTTCGATTACGGCACCAAACAGATCGGCGTTGCGGTGGGCCAGGTGATTACCGGCCAGGCGCGCGATCTCTGCACCCTGAAAGCCCAGCAAGGCGTTCCGGACTGGAGCCAGATCGAAGCGCTGATTCGCGAATGGAAACCCGACGCCATTATCGTCGGCCTGCCGCTAAACATGGACGGCACGCCCAGCGACATGAGCGTGAAGGCTGAAAAGTTTTCCCGGCGGATAAACGGTCGTTTCAACATCCCGGTTTATACCCATGACGAACGCCTGACGACTTTCGAAGCCAAGGGCGAGCGCATGAGCCGCGGCGGTCAGCGCGGCAGCAGCTACAAAGACAACCCGGTCGATGCCATCGCCGCCATGCTCTTGTTGCAGGGCTGGATGGATGCAAACGCCGAGCTGTTCAGTGCCTGACACATTTAGCCTGTACAAGGCTTGGCGTTAACAATCTGAATTTTCGTTTCCGCCTGAGCCAGGCCTTGCCCCGGCTCGGGTACTTTCAGGAGCAACTTCATGAACCTGCCGAACCCCGCCGAACTGATTCGTCAGATGGCCACTGACCTGAACGCGCACCTCAACAAGCGCGGCGTCAGCGAACCTCGTTTCATCGGCATTCGCACTGGCGGCGTGTGGGTCGCGCAGGAACTGCTCAAAACCCTGGGGCGCGATGAACCGCTGGGCACGCTGGACGTTTCGTTCTACCGGGACGATTTCAGCCAGAACGGCCTGCACCCACAAGTGCGCCCGTCTGAGCTGCCATTCGAAATCGAAGGTCAGCACCTGGTGTTGATCGATGACGTCCTGATGAGTGGACGTACGATTCGCGCCGCCCTCAACGAGCTGTTCGACTACGGCCGCCCGGCCAGCGTGACGCTGGTGTGCCTGCTGGACCTGGACGCTGGCGAACTGCCGATCAGCCCTGATGTGGTTGGCGCGACGTTGACGCTGGCTGCCAACGAGCGGGTCAAGCTGAGCGGCCCTGCCCCGCTGGCCCTCGACATTCAAGACCTGTCCACCGCCTCCGCCCTTTAACCGCCCTTGAAAGAGTCCTTTGCGATGACGCCCCTCGACGCCAAGCGCCCGCTGCAGCTCAACCATCAAGGTCAGCTGCGCCATTTCCTGTCCCTCGACGGCTTGCCTCGCGAGCTGCTCACCGAAATTCTCGACACCGCCGACTCCTTTCTGGAAGTCGGTGCCCGGGCGGTGAAAAAAGTCCCGCTGCTGCGCGGCAAGACCGTGTGCAACGTGTTCTTCGAGAACTCCACGCGCACCCGCACCACTTTTGAACTGGCGGCGCAGCGACTGTCGGCGGACGTGATCACCCTCAACGTGTCCACGTCCTCGACCAGCAAGGGCGAGACGCTGTTCGACACCCTGCGCAATCTGGAAGCCATGGCCGCCGACATGTTCGTCGTGCGCCACGGTGACTCGGGCGCGGCGCACTTCATTGCCGAGCATGTGTGCCCGGAAGTGGCGATCATCAATGGCGGCGACGGCCGTCACGCGCACCCGACCCAAGGCATGCTCGACATGCTGACGATTCGTCGGCACAAAGGCGGTTTCGAAAACCTGTCCGTGGCCATCGTCGGCGACATCCTGCACTCGCGGGTGGCACGCTCGAACATGATCGCCCTCAAAGCGCTGGGCTGCCCGGACATCCGCGTGATCGGGCCGAAAACCTTGCTGCCAGTCGGCGTCGAGCAATACGGCGTGAAGGTCTATACCGACCTCAACGAAGGCCTCAAAGACGTCGACGTCGTGATCATGCTGCGCCTGCAACGCGAACGCATGCAGGGCGGCCTGTTACCGAGCGAGGGCGAGTTCTATCGCCTGTTCGGCCTGACCACCGCACGTTTGGCGGGCGCCAAGCCAGACTGCATCGTCATGCACCCCGGCCCGATCAACCGCGGCGTTGAAATCGAATCGGCAGTGGCCGACGGCGCGCATTCGGTAATCCTCAATCAAGTGACCTACGGCATCGCCGTGCGCATGGCTGTGCTGTCCATGGCCATGAGCGGCCAGACCGCGCAACGACAATTCGAACAGGAGAACGCCCAGTGAAGCTCAGCATCCTCGGCGCTCGCGTCATCGACCCCAAAAGTGGTCTGGACCAAATTACTGACTTGCACCTGGAAGCCTGCAAGGTGCTCGCGATCGGCGAAGCTCCAGCGGGTTTCGAGCCGGTACAAACCATCGACGCCACCGGCCTGATCGCCGCGCCCGGCTTGGTCGACCTCAACGTTGCGCTGCGTGAACCGGGTTACAGCCGCAAAGGCACGATCGCCAGCGAAACCCGCGCCGCCGCAGCCGGTGGCGTGACCAGCCTGTGCTGCCCCCCGCGCACCAAACCGATTCTGGACACCTCGGCCGTTGCTGAACTGATCCTGGACCGCGCCCGCGAAGCCGGGCACAGCAAGGTGTTCCCGATTGGCGCCCTCAGCAAAGGCCTGGAAGGCGAGCAACTGGCCGAACTGGTTGCGTTGCGCGACGTGGGCTGCGTGGCCTTCGGCAACGGTCTGGAGAGCTTTCGCAACACTCGCACCCTGTGCCGCGCGCTGGAATACGCTGCAACGTTCGACCTGACGGTGATTTTCAATTCTCAGGACCGTGATCTGGCTGAAGGAGGCCTGGCTCACGAAGGCCCGACCGCCAGCTTCCTTGGCCTGGCAGGCATTCCTGAAACTGCTGAAACCGTGGCATTGGCCCGCGACCTGTTGCTGGTTGAGCAAAGCGGTGTACGCGCACACTTCAGCCAACTGACCAGTGCTCGCGGCGCGGCACTGATCGCGCAGGCACAGGCCCGCGGCTTGAAGGTCACGGCTGACGTGGCGCTGTATCAATTGATCCTGACGGACGAGGCGCTGATCGACTTCTCCAGCCTGTATCACGTGCAACCGCCGCTTCGCACACGCGCGGACCGTGACGGCCTGCGTGAAGCGGTCAAAACCGGCGTGATCAGCGCGATCTCCAGCCATCATCAGCCGCACGAGCGCGACGCCAAGCTGGCACCGTTCGGCGCGACCGAACCGGGCATCAGCAGCGTTGAATTGCTGCTGCCACTGGCGATGACACTGGTTGAAGATGGTCTTCTGGATCTGCCAACCCTGCTCGCCCGCCTGAGCAGCGGCCCGGCAGCAGCATTGCGCCTGCCTGCTGGACAACTGAGCGCAGGCTCACCCGCCGACATCGTACTGTTTGACCCTGCCGCCTCAACGGTTGCCGGTGAGAAGTGGCTGTCCAAAGGCGAAAACTGCCCGTTCCTCGGTCATTGCTTGCCGGGTGCCGTGCGTTACACGCTCGTGGATGGGCGGATTACCCATACCGGATAAAAGAAGGTACCCCCTTTGGGAGATTCTATGCTTGTCCGCAAGCTGATTGACGACGTGGGACCGGCTTTAGCCGGGAAGGCGGTGTTTCTACTGATGAAAACTCAGCGTCTGTACCGGCCTCTTCCCAGCTAAAGCCGGTCCCACGTCATCAGTGATTCCTGTGCGAATTCATTCGCGAATACGGTTGTACAAACGACGAGTCTCTATCGGATGTACCGACCCTTTCACGAATGAATTCTCTCCCACGGGGATCAGCGCCGCAGGCAGACACAGGATCTCCCACAGGCCCAACATTATCCCGTGGGACCGGCTTTAGCCGGGAAGAGGCCTGCACATTCAAAGCATCTGCATCGTCAGGAATGCCGCCTTCCCGGCTAAAGCCGGTCCCACGTCGACAACTGCCCCCCCCCAAATCAGGTCGCGTTAACCGCGCTGGGCATTCTTGATCGAGATCTGATCGTTCAACGTCCACAGGTCATACAGCACGCCCACCAGAAACAGCCCGCCCGTGAACAGGTAAATGATCCCGGTGATCCATTTGCCTTGATACATGCGATGCACGCCGAACACACCGAGAAACGCCAGCAGCAGCCAGGCCACGTTGTAGTCGGTTGGGCCTGCCGTGAAACGCAGGTCGGCTTCGCGATCCATACCTGGAATCAGGAACAAATCGATCAGCCAACCAATGCCCAGCAGGCCCAGCGTGAAGAACCAGATCGTGCCCGTGACCGGCTTGCCGTAATAGAAGCGATGAGCGCCGGTGAAGCCGACAATCCACAGCAGGTAACCGAGCAATTTGCTGTGGGTGTCCTGACGCTGTGAATCATGTTGATAGGTGTTCATTTGGACCTCTTTTGCGCTGATAGAAAAAAATATCCGTAAAGCGTGTGACTTTTTTACAGTTGTCCGACGTATGGCAGGAACCTCTGACGCTTATAACAAACCCTTGTAACACAAGGGATTCACCCGTGTTTTGAGAGAGTTTGTCGCAGAATCTGAAACGATCGTGCCGTAATCGTTCTGTCATGAGGGGTCAGAAAGCCGCAAAAAGCTGTTATAAAGTTGCGCGCTAACCCACAAGAGCCCTGCCGAATGCGTCCTTTTTTCAAGTCATGGCTAACCATCTGCCTACTTATGCCACTGGCCGCCCACGCCACCAATCGTGAGCAACAACTACCCGCGAGCTTCACCGGCTACACCGCGAAAACTCATTCTTCGCCAGCCATCGCGACCACTCAAACCACCGAGCCTGCGTCTGTCATCTCTCCACGTGGCCACAGCTCCCGGACCGTTATTTACCGCGCTCCGGCAAAGAATTCCAAAGCCGTCGCCAACGTGAAAACGCTGCCGACGCCAAGCGGGCCAAACATCAAGCAGAGCAACTCGGTCGTCAGCCGTGCTCTGCAAGCAGTCGGTACTCCTTATCGTTGGGGCGGCAACACCCCAGGTAAAGGGCTGGACTGCAGCGGTTTGGTGAAATATGCGTTCAACGACGTGGCTGAAGTCGATTTGCCGCGCACTTCCAATGCAATGGCTGAAGGCCACGGCGTGAAGGTTGATCGCAAGGATTTGAAGCCCGGCGACCTGCTGTTCTTCAACATCAAAAGCCGCAAGGTCAACCATGTTGCGATTTACCTGGGCAACGATCGCTTCGTCCACGCCCCGCGTCGTGGCAAGAAAGTCAGTGTCGATACCCTGAAGAAGCCGTACTGGAACAGCCATTACATGGTTGCCAAGCGCGTATTGCCGAAGCAGAGCGCGCCGTTGCGGGTTGTTCAGCGTTAATACGCAAATCCGTGTAGGCGCTGCCGGAGGCTGCGCCTACAGGGATTCGCACTTTTAGAAATTATCCGGCACCTTGGCCTTTTCCTTCGCGGCGTCGCGGGTGATGAGGCCTTTGGCGAGCAAGTCTTTTAGACACATGTCCAGTGTCTGCATCCCCAGCGATCCACCCGTCTGAATCGCCGAATACATCTGCGCGACTTTGTCTTCGCGGATCAGGTTACGAATCGCCGGGGTGCCCATCATGATTTCGTGAGCGGCAACCCGACCGCCACCGACCTTCTTCAACAGCGCCTGAGACACGACCGCGTGCAGTGACTCCGACAGCATCGAGCGGATCATGGATTTCTCCTGAGCCGGGAAGACATCAACGATCCGGTCAATGGTTTTCGCCGCCGACGTGGTGTGCAGCGTGCCGAACACCAAGTGCCCGGTTTCCGCTGCTGTCAGCGCCAGACGAATGGTCTCCAAATCACGCATTTCCCCGACCAGAATCACATCCGGGTCTTCACGCAATGCCGACCGCAGCGCTTCGGAGAAGCCCAGTGTGTCGCGGTGCACTTCACGCTGGTTGACCAGACACTTCTTGGACTCGTGAACGAATTCAATCGGGTCTTCAATGGTCAGGATATGGTGATGACGATTGACGTTCAGGTAATCGATCATCGCCGCCAGCGTCGTCGACTTGCCCGAACCGGTCGGCCCGGTGATCAGCACCAGACCGCGAGGCACGTCGGTAATCTTGCGAAACACTTCTCCCATGCCCAGCTCCTCAAGGGTGAGGATCTTCGCTGGAATGGTCCGGAACACCGCGCCTGAGCCACGATTGTGGTTAAACACGTTGACCCGAAAACGCGCCACGCCCGGTACTTCGAAAGAAAAATCCGTCTCCAGATACTCTTCAAAATCCTGACGCTGCTTGTCGTTCATGATGTCGTAAATCAGCGCCTGCACGTCCTTGGCATTCAATGCGGGCAGGTTGATCCGGCGCACATCACCGTCCACACGAATCATCGGCGGCAGGCCAGCCGAGAGGTGCAAGTCCGATGCGCCTTGCTTGGCACTGAAAGCCAGCAGCTCGGTAATATCCATACAGCTCCTCAATCACATAGAATGCCGCAGACTTTAGCCCTGCTGGCGCAAATCAATGTCCATGATAGCAGCGAACATTTCAACGCTCCGCGAGCGAATTAGCGCCGCCGCTCAAGCCGCGCAGCGTGACACGGCGTCCATCGGCCTACTCGCCGTGAGTAAAACCAAACCGGCCGAAGCCCTGCGCGAGGCGTATGCGGCAGGTTTGCGGGACTTTGGCGAAAACTATTTGCAGGAAGCGTTGGGCAAACAGCTCGAATTGGCCGACCTGCCCTTGTGCTGGCACTTCATTGGCCCCATTCAGTCGAACAAGACTCGCGCAATCGCCGAGAACTTCGCCTGGGTACATTCAGTGGATCGCCTGAAAATCGCGCAACGCCTGTCCGAGCAACGTCCGGCTGAACTGCCACCGCTGAACATCTGCATTCAGGTCAACGTCAGTGGTGAAGCCAGCAAGTCCGGCTGCACACCCGCCGACCTGCCCGCCCTGGCTGAAGCGATCAGCGCCTTGCCTCGCTTGAAGCTGCGTGGCTTGATGGCCATCCCTGAGCCCACCGACGACCTTGCTGAACAGAACGCTGCATTCGCGGCTGTCAGCACGTTGCAGGCGCAACTGAACCTGCCGCTGGACACACTTTCCATGGGCATGAGCCACGACCTGGAGGCCGCCATCGCACAAGGCGCCACCTGGGTGCGGATTGGCACTGCCCTTTTTGGCGCCCGTGATTACGGCCAGCCATGACCTCTGACGCAAGGAACCCGACATGAGCAAGACCCGCATCGCCTTTATCGGCGCCGGCAACATGGCCGCCAGCCTGATCGGAGGGCTGCGCGCCCAGGGCGTCGAAGCCGACTCGATCCGCGCCAGCGATCCCGGTGCTGAAACACGCGGCAAGATCGCCGCCGAACACGGCATCACAGTTTTCGCTGATAACGCCGAAGCTGCAGAAGGTGCCGACGTGGTGCTGATCGCGGTCAAACCGCAAGCCATGAAAGCCGTTTGCGAAGCCCTGCGCCCGAGCCTCAAGCCAAACCAGTTGATCGTATCCATCGCGGCCGGTATCACCTGCGCCAGCATGAAAAACTGGCTGGGCGAGCAACCTATCGTGCGTTGCATGCCCAACACCCCGGCGCTGCTGCGTCAGGGTGTCAGCGGCCTGTACGCCACCGAGCAAGTCAACGACGCGCAACGCGCCCAGGCCGAGCAATTGCTGTCGGCTGTCGGCATCGCGCTGTGGCTGGAAGAAGAGCAGCAACTGGACGCCGTCACGGCCGTTTCCGGTAGCGGCCCGGCGTACTTCTTCCTGTTGATCGAAGCCATGACCGCAGCAGGCGTGAAACTCGGCCTGCCACAGGACGTGGCCGCACAACTGACGATGCAAACTGCACTGGGCGCTGCGCTGATGGCCACCGGTAGCGACGTGGATGCTGCCGAGCTGCGCCGCCGCGTGACCTCGCCAGCGGGTACCACGGAAGCCGCAATCAAGTCATTCCAGGCCGGAGGCTTCGAAGCGTTGGTAGACACCGCGCTGACAGCCGCCGCACATCGTTCGGCAGAAATGGCCGAGCAACTGGGCAAGTAATCTTTTTAGGCCATTGAGGAGCAGACCGATGATCGGACTGAACACCGCTGCAATCTACGTGCTGCAAACCATCGGCAGTATGTACCTGCTGATCATCCTGTTGCGCTTTGTGCTGCAACTGGTGCGTGCGGACTTCTACAACCCGCTGAGCCAATTCGCAGTCAAAGCCACCCAGCCACTGCTCAAGCCGCTGCGCCGGATTATTCCGAGCCTGTTCGGTCTGGACATGTCCTCGCTGATCCTGGCGATCATCGTGCAAATGATCCTGATGGCACTGACCCTGCTGCTGGCTTACGGCATCACCGGCGACCCGCTGCACTTGCTGCTCTGGGCAATCATCGGCGTGACCGGGTTGTTCCTGAACATCTTTTTCTACGCCCTGATCATCAGCGTGATCCTGTCGTGGGTCGCCCCTGCCAGCCACAACCCAGGCGCGCAACTGGTCAACCAGATCACCGAGCCGCTGCTGGCCCCGCTGCGCCGGATCCTGCCAAACCTTGGCGGTCTGGACATCTCGCCGATTCTGGCCTTCATGATCCTCAAGCTGCTCGACATGCTGGTCATCAACAACCTCGCCGCCATGACCAAAATGCCGGAAGTACTGCGCTTGCTGATGTAATCGCCTGAGTGTGGGGCCACATCCTGGCCCCACATCATCGGAATATCCTCTGAACTGCACCCGTAGGACCGGCTTCAGCCGGGAGAGCAATATGTATGGCGAAGGAGATTTTGGCGAATGTCCCGACGTCCTCCCAACATCTTTCATCGCGAGCAAGCTCGGCACCTACAGGGGAGCACATTCTTGTGGGAGCGAGGCTTGCCCGCGATAGGGTCAACCAGATATCAACCACTGAGCTGATCCTGGAACCAGCGCGGTATTGATCCCTTAAAACTCCTCACTCCTGACATTCGAAAACTGCGAATTCCGATTCTGCAGCTTACGCAGCGTCAGCTTGTAAACACTCGACTTGATCCGGTCCCCCACCAGCGTCTCCTCAAGCCGAATCCGGCTCGACGCATAGGCGCAGCCGGTATCAAGCATCTTGTACTTGAGCTGGTAATAACCCACATCCATGCGCCCAAACGTAAAACGGCTGCGCGCCGGAATGTAGGCATGCCGGAAATCCCTCTTGCCCGTCGTATCCGTAATCTTCGCGTACACCGCCTGCTCGCCCGCGGTGTTATCCACAGTGATCTCCGACCAGCCACCGTCACGCATCAACGGCATGCCCGCGATATAACCTGCCGCAGACGGCCAAGGCGCTCCCAAAGGATCAACCGGCGGCGGCACACACTCCGGCTGCCCCGGCTCGACGATCTTCACGGGCGTATTAACCGGCACCGCAGCAGCAACCCTGGCCGCTTCAGCAACGGCCTCCGCCTTGGCCTGCGCCTCAGCCAAAATCGCCATATCGTCCACCACAGCGGGTGGCGGCGGAATAGACGCCTTGCCCGCGTCGCGGTCGTAACCCATCCAGGCCCCCGCGCCACAGGCAACCACAAACACCGCTACCCAACGCAAACGACTGCCGCGCCTTGCTGGCTTTGCTGATTTGGCTGATTTATTTGTGGGTTTTGCGGAAGGGCGAGCCTGCGGCCTGGCGGCGGATTGCGGCGCTGTCTGACGACGCTGAGTAGCCGCCTGACGCGCCGACTGCGCTTGCGCAATCAAACTGGCGTCATACGCAGCACGCTTCTCGGGATTGGCCAACACATCATGAGCAGCATTGACCACCGCCATCTGATCAGACGCGTTGGCCGAGTGATTGCGGTCAGGATGCAGCTGCTGCGCCAGCTTGCGGAAGGCGTGCTTGATATCCTCTGGCGAGGCATCCCGAGCAACATTGAGCTCGTCGTAATACGTACGTGTTCTGGGCATTGAGCTTGCTATCCATTGCGACGCGACATATTAGCAAGCTTTCCTACACCGCAAACGCCCCACACGCCAAGCTGAAGCCCAGCGCACAAACCCCAAAAAAACCCCACCCCGACTGACGAACCGCCCTCCAGCTATGCCGCACAACGCCGATAAAGGCTCACTCCCTCAACGCTTGCGCACCGCCGCAGCGTGGAGCGAACCGCTCAGGAAATTTTTAAGCGAAATCAGTGGGCTAAGGTTTACAGGCAAAAAAAACTCTATATACTCAGCGCCCATCACGCCGGTATAGCTCAGTTGGTAGAGCAACTGACTTGTAATCAGTAGGTCCCGGGTTCGACTCCTGGTGCCGGCACCATACGCTACATCGAAAGAGGCTCACCGAAAGGTGGGCCTTTTTCGTATGTGTTTTTGCGTTTTAGATGTCTACCCTTTCACATGGCGCTTGCGATTTTTTGAAACGAATCCGCGCTCCAGCCTGCCGCCCACGCCAATCCAGCTGAGGTATAGTCCCGCCCCTCCTTGGCGGCGATGCCAAGACCAGTTTCGGGATTAAGGGAACGTTGGATGGGCGGCAAACCAAGGCCTGATCCTTCTATTGTCAGCGGTTTCAGAGTCGCGTATGTAGAGGGTGGTCGTAAGTACTACTTTGATGCCGTAGAGCAACGATACTACTCATGGGATTCGCTTCACGGCGAGTTTGAAGTCTTCGACCGACGTGGCTTTCACTTGGGTTCGTCTGCCCTGAAACCGGGCTGGCCTTGAAACCCGCCGTCCGCGGACGAAGGATCAAACCGAACTGAGAGGTTCATATGAATTTTGTAGAGCTTTGCCTCAAAGGCGATGTGCTGGAAGAAGAGATAGACCGTTTCGTCGAGGACTGGCACGAAGGCCGTCAAGGTGCCGATATGCAGTTGCATGAATATCTGGGCATGAAGTGGGAAGAGTACCAGCTGTGGTCGACAACCCCTTCTGTCTTGCCGTTCGTATTAACTGCCCACAAGTACGGCACCTCTCTCAAGGACCAACTCGATCAAGACAAATTTGCGATTGCTGCCCGAGCACGATCGGTTGCTGAAGCAACCAAAGTCGAGGCATGGCTACGCAGCGTGGGCAAGATCTAGTGACCCCAGAAGAAAAAATGGCCAGTCGCGTTCTGGCCATCCGCAAACTGCAACCGCCTTACGATCTAGAACAGCTAGCCTCCGCCTATGGGGAGGTTGAATACCTTGAATTACCGTTCAGCGTAGACGGCATCACCATTGGTATCGGCGCCGCCGCCAAGCCTCGCATCCTCATCAACTCAAGCGCTCCCGCTACCCGTCGAAAATTCACGCTAGCCCATGAGATTGGGCATGTCGTGATCCCATGGCATACAGGAACAATCGTCTCCCACCTGGAAAACAGGGAAGTTGACGCCGCTTACAGCCAAATGGAAACCGAAGCCAATCGATTCGCCGCAGAGCTGTTGATGCCATCTGACTGGTTGCGTGAGGCGTTCACAGCCACATCCAGTGTGGAGCACTATTTCCGCTTGGTCCTGACATTGGCGGGGACATCTAAAGAAGCAACACTCAATAAAATATTACGGCCGCTCCCTCAGCCAGTGATCTGCGTACAAGTGGACGCCGCATCCAGAGTGCTCAGCAGGCGAAAATCCCAAACGGCCCCGTATCCCCCAGAACTAAACGCTGAAGTTAGCAGCGAAACCTTCCCGACAGACTGTCGTTTCGAGAGCTTTGAAATAGACGGCCAGCTTTACATGAGCTGGACCTTCATCGGCCGAGACATACAGGAAATCGACAAAAGGCCATGGCGGGAGGTTTATACCCAAATCCTGAATGACACTGGGATGCAAGCGTACCTGCAGAACATGAACGGCATTCTTGCTGCTGCCTACGGCAAAAACAAAGCGCTCGACGAAGCGGAAATATGCGGCGCAGTCATCCGAGCGTTCGCAAAATATGAAATGTTCAATGTGGTGACCGAGCATGAGCTGTTTGAACAGTTTGTGATCAAGCGGGTAAGGGAACTGAAACAGCGGGGCTGAGTGATCAGGCAGCATTAGAAAAGATCGGGCAAAGCGCTGTCGTTGACAGCAACCCAGATAGCCCGAACCTTTGAGGCTACGCCACACCGTGTTGGTTCTCCCAAAGTGCGATTAGCGTCCGGCGGCTCGCACGGTCACAGCGATGTGATGGATGCCTACTTTTACCAGCGTACCCACTGCGGCAACTCATCCACTTTCATAACTGCCCTGCAGCAACCTATCCACTTGGCCATTCCCGGGCGCTCCTACCGCTGCTGCAGCCCAACTCGTACAAGGCTTTGCGGCACTCCCCCTCGTGACAATCGGCGTGACAAACACCGAAGTCACCAACAACAGCGATGTAGATGATGGTGCCGCAGCCCACGGAATGGACTGCACCTGACTGACAGTCAGGCATGCCCCGGTCATCGCTTCACTGCCTTCACCCGACTCAGGATCTCGCAGCATTGGTCTCGTCAGCCAGCGCAGCCTCCACCCGCCCACTTCTTCGCAAGTGTTCAGGAGGCCAGATCATGAGATGCCCAAGCTCCCGGTCGTAAAGAGCCGCCAGTCCCGCGTAAGTGGACAACCCTCACAGGTCGCAGGGGCCTTGATCCCTGATAACACTCAACATCCTTGGCGGGATGACGTGGGGATTGGCTTTAAAGGTTTGGCTTCGAGAGGAGTTTGATCATGGCACTGGTGGGCAGGCGAGATGGACGCAATTTTGGCTATGGTCGGCAGTTGAGCTATGCCGGGCCGCAAGCGGTCAAAGCACACAGTGATCGGTGGCAGGCGTTTGTGCGCTGGTGTCGGTCGGAGGATGGACCGGGGTTTAATGATGCGTGAAAAATTGATCGGCAGACCTTGCTCGATTACGCCGGGCATCTGCGTCAGCAAGTTGAACAGGGCGAGCTCGCCATCGCCACAGCGCAAAACCGGTTGTCCAGCGTGAACCGGACCCTGGCAGCGCTTCGCGGTGATAAGCATGTGAAAGTGCCGAGTCCAAGCAATGCGCTAGAGACGCAGCGCACCAGTGTTCGTTGCTCAGTGCCGCAAGGCCAAGACCGCGAACAGGTGAAACGGATCGTCGACGTGCTTTGCGAACATCAGCAGCCGCGCGCCGCAGCCATCGTGCAGTTGGCGCGAACCACCGGCATGCGCATGCGTGAGACCATTTTGGCCGACCTGCCCCGATTGCAACGTGAAGCAGAACAACTTGGCAGAATCAACATCCAGGACGGCACCAAAGGTGGCCGCTCCGGAGCTTCAGCACCTCGCTGGATTACGGTAGATGATCATATTCGTGACGCGCTGATATTTGCCGATCAGGTCTCGCCCGACGGTAGCCGCAACCTACTTGCACCGGACGAAAGCTACCTCGATTTCCAACGGAGAATCGTCCGTCCTGCACGGGACATCCTCCATCAGTACAGCCTCAAAGGTTTCCACGAGTTACGGACGGCCTATGCATGCGAACGCTATGAGCAAATCACCCATCATCCCGCCCCCATCAACGGTGGCCATTGCTATCAGCTCGACCGACGCCTAGATCAGGATGCCAGACTGCAAATCAGCTATGAGCTGGGGCACGGCCGTATCGGTGTGTTGTCGGCTTACATCGGTGGTCGAATATGAGCACGGCATTCGATATGGAGCTTTTCCTGGTGGGCGTCGTCACGGGGTCGCATACCACACGCCAGCGCCACATACGCCAAGCGAGGGCCATTCAAGTGGCGATCTCTAATCGCTGGCACCGAGATAATCCATGGACATGGCAGCGAAAGCATCTAGCCTGGTTTCTAAATCAGCACATAAACCGGCAAGCTGAATCAACACGCTATTACTATCTTCTGACTATGTATTTGCTCACTCTTCGTCTAGGAAAATCTTGGCAGTTCAAACGTTAGTCAACGATCAACAACCGAGCATTGTATGTATCCATAAACTCAGGGGTGACTTAATGGGAAGTTCAACTCGGAATAAAAAGGCGAGAGCCAGCGGCATAACAATTCTTGCAAGCTGATGCCTTTCCACGGAGCAGCCCAGCTCAAGTGGTAATGACCGTATTTGGTCAAGAATCGCCGAGCGTGCCGATCCGAATGCAAAGCAATAGGGAGTTTTAGCCAGAGAACCTGTAGGTTTCTACGGGAAACCACCGCCGCAAGCAAGGTTCGCCTCAGCGGAATTTATGCAAGCGCCTATCCAGATACCTTATTTTCTCAGAGCAAAATTACAGCGCTTCCCGAACTCCTGATCCTTGCGCGCTAGATCATACATTTCTGGGGACAAAGCTATGCTCTTATTGATGTACGATAATGCATCTTCGGTTCGCCCAAGAGAACATAGAATCTTTGTCGCGTTGAGCATAATTATTCTTTGAGCACTCGCTTCGACTGGCTTTAGGTTGATCGCAGCGCTAATGCTTTTTAGCGCTGCGTCGTTCCGATCAGTTCGCATTTCTGCGTAAGCTTTGTAGTTCCACGCCAATGGATCAGAAGTGTTAAGTAGGGTCGCCATCTCAAAATTGGTCAACGCTTGTTCGAAATTCCCGCTCTTGGCAAAGATTTTACCAGTATTAAGGTATTCACTTGAAGCGTTCAGAGGAGATGCCTTATCGGCAATGACCTCTTGGGGGGTGCTACTGACTCTAATAGCTTTAGCTTTTTCAAGAACCTCGTGAACATCAATAGCTGGCAACACAGCATTTGCCAGCGCCGCCAGCCTCTGCTCAGACTCTGGTGCAGGAGCGGTAATAAGCTCAAGATTGTTCTGTATAAACCTTGCTTTATTTGCCTCTCTATTTCGCTCAGACTCACTTTTCTTGATAAAAAGCTCTTCCTCTTTTTGCCTAAACTCAACTTTTTTGTTGTCCGCATCGAATACCATCCGATCGGACATATTACTAGAGTTTGTATAAAATGTAGCAGCTGCCAAGACGAGAACCGCGACTGGAATCGCGAGCTTAGACCACAAATCAATCCTGTAACTTTTTGCAGCAAGAGAGGCTTTTGACGCTTCTAGTTTAAACTTTCTTTGCTCAAGACTAAGCTTCTCCATCTCTATGTTCAGTTTCTGTTCATCTAGACTGATCGAAGGCCTTGGTTCTATGGGCATGTAATATTGTACTTATGATGGGCTAAGTAAGCAGATGTGCCTGGCTAAAACAGATAAAGCCGAGAGGTGCAAGAGGTGCAACTACCACCAAGGTTATTCATTACCGGCGGGGAAGGGAGCGCTGGTGTTTACACACTGTCTCCCAACGACCGAAACGGTAACGTTCGTACTGGCGAACCGGTACGACTTTGGCATGACTAGTCATGACGTTATCTCCATTTTTTCTCAGCTTGCTGCTGATAGCCTTTACACCCTATGTGTAAAGCTACGCATTCGAGTGTGGGGCAGGATGGAGAGATCCGTTGGTGGTAGCTGCGGAACAATCCTAACAGTCTAAAACACGCCTGTGAAGCTTTTTGATGGCATCGTGCCGCTAGTGCCATCAAAAGCTGGATCGCAAATGTATGGCCGCTTTGCTGGCATACTCGTCGCGCTGGTTCCGGACTGAGAATGTTCAGCGATAAGAACGAAGTGACTGAGCCTCTGAGGCTTATGCCATGTCTGCTGAATCACTCTCGTCCTCCTCCCCCATCATCATGCGATAGTGCTCGGGGTACCCAGATACCGCAAAAACCTCTTTGAATTTCTCAATGAGTTTGTTGGGCTCTAGCCCCCCGAAATCAGTGATATTGATAGAGGTGCCATGTGATTCTCGGTTGACATAACGATAGAGCGACTTGAACTCCCCACTATCATTATTCTCCAAGCCCTCTAGGGCCTTCGACAAATCATCCCTCTTATGAATGAAACCGAAATAGTGCTCCAGCACATTGCGCATCATGTTCGGCAGCACTGCCGGGCTTACCCTGCCCTCACTCGCATCCCTGATTACTTGCCAATACGTCTCGTAGTCATTTTTGATGTCGCGATGACCCAACGCTGAAATGCTGCTGAACTCGCCCTTGACGACCCGGAAGCATCGGTATTTTTTGACCACGGTTTGCCGGCCATTTCTCAAAAGCTCGTGGAAGAAAAACAAGTTATGAGTAAGCACCAGGATCTGTTTGAAATTCGCCTCCGGACGAAGCACTCGGTGGTAAATGAGCGCGGCAACCTCATAGACATAGTTATGCGAAAGGCTGGAGATTGGGTCATCAATGACCACAATGCGGTTACTCAGTACCACCGGTGAGTCTGACTCGACACTACCCAAGCATAGCTCCAGAAAGTATAGGAACGTGACTAAGGTCTTTTCACCTTCGCTCAGTGAGCGGTAGACATCATTTATTCCATCGGGCCTGACGAGTCGGTAACTGGTATGGTCTCCTGGCTCCTTCTGAATAGAGAAGCCGCTGAGGCCAATCGCTGAAAGCGAGTTATTGATATTTATGACTGACTCTTCGATATTGGTAATCTCCGACCGATGCCGTG
>NZ_LOHF01000004.1:312164-351884 GCF_002158995.1 Pseudomonas caspiana | reverse complement strand
ATGCTTACTTTTGCGCTTTCAAAAGTGAGGCGCTGTAAAAGCGCAACCAATACCAGCCGCTACCCCGCCAACGGATATGTACACAACATTAAGAAGCACCGCCAAGCCCTACACCCCCAACTCCGTAGGAAAAATCCTCAAGCTTTGTAGCGTTATCCTCAAAACCACACAAAAAACCCCAGAGCCGTTAGTCGCCAGGCCCCTCTATGGATTAAAGTATCGCCCCCAGCTTCGGCGTTGATTGACGCCGCTGATTACCTGCCAGGAACAGTCACCGATGGAACATCGTGAAGCGCTGATAGCGCTGCGAACCTTTCTTTCCACGCAGATTCTCGGCCAGGAAAAACTGATCGAACGTCTCCTGATCGCCCTGCTCGCCGACGGCCACATGCTGGTCGAAGGGGCTCCCGGTCTGGCCAAGACCAAAGCGATCAAAGAACTGGCAGAAGGCATCGAAGCACAGTTCCACCGAATTCAGTTCACCCCTGACCTGCTGCCTGCCGACATCACCGGCACCGAGATCTACCGTCCGGAAACCGGCAGCTTCGTCTTCCAACAGGGGCCGATCTTCCACAATCTGGTACTGGCAGACGAAATTAACCGTGCGCCCGCCAAGGTTCAGTCGGCACTGCTTGAAGCCATGGCCGAGCGTCAGGTCAGCGTGGGTCGCAGCACTTACGACCTGTCGCCACTGTTCCTGGTCATGGCCACCCAGAACCCCATCGAGCAGGAAGGCACCTACCCGCTGCCTGAAGCCCAGCTCGACCGCTTCCTGATGCACGTCAAGATCGGTTTCCCGGACGCCTCGGTGGAACGCAAGATTCTGGCCCAGGCCCGCGGCGAAGCCCTGAATGGCGAGACCAAGCCGGAGCGGCGCGTCAGCCAGCAGGCGATTTTCGCCGCACGCAAGGAAATCCTCGGCCTGTACATGGCCGATGCGGTGGAGGAATACCTCGTTCAATTGGTCATGGCGACTCGCACCCCGGCCAAGTTCGATGCGGAAATGGCCGAATGGATTTCTTACGGTGCCAGCCCGCGCGGCTCTATTGCGCTGGATCGCTGCGCCCGAGCACACGCCTGGCTAGCGGGACGCGATTTCGTCAGCCCGGAAGACATTCAGGCGGTCCTGTTCGACGTATTGCGCCACCGAATCATCCTGTCGTTCGAAGCCGAAGCCGCCGGGATCGATCAGGATCGGGTAATTCAGCGCATTCTTGACGTCGTGGCTGTTGCCTGAAGCCATGCAACCTTTCCTGATCCCCCAGCCGGGTATTCGCGTCAGTCTCACTGAGCTGATCGAGATGCGTCATCGCGTCCGCGAAGTCCAGCTGTTCTCCACCCCGAGCCAGCGCAGCCCGTTGATTGGCCTGCATCACTCCAAGCTGCGCGGCCGGGGCGTGGATTTTGATCAGGTCCGGGTTTATCAGGCCGGCGACGACGTGCGCAGCATTGACTGGCGAGTGACGGCCCGCACTCAAGAGCCACACACCAAGCTGTTCCACGAAGAACGCGAACGACCGATTTTCATTCTGGTCGAGCAAAGCCGCAGGCTGTTTTTCGGCTCCGGCCTGATGTTCAAGTCAGTGCTCGCCGCCCAGGCTGCGGCACTGATCGGCTGGGCCGCGCTGATCCATAACGACCGGGTCGGCGGCCTGGTGTTTGGCGACAACGAGCATTACGAAATCAAACCACGGCGCAGCAAGCAAAGCCTGCTGCAATTGCTCAACCGCTTGGTGCGGGTCAACCAGTCACTGCACACGGAAACCGCTGCCGACCGCGATGCGTTCGGCATTGCCTTGCGCCGCGCCCGGGAAGTGCTGCGGCCGGGCAGTCTGGTGATCGTGCTGTGTGACGAGCGCGCACTGTCCGATGCAGCTGAACAACAGCTCAGCCTGCTGTCCCGGCATTGCGACCTGTTGCTATTACCATTGTCCGACCCGCTGGATCACGCCCTGCCCGCTTCCGGCCTGTTGCGCTTTGCCGAGCGTGGCGCGCAGTTGGAGATGGACACCCTGAACCCTGAACTTCGTCAGGCCTACCGCTCCCAGGGTGAAGCACGTAAAGACCGCTGGGAAATGCTCGCGAAGAAACTGCGCGTGCTGTTGATGCCCTTGAGCACACAGCAGGAGATGGTCGAGCAGCTGCGTGAATACCTCAACGCCCAGCGTCCGGTGAAACGCAAATGAACCCGCTGGACCAACTGCAACCGCTGATCCCCCCGCCAGCCGTGGGCTTCTGGCCGCTGGCGCCGGGCTGGTGGCTATTGCTGCTGTTGATTCCGTTGGCGGGTTGGGGTTTGTGGCGGATGCGGCATCTGTTACCGGTGAAGACCCGGGTGCGCCGCGCCGAACAACCACTGGACCCGGTGCGCATCGCTGCGCTGGCCGAACTGGCCAATATGCCCAAACCGTACGACGGCGCCCCCGCAGGCGCATGGCTGCAGCAAATCAACGGCCTGCTGAAAAGGCTGTGCCGCAACCATTATCCGTACAGCCAGAGCCATACACTGAATGGCCGCAAATGGCTCGCATTCCTCGACAACCGCTGCCCCGCCGCAGGCCTGACCCGCTGGATGGTGCTGGTGGAAGGCGCTTACAAACCCGAATGCAAACTCGACGACAAGGCCATCAATGGCCTGACGCAATCCGTTGAAACCTGGATTCGCAAACATGTTTGAGTTCGCCTGGCCGTGGATTTTCGCCCTGCTGCCGTTGCCGTGGCTGATGCGCTTGCTGCTGCCGACCGCTGACAGCGGCGAAGCGGCGCTCAAGGTCAGCTTCCTCGGTGATCTCGAAGAGCTGGTCGGGAGAAGGGCCAAAGTTGCCCTGCCCGGCTGGCGTCAGCAATTACCGTTCATTCTGATCTGGCTGTTGCTGCTGGTGGCCGCTGCACGTCCGCAATGGCTGGGTGAACCGCTGCCCCTTCCGTCCAGTGGCCGGGATCTGCTGGTGGCGGTGGATGTTTCCGGCTCCATGGATTATCCGGACATGGAGTGGAAGAACGACGACGTTAGCCGTCTGGTGCTGGTTCAGCATCTGCTTGGCGACTTTCTGCAAGGCCGCAAGGGTGATCGCGTCGGGCTGATCCTGTTTGGCAGCCAAGCGTTCGTGCAGGCTCCGCTGACGTTTGACCGCCACACCGTGCGCGTCTGGCTGGATGAAGCGCGAATCGGCATCGCCGGTAAAAACACCGCGATCGGCGACGCCATTGGTCTGGCCCTGAAACGCCTGCGACAGCGCCCGGCACAGAGCCGCGTGCTGGTACTGGTCACCGATGGCGCCAACAACGGCGGGCAGATTGATCCGGTTACTGCTGCGCGTCTGGCGGCTGAGCAACAGGTGAAGATTTACACCATCGGCATCGGCTCGGACCCGAACAAAGAAGGCTCGCTGGGCATGCTCGGGCTGAACCCCAGCCTGGATCTGGATGAGCCGACCCTCAAGGAAATCGCGCAATTGACCGGTGGCCAATACTTCCGC
Source organism: Pseudomonas caspiana (assembly GCF_002158995.1). Taxonomy (GTDB): domain Bacteria; phylum Pseudomonadota; class Gammaproteobacteria; order Pseudomonadales; family Pseudomonadaceae; genus Aquipseudomonas; species Aquipseudomonas caspiana. The sequence continues at coordinate 348,405 of NZ_LOHF01000004.1, read as the reverse complement.
GCACGGGATGGCGACCAGCTGGAAAAAATTCGCCAGACCCTCGATGCGCTGGAGCCTGTCGCCCAACAACAGACTCAGGCACGTCCGGCCCACGCGCTTTATCACTGGCCGTTGGCGCTGGCGATGCTATGCAGCGTGTTACTGGTGGTGCATGAACGCTGGCCGAACAACCCCGTGCATCGGCTGCTCAATCGCCAACGCTTCATCCGCGACGGCCAGCACTGGCGTCAGCGGGTCGAGCGACAAGTCAAACGTCTGGGGCGCCGCCAATGATCGCGCTCTGGCCGCACTGGTTCCGCCCTTGGTGGTTGCTGCTTCTGCCGTTACTGGGCTGGCTGCTCTGGCAACTCTGGCACCGACAGAAACGTGCCGGACGCTGGCAGATGATTTTGCCCGCAGCGTTCCATTCCGTACTGCTCAGCGGCGGCCGTGGACGCGACAGTAAAAAACCGTGGATGGTGCTCGGCATCGCCTGGCTGCTGGCGCTGCTCGCATTGCTCGGCCCCGGCTGGCAGCGGGTTGAACAACTGAGCCAGAAGCCGGTTGATCCATTGGTGGTGCTGCTGGAACTGACCCCGGAAATGCTCGCCACCGACGCCCCGCCGACCCGCCTGGAACAAGCCAGGCGCAAACTGCTGGACCTGTTGCAGGCGCGTAGCGACTCGCAAACGGCGATCATCGTCTACTCCGGCAGCGCCCACACGCTGGTGCCGCTGTCCGATGACCAGATCACCATTCGCAACCTGCTGGATGCGGTCAAACCGTCGATCATGCCGCAGACCGGGCATCGTGCCGATCTGGCCGTACACAAGGCACTGGCTCTGCTCAAGCAAGGCGAACTGGGGCGCGGGCGCTTGCTGTTGATCGGTTCGTCATTGAGCGAGCAGGAACGTCAGGGCATCCGTCAGGCTCTGGCTGGCCAGTCACCTCCGTTGTTGATTCTCGGTGTCGGCACCGCAGAAGGCGCACCGGTCGAGCAGGAAAAAGGCGGTCTGCTCAAAGACGATCAGGGCGCGATTCTGCTGCCGCGTCTGGACAGTGCCAGCCTCACGGACTTCGCCGGGCAAGTTGGCGGCCAGTATCGACAACTGCGCATGGACGATCACGACCTGCGTGAGTTGGGCCTGCTCGACAGCCCAAAGCAAATGCAAAACGACGGACAACTGATTCAGCTCGACAGCTGGACCGATCAGGGCTACTGGTTCCTGCTGCCACTGTTGCTGTTGGCCGCCTGCGCCGGGCGTCGTGGCTGGTTGCTCTGCCTGCCGTTGCTGATGGTGCTGCCGCAAAACAGCTATGCCTTCGAGTTTGCCGATCTGTGGTTGCGTCCCGACCAACAGGGCCAGAGACTGCTTGAACAGCAACGCCCTGCCCAGGCCGCGCAACACTTCGAAAACCCACAGTGGAAAGGCATCGCTCTCTATCAAGCCGGGGATTACGCCAGCGCCGCCCAGCGCTTCGCCGAAGGCAACAGCGCCGCCGACCATTACAATCGCGGCAATGCGCTGGCACGCAACGGCGACCTGGAAGCCGCGCTGGACGCTTATGAACAGGCGCTGGAAAGCCAGCCAGACTTGCAGGCTGCGCTGCAAAACAAGGCGCTGGTGGAAGAAGCACTGGAACAGAAGAAAGCTGCGGAACCCGATGACGCTGATCAGGCTCAAACCCGCGACGATGATAACGATGGTGAGAACCCGCAAAATCAAGCCGCTGCCAGTCAACGCTCCGAAGACCAGCAAGCCACTGAGCCCACCGAGGCAAACAGTGCTGACGTGGAACCGTCCCCGGGTGAATCGTCTGCGCAAACGAAAAGCAATCCACAATCCGGCTCGCCCATGGATGACGAGGAAACCACCCGACCACCGATCCGGCCAGCCGACGGCACCATCAATGGCGAACGGCGTCAGGCACTTGAACAATGGCTGCGGCAGATTCCGGACGATCCCGGCGAGCTGCTAAGGCGTAAATTCTGGTACGAACAGCAACAGCGTCAGGAAAACACCCAATGAGTCGTGCCTACCCCCTATTGTTCGGCTTGATGCTCAGCTTCGTTGCGCTGCCCAATCAGGCTGCGGAACTGGTGGCCAGTGTCGACCGCACGCGTCTCAACTCCGGGGAAACGGTGGAGCTGACGCTGGAAACCAGCGACGTCACCCAGTTCGGCAAGCCTGACCTGAGCGCTCTTGAAGGCAGCTTTGACGTAGGCGGCACCCGCCAGATCAACCGGCTCAACACGCTGGACGGCGGAAATCAGGCCACTACGCGCTGGATCATTACCCTGTTACCGAAACAGACCGGCTCAGTCGAGGTGCCTTCACTGCAATTGGGCGCACTGAAAAGCCAGCCGATCATCCTGCAAGTCGTGCAAAGCGAAAACCCGGATCACGCCAGCCAACAGGCTCCAGTGTTCGTCGAAGCGACCCTGGATAAAGACAACGTTTACGTTCAGGCCCAGGCTGTATTGACCCTGCGCGTCTATCACTCGGTGTCGCTGTTCGATGACAGCAATCTGAGCCCGCTGGAAGTGCCCGAAGCACGGGTCGAAAAGCTCGGCGAATCGCGCACCTATGAAAAGCTCATCAATGGCATCCGTCACGGCGTGATCGAGATGCGCTACGCGATTTATCCGCAACAGAGCGGCACGCTGATAATCCCTCCGCAGACGTTCAGCGCCACGCTGGTCCAGCCTAACAGTGACGGACCGTCCAACAATGAGCCAGGCACGCCGTTCGGGCCACAGCCGGGCAAAGTCATGCGCGTCAGCTCTGCGCAGTTGCCTTTGACGGTTAAAGCCAAACCCGCCAACTACCCTGCCGATGCGCCTTGGTTGCCCGCGCGCAGCGTCAATCTGAGCGAAAGCTGGAGCCCGGAGCCGGGCCGCAGTCAGGTGGGCGACTCCCTGACACGCACCATTACCCTCAAGGTCGAAGGCTTGTCCGGTGCACAACTGCCGCCCTTGCCTGCCACTGAAGTAAGCGCTCTGCGACGTTATCCGGATCAGCCGAAGCTGGCCAACGTGACCAGCGACCGAGGCCTGACCGGCACCCGCGAAGAGCGCGAGGCACTGGTGCCAACTCGTCCCGGTGCCATTGATTTGCCAAGCGTGGACGTGGTCTGGTGGAACACCCTTGAAGACCATCTGGAACATACCAGCCTGCCCGCCCGAGCCTTGCAGGTCAGCATTAACCCCAGCCTGGCGATAGACACGCCGGTCAGCAGCGATTTGAACGGCGTTACCGTTATTGGCCCACCGGTATGGCCATGGCAGATGAGCACGCTGTTTTTTGCCCTGACCACGCTGATCGGCTTTGTTCTCTGGTGGCGTGCACGTAGTCAGCCCGCCGTCGCCCGCGCCGTGCAAACCGGGCCAAGCCCGCGTACGGTGCTCGATGACCTCAAGCGCGCCAGCCTGGCCAATGATCCGCAGGCGACTCGTCAGGCACTCGATGCCTGGGCGCGGCAGCAACCGGAAACCCTGGCCGACATGGCCGCCCGCTTCGTGCCGCTGTCCGACGCACTGGATGGTCTCAATGGCGCGCTGTACAGCGAAACCGGCCAACTGTGGCTGGGCGAACAACTCTGGCGAGCAGTACGTACCCTGCCCGCCGCCGAAAACATTCAGGACCCGACGACCGAGCAGAGCTTGCCGCCGTTGTATCCAAAATAGAAAACCTTGGCCGACTGCGCATGCCCTGTGGTACCGCGCTAACTCGCGGCAAACCCGGTTCCATGTGGGAGCGGTGCTTGCCCGCGATACATGAGACGCAGGTGGTAGAGACTCCGCGTTATCGTTTATCGCGGGCAAGCCTCGCTCCCACATAAAAATTGCACAGGTTCAAAAGCGCATTCACCCGGCCAAGTCACCATTTCAGGATTGAGATTACCCATGCGACTGTTCCACACCTCCGACTGGCACCTCGGCCAGAACCTTCATGGCCAGGAGCGGGACTTCGAACACGCCAGCTTTCTGATCTGGCTGCTGGCCCGACTGAAAGAGCGGCAGCCCGATGTACTGTTGATCGCTGGCGACATCTTCGACACGGTCAACCCGCCGGTTAAATCCCAGGAGCGGCTGTACGATTTCATCGTCAGCGCCCACGAGCAGCAACCGCTGCTGACCATCGTGATGATCGCTGGCAACCATGACTCCGGTTCGCGAATCGAACTGCCCGCGCCCTTGATGCGCCGCTTGCGTACCCATGCATTGGGTCGCGTGCTGTGGCTCGATGACGGCACCCTGGATGTCGAGCGCCTGCTGCTGCCACTGCCGGACGCCAAAGGCGAAATCGGCGCATGGTGCCTGGCCCTGCCTTTCTTGCGCCCCGCTGAAGTCACCGGCGCAACCCTGGGCGACGACTACTTGCGCGGTATTGGCCGCGTGCATGAACTGCTGGTCGAGGCGGCCAACCTCAAGCGTCAGCCAGGTCAGGCCCTGATCGCCATCAGCCACGCGCACATGGCCGGTGGTTCGGTCTCGGAAGACTCCGAACGCAGCCTGATCATCGGCAACGCCGAAGCCCTGCCCGCCAGCCTGTTCGGTCCGAGCATCACTTACGTCGCCCTTGGCCATTTGCACAAGCCGCAGCGGGTCAATGGCGAAGAGCGTATTCGTTACAGCGGCTCGCCGATCCCCTTGTCATTTTCGGAGATTGGCTATCAGCACCAGATTCTCGAGATCGACTGCGACGGCGAACAACTGCGCAGTGTCGAAACCCTGCTGATCCCCCGCGCCGTCAACCTGCAACGAATCGGTCCGGCACCGTTGGCCGAGTTGCTGTTGCAGCTTAAGGATTTGCCGGACATCGACCTGCTGGCCGACGTTGATCGTCAGCCATGGCTGGAAGTTCGGGTCCGCCTGGACGAACCGCAGCCGGATCTGCGTAACCAGATCGAAGAGGCCCTGCAGGGCAAAGCCGTGCGCCTTGTGCGCATCGGTGCGGAATATGCCGGTAAAGGCAGCAGTGACGGTGGCGACAACGACGAAGACCTGATCGAACTGGATCAGCTCAGCCCGCAAGAATTGTTCAGCCGCGCATGGCTGGATAACTACGGCAGCGAGGTCGACGAACAAACCCTGAGCGACTTCGCTACGCTGCTGCAGGAAGTCCAGCTGGAGAGCGAACAACCATGAAAATTCTCGCCATCCGCCTGAAGAACCTCGCCTCCCTGGCGGGCCCGTTTGAACTGGATTTCACCGCAGAACCACTCGCCAGCGCTGGCTTGTTCGCGATCACCGGTCCTACCGGCGCGGGCAAAAGCACCTTGCTCGACGCGTTGTGTCTGGCTCTGTTCGGGGCCATTCCACGCCTGAGCAACATCGGCCAGTCGCGGGTTCCGGAAATCGACGGCGACATCAGCACCAACGATCCGCGCACCTTGCTACGGCGTGGCACCGGCAGCGGTTACGCCGAAGTGGATTTCGTCGGCATCGACAAACGCCGCTACCGTGCTCGCTGGGAAACCAACCGCGCACGGGACAACGCTACGAAAAAACTCCAGGCCAGCCGCCAGACCCTGACTGATCTGGACAGCGAGCAGATCCTCAGCACGCAGAACAAGAGCGAATACAAAACCATGCTCGAAGCCCGTCTGGGCCTGAACTTCGAGCAGTTCACCCGGGCGGTCATGCTCGCCCAAAGCGAATTCAGCGCCTTCCTCAAGGCCGATGACAAAGAGCGCAGCGAACTGCTGGAAAAGCTCACCGACACGGCTATCTATAGCCAGTTGGGACGCCGGGCTTTCAGCAAGAGCAAAGAGGCAGAAAAAATCCACGAGGATCTCAAGCTAATGGCGACGGGCATCGCGCCCATGCCGCCGGAGCAGCGCGCAGAACTGGAGCAACACTTCAGCGAAGCCCAGCAACAGCTCAAGACCCACCAGGCGCAACAGCGTCAGCTGGAACTCAAACAGCAGTGGCTGACTGAACTACAACGCTTGCGTGACGAACACCAGAGCGCCAGTGAACAACTGGCCAGCGCCCAGCAAGACTGGGAAAACCAGAACAGCCAGCGTCAGTTACTCGGCCAGCTGGAACGCCTTGCACCGCAACGCCACCTGTTCGCCCAGCGCCATCGCCTGGACGCCCAATTGAGCCCGCTCAGTGCGCAAATCGCTGAACACGCCCAGCGCCAGAATGACCTGCATGCCATACAAACCGGCCTTGAAGAAAAGCTGCTCAGCGCCAATGGCGCGCTCGAACAGGCCGAGCAACAGAAAAAAACCGCCGCACCGATCATTGGTCAGGCGTTCGAGCAGCAAGGCAACCTCACCCACCTGAACAAAGAAGTGCAGGACGCAACGCTGCATGCCGAAGCAGCCGAGCGGACAAAGGCCGACAGCCATGCGGCGTTGAATCAGTTGCTCGATCAACAGCGCTTGCTGAATGAGCGCCTGCAAACCATTGCCGAGCAACTGGAAAAAAGCGCCGTACTCGCCCCGTTGAGCAAGGCATGGACGGCCTATCGGCCGCGCTTGCAGGAAGCCGTGAAACTCAGCGCCCGGTTGAATAAAGGCCGCGAAGAACTGCCGGAGCTGGAAAAGAATTCGACCCGTGCCGAACAGGAACTGACGGACCGGCGCAACGCCCTGCAAGCGCTGTACAGCGAAGCGCAGGTCAAGGCCGAAGCGGTCAATGCCGAGATCCAGCGCCTGGGTCAATTGCTCCACGACAATCGTCAGCAACACAGCGCGATCGATTCACTGGAGCGCATCTGGCAACGCCATCAGGACATCGAAAAACGTCTGCAGGATGTCGAGTTGCTGCAACAGCAAGCTAACGAGCAGCGCAATAAAAGTATCGCCAGCGGACTGCAACTGAAGACCGAACACGAAGCTGCCGAGCAGGCGCTGAAAGTCACCGTCGAGTTGCTGCAACGTCAGCGTCTTGCCCGCAGTGCCAGCGTTGAAGAGTTGCGAGCGCAACTGGTCGATCAACAACCGTGTCCGGTGTGTGGCAGCGAAGACCATCCTTATCATCAGTCCGACGCCCTGCTCCAGGCGCTGTCCGGCCACGACGACAGCGAGGAAAACAGTGCGCGGTTGAAGGTCAGTCAGCTCAGCGAAAAACTCGCCGAGTTGCGTGCCGAAGTCACCGAACTCAATGCCCGTCTCAAACAGTCCCGGCCGCAACTGGAACAACTTACAGAGCAGTTGCAAAAGCTCGCGCCTGAACTTGAAGCGCATCCGCTTTACGCGCGCTTGCTGGAACAACCCGAGCCGATTCGCGGTGACTGGTTGAGCGAGCGGCTGCATGCGCTGACGGAAGAAATAGCCACCAGCGAGCAACGCCAGCGAGTGTTGCTCAAAGTGCAGCAAGACGCCGAACAGTTGCAGCAAAACGTACAAAGCGCCCGTGATGCCAGCCAGCACGCGATGAAAATGCTCGACGATCAGCAACGCAATATCGCACTGGACAATCAAGCCTTTGAGGCCGCACTGCAAGAGTTCGAACCGCTGCTGCCCGCCGAAAGCTTGCAACGTTGGCGTGAAGCGGCCACCGACAGTTTCATGCAACTGGACAACGACATCGCGCAGCGTCTGGAACAACTGGACCGCCAGCAGGAAGAGCAACAGGAGCACACCGAGCGCGCACGCCGGATCGAACGCGAACAGGACAGCCAGCACAATCTGGAACAAGAGCGTTTGAAGCAGCAACAACGCCTCGCCGACCTGCAAGCCCAGCAACACGCCAGCCAGCAACGCCTGACTGAAATGCTGGATGGCCACGCCAGTGCCGAACAATGGCAACAGCAACTCGAGACCGCGCTGGAACAGGCGCGCCGCGCTCAAACCGCCGCCAGCGATGAGCTGCAACAGGCACGCAGCGAGTTGATCAAACTGGCCACCGGGCTGGAAAGCGAACAGTCGCGTTTGCAGGCATTGCAGCAAGAGTTGGCCGAACTGGATCAACAAATCACTCAATGGCGCAGCGCTCATCCCGAACTGGATGATGCCGCCCTGGAAGTGCTGCTCGGCTACAGCGATGAAGGTGTCAGCCAACTGCGCCAACAATTGCAGCAGAGCGAAAAGACTCTGGAGCAAACCCGCATCCTGCTTCAGGAACGGGACAAACAACTGCAGCAGCATCAGGCCCATCACAGCGATGTGACGGATGCCGAACAATTGAACGCCGCCTTGCTGGAGGCGCAAAAGCTGTGCGCTGAACAGGAACAGCAATGTGCTGATCTGCGCGCCCAACTGAGCGAAGACGAACGCCGCAACAACGCCAGCCGCGAATTGCAGGAACAGATCGCCAATGCCCACAGCGAATACCTGCGCTGGGCAAGACTGGCGGCGCTGATCGGCTCCGCCGAAGGCGACAAGTTTCGCAAGATCGCCCAGGCCTACAACCTTGATTTGCTGGTGCATCACGCCAACGCCCAGCTCAAGCAACTGGTGCGGCGTTATCGCTTGAAGCGCGGTGGCAGCATGCTTGGCTTGCTGGTCATGGACACGGAAATGGGCGACGAACTGCGCTCGGTGCATTCGTTGTCTGGCGGCGAAACCTTCCTGGTGTCACTGGCACTGGCTTTGGGTCTGGCCTCCATGGCGTCGAGCACACTGAAAATCGAGTCGTTATTTATCGACGAAGGCTTCGGTAGCCTCGACCCGGAATCCCTGCAATTGGCCATGGATGCGCTGGATGGCTTGCAGGCTCAAGGTCGTAAGGTTGGCGTGATCTCTCACGTACAGGAGATGCACGAACGGATTCCAGTGCAGATTCAGGTTAAGCGTCAGGGCAATGGCTTGAGTACGGTCGAGGTCAGCCACTGATGACGGTCGTGCTTTACTCATTCCGTCGCTGCCCTTACGCCATGCGCGCCCGCATGGCTTTGCGCTACGCAGGCTGCACAGTGCAGGTCCACGAAGTCAGCCTCAAAGCCAAACCGCCGGAGATGCTTGAGCGCTCGCCGAAAGGTACGGTGCCGGTACTGGTGCTTGAAGACCAGGTGCTGGAGCAGAGTCTGGACATCATGCACTGGGCACTGGCGCAAAACGACCCGGACAACTGGCTATTGATCGACGACGGCGACGGCCGCCGGGACATTCAGGCGCTGATCGAAGAGAACGATCAGGCGTTCAAGCAACACTTGGATCGCTACAAATACTTCGTGCGCCACCCTGAATATTCCCAGGAACATTATCGGCAACTAGGCGAAGTGTTTTTGCAGAAACTCGAAGCGCGCTTACAACACCAGGATTTTCTGGTAACAGATCAGGTGACATTGGCCGACATTGCGCTAGCGCCGTTCATACGGCAGTTCAGCGCGGTGGATCCTGAATGGTTCGCGACAAGCCCATACCCGAAACTGCGTGGCTGGCTTGAGCGGTTCATTCAGTCAGAATTGTTTAAAGCGGTGATGGCTAAGTGACCATGGCCTACCGGTAACCGCAATCTTTTGTGGGAGCGCATCGCCAGACACACTACACAACCACCCCAACCTTCTCCGGCCGGGTTCCCGCCAGCACTTTCTGCGCCCTGGACAATTCAATAGCCTGCGCAATCTCATACCGGCATTCGATATTGCGCGCCACCCCGCCTACCGAGTTCTGACCAATGCCCAGCAATGAACTGCCATTGATCATGACGGCAAGGCCAGCAGTCACCCATATTTTGCCGCCACTCACGATGCACGCTCTTGAGTACTCAAGGCTGCGCGATCAACAACAGTCTGGGTTGAAGGGGTGGTTAATTGTGGATTCATACTGGTAACAGTGACCACTGCAATAAAAACCACATAAAGCGAAATGGCGATGTAGGCGCCTTGTTTGATTGAATGAAGAATGGCAGTGGCCATGGGTGTAACTCCGTAAGTTCCAGTGTTGTGTTTCCAGGCCGACAGGATCGCGGAAAATCGGAGTATTGAAAAACGATGGCTGGAGATAGCGAATATCAGTTGGGTTGATTATTGAGCGCCTTAATTAGCCCTATTAAACATCCATCCTTGAAACCCAATCCTTTGTGGGAGCGGTGCTTGCCCGCGATAGAGTTTGAACCGAATCGCGGGCAAGCACCGCTCCCACATATGAACGCCACAAAAAAATCGCATAAAAAAAGCCCGCATCCTATGAGAGACGCGGGCCAAGAGGGACTCATTCGGCGCTTTCGCGAGCAGGCTCACTGGCAGAATCTGCATGGCTCTGATACGCGATGATCAGAAGGTCGCAAAAACCTGGGTAAGCGAACATGCTCGCGAAAGCGGCGTGATCTATTAACAAACAACCGTCAACAATAGTGTTTTTTGCGAATCCATTCCCGGGTAGCGATACAGGCGTTAACCGGGAATGGATTCAATCGCTTATTCATTGTTGAGTCTTGTGATCCAGTGCTGCGTAGAAATTAGCACTTTGCTGCAAGTATTTAGGGGTGTAAGTCTGAGTCGCGTGATTCTTTTTGTCTGTCACATCAACACTGGCCTGAGCGGGCAATGCAACAGTGGCGGAAATGGCAGACGCGGCAATGATGGAGAAGATATTGAAGTTCATGGCGTTAACCCTCGGATGCTAAGTGGAACTAGGTTTCAAGTCTTGACCGTCTTGGCCGTGACTCAAACTTACCCCCGAGAGCGGTTCAGTCGAAATGTTTTGTAGCACTAGCTCATATCACTTGAATTGATAGAACCCCAAGCCCGCGTAAATCAAGGGCTTGAGGTTCTTCAGGATCACTTGCCGGTCAGGAAACGGAAATCCGAAGGCGAGTCAAAGTCGAGCTTTTGCACCGTATCACCCAGCAGGCCGGTTTTCGGATCAACCTTCACCGTGACGATCTGATTGCTCTTCTGATTGGCAATCAGCATGAACTGCCCGCTCGGATCGATGCGGAATTCACGCGGCTCCACACCTTCAACGGAACGACGTTGCACTTCCTTGAGCTGCCCTTTGGCATCAATGGCAAATACCAGCACCTGGTTGGCTTCGCCGCGGTTGGCCACATAGAGGAATTTACCGTCCGGCGAGGTGTGCAAGCCACCCGCGCCGACTTTCTGCTGCGCATCCTTGTTCTTCAAGTCCACCAGTTGGGTTTGCTTGAACACACCATCGTGATAATCAAAGACAGCGACTTGCGCGACCATTTCCAGAGTCAGCCAGGCGTGCTTGCCATCCTCGCTGAACAGCAGGTGACGCGGGCCACTGCCAGCTGGCAATTGCACGGTCGGCGTTTTGGCCGGTTGCAAAGGCTTGGCGCGATTGCCGTCATAGCTGAACACCAGCATCTTGTCGGCGCCCAGATCGCTGGTCACCACATACTTGTCATCCGGCGTCGGGATCGCCGAATGCACGTGGGAAGACGCCTGACGCTCAGGATTGACCTTGCTCGCGCCATGATCATTGCTGACCTGAACAACCTCGGACAGCTTGCCGTCCTTGCCCACCGGGATCACCGCCAGCGCACCACCCGGATCAGGCTGCACGGCATAGTTGGACACGAACAGGAAGCACTGGTCCGGGCTGAGGCTGGAATGCGTCGGCTCGTCACCCTGGCTCTTGACCTGATTGATCGGCGTGACCTGATGGGTCTTGGCATCAATCGCAAAACTGCTGACCTTGCCGACTACATCCTTACCACCGGGGCCGTTCTCGTTGACCACAAACAGATGGCGCTGATCCTTGGAAAGGGTCAGCCAGGACGGGTTGTCAGTCTTGATCACTTGCAGGGGTTTGGCATCCAGCTGGCCGGTCTGGCTGTTAAAGCGGTATCGATAGATACCTTCGCTAGAAGCCTGGGTGTAAGAGCCAATCAGTACGTCGTATTCAGTCATGCTTTGCGCCTGTATGGGAAAAGCGCTCATTGCGCCGGCCAGTGCCAGCCAAGGCAGAAATGTACGAGTCATGGGCAGAGCCTTCTTTTTTTCAGGTTGTTATTGGGCGCCATCGACGCGCGAACAACGTTAAGACAGGCTTGCCGCTGATTGGTTTTATCGGGGGTCAGTCCTCCTGCGCGTCGTCCTCGTCATCCTTGGTCGGGGTGAACGCTTCAAGGCATTTCATGCGGTAATCATGGGTACCGTCGGTGATCAGCCAGCAGTCCTGAACTTCATCGAACGTCGCAGCATTGACCTGCTCCATCGTGAAACGCCAGGTCTTGCGCTCGCGACCATCCATGCACTCGAGGGTCAGAAAGTCGCCCAGAAAGAAATCCCAGGCATGCAGCCCGTCAATTTCCAGCATCGTGGCGTCTTTCAGGGCTGCGCTCATCGTCGTCGGGGTGGTGGTCATGGCAGTCTTCGTCTGTGTAAAAGCGCGAATGATAGGCCAAAACTACCTTGGACAGAACCACCGTAAATTTCAGGCAGTCGCTTCAACTGTGCCCGCCGAAGGTTTGTCGTGAGTGGTTTCGCGCACGTAATAACGGTTCGGAATCCCCCAGATAATCAATGCCATGGCCAGCACGCAGACTGCGCACAGCACGTACAACGCAGGAGTCGCTGCACCGGTCAGATCCTTGACCCGCCCGACCATGAACGGCGCGATGATCCCGCCCAGTTGACCGATGGAGTTGATCAGCGCAATACCTGCCGCCGCCGCAAGACCGCTGAGGAAGCGTGGCGGGATGGTCCAGAAAATCGGCATCCAGGCGATGATGCCGGTCATGATCATGGTCATGCCGACCATCAAGGGCAGCAACTGACCGGGGAAGACGGCACACACCAGATACCCCGCCGCCGTGAATAACGCACAGCCCGCCATGTGCCAACGCCGCTCACCGCGTCGGTCGGAGCTCGCACCGATCAGCAAATTGCCGATCACTGCGCCCACGTAGGGAATCACCGTCAGCCAGCCGATGGTCATGGTGTCAGCAACACCGGCGCTTTTGATCAGTTGCGGCATCCAGAACAGCAAACCGGTCAGGGCCATGACCAGACACAGGTAAATCACCGACATCACGTAGGTGGTCGGGTGTTTCCAGATGTCCTTGAAGCTTTGCGGCGTCTCGGGCTGTACTTCCCGGGCCATGCGCGCCAGTACCACTTTCTTCTCGGCGTCGTTGAGCCACTTGGCGTCTTCGATGCGATCGCAGACGAACCAGAACACCACGATGCCGAGCAGGACCGAAGGAAGGCCTTCAAGCAGAAATAGCCAACGCCAGCCGGGCATGCCCAGCACGCCGTCGAAATGGCCGAGGATCAAACCGGCGATGGGCCCGCCGACAATGCCGCACAGGCAAATAGAACTTTTGAAATAGGAATTGACCCGGGCACGACGATTGCTCGGGTACCACTGAGTGAAAAAGTACAACACGCCAGGCACGAATCCGGCTTCCATGACCCCGATCAGAAAACGCAGGGTGTAGAACCAGAACTCGGTCTGCACAAACATCATGCACGCCGAGGTGATGCCCCACGTGACCATAATCCGCGCAATCCAAACCCGGGCACCGATCTTGTGCAGGAGCATGTTGCTCGGCACTTCGAACAGAAAGTAACCAACGAAAAACAGGCTGGCACCAAGACCATAGACCGTCTCGCTGAAACCCAGATCGCTTTGCATCTGCAGCTTGGCGAAACTGATATTGACCCGATCCAGATAGGCAAACAGGAAGCAGAGGATAAACAGCGGGATGATCCGCCAATTAACCTTGCGATAGATCTTGTCCTCGAAAACGTCCTCGTCGAACGCTTCGATTGGCGAAGTGTGGGTGGTCATGTGCGCACCTCCTTGTTGTTATTGGAGTGTCGGATGTTGGTACTGACTTGAACTAAAACGCGATTTATCTGTGGGAGCTGAGCTTGCTCGCGATAAGGCTGGACGCAAATTGACCTGATATCTGCAGTGCTCTTATCGCGAGCAAGCTCAGCTCCCACAGGGTTAAATCGCATTCCTATGGATGATCATCACAGCTGCCCAATCCCGCCCGGCAAAAACGCGGCTTCGGTCTTCTCGATCCCGTTCACCAAAGGCTTGCCGAACTCCGCCTGGCTGATCTGGAACTGATCCCCCGGCTGGGTGCGCACGCCATCGGCAAAGGACAGGGTCGCGGTGCCGAAGAAGTGCACATGCACATCACCCGGACGCAGGAACTGGCTGTATTTGAAGTGGTGGTATTCGAGGTTTTCCAGGCTGTGGCACATGTTGGCTTCGCCACTGAGGAATTCCTTCTCCCAGATCACTTCACCGCCGCGCAGCACGCGGCTGGTTCCGGACAGGTTCTGTGGCAACTCGCCAATCCGCAGTTCCGGGCCAAAGGAACAGGCGCGTAATTTCGAGTGGGCCAGATACAGGTAATTACGACGCTCCATGATGTGGTCGGAGTACTCGTTGCCGATGGCGAAACCCAGGCGATACGGTTTGCCGTCGTTGCCAATCACATACAGGCCGCTGAGTTCAGGCTCTTCGCCGCCATCTTCGGCGAACGGCGGCAGCGAGAAGTCCGCGCCGGGGCGCACGACGATGCTGCCATCACCTTTGTAAAACCATTCAGGCTGCACGCCCGCCTGCCCGGCTTGAGGCTTACCGCCCTCCACGCCCCACTTGAAGATGCGCATGGTGTCGGTCATCGACGCTTCGTCGCCCGCCTGCTGGTGCATCTTGTCCCGCGCGGAGGCGCTGCCCAGATGAGTCAGACCGGTTCCGCTGACCAGCACATGCGAAGGATCGGGATGGTCCAGCGGCGGCAGAATGCGCAGGTCCTGCAACAATTGCGCGTAATCATGGCTTTCGCCGAGACCCTGTTTATCGACCTGCTGCGCCAGACCGATACCTGCGTCGATGGCGGATAACGCCAGATCACGCACGCTGTGTGCGCCCTGCACTTCACGGATCAGATCGCCGTCTACCAGACCGACACGACGCTGGCCATTGCTGAGTTCGAATTGCACTAGGTTCATTGGGATCTCCTTTCAAAATTCACTAACGCACCTTTCGGTAGGAGGCAACTTGTTGGCGAGATGCAGAATGCGGTGTGTCAGGCACGCCGCCTCGCGAACAAGTTCGCTCCTACCGTTATTAATCAAGTGCGGCTGCGGGCGCTGGCGGCGAAATCGCTGGCGGGCAGCACGTGTTTGCGTTCCAGCAAGTGGTAAACCACGCCGGTCAATACCAGGCCGAAGACCATCACCCCGGACAGGAAGTACAAACCCGAAGCCAGATTGCCGGTGTATTCCTTGAGCGCGCCGATCACGAACGGACCGATGTAGCCACCGAGATTGCCCACTGAATTGATCAGGGCGATACCGGCCGCCGCGCTGGCCCCCGCGAAGAAACGGCCGGGCAATGTCCAGAACACGGCGGTGCAGGAAAACAGCGCAAAGGCCACCAGACACAACGCCGCCAGTTGCGCGACCGGCAATGACAGCCAGGCACTGAGGAAAAGACCGATGGCACCCAGTACATAAAGCACCGCGAGGTGTCCGTAACGGTCATTCAGTCGGTCGGAACTGCGTGGGACGATCAGCAGGCCGATGATCCCGAAGATGTAAGGCACCGAGGACACAAAGCCAGTGACCAGATCCGTTCCACCGAACTGTTTGATCAGCGTCGGCAACCACAGGCCAAGTCCGTAAATGCTCAAGGTCACGGGCAGGTAAAACAGCGCCAGCAATAGAACGCGCTTGTCCTTCAGGGCGTGCAACGGATTGCCGTGACGCGTTTGACCGTACTCTTCCAGGTCCTTTTTCAGTTCACCGGTGAGCCAGTTTTTCTCGGTCTCATTCATCCATTTAACCTGGTGTGGACCGTCCGGCAACCAGCGCAGCACCGGCCAGGTCAGCAGGATGGCCGGGGTGCCAATGACGATAAACAGCCACTGCCAACCGTGCAGACCCATCACGCCATCCATGCCCAACAAACCACCGGACACCGGCCCGGTGATCATCATGGCGATCGGTTGGGAAAGGATGAACAAACCGAGGATCTTGCCGCGATGGCGGACCGGGAACCACTGCGTGATGTAGTACAGCACGCCCGGAAAGAAGCCCGCCTCGGCCGCGCCTAGCAGAAAGCGCATCACATAAAAACTGTGCGGCCCCTGCACAAAGGCCATGCCGATGGTGATAGCGCCCCAGGTAATCATGATCCGCGCGAACCAACGGCGGGCGCCGAAGCGTTCAAGCATCAGGTTGCTGGGGATTTCAAACAGGAAATAGCCGATGAAAAACAACCCGGCGCCCAGCCCATAGGCCGCGTCGCCGATACCGATGTCCGCGCCCATGTGCAACTTGGCGAAGCCCACGGCAGAGCGGTCCACATAAGCGATCAGGTAAAGCAGGATCAGGAAGGGAATCAATTTCAGGGTGATGCGGCGAATAAGCCGGAGTTCCTGGCTCATGTGTGCGATCTCCAATTGTTCTTGTTATGGAGTGGAGATCGCCTCTGGCCTGGAGCAAATCAGATGCTTTTGCCAGGGTCGGCCCCTCACTGAAAATCGACTATATAGTATTACTATTTAGCTAACAACTCTTCCCATGACGCGAATTTGCGCTTAACTTAGCCATCAGAAAAGCCATTAAGTCTTACAATAAGAGAGCCGATCATGTCTGATTCCGATAAAAAACCCCTGCGTTCTGCCCAATGGTTTGGTACTGCCGACAAAAACGGCTTCATGTACCGCAGCTGGATGAAGAATCAGGGGATCGCTGATCACCAGTTTCAAGGCAAGCCCATCATCGGCATCTGTAACACATGGTCGGAACTCACCCCTTGCAACGCCCACTTCCGGCAAATCGCCGAGCACGTCAAACGCGGTGTGATTGAAGCAGGCGGCTGGCCGGTGGAATTCCCGGTGTTCTCCAACGGCGAATCCAACCTGCGCCCCACGGCGATGTTTACCCGTAACCTGACCAGCATGGATGTCGAAGAGGCGATTCGCGGCAACCCCATCGACGGCGTAGTGCTGCTCACCGGGTGTGACAAAACCACACCGGCTCTGCTGATGGGCGCGGCCAGTTGCGACGTGCCCGCCATCGTGGTCACCGGCGGGCCAATGCTCAACGGCAAACACAAAGGCAAGGACATCGGCTCCGGCACCGTGGTCTGGCAAATGCACGAAGCCTATAAAGGCGGGCAAATCACCCTCGACGATTTCCTCGCGGCGGAAGGCGGCATGTCCCGCTCGGCAGGCACCTGCAACACCATGGGCACCGCCTCGACCATGGCGTGCATGGCTGAAGCGCTCGGCACTTCCCTGCCCCACAACGCGGCGATTCCAGCCGTGGACTCACGACGTTATGTGCTGGCGCACATGTCGGGCATGCGCGCCGTGGAAATGGTCAAAGAAGACCTGCGCCTGTCGAAGATTCTGACCAAAGCGGCGTTTGAAAACGCGATCCGCGTCAACGCAGCCATTGGCGGCTCAACCAACGCGGTGATCCATTTGAAAGCCATCGCCGGGCGCATCGGTGTCGATCTGGAGCTGGACGACTGGACCCGCATGGGTCGCGGGATGCCGACCATTGTTGACCTGCAGCCATCCGGGCGTTTCCTGATGGAGGAGTTCTACTACGCCGGTGGTTTGCCCGCCGTGCTGCGCCGTATGGACGAAGCCAACTTGCTGCCTAACCCGGATGCGTTGACCGTCAACGGAAAATCCATTCGCGAGAATACCCAAGGCGCGCCGATCTACGGTGAAGACGAAGTGATCCGTGCCCTCGACAATCCGATCCGCGCTGACGGCGGCATCTGTGTATTGCGCGGCAACCTGGCGCCATTGGGTGCAGTGCTCAAGCCTTCGGCGGCTACTGCCTCATTGATGCAACACCGGGGTCGAGCCGTGGTGTTCGAAAACTTCGACATGTACAAGGCACGGATCAACGATCCGGATCTGGACATCGACGCCAACTCGATCATGGTCATGAAAAACTGCGGCCCCAAGGGTTATCCGGGCATGGCCGAAGTCGGCAACATGGGCTTGCCTGCCAAACTGCTGGCACAAGGCGTGACTGACATGGTGCGGATTTCCGATGCGCGCATGAGCGGAACGGCCTACGGCACGGTGGTTTTGCACGTGGCACCCGAAGCAGCCGCCGGCGGTCCATTGGCGGTGGTGCAGGAAGGTGACTGGATCGAGCTCGACTGCGCCAGCGGCCGTTTGCATCTGGACATTCCCGAAGCAGAACTCGCCGCCCGCCTGGCCGACTGGCAGCCACCGCAACAACAGCAACTGTTGGTCGGCGGCTATCGCGAATTGTATGTGAAGCATGTGTTGCAGGCCGATCAGGGTTGCGACTTCGACTTCCTGGTAGGCATGCGCGGGGCTGAGGTGCCAAGGCATTCTCACTGATCGATAGAAAAGCCCAGCCCCAACAGAAGGGCGCGATCTACAGTGGGAGCAGAGCTTGCTCGCGATAAGGTACATGCGATCTACAGCGAATCGCATCCAGCTTTATCGCGAGCAAGCTCTGCTCCCACACAACGCCGATGCTATGATGCCCCGCACTCATCGCTCAGGATCGACTTGCGTCCCCATGGATTACCGAAAGCCTTCCGACCGTAAAAGCATGCACGCCCGCATCGTTCAGGAGCTGGGCATGCAGATCGTCTCCGGACGTTTCAAGCCTGATGAAAAGCTGCCTGCCGAAGCCTTGCTTTGTGAGGAGTACGCTGTCAGTCGACCGGTGTTGCGCGAAGCCACCCGAGTGCTAGTGGCCAAGGGTTTGGTTTACTCGCGTCCGCGCGTCGGAACGGTGGTCAAGGCCCGTCGCGAATGGCATCTGCTCGATCCGGATGTATTGCACTGGATCATGCAGTGCACCCCACAAAATGAATTCTTCAATTTGCTGACCAGTGTCCGTGCGGTCATCGAACCCGCGGTTGCCGCCCTCGCCGCACAACATGCCACTGATGAAGAAATCGCTTCGATTGGTGAGGCTTACCAACGTATGGAAGCCGCGCCAACTCCTGAGGCGCTGTTGCAACCCGACCTGGACTTCCACAGCCGGATAGCCGACGCGACTCACAACGACTTGCTCGCACACCTGTGCAACATGCTTTCACTGGCATTGCGTGAAGCGCTCAAGCACTCCAACCAGCGGCCCAATTTGCATGAGTTGGCATTGCCGCGTCACAAGGCAATCCTAACCGCCATCGAAAACCGAGACGCACTGGGCGCACGGCATGCAACGCTGGTGCAGCTTGATGATGCGAGGAATGCGTTGAGCGTGGTGTTGGGGCGGGAGTTGGGCTTGTAACCCTGTTAATTGCATAAAATTTTGGGAGATTCTATGTTTACCCGCAATCCGACGTGGGACCGGCTTTAGCCGGGAAGGCGGTATTTCTGACGATGACGATGTACTGAATGTACTGGCCTCTTCCCGGCTGAAGCCGGTCCCACGTCATCAGTGTGCTTGTGGGAGCCGGGCTTCCACTCTACTAATGTGAAAACAACGAATTCCCCACCTTGCCCGCCATTTTCTCCGGCTTGATCAGGAACCGCGCCAGCGCGGGCAGCAGCCATAGTGCGCCAAACATGTTCCACAGCAGCATAAAGGTCAGCATCAGGCCCATGTCAGCCTGGAACTTGATTGCCGAGAAGATCCAGGTACACACGCCAATCGCCAGACACAAGCCGGTGAACAGCACCGCTTTACCGGTGGACTTCAGGGTTTCGTAGTACGCCTCCTGCAACGGCAAGCCCGCCCGCAGGAAGCTTTCCAGACGGCTGTAGATATAAATGCCGTAATCGACACCAATCCCTACACCTAGCGCCACCACCGGCAAAGTCGCGACTTTGACGCCGATACCCATAAACGCCATCAATGCGTTGCCCAGCACCGAGGTCAGTACCAGCGGCAACACGATGCACAGGGTCGCCGCCCACGAGCGGAAGGTGATCATGCACATCACCGCCACGCAGATGTAGACCAGAATCAGGATGGTCAACTCGGAACGCTTGATCACCTCGTTGGTGGCGGCTTCAATCCCGGCGTTACCGGCAGCCAGGAGGAACTCCAGACCTTCACGGTTATTTTCCGCAGCGAACTCCTGCACCGCGTGCACGGCGCGGTCCAGGGTTTCGGCCTTGTGGTCATTGAGGAAAACCAGCAGCGGCGCTAACGAGCAATCGTTGTTGTACAAGCCGTCAGCCCGGGCGATGGAACTGTTGAGCACGTCTTTATTGCGCGACAGCGCTTCCCATTTCAGGTTGCCCTCGTTCATACCCTTGATGACCTGCTTGGAAACCGTCACCAGCGAAATCGCCGACTGTACGCCTGGCGTGTTCTCCATCTTCCAGGTCAGTTCGTTGATGGCAGACATGGTCGGGTAAGCCGAACAGCCTTCGCGTGGCGTCTTGACCATCACGACCAACACGTCGGAGCTGGTGGAATAGTGGTTGATGATGAAGCTGTTGTCCTGGTTGTAGCGCGAGTCGGGACGCAGTTCCGGAGCGCCCTGATCAAGGTCGCCGATCTTCAGGTTCTGGCTGTACCAAAGCCCGCCGCCGAAGGCCAGCAACGCCAGCACGATGGACACCGGAGCGACTTTGGCGCTGGCAAAGTTCGACAGCAAACGCCAGAACGGATGCTCGGACACTGCGTCTTCCTTGCTACGGCTGATAGCCTTTTTACTGATACCGGCGTAGGAAATCGCGACAGGGAGAAGAATCAGGTTGGTGAAGACGATGACCGCTACACCTATCGATGCACCAATCGCCAGTTCGCGAATAACCCCGATATCGATGATCAGCAAGGTGATGAAACCCACCGCATCCGCAAGAATCGCGATCATGCCCGGCAGAAACAGTTGGCGAAAGGTGCGCCGCGCTGCGGTCAGGGCGTTGTCGGCGTCACTGGATTGCAAGGCAATACCATTGATCTTCTGCACGCCGTGGGAAATGCCGATAGCAAAAATCAGAAACGGCACCAGCATTGAATATGGGTCCAGACCGAACCCGACCACATGCATCAGCCCCAACTGCCAGACAACCGCAATCAGCGTGGTACTCAATACGGCAACGGTGCTGCGGATGCAGCGCGTAAACCAGATCAGCAGGACCAGAGTAATCACGAAGGCGACGCCAAAGAACAACACCACCATCACCAGGCCGTCGATCAGGTCGCCGACCTTCTTGGCGAAGCCCACGATATGAATCTTGATGTTGGGGTTCTGCGCCTGGTACTTGTCGCGGATTTTCTCTTCGAGCTGGTGGGAAAACTGCTGATAATCGAGCTTGATCAGCTTGCCCTGATCCTGCGGGTCCGGGTAGGACTCCAGCAGCGGCACATCAACAATGCTCGACTTGAAGTCGTTGGCCACCAGACGCCCGACCTGGCCTGACTTGAGTACGTTGTTACGCAGTTGATCGAGGCTGTCGTCGGAACCGTCGTAACTCTGCGGGATGACTTCGCCACCGGCAAAACCCTCCTCGGTCACTTCGGTCCAGCGCACGCTGGGGCTCCACAAGGATTTCAGTCCAGAGCGATCGACGCCGGAGATATAGAAGACTTCGTCGTTGATTTCGCGCAAAGTCTCCATGTACTGCTTGGAAAATATGTCGCCATCCAGCGCTTCGACAGAGATCCTTACCGTATTGCCCAGGTTGGCCAGATCGTTGCGATGCTCCATCATTTTCTGGATGAAGGGGTGATCCAGCGGGATCATTTTTTCAAAGCTGGTCGACGGCCGAACCAGCGTCGCCTGCCAGAACAGAAAGATACTGACCAGCAGGCAGATGACGATCACTGCCGGCCGATTATTGAAGATCAAGCGCTCAAGAAAGGTTGCCTTGTCGCCGCTGTGCTGCTGAGTGTCGTGCAGATTACTCATGCCGGAATTTCCCCGCCCTGATCGTTCTTATTGTTGGCTAGACTCGGCGCCCGTCGGCGAGGTGACGCGCACGCCTCCTTGTCCAACCAGAATCAGATTGCCTTGCGCATCGGCCGTCACCCCGGACAGCGAAATCCGGTCGGGACGGTTGAAAACCTGAAAGCTCAGACCATTGTCGGTACTGCGCATCACGCTGCCGCCGTTACCCACCAGTACCAGAGAGCCGTCCGCCAGCAGCGTCGCGTTGGACAGCCCGAACTCCAGCGGCCCGCGTGCGGCCTTCAATTCGATGGGCTCCCAGGTATCGCCAAAATCACTGGAGCGATAGAGATTGCCGCGCAGCCCGTAAACCAGCAGCGTGCCGGGCTGGCCGGTGCCGATCGCCCCAAACAGCGAGCCCTGATACGGCCCTTCAAGCTTTTCCCAGGATTCGCCATCGTCACCCGAACGGAACATTGCCCCCGCCTCCCCCACCACAAACAGACCGCTGTCTGCGACGTGGGCGATACCGTTGAGGTGGTACTGGTCTTCATTGTCGAGACGATCACTGACGTCTTCCCAGTGTTGGCCGCCATCCAGCGTGGTCAGCAACATGCCGTAGGCGCCTACTGCAAAACCGGTTGACGCGTCCTTGAACCAGACATCCAGCAACGGCGCTTCTCGGGAAAGGTCTTCGAACTGCTTGACCCAGCTGACGCCGCCATCGTTGCTGGCAAGAATCTGCGCATCGTGGCCGACGGCCCAGCCGTGTTTGTCATCGACGAAATACACCGCCGTCAGCATTTGACGGGTGGGCACTTTGGCCTGGGTCCAGGTCTTGCCCTGATCGTCGGAATACAAAATGTGTCCGCGCTCGCCCACTACGACCAGGCGCGCTCCGGCATGGGCGACGTCCAGCAACAGGCTGCGAGAGGATTTGGCAGATTCAATGGAATAAAGAGTGCTCTGAGTCGAGTCAGGGCTTTGGCTCACACTTTCGGTGGCCGCCATTGATGACACGCCAACACTTGATAAAGCCATTAGTGCGAACAGCGACCAGGCTGTCGCCAAGGGCTTGCCCATTCGTAATGCCAATGGCCGTCCGACTGCCGGATGCCCATCGGACTGCGTGCGCCGATTAACAGGCTCACTCATGAAGCGTCCCCTTTCCATTATTTTTATTAGGCGACTTTTATCAGAAAACCCTGGCGAAGCGCTCTAGCCTTGGACTTCTGGAAGCCGACCTATCCTATCCAGCTTTGGAAACTCATGACAATCGACATATGGCTATCTTTGGTCGAGGCCTCTCGCGTGATTGGTGGATTATCAGTTGGGGTGATGAGCTATGCATATCCTTGTAGGAACACGCTTGCCCGCGATGACATTGGCACAAGCGACAATATGTCGGCTCCAAAATCAAACCGCGGGCAAGCGCGCTCCTACAGGGATGGCGCGACAACAGTGTAGGCCGGGTTTGACGCTCCGGCCTGTCAAGATCAGAACTGATAGGCAATAGCCAGGCTGGACACGGTCGTTCTGTTGGCCTGCGAGCTGGAGTTGGGTGAAGTGCGGCCGCTTACCCCTTCCGCGTGGTTCCTGATGAACATACTGCCCATCGCCTCCTTGTAGACCTGATGATCAATACCCGCCTTCACCAAGAACTGCGGATTGAAGTTGTACGACAGCGCCAGCGCCAGACTCTGCATGCGACCTTTGTCCCCATTATTGCCATCGAATGTTATGTCGCGCAGGTGATGGGTATCGAAATCCCTGGGCTTGACCCACTGGCTGTATTTGAAGCGACCTTCAAGGGTCCAGTTCTGATGATTGTAGAAACCCACAAGGCCGAGAAATGGGGTGCCGTAAGTCTGCCGGTAGGTAATGCCTTTTAAATTGGCATGAATATCTCCAGTCAGATCACGGAAATTGCCATCGCTGGAATAGACGTAACTGCCACCCCGACCCTGCCAGTCAAACTGACTGCGTTGATAGCCCGCCATTACCCCGAGAGCCAGTTCTTCACGCTTGAGGGTCCAGGCTGTCGCTGAAACCTCGGCTTGCCATGCCTTATTCAGCCGAGTATCAGGATGGTCCGAAAAATGGGTCCAGCCTGCCGCCTCGCCATCCCGCCAGTCGTAATCTGTCATATGGCTATTGCCGGCATTCATACGCGTCCAGCCACGCACATCAAGGGTCAGCCAGTCCAGGGGGTGGTATGCCAACCCCAGATGCAGAGTGGGGACCTGTTTGATGTCCCAATTCAGTTCACTGAGTTTCTCGCCGTTATCGTAGACTTTCTCCTGGGATTTGCCGTTCAACAGCCCGACGCCCAGATTAAATTCGACACTACCAAGACGCAGTTTCTGCTCATTGGTGACCTGTGCATCCGCCAAAACCTGCTGCCCAAACGCAACCAGCCCCAGCAGCACCAATGTTTCCCGTCCGTTTATCAACACAATCCCGACCCTTTCCTGAGATGACATGCGCGCTATCCCTAAGGTCAGCGCAACAAGGGTCAAAAGGATGGGCAATATTGCAGGACGTTTCTGCCAGCCTGATGCACGGCTGACTGTATGAAATGTCTACGTAGAACGCTGGAAACAGCTTACAAAAAGACATAAAAAAGGGGCCTACCGCTTGCACGGAAGGCCCCTTACATCACAGGCATCGTTACTCGGCGAGGCTTTTGCTCACCACTTCGAACACGTCGCTGGACAGCTCACCCGAGTCACGGATGCGCACCAGTTCGGCTTTCATCAGTGCCTGACGTTTGCTGTCGTATTTGCGCCAGCGAGTCAGCGGAGCCAATTGCCGCGAGGCGATCTGCGGGTTGAAGCCGTTGAGCTGGATCACCAGATCGGCCAGGAAACGGTAGCCCGAGCCGTCCGCCGCATGGAAGTTGATCAGGTTCTGCCCGGCAAAAGCACCGATCAGTGCACGGACCTTATTCGGGTTCTTGATGTTGAACGCCGGGTGCTGCATCAACGCCTTGACCCGCTCCAGCCCCCCCGGCAGCGGGCTGCCTGCCTGAACACTGAACCACTGATCCATAACCAGCGGATTGTCTTTGAAGTTTTCGGCAAACACCGCCAAGGCTTTTTCTTTCTCGGCGGTGAACGGCGAGTTGACCAGTACTGCAAGGGCCGTCAAGCGTTCGGTCATGTTGTCGCTGGTGTCGAACTGCTCAATGGTCGCGGCCAACACTTCGGGTTTTTCACTGAGCATCAGGTACGACAGTGCGATGTTTTGCAGAGCACGACGTGCGAAATGCTCGGCTTCAGCCACGTACTCGGTGGCTTTCGACACCTTGCGATTGGCCGTGTAGCGAGCCCACAAACCGTCGAACAGGCTGTCGGCAAGCTGCTTGCGGACGAATTCGCGGGCAGCGTGGATCGCATCGACATCAGCCACTTCACTGATTTCAGTCAAATAAGCTTCGCCCGGTAACGACAGCATCTCGGCAATCATGGCCTGATCCAGCGATGTATCCGCCAGAACGGTACCCAATGCGGTAATCAGACGCTGATCGAGGACCAGCGGCTGACCTTTCTGATGCTGGGCGATCAACTCTTGCAGCACTTGCACGGACAGTTGCTGGCCCGCATCCCAGCGATTGAAGCCGTCGCTGTCGTGCTGCATGAGGAACATCAACTGGTCGCGGTTGTACGGGAAGCTGAGTTTTACCGGCGCCGAGAAACCACGCAGCAACGACGGCAACGGCTGTTCAGCGACATCTACGAAGGTGAATGTCTGCTCGGCTTCGGTGACGGAAATCACCCGTGTGTTGCCCGCAGGGGCGTCTTCGCCTTGCAGGCGCAGCGGGATTTCGCCGCCCTGCTTGTCCAGCAAGCCTAGCTCCACCGGAATCACGAACGGTTTCTTCGCATCGCCCGGTTGACCCGGTGTGGTCGGGCAACTCTGGCGGAAGGTCAGGCTGTAGGTTTTTGCTGCGCTGTCGTAAGACTCGCTGACCGCCAGACGTGGCGTACCGGCCTGGCTGTACCAGCGTTTGAACTGGGTCAGGTCGACACCATTGGCATCTTCCATGGCCTTGATGAAGTCATCACAGGTCACGGCCTGGCCGTCATGGCGCTCAAAGTACAGATCACTGCCTTTGCGGAAACCCTGTGCGCCGAGCAAGGTGTGAAGCATGCCCACGACTTCCGAGCCTTTTTCATACACGGTCAGGGTGTAGAAGTTGGAAATCTCGATAAAGCTGTCCGGACGCACAGCGTGGGCCATCGGGCCGGCATCTTCGGCAAACTGGTGGGTACGCAAATACGCCACATCCTGAATACGCTTGACCGTGGCCGAGTTCATGTCTGACGAGAAGCCAGCATCACGGTAGACCGTAAAACCTTCCTTCAGGGACAGCTGAAACCAGTCGCGGCAAGTGACACGGTTGCCCGACCAGTTGTGGAAGTATTCGTGGGCAACGATAGCCTCGACCCGCTGGTGCGCGGCATCGGTGGCGGTTTCGGCACGGGCCAGTACGGCGCTGGAGTTGAAGATGTTGAGGCCCTTGTTCTCCATGGCCCCCATGTTGAAGTCATTCACGGCGACGATCATGAAGATATCCAGGTCGTACTCACGGCCGTAGGCTTCTTCATCCCAACGCATGGACTTTTTCAGGCTGGTCATGGCGTGCTGGCATTTGTCGATGTTTTCCGGCTCGACGTAAATGCGCAGTGTCACCTCGCGGTTGCTCACGGTGGTGAACTTGTCCTCGACACACCACAAATCACCAGCCACCAGCGCAAACAGGTACGC
The DNA here is from genome assembly GCF_002158995.1 of Pseudomonas caspiana. Taxonomy (GTDB): domain Bacteria; phylum Pseudomonadota; class Gammaproteobacteria; order Pseudomonadales; family Pseudomonadaceae; genus Aquipseudomonas; species Aquipseudomonas caspiana. The sequence continues at coordinate 321,960 of NZ_LOHF01000004.1, read as the reverse complement.
CGGTTTCATGAACGGGTCTTCCCAAGTTGCCCAGTGCCGACCGTCATCTTCCGGCCCGCTGGCAATCGGGTTGCCGTTGGAGAGCAAGACCGGGAAGTTGTGCTTGTCGGCACTCAGGGTCGTGGTGAACTTGCTCATCACGTCCGGACGGTCAAGGTAATAGGTGATCTTGCGGAAGCCTTCGGCCTCGCACTGGGTGCAGAACATGCCGCTGGACTTGTACAGCCCTTCCAGTGCGGTGTTGGTTTCCGGATGGATACGCACGCTGGTGTCGACCGTGAACGACTCGGCCGTAGGGTGCAGGGTCAGGTGGTCCGGGGTCAGTTGGTAATCAACAGCGCTCAGTTCGACGTCGCCCAGCTTGACCGACAGCAGTTCCAGCAACTGACCGTCCAGCACCAGCGGCGGCAAACCCGCGCCACGCTCGGGATTGCGGCGCATCACCAATTGCGCGTGAACCAGCGAGTGGTCATCGAACAGCTCGAACGTCAGGTGCGTTTCGTCGATGAGGTACTCAGGAGCCTGATAGTCCTTCAGGTAGATCATTTGCGGTTGTTCGGTGCGCATGATGAGTCCTCTTACTGATGCACGGCGAGCTGATAAGCCGTGTATTTACGAATATTGATCACGCCGGTATCGAAGATCAGGTACTGGCCCTTGACCCCCATTAAAGTGCCTTCGGCGATCGGGTTCTTGTCCAGATTGAAGCTGACGATCTTGGTCGGGTACGCCTCGACGGGGTAGCGGATCTCGATCGGTTCGACGTCATGCAGCATTTGGATGGCCTGCAAGCCGAATCGTTCTTGCAATCCGGCCAGCCCTTCAGCGCAGCTTTCAAACAGCTGCTGGCGAATAGCGGCCAGATCCACCGGCTGCGCATCACCCTTGAGCAGCGCGCGCCAGTTGGTGCGGTCGGCAACCTGACTGCGCAGCAGATCCTCGACAAACCCGGACTGCTGACGGGTCGCAACGCGCATGATCGGTAGCGCCTGACTGGCACCCTGATCCAGCCAGCGGGTCGGCAACTGGGTGGCACGGGTGATACCGACTTTGACGCCCGACGAGTTGGCCAGATATACCACGTGATCGGTCATGCAGAACTGCTCGCCCCATGCCGGGTCGCGGCAAGTGCCGTGCTCGTGGTGGCATTTTTCCGGGCTCATGATGCAGATGTCGCACTGCGCCAGCTTGAGCATGCACGGGTAGCAATAACCCTGGCTGTAGCTGGACTTGGTCTTGCGCCCGCAATGGCTGCAATGGATCGCACCCAGGAACTCCAGACGCACCGTTTTGCCAATCAGCGGGTTGACCGGAATCTCGGTATCGCCCAGACGAAACGCATATTCAACCTGCGAGGCATTAAGCCGCGCCGACATTTTGTTGACTGCTCCGCGACCAATCTCAATCAATGGATGGCATCCGACTTGAACAGGATATTCGGCACAGTGGTGGACTTGGACGCACATTCCTGCGGGCCCATGTAACCGATGCGCTGGTCTTCCGGCAGGTTCTGCACTTCCCAGGCGATCAACGCCTGCAAGGACAACTCACGCTGTTCCTGAGTCAGCTTGCGGCCGTCGGACCACTTCCCGATTTCTACCGCCAACTTCAGGCTTTCGTAGATATCCGGGGTGATGTTTTCAATCATTTCGGCAAAAGAGGACATAGCGCACTCCTGGCTCTTAATTAAACAGCATTCAAAATCAGGCTCTGACCCGGGCAATTGCCCCACCAATCAGACCCGTTACACAACCGATGATCAGTCCGCCGACATGCGCGCCATTGGCAATTTCGCCAAAACCCAGCATGCCGACCAGCCCTGACAGACACAGCACCAACCAGACCAGCATCATCACCAGCACACCGCGCGGTAAACGATAGATGGGGTTGGGCGCCAGCAATTGAAAGATCCAGCAGTGACCCAACAGTCCATACAGCACGCCGGACAAGCCACCAAACAGGCTGGCACCGCCAAACTGATATTGAATAGTGTTGGAAACAGCGCTGAACAGCAGGGTCAGGCCCAGCAGATGCAAACTGCCTTGACGCCACTCGATACGGCGGCCCAGTTCCCAGTACCACATGGCGTTCATCGCCAGATGCAGGATGCCGAAGTGAATCAGCATCGGCGTGACGATCCGCCACCACTGACCGGCGGCGAGACTGTCGCCCGGCGGCAGAAACGTCGCGTATTCACCCTGAACACGGAAATCAAGAAAGGTCAGCCAGCGCACTGCGTCGAGGTTTTCCCCCAGCAGGGTAATGGCGCCTACGATCAAACAGGCCAGCAGCACCAGCGTGGTGACCGGACTGTCGCGCAGTTGCTGAACGACACTGCGGCGTGGAGCCTGAGTGCTTTGTTCCCCTGGCGGCAGTTGATAGTGCTCGTCGCCTTCCGGGTATTGCTGATACAAAGCACGAATATCGTCCGCCAGTTGCGGCGTATCAGGCACCCACAGCACTTGCTCGCCCGCCTCCTCGCTCACCCGGTGCGGCACACGCAGACGGTTCAACAGGCTGATGAATCCACTTAGATCGGTGGTCAACGGCAGACGCAAGACAGCAACAGGACTCATCAAACAGCCTCGGGACGTTCAACATCGACCCAGACGAACTTGTCCGGATCGATGCAGGTTTCCTGGTCCAGCCGGTAGGCGACCAGTTTGCCGTAGAGCACGGCGCTGTAATCCAGACACGCCAGGTTCGGCCGGATGGGTGCGGGGATACCGCTGCGCCAGTAATGGCCGACGAACAGCATTGGCTCGTCAGCGCCATAGCGCAGCAAAGCGTTCTTTTCAGTCGTAGAGAGCGGCGTTTTGGCAACGCCTTCCGGCAACGCATCCGGCTGAAACACCACGTCGCCGTAGGTTTGCGGATCGTCTTCCCAGAACTTGGTACGGAAAAACTCTCGGGTCAGGCCATCGCCACCGGTCAGAGTGATGCCGTGGGGCAAGCGCATGTCAGTGCCGCGCAACAAGCGATCGAACACTGCGCAGGCAAAACTGCCTTGCACCGCCGAGGCCTGAACGAACTGCTCATTAATACAGCCGCCGCCATGCATCGTGATCAATGGCGTGATCAGGCTGGCATCCCAGCAAGCGTGCACCACGCGGAAACGTCCGGCATCCATGAACAGCGGCAATTCGTAGAACCAGTCGACGAATTCCTTCCACTCCTCCGGATAGGCTTCGAACTGAGTCAGCGTCTCGCCCATGAGCCGGCTGTGACGCAATGAGTGCTCACGGACAAACTGCTTGCCGCTCTCCGGCGGGGCCGGTGTGTGCCAGCCCAGCGCGTTGAATTCGTGGTTGCCCATGATGCACAGCGCATGACCGGCCAACACCATGTCACGCACAATATGCAGCGACTCGCGAATCAGTGGACCGCGGTCGATGATGTCGCCGAGGAATAACGCGATGCGTTCAGGATGGCGCCACACGCCCGCCTGAAAGCGATAACCCAACACGCTGAGCAGTTTTTGCAGCGTATGGGCACATCCATGCACGTCACCGATCAAATCGTAGCTACGCGCGGGATCGAGCATCAGTCGCCTCCACCACCAAGTCGGCTACCCCAGCCAAGCTTGGTGCGACAGACTTCGTAATAGTTGTGATCAAGTGGATGAATCAGGCGCAGCTTCTGCGGTTTCTTGCTGACCGTGATGGTGTCACCCGGCGCGCACGTGAAATGGTTCTGGCCGTCGCAGGAGACTTGCGGATAAATCGTCATGTCCTTTGAGACCACGATTTTCAGCTCACTGTTGCCGTCCACCACAATCGGCCGTCCGGACAAAGTGTGCGGGTACATCGGCACAATGACGATGGCATCCAGCTTGGGATGCATGATCGGCCCGCCAGCGGACAGCGCATAGGCCGTGGAACCGGTGGGCGTAGCGACGATCAGGCCGTCAGCCTTCTGGCTGCACACGAACTGGCCGTCGATGTAGATCTCGAATTCGATCATCCGCGTCGATTTGCCGGGGTGCAGCACCACATCATTGAGCGCGTCGCCCTGACCGATGGCTTCTCCGTGGCGGCGGACTTCGGCCTGCAGCAGGAAGCGGTTTTCCACCAGATAGTGGCCGTCGAGCACCTCGGCGACTTTGACTTCCAGTTCGTCAGGGCGGATATCGGTGAGGAAGCCCAGGCTGCCACGGTTGATGCCCAACACCGGCGTATTGTGCTTGGCCAGCGCACGGGCCGCGCCCAGCAGACTGCCGTCGCCACCGACAACTATCACCAGATCGCAGACTTCACCCAGCATCTTGCGCGATGAGGTTTGCAAGCTGTGGCCGGGCAACACTTCGGCAATGGTGTCTTCCAGAATGACGTGCAGGTGCCGTTCCAGCAGGAATCTCTTGAGTCGGCGCACGGTATCGAGCACCTGAACACTGCCCAGGCGGCCGATGATGCCGATATTACGAAACTGCTCCATGGGGCTCCTGCGGGGTTCGATGCGGCTTAAAGACAGCGATTATGGGCGAAAGGCCGGGGTAGCGGCAATTGATCGTTCCCGGATGTTCGCCCTGTAGGAGCTGTCGAAGGCTGCGAAAAGGTCGGAACGACCTTCCACAGGTCTGATTAAACGTCCGGTTCCCGGCCGATCGCAGCCTTCGGCAGCTCCTACTTTGACCGATGGTTGCCAGTTAAGGCTATCCTGCGCTCATGACTCTCTTCCCCAGCCTCACCCACCTGCCCCGCCAGTTACGCACGCCGCAAGTGCGGGATCTGGCCTGGGTGATTCTTGCGCCGCCGATGCTGGGCGAAACGCCGTGGCCGCAGCGTCATCCATTGACGGCCAGCGACTGGGTGCAACAACCGCAGCGGCTGGCAGATTTTCTGTTCAGGCTGGATCAGGACAGCAGCGCCCTGCTCCACTGGTTGGCACAAGCCGCTACAAGGCGGCTGGGTTTGTACTACGAGCGCTTGTGGCAATTTGCAGTGGCGCACGCCCCTGGTGTCGAAATGATCGCCGCCAACCTGCCGATTCGCCTGGGTGGACAAACCCTGGGGGAACTGGACATGTTGCTGCGCGACGCCGACGGCGTGCACCACGTGGAGTTGGCGATAAAACTCTACCTGGGGCCGCAGCAAGGTGACGGCAGCGATCCTGCGCAGTGGCTGGGGCCGGGTTGCCGTGATCGGCTTGACCTCAAACTTGCCCATCTGAGCCAACATCAACTGCCGATTTCCGCGCGCCCGGAAAGCCGTGAGTTGCTAGCAGCGCTGGGTATCGAAGCGTTCGATGCCCGATTATGGCTGGGCGGCTATCTGCTTTATCCGTGGCCCGGACAGACCGACTCCCCGCAGGGTGCACATGATCAGCACTTGCGCGGTAGCTGGCTGCATCAAAAGGACTGGCAGGCGTTTACCGCGCAACGCCCCGAAGGTCGCTGGCAGTTGCTGCCCCGACACGCATGGCTGGCCCCGGCCCATTACGCCGAAGCCTGGACCGAACCACAACTGCAGGAATGGCTGGAGCAGCTTGATCCCCTGGCTCCGGCGCAACTGCTGGTACGGCTGACAGAAAATCGCGAAGGCGAATGGGAGGAAGCCGAACGGGTGTTTCTGGTTTCGAACATCTGGCCTCGGCTGGGCGATACGAGTAACACGGCTCAGCTTGAAGATCAGCCAAACGCGCTACCTGTCTCGCCCGTCTGATCGTCAGGCGGCCTTTTTAGTACGCGGCAGCAGAATCGCCATGATGCCCAGCAGCGGCAGGTACGAACACAGGTTGTAGACGAACAGGATGCCGTGGCTATCCGCCAGATAGCCCAGCAAGGCCGCACCGATCCCGCCAAAGCCGAACATCAGGCCGAAGAAGATCCCGGCGATCATGCCGACATTACCCGGCACTAGTTCCTGGGCGTAGACCACGATGGCGGAAAACGCCGAAGCCAGAATGAAGCCGATGATCACGCTCAGCACGCTGGTCCAGAACAGATCGGCATACGGCAGCGCGAGGGTGAACGGCGCAGCGCCGAGAATCGAGAACCAGATCACTGCCTTACGGCCAATCCGGTCACCAATCGGACCACCTAAGAACGTGCCCGCAGCCACCGCGCCAAGAAACAGGAACAGGTACAGCTGAGAGTTAGCCACCGACAGGTCGAACTTCTCGATCAGGTAAAAGGTGAAGTAACTGGTGATGCTCGACATGTAGAAGAACTTGGAGAAAATCAGAAACGCCAGCACGACCAGCGCGCCAGTGACACGACCTTTCGACAGGCCATGACTCGCAGCCTGACCTTGCTTGAGCTTGAACAGGTTCAAGTGCGTGCGATACCAGCGGCTGATGGCGTACAGCAGGCCTACGGAAAACAATGCGATCAGCCCGAACCAGGCCACATGCCCCTGACCGAACGGAATAATGATCGCCGCCGCCAGCAAAGGGCCAAGCGCTGAACCGGTGTTGCCGCCCACCTGGAAGGTTGACTGCGCAAGACCAAACCGCCCGCCCGACGCCAACCGCGCGATGCGTGAGGCTTCGGGGTGAAAAGTCGAAGAGCCGATGCCAATAAGGGCCGACGCCAGCAGAATCATTGGAAAGCTACCCACCACAGCCAGCATCAGAATGCCGATCAAGGTACACAGCGAGCCAACCGGCAGCACCAGCGGATTGGGGTGACGGTCGGTGTAATAACCCACCCACGGCTGCAACAGCGATGCAGTGATCTGAAACGTCAGGGTAATCAGGCCGATCTGCGTGAAGGTCAGGCCGTAGCTGTCCTTGAGCAGCGGATAGATCGACGGCAGTACCGCCTGAATCAAGTCGTTGACCAGATGCGCCAGTGCCACAGCACCGATGATGCGCATGACCAATGGACTGCTGGTGCTGGTAGTCGTGGGAGTTGCAGCAGGAATTGCGCTGGAAGGGGAGTTGCTGACGGCCATGGAGTTCATCCGCGAAGCTATTGGATGTGCCACGACCCGGTTATTGCAAGATATGTCAGCGGCACAAGGTCCGCCAATGTGCCATTTTTTGGGGCATGGCCGCTACATTTTGTTGCGGGGGAAAGGGTTATAGCTGGATAAACAAGTTTTGTGGGAGCCGGGCTTGGTCTGGGCGGCATTCCGACGATGCATAAGACAAGGATAGAAGCCGCACCGCGTTATCGTTTATCGCCGGTATGCCGTCCAGACCAAGCCCGGCTCCCACAGGATTGCATTGCAAATCTAGACTTGAGTCGCTGCCACACCCGGCTTGCCCTTCTCCCCCGTCGGCACATCGTGCAGCGATATTCGCGAGGTCTCCGGCAACGCCAGGCCGCCCGCCAGTGCCAGCAACGCAACCGCGATCAGGTAGAACGCAGGAGACAAGTTGCTGCCAGTGGTGGTGATCAGCCACGTCGCCATCAACGGCGCGGTGCCGCCAAAGATCGTATAAGCCATGTTGTAGGTGATCGCCGAAGCGGTATAGCGCGTGCGGGTCGGGAAGGTTTCCGAGAGCAGCGCGGCCGTGACCACGCCACACAGTACCGCGCCGACTGCCAGCAGCATCACACCCACGATAGACGCCGCGAACGAGCCCGAACTGGCCATCAGGAATGACGGAAAGACCACCACGATCAACAGCGCACAAGCCGTCATGACCGTCACGCGGCGCCCGACCTTGTCGGAATACAAACCGGCCAGCGGGCAAATCGCTGCGGCGAAGAGCAAGGCGATCAACGACACCAGTAACGCTGTCGCCCGGCTCAGCCCGCCCGCCACTTGCAGGTAAGTGGCGAAGTACGTGGTGAACATATAGAACGACAACGCCGTCAGCGATACGAATGCGCCCAGGCAGCAGATTGCCGCGCCGTGGTGGCGCAGGGTTTCCTTGAGAGGCGAATGAGCGACGTCATGCTCCTGCGTCACCGCCTGGAATGCCGGAGTTTCGTCCAGCTTCCAGCGCAGATACAGACCGACCAGCCCCAACGGAGCAGCAATCAGGAACGGCAAGCGCCAGCCCCAACTGCCCATGGCTTCCGGCGTCAGTGATGCTTCAAGGGCGTAGGCAACTACTGCCGCTGCGGCGAACGCGGAAAAGGTCGAGACCGGGACAAAGCTGCCGTACCAGGCTCGCTTGTCGCTGGGCGCATGTTCCATGAGGTAGGCGCAGGCACCGGCGTATTCACCGCCTGCAGAAAAACCCTGCGCACAACGAATGACCGTCAACAGAATCGGCGCCATCACGCCAATTGCCGCGTAAGTGGGCAACAGGCCAATCAATGTCGTGGCAGCGGCCATCAACAGGATGGTCATTGCCAGCGTGCGTTTGCGGCCGATCCGGTCGCCAAGCATGCCGAAGAAAATCCCGCCCAAAGGCCGGAAGGCAAAGGCCACCGCGAAGACCGCGAACGTTTTCAGCAGCGCCGCGCTGGCGTCACCACTGGGAAAGAATTGCTGAGCAATGGCCGTGGCCAGAAAGCCATAGACGGCGAAGTCGAACCATTCGACGAAGTTGCCGATGGCGGCGGCGACAATCACTTTTCTCAGCGTTTTGGGGCTGACTTGTTCCGTAGCGGCGCTTGTCATGCTGGACCTCGACATTTCATCAGGAAGCTATCGATTATCGGGACAGTCACTGCAACGGCTCACTCCAAAAGTGTCATCCGCGTATTCAGGACCGACCCCACCGCAATTCAATAGCGCATGATTCATGCCAGAGGCTTTGGATCAATGATTACAAGCTCATCGCCCGTCGACCTTGCAGGCCGCCGGTGTGGATGAAAATCAGCCGGGTGCCCACCGGAAAACGTCCGGCAACTACCTCATCGTGCAGGGCCAACAGCGCCTTGCCGGTGTACAGCGGTTCGAGGGGGATGCCGCTTTGGGATTCGCTGGTCGTGATGAAATCCAGCAGGTAAGGATCGGTTTTGGCGAAGCCACCACGGCTGGCGCTGACGAGGATGTAGTCATCCCTTGCCTGGATAGGAGCGAACTTGTTCGCGAGATCTGCCTGACACCACACTGCCTCGCGAACAAGTTCGCTCCTACCGGTTTTGCAATGCTCCAGAATTGCGGCGATATTCTGCTCAACCCCATGATCATCCGGCACAGCCATGGCGCCATACACCGGATGCGCGCCCTCTTCGGCCAGGACCAGACCCGCCATCGTTGTGCCCGTCCCGGCAGCCAGCCACCAGCCGTGGTAATCGCTCCAGCCCAGCTCGCCTGTCTGTTCACGGACCATCTCCAGCAAACCGGCACAACCCAGCGCGCCGGGCAAACCTCCGCCGCCTTCCGGGATCGGGTAGAAATCAGGGTATTGCGTCAGCCACGACGACCAGAAGCCAGGTTCATGCCGTGCGCGATAACCGGCGTAGCCAAGCCAGTGCAGCTGCATGCCGAACGCCTTTAGATCGACCGTGGTTGGCGTCTCAACAGCATGGCCACGCAACAACCCGACCGTGGCAAAGCCAAACCGCTTGCCCGCAGCCGCCAACGCATGCAGATGATTGGAATGCGCGCCGCCCAGACTGATAACGCCTTTCGCATTGGCCTCACTGGCGGCCTCCAGGTGATGGGCAAGCTTGAACCACTTGTTACCGCTGATCAGCGGATCGATGAGGTCCAGGCGCAGCACCGCGACCTCGACGCCGGCACTGACGAGCCAAGGCAAATTAAGCCGCTGGAGCGGCGCATTGGGTTGCCAGTGGATGGGGGTGATGGACACAGGAATGAGCCGCTGAACGGAGAGCGGGAGTTTAGCATTGCATTGATAAAATCAGCCTTGCTCAAACTGTAGGAGCGCACGAGCACCGCGAGGCCGCGATAGCGATGTATCAGACAGAACGCCATCGCGGCCTCGC
>NZ_LOHF01000004.1:276731-312139 GCF_002158995.1 Pseudomonas caspiana | reverse complement strand
ACAGAACGCCATCGCGGCCTCGCGGTGCTCGTGCGCTCCTACAGGTTCACCGTTTGGCGCGAGACAGCGCGGTGTCAGAGACTCTTGATTGCATTATCAAAGTGAAACCGAAGCCCTACAACCCCGCTGCCAACCTTGAACCCTGATCGATCGCCCGCTTGGCATCCAGCTCTGCCGCGACGTCTGCGCCGCCGATCAGGTGTACGGCTTGCCCGGCTTCAACCAGCCCGTCATACAGTTCGCGCAACGGATCTTGTCCGGCGCAGATCACGATGTTGTCCACCGGCAACACTTTCTCTTCACCTTCACCGATACGGATGTGCAAGCCAGCGTCGTCGATGCGCAGGTATTCGACGCTGTTAAGCATCTGTACCTGTTTGTTCTTCAAGCCGGTACGGTGAATCCAGCCAGTGGTCTTGCCCAGTCCGTCGCCGACCTTGGACGCCTTGCGCTGCAACAGGAATACCTGACGCGCCGGGGCATGCAACTCCGGTTTGATCCCCGCCACGCCACCACGTGCTTCAAGATGGGTATCGATCCCCCATTCTTTCCAGAACGCAGTGCGATCCAGACTGGTGGAAATGCCCTGATGCACCAGAAACTCCGAAACGTCGAAACCGATACCGCCAGCGCCGATCACCGCAACGCTCCGTCCTACCGGTTTGCGTTGCAGAATCACGTCGAGGTAGCTCAACACCTTGGGATGATCAATGCCCGGAATCGCCGGGGTACGTGGCGCGATACCGGTGGCCAGAATCACCTCGTCGTACCCGGCGCCCAGCAAATCCTCAACGGCGACACGCGTATTGAGCCGCACATCAACGCCCGTGGTTTGCAGCTTGCGAGCGAAGTAACGCAAGGTTTCGTAAAACTCCTCCTTGCCCGGCACCCGCTTGGCGATATTGAACTGGCCGCCGATCTCAGCGGCAGAATCGAACAAGGTGACGTGATGCCCACGCTCGGCAGCCACCGTCGATGCCGCAAGGCCCGCAGGACCGGCGCCAATCACAGCGATTTTCTTGCTCTGGCGCGTCGGAATGTAATTCAGTTCGGTCTCATGACAGGCACGCGGATTGACCAGACAACTGGTCAGCTTGCCGCCAAATGTGTGGTCCAGGCAGGCCTGATTACAACCGATGCAGGTGTTGATTTCATCGGCACGCCCCGCCGCTGCCTTGTTCACAAACTCCGGATCCGCGAGAAAAGGCCGGGCCATGGAGACCATGTCGGCATCGCCCTCACTGAGAATCTGCTCGGCGATTTCCGGCGTGTTGATGCGGTTGGTGGTGATCAGTGGAATGCCCACCGAACCACGCAGCTTGGCAGTGACTTTACTGAAAGCCGCGCGAGGCACCTTGGTCGCAATGGTCGGGATTCGTGCTTCGTGCCAGCCGATACCGGTATTGATGATGGTCGCACCGGCCCGCTCAATGGCTTGAGCCAATTGCACGATCTCTTCCCAGGTGCTGCCACCTTCAACCAGGTCCAGCATGGACAAACGGAAGATGATGATGAACTCAGGGCCAACGGCCTCGCGAACCCGGCGAACGATTTCCACCGGCAAGCGCATGCGGTTTTCGTAACTGCCGCCCCAGCGATCTGTGCGGTGGTTGGTATGGGCCGCCAGAAACTGATTGATGAAGTAGCCCTCGGAACCCATGACCTCCACACCGTCATACCCGGCGCTTTGGGCCAGCGTCGAGCAGGTGACGAAATCGGCTATCTGCTTTTCTATGCCCGCTTCGTCCAGCTCGCGAGGTTTGAACGGATTGATCGGCGCCTGAATAGCACTGGGGGCAACCTGATTCTTGCTGTAGGCATAACGCCCGGCATGCAGGATTTGCAGGCAGATTTTGCCGCCCGCTGCATGCACCGCCTGAGTCACGACACGATGCTGCTCAGCTTCTTCAACCGTGTTCAGTTTCGCCGCGCCGGTATAAACACCGCCTTCTTCATTGGGCGCAATACCGCCCGTAACCATCAACCCGACACCACCCGTTGCCCGCTCGGCAAAATACGCCGCCATGCGTTCAAAACCGCCTGGTTTTTCTTCCAGCCCGGTGTGCATCGAGCCCATCAGAGTGCGGTTGCGCAAGGTGGTAAAGCCCAGATCCAGCGGGGCCAGCAGGTGCGGGTAATGAGCGGCGGCCATAAAAACTCCATCGACTGTCACGGAATGCGACCGCCTGAGGCAGCCGTCAATTATTCAGACCTTCGCGGCCTGTTCGTTGCGCAACAGTAAAGACGAGCTTTGAGACCCGCTCAATGACCATAAGTGACAAGTTGATGATTTAAACGTGCAGCCATGGTCCGAACTATCGTTGGAATCACCCCCTTCCTGGCAGCATCGCTTTTCAGTGGGTTGATAAGCGATGGCATCTGAACTGCAAGCAAATGAACGCCACAGCCATTCCAGCAAGACAATTTCACGGAGGATCGAATCATGCAGTTTCGTCACTACCTGCGAATGTTCACCCTGCTCACAGCGTTCAGCCTTGCCCTCGCAACAGTCTCCACGCCGGCCTGGTCAGCCACCAAAAGCGCAAAGCGCGGCATCGCCTATGACATAGCCTCACCTGCGGACTTGAGTGCTTTGTCCCCGGGAATCAGCTGGTGGTACAACTGGAGTCCGAGGCCCCACGACCGGCTCGCCGCCTATAACTACTCGTCCACCTACGGGGTCGACTTCATCCCCATGGTCTGGAACGCCAACGTCGATGACGGTCAACTGAAACTCTACCTGCAGGCCCACCCGGATATCCGCTACTTACTGGTGATCAATGAGCCTAATCTCGTTGATCAGGCCAACATGACACCCGAGGCCGCCGCGCAATTCTGGCCAAGACTGGAACAGATATCCGCGCAGACCGGGGTAAAGCTGGTGGGCCCGGCAATGAACTGGGGAACAATGTCCGGTTATGGCGACCCGGTCGTGTGGCTTGATGCCTTCTATGCTGCGTACCGTGCGCAAAATCAGAATCGAGATCCGCAGATCGACTACCTGGCGTTTCATTGGTACGACTATGGGCTGTCAGGCATGCTCGACAGGCTGTCCAAATACGGCAAACCATTTTGGGTCACCGAATTCGCCAACTGGCACTCTCCAATTGATGGGGTCCAGATCGACACGCTTGAAAAGCAAAAACAGCAAATGGCTGAGATGGTGGCGGTCTGCGAGAACCGCGCGGATGTGTTTCGGTATGCCTGGTTTACGGGGCGGATGAATGACGACCCGCACTTTTCGAGCTTGTTGAACGAAGAAGGAAAGCTGACGGAGCTGGGTCAGCACTATCTTTCGCTGCCCTTCAATCAGTAACGTCGTACCGGATGTCGGGTGGTGTTCATCGCGTCCTTGGCCATCAGGGACGCTGCACCGATCTCGGTCAGCCCGCTGATGATGTGCTGGGTATAGGGAAAAGCAGGATCTGCATCCAGCACCCGCTCCGACACCAATAGCCCTTCGTTCACGAGCACATCGATTGCCAACACACAGTGCACGATGGATGGAACGCTTGGTTGACGGCGCACCAACTGCATGTAGATCTGCCCACACGTCAGCTTTCGTGGCTTGCTCCCGCCAGGCTTTCCCTCACTGAGGAGCCAGACCGCTTTTAAAATCGCCAGGTCTAGCGCGAGAGGGTCTGTGAGCTCCGGGATCAATCCGGACTCATGCGGCAGAAAGGAACTCGCTTGGGATGTCACCGATAAACCTCTGGGTACATGAGCCTGAACGACCGCACTTGTCACCCCGTGAGTTTTCTCGCCTGCTGGAATGGGAAGCGTGGTATGCACACTCTTTAACGAACGCGATATGAAGGGGATACGCCTACGGCCAGGCTACTTTAACACCACCAAAACCGAGCCAAAGCTCGGTTTTTATAAAAGATTTTTTATAGCTTAAAAAACGTAAAATTCAGAATTTAAATCCAAAATAAATTCGAAAAAAATCAAATAAAACCAAAAATACAAAAAAATCAAAATATGTAAGATTTGTAAAACTCAATATATAACTGCAATATTTTGCTGCCATAGAACTTTAAGCTCACACTGCGGACTTACTGTCGCAGCCTGTAGTAAACCTCCACGCGCTGACACTTCTTCGTTACCCACTTCTATTTGGAGATTCTCCCGATGGCTAGAAGCTTGCTGCCTCTTGCTGCCATTTTTCTGATGGGCTTCACCACACTTTCTGTATCAGCCGCCGAAAACAAAAATCCCCTGCCCTCGACGTCGAGCGAGGTGCGCGTGGCAGTCGAGGCCAAACGCGAGCAGATCACCGGCGCCGAAAGCGCCACAAAAAGCCAGTCCACCGGTGCGCAAAGCGTGCTGGATGCCCCGGTCGTCACCGACGATGCCCCAGCGACCGATGACGAAAAATGAGTCTTCGTTTGATACGCGGCACATCACTTATCGAACGAATTCAGGAGTAGTTTCATGTCCATGATCAAACAAGGCTTAAGCCTGAGCCTGCTTGCGTTGAGCATTGCTCAGGCAGGCACCGTAATGGCTGTCACCCCGATGACGGGCAATGAGGTCGAAGCACGGGTTGGTGCGATGCTCGACAACATGACTCAGTCGGAAAAGATCAACTTCTCGCGCGTCGACGACGGACGCATGATTCCCAAACTGGACAAGTTCAACCTGCAAGGTACCGTCGCCTACGACTCGGCCATGGGCGTACTGGTCGGCGGCAAGACTTTCGGTGCGCAGTACCCGTCACCGTCCGCATTGGCCGCGACCTGGAGCATCAACCGCGCCAAGGAATTCGGTCTCGCTATTGGCTACGAAACCCGGATCGCCGGCGGTCAGCAAATGCTGTCTCCGGCCATCAACCTCTATCGCACCCCGTTCAACGGGCGCTCCGCTGAGTACATGAGTGGCGAAGATCCCTTCCTCGGCGCAGTGTTGGCGCCAGCCGTCACCAACGGTATTCAGGTCCAGGGGATTCAGGCCGCCGCCAAGCACTACCTGATGAACGAGCAAGAAGCGAACCGGCACTACCTGGACGTCAAAATTGACGAGCGAGCCATGCAGGAGCTGTATCTGCCGGGCTTCGAATCGCTGGTCAAGAACTCGAACATTGCCTCGATCATGTGCGGCTACAACAAGATCAACGGCGAATATGCCTGTGAGAACCATCACCTGATCACTGACATCCTGAAAGGCCAATGGGGCTTCCAGGGCAACGTGATGAGTGACTTCAACTCGGTGCAGGACGCGTTCAAAGGCGCCTGGGCAGGCACCGATATCGACATGCCGAGCGGCCTGCAATTTACTGAAGCCAAGTTGCTGCCCTATGTCTGGAACGGGCAACTGCATCAGAGCGTCATCGACGACAAAGTCCGCCGGAATCTCCGGGCCCTGGTCAGCTACGGCTTTGATAAAGGCATCAACAAGGCCCAGCCTCTTGAGCACCGCGAATACGGTCAACTGGCTGCGCTGAACGTGGCGAGGGAGTCGATTGTGCTCCTGCGCAACGAACCTGTAGACGGACAGAAGCCCCTGCTGCCTCTGCCGAAAACGGCAAAGATCGCCGTCATAGGCGATCTGGCGATGCAGGCACCGACTGCGCCATTCGGCACCGCCTACTCAGCGCCTGCCAGCTACGTCACCGAACTGAGCGGACTCAAGCAGTTGGCGTCGAGCGCCAGCAATGTGGACTACCTGCCGCAGATGAGCCTCGATCCGAAGTCGTCGGTCTGGTATCAGCCGAGCAGCGGTAAAGGCAAAGGTAAGGAAGCCATCAGCAACACAGGTGTGAAAGCCGAGTACTACGCCAACACCACATTGTCCGGCGATCCTGTTGCGACCCGCATCGAGCCGGGCCTCAACCTGAGCTGGATCACCAACACCAACGTAACCGACAGCGGCACCAGCGCGGTAACCGGCTACAACCCGGCACCGGGTGCGTTCTCGGCTCGCTTCACCAGCAAGATCAAACCGACTATCACCGGGCCGCACGTCTTCAAAGTCCGTGCCGATGGCGCCTATAAACTCTGGATCAACGACGAGCTGGTGGTTGAGGATGAAGACAAGCAGGTTTCATTCGACCTGATTCCTGTGGTGCCACGTACCGTCAAGACTGTCGCGCTGAAAGCCGGCACCGAGTACAACGTGCGCCTGGAATATCGTCGCCTCAAAGGCAATTACACCCCGGTACTGGGTGGCATGAACGGCGTGCAACTGAGCTGGGCATCGCTGCGTCCGCCGACCAATCTGGCTGACTATGACGCAGTCGTGGTGGCGGCGGGCAGCAACTTCGAATACGAAGGTGAGTCCCTTGATCATCCCTTTGAACTGCCGCAATTTCAGTCCGAGCTGATCAGCTTCGTGCAGAGAGCCAACCCGAAAACTATCGTCGTGATGCACGGCGGTGGCGGTATGGACATGCAGCCGTGGGCAACCAAGGTCGCAGCTTCCCTGCATGCCTGGTTCCCGGGACAACAAGGCGGCCAGGCGCTGGCAGAAATCCTGTACGGCAAGGTCAACCCGTCGGGCAAGCTGCCCATCACGCTGGACAAGAAAGTGCAGGATAACCCGAGCTTCGCCTCGTACTCCGATCCAGTACCGTACTATTTCAGCAGCCCTAACCCGCCGACTGAAATGACCTACAGCGAAGGCCTGTACCTCGGCTATCGCGGTTATGACAAGAACCACGCGAAGCCGCTCTACCCGTTCGGTTTCGGCTTGTCTTACACGACCTATCAGTACAGCGATCTGAAGCTGTCGAGCAACGTTCTTGCTCCCGGCGCAACCATCAAGGCCACTTTCACCGTGACCAACACGGGCGACAAGCCTGGTTTCGAAGTGGCTCAGTTGTACGTGCAGCCTTCGAAGCCGCAAGTCGATCGTCCGGAAAAAGAGCTGAAGGGCTTCTCCAAGGTTTACCTGAAGGCGGGCGAAAGCAAAACCGTGACGATCCCGCTGGACTCCCGCTCGTTTGCCTACTATTCGCCTGACGCCGTTAGCTGGATCGTAGACCCGGGCAAGTTCAAGGTGCTGGTGGGCAGAGACTCGGAAGACCTGGCGCTCAACCGCACCGTTGTCGCTCTGTATGGCGAGAAATTGTCTACGCGTGACTCCAACCCTCTCCCGACTCCGCTGCGCAAGGCAGTTCAAGTCAAGCCGGAACAGGCTTACTGAGGAGGCGTGATCGGTGGCTTCTGCAGCCACCGGTCACCGACTATCAAGCGGCCGCTCTCAGACGAGTCCGGCCGGCTTGAGTTCCGAAGCCAGACGTTCGAGGTACCTGGCGAAGGCACGCTCAATCGGTACGTAATCCGGTGCGCGTAGCCATTGGATCTGCATCCCGTCCATCATCGAAGCAATCTCGAGACTGACCTGCTTCACATCCGTGTCCGGACGAATTTCGCCCGCCTCGATCAGCAGATTGAGATGGGCCTGAATGTGGCCGTGCACAATCTCAAAGCGCTCACTGAACCAGCGGTTGGCCGGGTGGGTCACGGACAGACTTTCTGTGTTGATGATCATCAACGCCTGACTGACGGCGGCATCTTCCGTGCTGAACTTCATGATGAACTTCAGAAACGCTAAAAACCCTTCCAGCGACGCAACCTCGTCAGCTTCCTGCAAGCGGGTGGCGACGTATTGATCCCGATGCTGCAGCACGGCGTGCAGCAGGGCGAGCTTGTTGGGAAAGTGATGTAGCAATCCGACTTGCGAGATACCCGCAACCTTGGCGACGTTGGTCAGCGTCGCGCCCGCGAATCCATCCCTGGCAAAAATAACCATGGCGGCTTGAATGATTTCGAGCTTGCGCACATCTCCTTTGGGGATGTGGCGACGCTTGGGGGTAGCGACGGAGTCAGGAGCGGGAATGTCTTTTGGCATTTGGATAGCACTGTCCGTTGCGCAGATGTGACTGTCGGCGTGATGATTTTTGCGCTGACGCGTTCACTTACAGGCCAGGCAGTACCCATGGGGAAGTTTCTTGAATCCATCAGCGATAGATCGATGAATGCAACTCTGCAACCCGGTCTGTATGGTTAAAAGCGTCAGCGATTGCACGTGGATCGAGTCGGCGGCGGAACATACCATGTGCCCTGGAAGCTGACAAATACCCCCTCTGTTCGCGATACATGAACACAAAACAACGGGGCTGGCGATGTATCGCGGCCTTGTTGAGGTTTCGGGTGTTTTATAACCGGTTGAACACATCGGGCCTGCAGAAGTTGTCGCAGCCTTCGGCAGCTCCTACAGATGGAGTGCACACCCCGATCCCTGTAGGAGTTGTCGGAGGTTACGACGGCGCCGATCACGATGTGTCAGGCAGACCAGCCATCGCTAGCCTCGTAACCTCGGTGAGCTCCTACAGGGTTGAGTTCAACTCCGACAGTTGCGCTTTGCCCCCTCTAAACCAATACCTCTTGCCGATACTCAAGCGGCGTACAGCCAAACTCGCGACGGAACACGGTGTGCAGGTACTGCGCGGATTTGAAGCCGCAACTGCGTGCCGTATCGGCAATGGTCGAATCGGTGTTTTTCAGCCCGTTGGCCGCTGCGTCGAGTTTGAAGCGCAGGATTTCGTCATGCACGCTGCAGCCCCGTGCCTGGCGAAAGTGCGATTCCAGCGAGGAACGCGACACGCCGACATAGGCCGCGACTTGCGCGGTCTTGATGCCCTGGCAAGCGTATTGCCGGATGAACAACAGCGCCTGCATCACGTAAGGATCACCCAAAGGTTGATGCAGGCTCGATACCTGTACGTTGATCGAATCCGGCGGAATCAAAATGTGCGTGCCCTTGGCTGGCATGCCGTGCAGCATCTGATGCAACAACTGCGCTGCGGTGCGCCCCATGGTTTCAGTGCCCTGGCTGACGGAGCTCAGTGGCACGCGGGTCAAGCTGCGGGTCAGCGGATCGTTATCGATGCCGATCAGCGCAACCTGCTCCGGAACGGGAATCCCGGCGGTCAGGCAAGCCTGCAGTAATTGACGCGCGCGGGCGTCACTGACGGCAATAATTCCGATGGGTTTGGGCAAGCTTTGCAGCCAGGCGATCTGCTGTTCGACAGCGCTGTTCCAGAGCGGCGCGCTGGTTCCCATACCGCGATAAATCTCCCCCTGGAGCCCATCGCGCTGCATCAGTGTACGAAAGGCTTTCTCCCGCTCCTGTGCCCAGCGATTGGCTTGTGCTTCGGGCAGGCTGAAACAGGCAAAACGAGTCAGCCCCGCTTCAATAAGGTGCTCGTAAGCCAGTGCCATCAACGCCTGATTATCGGTGGCGACGTAAGGGATACCTTGCGGATAGTCGTCCTCGTTTTGATAAGAGCCGCCGACCGCCACCACCGGCAACCTGATCCCGGCCAGCGCTTCGCCAATCATCGGATCATCGAAGTCGGCAATGATCCCGTCACCCTGCCAGCGCTCGATTCCTTTCAAACGGCAGAGAAAATCCTCCTCCAGAAACAAATCCCAGGAAGCTCGAGTACTGCTCAGGTAGTTACCAATACCGCTGATGATGCCGCGGTCGTAGATCTTCCCGCCGTTGAACAACAGTGCAACGCGGTGAGCAGGCGGTACGGTTTTCATTGTTATTGTCCTGGGCCAGCCAGCGATTATCGAAACAGACTAGGCGCGCAGACGCAGAATCTCAATACGCAAAATCGCACTGCGGGTTGATGATTTTCATAATCAGGAGCAACAGGGCCGTTGCTAGTATCGATGCACCGAAAAGAACAGTCGATTAGAGCAACCGATAAAAACAACAAGGACATTGCGAATGCCATATTTCCCCGATATAGACCGAGTCCGCTACGAAGGCCCTGCCAGCGATTCCCCCCTCGCCTTTCGCCACTACGATGCAGACAAAATCATCCTGGGCAAACCGATGCGCGAGCACCTGCGCATGGCAGCCTGTTACTGGCACACCTTCGTTTGGCCGGGCTCCGATGTGTTTGGCGCAGGCACCTTCAAACGCCCATGGCAGCACTCGGGCGACCCACTGGAAGTGGCGATCGGCAAGGCCGAAGCAGCGTTCGAATTCTTTACCAAACTGGGCATCGACTATTACTGTTTCCACGACACCGATGTCGCTCCGGAAGGCAGCTCGCTCAAGGAGTACCGCAATAATTTTGCGCAGATGGTCGATCATCTGGAGCGTCATCAGCAGCAAAGCGGCGTCAAGCTGCTGTGGGGCACCGCCAACTGTTTCAGCAACCCGCGCTTTGCTGCTGGCGCTGCGAGCAACCCTGATCCGGAAATCTTCGCCTGTGCCGCTGCGCAGGTGTTCAGCGCCATGAACGCCACTCAGCGACTCGGCGGCGCCAACTACGTGTTGTGGGGTGGCCGCGAGGGCTATGAAACCCTGCTCAACACCGACTTGAAACGCGAACGCGAACAGCTGGGGCGCTTCATGCGCATGGTGGTTGAGCACAAGCACAAGATCAATTTCAAAGGCGATCTGTTGATCGAGCCCAAGCCGCAGGAACCCACCAAGCATCAATACGATTACGACAGCGCCACCGTGTTTGGCTTTCTGCAGCAGTTCGGCCTGGAAAACGAAATCAAGGTCAACATCGAGGCCAACCACGCGACCCTGGCCGGTCATAGCTTCCATCACGAAATCGCGACGGCTGCGTCCCTTGGGATTTTTGGCAGCATCGACGCGAACCGTGGTGACCCCCAAAACGGCTGGGACACTGACCAGTTCCCCAACAGCGTCGAAGAAATGACCCTCGCCACTTACGAAATCCTCAAAGCAGGCGGGTTCAAGAACGGCGGCTTCAACTTCGATTCCAAGGTCCGTCGGCAGAGCCTGGACGAGATCGATCTGTTCCACGGTCATGTCGGGGCGATGGATGTGCTCGCTCTGTCCCTCGAACGCGCTGCGGCCATGCTGCAGAACGACCGGCTCCAGCAACTCAAGGACCAACGCTACGCGGGCTGGCAGCAGCCATTGGGCCAGAGGGTGCTGGCGGGTGAGTTCACCCTCCAGTCGCTGGCCGAACATGCGTTTACCCAGGAACTGAATCCGCAAGCCGTGAGCGGCAGGCAGGAACTGCTCGAAAACGTCGTTAACCAGTTCATCTATCGCTGACTGCGATCAAGGGCCACGGGCGCCGTAATCCGGTTACATTCGCGCGACAAATCTGTGCTCGCGGCGCTTTGCGACTCTCTACAGTTCTACCAGCACGATATTCATCGTCAGGCAGTGGCTTCTAAAAAAGTGTCTTCGAACAACAATAAAAGGACGCACCACCATGAAGAGATTTAAACGCACGCTGTTGGTTGGCGCTCTGGCGCTGCTGTCAATTCCGGCCATGGCCGACCCTGCCCATCCGAAAATCGGTTTCTCCATTGATGACCTGCGCCTTGAGCGATGGTCCCGTGACCGCGATTACTTCGTCGCGGCGGCGGAAAAAATGGACGCCAAGGTCTTTGTACAATCGGCCGACGCCAACGAGCAAAAGCAGATTTCGCAGATCGAGAACCTTATCTCCCGAGGCGTCGATGTCATCGTCATAGTGCCGTTTAATGCCACTGTGCTGACCAACGCGGTTGCCGAAGCGAAGAAAGCCGGGATCAAGGTCGTGTCTTATGACCGGTTGATTCTTAACGCTGACATTGATGCATACATCTCTTTCGATAACGAAAAGGTCGGTGAGATGCAGGCCAGTGGCGTGTTGAAAGCAGCGCCCAAGGGTAATTATTTTTTGCTAGGCGGCGCGCCGACCGATAACAACGCAAAAGTGCTGCGCGAAGGCCAGATGAAGGTGCTACAGCCGGCGATCGACAAGGGTGATATCAAAATCGTCGGCCAGCAGTGGGTAAAAGAGTGGAACCCGACTGAGGCCCTGAGCATTGTCGAAAACGCCCTGACCCGTAACGACAACAAGATCGACGGCATCGTTGCTTCCAACGACGCCACTGCAGGCGGTGCCATCCAGGCACTGGCCGCGCAGAAACTGGCAGGCAAGGTGCCGATCTCGGGTCAGGACGCAGACCTCGCAGCGGTCAAACGCGTGATCGATGGCACGCAGACCATGACCGTCTACAAGCCGCTGAAACTCATCGCCACCGAAGCGGCCAAGCTCTCGGTGCAACTGGCGCGCAACGAGAAACCCACCTACAGCTCGCAGTACGACAATGGCAGCAAGAAAGTGGACACGATTTTGCTCACGCCGACCCCGTTGACCAAGGACAACATTGATCTGCTGGAAAAGGACGGGTTTTACACCAAGGCGCAGATTGACGGGAAGTGATCCGGGCGCGTGGAACCAATTCCTCTGGACGCTAAACGTTAGACCTGTAGGAGCGCACGAGCACCGCGAGGCCGCGATGGCGGTGTATCAGGCAGAACGCAATCGCTGCCTCGCGGTGCTCGTGAGTTCCTACAGGTCAATGGCTGCAGTCCGTACCCGCTTATCCTTGAGCACTCGCCATGTCCGACTATCTGCTGCAAATGAATGGCATCGTCAAAACGTTCGACGGTGTTAAAGCCCTTAATGGCATTGATATCAAGGTCAGGCCCGGGGAATGTGTCGGGCTGTGTGGCGAGAATGGCGCGGGGAAATCCACGCTGATGAAAGTGCTGTCGGCGGTCTACCCGTATGGTACCTGGGAAGGCGAAATCCTCTGGGACGGCCAGCCGCTCAAGGCACAGTCAATCAGCGAAACCGAAGCTGCAGGCATCGTCATCATTCATCAGGAACTGACCCTGGTGCCGGACCTGTCGGTGACCGAGAACATCTTCATGGGCCATGAGCTGACGCTGTTCGGCGGGCGCATGAATTACCCCGCGATGACCCTCCGCGCCGAAGCCCTGATGCGCGAACTGAAAGTCCCGGACATGAACGTCTCATTGCCGGTTTCCCAGTACGGCGGCGGCTATCAGCAACTGGTGGAAATCGCCAAGGCACTGAACAAGCAAGCTAGGCTGTTGATTCTCGATGAACCCTCTTCAGCCTTGACCCGTTCGGAAATCGAGGTCCTGCTGGATATCATCCTCGACCTAAAGTCCAAGGGCGTTGCATGCGTCTATATCTCCCACAAGCTCGATGAAGTCGCCGCTGTGTGCGACACCATTTCAGTGATCCGTGACGGCAAACATATCGCCACCACCGCCATGGCAGACATGAACATCGCGCAGATCATCACCCAGATGGTCGGGCGGGAAATGAGCAACCTGTATCCCACCGAACCCCATGACATTGGCGAAGTGATTTTCGAAGCGCGCCATGTTACCTGCTACGACGTCGACAACCCGAAACGCAAGCGGGTCGACGACATTTCGTTCGCCCTCAAGCGTGGCGAGATACTCGGTATTGCCGGGTTGGTCGGTGCCGGTCGTACGGAACTGGTCTCGGCTTTATTTGGCGCCTATCCCGGCCGCCATGAAGGCGAAGTGTGGCTGGACGGCAAACTGATCGACACTCGCACACCCCTCAAAGCCATACGCGCCGGACTGTGCATGGTTCCCGAAGACCGCAAGCGCCAAGGCATCATTCCCGATCTGGGCGTCGGCCAGAACATTACCCTGGCCGTGCTGGACTCTTACTCAAGACTGACGCGTATTGACGCCGAAGCCGAGCTGGACAGCATCGACAAGGAAATCTCGCGCATGCACCTCAAGACCGCGACCCCCTTCCTGCCGATCACCAGTCTGTCTGGCGGCAATCAGCAAAAAGCCGTTCTGGCAAAAATGCTGCTGACCCAACCCCGCGTGCTGATTCTCGATGAACCCACCCGAGGCGTCGACGTCGGCGCTAAATACGAGATCTACAAGTTGATGGGTGCGCTGGCGGCCGCGGGCGTGTCGATCATCATGGTGTCTTCGGAGCTGGCTGAAGTGCTGGGTGTCTCCGACCGGGTACTGGTCATCGGCGAAGGCCAACTGCGCGGAGACTTCATCAACCACGACCTCACTCAGGAACAGCTACTCGCCGCCGCGCTCAGCCAAACCGCCGACCCTAACAACAATAATGATCGGAAGTCCGCGTAGATGAATCAGGTCAAACAGCTCTTCACACGCTACAAAATGCTCGCACTGGTCATCGCCGTGGCGGTCATCTGGCTGTTCTTCAGCTGGCAGACCGACGGTGGATTTCTGACCCCGCGCAACCTCTCCAACTTACTGCGGCAGATGTCGATCACCGGCATTCTTGCCTGCGGCATGGTGCTGGTGATCATCAGTGGCGAGATTGATTTGTCGGTGGGCTCGTTGCTCGGGCTGCTGGGTGGACTGGCGGCCATTCTCGACGTGGTCTATCACATCCCGCTGCTGGCAAACCTGAGCCTTGTCGCCTTGTGTGGACTGATGATCGGCCTCGCCAATGGCTACATGACCGCGTACCTGCGCATCCCGTCTTTCATCGTCGGCCTGGGTGGCATGCTGGCGTTCCGCGGCATTCTGCTGGGGATCACCGGCGGCACAACCATCGCACCGGTATCGCCGGAACTGGTGTACGTCGGGCAAGGCTATCTGCCGCATTCAGTTGGCACCGGGCTGGGCATCGTACTGTTCGCACTGACGCTGTATCTGACCTGGAAACAACGCCGCAATCGCGCCGCCCACGGCCTCGCTGCGCATTCACTGGTGCGAGACGTCTTGCGTGTGGTGCTGATCGGTGCGGTACTGGCCGGATTCGTCCAGACCCTCAACAGCTACGACGGCATTCCCGTGCCGGTGCTGCTGTTGCTGGTCCTGCTCGGTGTATTCAGCTACGTCACCACCCAGACCGTATTTGGCCGCCGGGTCTATTCAGTGGGTAGCAACATGGAGGCGACGCGACTGTCCGGGATCAACGTGCAGGCCGTGAAACTGTGGATCTTCGGCATCATGGGCGTGATGTGCGCGCTGGCCGGCATGGTCAACACCGCACGCCTGGCGGCGGGTTCGCCTTCTGCCGGAAGCATGGGCGAACTCGACGCCATCGCCGCCTGCTTCATCGGCGGCACCTCCATGCGCGGCGGCTCCGGCACCGTCTACGGAGCCCTCCTCGGCGCGCTGGTCATCACCAGCCTCGACAACGGCATGTCGATGCTCGACGTCGACAGCTACTGGCAGATGATCGTCAAGGGCAGCATTCTGGTATTGGCGGTTTGGGTGGATGTCAGTACCCGGACAGGGCGGCGTTGATCGGAGAGCGGTCCCGCAATATCGATTGAAGTTCATATCCTGTAGGAGTGAGCTTGCTCGCGATAGCGTCAGGCCAGACGATACCTTCTCAACGGGTCTACCGTTATCGCGAGCAAGCTCACTCCTACAAGGTTCGTGTTTGCTGCGCGACAGCGCGGTGTCATGGACACCAGGGTCGCTCCTGCAGATCAACCTCTTGCTGCATCACGATGCATTGCGTCTCAACGCGCGCCCAACTCGCGAATATTCGCTTTCAGCTCCTGAAAGTCATACTCGGACAAGCCGACATAATCGAGCACCAGGTGGCTGATGGTGTTCCACTCGTGATCGGCACTTTCCTTGCCCAGTACACGGTAGGACTCGCAGATGTGCTCGGCCATTTTCAGGATCGAGAGCAGGTTCTTGACCTGACTGTGTTGCCCTGTGTCGTCGCTGAACACAGCGTAAGCATTGTGGTGCCGGGCAATGGTCGTTGCCATGTGTTCAGGTAAGCGCCAGGCTTTGGCAGTGTAGTAGCCCACCACGGCATGGTTGGTGTTGAACGCTTTGTTTTCTACATCAACGACGCGTTGCTGCTGGCCCGCACTGGCGTAGCCCTGCTCCAGAACGGTCATGTAGTTGGGAAATTTCTTGTACATCAACGGCACGCCACAATCGTGGAACAAGCCCAGCGCGTAGGCTTCATCGACCGCCTGAGAACCCAGCCGCTTGGCCAGCGCCAGACACGTCATGGCGATGTCCTGCGCGGTGTCCCAGAAACGGTTGAGGGTGACGATCGACTCATCGTTCATTCCGCCACGGATTGACAGGCCGTTAACGAGGTTGATCACCGAGCGACTGCCCAACAGGTTTACTGCACGCTGAATCGAAGAAATCCGATTGCTCAAGCCGTAGTAACTGGAATTGACGATCTTGAGCAGCGCACCCGCGATACCCGGATCCTGCGAGATCAGGCGGGCAATCTCGGCCAGATCGGGGTCCGGCATGTATTGCTCGATCTGCAGGTCCACCAGAATCTGTGGTTGCGGCGGCACGATAATGCCTTGCAAAGCCTGCTTTACTTTCTCGTCGGTAAACTCGAACTCTGATGACATACGCTTCCCTGAACACTCACCCAATACGTGATGTGCGCTGACTCTAGCGAATAGAAAAGACATTTGCGATGGGGCATTGCCCGATTGACAACGCCATGAGCTGCCGATGACGGTTCGCGAACTGAAACAAGCCGACAAAAAAACCGTCATTGAATGGAAAAAAGTTCGTTAAGCCGTTGTTTTCCCGTAGTCTCGGCACACATAACCTCACACAGCCACAACCAGGGATTGTCAGCACTCCAACTTACTTATGCGTACATTTTTCACTATTGCCATTGGCTTCGTACTCACCGCTGCTCTTGTCGGCTACGGCTTCTGGACCGAGCAGCGTCCTGTGGGCCACTACCTGTCAGACCTGCGCATCAAACTGGTAGTCGACGAGGGCCAACCGAGTGAGCGAGGCAACTTGCTCGGCATTCAGCCAGAACTGTTCCCCGCCGATTATCAAAGTACCCAGCGTCTGCATCGCAAACTGGCCGCTTACCTGCAACAGGCTCGCGAGCAAGGTTTGATCAACAGCAGAACCATCGTCGTGCTCCCCGAACATGTGGGCACCTGGCTGGTGGCCAGTGGTGAGAAAAATGAGGTCTATCAGGCCGTCAGCAAGGATGAGGCGCTGACCTGGATATCCTTCAGCAACCCGCTCAAATTTCTTGGCGCATTGCTCGGGGCCAAAGGTGACAACTGGCTCGACGATGCACATTTGCGTATGAAAGCGACCTCTATGGCCGAGCAGTATCAGGCGCTGTTCGGCGGTCTGGCCAAGGAGTTTGGCGTCACGCTGGTCGCGGGCTCTATCGTGTTGCCCGAACCGGCCATCGAAAACGGTAAATTAAAGCTCGGCAGCGGCCCGCTGTATAACAGCAGCGTCGCTTTCGGCAGCGATGGCCAACCCCTCGGCCAACCGCAACGGCAGTTGTTTCCCATGGCTTATCAACGCCGTTATGTCCACTCAGCCACCGACCTGAATGTCTTCGACACCCCTGCCGGAAAACTGGGCATATTGATCGGCAGCGACAGCTGGCACCCCGGCAATTACGCCAGCCTGAACAAGCTGGGCGCCGAGTTGATTGCGGTGCCCGCCTTTGTCATCGGTACAGGCCACTGGACCAGCCCTTGGCGCGGCTATCGCACGCCGGACCTGACTGACGCCACTGGGTTGAACGCTGGCGATATCAGCGAGGGTGAAGCCTGGCAACGTTTGACCCTGACCAGCCACGCTCCGCTGAGCACCGCCAGAGCCGGAGTGAGTGTATTCATGCGTGGCCAGTTGTGGGACCAGGGCAGTTCGGGACACAGCTTCGCCAGCCGCGACGGCCAGCACATCGTCGAGCCATCGCCCGATGACAAGGCTCACCGTGGCGCACGCCTGATCAATATCTGGTTATGAACATGACCCCGGCGCCCACCCGTCTTGGTGATCTGTCGGTGGGGTTCGTTCACAGTCTGGCCAATGCGGTGCGCAGTTTCGGGCACGACCCACAACCGCTCCTGGAGCAATACGGTCTGGATCCTGCGCGGCTGGCCGAGGCCGGGGCGCGCTTGTCCATTCCGCGTTACATGCGCCTGGGTCATGCCGCGATTCAACTCACCGGCCAGCCCGGCCTTGGTTTGCGCATGGGCCGCTTGAGCCATATCAGCCAGTGCGGTCTGGCGGGCGTTACGGCGGCGCAAGCCCCTGATGTTCGCGAAGCGGCTCGCGCACTGATCCGCTTTGAAGCGCTGTATGGCTCAAACTACCGGGGCCAATCGAGCTTTCACGAAGACAGCGAAGGTGCCTGGCTAAGGTTCTATTCGATCAGCCCGTACAACGGTTATAACCGCTTCGTGGTGGACTCGATTATCGCCAGTTGGCTGCAGCAACTCTCCAGCCTCAGCGCAACTGAAGTGCGCGCAGAGCGAATCGAAATCGAGTTTGATACGCCCGACTATGCAGCCGATTACGAGCACCTGAGCACACAACCGGTGGCCTTTTCTGCCGCAACCAATCAACTGCGTCTGAACCAGCACACATTGGGTTTGCGCAACCCGCAGCATTGCCCCAGCACCTGGGCACATCTGCAGCAGCTGTGTGAAAAAGAGCTAGAGCAATTGACCCGCACCCGCAGCTTGGGAGAGCGCATCACCCGGCTGCTCGGACCGTTGCTCAATGGAGGAAGGGAACCGGATCTGGAGGAAATTGCTGCCAGACTGAAACTGCCCGCCTGGACTTTGCGCCGCAAACTTGCCGAGGAAGGTACAGGCTTTCGCAATATCCTGAATGATACGCGGCGTGATCTGGCGATGACGTATATACGCGACACCGATCTGGCATTCGGGGAGATTGCTTACTTGCTGGGCTTCGCGTCTGCCGAAGCCTTTCAACGCGCGTTCAAGCGCTGGACCGGACAGACGCCTGGGGAGTTTCGTCGTAGCCAGCGTGGGCAGGGTTGAATTATCTCAATTCGGTTGCGCTTTCTGTAGGAGCTCACGAGCAACGCGAGGCAGCCATGGCGGTGTGTCAGGCAAACCGCCATCGCTGCCTCGCGTTGCTCGTGAGCTCCTACAGGCTAATCTTTGCCGCGCTCACAACTCAGTCGCATCATCCGCAGGCTCGGGCGGGTCCAGCTCAAACGCTTTGAATTCCAGCAGTTCTTCTTGATAGTCGTCCATAACGCGTGCCCTCTTGGCTGTTCTTTAAATGACGTCATTCACTGACCACTGCCCTCACCATAAAGTGCCAAGGTGAAGGAAAAATGACTTGATCATTAAACATACGTGGCGCCTCGATGTGGATTTAGGCTCGCCTGTCTTGACTTGCCAAGAGCATCCGAAATAGTCTTCAGGCCATGAACGTAACCAAGCATTTCTTCGGCCAGATTATTATTACCGCCATTCCAGTCATGGCGGGTTAGCCGACGCGTGCCACCCAACCCGCCCAAGAGGCGGGTTTTTCTTGTCTCCTGGGCTAACCAAGTCGAACCAGGAGTCAAACATGATCAGCATTCAAGCCGCCCTCTTCGCTTCTCAGGCTCAGCGCATCGTTACCCATGACACGGGGCCGACACGATGACCGATCTGCTCAATCATTACGCCCGCAAAATCCTCACCTCCCGTGTTTATGACGTGGCGGTGGAAACCCCTTTGCAGGGCGCTCGCCAGTTGTCCGAACGGCTGGGCAACCAGGTGCTGCTCAAGCGCGAAGACTTGCAGCCAGTGTTCTCATTCAAGATTCGAGGTGCTTACAACAAACTGGCGCAGCTCAGTCCTGAAGAACTGGCCCGTGGCGTGGTCGCGGCCTCGGCAGGCAACCATGCGCAAGGTCTGGCCCTGGCCGCGAAAACGCTAGGCGTTGCCGCCACCATCGTGATGCCCAAAACCACACCTGAAATCAAGATTGAAGGCGTGCGCTCCCGTGGCGCAACCGTGGTGCTGCACGGTGATTCCTTTCCGGAAGCACTGGCCTACTCGCTAAAACTGGTGGATGAGATGGGTTACGTCTACATCCACCCCTACGACGATCCAGACACGATTGCCGGGCAAGGTACGGTGGCGATGGAAATCCTTCGTCAGCAGCCGGGTCAGCTCGACGCGATTTTCGTCCCGGTCGGCGGCGGCAGCTTGATTGCCGGCATTGCGGCCTATGTGAAATACCTGCGGCCGGACATCAAGGTCATCGGCGTCGAGCCGGACGATTCCAACTGCCTGCAACAGGCCATGGCCTATGGCGAACGCGTAGTGCTGCAACAGGTCGGCCTCTTTGCTGACGGCGTGGCTGTAGCGCAGATTGGTCAGCACACGTTTGAGGTCTGCAAGGATTATGTCGATGAAGTAATCACTGTCAGCACCGACGAAATCTGTGCCGCGATCAAAGACATTTATGATGACACCCGCTCAATCACCGAACCTGCGGGCGCCATGGGTGTGGCCGGGATCAAGAAGTACGTCGAGCAGCACGGCATCAGCGGCCAGACGCTGGTGGCAATCGACTCAGGCGCCAACGTCAACTTCGACCGCCTGCGCCATGTCGCTGAGCGTGCGGAGCTGGGTGAAGGTCGGGAAGCCATTATCGCCGTGACCATTCCCGAGCAACCGGGTAGCTTCAAGGCCTTCTGCGAAGCCATCGGCAAGCGGCAGATCACCGAATTCAACTACCGTTACCACACCGACCGCGAAGCGCACATTTTCGTCGGTGTGCAGACCCACCCCGACAACGATCCACGAAAGGCATTGATCGCCAGTCTCTCCGAGCAAGGTTTTCCGGTAATCGACCTGACCGACAACGAACTGGCCAAGCTGCACATCCGGCACATGGTCGGCGGGCATGCCGAGCGTGTCAGTGATGAAGTGGTGTTCCGTTTTGAGTTCCCGGAGCGTCCGGGCGCGCTGTTCAACTTCCTCAACAAACTGGGCGGCCAGTGGACGATTTCGATGTTCCATTACCGCAACCATGGCGCAGCGGACGGTCGGGTGGTTGCAGGATTAGTAGTGCCTGAGGACGAACGGCACCTGATCCCGGCAGCGCTGGCCGAAATTGGCTACCCGTATTGGGATGAGAGCAAGAACCCGGCGTATAAGCTGTTTTTGGGGTAAGACTGACGCGCGCAGGTCTATTCCATGTGGGAGCCGGGCTTGCCCGCGATATATGAGACGCAGGTAGTCGAAATACCGCGTTATCGTTTATCGCGGGCAAGCCCGGCTCCCACATAAGCGATATGTCTGCTGGTTATTGCGCAGGAGCGACTTCCGGCTCGGCCTGCGGAGCAGCTTCAGCCGGAGCTTCTTCCACAGGAGCGGGTTCAGCCTGGATCGACTCTGCTGGCGCGGCCGGCGCAGGCACTGGCTGGCTGGATTCAACCGCAGGCGCAGGTGTCGGCTCCGCCAACGGTGCAGGAACGGCCGCAGGTGCCGGTTCAACCAATGCCGCCGGTTTTGGCGCAGGCACCGTTTGCTCAGGCACGCCCAGCGCTGCTTTTGGCGTTTCCTTGATGTTGGCGGCTTTTTTCGCTTCAGGCGGCATGAAGTTGTCCACCAGCATGAAGAAGCGATCATAGAATTTGTCCGATGCCACGGTTTCGCTGGCGACCTTGACCATCGAATCATCGGTGGAGCCGATCGGCATCGATACCGAACCCAATACGCCAACACCCAGGCTGGCAGAGTTATTGGTTTTCTTCAGCGCGTAGCGATCCTGCAAGGCGTTGGCAAATACAGTCGAGCTTTTGTCCGTGGTGTCATCAGCAGCGCAGACCACGTTGAAGCTGATCTGCATGTGAGTCTCGCCAGTTTGCTGGAAGCTCTTGTTGCCGCTGATCATCTTCGGGTCACTACTGGTGATGATGTAGCCCTGGCTCAGCAAGGCGCGACGTGCCGCTTCGCAAGAGGCGGAATCACTGACCGGGTAAGTCCTCGAAAACGTCCCCGCGTCGTCAAAATTCTCGTGCTCGTAGACTGCGGTTTTTTTCGAGGAACAGCCCGCAATTGCCAACAAGGCAACGGCGCAGCATGCGGTACGAAAGTTAACTAAGTTAGGCATCAAGGATCCTGGGTAGAAACGATCCGCAAGACTGCGGACTGGAAAACGTCGGTAAGTCTGCAACAAGGCACGCGCAGGATCAACGCGCAGATGGAAAGGATCTTGTTACAAACGGCCACACCAGGATCTTCCTGCCAGTGGCACAGGGCCAGAAAAATGATCACTTCAATCATATTTGAATGAAACGATCAAAAACGCTTGCATTTTATGATCGTTTTAATCATCTTGGTTCCCACTAAGAATAAAACGAGAATCTCATCATGCAATTTCGCGGCATTATCCCAGCCCTGGTTACGCCTTTTACCGCTGATCAGCAGGTTGACCATCACGCCCTCCGCGCTCTCATCGAAAACCTCATTCAAGCAGGCGTGCACGGCCTTTTCGTGCTCGGCACCAATGGCGAGTTCTTCACTCTTTCTGAGGCTGAAAAGCTGGAAATCGCTCGTGTAACGGTCGAGGCAACTGCGGGTCGAGTGCCGGTTGTGATTGGCACCGGAGCCTTTGCCACCCGTGAAGTGATTGAAATGAACAAAAAAGTGACGGACATCGGCGCAAACGCCCTTTCCGTCATCACGCCTTACTTCAATGCGATCAGCCAGACCGAGCTGATCAAGCATTACGAAACCATCGCCGATGCGTCGAGCCTGCCTTTGATGATGTACAACATTCCGGCCAAGACCGGCATGTCCATCGGCATTGGCGCCGTCGCGGCCCTGCATCAACACCCGATGATCAAAGGCATCAAGGATAGCGCCGGTAACTTCGATGCACTGGTGCAGATGATGAAATACCGCAGCGACGACTTCGCGGTCTTTGCCGGTACTGACTCGCTGATCTACTGGAACCTGCTGGCCGGTGGCGATGGCGCGATTGCCGCGACCGCCAATGCGGTGCCTGATCTGGTCATGTCGATCTGGAACCACTTCCAGGCGGGCAACCACGACGCTGCGCGGGTCGCCCAGGAAGCCTTGCGCCCACTGCGCGACGCTTTCGCCATGGGCACCATGCCCGTCGTGCTGAAAAAAGCCACCGAACTGCTCAACCTCCCGGTCGGACCATGTCGCGCACCGGTGCAGCCGCTGGACGCTGGCGCCGTGCAAAAACTGGAAACCCTGCTCGCGGTTTACCGTTGATTCGCCAGGAGATGCGCTGATGTCGACCTATCACTTCCAAACCGTCAAACACGTCATTCACGGCCCTGGCAGTCTTGAGCAACTGAGTGAAAAACTGCCGTTGCTCGATACACCACTGCGCAGCGTGATGCTGGTCACGCAAAACGCCATGCACAACCTGGGCGTGACCGAAAAGGTCAGCGCCCAACTGAAAGCTGCCGGTATCGCCCTGCACATGATCGACAATGTCGAAATCGAACCCACACTGGAAAATATCGAGCGGGTCTTTCGTGAAGACGTTGCACCTCACGCACCCGACGCATTGATCGCCATTGGCGGCGGTAGCGTGCTGGATGCAGCCAAGCTGTTTTCGGTGATGCTGACCAATGACACGCCGCTGCGCGATCTACTCGGTGTCGATAAAGTCAGCCATCCCGGCAAACCCATGGTGCTGGTGCCGACCACTTCAGGCACGGGCTCGGAAGTGACGCCCAACGCCATCGTCACCCTGCCCGACGAAGAACTGAAAATCGGTGTGGTCAGCCGACACTTGCTGCCGACGCTGGTGATTCTCGATCCCCTGCTGACGATCAGCCTGCCGCGCAGCATCACTGCTGCAACGGGTATGGACGCCTTCGTGCATTCGCTGGAGTCGTTCATCTCCACCAAGGCCAATCCAGTCAGCGATGCCTTCGCCCTTGAATCCATGCGGTTGATTGCAGGCAGCATCGTTGAGGCCTACCAACAACCGGATTCGGTCCGCGCACGCGGCGACATGTTGCTCGGTTCGATGTATGGCGGTCTGGCCCTGACGGCAGCGGGCACTGCGGCCGTGCACGCCATGGCCTATCCGCTGGGCGGCAAGTTTCATGTCACCCACGGCGTGGCCAACGCCATGTTGTTGCCACACGTGATGGCCTTCAATCTGGACAGTTGCGCAGATCGTTTGAAACGCGCGGCTTGCGTTTGCGGGGTTGCAGAAGCGCAGGACAGCGATGAAGCCGCCGCGCAAAAATTGATTCAGCAGATCCGTGAATGGACCGCCACCCTCAACATCCCTCAGGACCTGCGCGAGTTTGGCGTCGGCGAAGAGCACCTCGCTGACATGGCGGTAGCCGCCTCAAAAGTCACGCGGTTGATGGCTAACAACCCCAAGGCCCTGAGCTTGACGGACATCGAAAGCCTTTATCGGTGCCTGCTGCCATGAGCGCCTTGGATCTATCGGGCTTGTTGATCATTGCCGACGACTTGTCCGGCGCAGCTGATTGCGCAGCGGGTTTCGCCCGGCGACTGTCGACGGAAATCGTGTTCGACGCCCAAACCCTCCCATCCAGCGCTGCGGTGGTTGCTGTGGACGCGGATTCGCGACGACTCGATCCGGGCGCAGCGGCGAAAGCCAATAGCGTGGTATTGCAACAGCGTCAGTACGCCAACAGAGCGCTGTACAAGAAAATCGACTCGACGTTGCGCGGTAATGTCGCCAGCGAAATCGCTGCGCTACAGGCACATCGGGGCCTGGCCATCATCGCCCCGGCCTTCCCCGCCATGGGCCGCACTACGCAAGACTCGGTGCAGTTGGTCAACGGCATCTCGGTGGCCTTGAGCGATGTATGGCGCAATGAAAATCTGCTCGGCACCGGCAACCTGCTGGAAAGCCTCAGCGCCGAAGGCTTGCGTTGTGCGGCGATCAATCTCGCCACCCTGCGCGACGAAACGGCACTGAGCAACGCGCTGGATCAAGCATTGCGCGGCAAGGTGCAGGCGCTGATTTGTGACGCCCTGACTGACGCGGACCTGCAACGCCTGGCCCGCGCAACCGCGCCTCTGTATCGCCAGTTGTTCTGGGTAGGCTCGGCAGGTCTGGCCCATCATCTGCCAGAGGCTTTGGGGCTACCCGCTTCTGGCGACATGAACGTACAAGGCCGCTCGCCCGTACTGACTGTGGTCGGCAGCATGTCTCAGCATTCACAGCAGCAGGCCAGAACCCTGGCCGAGCACAGTGACTGTTTCTGTCTGGAAATAGATGCCGCCACGCTGCTCGATCCGGCTCGCCATGAACAGCGTGAACGACTGATCACCCTGCTCTATCTGCGGCTGGCCAAGGGTGAAGACAGCCTGCTGACCGTGAGTCAGGAGGAGCGCGATCCATCAATCGCCGCGCAACTCAGCAGCGCCCTGGCCGAATGGGTGAAACCTGCCATCGCCGTGACGGGTTCGCTGATCGCCACCGGCGGCGAAACCGCCCGGGCCATTCTCACGGCTGCGGGCATCAATCGCCTTGCGGTTCAAGGCGAACTGGCCCCCGGCGTGGTGCTTTCTCGAACCGAAACAGGCTTGAACGTGGTCACCAAAGCCGGCGCCTTCGGCCAGCCGGACACCCTGTCAATTGCCTGGCAACAGCTTCATGGCCGTGACACTTGCAGTACGGTCGCGCCCCACAATCAAAAGGAAATCCATCATGTCTGAACGTCCCGTGATCGGGATCACCATGGGCGATGCCGCCGGTGTGGGTCCGGAAATTATCATGAAAACCCTGGCTCATCAGTCGGTGTACGACAGCTGTCGGCCGCTGGTGATAGGGGATGCCAAACGTCTTGAAGACGCCAACCGGATTGTTGGTGGTAGTTTGCGCGTCAATAGCATCGCCTCCCCGGCCAACGCCCGCTTTGAGCTCGGCACGGTAGATTGCATCGATCTGGGCCTGATCCCGGCTGACATGCCTTACGGCAAGCTGTCGGCGGTGGCGGGCAACGCTGCGTTTCGCTTCATCGAGCGGACTGTACAATTAACTGAAAGCGGCGAGCTGGATGCGATCTGCACCGCGCCGCTGAACAAGGAAGCGTTGCATGCAGGCGGGCATATTTTTCCCGGTCATACGGAAATGCTCGCGCACCTGCTGGGCATTGAAGAAGTCTCGATGATGCTGATGACGCCGACCCTGCGCGTCATTCACGTCACTACCCACATGGGCATCATCGACGCCATCGCCAAAATCGAGCCGGGGCTGGTCAAGCGCACCATCGAGCGCTGCCGGGAAACCCTGACCCGCGCCGGTATCGAAAATCCGCTGATTGCGGTCTGCGGCATCAACCCGCACGCCGGTGAAAACGGCTTGTTCGGCTATGGCGAAGAAGAAACCAAAATTCAGCCGGCCATTGACGAACTGCGCGCCAGAGGCTGGCGTGTGGAAGGTCCGCTGCCTGCCGACACGCTGTTCTTCCGCGCCGGACGCGGCGACTTCGATGCAGTGGTTGCCATGTATCACGACCAGGGCCACGGCCCGGTGAAAGTCATGGGCCTGGAAGCGGGCGTCAACGTCACCGTTGGCCTGCCAGTGATCCGCACCTCGGTTGACCACGGCACGGCGTTCGACATCGCCGGCAAGGGCATCGCGGACGAACGCAGCCTGATCGAAGCTCTGCGTCAGGCCGTTGAACTGGCAACCCGCAAGCGGGAGACGCGCCAGTCGGTCGCTGTTTAAGCCGCCGAGAATCCATTCATATCAGTAGTAATCCCGGTAAAAACCCAGCAACAACGCGCCACAAAAACAACAATGGAGCGAAATGATGGAAACCTTCAACTCGCAGGACACCGCGATCATTATCGGTATGGTCGTCGTTTACATCGTCGTCACCACCTGGATGAGTCTGCGACTGCGCAGCAAAACCAGTGAGCAATACATGGTCGCCGCGCGAACCATGCCCGCCTTCGTCGTTGGCATTCTGATGATGTCGGAATTCATCGGTGCCAAATCCACCGTCGGTACGGCTCAGGCCGCGTTCGAAAGTGGCTTCGCCGCCTCGTGGTCAGTGATCGCCGCTGCCATTGGCTTTCCGCTGTTCGGCCTGCTCATGGCCCGCAAGCTCTACAACTCGGGCGAGTTCACCATTTCCGGGTTCATTGCCAAGAAGTACGGCAATTCCACCAAGCTCGCTGTCTCGATCATCATGATCTACGCCCTGTTGCTGGTGAACGTAGGTAACTACGTCAGTGGCGCAGCAGCGATTGCCACAGTAATGAAGATCAACCTGCCCACTGCCGCGTTTATCACGGCGGTCATCAGCACCCTGTATTACGTGTTCGGTGGCCTGAAAAGCGTCGCCTATATGAGCATCCTGCACACCGCCGTGAAATACGTCGGCGTGATGATCGTGCTGTATGTGGCCCTGAGTTTGACCGGTGGTTTCACCCCGGTGATCCAGAACATGCCCGAACACTATTTCACCTGGGACGGTGCTATCGGCGGTTCAAAAATCATGGCGTGGATCATTGGCACGGTCGGTGCGATCTTTTCGACCCAGTTCATCATTCAGGCGATTTCTTCGACGCCTGACTCCAAGGCTGCGCAACGCTCGACCTTCTACGCGTCGCTGCTGTGCATTCCGATTGCGCTGGCTCTGGGCTTCATCGGTGTCGCCTCCAAGTACTTGCATCCGGACATGAGCAGCTTGTACGCCCTGCCGGTTTTCCTGCAGTCCATGAACCCGGTTCTGGCGGGTGTAGTGACCATTTCTCTGGTCGCCTCGATCTTTGTCAGTGTCAGCACCGTCGCCCTGGCCATTGCTTCTCTGGTGGTGCGGGACTTCTACGTGCCGATGCGCAAGCCATCGGTGGATCGCGAACTCAAGGCCACACGTTTTATCGCGCTGATCATTGGCTTCGTGCCGCTGTTCTTTGTGTTCTTCGTGCCTGAAATCCTCAACCTGTCGTTCTTCACCCGTGCGCTGCGCCTGTCCATCGCCGTCGTGGCCATGATCGCCATCTATCTGCCGTTCTTCGGCTCGGGTCGTGGCGCAACACTGGGCCTGATCGCGTCATCCATCACTACCAGCGTCTGGTACCTGCTGGATAACCCGTACGGCATCGATAACATGTACATCGCCCTGATCACCCCGGCCATCGTGATTGCCCTGGAGCGTCTGTTTCCACAGGCGGTCAGCCGCAATCAAGGCAAATCCGGCAACGACAAACAAGAGGTCTCCCATGCCAATCAGTGAACAACGTCAGGATGCCTTCCTGCCAACGCCTTATGCGCAGAACCATGCCGCAAACCTGCATGAGCTGGCCGACGGCACGGTGCTGTGCACCTGGTTCGCCGGGACACAGGAAGGCATGGCCGACATTTTCGTGCTGCTTTCGCGCCGCGATCCGCAGACCGGCGTCTGGAGCGAACCGGAGAAACTGTCTCAGGATGACACTCGCTCCGAGCAGAATCCGATCCTGTTCCAGGCTCCGCAAGGCCCTTTGTGGCTGATCTGGACTGCGCAGATTTCCGGCAATCAGGAGACGGCGATCATTCGCCGTCGTCTATCGCAGGATCAGGGCAAGACCTGGGGCCCGGTGCAAACCCTGTTCGATGAGCCAGGCACCTTTGTGCGTCAGCCCCCGGTGGTACTGGATAATGGCGACTGGCTGTTACCGGTCTGGTATTGCATCACCCTGCCCGGCGAAAAATGGATCGGCAATCACGACGTCAGCGCGGTAATGATTTCCAGCGATCAAGGGCTAAGCTGGTCGCGCCATGACGTCCCGAACAGCACTGGCGCTGTGCACATGAATGTTCATCAGTTGGCCGACGGCAGCTTGCTCGGCCTGTTTCGTAGCCGCTGGGCCGACTCGATCTACAGCAGCCGCTCGACTGATCACGGCCGAAGCTGGAGCGCGCCGGTCGCTACTGAACTGCCGAACAACAATTCCTCAATTCAGTTTGTGCGGCTCAACACTGGCGAACTGGCGTTGGTCTACAACCCGGTCAGCGCCGAGGGACACAGCCAGCGCCGCGCGTCGCTGTACGACGAAATCGAGGATGAAGGCGACGATCGCGTGACGCCGGGTCAAAGCGCGGATGGCAAGAGCGCCGTGTGGGGCATCCCCCGCGCGCCCATGAGCCTGGCGCTGTCACATGATGACGGACAAAGCTGGCCGGTACGTTTGGACCTGGAATTGGGGGACGGTTTTTGCCTGACCAACAACTCTCAGGAAAAGCTCAACCGCGAGTTCTCCTACCCAAGCATTATTCAGGCGCGGGACGGCAGCCTGCATGTGGCGTTCACGTACTTCCGGCAGAAGATCAAGCATGTGCATTTGCCGTTGGCGGCCGTGCGTTGATTGACGCGGGCTAACAATGACCTTATGTAGGAGCGCACGAGCACCGCGAGGCCGCGATGGCGGCCTGCCTGATACACCGCCATCGCGGCCTCGCGGTGCTCGTGCGCTCCTACAGGATTCCCATGTTTGACGGAGCGGCACCTCTTAATGACAACCCCGACTAAAACCGTCGTACTCACCGGCGTCAGTTCCGGTATCGGCATGGCCATCGCTCAGCGCTTGCTGGCCGAAGGCTGGCGCGTGCATGGCCTGAGTCGCCGTCCTGCGGATATCGATCACCCGCTCTTTCACTGGACTGAATGCGACCTGAGCGATTTGCACGCGCTTGAACAGGCCTTGCAACCCATCGACACACTGGACGCCATTGTTCACGCGGCAGGCTTCATGCGTACCGCGCCGTTGGGCCAGTTGGATCCGGACGACGGACAGGCGATGTGGCAGGTTCACGTTGCGGCGGCCAGCCATCTGGTCAACACCTTGCATGGCAGGCTGCGTTCCGGCGCGAGAATCGTGATGATTGGCAGCCGCACCATGCAAGGCGCTCAAGGACGCAGTCAATACGCGGCAACCAAAGCGGCCTTGCAAGGCATGGTTCGTTCCTGGGCCATGGAGCTGGCGCCCAACAGCATCACCGCCAACCTGATCGCCCCCGGCGCGACTGAAACCCCTATGTTGCTGGACCCTGCCCGCAGCGGCACTCCGCCCAACAAACCGCCCATTGGCCGCTTTGTACAGCCGTCTGAGGTGGCAGGCATGGCGGCGTTCTTGCTCGGGCCGGACGCAGGTGCAATAACCGGGCAGAGTCTGGTGATCTGCGGCGGAGCATCGCTGTAGACTCGCCGGTTCTGCGGTTGCATTGCACCGCTGTTTAATGTGATAACCCCTTTCTTCTCGTTCATTACCAAGGCAGTTCATGAAAGTCGCAAATCGCCGTCAATCGATACTGGAACTGGTCCTTTCAGGAAAGTCGAACGTCGATGAACTGTGCGCCCAACTGGGCGTATCGGAAGCCACAGTACGCAGGGATCTCACCGCACTGGCCGAAGAAGGTCTGGTGATTCGCACCTACGGCGGTGCGGCTCATGTAGGCATGCGCGAACCGGAAACCTCGGTGGAAGAACGCAGCCAGCAACACAGCCAGGAAAAGATCGTCATCGCCCGCGCAGCACTGGCGCATATTCAGGATAACGACACGCTGTTCCTTGAAGGCGGCACCACCACCAGCGCGCTGGCTCAGCTACTCAAGCAGCGACGAGGCCTGCATGTCATCACCAACAACCTCATGGCCCTGGCTGACCTGGCGCTGATCCCTGAAGGACGCATCACAGTGCTCGGCGGAGATTTGCGCAGCGCGAGCATGTCGACCTATGGCGTGACTGCGCAGGCTGCCCTTGAGCACCTGAGCGCCGACAAAGTATTCCTGAGTGCCGATGGCGTGGTTGCAGAGCTGGGCTTGTGCGAAGCCAGCGCCGAGCAGGCATACCTCAAGGAAACCATGATCGCCCGCGCCGCCCACATCTACGTACTGGCCGACGCCACCAAACTCGGACGCGCACGCCAGCAGCACTGGACGCCGCTGCGCGGGCCCTGGACGCTGATCACTCATGAACTGGATGATTCATCGCTGCTGACGCCATTCCAGTCGCGGCGGTCAGTCACGGTAGAGGTTGCAAGGCTTTGATCATGAAATACGGAGCGTACATGTCGGGTAACGCTTACCTGACTTGAAGTGCGCTTTAATCTTCCATCAATACCGCGATAAGTAAGTACTCAGCCACAACGCACTATTAAAAGCCTCCCTCTCTAACTGTCAGACTCAGCATATTCACTGTTCTGAATAGCAGTTCTATTTCGCATAAATCCCCTCATAGATAATTCAATTTACATGGCGCGAAACAGTCGGTTTCTCGACGCCATTTTTTTGCTCATTT
This sequence comes from Pseudomonas caspiana, assembly GCF_002158995.1. GTDB lineage: Bacteria > Pseudomonadota > Gammaproteobacteria > Pseudomonadales > Pseudomonadaceae > Aquipseudomonas > Aquipseudomonas caspiana. The sequence continues at coordinate 281,280 of NZ_LOHF01000004.1, read as the reverse complement.
GATCCAAAAGGCCCGCGCTTGAGCGGCCGACGAACGGCGAATAATTATCTTCAAGTTGATTAAAGAGAAGACGAATAAATAGATATCGATATGCCATCACTCATCCCGTTGCGCAATCGCGATGAGCATTTGATCCCAGCCATAAACGTCTCAAGGCCACGGAGCGGCCCTATTAAGGATGCCAGCATGCTCGACAAACTCAGTATTTCGCAAAAGCTCTACTTCAGCTTCTTGGTCATTGTGGTACTGATTGCCGTGCTGGTAGCAAGTGCCTATCGAGGATTTGAAGAGGTTGAGGACGCCACCAACAGTAACGTTCACACTTACCAGGTGCTGAGCGAGGCGCAACTCGCCCTTGAACAACTGATCAATATCGAAACCGGTATGCGCGGATTCGTTATCGCGTCTAAAGATGCCTTTCTCGAGCCGTTGCTGGCGGGCGAAAAGAAGTTCACCGAACAGCTTGAATCACTTAAACGACTGACCGCAGATAATCCTGAACAACAACGGCGCTTGATCTCTCTGGGGGATATCCAGAAACGCTGGCTCGAAGAAGACATCAAGCCGATCGTTGCCTTGCGCCGTGATCTGACAGCCCGCAATCAGCCCGACGATGAACTGGACAAGCGCATCACCGCCGGTGGCGACAAAGCCAAGATGGACAGCATGCGCGCTACGCTGGCTGAAATCAGCGCCGCAGAAAACAAACTGCTGGTGATAAGAAGCCAGAATATGGTTGATGCCAAACACTTCGCGCTCATGATTCTGATTTACGGTGGTATCGGTGCGGCAGTGCTTGCCTTGATTCTGGCGTCCGTACTGGGGCGCAGCACGACTAAACGCCTGCAACTAGCCATTGATGCAGCTACAGCCATTGCTAACGGCAAACTGGATACCGTGATCGATACCAGCAGCCACGATGAACTGCCGAAAGCCTTTGACCGCATGCAAAACCGCCTGCGCGAAATGATTCAGCAGATCAGCCAGGCCGCGAACCAATTGGTCATCGCAGTCCAACAGATCTCCGGTGCATCCGAACAGTTGTCCGGCGCGATCCAGGAACAATCCACGTCTGCCTCGATGATGGCCGCCACCATCGAAGAGCTGACGGTGAGCATTCATCACGTTTCCGAAAACGCCGATGAAGCTCACCAGATTGCCAGCCGCTCGGGCCAGCAATCCAAAGACGGTGCTCAGGTTATCGAGAACACCCTTTTGAGCATGAACGGTATCGCCAGGACCGTGCAGCACTCATCGGCACAAGTGGCCGATCTGGGTCAGCACTCGGAACATATTTCATCGATCATCAGCGTCATTCAAGGTATCGCCGACCAGACCAACCTGCTGGCACTTAACGCAGCCATTGAAGCCGCGCGCGCAGGCGAACAAGGTCGCGGGTTCGCCGTGGTAGCGGATGAGGTTCGCCTGCTGGCCCAGAACACCGGCAAGTCGACCAAGGAAATCGCAGGCATGATCGAGAAGATCCAGGCGGGTGTGCGCGAAACGGTCGAAAGCATGCGCGGCGGCGTACAGGAGGTTAACGACGGCGTGGAAATGGCCGGCACTGCCGGACAGGCGATTGTCGAGATCCGTGACAGCTCGACCAAAGTGTTGCACGTAGTCGACCAGATTTCCTTTGCCTTGCGCGAGCAAACCGCCGCAAGCCAGGATGTGGCACGCAATGTCGAGCGTTCGGCGCAAATGGCCGAGCAGAACAATATGTCTGTTCAGGAATTGCTCAAGACCAGCGGCGGCCTGCAGACTCTCGCCAGCAGCCTGCAACGTGAAGTTGGTAAATTTCAGTTGTAAGCCACCCACAGACAAACGAATCATTTGATTCACGAGACGTATCCGCGGGAGTAACACCCCTATTGTGCACTGCTCCCGCGGCCCCTCGAAAACAGCATTCCCTTCTCCACTAGACACGATCCCAGACAGGCTCAGGCCCGAAGCGTTGCGCGAGAAAATCGAGCATGGCGCGCAACGCCGACGACATGTGCTTGCGTGAGGCATACACCGCAAAGATGCCCAACTCCATTGGCTGGTAAGGCGTCAGCAGTGCGACCAGTTGACCTTGTTGAATCAGCGGCGCCGCCAGGTAAGTCGGCAATAACGCCACTCCGGCACCACACAACGCTGCCTGCATTGTGGTGATCGAATCATTGCTGGTGAGATTGCCCTTCACTGCAACGCTTTTCGGCAGATCTTTGTGGGTGAAGTGCCAGAGGCTGCTGCTGTGATAGGTATGCGTCAGGCAGTTGTGCAGTGTCAGGTCTTCGACAACTCTGGGCGCTGAATGCCTTTTCAGATAATCCGGTGAAGCGCACACCACCGAGCGGCAAGTGGTGAGGCGTCGTGCGATCAGATTGGGGTCCAGCTCATTGGTGATGCGAATCGCCAGATCCATGCGCTCATCCACCAGGTTGACGGTGCGGTCGAGCAGCACCATGTCCACGCTGACTTGCGAGTAACGCCCCACAAACTCAGTCACCGCAAGCATCAGTTGCGCCTGACCGAACGAGGTACTGGCCGTCACGCGCAGCAGCCCTTTGGGTTCATCCTCCGGCGCCGCGACGACTGCGCGCATGTCTTCGGCCAGATCGAGCATTCGCCGACACAAAGGCAAGACTTCAGCTCCGGCAGCAGTAAGGTTCAAACGTCGAGTGGTCCGGTGCATCAACCGCGCCCCCGTCCATTCCTCCAGCTCGGCAAGCAATCTGGAGATCACAGGCCTTGATAGCCCGAGTTTGTCCGCCGCAGCGGTCTGGCTTCCGCCATCCACGACGGTGACAAAGGCCTGCATTGCCGCCAACTTATCCATGATTCGCTCGATTTCAGAAACAAACTTGCGTCCAATCTAGCGTTTTTCGGTCGATAAATCTCAACTAACCTGCACGCTCTTATCACTGCACGATGGAGCTCGACATGATTTCGCTGTCCGCACGACGCTTATTAGCTGCTTTCGCCCTGCTCGGTTTTGCAGGTGCCAGCCAGGCAGCGCAGCCACTGAAGCTGGACGTCTTTAACCCAGGCGAGGAAGCCATCTTCCCGGTCTCGTCGGTTTTGGTGACCGGCGAGAAAGACGCGGTTCTGGTTGATGCGCAGTTTTCCAACACGCAGGCCGAACAAATCGTCGAGAAGATCCGCAAGAGCGGGAAAAACCTGACCACGATTTACATCAGCCACGGCGACCCGGACTACTACTTCGGCCTGCAAACCATCACCTCGGCCTACCCAAAGGCCAAGGTTGTGGCCAGCGCCCAGACCGTCGCGCATATCAACGAAACCAAGGATGCCAAGCTGGCTTATTGGGGACCCAAGCTGGGCGCGGCCGCACCAGGCAAGGTGGTCGTGCCTGAGGTACTGCAAGGCAATGAACTGAAGCTGGAAGATCAGAAACTGCAGGTCATTGGCCTGGACGGCCCGCAACCCGATCGCAGTTTCGTCTGGATTCCGTCGATCAAAGCCGTAATCGGTGGCGTGGTGCTTTCCAGCAACATTCACGTATGGATGGCGGATACCCAGAGCGCCAAATCCCATCAGGACTGGCTGGCAACACTGGCGACCATCGAAAAACTCAAGCCAGTGACCATTGTTCCGGGCCACTTTCTGCCGGGCGAGCTGACCGCTCTGCAATCACCGAGCTTCACATCGGATTACATCAAGACTTTTGATGCCGAAACGGCCAAGGCCAAAGACTCTGCGGCGCTGATTGCCGCGATGAAAGCGTATTACCCGAAACTGGCAGATGACTCGTCACTAGTGCTGAGCGCGAAAGTTGCCAAGGGTGAGATGAAGTGGTGAGTGCGCCAATCAGTATCACCTACCTATTCGATCCACTGTGTGGCTGGTGCTACGGCGCTTCATCGGTGCTAAAGCGCCTTGATGCTTTGGACGAGTTCAGCGTCACGCTTCTCCCTACCGGCTTGTTCGCGGATAACAACTCTCGCCCGATGGACGCCGGTTTTGCTGATTTTGCCTGGTCCAATGACCTGCGAATTGGCACGCTGACCGGCCAGCCATTCAGCGAGCAATACCGGCGTCAGGTGCTCGAGGATCACACCCGCCGCTTCGACTCAGGGCCTGCAACCCGGGCGCTCAGCGCGGTTGTGATGACTGAGCCGTCTCGGGAACTGGCGGCGTTGGCAGCCATACAACGCGGCCGTTATGTTGAAGGACTGGACATCACAGAACTTGAGGTTCTTGCCCGAATTCTCACAGGTATAGGGCTGAATGAGGCCGCGAGGCTTTTGCTTGCGCAGGATGATGGGTTACTGAGTCACTCTCATGAGCGGGTCAACGTTGCTCAGGCGATCATGACCCAGGTCGGAACAGGTGGTGTTCCTGCGCTTGTGCTCGGGGCTGGCAAGGCGAGAAGCCTGATCAGCTCGAATGCGCTGTTTGGCAATTGGGAGGGGTTGCTTGAGGATTTGCGTGCCAACAATAGGCCGTAGGAGCGGCACTGTCTCGCAGTAAACAAAGACCTATCAAACACAATGCATTTTGCAGGTTGAACCCATTCCTGTAGGAGCTCACCGAGGTTACGAGG
>NZ_LOHF01000004.1:248366-275922 GCF_002158995.1 Pseudomonas caspiana | reverse complement strand
ACTATCGCTGGCCTCGTAACCTCGGTGAGCTCCTACACGTCCGATGCGGCCAAAGATCGTGATGCCATGGATACCCCAACCGCCCACATGAAATGCATTTCAATTCAACGGACCGCATTCCCCGCAGACTTTAACCGCGAGGGCGCCACACCTGAACATGAAAAATCAGGCAAAAAAAAAGCGACCGGTTAAGGTCGCTTTTTTCGCTTCAAGGAGTTCAAGGGCCTCGAAGCTATGTATGGCGCAGCGGACGGGACTCGAACCCGCGACCCCCGGCGTGACAGGCCGGTATTCTAACCGACTGAACTACCGCTGCGTATCGCTCGGACTTGCGTCCGTTTGAATCGTTGAAGCAAGCTTTCGAGAACCTGCTTCGTTGTAACCCTGACCGAGAAGCCTTGAGGCTTTTCAATCGCAGACCAGACTAATCTGATCCGTCAAATATGGCGCAGCGGACGGGACTCGAACCCGCGACCCCCGGCGTGACAGGCCGGTATTCTAACCGACTGAACTACCGCTGCTTGTCGGTGGACTTACGTCCGGTATCGCTATGTTTGCAACTTTGAAACTTTGAAACTCACGAAGTGGTGGGTGATGACGGGATCGAACCGCCGACCCGCTGCTTGTAAGGCAGCTGCTCTCCCAGCTGAGCTAATCACCCTTTGCTTCGTTGAGGCCGCGAAATTTACGCACCTAACGAACCTAAGTCAATACCCTGCTTGAAGTTTTTTTAAAATAAGCTGAAAAACAAATTCAAGCGGCAAGCATCGAGTGGAACGCCAAAAACAGAAAAGGCGCAAAAAGCTGCGCCTTCCTGAATTCACATCAACATTGTCTTTGTTGGAGCGCACGAGCACAGCGAGGCTGCGATCGCGGTGTATCAGACAGAACGCCATCGCGGCCTCGCGGTGCTCGTGCGCTCCTACAGATCTGCCGTTTTAAGCAAGACAGCACGGTGCCATAGACACCGGGCAGCTCCTACAGATAAATCATCTTCTTGCTCATGCCACCGTCAACCACGAACTCCTGCCCCGTGACGAAACCGGCATTGCGCGACAGCAGCCATGCGACCATCGCCGCGACATCATCCACCGTCCCTACCCTGCCCGCCGGATGTTGCGCATGATCGGCCTCTGAAAGCGGCTCAGCGCGGCGTGCAGAAGGATCCCGTGCGTCGATCCAGCCGGGGCTGACCGCATTGACGCGAATCTCGGGCCCAAGGCTGATGGCCAACGAGTGGGTCAGCGCCAACAGGCCCCCTTTACTCGCTGCATAAGCTTCGGTATCGGGTTCTGACTGACGAGCGCGGGTTGAGGTCAGGTTGATGATGCTGCCCGCGTGGGCGCGCAAGTAGGGAGCGCAATGCTTGGCCAATAGCATCGGCCCACTGAGGTTGATCCCCAGCACCCGATTCCAGTGCGCCAGGCTCAGGCTTTCAAGCGTAGTGTTATGCGGATCGGCAATCGCGGCGTTGCACACCAGCGCGTCGAGACGACCAAACTGGCCGATGACCTCAGCGACGCCAGCCGCAACCTGCTCTTCGCTGGAGACGTCCATGGCGATGAAGATTGCGTTATCACCCAGCGCCTGAGCAACCAGAGCGCCTCGAGTGTGATCCACATCAACCAGCACCACCTGCCAGCCTTCGGTGATCAGCCAGGCAGCAATGCCCAGACCGATCCCTCGTGCCGCGCCCGTTACCAAGGCCACCCGCCCATTACTGGCGCTGGCGGCCTCCATTACCCAATCACTCACAATGCCGCCAGGCCACGCGCCAGGTCTGCTTTCAGGTCAGCGACGTCTTCCAGGCCTACAGCAACCCGGATAAGGCTGTCGCGGATACCCGCAGCTTCACGCTCCTGGGGCGCCAGACGACCATGGGACGTAGTGCTCGGGTGCGTGATGGTGGTTTTGCTGTCACCCAGGTTGGCGGTGATCGAAATCAGGCGTGTCGCATCGATGAAACGCCAGGCGCCATCTTTGCCACCCTTGACCTCGAAGCTGACCACCGCACCAAAGGCCTTCTGCTGACGCTGCGCCAACGCGTGTTGCGGATGGCTCTTGAGACCGGCGTAGTGCACTTTCTCGATGCCGTCCTGCTGCTCCAGCCATTCGGCCAGCTCAAGAGCACTTGCACAGTGAGCGCGCATACGCAGGTTCAGGGTTTCGAGGCCCTTGAGGAAAATCCAGGCGTTGAACGGGCTCAGGGTCGGCCCGGCAGTACGCAGGAAGCCAACGACTTCTTTCATCTGCTCACTGCGACCGGCAACCACACCGCCCATGGAACGGCCTTGGCCGTCAATGAACTTGGTGGCGGAATGCACCACCATGTCAGCACCCAGCGCCAGCGGCTGTTGCAATGCTGGTGTGCAGAAGCAGTTATCGACTACCAGCAGAGTGCCTTTGGCGTGAGCGATTTCTGCCAGAGCGGCGATATCGACCAGTTCCGCCAGAGGATTGGACGGCGATTCAACAAACAGCATTTTGGTGTTGGGTTTGATAGCGGCATCCCAGCCCGCCAGTTCTGCCAGCGGTACGTAATCCACTTCAACGCCAAAACGCTTGAAGTACTTCTCGAACAGACTGATGGTCGAGCCGAATACGCTCCGGGAAACCAGTACGTGATCGCCAGCGCTGCAAAAGCTCATGACCACCGCCATGATCGCGGCCATGCCACTTGACGCGGCAACGGCCTGCTCGGCGCCTTCCAGCGCTGCGATACGTTCTTCAAAAGAGCGCACCGTCGGATTGGTGTAGCGCGAGTAAACGTTACCCGGCACTTCGCCTGCGAAACGGGCAGCCGCATCGGCGGCTGAACGGAACACATAACTTGAGGTGAAAAACAGCGGATCGCTATGCTCGCCTTCCGGCGTGCGGTGCTGACCTGCACGCACCGCAAGTGTGTCAAAACCTACGCCTTCAAGATCGCTGTCCAGCCGACCGGCATCCCATTCCTGAGTCATGCGCCCTCTCCCTGATAGTTAGTTGTTGTACAGATCGATGATCGCGCTCACCGCCTGAGTCTTGACCTTGGAGGCGTCGTTGCGCGCCTGCTCGATCTTGTTCAGGTAATGCTCGTCGATATCACCGGTCACGTACTTGCCGTCAAAGACAGAGCAGTCGAAGTTATCGATCTTGATCTTCTTGCTGCCGCTGACCGCTTCGATCAGGTCATTCAGGTCCTGATAGATCAACCAGTCGGCACCGATCAGATCGGCAACATCCTGAGTGCTGCGGTTATGAGCGATCAGCTCATGAGCACTTGGCATGTCGATGCCGTAAACGTTCGGGTAACGCACGGCAGGAGCAGCGGAGCAGAAATAAACGTTCTTGGCACCGGCTTCACGGGCCATCTGAATGATCTGCTTGCAAGTGGTACCACGCACGATGGAATCATCCACCAGCATGACGTTCTTGCCGCGGAATTCCAGTTCGATAGCGTTGAGCTTCTGACGTACGGATTTCTTGCGCGCCGCCTGGCCGGGCATGATGAACGTACGGCCGATGTAGCGGTTCTTGACAAAACCTTCGCGGAACTTGACGCCCAGGTGGTTAGCCAGTTCCAGTGCCGCCGTACGGCTGGTATCCGGAATCGGAATAACCACATCAATGTCGTGATCCGGACGCTCGCGCATGATCTTGTCGGCCAGCTTCTCGCCCATGCGCAGACGCGCCTTGTAGACCGAGATGCCGTCGATGATCGAATCCGGACGCGCCAGGTAGACGTGTTCGAAAATGCACGGGGCGTACTTGGGATTGGTTGCGCACTGACGAGTGTGCAGCTTGCCATCTTCAGTGATGTAAACCGCTTCGCCCGGCGCCAGGTCGCGAATCAGGGTAAAGCCGAGCACATCCAGCGAGACGCTTTCGGAGGCGATCATGTACTCGACGCCTTCGTCGGTATGACGCTGACCGAAGACGATCGGGCGGATGGCGTCCGGATCGCGGAAACCGACGATACCGTAACCGGTGATCATGGCGACCACGGCGTAACCGCCACGGCAGCGCTTATGCACGTCGGTCACAGCGGCGAAGATATCTTCTTCGGTCGGCTGCAACTTGCCGCGCACAGCCAGTTCATGGGCGAAAACGTTGAGCAGCACTTCCGAGTCGGAATTGGTGTTGACGTGGCGCAGGTCAGATTCGTAAATCTCCTTGGCCAGTTGCTCAACGTTGGTCAGATTGCCGTTGTGGGCCAACGTGATGCCATACGGCGAGTTGACATAAAACGGCTGAGCCTCGGCCGAAGTCGAGCTGCCTGCCGTTGGATAGCGCACATGGCCAATACCCATGTGCCCGACCAGACGCTGCATATGGCGCTGATGGAACACATCACGTACTAACCCATTGTCCTTGCGCAGGAATAACCGGCCGTCGTGGCTGGTTACGATACCGGCAGCGTCCTGGCCGCGGTGCTGGAGGACGGTGAGCGCGTCATACAGCGCCTGATTGACGTTCGACTTACCGACGATACCGACGATGCCACACATGCGACACAACCCCTACTTAGTGGAACTGGATTTACCGAGCACTTCCTGCGGCATTGTAGGCGGCAGGAGGTGTTCCTTGAACGGCAGTTCAGCAGGTACGCTGACTCCGCTGGCTAGCCACTTGCTGGACATCCCGAGAATCAGGTTTTTCGACCAGTCAGCGACCATGAGAAATTGCGGCACCAACCTCGATTGCTGCCACCATTGATCCTGTTGTACCGGCCCCAGGCTCAACAGCCCGACGGCCACTACTACAAGCAAGCCTCCGCGCGCTGCGCCAAAGACCATGCCGAGAAAGCGATCGGTCCCGGAAAGCCCGGTGACACGTATCAGTTCCCCAATAAGAAAGTTGATCATTGCGCCGACCAGCAAGGTGGCGACGAATAGAATAGTACAGGCCGCAATAACACGAAACGACGGCGTTTCGATGTAATTGACCAGATAACCCGATAATCCTGCGCCAAACATCCAGGCGACGACACCTGCAATGATCCAGGTCACCAGCGACAGGGCTTCCTTGACGAAGCCGCGCTTGAGACTGATCAGAGCGGAGAGAGCGACGATCGCGAGGATCGCCCAGTCGACCGGGGTAAAGGGCACGTTTGAGCCTGCAAACAGATAAGGCGGCGCATTTTAGCAGAGCGCCCGCCCGCCGGTAAGCAGCATTTCCGGCAGACGCGCAATCATCTGAAAAGCATCAACCCTGCTCAGGCTGAAAACGCACCACAATGCCCTTGAGCTTCTGCTGTTTATCGAGCTGGTCACGCAGGCGATCAGCCTCTGCGCGCTCGATCAAAGGCCCTACGAACACCCGATTTACACCGTTCGCAGTGCGAATGTAGGCGTTGTAGCCTTGGGTGCGCAGGGTTTTCTGCAGGTTGTCGGCGTTGGCGCGATTGGACATGCTCGCCAACTGCACCGACCAACTGACAGAAAGACCGTTTGCGTCAACACCTGACGGCGCGGCAGGTTTGGTAGCTGCTTGCGCTGGCGGTGCCGCCGGCGTCGGAGCTGAAGTCGGAGCTGGCGGGGTCACTGGCTTGGTAGCCGGTTTGGCTGCAGACGGCGTGGCAGGCTTCACTTCCGGCGGAGCCGGAGCGATCGGCATGGATGGTGCCTGGGTTTGCGCGGCTATTTCATCATCGCCAGGGACAGGCTCCTGAGTTGGCACCTGAGGTTCAGGCACCGGAACCGGCTGAACCTGGACCTGAGGAGCTACAGGCGCTTGCGGAGCAGCAGGCGCATCGACCTGAACATGGCGCGTCTCATCCTGACGCGTGAACAGCATCGGCAGGAAGATCACCGCCACGGCGATAAGCACCAAGGCACCGACCATTCGCTGTTTGAATACGTTATCCAGCAGAGCCATTTGCAGCTTCCTCTATGGCGTGCCGGGTCAACCATTCCAGGGCCTCGGCAACACAGTAAAAAGACCCGAACAGCAAAATCTCGTCATCGGCTGTAGCGTGAGAGCACTGGAATTCCAGTGCCGACGCAACACTCTGATAGGACGTCACGTGTGCGCCAAGGTTCTGAAGTGCCACCTGCAAATCAGCCGCAGGTCGGCTTCGGGAAGTCGGCAGCGGTGCAACGGCCCAGTCATCGATACTGGAAGCCAGCTCGGCAACGACGCCTTCCAGCTCCTTGTCAGCCAACAGACCAAAGACCGCCAGACGCCTGCCAGCCACTGGGCGCTGGGCCATGCGTTGCGCCAGAAACTGCGCAGCGTGGGGGTTGTGCCCCACGTCCATCAACAAATTCAGGTGCTTGCCGTGCCAGTTGAAGGCACGACGATCCAGGCGACCGATGATCCGCGTATCGAGCAACGCTGCGAGAATCCGCTCCGGCTGCCAGGCAACATCCAGCAATAGATAAGCCTGCAACGCCAGGGCAGCGTTTTCCATCGGCAGATCGAGCAATGGCAAATCGAGCAGTTCAACCCGCTGCCCCTGCCCGTCCTGGCCAACCCAGCTCCAGTTACGATCAGTGATCGACAAGTCGAACTCACGCCCGCGCAGCATCAGCGGGCAATTGAGTTGTTCGGCTTTATCAAGCAGCGGCACAGGCGGATCGAGATCACCACACAGCACTGGGCAACCTTCGCGGAAAATCCCGGCCTTCTCGAACGCTACGGACTCGCGGGTATCACCCAGCCAGTCCGCATGGTCGATCCCGATGCTGGTTACTACAGCCAGGTCGGCATCAATCAGGTTCACGGCATCGAGACGACCACCCAGGCCGACCTCAAGCACTGCTACATCAAGCGCCGCCTGCTCGAACAGCCAGAAAGCCGCCAGCGTCCCCATTTCAAAATAGGTCAGCGACACGCCACCGCGAGCAGCTTCCACAGCCGCGAAAGCATCACAGAGCTCCAGGTCAGTAGCTTCAACACCCTGCACTTGCACACGCTCGTTGTAGCGCAGCAAATGCGGAGAACTGTAAACGCCGACTTTAAGACCCTGGGCACGGAGTAACGAGGCCAGAAAGGCGCAGGTCGAGCCTTTGCCGTTGGTCCCGGTTACCGTAATCACCCTGGGAGCTGGCCGGGTCAGACCCAATTGCTGCGCAACTTGCCGCGACCTGTCCAGCCCCATATCAATGGCAGATGGATGCAACTGCTCAAGATAGGCGAGCCAGTCGCCCAGGGATCCTGGCGTCATACGTTGGCGGGCGCCGGAGGAACGACCACTGGCTCGATGACCGGTGCGACGAATTTAGGCGTCGGCAGGTTCATCATTTGGGCCAGCAGGTTACCCAGACGCTGACGCAGCTCCTGACGGTGAATGATCATGTCGATAGCGCCGTGCTCCAGCAGGAACTCACTGCGCTGGAAGCCTTCGGGCAGTTTTTCGCGAACAGTCTGCTCGATAACACGAGGACCAGCGAAGCCGATCAGTGCTTTTGGCTCAGCGACGATAACGTCACCCAGCATCGCCAGACTCGCCGAAACGCCGCCGTAAACAGGGTCAGTCAATACGGAAATGAACGGCAGGCCTTCTTCACGAAGACGAGCCAGCACAGCCGAAGTCTTGGCCATCTGCATCAGCGAGATCAGTGCTTCCTGCATGCGCGCACCGCCGGAAGCGGCGAAGCAGATCATCGGGCAGCGTTTTTCCAGCGCATAGTTGGCAGCCTGAACGAAACGCTCGCCTACGATCGCGCCCATCGAACCGCCCATGAAGGAGAATTCGAAAGCCGAGACCACAACAGGCATGCCCAACAGGGAGCCGCTCATGGAGATAAGCGCGTCTTTTTCACCGGTCTGCTTCTGCGCACCGGTCAGGCGATCCTTGTACTTCTTGCTGTCGCGGAACTTGAGACGGTCTACCGGCTCCAGATCGGCGCCGATCTCGGAACGGCCTTCTTCATCCAGGAAGATATCCAGACGAGCACGAGCGCCAATGCGCATGTGGTGATTGCACTTGGGGCAAACATCCAGGGTCTTTTCCAGCTCGGGACGGTAGAGCACCGCTTCACAGGATGGGCATTTATGCCATAGGCCTTCAGGAACCGAGCTCTTCTTGACCTCGGAACGCATGATCGAAGGGATCAGTTTGTCTACCAACCAGTTGCTCATGCTTTTTTTCTCCAGTACCGGTGGCTCGAACGCCTGGCGACTCAGCACCCTGCGCATGCCCTTTAGCTAATTCGTAAATGACTTGAAACTGCCTGTGCGTGGCCGCCACATGGCGGGACCAGCCTCACATACAGTTTCAATCGTGATTCAAATAACCGCGGCGAGGTTACAAGGACCTCGCCCGTAAAAATCTGCCCGTAAAAATCCGGGTACGCCTGCCTGCTGCACAGACAGGTTTGTGGACGGTTGCCGATGAAAACCCGTCACATCGAACCGCCATCAACAACCATGCACCGCGCTCATGAACGCGCGAATCTTGTCATGATCCTTGACGCCTTTGCTCTTCTCTACCCCGCCGCTGACGTCCACTGCGTAGGGCCGAACCTGGGAAATGGCCTGCGCTACATTGGCAGAGGTCAAACCACCAGCCAGAATAATCGGTTTTTCCAGATCGCTCGGGATCAGCGCCCAGTCAAAGGTTTCACCCGTACCACCCGGTACGCCCGCGACATAGGCGTCGAGCAGGATACCGCTGGCTCTGGAGTACAAACGGCAACTGGCGGCAATATCGTCACCGGCCTGCACCCGCAATGCCTTGATGAACGGGCGATGATAACCGTCACACTGCTCAGGCGTCTCATCACCGTGAAACTGCAACATATCCAGCGGTACCGCATCCAGGGTTTCGTTGAGCTCACAACGACTGGCGTTGACGAACAAACCGACCGTGCTGATAAACGGCGGCAATGCGGCAATAATCGCCCGCGCCTGCTGAACGCTTACCGCTCTCGGGCTTTTAGCGTAGAACACAAAGCCGATAGCATCGGCACCCGCCTCGACGGCCGCCAATGCATCTTCTATGCGGGTAATCCCGCAGATCTTGCTGCGAACGGCTGACATGTAAAGAAACCTCAAGCCTTTCGGGGAAGGCCCGGATGTTAACAAATGCTGCTACAGGCGTCAGCCGTCAAGTTCCGAGAAGCCTGTGAGAAAGTGCGGCCCTATATAGCGCTCGGGCAACGGGAACTCGTCGCGGTACTCCACCTGCACCAGATATAGCCCGAATGGATGCGCGGTGACCCCACCCGTGCGACGAACCTTGCTTTCGAGCACATCCCGCGCCCACTCGACTGGACGCTCACCGGCACCAATAGTCATCAGCACGCCAGCAATGTTGCGCACCATGTGGTGCAGGAACGCGTTGGCGCGCACATCAATCACGATCATCTTGCCATGCTGCGTGACACGCAGATGATGCAATTGCTTGATGGGTGACTTGGCTTGGCACTGCCCGGCGCGGAAGGCACTGAAATCATGAGTGCCCACCAGATATTGCGCTGCCTGAGCCATGCGCTCGACGTCCAGGGGACGATGGTTCCAGGTAATTTCCTGATTCAGATGCGCCGGACGAATCTGGTCGTTATAGATGACGTAGCGATAACGTCGGGCAATGGCCTTGAAACGCGCATGAAAATCAGCGGGCATGACCTTGGCCCAACTGACGCTGATGTCATGGGGCAGATTGATGTTGGCGCCCATCACCCAGGCTTTCATCGAACGCTGGGCCTGAGTATCAAAGTGCACAACCTGCCCGCAGGCATGCACACCGGCATCGGTTCGTCCGGCGCACATCAGCGACACCGGCGAATCAGCAACTTTCGACAAAGCATCTTCGAGAGTCTCCTGAACCGTCAGAACTCCGGATGCCTGACGCTGCCAACCGGAATAACGCGAGCCTTTGTACTCGACCCCGAGCGCAATTCGGGAAAAGCCTTCAGCAGCCATTTCGGCTGCCGGGTTATCTATGTTCGCCAAGAGGTAAAAGCCTGTCGGATTGCAAAATGGCGGCCATTATAGGGCCGTCGAAAAAAGACGCCATGTGCCCGACGCTATAAATGCAAACGGCCGCATAAGCGGCCGTTGCAATACAGCGGTAACGAATCAGACCAGGCGAGAGAGCATGTCCCGCGCTTCGGTCTTTTGACCGTCATCACCTTCGGATACCACTTCATCGAGGATATCGCGAGCACCATCGCTGTCACCCATTTCGATGTAGGCACGAGCCAGATCGAGCTTGGTGGCGGCTTCGTCGGTACCGGACAGGAAATCAAATTCCGGCTCGTCATCCATCAACGCCATGTCATCAGCGGTGAAGCTTGGCGCTTCAAATGGCTCAGCCATTGGTGGATGCTCAAGATTCTGCGACAAACGCTCCAGCTCGGCGTTTACGTCATCAATCTCCGAAGCAAACGCCTTGGCAGCGGGATCAGATTCGATTTCATCCGACAGCGACAAATCGAAGTCATCCGGCAAGTCCAGATCATGCTCCGGCTCAGGCTCCACTACTGGTGCCGGCTCACCCAAATCCAGTGGCTGCTCGTCGAGGCTGAGCAGGAAATCATCTTCCGTGGTCAGCGCGGGCTCGTCTTCCGCCAGATCCAGATCGAAATCAGCCAGATCATCAGGCGTGCTGACAACAGGCGTCTCGGTCTGCTGCCTCAGCAGCGACTCAAAGCTTGGCTCGTCGGCTTCAGGTGTTGGCGCATCCAGCTCAAAGTCGGCGACATGATCAGGCGCACTCAGATCGACCACGTGCTCCGGCGATGCCTGTTCGAGATCGTCCAGACTCAGATCGAAATCATGCTCGAAGTCATCAGGCTCAGCGGCTGGGGCTTCAGACTCAGGAGCGGCCTCGGGAACGGCAGCGACAACTTCAGGCGCAGCAGCAACGACCGGATCTGGATCAAGTTCAGGCTCAGGTTCTGGCTGTACTTCGAGAACAGGTGGCTGCGGCTCTTCTTCATCGAGCAGCAGCTCCTCAACATATTTGGCATCCAGCTCAGCGGCCACCGCTGCCGCGGAGGCTGTTGCTGCCGCAGCTACAACAGCTGCGGTAACCATGGTCGGGTAACGACTCTTTAGCTGCTCGACCTCAGCTTGATGCTTTCCCCGTGCCACCACTTTGCGCTCGTGCGCCGCGAAAGCCTTGGTATTGCCCTGCTCTGCATAGATTTCCATCAGTTTCAGACGGATATCATCGCGCGCCGGATCTTCTTTAACGGCTTCCTCCAGCAGTTCCACAGCCTGATTCATACGGCCATAAGCGATATGGATTTCAGCCTGAACCAATGGGTCCGCAGGACGCTCTTTCGGACCGCCCGCTGGGCCCGGAGGCGCCATGGTCACGTTAGGCGATGCAACGCCCAGCCCTTCAAAGCTGGCTTGCGGCAATTCCATGTCCATATCGGAAACGAAATCAGACTCTTCAGCCAGGGCTCGTGCCATGCGCTTGTGCTTCTCGGCTTCGGCTTTGGCATTGCGACGGCGAGCCAGGAACAGCATCAGCAGAAGCAGGAATAGCACCACAGCACCGCCGATAATGCCGAGCACCACCGGGTTATTAAGCAGCTGTTTGAATGCGTTATCAGCGTCCGACTCCGGCGCAACCACCGGCTCGACGGCCAGCGGCTGATCTGTACCAGGCGTGGTCACTTGAGCGGCACCGGCTGGCAAAGCATCTTCGGGAGCGATTTCGCCTGGCGGTTTGGCTGCGGCTTCCGGCGTACCTGGAGTGGCGACCACCGCTGCCGGCATGGCCGAATCAGCAGGATTTGCAGCCGCTGTTGCGTCAGGAGCCGCACCCGGCGTCGCAGGAGGAACTACGCCCCCGGCAGCCTGCATCTTGGCCAGTTGATCGCTTTTCAGTTGAATCAGACGCTGCATCTTGTCGAGCTGGCTTTGCAGGTCGTTCATGCGGCTCTTCAGTTCCGCGTTATCACGACGTGCGGTGTCCAGATTTTCCTGAGCCACTGCCAGCTTGTTGCTCAACTCTTTCTCGCCTGCAGAAGCTTTGCCCGCAGTGTTGGAACCTGCTGATACCAGACTCAGGTTATCGCCAGCTTCAACCCGGGAAGGCGCTTCACCGGCACGATCACGACGGGTTGCATCCACCTGACGAGTGCCTGAAGGCGTTCTGCGCCCCTGACGCCATGCCTGGTTCTGCGCAGCAACCTCAGTGATGGCTTGTGGTTGCGGCAAGCTGGTCGATTGCGACGGCGTTGGCAGGCGCAACACCTGACCTTTCTTCATTCGGTTGATGTTGCCGCCGATGAATGCGTCCGGATTCAGCGCCTGAATCGCCAGCATCGTCTGCTGCACAGTACCGCCATTGCGATGTTTCTCGGCGATCTCCCACAGCGTGTCGTTATTGCTGGTGGTGTAAATAGCCGGTTTTGTATTGGTATCCGCCGCTGGCGCTGGAGCTGCTGGAGTCTCGGCTGCCGGTGCTGGCGCCGGAGCGACCGGTTCCTCGGCAACTGGCGCTGTCGAAGGCAACTGTGCTGCCGCGGCTGGAGCCGAGGCGGCCGCTGCAGCAGCGGCTGCCGCTTCAGGGGAATATTTGGGCGGATCAAGCAACAGGCTGTACTCGCGCAGCAAGCGACCGTTTGGCCACAACACTTGAACGAGGAATTTTACAAAGGGTTCGCGTACCGGCCTGCTGGAGGTGATACGCAAGACACTCTTGCCGCTGGCGTTGATCACCGGTGTGAACGTGAGGTCGTTGAGAAACGCCTGACGGGTTACACCAGCCTGTGCGAAATCAGCGGTCGTTGCCAGACTCGGCACCACTTGCGAGGCATTCAAGCCCTGCGCTTCCGTCAATTCGATTTCGGCTACCAGCGGCTGGTTCAGGGTCGACTTGACCGACAATTCCCCAAGCCCCAGCGCATGCGCCATTCCAGATGACAGCGCCGAAGCCGCAGCAATTGCTAAAACCAGTTTGCGAACCTGAACCATAGCCCATCCCTTGTTAAAAAATTCCTCGGCATCCGAGAGGTAAAAGTACTTATCTCAGGAGCTTGGAGGACACGCCTGGCTAGAATGATTCTTCAAATTGCTGCCAAGTATCTTTTACACATAGTCTTTTATCAACAATTCCGCGACCTGCACAGCGTTGAGACCTGCACCTTTGCGTACATTATCCGACGTGACCCACAGATTTAGCTCACAAGGATCGTCGATTCCACTCCGTACGCGTCCTACATAAACAACGTCTTGCCCTACAGCATCGCCCACCGCAGTCGGGTAATCGCCGGCTTCGACCAACTCGATTCCAGCCGCCGATTCAAGTGCCGTGTTGACCGCCGCGAGATCTACAGGTGCCGCCGTTACCAGCGAAACCGTGAAGCTGTCGCCAAAAAACACCGGGGCCTGAACGCTTGCCGCGCAAACCTTCAGTAAAGGCAGAGCCAGCAACTCTCGCAACTCCGCGACCAGACGCTTTTCCAGCGGCACATGCCCTTCTGCATCCGGCGTCCCCACTTGAGCCAGCAGGTTGAAGGCCATTTGCCGATCAAAAAAACGCGGCTCCAGCGGACGAACATTGAGCAATTCTGTCGTCTGGCGCGCCAGTTCAGAGACGCCTTCACGCCCTTGACTGGATACCGCCAGACAAGCCGTGACGCTGACCCGCTGAATATCCAGCACCGCCAGCAAAGGTGCCAGTGTCAGCGCCAGCGCTGCGCCGGAAGGACTCGGGCTGCCCACTTGAAACGGTTTGCCATACGACTCGATCAATGCGCCATTGATTTCGGGAATCACATTCGGCGCTTCTTCCGGGGACAGTCCGCCAGACAGGTCTATGACCGAACATCCAGCAGCAGTTGCGCGTGCAGCATAGCTGCGGGTGATCGCCGGGCCGGCCGCAAAGAACGCGACCTGCGCCTTACTGAAATCGAACTCGTCGACTTCCCTCACGCGGACATTCTTGCCTCTGAACGGCACGGAATGACCTGCCGATTCGATACTCGCCAGCAGGTGCAACTGAGCGACAGGAAAGTTGCGCTCTTCGAGAATCTGGACGATGGTTTCGCCGACAGTACCGGTGGCGCCGATGACGGCAATATCAAAGGACTGATTCATGCAAAAACCTCAGGTAAAACGGGGAGCGGCACTTTAACCGCCGAGTACAAAGCAGGCAATTGACAGGCAACTTATTGATTCAAGGCTCAAGGCCTATGGGAAAGAACTCCCCGTGACTCCAGACACCCAGCCAGCGCTGACCGTCAATGTCCCGGGAAACAGCCAGTTCTACCAATTGATAGAACACGTTGCGATGGATCAGTGCTTCAAGGTTGGCACGAACGTGAATATAGGGTGCAGGCTCTTCGGTTTGCAGATCCACGACCACGCGTAACGGGTGATCCGGACCTGCTTCGGTGTCGTCCTCGACATTGGTCGAGAAGCGCAAAATCTGCTGCTCACCCTCGCCTTCCACAACCAGACTGACCGCTACAAAGGGCGCGTCATCGACGCGAATCCGGACCTTTTCCACTGGAGTAATCAGGAAGTAATCATCGCCATCACGGCGCATGATCGTCGAAAACAGCCGGACCATGGGCTTGCGGCCAATCGGCGTACCCAAGTAATACCAAGTGCCATCCCGAGCGATACGCATATCGATATCGCCGCAGAAATCCGGATTCCACAGATGAACCGGTGGTAATCCCTTGCTCTTGGGGATCTGCGCAAACAGATCATTGGCCTTGCCCGGACCGGTCATTTTTTCTCCTTAGCGACTCAGACCCAACAAACTACGAGCGTATTCCTCAAGTGGCGGGCCGAGCAAATCTTCTGGTTTATTGTCGTAGAACGTCAGCAATCCGCCACGAATACGAATACGGGCCGTGTCGATCAAGTAGCGAGTGCTGGTCTCGATCAACATCAACTGGATCACGCCGTTATCGATGCCGAGTCGGTCCAGCGCTTCCTGGTCGGACCATTCATCCGTATTGCCGATGCGATCATCAGCCTTGGCAAAACGAGTGTAGAGCAAGTAATGGGCACCGAAACCACGGGCTTCGGTCATGGCCTCATCCAGCCCAAGCGGAGCACGGGCGCGGCGAACCATTGGAAAATATTCGACGAAGCCGTTAAAGGCCTCTTCAGCCACTACGTTCTGCTTGGGACTCGGACTTGAGTTAGGCGGGACGAACGCCCCTTGGGCGATGTAGATGAACGAGTCAGCCTGTATGCGCCAATTGCCGATACGGCGGGTTTCGCCGTGATCGAGAATCCCGGCATCACTCAATTGATCCTTGGTGCCCTGGGCCAGATCGCTGACACTCATACAACCACTCAACGCCAACAGCGCCAGTAACAGAACCAGGCTACGCATTATTCCCCTCCCAAAAGCCGGTGACGGAAAACCGGCGAATGGTTATCGGATGCAGCTTCCGCGCCAGACCGTGCCCGAAAGCTGAATAATGCGGTTTTTAATGTACAGCCCCCTCGGACAGGATGCTGTAGCGACTCAGTTATTGATCAGTGGAATCCGGCTTGGGATCGGCAATGACCTCGGTATCGCGCTTACGCTTGTTGCCCATGCGCACGCCGATGTCCATCAGGAACTGGAAGAAGCCTTCCTGATCTTCGAGCACATTGCTCCAGAACGGCGAGTGGTACAACGCCACCGCGCCATGCACCAGAGCCCAGGCGGCACAATAGTGGAAGTACGGCGGAACGTCTTCGAGCTTGCCTTCGTTGATTCGTCCCTTGATCAGCAGCGTCAGGTGTTCGAAGTTCGAGGCGCGGATCTTGTGCAGTTCTTCGACCAGCTCCGGCACCTGATTGCCTTTGACGACCTTTTCTTCAAGACGATCAAACAGGCGATAACGCTGAGGGTCGCGCATACGGAATTCGAAATAGGCGCGGGAGAGCGACTCTTTGTCCTTTTCCAGATCCGCGGAATGCAGCAACTCGTTCAAATCCCGCTCGTAGTCGAGCATCAGGCGCAGATAGATTTCCGCCTTGGATTTGAAGTGCTTGTAGATAGTGCCTTTGCCAATACCCACAGCATCCGCAATCATCTCGACAGTGACGCTGTCTTCGCCTTCATCGAGAAACAACTTAAGCGCGGTGTCGAGGATTTCCTGCTCACGGCGGCGAAACTCACGGACCTTACGAGGTTCTTTTTGCATATTGAGAAGGTCTGCACGGCTCAAAATCGAAGCCCGGTATTATGCCTAACTTGCGCGAAATTGCACGGATCATCCGACCGTGGTTCGGTAAATTCGTGAAAAGCCGATTTGGGGAGAAGAGTGTCGGACAATTCGGAGGCTCGTCCTTAACAATAATGGCGCGAGACAAAACGGACTCAAGAACTGCTGGCCTATTCCAAATCTGTTTAAAAAACGTACAGAAGCAACTGGACGCCCGGCGATCCTGACCAATACTTACTTCGTTGGCGCGACATCTCCCCCAAGTGGAGCGCCGATAAAGGTGCCGATGGATAGCGCACCTTTGTTTTACTCCTAATGGTCTTAACCCGGATTCACCCCCCAGAACCCGGGTTTTTTTTTACCTGCGATTCCGTTAAGCCTTGAGATGCGCGAGAGGAAACAGGCGGGCAAAGTTGGCGGTTGTCATCTCGGCAAACTGCTCGTATGACTCGCCCCGCAACATAGCCAGAAACTCGGCCACTTCACGCACGTACTGAGGCAGATTGGGTTTGCCTCGATAAGGGATAGGCGCGAGGTAAGGCGAATCCGTTTCTACCAACAGGCGATCTGCTGGGACCTGACGCGCAACATCGCGCAGCGCATCGGCATTGCGGAAGGTGACGATGCCGGACAGGGAAATGTAGAAACCAAGGTCCAGTGCCGCCTTGGCCATTTCCCAGTCCTCAGTGAAACAATGCAGCACGCCACCTTGTGGCAAGGCCGCTTCGCGCAACAGGTTCAACGTGTCGGCCCGCGCACCCCGCGTATGAACAATGACCGGCTTGCCCGTGATGTTCGCGGCTTGCAGGTGCAGCCGAAAGGACGCCTGCTGCAGTTCTGCCGCCTCAGGTTCATAGTGGTAATCCAGACCGGTTTCACCAATCGCCACCACCCGCGGGTGATCGAGCTCCTTGAGCAACCAGTCCAGCGCCGGAGTCTCGCCCGGGGTCAGGTCCAGCGGGTGAATACCCACCGAGCAATCGACATCATCGTAGCGTTCGGCCAGGGCCTTGACCGCCCCGGCATTGTCGGCGCTGACGCCAATGCATAGAAAGTGTCCGACACCCCGGCCACGCGCAGCTTCAAGGGCAGCATCCAGCGAGCCGGAATGCTGGGCGAGGTCCAGACGGTCAAGGTGGCAATGAGAATCTACAAGCATGGAAATAGACAACTACATCGTGTGAGTAGGACGGTCGGACTTCAAAGCGCCGGCCAGATAGGTTTCGATCATGGTGCGAGCCGTGTTGTCACCGTCGTTGAATTGCACGCCGACTCCAGCCGCGCGATTGCCCTGAGCACCCTTGGGCGTAATCCATGTCACCTTGCCCGCGACCGGAATTTTCTCCGGCTCATCCATCAGGTTGAGCAGCATGAACACCTCATCCCCCAGCTTGTAGCTCTTGCTGGTCGGAATGAACAGCCCGCCATTTTTGATGAAGGGCATGTAAGCGGCGTAAAGAACAGACTTGTCCTTGATAGTCAGAGACAAAATGCCATTTCGTGGACCGGAATTCAGCGGTTGGCTCATGGCAACTCCTATCAAATAAAACATAACCAACTGAATATAAATGCGCTTTCTATAGGAGCTTACGAGCATCGCTATCGCGGCCTCGCATTGCTCATGCGCTCCTACAGGTCCAATGCTTGCGACTAAAGCCTAGCGCTGACTGATCAACCCGGCCCATTGAACGAGCAAGGCTTCAAGCAACAGCACCCGATTCAGGTTAGCCTTGGACATGACCTTCTGACGCTGGGCCAGGATCCAGTCCTGAATCTCGAGGACCCTGCCCTGCGCGGACTTCTGCGCCAGATATTGCACTACTTTACGCATATCTTCCAAACCGAGGCCTTGTTCGTCCTCGGTCAGTTGATAGCGCAGAATCAGGTGTGACCAATCGCAGAACCAGTCAAACAACAGCAACAGCGGGATGTCCTTCCAGCCTTCAGCCAGTTGAGTCGGCGATTGTTGCTGCTTGAGCAGCTTCTTCACGCCATCCACGACCTGAGCCCGCTGCTCGCGTACGCCCTGAGCCTGGAGACTCACAGCGGCAAGCGGTGAACCTGCGGCCAGGGTGAGCAACTCGCGTCGCTCATCCTCACTGCATTCCGGCAAAGCCTTGGTCAGCCAGACGAGGCTCATCTCCTCACTGGGCAGCGGGCAGGCCTGTTGCACGCAACGGCTTTTGACTGTGGGCAACAATCGACTGGGTTGATGACTGACCAACAGCAAAACGGTATTACCCGATGGCTCTTCAAGACTTTTCAGCAAGGCGTTGGCAGCGTTGATATTCATCGACTCGACCGGCTCGATCAAGACCACTTTGCGACCACCCATTTGCGCAGTCTGCACGACGAAACTCACCAGATCGCGGACCTGATCGACCTTGATCGCCTTGTCCGCCTCTTCCGGCTCAAGCACGTAGTTGTCCGGATGGCTTCCCGCCGCGAGCAACAGACAGGACTTGCACTGGCCGCAGGCCTCAAGCCCTTCGGGACGCTGGCACAGCAAACTGCCCATAAGCCGCTCGGCCAAAGTCCGCTTGCCGATACCCACTGGCCCATGCAGCAGATAGGCGTGAGCGTGCTGAGCGCGCCCCGCCAACTGCTGCCAGAGTTGCTCCTGCCAGGGATACGCTTCAGCCACGGTATAAACTCAACAGCTCGGGCAGCAACGCATCAAGAGATCGCTGCACCTGAGGCAGAGTTTGTGCTGCGTCCACCAGGCGATAACGCCCAGGCTCAGCCTTGGCGCGGTTCAGATAAGTGCTGCGCACCGCATCGAAAAAGGTACGTCCTTCCTGCTCGAAACGGTCAAGTCGCCCACGGGCAGTGGCGCGTGCCAGACCCACCTCTACCGGCAAATCGAACACCAGCGTCAGGTCCGGGCGCACATCACCCTGCACGAAACTCTCCAGGGTGGCGATCCGCTCGTGGGACAAGCCACGACCACCCCCTTGATAGGCGTAAGTCGCATCAGTGAAACGATCACACAGGACAACAGCCCCACGCGTCAAAGCCGGGCGAATCACTTCGGCCAGATGCTGTGCGCGGGCAGCAAACACCAGCAGTAACTCGGTATCGGCATGCATGGCTTCATCGCTGGGCGCCAGCAACAGTTCGCGAATGCGTTCGGCCAGCGGTGTCCCGCCTGGCTCACGCGTCAACAATACATCGATGCCTTCGGCGCGCAGTTGCGCTGCCAGGTATTCACGGTTGGTGCTTTTACCCGCACCTTCCGGACCTTCCAAGGTGATAAACAGGCCGGTCACAGGCTGTACTCAATTAAATTCATTGTGATTTTTGCTCGCTCGGCGCCGCGTTTTCTTCAGATTTCGATTCGTCAGCTGTCGCAGGATTCGGCTCCACCGCCGGAACAGGGTCCGCAGGTGTTGCCGGTACAACAGGGGTTACGACCGGAGCCGGACTCGACCGGTAGTCGGCACGGCGCTTGAGCTGGAACTCACGGACAGCGGCGTTATGCGCATCCAGGTTGTCGGAAAATACATGACTGCCATCGCCTCGGGCAACGAAGTACAAGCTGCGACCCGCCACGGGATTGAGCGCTGCATGAATGGCTTCACGCCCTACCAGCGAAATAGGGGTCGGCGGCAAGCCTGCGATGACGTAGGTGTTGTAAGGCGTCGGCTCTTTCAGATGCGCACGCGTCAGTTTGCCGGTGTAACGCTCACCCAGACCGTAGATCACCGTCGGATCTGTTTGCAGCAACATACCCAAGGCCAGCCTGCGGACGAAAACCCCGGCGATCTGGCCGCGCTCCTGTGGGACGCCGGTCTCTTTTTCAACCAGCGACGCCATGATCAGCGCTTGATAAGAATCGGTATACGGCACATCCGCCGCACGCCTGGCCCATTCATCTTCCAGTACTTCGTCGAGACGCTTGTAAGCCTGTTTGAGGATTTCAGCGTCAGTCATACCGCGTACGTAGCGGTAAGTGTCCGGAAAGAACCGTCCTTCGGGAAAAACATCCGGATGACCGATTTTAGCCATCAGCTCAGCGTCGCTGAGATTACCCAGCGTCTGCTCGAGCTTGGCTTGCTTGGCCAACGCGGCACGCACTTGACGGAAATTCCAGCCTTCGACCAGCGTCAGGCTGTATTGCACGACTTCGCCGCGCTGCCACAGAGCGAGCAAAGACTGTGCGTCCATGCCCGGCGTCATGCGGTATTCGCCGCTGTGCAGAGCCTCATCCGACAGGTTGAAGCGCCAGTACAGCCGCAACCAGAAAGCGTCCTTGATCACGCCGTCATTTTGCAAACGATTGAGCAGACCACCCGGTGTCGAACCGGCAGGAACGTCCAGCATCTGTTCCTGGGTGACGTTCAAGGGTTGATGCAACGCCTCGTTCTGCTGCCAGTACGCATAACCCAGCCCAAGACCCGCCAGGACCAGACCCGTTTCCAGCAACAAAAAAAATTTTCGAATCACTAAGCGATATCCAGAAGGGCAAGAGCTGTGCGCTGCAGTTTACGGGTGAGCGGCCCAACCGACCAGCTCAGCTGTTCGAACCCGCACACCGGCCAGACGCCGTAGACACTGTTGCAGACAAATACTTCATCAGCATGTTCCAGATCACCCATGTGCAGATCACGAACTTCGAGCTGAATACCAAGCTTCGGCGCTTGTTCCAGGAGCTCGCCACGCATCACTCCGGCAACGCCGCTACGGCTCAGGTCTGCCGTGAGCAGCACGTTATCGCGGACGACAAACAGATTGCTGTAAACCCCTTCAATAATCCTCCCGGAAAGATCACGCATCAGTCCTTCGGCAAATTCGGGGTTCTGCCATTCCGAGCGGGCAAGCACCTGTTCGAGGCGGTTCAAATGCTTCAAGCCGGCCAGCAAAGGTTGCTCAGCCAGACGAGTGACACAGGGAAACAAGCGAATGCCCTGCTCTGCATGAGCGGCGGGATAGACAGGCAGCGGGCTGCCCTGAAGAATTCTTAACGGTTGGGAGTGCGGATCGGGGGCATAACCGCGCTGACTATCGCCCCGGGCAAGAATCAGCTTCATGACGCCATCGCCGAGCTGTTGGGCAAAAGCCAGCAACTCGTTACGAATCAGAATCTGATCAGCTTTGATACCGAGACGATCGCAGCCGCCCAGCAAGCGCCGCATGTGCTGATCCAGCAGCGATGGTTGCCCCGCCCTTACGGCGATGGTCTCAAAGAGCCCATCGCCGTAAGCCAGCCCTCTATTCCTGACAGAAAGCGTGTCGGCCGGACATCCATCGACCCAGCCTGGCATCACTCAGCGAACCGGCGGAACACCAGAGAGCCGTTGGTACCACCAAAACCGAAGGAGTTGGAGATCACCACATCGATGGGCATGTTGCGCGCCTCGTGCGGTACGAAGTCCAGATCGCAGCCTTCGCCCGGCTCATCAAGGTTGATGGTCGGCGGCGCTACCTGGCCGTTGATCGCCAACACACTGAAGATGGCTTCAACCGCACCAGCAGCACCCAGCAGGTGACCTGTCATGGATTTGGTGGAGCTGACTGCCAGTTTGTAGGCGTGATCGCCAAATACACTCTTGATCGCATTGGCTTCGGCAAGGTCACCGGCCATGGTCGAGGTGCCGTGGGCGTTGATGTACTGAACCTGATCAGTGTTGACCTGGGCGTCTTTCAGCGCATTACGGATGCAGCGGGCAGCACCGGCGCCGTCGTCTGGCGGCGATGTCATGTGGTAGGCGTCACCGCTCATGCCAAAGCCGATCAGCTCGGCATAAATGGTCGCGCCACGCGCTTTGGCATGTTCCAGCTCCTCAAGAACCAGCGCACCGGAACCATCGGACAGGACAAAACCATCACGACTCTTGTCCCAGGGACGGCTGGCACGCGTCGGATCGTCGTTGCGGGTCGACAGCGCACGGGACGCACCAAAGCCCCCCATACCCAATCCGCAGGCGGCCATCTCGGCGCCGCCCGCAATCATCACATCGGCTTCGCCGTAGGCAATGTTGCGTGCTGCCATGCCAATGCAATGCGTACCCGTGGTGCAGGCAGTCGCAATGGCGTAGTTAGGTCCCTGTGTACCCAAATGGATCGACAGGAAACCGGAAATCATGTTGATGATCGAACCCGGCACGAAAAACGGCGAAATACGCCCTGGCCCTTGCTCATGCAGAGAACGGCTGTTGTTTTCGATATTGGTCAGGCCACCAATTCCAGAACCCATGGCAACGCCAATGCGCTCACGGTTTGCATCGGTGACTTCCAGGCCGGAATTACGCACAGCCTGAAAGCTGGCAGCGAGACCGTACTGGATGAATAGATCGAGCCGGCGAGCCTCTTTGGGCGCCAGATACTCTTCGACGTTGAAGCCCTTGATCGAACCGCCAAAGCGGGTGGTGTAAGCCGAAAGGTCTGTGTGTTCGATGAGGTTAATGCCACTGCGACCAGCCAGAATACCCTGCCAACTGCTCGGCACATCCGTACCCAATGGCGACAGCATACCCATACCGGTGACCACGACGCGTCTACGCGACACAGGACTCTCCTTTTCTCTCATTGACTACGACAGGACATCACAGGACATCGTTTTAAAGAAAAAACCGCACGCCGGTAAGGCAGTGCGGTTTTCCCATGACCCAGCAACGATTACTGAATGTTACGCCTGGTGGGCAGTAACGTAATCGATAGCAGCTTGAACAGTGGTGATCTTCTCGGCTTCTTCGTCAGGGATTTCGGTCTCGAATTCCTCTTCCAGAGCCATTACCAGCTCAACGGTGTCAAGGGAGTCGGCACCCAGGTCTTCAACGAAGGAAGCAGTGTTAACAACTTCCTCAGATTTGACGCCAAGTTGCTCAGCAACGATTTTCTTGACGCGCTCTTCGATGGTGCTCATACCGTGTTTTAACTCCTAGTGGACAAATTCAGGCAGCTGGCCGATGGGTAAGTGTATAGAAGAGGATTTGCGTATTTCAAGCTAAACGCAATTCCCGATACGCCCATCACCCCTCTGCCCATTAAAAGATTTCAGCTTTATAACGGATTTTAGACAGCCCGTATTACATTTTTTTGAAACGGGCGATCACATATACATGCCGCCGTTAACGGGGATTGTAGCCCCGGTAACGTAGCCTGCACCTTCCGAGGCAAGAAAAGCGACAACATGCGCAATCTCTTCTGCCTGCCCCAGGCGACCCAGAGGAATCTGTGCCGTCAGGGAATCGCGTTGCGCCTGAGGTAGCTCACGGGTCATATCGGTGTCGATAAAACCAGGGGTTACCGAATTCACGGTTACCGCACGCGAACCCACTTCACGCGCCAATGCGCGACTGAAACCTTCCAGACCCGCTTTCGCGGCGGCATAGTTTACTTGGCCTGCGTTGCCCATGGCACCCACAACAGAACCAATACTGATGATTCGACCCCAACGCGCCTTGGTCATACCACGCAAAACGCCCTTGGACAGACGGAAAAGGCTGTTCAGGTTGGTGTTGACGACATCGTTCCACTCGTCGTCTTTCATGCGCATCATCAGGTTGTCCCGAGTGATACCGGCATTATTGACCAGAATCAACGGTGCGCCAACGCGCTCCTGAATCTGCGACAGCACGGAATCCACGGATTCGGCGCTGCAGACGTCCAGCATCAGGCCGAAGCCCTCGATACCGTTTTCCTTGAACGTTGCGCTGATGCGCTCGGCACCGGACTCGGATGTAGCCGTTCCGACCACAACAGCACCATTACGACCCAATTCCAGGGCAATGGCTTGACCAATACCGCGACTGGCACCGGTCACCAGTGCAACTTTACCTTGCAGGCTCATGCAAGCTCTCCTAATCAGGCCAGTGCCGCACGGGCGGCGGCATAGGCGTCTGGGGTATCCAGGTTGTAGGTCGTCACGCCTTCGGCGCAACGCTTGTTCAGACCAGCCAGGACTTTGCCCGGGCCACACTCAATCAACTGGGTAGCGCCATTTGCAGCCAGAGCCTGGATCGATTCGACCCAGCGGACCGGCTTGTACAACTGTTGCAGCAAATCGGTTTTCAACGTACCCAGATCTGTCACCACACTGGCGCTGACGTTCTGTACCAGCGGAATCTGCGGCGCTTGCCACTCGATCGCTTCGATCGACTCGGCAAAACGCTCGGCCGCTGGACGCATCAGCTCGCAGTGCGAAGGAACACTGACCGGCAATGGCAATGCACGCTTGGCGCCACGCGCCTTGCACAGCTCCATGGCACGTTTTACAGCCCCGGCGGAACCAGCAATCACAACCTGACCCGGCGAGTTGAAATTGACCGCGCTGACTACGTCGCCCTGGGCCGCTTCGGCGCAGGCAGCGATAACATCAGCATCGTCCAGACCGAGAATCGCAGCCATGCCGCCCTGCCCCGCCGGAACAGCTTCCTGCATCAACTGACCACGACGCTCAACCAGCTTGACTGCGTCGGCCAGACTCAAGCTTTGAGCTGCTACCAGCGCGCTGTATTCACCCAGGCTGTGACCGGCAACAAAAGCAGGAACCGCACCGCCTTCAGCCAGCCACACATGCCACAAGGCAACCGAAGCAGTGAGGATTGCAGGCTGGGTCTTGTCGGTCTGATTGAGCGACTCGGCAGGACCTGCCTGAGTCAACGCCCACAGGTCATAACCCAAGGCATCGGATGCCTGCGCGAAAGTATCGAGGATCAGCGGATGCTGTGCGCCCTGATCGGCGAGCATGCCGAGCGATTGCGATCCTTGACCCGGAAAGACGAATGCGAGGGATGCAGACATTAAACAAGCCCCTGATTATGGTCGTCGAAATAAACACCCGGCCAAGGCCGAGTGCGAGAAATTCAAATTGAAGCAACTTGCCGGTTTTGATGACCGGCCAGTCAGCAGCGTCACATTCTAGCGGACGCAAACCGTAAACGTCGCCAGAGAAAGCCTATAACAGCTCCCCAAGGCGTCCGTGCAAGCGCTGCGGCAGGTTTTCCTGAATCTCGATCAGCGCACGCTGAATCGCACTCTGAAAACCCTGCACACTGGCAGAGCCATGGCTTTTGACCACAATGCCCTGTAAACCGAGAAAGCTCGCCCCGTTGTGCCGTGCCGGCGCCAGATCAGCCTGCAGGCGCTTGAGCAAGGGCATCGCCAGCGCGCCGACTGTCCTGGACAGCAGATTTTGCTTGAACAAGGTTTCAATTCGCGCGGCGATCATGCTTGCCAGCCCTTCGCTGGACTTAAGCACGATATTGCCGACGAAACCGTCACAGACCACAACATCGGCTTGGCCGCGATACATCCCGTCACCTTCGACAAAGCCGGTGTAGTTCAGACCCGGCGCCGCCTGCAACAGGCTTGCAGCCAGCTTGACCTGCTGATTGCCCTTGATGTCTTCGGTCCCGACGTTAAGCAGCGCGACTTTTGGCCGCACCACGCCCAACGCTTCGGCCGCCACCGACCCCATCACAGCAAACTGATAGAGATTTTCGGCACTGCAATCGACATTCGCCCCCAAATCCAGCAGCTGACAATAGCCACGCTGGGTAGGAATGGCCGCAACCATCGCGGGACGGTCAATGCCTGGCAGGGTTTTCAGGACAAAACGCGAAAGCGCCATCAACGCACCGGTATTCCCGGCACTGACACACGCCTGTGCCTGTCCGCTCGCCACCAGATCCAGCGCCACGCGCATCGAAGAGTCAGGCTTGCCACGCAACGCCTGAGACGGCCGTTCATCCATGGCGATCACCTCACTGGCATTCACAATGCGCAGACGTGAGCGATCCACACCAGAATGGCGGGCGACGAGTTCTTCAATAAGGGGGGCTTGACCCACAAGGATCAGTTGAAGCGAGGGCGTAGCAGACAGGCACGCGAGGCTAGCCTGAACAATGTTGCGGGGACCGAAGTCCCCGCCCATTGCGTCGATCGCGATGATCGGAGCGGACAAGAAATTACTCGTCAGCGCCCTTGTCGATCACTTTACGACCACGGTAAACACCTTCCGGCGAAACGTGGTGACGCAGGTGAACTTCACCAGTGGTCTTTTCTACCGACAGAGTGCTTGCCTCAAGAGCGTCGTGCGAACGACGCATGTCACGGGCAGAGCGGGATTTTTTGTTCTGCTGAACAGCCATAATTGATTAACTCCTAAACGTTTGGGTCACGCTTTAACTGCGCCAATACACTGAACGGGTTGGACCGCGTTACCTCGTCCACGCTCGGTTCGGGCTCATCGAGACCCGCCGGCTGCTGGCATTCTTCCGGATGATGAGCAGGCACAATGGGCAAGGCGAGCAAAAGCTCCTCCTCGATCAGTGCCAGCAGATCCAATGGATCTTCGCCCAGTTCCAGCACGTCATAACCTTTCGGTAACGACTGGGTATTCGCACCCTCCTTCACTACAACGTAACTGCACTCGCTGTGGATCGGCAGGGTGACCAGCTCAAGACAACGCTGGCAAACCATTTTGACTTCGACGTCGATTGCACTGTGGATAACCACGGAGCGACGTTCGTCACGCTCAAAAATGAATTTAGCCTGCACCGTACCGACAGTATCGGAAAGCGGGTCGCAGAGTCTCTCCAAATCGGCCAGCAGCACTTCACCTTGAAGGGTAGTGCCACGATCAGCCAATTTGCGCGGGTCAACGTGAGGTGGAATCGGGTCATTCAACATAGGCGCAGCATTCTAGGGACGACCCCAAGGCATGTCAAAGGAAATTCAGGCCAATAATCCTGCACAAGACTGATTAGAATCAGTTTTCACTTTTTGGAGAACCGCATGTTGCCTTTGCTTCTTGCTTCCAGCTCACCTTATCGCCGGGAATTGCTTGCCAGACTGCGGCTGCCGTTCGTCTGCGCCTCGCCTGATATAGATGAAAGTCACCGACCCGATGAGGGTGCGATCGAGTTGGTTCGTCGCCTGGCTGAGGAGAAAGCCCGAGCCCTTGCGGCTGAATATCCTGGGCATTTGATCATTGGTTCGGATCAGGTTGCGGTGCTGGACGGCAGGATTCTTGGTAAGCCTCATACTTTTGAGCGTGCCCGGGAGCAGTTGAGTGCGGCCAGCGGGTCCAGCGTGGTCTTTCTGACGGGTCTTGCGTTGTTCAATAGTTCGACAGGCGGTTGTCAGGTTGATCATGTGCCGTTTACGGTGCATATGCGCTCGTTGGACGAGGGGAGTATTGAGCGTTATTTGCACGCTGAGCAGCCTTTTGATTGCGCGGGTAGTTTCAAGGCTGAGGGGTTGGGTGTCAGTCTGTTTCAGAGTACTGAGGGGAATGATGCTACGAGTTTGGTTGGGCTGCCGCTGATTCGGTTGGTGGATATGCTTATAAAGGAAGGTGTGCAGGTGCTCTGATTATTTGTGCAGTGAATGTTGTGTACATATCCGTTACCGCGGGCGTGGCTGATATTGGTTGCGCTTTTACAGCGCGTCACTTTCGAAAAGCGCGAAAGTAACCAAAGCGCTCATGCCCCCACCACTTGGCACCTCGCTGTCGCTCGGTGTACCCGAACACAGATCCTGAA
>NZ_LOHF01000004.1:212569-247790 GCF_002158995.1 Pseudomonas caspiana | reverse complement strand
AAAAGCGGGGCGGCCTGATAGCCGACCTGTTTGTTTGAGCTACCCAGCTATTGGTACACAGCGGCAATAGGTCAGCGAGAAACAAAAAACCCGACCAATGGCCGGGTTTTTTGTTGGCTACGAATCGTAATCAGCGAAGCGTCGGCCCTTTGAAGCCTGCCCACATTGCGATTTGGTCGGCAACGCTGGCGCCCAGTTTTTTCGAGAAACGATCGAACGGGGACTCCTGTACGGTGTAATCGACCATTTCTTTCTCGCCGATGACTTCACGCGCGACGTAGCTGGAGCTGCCCAGTCCGTCGATCAGGCCCAGCGGCAGGGCTTGCTCGCCGGTCCAGACCAGCCCGGAGAACAGTTCAGGGTGATCTTTATCCTTGAGGCGATCGCCTCGACCCTGCTTCACGCTGGCGATGAACTGGCGGTGAGTGGTGTCCAGCACGCTTTGCCAGAATGCGGTTTCGTCTGCTTTCTGCGGCTGGAACGGATCCAGGAACGATTTGTGTTCGCCTGACGTGTAGGTCCGGCGATCAACCCCCAGCTTTTCCATGGCACCTACAAAGCCGAAGCCTGCCGCAGTGACGCCGATTGAACCCACCAGACTGGCCTTGTCGGCGTAGATCTGGTCAGCCGCGCTGGCGATGTAGTAGGCACCCGAGGCGCCCAGGTCGGTGATCACGGCATAGACCTTGATCTCCGGCTTCTCGGCGCGAAGGCGGCGGATCTCATCAGCCACATAGCCCGATTGCACAGGACTACCACCCGGGCTGTTAATGCGCAGGATCACGCCTTTGGTCTTCGGGTCCTCGAAGGCTGCACGCAGGCTGCCAACGATGTTATCGGCGCTGGCTGGCTCCTTGTCGGCGATCATGCCTTCGATCTGGATCAACGCAGTGTGGTTTGCGCTGCGCGAGGCGCTTTTCTCGAAATCACCCAGCGGCGTAAACAGAAACAGTGCCGTGATCAGATAAAGGAAGGTCAGGCACTTGAAGAAAATGCCCCAGCGGCGCGACCGACGCTGCTCCTGAATCCCTGCCAACAGGGTTTTTTCCAGTAGCTTCCAGCTCTTCGCATCAGCCTTGCTGTCTGCGACCTCATCCTTGTCCTGGGAAACCGGTGCTTTCCATTCGTCCGACATTTACTGACTACCCCAACAATGAAGACTGATCGCTGCGCTTACCCAACCAGGTACACAGCTCGGAAAAATGCTCGATAGCCAACTGCGGCTCATAAGTACGCAATGACTCCAGCGATTGGGCGCCATAGCCCACCGCCACGGAGTCCATACCCGCGTTACGCGCCATCAGCAGATCGAAAGAGGAATCGCCCACCATCAACGCCCTCCCCGGCTCAACGCCGCAATGCTGAAGAATTTCATTCAGCATCAGAGGATCAGGCTTGCTGGCGGTTTCATCCGCCGCTCGGGTGATGTCGAAATAGTCGAGCCAGTCATGAGCCTTGAGCACACGATCAAGACCGCGACGCGCCTTGCCGGTTGCCACCGCCAACTTGTAACCCTCGGCGCGCCAACCTTCAATGGATTCGCGCACCGTATCGAATAAAGGCGACGCGACGTCGTTATCCATTGCCATATAGCTGTCGGCGTAATGCTGGCGGAAGTCGATCAGGTCATTGGCGGTGATATCCGGATAAAGCGTGCGAATCGCCTCGGGCAAACCCAGGCCGATGATGCCTTTGATGGCATGCTCGTCACGTTCCGGTCTGCCGCTCTCGACAGCTGCAGCGCGCATGGCAGCGACGATACGGCCGATTGAGTCAGCCAGCGTGCCGTCCCAGTCGAAAATCAACAAATCGTACTTCGATGATTCAAAATCAGGTCGCACTCAAACGCTCCACTGTCTTGGCCCACATCTCATCCACGGGCGCCTGCAATTTAAGCTCGCTACCGTCCTGCAGCGGCACGGTCAGCATGTAAGCATGCAGGAACAGACGCTTGCCACCCAGATCACGAATCTCGCGACTGAAATCATCGTCACCGTACTTGGTGTCACCCGCAATAGCATGACCGGCGTGCAGCGTGTGCACCCGAATCTGATGAGTACGACCGGTCACCGGCTTGGCCTCGACCATGGTGGCGAAGTCACCGAAGCGGCGCAGCACTTTAAAAATCGTCAGTGCTTCCTTGCCCTCGTCATTGACCTCGACCATGCGCTCGCCGGAGCGCAGATTACTCTTGAGCAACGGAGCACTGACCCGCTTCTGAGCGGTATCCCAGCGACCGCGGACCAGCGCCATGTAACGCTTGTCGACGCCGTCGCCACGCAGCGCCTCATGCAAGTGACGCAACATGCTGCGCTTCTTGGCGATCATCAACAGCCCGGAAGTGTCGCGATCCAGACGGTGAACCAGCTCTAGCTCTTTCGCATCCGGGCGCATCTGGCGGAATGCCTCGATGACACCGAAGTTCAACCCGCTGCCGCCATGCACGGCGATACCCGCAGGCTTGTTGAGCACAATCAGCGCCTTGTCTTCATAGACAATCGCCGCTTCAAGGCGCTGCAACAGACCTTGAGCTACAGGCACTGGCTCGTCCCGCTCAGGCACGCGCACCGGCGGAACTCGAATAATGTCGCCTGCCTGCAACTTGTACTCGGGCTTGATCCGCCCCTTGTTCACCCGCACTTCGCCTTTGCGCAAGATGCGGTAGATCAGGGTCTTGGGCACGCCTTTGAGGAAAGTGACAAGAAAGTTATCGATACGTTGACCGGCATATTCCGGCGCAACCTCTACCAGCTGGACGCCGGGGGTTGGAGGGGTGATATTCGTCATGGCGCAAATCATAACAATTTTTTATGGATTTGAAGCACTTAATGATTGCTGCTATAGTCGCGAACGCCGCCAAAAGCGGCCTGGACAGCGGACAAACGGTTTATGACCGGCCCTGCCCTACGCAATTCACGAGGACGCGAGGCCGTCCTACGGGGCTTTCGGTGACAACGGATTGGTTGCAAACGTTACAAGCGCAGGTGACATGAGGCCTGATAGACGCCAGATCGCAGAGTTATCACTCGCCTTCAGAGCTAAAAAATCACGGCCAGTTCACAAAGTGCAGTCGTTTACAGACACTCCGAGCGAATGTTTCGGAAACAAACGCCTTAAGCCATGATGCGCGACCCTCCCTCTGGAAGGCCGCGGTAAATGCCAACCCGTTGCGGATTCAGCGCGCGGCAGCACCCGAATTATCAGGGATACGTGTAGGGTGGAGACGCACAACCATCGGACTGTGTAGCACAAGGCTTGTTTTAGACGCTTCATCTCGTCCGCTACCGATGGTCGATTCCTCCTCCTGACAAAGCTTTTGCTGAAAGGGTGTCTTTTGTCACCACAGCAAGCAGGAAACGTCGTCGCGACTCCGGCCCCGTTGGCCGGCAATCTCGCTAGACACTGGAGTGTCCAACCACTCCTGACGTGCCCTGACACCGACCGTGAGAAGTCGTGTGTGCCGAACGCCGTTTCCGGCAGCCCGGAAACCGACGGTACTACATGAAAAGAATGTTGATTAACGCAACTCAACCCGAAGAGTTGCGCGTTGCACTGGTAGACGGCCAGCGCTTATATGACCTGGACATCGAGTCCGGTGCCCGCGAGCAGAAGAAGGCCAATATCTATAAAGGCCGGATCACTCGTATCGAACCCAGCCTTGAGGCTGCCTTTGTCGATTTCGGCTCTGAGCGCCACGGCTTCCTGCCTCTCAAAGAAATCTCCCGCGAGTACTTCAAGAAAGCCCCTGAAGGCCGCGTCAACATCAAGGACGTCCTGAGCGAAGGCCAGGAGGTCATCGTTCAGGTCGAAAAGGAAGAGCGCGGCAACAAAGGCGCAGCCCTGACCACCTTCATCAGCCTGGCCGGTCGTTACCTGGTCCTGATGCCAAACAACCCGCGTGCCGGTGGCATCTCGCGCCGCATCGAAGGCGAAGAGCGCAACGAACTGCGCGAAGCGCTGAACGGCCTGATTGCTCCAGCTGACATGGGTCTGATCGTTCGTACTGCCGGCCTGGGCCGCAGCAGCGAAGAAATGCAGTGGGACCTCGACTACCTGCTGCAACTCTGGACCGCCATCAAAGAAGCTTCGCTGGATCGCGCTGCTCCATTCCTGATCTATCAGGAAAGCAACGTGATCATCCGCGCCATCCGCGATTACCTGCGCCAGGACATCGGCGAAGTGCTGATCGACAGCATCGAAGCCCAGGAAGAAGCGCTGACCTTTATCCGTCAGGTAATGCCGCAGTACGCCAGCAAGATCAAGCTGTACGAAGACAGCGTTCCGCTGTTCAACCGTTTCCAGATCGAAAGCCAGATCGAGACCGCCTTTCAGCGCGTCGTTGAACTGCCTTCCGGTGGCTCCATCGTTATCGATCCAACCGAAGCCCTGGTGTCCATCGACATCAACTCGGCGCGCGCCACTAAAGGCAGCGACATCGAAGAAACCGCGCTGCAGACCAACCTTGAAGCGGCTGAAGAAATCGCCCGTCAATTGCGTCTGCGTGACATCGGCGGCCTGATCGTCATCGACTTCATCGACATGACGCCTGCCAAGAACCAGCGCGCTGTGGAAGAAAAAGTCCGCGAAAGCCTGGAAGCCGACCGCGCCCGCGTTCAGGTTGGTCGCATCTCGCGCTTCGGCCTGCTGGAAATGTCCCGTCAGCGCCTGCGTCCATCTCTGGGCGAAAGCAGCGGCATCGTCTGCCCGCGTTGCAACGGCACCGGCATCATCCGTGACGTTGAATCGCTGTCGCTGGCCATCCTGCGCCTTATCGAAGAAGAAGCCCTGAAAGACCGCACTGCCGAAGTCCGCGCCCAAGTGCCGATTCCGGTTGCCGCTTTCCTGCTCAACGAAAAACGCAACTCGATCACCAAGATCGAATTGCGCACTCGTGCCCGCATCATCATCCTGCCGAACGATCACCTGGAAACGCCGCACTTCGAAGTTCAGCGCCTGCGTGATGACAGCCCGGAAGCTCACACGCTGCAGTCCAGCTACGAAATCGCTGCTGCCGCTGCTGAAGTGGAAGAAGTTCAGCCAGCTGCTGCTACCCGCACACTGGTTCGTCAGGAAGCCGCCGTTAAAACCGCTCCGCCGCGCGCCAATGCTCCGGTTCCGGTTGAAGCCGCGCCTGCCGCTCCAGCTCCGGCCGCTCACGAGCCAAGCCTGTTCAAAGGCCTGGTCAAGTCCCTGGTAAGCCTGTTCGCCACCAAGGAAGAGCCAGCCGCCCCGGTTGTGGTTGAGAAACCAGTTGCCGAGCGCCCAGCCCGCAACGAAGAACGCCGTAACGGTCGCCAACAAAGCCGTGGCCGCAACAACCGTCGCGACGAAGAACGCAAACCACGTGAAGAGCGCGCCGAACGTGCTCCACGCGAAGAGCGTGCACCGCGTGAGGAACGCGCACCTCGTGAAGAACGTGCACCGCGCGCTCCACGCGAGGCCGTTGAAGAGAACAGCGCAGCACCGCGTGAAGAACGTCCGGCCCGCGCTCCACGTGAGGAGCGTGCACGCACACCACGTGCTCCTCGTGAAGACCGCAAGCCACGTGAAGAACGCGTTCGCGAATTGCGCGAGCCGCTGGATGCCGCTCCCGCAGCCGACGCAGCGCCACGTGAAGACCGCCCGGAGCGCGCCCCGCGCGAAGAGCGCCAACCACGCGCACCTCGTGAAGAACGCCAGCCACGTGCAGAGCAGGCCGCTGCCGCGGTCAGCGAAGATGAAGTGCTGCCAAATGAAGAACTGGCAACTGACGATCATCAGGACGGTGCAGAAGGCGATCGCCCTCGCCGCCGCTCCCGTGGTCAGCGTCGCCGCAGCAACCGTCGTGAGCGTCAGCGTGACGCAAACGGCAATGTGATCGAAGGCTCGGAAGGCTCCGAAGAAGAAGGCAGCGAATCCGCCAACACTGAAGTGGCAGCCGGTCTGGCTATCACCGCAGCAACCGCAGCTGTTGCCAGCAGCGTCATCAGCGCACCTGCAGAAGCCGAAGCTCACCGCCAGGCAGAGCGTGCTACTGCAACCGTTGACTCAGCTGACTCCTCGTTCGTACCGCAAGCTGTGATCGAGACCCCTTCGATTCAGACTCCAGCGTTCGAAGCGCCAGCCGTTGAAACGCCTGCCGTAGAAGCCCCGGTTGCTGACAAGGCGCCGAAAGCTGAAACCGCTCCGGACGTAGAAGTGCAGCAGGTCGTTGAAGCGGCTCCGCAGGTGATTGCAGAGGCGCCAGCTCTGGCAGCACAGACTGAGTTGTTCGAAGCGCCGCACGCCGAACGTGTTGTGCCGTTCAAGCCAACGCCAGAGCCGTCGCCTACACCAGCACCAGCACCACAGGTCGAAGAAGCTACTCCAGCCCGTGAAGAGGCTCCGGCCTCTGAATCGGCTGAGCTGCCGACCCCGGCGCCAGTCGTTGCCGAGGAGCCAGCTCCGTACGCCGCGCCTGAAGTCGTTGCAACCCCGCCTACGGCCGAAGCAGCAGTGGCTGTCGTCGCTGAAACCCCTGCCCTGCCGATGAGTAGCAACGGTCGTGCACCAAACGATCCACGTGAAGTGCGTCGTCGCAAGCGCGAAGCCGAGCGTCTGCAGAAGGAAGCTGAAGAGGCCGCAGCCAATACTGCAGCCCCTGTGGCAACTGAAGTCGAAGCGGTTCAACCAGCAGTCGAGGCAGTAGAACCTGCTCCGGTTGCCGAGCAGAACCCGCAGCCGACTGACGAAGCAGTCACGCAGCACCACGAAGCCAAGGAAGAGAGCACCGAGCCTAAACCCCTCGCTTGATTCTTGACTGAATAAAAAGCCCCACCTGCGAAAGCGGGTGGGGCTTTTTTGTGGGCGAGTGATCTGTAGGAGCTGCCGAAGGCTGCGATGGCGGTGTATCAGGAAGGCCGCTTTCGCAGCCTTCGGCAGCTCCTACATAAAATGCAGCGCATCCAAAAGTTGCCCGGATCTGTAGGAGATCATCGAGGTTACGAGGCCAGCAATCGCGGCGTCACTGAACAAACATCAATCGATCCGGCACATCCACATCCCACAGCACGCCCGGATCATCAACTTCGACCTGCTGAACGCAGCCCTCCTTGAACAATCGTCGTGCGCCCTGATCACCGCTCAATGCCATCAGCGAAGGACCATATTGATTACCAAAACCCACCGGATGACCCAGTTCGCCACTCAGGACAGGTACAGAAATCCGACCGCCCTCCAATGAAGCAGCAACCTTGTGCAGGGTTTGAGGCAGGATAAACGGCATATCGCCTAAAACGATCAACCAGGCACGATGATCAGGCTCAGCAGCCACAGCCGCCGCGATGCTGTCACCCATGCCCGCTGAAGCCAGCATGACCAGCTCACAGCGATATTGATGGGCAAGTGCGATGATCTTTGGATAACCAGGTCGGGTAATCACCACAACCTTGTCGACAACCCCTTGCAGATTGACGAGTGCCTGCTCCAGCACCGGACGCTCTACTCCATCACGACCAATGCAATGAGCCAGCAACTTGCTCTGACCTTGTCCGGCAATGGCTTGAAACCGAGTACCTTCTCCGGCAGCGAGCACGATGGCGCAAACAGTGTTGGTCATGGTTACTCCCTTCCAGGGCATAGGTGACTACACAACATTTACAGTGGTTTTTGTGTACATCTCTGGCGCGAAGCAGACGTAGATTCTGTGGGAGCGCACGAGTAACGCGAGGTCGCGATTTTCAGCTCAATACAGATTGGGTTCCATTTCCAGCTCAACGCCAAAGCGCTTGGCAATATCCGCCTGTATGCGCTGAGCCAAGGCGTATAACTGCACGCCCGTTGCATGACCGTAGTTGACCAACACCAACGATTGCAAACGATGCACGCCAGCGTCACCTTCACGGTAGCCCTTCCAGCCAGCCTGCTCGATGAGCCAGCCTGCAGCGAGTTTCACTTGGCCGTCAGGCTGTGGATAACCCACCAGCGCGGGATGCTTGAGCCTGATCTGGTCAGCCAAAGCAGCGGGCACCAGCGGATTCTTGAAGAAACTACCCGCGTTGCCCAGCACGGCAGGATCCGGCAGCTTCTCGCTGCGAATGGCGCAAATCGCGTTACTGACGTCGTGGGGCGTCGGCTGCGCGATACCCTGCTCTTCCAGACGCTGACGCACGGGACCATAGTCCAGATGCAACTCAGCACTGTAGTTGAGGGTGAAGCGTACCCGCAGGATCAGCCAGCGGCCGGTCTCATGCTTGAACAAACTGTCGCGATAACCAAACGCGCACTCCTCAAGGGAGAAGTCGCGCAGCTCACCGGTCTGGCGGTCGAGAGCTGTCAAGCTGTGAAATACATCCTTGATCTCAACCCCGTAGGCACCAATGTTCTGCATCGGCGCAGCGCCGACGGTGCCGGGGATCAGACTGAGATTTTCCAGCCCGGCAAGCCCCAACTCCAGGCACGACTGCACAAAGGGATGCCAAGGCTCACCGGCTTCAGCCTCAACGACAGCATGTCGGCAATCTTCCCGGATGATCCGGACACCACGGCTGGCCATGCGCAGGACCAGTGCCTGAACATCACCGGTCAACAGTAAATTGCTACCACCGCCAATCACCATCAACGGCAAATCATGCTTCGCGCTATAGGCCAATGCCTCGCGCACGTCATCGTCGTTATGGGCTTCGGCGAACAGCCGCGCCGCTACATCAACGCCAAAGGTGTTGAACGGCTTGAGTGAAACAGCGGACTGCAGTTGCAACGTCAAATCTCCAGCAAGCGGCGTACGCGCTCAAGGTCTTCAGGGGTATCTACGCCGGCCGGCGGCGCTTCAAGCGCGTCGGCAACGTGAATCCGTATGCCGTGCCAGAGCGCGCGCAACTGCTCGAGATTTTCTGTGTTTTCGAGCCAGCATGGGCCCCAACTGACGAAATCGTGCAGGAAACCTGCGCGATAAGCATAAATGCCGATATGCCGACGATACGGTACGCCCGCAGGCAATTGCTCGCGATCCTTTGCCAAGGCATCCCGCGCCCAAGGCAACGGCGCGCGGCTGAAGGTCAGCGCCAGACCATTGATATCGGAGACGACTTTCACGACGTTCGGATTGAACAATGCGGCCACATCGTCGATAGGCTCAGCCAGGGTCGACATGCGCGCTTCAGGGTGAGCAGCAAGATTATCAGCGACCTGATCAATCACCGCAGGCGGGATCATCGGCTCGTCGCCCTGAACATTGACCACAATGGCGTCGGCTTCCAGGCCCAGTTGCGTGGCGACTTCAGCCAGGCGATCGGTGCCAGAGTTGTGATCCTCACGGGTCAGCAGCACTTCAGCGCCAAAAGCCTTGCAGGCCTCAACGATGCGCGCGTCGTCTGTGGCAACCACAACCCGGGCTGCGCTGCTCTTGCGTGCCTGTTCCCAGACATGCTGAATCATCGGCTTGCCAGCGATCTCCTTGAGCGGCTTGCCCGGAAAACGGCTGGAGCCGAA
Organism: Pseudomonas caspiana; assembly: GCF_002158995.1. Classification (GTDB taxonomy): domain Bacteria; phylum Pseudomonadota; class Gammaproteobacteria; order Pseudomonadales; family Pseudomonadaceae; genus Aquipseudomonas; species Aquipseudomonas caspiana. The sequence goes on along the minus strand of NZ_LOHF01000004.1, from coordinate 238,343 downwards.
ACGCGCCGGGATGACAACAGTGAAAAATGCGGTCATTTGTCCAGGCGCTCGTCGGTAGTCAAAGTCCGCGCTTCACTTTCCAGCATCACTGGAATGCCATCGCGGATCGGGAAAGCCAGGCCTGCGCCTTTGCTGATCAGCTCGGTTTTGTCGGCGCTGAGTTTCAGCGGCCCCTTGCAGATAGGGCAGGCGAGGATGTCGAGTAATTTGGTGTCCATAAGAAATCCTGAGCGAATCATGGCAAAAGACGTAACAACTGCGAATCGAACCAGCTGACAAATGCATCGGATGGCACCGCATCCACAGCCAGGTACCACCAGTCATCCGCCGCGAAGGACCGGCATTTCACGGCATCCTTCTCGGTCATGACAACAGGCAGAGCCGGAGAAAAGGTCAGCGCTTGAGCACTGAAAACAGCATGGTCGGCGAACGCGTGGGTGACTGGTCGCCAGTGTAGCCCTTCGAGGGTATTGAAGAAACGCTGAGGATTACCGATACCGGCCACGGCATGAACCGCCTGCCCCGCCGGAAAGTAATCCAGCGCCTGACGCTCGCCGCTGCGCAGATTGACCAGCGCCGAAGGTTGCAACTGAAAGGCGTAGCCGTCATCCCGGTCCGCACTGGCCCCGTTATAAAGCAACGCATCAACGCTCTCGAGGCGCTCGACAGGTTCGCGCAGCGGGCCAGCGGGCAAACAACGACGGTTACCCAGCCCACGAGCAGCATCGATTAACACCAGCTCAAGATCCCGCGCCAGTCGATAGTGCTGCAGGCCGTCATCGGACAGAATCAGATCCAGCGGTTCACTGTCGAGCAGCGCTTGCACCGCACGGCTGCGATCCGGATCGATCATCAACGGTACGCCGCTGCGCTGTACGATCAGCAGGGGTTCGTCGCCTGCCTGAGCCGCGCTTTGCTCGGCGGTCACGCGCCACGGCAGGCTCGGCGGTTTGGCACCGTAACCGCGACTGACCACGCCGACCCGCAGGCCACGGCGGCGACAGTGTTCGATCATCCACAGGATCAGCGGTGTCTTGCCGGTACCGCCAACGGTGATGTTACCCACGACAACCACCGGCACAGGTGCTTTGTATATCTCTCCCTGCCCCGCCAGAAAACGCTCACGCTTGCCCTGCACGACCCGCCGATACAAGCTTTCCAGCGGACGCAGCAGCGTCAACGCCGGGTGGCCCTTGTACCAGGCGTCGAGCATACGATCAGAAAAAGCCATCAGTTAGCCGGTGCAGCTTCGACCGTGGTCATGCGCAGGTGGCTGAAACCCAGCTTGCCTGCGGCGTCCATGGCAGTGATCACCGATTGATGCGGGGTTTTGCCGTCGGCACTGATCGACAGCGGCAGGCTGGTATCACCTGCAGACTCGCGCTGAAGTGCATCTATCAAGGTCTGCAGGTCGTTTTTCGGCAGCAACTGGTTGTTCACCGAAAAGACGCCGTCAGCATTGATAGTGATATCCAGATGCTTGAGCTCGGCGTCGGTTTCCGGAGCGCCGGTCACCGCTTGCGGCAAGTCGACACGCAGTTGGGTTTCACGGGTGAAGGTAGTGGTCACGATGAAGAACAGCAGCAGGATGAACACCACATCGATCAACGAAACGAGGTTGATGTCGATGTTCTCCCTGACCTTGCGACGACGGAACTTCACTTTTTACGACCCTCGCCCCGAGCCTGCGACTTGAGGTCAATCTTCGGATCGTTGAGGTCGACTTCGCGATCGCCCTGTACCACTTCCACCAGCTTGATAGCTTCCTGCTCCATGCCGACGACCAGTTCATCGACCCGGCTTTGCAGATAACGATGGAAAAAGATCGCAGGAATCGCGACGATCAGGCCCGATGCTGTGCAGATCAGCGCCTTGGAAATACCGCCCGCCAGTACCGAGGCGTTGGCCGTATTACCCGTGGCATTGAACGAACCAAAAATGTCGATCATGCCCAGCACCGTACCCAGCAAGCCCAGCAAAGGCGCCATGGCCGCGATGGAGCCCAGAGCACTGAGGTAGCGCTCCAGATCGTGAATGACCCGGGCAGCAGCTTCTTCAATGCACTCTTTCATGATTTCGCGGCCATGCCGTGAATTGGCCAGGCCTGCGGCAAGGATTTCACCCAGAGGGGAATCGGCACGCAATTGCTTGAGCTTTTCCTTGTCGAGTTTCTTGTCCTGAATCCACTGCCAGACTTGTCCTACCAGATGAGGCGGGGTAATGCGGCTAGCACGAAGGGTCCAGAGGCGCTCGATGATAATGCCGACCGCAGCAATGGAACTCAGAATGATCGGCAGCATCATCCAACCGCCAGATTTGACCAGTTCCCACACAGTGACGACTCCCTCGAAAAATTGGCGCCACTCTAACATAGGGTCGGCGACTCGCCGAAGCCTGCGATCGATATCCTTGCGTCAGTCACGCCAGAATCGCCTCTCGGCCCGCTGCGACCGCGGCTTGTCGAACGTTCCGAGTTGCAGACTGATAGCCCCCAGCTCGGCACTGTCCCAGGTGGGAATGCCGAACCATTGATAGCGTGCCATAACCAATGGATGCGGGTGCCCGAAGGCATTATTGCGCCCTCGGGAAATCAACACGCCGTCAGGGGCCACGGCGCGCAGAAAACTTTTCGAAGAGGAAGTACGACTCCCGTGGTGTGGCGCCTGCAGCCATTCAGCGCGCACGTCCCGACCACTGTCGATCAGGGCTTGCTCGGCCTCGGCGTCAATATCCCCTGTCAGCAACAAACGCTCACCTTGAGCATCGACCATCAACACGCACGAGGCCTGATTCCCCTCTCGAGCGTCACTCCAGCGCCAAGTGGAAAACACCACACCGTCCCATTCCCAGCGCTCATCATTGACGCACAGTTGCGCCTTCAGCAAAGGCGGCAGCCTGTCCAGTTCCCCCGCCAGCACTCGCTTTACCGGCAGGCCTTGATGGACCGCCTGCGCACCACCGGCGTGATCGGCGTCGGCGTGGCTGATCAGCATCAGATCAAGTTCACGCGCGCCGGTCTTGCGGATGGCGGGCAGTACGACCCGCTGGCCGATGTCGAATTCACCGAAGCGCGGCCCGGCGTCGTACAGCAACGAGTGATGTCGGGTGCGCAAGAGAATCGCCAGCCCCTGCCCGACGTCCAGTTGCAGGACTTCGACTTGACCGTAAGGCACGCTTTTCAAGGGCGGGAAGACACATAGCAGCAAAAGTGGCCAACCTAGCCCCCGTAATGGCACACCGCTGGGCAATAACAACAACACACCGCCCAGCAGACTCAACACCCAGGCCGAGACAGGAATGGCGCTCGGCACCCAGGCAGGCAACCACCCCGCGACCCAACCGAGAAACCTGAACAACCATTCCAGCGCACCACCTGCCAGCCATAACAGCCCTTCTCCCAAATAAGGAACAGGCAGCAGCAAGGTCCCGAGCAGCGCAGGCGGCAGGATCAGAAAACTCACCCACGGCACCGCGACAAGATTGGCTAACGGACCACTCAGACTGATGGGCAGGTTCAGCGCCAGCAACACCGGTAACAGCCCAATGGCTATCAACCATTGCGCGCGTGTCCAGCTTTGTAGCCAACTCCAGGCGCCCAGCCGCCCGCCGAATATCAGAATCAGAATCGCCACGGCAATAAATGACAGCCAGAAGCCCGGTTGCAAACTGGCCAACGGCTCAAATACCAGCACCGCGTTCAACGACAGCAGCAGCGGCCAGAGAACCCCGAGATGTCGAAAGCGCAACCGCCAAAGCAAGACCATGCCGACCATGACGCACGCCCGGCGCACCGGCACTTCAAAGCCTGCGAGCAAGCCATACCCCAACGCCGCACTGAACGCCAGCCCGCACGCCCATGGCAACCACGGCAGCACGCGTGGCCATAGCCCCCAACGTGCCAGACCGGCGATCAGCGCGTACATCACACCCGCCAACAAGCCTACGTGCTGCCCGGAAATAACCAGAAGGTGCACGGTGCCGGTGTCTTGCAGGATCTGCCAGTCGACCGTGCTTAACCCCGAACCGTCACCCAGAACCAGCGCAGCCAGAGCGCCTTCTCGACCTTGTGCATCAACCGCCAATAGACGCTGGCGTATGACATCTCGCCAGCCAGACGTGGCAGACGCCAGCAACTGTCCATCAGCAACGGTGCCCGTAGCGCCGATACGCTGAGCCAGTAGCCAGGCTTCGTAATCGAAGGCATATGGATTGGCCAGCCCGCCCGGACGCTTGAGCTTGACCGCCAGACGCCAGCGCTCGCCGCTGCGTATTTCAGGGCCGCCATACCAGGCTACCCGCATGCGCTCCGGCAATAGAAAGCGCCGAGATTGAACATCTTCCAGCTCAAAACGCACTACGCCTTCAGCGACTGCCGGCAAACCGACGACCTTGCCTTGCAACCAAACTGTCTGGCCGTCCAGCCGCGGCGAAAGACGATCATCCAGTGCCCTTTCCGCCGACACACACGCCCAGGTGAATCCAAATAAAAAGAAAGCCACGGGATAGGTGCGAAACGGCAACAACATCAAGGCCAACACCGGCATGCACAGCAACAACCACAACGGCGGCAATGCGGGTAAAAAGCGTAACGCCAACAACCCCAAGGCCAGCGCGAACATCCCTGTGCGCATAAGAAGCTCATCCCGATAACGTCGAAAGTCCTCTTACGGCTTAGCTCAGTCAGGTAGAGAAGTCGGATTCAAGTGTCACAAGGTCTTAAGCGGGGGCCGAAAAAAAACGCCCGTCTTACGAGGGGCGTTTCTTCTGACTGCTGACGCTTATTGCGGCTTGCGACGACCGAAGCCCGGACGCTGGCCCGAACCCGATGCCGGGCCACGGCGCTTGCCGGACGGCGCGTCATCGACCAGGGTGATGCCTGGACGTTTCGGCGACGGCTTGGCCGGACGCTTGTTCATGTCGCCTGGACGCTCAGCCACTGGCGTGCCACGGCTGTTGTCACTGCGCGTGTCACTGCGCCCATTGGCTGGACGCGGCGTGCGCGGCGACGACTTGTTAGGGTCGTTACGCTGACCACGATTGGAATCCGAACGTGGTGCAGCTGGACGCTGGGCACGATCGCGATCACTGCCGGCCACTTGTGGCTGACGTGGAGCACGCTCGCCAGTCGGAGCCCCATCCTTGGCTGGACGCAGGGTGCGCACACGCTCGCTTTTACCCAGCGGACGAGACGACTGACGCTGCAAGCGCTCCATCTTGTCCTTGGTCTTGGCGTTCATCTGCGGCTGAGCCACAGGCGTCAGGCCCACTTCAGCGCTGAGGATGTCCACCTCGTACTGGCTCATTTCGCGCCAGCGGCCCATCGGCAGGTCGGAGTTGAGGAACACCGGCCCGTAACGCACGCGCTTCAGACGGCTGACCACCAGCCCTTGGGATTCCCAGAGACGACGCACTTCACGGTTACGACCTTCCATCACCACGCAGTGATACCAGTGGTTGAAGCCTTCACCGCCCGGCGCTTGCTGGATGTCGGTGAAACGAGCCGGGCCGTCTTCAAGAACAACGCCTGCCTTGAGCCGCGCGATCATGTCGTCGTCCACTTCGCCACGCACACGCACAGCGTATTCGCGGTCCATTTCAAAGGACGGGTGCATCAAACGGTTGGCAAGCTCACCATCGGTGGTGAACATCAGCAAACCGGTGGTGTTGATGTCCAGACGACCGATGTTGACCCAGCGGCCTTCTTTTGGACGCGGCAGGCGATCGAATACCGTCGGGCGACCTTCAGGGTCGTCACGGGTACAGATTTCACCGTCCGGTTTGTTGTACATGATCACCCGGCGCACAGTCTCGGCGGCCTCTTCGCGTTTGATGACGCGGCCGTCAACGGTGATCGCATCGTGCAGATCGACGCGTTGACCAAGGGTCGCGTCCTTGCCATTGACCTTGATTCGGCCCTGGCTGATCCAGGCTTCAACGTCGCGACGCGAGCCTACGCCAATACGTGCCAGAACCTTCTGCAGCTTTTCGCCTGCGGGTCCGATTTCCTGGCTGTCCTGCTTGTCTTGTTCACTCATCTGGGCACCTCCCGGTGTGTCGATTCAGGGGACGTCGAGGACCGACGCAACCTGCTGCCTGGGCTGTGGATAGCCACGAGGCGTAATACTGAAAAACTTCTGGCGCTAAACTCGTCACGAGCAGAATCGCCAAAAGGTCGCGAATGATACGCTCACACAACGCATTGCGCATCAGAGGCTAGTCGAAAATTTGCGCCTTACTTCTTTTTCCGCCGACCGGCACTCTTGAACCCCTTCATGCGCACGGCAGCTTCTTTAAGCACGTCACGGCGCTCGCCCTTGTCCATCTTCTTCCAGCCCTTGATTTCCTTCTTGCTGCGGCCACAGCCGATGCAGATGTCGGCGTCGAACTTGCAGAGGCTGATGCAGGGATTCTTGGTGTCGCTCATGAGTGGTGCCCTGCATGAATGAACGCTATTTGACCTGTAGAAGCAGCCTGTCTGACGCACTGCTTCGCAGCCTTCGGCAGCTCCTACAGGGGATCGGTATCGTCTTCTGGCTTTTTATCCGCCTCATCCGGCAGCAAATCATCAAAGTCGATCTTCAGACCCTGCTCCATCGAGTCGAGTTCGACCAATAAGCTGCGGAAGCTGGTTTCGTCTCTTGGCGGCTCTGGCTCGGCGTCAGGATCGGCGCTGGCGTCAGCCAAGGCTTGCAAGTGCGCAGGCACCGGGGCGTCTTCGAAATCCATCACCGGGTCCGGCTCCAGTTCACGCAGATCAGCCAGCGGCGGCAGGTCGTCGAGGTTTTTCAGGTTGAAGTGATCGAGAAACACCTTGGTAGTGGCGAACATCGCGGGCTTGCCTGGCACTTCCCGATAGCCCACTACCCTGATCCACTCGCGCTCCAGCAGGGTCTTCACGATATGGCTGTTAACCGCCACGCCGCGCACATCCTCGATTTCACCCCGGGTAATCGGCTGGCGATAGGCAATCAGCGCCATGGTTTCCAGCATGGCCCGGGAATAACGCTGCGGGCGCTCTTCCCAAAGACGGCCGACCCACGGGGAAAACTTTTCGCGAATCTGCAGGCGATAACCGGACGCCACCTCCTTGAGTTCGAAAGCCCTGCCCTCGCAGGACTTGCCCAGCAATTGCAGGGCTTTCTTGAACACCGGAGGCTCCGGGCGCTCGCCCTCTTCGAACAATTCGTAAAGGCGTTCCAGCGATTGCGGCTTACCCGAGGCCAACAGAAAAGCTTCGAGCAGCGGAGCCAGCTCGCGGGGTTCGTTAAGATTCATTGATCAGCTCTTATTCGGCTCGCGCCCGCACATGGATGACCGCGAACGGTTCGTTCTGTACCAACTCCACCAGCGACTCCTTGACCAGCTCAAGAACGGCCATAAAAGTCACGACGACACCAAGGCGCCCCTCTTCGGCAGTAAACAGCTCGGCAAACGGCACAAAGCCGCCGCCTTTGAGTCGTTCCAGCACATCACTCATGCGCTCACGGGTGGACAGGGCTTCGCGGCTGATCTGGTGGCTTTCAAACATGTCGCCACGGCGCAATACCTCAGCCATGGACATCAACAATTCTTCGAGGCTGACTTCGGGCAACAACTTGCGGGCCCGGGCTTCTGGCGCATCCAGTTTGGGAACGATCACGTCACGCCCGACACGGCTCAACTGGTCGATACCTTCGGCGGCCACCTTGAAGCGCTCGTATTCCTGCAGACGACGGATCAACTCGGCACGCGGGTCGTCTTCCTCCTGCTCGGCCTCCGCAGAGCGTGGCAGCAGCATGCGCGACTTGATCTCGGCCAGCATCGCGGCCATCACCAGATATTCGGCAGCCAGTTCCAGGCGCACCGTCTTCATCAGCTCGACGTAGCCCATGTACTGCTTGGTGATTTCTGCCACCGGGATATCAAGGATGTCGATGTTCTGCTTGCGGATCAGGTAGAGCAGCAAGTCCAGCGGCCCTTCGAATGCCTCGAGAAAGACTTCCAGCGCATCCGGCGGAATGTAAAGGTCCATCGGCATCTGCGTGACCGCCTGGCCGTAGACCATGGCGAATGGCAGTTCCTGCTGAGCGTCGGCCTGACTGTCGACGGCTGCTACCGTAGTCATTAAGCCTCGACACCAAAAGGTGAAGGATCGCCGCAACCGACACGGACCACTTCAGGCTCGTCGCCGGTCAGGTTGATCACTGTCGAAGCGGAAATACCCCCCATGCCGCCATCAATGATCAGATCGACCTGACGCTCAAGCGACTGGCGCATTTCATAAGGATCACTCATCGGCACGCTTTCGCCCGGCATGATCAGGCTGACGCTCATCAGCGGCTCGCCCAGTTCTTCCAGCAAGGCCTGAGCGATGGGATGCTTCGGTACCCGCAGGCCGATGGTCCGGCGCTTGGGGTGCAGAATCAGCCGCGGCACTTCACGGGTGGCGTTCAGAATGAACGTGTAAGGCCCTGGCGTGTGAGCCTTGAGCGCCCGAAAGGCACCGGTATCGACTTTAGCGAACAGCCCCAGTTGGGACAGATCGCAGCACATCAACGTGAAGTTGTGCTTGTCGTCCAGTTGCCGCAGACGGCGAATGCGCTCGATGGCACTTTTATCGCCGAGCTGGCAGCCCAGTGCATATGACGAATCTGTGGGATAGACCACCAAACCGCCCGCTTTGATAATTTCCACGGCCTGTTTGATCAGGCGCGCTTGCGGGTTCTCCGGGTGGACCTGGAAAAATTGACTCACGGTATCTTCCTGTTCAGAAGGCAGCAGTTGGCTGATCATGTTTGAACCGAGACCAAAGTGGCGGCAGATCCTCAGGCACCGGACGATAGATGCCAATCTCGGACCAGCCACCAGGGGCATGGAAATCACTGCCAGCGGTCACCAGCAGGCCGAATTCACGCGCCAGAATGGCCAGGGTTCCAACCTGCTCGGCAGGTTGCAGGCCATTCACTACCTCAATCGCATGGCCACCCGCCTCAATGAAGGCAGCGACCAGCTTACGACGTTTACTACGGGTGAAATCATAATGCGTGGGGTGCGCAAGACTGACCCAGGCCCCCGATTCCCGCAAGGTGCCGACCGTTTCTTCCAGCGTAGGCCAATGTTGTTTCACATCGCCCAGCTTGCCAGCGCCCAGCCATTTACGGAAAGCCTCGGCGCGATCCTTGACGAACCCGGCACGTACCATGAAGTCCGCGAAGTGCGGACGAGCCGGCGCATTACCGCTGTCGCCGAGCTCTTGCTGGATGGCCCGAGCGCCTTCCAGCGCCCCAGGCATACCTTTGATCGCCAATTTGCGACTGATTTCCTCTGCACGCAACCAGCGTCCATCGTGTAAACGGGCGATTGCAGCAAGCAGCGCCGGGGCATCCATATCAAAGCCGTAGCCCAGAATATGGATGGTCGCACCACCCCAGGTGCACGAAAGCTCGACCCCGTTAACCAGTTGCATACCCAGTGAAAGCGCCGCAGCACGGGCCTCTTCGAGGCCTTCAAGAGTGTCGTGGTCAGTCAGGGAAAGGACGCGCACGCCGTTTTCATAAGCACGGGCAACCAGGGCCGTAGGCGCAAGAGCGCCATCGGAGGCGGTGCTGTGGCAGTGCAGGTCAACATTCATAGGTAGCGCTTTCGCTGTCATTGATGTTTGTTATTATGCCGCCACATCCTGCTTCTGGCTGCCATTGTGAAACAATTCATCGACTTCATCCCGCTGTTACTGTTTTTCATCGTCTACAAAATAGAGCCTCGTGCCGTGGAAATCCTCGGCCACAGCTACACGCTGGGGGGCATTTTCAGTGCGACCGCCATGCTGATCGTCAGTTCAGTGGTGGTCTACGGCATTCTGTTCTTCAAGCAGGGCAAGCTGGAAAAAAGCCAGTGGCTGACGCTGGTTGCCTGTCTGGTGTTCGGTAGCCTGACCCTGGCCTTCCATAGTGAAACCTTCCTTAAATGGAAGGCTCCGGTAGTGAACTGGCTGTTCGCGCTGGCGTTTGCCGGTAGTCACTTCATTGGCGACCGCCCGCTGATTCAACGCATCATGGGGCACGCGCTAAGCCTGCCGAAGGCAATCTGGACCAAACTGAACATCGCCTGGATCATCTTCTTCCTGTTCTGCGGTGCGGCCAACCTTTATGTGGCCTTCACTTATCAGGAATTCTGGGTGGATTTCAAAGTATTCGGCAGCCTGGGCATGACCCTGGTGTTCCTGGTCGCTCAGGGCCTGTACCTTGCCAAGCACATGCATGACCCTGCTTCTACAACGCCCCCGACAAAAACCGAGGACTGACATGCTCTACGCAATCATTGCCACAGACGTCGAAAACTCCCTGGAAAAACGCCTGAGCGTGCGCCCGGCGCACCTGGATCGCCTCAACGCGCTGAAAGACCAGGGCCGCTTGATTCTGGCCGGGCCAAACCCTGCCGTTGATAGCAACGACCCTGGCTCTGCTGGCTTCTCCGGCAGCCTGATCGTTGCCGAGTTCGAATCCCTGAGCGCGGCGAAGTCCTGGGCTGAGGCTGATCCGTTCGTCGAAGCTGGCGTCTATGCCAATGTCGTTGTGAAGCCTTTCAAGAAAGTCCTGCCTTAATCCCCGCCTGCACAACCCTGCAATCGCTGCCACTCAAGGCAGCGATTACACATTCTCCCCCGTCTGACGCTAATCATTCTCAACGCCCTGCCGACAACCTGCTGAATGTTCTATAAAAACACGGCCGTCCAAACACGGCATTTATAAACACAGCATTTGTAAACACAGCATTTATAAACAGGAGTTCAGATGCGGGCATGTCTGCTGGTTGTTGTGTTGGCGATGGGCACCGCCGCCGCCCAGGCCGAGGAAACAAGTGGTTCCGGTAACTCCTATGCGTTGCCGTTGCCGACCACTGCCGCTCAGATCAGTGATCTCCAGCAGCGACTGAAGGAGAGCGAGCGTCAGCGCGAAGATCTTCTCAAACAGGTACAAAATGCCGACGCCGCCCAGCTCAGTCGTCTGCGGCAGGAGAACCAAAGGCTCAAATTGCAGCTCAAAGAGGCACAATCGGCTGAGCCGCAACGTATCCTGAGCGAACAGCAACAATGGTTCGTCACCGGAGGGGGTGTTGCGCTGATAGCCCTCCTGTGCGGTATCTTTGCCCGCGGTGGACGTAAGCAACGTCGACAGTGGCTAAATTGAGTGAGACATGAGCGAGCTGTTACTTATTGATGATGACCAGGAGCTGTGTGAGCTTCTGAGTAGCTGGTTGAGCCAGGAAGGTTTTCTGGTTCGCGCCTGCCATGACGGCAACAGTGCCCGTCGCGCCCTTGCCGAGTCCGCGCCCGCTGCGGTGGTTCTGGACGTCATGCTTCCTGACGGCAGCGGCCTGGAACTGCTCAAGCAGTTGCGCAGCGACCACCCTGATCTGCCGGTGCTGATGCTCTCGGCCCGCGGTGAACCTCTGGATCGGATTCTTGGCCTGGAGCTGGGTGCCGATGACTATCTCGCCAAACCTTGCGACCCTCGCGAACTCACCGCCCGCCTGCGCGCCGTACTGCGTCGCAGTCACCCTACGGCGGTATCGACGCAGCTTGAACTGGGCGACTTGAGCTTCAGCCCCGTGCGCGGCGTGGTAATCATCAACGATCAGGAACTGGTCCTGACCGTCTCCGAAAGCCGTTTGCTTGAAGCCCTGCTACGCCAACCGGGTGAACCGCTGGACAAGCAGGAACTGGCGCAACTGGCGCTGGGACGCAAACTGACTCTTTACGACCGTAGCCTGGACATGCACGTCAGCAACCTGCGCAAGAAAATCGGCCCGCACCCCGATGGCCGCCCGCGCATCGTCGCGCTGCGTAGTCGGGGTTATTACTACAGCGTGTAGTCGCTTTGGCGTCGTATACCAGCAGGAACAGCGCTTATGTGGCAGAGCTTGTGTGGGAGCAGAGCTTGCTCGCGATAAGGGCACCGCGATCAACGGTGAACTGCGTCCAGCCTCATCGCGAGCAAGCTCTGCTCCCACAAAAATCCCCCGAGTAAATACCTCTGTGTCAGCCCACTCACTCCCCCTCTTTACCCAAGCTTTACAGTAGCCTGACCGCTCTTGACCTTGATCTCCCTAAACTGGCCTCAACCGGCAACGAGCCGGATTCGAGACAAGGAGATACACCATGCGCAAGACTCTGATCGCTTTGATGTTCGCTGCTGCACTGCCTACCGTTGCAATGGCTGCACCCGCCGATGGCCCTGGTTTCGGTCCTGGCCCTGATGGCCCACGTGCTGGCATGCACCATGATCGCGGCCCTTTCGGCAAGCTGGACCTGAGCCGCGAACAGCGTCAACAGATCGGCAAACTGATGGGCGAGCGAATGCACGACCGCAAGGACATCACTGAAAAGTATCTGGCCAAGCTGTCACCCGCTGACCAGAAAGCCATGAAGGATGAACTTGACGCCAAGCGCACCAAAACCGATAGCGATATCCGTGCGCTGCTCAAGCCTGACCAGCAGAAGGAATTCGACGAAATGCAGAAGGAGCGTGCAGCTAAAATGGCCGAACGCGCTGAATTCGAAGCGTGGAAAGCGCAAAAGGCGCAAAAAGCCCAGTAAGCTACTGATCCACCTGAACCCGGCACTCCCCAAGCGTGCCGGGTTTTCTCTATTTGAGGTTGTCCCGTGCGTTCATTGTTCTGGCGAATTCTGGCTAGCTTCTGGCTGGCTATTGCTTTGGTTGCAGGTCTGTCGATCCTGCTTGGCCACATGCTTAATCAAGATGCGTGGATCCTCAGCCGTCATCCACTGCTGAGCCATCTGCCGCAAACCTGGACCGAGCAGTATGAAAACCAGGGCGCAGACGCCGCACAGGATTACCTGCAAAGCCTCAAACGCAAAAACCACATGGACGTTCAGGTTCTCAACGACAATGGCGACCCGGTGGTCCGCGGTACTTTTTCGCCTCGGGCGGCAGCGCTTGAGGCTCGCCAGGGCGACGATCCCCGGCAACTCCCGTGGCGTCGCCTGACCAGTGAGTACACCAGTGAAAAGACGGGCGAAACCTACCTGTTCATCTATCGCATCCCGCACCCGGAGCTGGATGCGTGGCACCGCGACAGCTTGATGTGGCCACTCAGTGCGCTGGGGATTGCGCTGGTGGTGCTGACCCTGTTCAGTTTGCTGGTGACCTTGTCCATTACTCGCCCGCTCAGCCGTTTACGCGGTGCAGTGCATGATCTCGGGCAAACCACCTATCAGCAGAACAGCCTCGCGCAACTGGCCAACCGCCGGGATGAGTTTGGCGTGCTGGCTACCGACTTCAACCGCATGGGTGCGCGCCTGCAAAGTCTGATCGGCAGTCAGCGACAGTTGCTGCGCGACGTGTCCCATGAGTTGCGCTCGCCACTGGCCCGTTTGCGTATCGCATTGGCGCTGGCAGAGCGGGCTGAACCGGCCGAACGGGAAAAACTCTGGCCGCGTCTGAGCCGCGAATGTGATCGTCTGGAAGCGCTGATCAGCGAAATCCTTGCCTTGGCGCGGCTTGATGCGCAACTGAGCAGCGCTGAGCCCATTGATCTCAACGCATTGCTTCTGCGCCTCAGGAACGATGCAAATCTGGACGGTGGCGACGACCAGCAAATTGCGGTGCACGTCGAGCCAAATCTGCATCTGCATGGCTGGCCGGACATGATCGAACGGGCCACCGATAACCTGCTGCGTAATGCGTTGCGCTTCAATCCTCCAGGTCAGCCAATAGAAGTCCAGGCTAAACGGGTCGCTGACCGGCTGCAGTTGAGCGTGCGTGATCATGGCCCTGGCGTAGCGGCTGAACATCTGACGCAACTGGGCGAGCCGTTCTACCGCGCCCCCGGTCAGACTGCACCGGGTCACGGCCTGGGCCTGGCAATCGCCCGCCGCGCCGCGCAACGTCATGGAGGGGAATTGATTCTGGGCAATCATCCCGAGGGTGGGTTTCTGGCGATTATTGATTTGCCAGCGGAGGTGGTTAGTTCTTAATTTATGGCGCCCTTATCGCGGGCAAGCACCGCTCCCACATGAGATAGCGTTTTCCCTGTGGGAGCGGTGCTTGCCCGCGATAAGGGCGCCGCTATTTTGAGCGCAGGCATTCAGCCCTGCCACTCACTGACAAAATCCACCACATCCACCTTACCCGCAACGCGAGGTGGGTTCTGAGGCGTGCCCAGGTACAGGAAGGCAATGACCTCTTCGTCATCCGCAAGTCCAAACCCCTTGGCGACGAGCGGTGAGTAGGACAACTCCCCGGTACGCCAGACCGCACCGACGCCCAGCGCATAGGACGCCAGCAACACGCTGTGCGCCGCACAGCCAGCGGTGATCAGTTGCTCGGTTTTCGGCACTTTGTAGTGATCCTGCAGACGAGCGACCACAACCACGACCAACGGCGCGCGCAATGGACCAAGGCGTGCTTTTTCAAGTGCTTGCGGAGTTACTTCCGAACCGCTGGCCTGCAATGCCTGGGCAAGCAATTCCCCCATACGCTCACGGGCTGTACCTTCCACCGTGATGAAACGATAAGGCCGAAGCTGACCATGGTCCGGCGCACGCATGGCCGCATTGAACAATATTTCACGCTGGGCTGCATCCGGGGCCGGGTCGATCAATCGCGGGACCGAGACACGATTGAGCAATACGTCGAGCGCCTCCATGGGCTACCTCCTTGAAAAATGATGAGTCATTCTAGAGCCTGTGCTCACGGATAACGAACCGCTGAGGCAATTACTTACAAGCTGTGGCGTACAGCCCACGGTTTACTTGCCGTGGGCCGCAGGTAGAATGGCGCCTTTCCCCGAACTAGTCAGAGTGACTGCATGGCGTTGCCGACCCTTCGCATCATCGGTTTCATTATCGGCATATTCCTGATCACCCTGGCCATCGCCATGATCGTGCCCATGGTGACCCTAGTGATCTACGATCGCTTTGAAGACCTGCGCTCCTTCTTGTGGGCCAGTCTGCTGACGTTCATGGCCGGTCTGGCGCTGATCGTTCCCGGCCGACCGGAACACGTGCATTTGCGTCCACGGGACATGTACCTGCTGACGGTTTCCAGCTGGATCGTCGTCTGCGTGTTCGCCGCCCTGCCGTTTCTGCTGACCCAGCACATCAGTTATACCGACTCTTTTTTCGAAAGCATGTCCGGCATTACCGCGACTGGCTCAACAGTGCTCAGTGGCCTGGACACTATGTCGCCGGGCATTCTCATCTGGCGCTCAATGCTTCACTGGCTCGGCGGCATCGGCTTCATCGGTATGGCGGTCGCGATTCTGCCGCTGCTGCGTATTGGTGGCATGCGCCTGTTCCAGACCGAATCTTCCGACCGCTCGGAAAAGGTCATGCCTCGCTCACACATGGTGGCCAAGTTCATCGTGCTGGCCTACGTCAGCATTACTGCACTGGGCAGTCTGGCCTTTTGGGCAGCAGGAATGAGCCTGTTCGACGCGATAAACCACGCCATGTCAGCCATTTCAACCGGCGGCTTTTCCACCTCGGACCTGTCCCTGGCCAAATGGCCACAGCCGTCAGTGCACTGGGTTGCCATTGTGGTGATGATCCTTGGCAGCCTGCCGTTCACCCTGTATGTCGCAACGTTACGGGGCAACCGCGGCGCACTGTTTCGGGATGAGCAGGTGCGCGGACTGTTGGGTTTATTGCTGGTCACCTGGCTGGTGCTCGGTGCATGGTACTGGGCGACAACCGATCTGCCGTGGTACGACGCGCTGCGCCATGTGGCCCTGAATGTGACATCCGTAGTGACCACCACCGGTTTCGCCCTCGGCGATTACAGTCTGTGGGGCAACTTCGCGCTGATGTTTTTCTTCTATCTGGGCTTTATTGGCGGCTGCTCCGGCTCCACCGCTGGCGGGGTGAAGATATTCCGCTTCCAGGTGGCCTACATCCTGCTCAAGGCCAACCTTAACCAGCTGATTCACCCGCGCGCGGTGCTTAAGCAAACCTACAACGGCCACCGCCTGGACGACGAAATCGTACGCTCGATCCTGACATTCTCGTTCTTCTTCACCATCACGATTTGCGGCATCGCCCTGTTGCTATCGCTGCTGGGACTCGACTGGATGACTGCGCTGACGGGAGCTGCTAGCACCGTGTCTGGCGTAGGGCCTGGCCTGGGCGAAACCATCGGCCCGGCCGGTAACTTCGCCACCCTGCCAGACGCCGCCAAGTGGATTCTGTCGGGCGGCATGCTGCTGGGACGTCTTGAGATCATCACCGTGCTGGTGCTGTGCATTCCGGCATTCTGGCGTCACTGATCGTAATGGCGTTTAATATCAGTTGACGTAAAGCCAGCTGATATTAAACCCAACAGCGCCAACGATCAGGAACTCCAGCCATGGAAACCACCAAGTCGTTTACCCGCTTCGCCGATTTCTACCCTTACTATCTGCAGGAACACCGTGACAGTGCTTGCCGTCGCCTGCACTTCGTTGGCACCAGTCTGGTGATCTTCCTGCTGGCCTTTGTGATTGGCAGTGGCAGTTGGGGGCTGATCTGGCTCGTACCGCTGGCGGGATATGGCTTCGCCTGGGTTGGCCATTTTTTCTTTGAAAAGAACCGCCCCGCTACGTTTCAGCATCCGTTCTATAGCTTGCTGGGCGACTTCGTCATGTATCGCGATATGTTGACGGGCAAAGTACCGTTCTAGATCACCGGTTCGCTGGCCTCGAGTTCTTCTTCGAGGGGCAGTTTATCGCGCTGAAGATGAGCATCCGCGAGCCTAAAGAGCTCAATCGTGCCGTCCAGATGCTCAATCAACGCGGTGCAGGACTCAACCCAGTCACCACAGTTGAGGTACTCCACACCACCGACCGTGCGCATTTCGGCGTGGTGGATATGCCCGCACACCACGCCGTCCAGTCCGCGCTTGACGCACTCGTGGGCAATGGCCTCTTCAAAGTCGCTGATGAAGCTCACAGCCGTTTTGACCTTGTGTTTGAGATAAGCCGATAGCGACCAATAACCGTAGCCGTACCTCGCACGCCAGTGGTTCAGCCAGCGGTTGAGGGTGAGGGTGAACTCATAGGCTGAGTCGCCGAGAAATGCCAGCCAGCGGTGATAGCGCGTGATGACGTCAAACTGGTCTCCGTGGATAACCAGAAAACGACGACCGTCCGCAGTGAGGTGCTCGGCTTCATCCACCAACTGGATATTGCCCAGAATCAATTTCGAGTAACGACGCAAAAATTCATCATGATTACCGGTGACATAGATCACTTCGGTGCCGCGCTTGCTCATGGTCAGCAAGCGACGGATCACGTTAGTGTGAGCCTGCGGCCAATACATGCCACCGCGAAGTTTCCAGCCGTCAATAATGTCGCCGACCAGATAGATCTTGTCAGCCTGATAGCCTTTGAGGAAATGTGACAGATGTTCCGCCTGGCAATCCCGTGTGCCCAAATGCACATCGGAAATCCACAAAGTGCGAACGCGTTGCTTACGGCTGGGTTTGGCAAGCTGAGCACTGGTCATGAACCATCTCCTGCTGGGTTTGCATGAGAGTGCCCGGTGCCGGTTAATCGAATGTGACCAGGTTGTGGCAATGTCATGACAATGCACAGCAATTGTTGGACTGAATACTTCACGGCAGGCGCTGGTAGACTGCTCTTGTGCTTCTGACACACGCTGTCTGGCGACAAAGGAACTCCATGACTCCCCGCTCCGCCCTCGGCGCCTTGCATATCGGCGCATTGATGTTCGGCCTGACTGGCGTTTTTGGCAAACTGGCCAGCGCCTCACCTTCAGTCATCGTATTCGGTCGCGGAATCTTCGCCGTTATCGCCTTGGCGTTCTTTGCCCGCTTTGCCAGTGACACCGCATGGAAAACCTTGCAGCGCGCCGACTGGGCACGACTGATACTCGCGGGCGTGCTGCTGGCTGCGCATTGGGTGAGTTTTTTCATTGCGGTCAAAGTGGCCGGAGTCGCCGTCGCCACCTTGGGCTTCGCCAGCTTCCCGGCTTTCACCGTGATACTCGAAGGGCTGCTGTTTCGTGAGCGCATCCGCAGCAATGAAGTCATTCTGGTGGTGCTGGTCAGTGTCGGACTGGTGCTGGTGACGCCCGAATTCAATCTGGCCAGCGAGGCCACCAGCGGTCTGTTGTGGGCAGTTTTCTCCGGGCTGACCTTTTCATTGCTGTCGCTGGTCAATCGCGTCAGCTCGAAAAATGTCCCGCCGGTGCAAGCCGCGCTGTATCAGAACCTGATCGTCGCGATGTGCCTGCTTCCCTGGGCCGCTCCTGAGCTGAGCCGAATCTCGGCGCTGGACTGGCTGTGGATTGGCCTGTTGGGCGTGTTCTGCACCGGCCTGGCTCACAGCCTGTTCGTGGCCAGTCTGGCAGTCATCAAGGCGCGGACTGCGGCAGTGGTGTTCGCGATGGAGCCGGTTTACGGCATCACCTTCGCCTGGCTGCTATTTGCTGAAATTCCCACGTTGAGCATGCTGCTGGGCGGTGCGCTGATCATCGTCGCCATTGTGATTTCAGGCTTGATGAGCGGCAGAACAAAACCTCAAGCAGCCACGACTCACTGAGCCGGTGTGGTCTTGTCGTTATGGCCCAGATCACGCTGAGGATCGATCTGGTCACGAACCCGCTGTTTGAGAACCTTGGCCTCGGGGAATCCACCATCGGCTTTGCGCTCCCATAACTGAACACCGTCGCACGTGATGATAAATACACCACCGGTGCCGGGTTGCAGCGACACTTTGCCCAGATCATCGGAAAACGTACTGAGTAACTCCTGAGCCAGCCATGCAGCGCGCAACAGCCATTGGCATTGCGTGCAGTAGGTGATGATGATTTCCGGTTTTACGGTAGACATGAAAAGGCTCTCTGGGACAAACGGAAGATGATTTCCTGCAGGTGCTCACCGAGCAGCGATCGGCGCCGTCGTAACGGCTCACAACAAACCTGTAGGAGCCATCGGAGGTTACGACGGTCGCGATTGCGGAGTGTCAGACGGAGCGCGCTACAGGCCAGCTAACAAATCGCGTGCGGTCTGCTGATGCTCTTCGTCAGACTCCTCGATCACCTGCAGCAACAGCTCGCGGGCGCCTTCAATGTCCCCGTCGTCGATCAACACCTGGGCTTGATTGACTTTGCTTAACGGGACCTCCTCAAGATCAAGCAGGTCGAACTCGCCAGACTCATCCATGAAGCCATCAAGGAAGGTATCGTCGAGGGCGTCATTATTAGACTCGACCACACCGTCTTCCTCAGGAAAGTCGCTGAGGAAGCGCTCATCCGGAATTTCCTCGACGCCGGGCAGCTCGGTGAGATTTGAAGCAAACTCTGGATCATCGAGCGGTGACTGCGCAATTGGCGCTTCGGGGCGTGCAGCCATCGGTTTGTCAAACGGATCCACCAAATCCCAGTCGGCATCCATCGACAGGTCATCCAGGTTCAACTGGAAATCATCGAGAGCAGGCTCGGGGTTCAGCGCTGCGGCTGAACTTTCATCAAGCTGTGCAGGCTCTTCCTTTGCAACCTCTGCCGCAACGACGGCAGCCGCTACGGGCACGGCCGCGACGGCCGTCGGTGGCACGCTGGAAGCTTGCTCGGCAGGCTTGAGCTGCGGATAACGTGAACGGATCAGTTGAATCTGCTCAGCGTCTACGCCATGTTGCAGCGCACGCTGCTCTTCCTTGGCAAACCCTGCCGAATCACCCTGCTCTGCCAGTAATTCGAGAAGGCGTACACGGATATCTTCCCGCTCAGGTTGCTTGACCAGCGCGTCACGCAAAATCCCCATCGCCTCGGCAAACCGCCCGTAAGCGATGTAAATACTGACGCCATCCAGCGGATCAGAAGCAGCAGCGGCAGGACGAACCGGGGCTGAACGAGGAGCGGCTGGCGCAGCGACAACAGGTGCGGCCGCCCTGGTGTCCGAAACCGGCGCTTCGTAAACCGGAGCGACCGGCGCACGGGCCGGTTTGATCAGGGTTGGATCGGCGCTGACAGGCTGCGGTTTTGATTGCTTGCGACGATTACGACGCACCGACCAGACCAGCCCCAACAGTAGAAGCAGAATCGCCAGCGCGCCCGCCAGCAACGGCGGAGTCAGCAACGAATTGCTCTGGGGCTCCGCACTGACGACGGGAGCTGGAGCTACCGGAGCAGACGATATTGGCGCGGGTTGCGCAGCGGCAGCCTGACTTTCTGCCAGTTCGGTTTGCAGACCGACGATCTGCTTGTCCTTGCCGTCAATCGATGCCTGCAGGCCCTGCAACTGAAGGCGCAGATCCTCGACGGTCTTGGTTAACAGCTGATTTTCGATGGCGGATACGGCCAGTTGTTCAGCGCCACGCTGGGCTTGCGCGGTCGGCAGCGGCGTTGCTGCTGTCGAGGCCGGAGCCGAAGGGCTATTGGGCAACACCGCTGCGTCAGGCAGCAACAAGCTCTGCCCGACTTTCAGCGCTGTGCTGTCGCCATTGGGAAATGCCTGTGGATTGAGTGCCTTGATCCCGTCGGCAAGGCGACCCGCCGAGGCACTGGCACCGGAACCCTGCATGCGTCGAGCGATGGAGTTGAGGGTATCGCCGCCCACTACCGTGTAGCGTTTACCTTCCAGTGCCACCGGTGGCGCAACCGGCATCCTGGATTGCCCGGCGTCCTGGGCCGCAGAAGCTCGGGGACGCCCCGCCACCGCTGCGCGCCCCTCAGCAGAAGTCGCCGGGTCCAGCAGCAACGTGTATTCATGCAACATGTCGCCGCCAGGCCGCAGTACTTGCACAAGAAATTGCAGATAAGGCTCAGTGACCGGTTTGCTCGACACCACGCGAATCACACCGCGACTGCCGCGAATGATCGGCGTGAAACGCAAATCATTGAAAAAGAACACCCGGTCGATACCGGCCCGGGCAAACTCTTCTGGTGTGGCCAGCCTTACGACGATGTCCTCAGCACTGAGCCCTGCCGTCTCTACCAGCTCGATTTCAGCACTCAGTGGCTGATTGAGGGCGGAGTGCAGTGTTATTTCACCCATGCCCAATGCAGACGCCAACGTTGAATACAACATTGATCCGGAGGATAGAACCGCGACCATCAAACCGCGACATAAGGCGGTCTTGGCGAAACCTGATGGCGTAGCCGCCTGAGAGCTATTGCGCATACGAACCCTTATAGAAACCAGAACAGGCTTCTTTGCATATTTCAATACATGGCGTGGACTTCAATGTCTGGCTGCAAGTATGAGCGAGAAGCAGCGTGTCCGCTTCAGGATCTTTCGAGGTTGCCCAGAATATGCGTATGAACGCGCATGCAAATCCGCAGATCCTCCTCGTCGATACCGGCAAACAGCTCGACGCGCAACGCAGTCGCAATGGCTTCAATCTTCTGGATCAAGGGCAAAGCGGTGTCGCACAAAACGATTTTCTTCGCCCGACGATCTTCAGCTACTGCGTGACGCTGAACCAGACCCTGCGATTCAAGGCTGTCAAGCAACCGCGCAAGGGTTGGGCCTTCTACGCCCACGCTCTGCGCCAATTCACGCTGGGTAGGTGGCTCCTGAAAACGAGCAAGATGCAGCAATACCAGCCAGCGTGCCTGGGATAGCCCCAGATCAGCGAGTCGCCGATCCAGTTCAGCACGCCAGCCGCGGGACATGTGGGCCAGTTGCATGCCGAAGCGGTGTTCATCTGTCATTGGCATAGAAAAACTCGTGATCGATCCTAATTATTAGTCAGCTAAGCATGGCCCAAGGGATGAGGCAAGTGGGGGCTTGTAACTGGATCAATTGGACCAGGATCGTCCAAACCCGGTGGACCGGATTCAGCCGGGAAGACTGAATTCGTGATAACACCATGCGGCGCGTGTCCAGACCGGCTCTAGATTAAAGCCGGTCCTGCAGGATTTTCTTGAATCCGAGGGGCGCGCGGCTGCATCCCGGCAGAGCATCAAACCTCGAATTCGGCCTGCAACGCTGCACGCACGCAATACAGAACACCCTCGGGCACTCGCCCTGTGAACTGTTCGGCAATGGCCGCTACGGGAGGTAACTCGCCCTCGCCGTCGAGGAAGGCATCCTGGATTTCGCCAAGCAGGTCTTCCGGCAAATCCAGCGCCTGCTCCAGCGAAAGCTGCTGCTTGCCAATAGCTTCGGCCAGCATGGTGTAGACGTTTTTCTCGGTGCACTGCAACTGACCGGCAATCTGCGCGGGAGTCATGCCGGCCCGGGCCAGACTGATAAGCTCGTGACGTACGTCGGCCACCACTTTCGGCGCCTCGGCGGCACCGCCCAGCACTTCAAGGAAAGCTTCGCCGTAACGCTCCAGTTTGCGCGCACCGACGCCACTGACCTGAGCCATGTCAGACATGGTTTCCGGTTTGCTGCGCAGCATTTCCAGCAGGGTCGAGTCCGGGAAAATGACATAAGGTGGTACGCCGTGCTCCTCGGCCAGCTTGCGCCGCAGGGCACGCAACGCTTCCCACTGCTCGCGCTCTTCGCCGCGCACCAGTTGACTGGCCGGGCTGCCAGAGCTGCTTTTCGCGGCGGTCTGCGGTTTCAGATCCCGGCGCAATTCCAGGGTCACTTCGCCCCGCAACAACGGGCGGCAGGTGTCGCTCAGGCGCAGCCCGCCATAGCCTTCCAGATCAATATCGGCCAGCCCCCGGGCGACCAGCTGGCGGAACAACGAACGCCACTCGCCCTCGGCCCGCGCCTTGCCGACGCCAAACACTGAAAGGTGTTGATGACCAAAGCTCTGCACCTTGTCGTTGGATTTGCCCAGCAAGACATCGACCAGATGACCGACGCCATAACGCTGACCGGTGCGATAGATCGCCGATAACGCCTGACGTGCAGGCTCCGTGGCATCCCAGGTCTGCACGCCGTCAACGCAGTTGTCGCAATGGCCGCACGGTTGAGGCATGTCTTCATCGAAATACGCCAGCAGCGTCTGGCGGCGGCAACGGGTTTCTTCGCACAGCGCCAGCATGGCGTCCAGTTTGTGATGTTCCAGACGCTTATGCCGTTCGTCGCCCTCGGAGTTCTGCAACATCTGCTTGAGCATCACAACGTCTTGAAGACCGTAGGTCATCCACGCATCAGCGGGCAGACCATCACGCCCTGCGCGACCAGTTTCCTGGTAATACGCCTCAAGCGACTTGGGCAAATCCATGTGCGCGACAAATCGCACGTTGGGTTTGTCGATACCCATACCGAACGCAATGGTCGCAACCATGATCAGGCCTTCCTCGTTAAGGAAGCGCTTCTGATTGGAGGCACGGGTTTCGGAAGGCAGCCCTGCGTGGTACGGCAGCGCCGGGTAACCGTTTTCACAGAGGAAAGCGGCTACTTCGTCGACTTTCTTGCGCGACAGGCAGTAAACGATACCGGCATCACTGCGGCGCTCGGACAGAAAAGCCAGCAACTGCTTACGCTGCGCCTCTTTGGGCACGATGCGATAAAAAATATTGGGCCGATCGAAGCTCGACAAGAAGCGCTCGGCGTTCTGCAGGTGCAGCCGGGTAACGATTTCTTCCCGGGTACGCTTGTCGGCGGTCGCGGTCAGGGCAATACGTGGCACATCGGGGAACAGCTCGGCCAATTGTCCCAGTTGCAGGTATTCAGGGCGGAAGTCATGGCCCCACTGCGACACACAATGGGCTTCATCGATGGCGAACAGGGCAATCTGCAGATTCTGCAAGAACGCCAGCATGCGCGGCTGGACCAGACGCTCCGGTGCCAGATACAGCATCTTGATCTCGCCCAGACGAATCCGGTTGGCCAGTTCGCGCTGCTGATCTGCGTTCAGGGTCGAGTTCAGCGCCGCCGCCGAGACGCCCAGCTCTTCAAGGGTTGCCACCTGATCATCCATCAAGGCGATCAACGGCGAAACAACCACCGCAAGGCCATCACGCAACAGGCCGGGCACCTGGAAGCACAGCGATTTACCACCACCAGTGGGCATCAATACCAGCGCATCACCACCGCTGGCCACGCGTTCAATAATGGCACCCTGGCGACCACGGAAGCTGTCATAGCCGAAGATGTCTTTAAGTACGCGTTGCGCCTGTTCGAGCATAAAAACCCCAGAATGTCCTGCTGCACTGCAAAGCGCGGCAGTATACCCGACGTGTCACAGGCAAAGGGTGGCATGGATATAAGCGGTCGAAATTAAGCTACAGCGCAATGCGTCTACCTCCGCGCTGGCGCCCGAGGCGCTCAGGGCCTAGAATTCAGCATCGTTTATTTCCAAGGTAGTCCGTCAATGTCCTTCGCTGAGCAACTAAACCGCCTGCAAGTCTTCCTCGATGCAGATGAGCTGCATGACGAGGCACTGGACTACGTGGCCGCTCATGGCTACCTGACCGCTCTTTCGATCTGCGCAGAAACCGTGCCTGAGCGTGAATGGATCGACGCGTTGTTCTCCGAACCACCGCACTACGCCGATGATGCCCAGCGTGAAGAGATTGAAGGCACGCTGATCCAGCTGCAGGCGCATATCGCTCGTCAACTGGCTTCGGACGAAGAATTCGAACTGCCATGCGATCTGGACCTGGGCGACGAGCCGGACGATTCCGATCTGCGCGGCTGGTGCATCGGCTTCATGGAAGGTGTGTTTCTGCGTGAAAGCGCCTGGTTCGAAACCGCCGAAGAAGAAGTCAGCGAGATGCTGTTGCCGATCATGGTCGGTTCCGGTCTGTTCGATGAGCAGCCTGAGTTCTCCGATATCGCCGCAGACGCCAATCTGATGGACGACATGATCGTGCAGATCCCGGAAGCCCTGACAGCGCTTTACCTGCTGTGCCAGGCACCGGATGAAAAACCGGCAATCCTCAAGCCTCGCCACCACTGAGTCTGCGCCTATGGCGCAGGCCGCACCACGCACGAGTCGTCATCGGGTCGTGCGTTATGCCTTTCTTGGCGTTGGCTGGTTAAGCGTGGTGTTGGGTGTGATCGGGATTTTCCTGCCGATCATGCCCACCACACCCTTTCTATTGCTCGCCGCTGCCTGCTTCGCTCGCAGCTCTCCGCGCTTTTATAACTGGCTGGTCAATCACAAACGACTGGGGCCGTGGATTCGTGGCTACCTGGAAGGCAATGGCATCCCGCTCAAGGGCAAGGTCTATGCGATTGTCACGATGTGGATCAGCATCGGGTTTTCCTGTTATCTCGTGTCTTTCATTTGGGCACGGGTGTTTATGGTGACCTGTGCGGTGTTGGTCACGGTTTATATCTTGCGGCAGAAGACGTTGCGTAAGGCTTGAGTTTTGCGTCGCTCTTCTCGCGACGTGGGTATCCACACAACTTTCATATCGCGCACATATCCACTTTTGCGGTAATGGCTGATATTGGTTGCGCCCTTACGGCGCCTCACTTTTGAGAAGCGCAAAGTAAGCAAAACGCTCATACCCCACCACTTGGTGCCTCGCCTAGGCTCGGCATGCCCGGAATCCGACATTATTGTGTGGGGCCGCCGCCACCGGCCATCCATGGCCTGAGGCAGCTAAACCGGCATCCCTGCCGGTTTACCCCACACAATAATGTCGAATTCCGGCCGTCGTGGTTTAACGGGGCGCTTAAGATCAAGATCAAAAGCACAGCGAAAAAGCATTAGCGCCTAGGACTTGTAGGAGTTGTCGGAGGTTACAACGGCGCCGATTGCGGTATTCCTGACACAGCGCTTCGCAGTCTTAGGCAGTTCCTACAAAGGATCGGTAAGTTCATACATCAGGTCGGCTGTCAGGCCGCCTGGTTTTTGATTTTGATCTGAGGCGCCCCGTTAAACCACGCTGGCCGCCCGCAGATTCTGAAGCGTGGGCAAA
>NZ_LOHF01000004.1:152297-211759 GCF_002158995.1 Pseudomonas caspiana | reverse complement strand
TTCAGGATCTGCGGGCGGGTACACCGAGCCTAGGCGAGGTGCCGAGTGGTGGGGCAAGAGCCTTTTGCTTACTTTTGGGCTGTTCAAAAGTGAGGCGCCGTAAGGGCGCAACCAATAGAAGCAGTTAACGCGCCGCGATAAGGCTAGACACAACTCAAAGCAAACACATCAAACCACATCCGCCCTCAACGAATGATCCCCCAGCATCCCGCTGATGATCGACCCCGCATCAGCCCCAGCAACAATCCCGCCGGCGCCCACCCCGACATCGTAGTGCTGCGCCAGATTGACGCCCGCCAGATCAATCGTCTGTGAAGAGCCGCCCGAGCCGATCTCGATACTCGACACCAGGTCCGCGCCACTGCCCGTGACTTTGAAATGCAGAAAGTCATCCAGCGAATCCGTACCGACGCTAAAACCCTGCAGCAGCTTCGACAAGTCCAGCGTGTCAGCACCGAGACTGAAGTCAGTTACCAGATCGTGCCCGCTGTCACCCGCCAGCCATTTGAACGTGTCATGACCTGCCCCGCCGGTCAGGGTGTCGTTGCCCAGACCACCCACCAACACATCGTTGCCAAGCCCGCCATTGATGACATTAGCCTCGTAGTCACCGGTAAGGTGATCATCGTAATCCGATCCGGTCAGGTTCTGGATGTTGATCAACGTATCAGTACCCGCCCCGCCAGTGTGCTGTGGCCCAAGCTGCGCAGTGCTGACCGTGACGCCGGAGTCGGCCAATGCGTAACTGGCGGTATTATTGCCCGCGCCGCCATCCAGCACGTCATTGCCTGAGCCGCTGAACAGAACGTCATTACCGTTATCGCCATACAGGTCGTTATTGCCTGCACCACCACTGAGTACATCGTCACCATCCCCGCCGTGCAGGCTGTCGTCCTGAGCGCCGCCGAGCAGTACGTCGTCACCCGTGGTACCAAGCAAGGTGCAGCCTTCCTGATAGCTGATGTTCACTGCCGCCGAATCGCTGCCGCCGTGGCCGTCGTTCACGGTGTAAGCACCTTCGTGATTGGGGGTCGTATCGGCCGCGCTATAGTCGATGACCAGATCCAGGGTGTAGTGCACCGCCGGGCCGGGCTGACCGGCATCAGGCTGATTAACCACCAGCAGGCGGTATACGCCGTTCTCGGTTGCAGTAAATGTCCCGCCGGCGTCCAGCGGCTGGAACTCTCCGCCATCCAGTTGCCAGAAGACCCCCACCTGATCACCCAGGCTTTTCAGATCAACTGCCACGCTCTCGCCAGCCATCAGGTTAACGCTGTAGAGGTCCTGGGCATTGGCCCCCGGGCCACTGAACGCGCCGAGGTAACCGGTGATCACCACCAATGCAGTCATTGCGCCGGTGTTCGCAAAGTCGCTGCGCTCAAGGTTCTTCAGTTGATTGGCGGAGTTGTCCCGCTTACCGGAGAAGTCGATGGTCTTCTGGCAGTCGTTGGAGAAACCCTCGCCCTTGACCTGCCAGCCCGTATGAAAAACCGTCGGGCTGGCAGTCAACGGGCCGCCGCTACCGGGCACGTCATTGGTCACCAGCAAGACACCAGGCACTTCAATGCAAGGTGCGAGGATGTTGGTGATGACATTGTCCACCACTGCGGTTGGCCCCTCGGGAGGCAGGATAGCCGGGACGTGAATCTGCAGATCAGAGCCCGCCAGATCGCCATCGTTGTCGCTGATCACATAATGGATATTCTCGGTCAGCGGTTCGCAAGCGGGGTTCGTTGAAGGTGTATAGCTGAAGTCCCCATTCAGCATGTTCACCACCAGGGTCCCGCCACCTTCACTGGTCACCGTCAGACTGTAAGTCGCAGGGTCGAACACCCCTGTTCCCTCGCACGAGCCAGTACTACATCCGGTTTCAGGGTCATAGCTGTAAGTGGTGCCGTTAAGACTGATAGAGTGAATGAAGCCTCCGTCCGCACCAAAAGTCCCGCCCTGTAACAGGCTTCCGCTGGCACCGGGCAATGGCGCGCCCGGGCAATCCGGATCGGCGCTCAATGTCACTTCAATACAATGAGCTTCAGGCACGTCGTCGACGATGTTGATGTCCAGAGTGCTGTCAGCCTGATCACCATCTGTGTCCCGGGCCACCACGGTAAAGGACTCACCCAGGGTATTGGCGCCCTCGCCTACGGGATGCTCTATCGCACCTTGCAACGTATAGCTGTAACTCACCTCGCCCGTGGCTGGATCATAGGCGGTGACGCTGAATGTATTACCCAGAGGGGTCTGTGTGCTCAGCGGAAATCCTGCGACGACACCGCCGCTGATGACGGCCAGCCCTCCTACCACCAGGCTTTGCAACCCATCGACCGCGTTGACCGTGAACACCCCGGACTGAGTGACCGGGCCGCAGGACAGGTCGCCTTCAGCCAGGGTCAACTGTCCCCCGGACAATTCAACGCCATGATCGACGGGATGCTCGACCGGCGGTTCCGGCTCAACCGGCGGCTCGGGTTCTGTAGGTGGAACCACGACAACCGGAGGTACGAAAACGGAGCCCGAGGCATCCGACGAATCGGGAAGACCTTCAATACGCCCTTCGGGAAACTCGGGAGCGCTGCTCAAGCCCTGGGTCGTAAACCCAATCTCGGGGCTTACTTCCCCGCCGACTTCAGTCAACAGCATCGCCGAATGCCCGCCGCCCAGGGACGATCCATCCGGGGCCGGTTCTGGGGCGGCCGCTTCAGGCGTTTGCGTTGGGGCATCAGCGCTAAAGACTTGCTCAGGCAAGACGGCCGGTGTGGAGGAGGAAGGAGTAAGAGACGGGGTCAGCTCGTCGC
Organism: Pseudomonas caspiana; assembly: GCF_002158995.1. Classification (GTDB taxonomy): domain Bacteria; phylum Pseudomonadota; class Gammaproteobacteria; order Pseudomonadales; family Pseudomonadaceae; genus Aquipseudomonas; species Aquipseudomonas caspiana. The sequence continues at coordinate 208,964 of NZ_LOHF01000004.1, read as the reverse complement.
CAGTCGTGACATGACCTGCCTGATGATTGAGCAACTGTGGCGTCAGTTGCAGGCTGCTGCCACGCCCAAGCGTCAGTTCGCCTCCGGCATCCAGATTGACCGCTACCGCGCCGCCAGATCCGGTTTGCAACTGTTCCCCGGCGAACAGGCGATCGCCCTCGATCAGCAGCCTGCGCGTACCGTCTCCCGCCACTGCAAACACTTCACCCACCACCTGTCGCACCGTCCCGATAAACCCGACCATATTCCCTCCAGTATTCGCAACAATCCGGTCTGCTCACGTTACAAAACCACGCCATTCGCGCGCTCTATAACCCGTTAAACGACCGACATTTATCAAAACGACAAAAAACCGACACACCATCTGTACCGTTTTTTTACCTTTGAAATCATCGACAAAGGCAAAGTCAAACTTCTGCCAAAAACCTGATCAACCAAAAACAGTGCTCACAAGCCTTTGTTTTATAGCGCAACGACCAATAAACAATCGCCCTCCCCGTGAAATTTTCATAAGTTTTTTTTGGCATAAGCGTTATGAGAAAAACGTCTTGAGTGGCCCCTAAGTTGTTCTTAGCTGTGATGTTACAAACCTGATACGGTTTTAAACGCACGGAAAGTCATTTTTTTGGCAATCAAGAACACTATTACTTAGGGAGAAGTATTCATGCGCGATTTGACCCCGCTCTACGGTGCTGTGGTGTTGGCGGTGGCCTGTGCCCAGGCGCAAGCCATGACGTTGACCGACGCCATTCAGAACACCATTGATAACCACCCGGAAATCCAGGCCAGCAAGAACAACCGGTTGTCTGCCGATGAGGATGTGAACGTTGCCAAAGGGGGTTATCTACCCGCAGTTGATTTGGTCGCCAGCTACGGCCGGCAACGCACCGACAACCCGACCACCCGGGCGATTTACGGCCATGACAATCGCGACCTGAATTACACCCAGTCGGAACTGCGCCTGCGCCAGTTGCTGTTCGATGGTTTCAACACCCCTAACGAAGTCGGCCGCACCAGGGCGGTGGTGGACTCCCGGGCGTATTACGTGCGGGGCACTTCGGAAAGCCTCGCGTTACGGGCTATCGAGGTTTATCTCGACGTGTTGAAACGCCGCGAGTTGCTGACTCTCGCCAAAAACAACCTGCAAGCGCACCTGCGCATCAACGACCAGATAGGCCTGCGCAGTGAGCGCGGCGTGGGCAGCACCGCTGATCGCGACCAATCGGCAGCCCGTCGGGCCTTGGCGGAGAACAATTTCTACACCGCCCAAGTGGATCTGGCCGACGCCGAAGCCAACTTCTTCAGCGCTGTCGGCCGCTTGCCGGACGAGCTGGAAACACCGCCGTCCATCAAGGGCGAAGTGCCGTTGAGCCTCAGTGCCGCGCAGCAGAGCATGTTGATCAACAACCCCTATCTCAAGTCAGCTCAGGCCGATGTAAACGCCGCCCAAAAACAATACGAAATCGCCAAGTCGCCGTTCTACCCACGCTTCGATGCCGAAGTGGCGGTGGGCGCCAACAACAATTTGCAGGGCGAGGAAGGCCACGACAACGAATGGCGGGCGGCCGTGGTGATGAATTACAACCTGTTCAACGGCAACCGCGACAAGGCTCGCCTACGCTCGGACTCCTACAAGACCGGACAAGCTCTGGACATCCGCAACAACGCCCTGCGCATGCTTAACGAGAACCTGTCGCTGGCCTGGAACGCCATGGCCAACGCTCGTCTGCAGACGCCCGCAGCCAGGGAATACGCCGAAACCACCACCCGCGTCCGCTCGGCCTATCAGGATCAGTTCGGCCTGGGCCAACGCACGCTTCTGGACCTGCTGGACAGCGAAAACGAGCTGTACAACGCCAGCCGTCGCTACACCGAAGTGCGTTACACCGAAGAGTTCGCCATGTACCGCGTGCTCGCCACCGAAGGTGAATTGCTGCGCAAGCAGCGGGTGGTAGTGCCCACCGAGGCCATCGCGCTGACGGAAGTCAAAAGCGACGCTCGCCTGCCAGAACTGAAATAACGCGCCTGCCTCGGGAGTACGCCTGTGACCAGCATGGAACTGCCCTTTTCACTTGATGCCCGCTCAAGCTTTGATGACCCGCTGCTCGACGGTCTGCTGATCCTCTGCCGACTGCATGACTGTGCGGCCAGCCGAACCAGCCTGAGCGCCGGACTGCCCCTGGCCGAACAGCGCTTGAGCGTCGATTTGCTGCCTCGGGCTGCGGCACGGGCCGGATTGCAGGCGCGCTGGCTACGCCGCGAACTTGATGCCATTGATACGTTGAACCTGCCGGTTTTACTGCTGCTTCAAGGTGGGCGCTGTGCCGTACTCCGACGCTGGGGCGAAGACGGCCGGGCAATGATCCTGCCTTGTGAAAGCGAGGGCGGCGAGCAATGGGTTACGCGTGAGGAGCTGAGCAAAAGCTACAGCGGCCAGGCACTGTTCGCCCGCCCGCGCCATGAACTCGAAGACCTGCGCGGACAACTGGTGCCAAGGGTCAAGGCATGGTTTCGCGACACCCTTAAACTGTCGCGCGGGCTGTACAGCGACGCGATTCTGGCCAGCCTGTTGATCAACCTGCTCGGCTTGATGGTGCCGCTATTCGTCATGCAGACCTACGACCGGGTGGTGCCCAATCAGGCCACTTCAACCCTATGGGTGCTGGCCATCGGGCTGCTGATCGGTACGTTGTTCGAACTCGGTCTGCGCCTGATTCGTGCACATTTGCTGGATCAGGCTGGACGTAAAACCGATCTGATTCTTTCCGCCACGCTGTTCGAGCGCATCGTCGGCATGACCATGAAAGCGCGCCCCGCGACTATTGGCGGCTTCGCTCAAAGCATTCATGACTTTCAAGGCCTGCGAGATTTTCTCACCGCCGTCACCCTGACCAGCCTCATTGATCTGCCCTTCGCCGCATTGATGCTGGTGGTCATCGGCTTGCTGGGTGGCTGGCTGGTGCTGATCCCGGTGATCGCCTTCCCGCTGACGATAATCTTCGCCTGGCTGATCCAGATCCGCTTGCGCGATACCGTCCAAAAAAGCCTCACATTAGGCGCTGAACGTCAGGGCCTGCTGATTGAAACCCTCGGTGGTCTGGAAACCCTCAAGGCCTGCGGTGCGCAAAGCCAGCACCAACACCAGTGGGAAAGCACCCATGGCACCCTCACCCGCCTCGACGGCCACGCCCGCAACCTCGCGGCGCTCGCCAGCAACGGCACGTTGTTCGTTCAGCAGTTCGCGGGCATGGCGACGATTGTGGCTGGGGTCTACAGCATCATCGCGGGCAGCCTAAGCGTCGGCGCGCTGGTCGCCACCTACATGCTCGGCAGCCGGGTGCTGGCGCCGCTGGGGCAAATCGCCGGTTTAATCACTCGCTATCAACAAGCGCGACTGACCATGACCAGTACCGACGCCTTGATGACCTTGCCTCAGGAAACCCACGCCGGGCAAAAGCCGCTGCAGAACAGCACACTGCTGGGCGGTTTGTGTATGGAAAAAGTGAGCTTTCGCTACGCAGACAAGGGTGCTGAAGCGTTATCGGCGGTCAGCTTCAACGTTCGTCCCGGCGAGCGCATCGGCATCATTGGCCGCAGCGGCTCTGGCAAAAGCACCCTGGCGCGAATGCTGATGGGTTTTTACACGCCGGATGAGGGCCAGGTGTTGCTGGACAACCTCGACCTGCGGCAACTGGACGTCGCCGATGTTCGCCAGCAGATCGGCTATGTCGCCCATGACCTGCCGCTGCTGTCCGGCAGCCTGCGCGACAACCTGACGCTCGGCGCGCGCTATATCAGTGATTCACGCATGCTCGAAGTGGCTCGTCTTACCGGGGTAGACGAGCTGGCCTTGCGTCATCCGCAGGGTTTTGACCGGCCGGTGGGCGAGCGTGGGCAACTGCTCTCCGGTGGGCAGCGGCAGACGGTATTACTGGCACGGGCGCTGCTGCTCGACCCGCCGCTGCTGGTACTGGATGAACCCACCAGCCACATGGACAACAGCGGCGAAGACCAACTACGCCAGCATCTGTACGACTTGCTACCTGGCAAAACCCTGTTGTTGGTCACCCATCGCATGTCGATGCTGACCCTGGTGGATCGCTTGCTGGTCATGGACAACGGCAAGCTCGTCGCGGATGGCCCCAAAGACGCTGTAATCGAAGCACTGCGCCGGGGCCAGGTCGGCTCGGGCACAGTTTAAGGAGCATCACTTATGCGCGCCTTCTCTCCCCGCTACTTCAATCCTCGTCTGCGCGAAGACATCGAATTCATGCCATATCTGGCCGGTGCCATGGCGCAGGACTCGCCGCGCAAATCGCGCATCACCGTCTGGGTAGTTGCAGGCCTCATGCTGACCGCAGTGGTGTGGGCCAAATTCGCCGTTCTGCAGGAAGTCACCACAGGCGAAGGCAAAGCCATTCCTTCAAGCAAAGTGCAGGTCATCCAGAATCTGGAAGGCGGTATCGTCACCGAGATTTTTGTCCGCGAAGGGCAACTGGTGAACAAGGGCGACACCCTGTTGCGTCTGGATGACACGCGTTTTCTCTCCAACAAGGGTGAAAGCGAAGTAGACCGCTATACCTTGAGTGCTCAGGTGGAGCGATTGTCAGCGGAGTCTCAGGGCTGGCCTTTCAAACTCTCGGACGAGATCGTCGCCAAGGCTTCGCAAACCGCACGGGATGAACTGTCGCTGTACCAATCACGGCAGCGTCGCCTGAGCAGCGAACAGCGTACGTTGAACGAGCAACTGCGACAGAAAACCCAGGAGCTGGCCGAGTTTCGCGCCAAGCAGGAGCAATATCGCAGCAGCCTCGGCCTGGTGCAGCAAGAGCTGAACATGTCTTCGCCGCTGGTGGCTTCAGGAGCAGTGTCGCCGGTAGAAATTCTGCGGTTGAAAAGGAGCGCGGTGGACATCCGCGGTTCGCTGGAGGCCGCGACACTGGCCATTCCCCGGGCTGAAGCAGCGATCAACGAGATCAAGAGCAAGGTGCAGGAATCGGAGATGACCTTCCGCTCAGAGGCGTCGAAAGAGCTCAACGAGCGGCGTTCGGAGTTGGCGAAAATCACCGCCACCCGTATTGCTATCGATGACCGGGTCAGCCGCACGACTGTAGTTTCGCCGGTGCGCGGCGTGGTCAAGATGCTCAAGGTCAATACCATCGGCGGCGTGGTCCAGCCAGGCAGTGATCTGGTCGAGATTGTGCCACTGGAAGACAACCTGTTGATTGAAGCAAAAGTACGACCGCAGGACGTTGCCTTTTTGCACCCCGGCCAGAAAGCCATGGTCAAGTTCAGCGCCTATGATTACACGATTTATGGCGGGCTGCCGGCCAGACTCGAGTTGATCGGGGCGGACACCACGACCGATGACAAGGGCAACAGTTTCTACCTGATCCAGGTCCGGACCGATCGCAACCACCTGGGCAGCGACGAGAAACCGTTGCTGATCATCCCCGGCATGATTGCCACGGTGGACATTATTACGGGTGAGAAAAGCGTTATGGATTATCTGTTGAAGCCGGTATTGAAGGCGCGGACAGAGGCGATGCGGGAGCGTTGACGATTGGTCGTCTGATGTACCGAGGCGCCGTATCGCGGGCAAGCCTCACTCCCACATGAGATCGCATTCTGCTGTGGGAGCGAGGCTTGCCCGCGATACAGGCGCTGAGGTCTCATCTGGAGTTAAGTCTCAACACTGACATCAAAACTACTTCTTCTTGTCCCGGGCAAACGCCGCTTCCAGTGCCTCGTTCAGCGTACGCAGCACCTTCACCCGCGCCCAGCGTTTGTCGTTGGCTTCAACCAGTGTCCAGGGCGCAATTTCAGTGCTGGTGCGGTCCACCATATCGCCCACCGCCTCACGATACTGCGGCCATTTTTCGCGGTTGCGCCAGTCTTCTTCGGTGATCTTGTGCCGCTTGAAAGGGATCTTCTCCCGAGCTTTGAACCGCTCCAGCTGGGTTTTATCGTCAATCGCCAGCCAGAATTTGACCACCACAATCCCGGCATCGGTCAGTTGCTCTTCGAAGTCATTGATCTCGCCATAGGCACGTAACCAGTCGGCCTCGCTGCAGAAACCCTCAACCCGTTCCACGAGCACTCGACCGTACCAGGAACGATCAAAAACAGTGAACTTGCCCCGCGCCGGAATCTGTCGCCAGAAGCGCCATAGGTAAGGCTGGGCGCGTTCGTCTTCGCTGGGTGCGGCAATGGGCACGATGTTGTATTGGCGCGGATCGAGCGCTGCGGCAACGCGACGAATTGCGCCGCCCTTTCCTGCCGCGTCGTTGCCTTCGAACACCGCAACCAATGCATGTTTACGCATGCGCTTGTCGCGAATGTTGCCCGACAGACGCGCCTGCTCGGTAATCAACTGTTCTTCGTAATCATCCTTCTCCAGGCTCAAACTCATGTCGAGGCTGCCCAGCAGCGTGACTTCGTCATGGTTATGCGCCAGCGGTCCAACGCTCAGCGGCTGCGCTTTGGTCTTGGGAGCGTTCAGCGCCGCCTGCATCCCCTCAAGCAACAATCGGCCGACGGTCAGACTGCGGTAATACGGATCGACGCCTTCGATGACATGCCACGGCGCGTACTCACGGCTGGTACGACGCAATACGCGCTCGCCGTAACGGACAAACTTGTCGTAGGTTTTCGATTGCTGCCAGTCCAGCGGACTGATACGCCAGCTGTGCAACGGATCGTCCTTGAGCTGTTTGAGGCGCGATTTCATCTGTTTCTTCGACAAATGAAACCAGAATTTGAAAATCAGCGCGCCTTCATCGGTGAGCATTTTTTCAAGCCGCTCGGAGCCGTTGATTGCCTGATCGAGTACCGCGTCCTTGAACAAGCCGTGAACCCGGCCCTGGAGCATCTGGCTGTACCAGTTGCCGAAGAAAACCCCCATTCGGCCCTTGGCTGGCAATTGCCGCCAGTAACGCCAGGCTGCCGGGTGTGCCAGTTCTTCATCGGTTTGCTGGTCGAAGGTGCGCACTTCGATGTAGCGCGGGTCCATCCATTCATTCAACAGTTTGACCGTCTCGCCCTTGCCCGCGCCTTCAATGCCATTGATCAGCACGATGATCTGACGCTTGCCCTGTTGATGAAGATCGTATTGCGCTTCCAGCAACGCCTCGCGTAAGGCGGGCACTTCAGCGTCGTAGGTTTCCTTGGCGATGGCGTGACCGATTTCAGCGGATTCGAACATGCATGACTCCTCTAGCCTAAACCCACACAAACATCTGCAACGACGATGCCCCTGTAAGAGCCGGGCATGCTCGCGATGAACGATGACGCGGTCTGCCTGATAAACCGCAGCGCCTGTATCGCGGGCAAGCCCGGCTCCCACAACCACAAGATATGTAATCGCCGGCAAACCTCAGACTAATCCATCCCCGGCAAAGTTGCCGGGGATGGATCAATGAATCAGAACCATTGCTGGCGCATGTTATTGGTCAACTGTTCCAGCAATGCTTTTTCGGCCGCACTAAGGCTCGCGATCAAGGCCCGGCCTTGCCGGTCGTACTCATCGTTATCAATGGGCGGATTGGCGGTCAGTTCTTCAAGCTCAAGAGTCGCCTGGCCAAACGTCTCCAGATCGGTAGTCATCTGGGCGGCCATCAGACGGATATTGATCTCCGAGCGGCGGCGCAGCTCCTCGGTTGCATCCACCGGTGGGTGCTCCTCAAGGGCATCCATCTGCGCTTTGATGGAAGCGGTGACACGCTCCAGATCGGTTTGATGCTCAGCACGCAGGCGCTCGTTCCAGCGGCGATCAGCCAGCGCATAGTTTACAAATTCGTCACTCAGCTCGCGCTCCAGTACCAGACGTCGAGCACTGAGAATCGCCTGTCGATCCACCGAGGCGAGTCGGCTCCAGGCCATGCTCAATGGCTGGCCCGGCAAGTTCAGATCCTGAGCCAGGCCGATTCGATACGCGATACGTACTTCCGCATGATCAACATGAATACCGCGCGCTTCGCGGCTGGCGATTTCCAGATCTGCGATCGTCTGCACCTCATTGAGGCGAAACAGACCTCGCAAGACCCGGAACAGCACCTCGGTGTGCTGCGCCTCAGGCACGCCCTGCAACTCACTCTGCGCATAAACTGCCACCTGAATGTCGCTGAAAATAAGCCTCGCGCCGTCTTCACAGGTCTGGTCTGCACCGAACAGACGATCATCTGCCATGGTTTCCAGTTCAGCGCGCAATATCGGATTCTCTGCGGCAGCTTCAAGCACCCTCATCACATCATTGGCCAACTCTTCGTGAAAGCGCTGGAAGTCCGGGGCCTCGCGAAGTCTCTGCAGCAATACCAGCAGATTGGGCGCATCGCCAGCCCCTGCGACCGTTTGCCAGGCGGAGCTCAATCTGGAGTTCAACTCGGTGCGCCCCTCGACAAGCCAGATTTCCATCGATGGCACAGGAGGAGCAAGAGGCACATGACCGGCGTTATGAGCATGCCAACCAACATCGTCGTCCGAGGAAGTTTCGTCATCGCTGGAAGTGGTATTCACGACCAGCTCCCGAATCTCCTCGGGGAAATCATATTCAAGGCGATAGGTCATGTCGTAGCCGCGATCATTGATCCAGAACCTGCGCAAGTCCTCAAAGTTGATAGGGTTTTCATAAGCGTGAATGGTCAACTGCGACGGTTGGCCCACACTGTTTTCGATAATATGATCAGGTAGATGAGTGATCTGGTTGTCACTGATATCCAGCGACTGCAACGGCAGGTCCTCAACCCAAGATGGCCACTGGGTCAGTCCTGTCTGGTTAAGCCACAGGGTTGCCACCCGAAGACGACTCACGTCAGTAATCTCGCCGAGCACATTACCGGACAGGTCCAGTTCATCCAGCGTTTGTATTCTCATGAACAGTTCCATGGCTTGCTGATCAATCGTGAGCCCCATGCCTTCAAGTGACAGGTGGACCAAACTCCCCATACCCCCCACGCTTTCTGGTACTGCCGACAAACCACGGCCAAGGATTTCCAGCCGGGTCACATGCGCAAAGCGCCCCAGAAAGCGGTTTACATCTTCCATCCCCCCCGTGACACCACTCAGCGTCAGGTAATGAATTTCCGCGTAATGAGCAGGCAACTCGGGCATGTCGGAGAAGCCGGTCAGATCAATATTTTCCAAGAGCATGTTGCTGGAATGCATTGGCGACAGCCGGTCACTAAAACGCCAGGCGCGCGCCAGCGCCTCGGCAATAGCCTGGCGAACAGCAAACTGTTCGTTGCTGATCGCACGTCCAGGCCCGACAGGATTTACCCAACCCTCCAACGCACTGCGCAACATCTCCCAGGATTGCAATCTGGCCTGTGTCATTTCTACTAATTGCGGAATACTCCAGCCCCGATAAAGCAGATTCTGTACATGGACTGCCATACTGGGAACTTCCGGGTAAAGCACGCTCAGCGCTGCAATCAGCTCAACGGACTCTGCTGGCAAATCGGGTAACGCCGCGCCTCGACCGCTCAACACATAACCAAAGCGCCGATCAGCCAGACGCACCGGGCCTCGAAACCCTGGAGTGATCTCCTGCAGCCCCAGTATCTTCGCGACCCAGCTACGCTGTCGGGTTGCTTGGCTGACAATCCGGCTGCGCAATGCAGCGGGGTTGGTGAGGCCGATGTCGCGTATGGCAGCCTTGGGCAGAGCATGCAGAATTGAGGCGAAAAAAGAGTCCTGAGGCGCAAGCTTGTTTCCCGAAGCCTCGCAAGGCGTATAGAGATCGCCCTTTTTGATCAGAATTCTCCGCTCGGGAGTGGAGCGCTCACCTATACCGTCAAGCAATGCTCCGCCAAACTCTTCGTCGCGTATTTCGATGCGCAGGTTTCTCGGCCAGCCCGGCAACTGTTCCAGCCCCCGCAGGGAGAGTTTCAGCGTGTCTGGACTGGCTGCCGGGGACTTCAGGAAGAAGCCTTCCAGGGCTTGATCGATACGGGTCTGCTGCAGGTAGCCACGCGCCCTGCCAGCGATATTCAACGGAATGGATTGCGTCGCTTTCATACTCGCCAGTTGCTCCGTACCGGCTTCGCTCAACAATTCACGAGCCCCAGCGCACGTCATGCCCGGAAAATCACGTTTGATGAGCTGCACCAGCGGATCATCGCTGATCTCACGTAACTGATTCAGTCGATCAAACTGCGATTCAGGGTCGGCGTCTTTCATCCGGGTGACTTGCTCGTCCAACCCGAACCGCTCTACCGCATCCGTCAACGCCGAAGGCGGCGGCAGGGACTCCAGGTGCAGTGTGGCGAGCAGTGTCTGGTCGGTGCCGGTCACCGCGAGCACATCTTCAACCGCCTGATCAGAAAGCGCCTCTACGGAATACCCCAGGCGTCTGAATGAGGTTTTCACGTCCCAGGTCAGGGGATTCTCGCCCTCATGTCGCCACGCCCCCGCGCCGTTGTGCTCAAGCGATGGAGAATAACGGTTAGCGCGTGGCGCCTTGATCCGCCATTTGTTCAATGCCGTATCCAGCTCGACACGATAAAAACGGCCTTGCAGGCCCACATATTTCACGCCTTGGTGCTCGAAAATGCCCTCGGCGCTGGGTTTCATGCCTTGCGGCAGAATCACATCACTGGCGAATGGGGTGAGATCCGGCGACCACAGTCGTGTCTGACCATTCTCCAGCTTGACCGGGATCATCTTGCCCACAAAAGAGGACTCGGTGATGGCAGGCAACTCGCCTGGAGACGCGACTTTACCGGCAGCAGCAAACGCGGCAAGCATTGCCAGGTTTTGCGCGACGCTGGCCAGATGTTCGAGCGCCTGCTCCATATCACCCACCACCCAGGCTTCAACGCCCTCAAAGGTATCAACCAGCAATTGCGCACCAGCCACCACCATCATCACTTCGCCCAGCATCGGCACAAACAACGCAGCCATATTGACCACGTTCATGCCCAACGCCAGGTAATGAGCAAGGCGCGCTCTGCGTGACGCTTCATCCTCATCGCCAGTGGGCACCGCCAACGATCGGGCATCGTCCTTGATGCGCAGCATTCGCTGGAAATACAAGTGCTCCAGCAACGGGTATGGAAGGGTCTCGGCGCACACTCGAAGATCGGCATTCTCGTCCACCTCAGGCACCTTCCATTTTCTGGCGATCAAACCTGTGTCGCCTGGTACGGGCCGCAATCGATGAGGGGTCAGGCAGGCGCGAAGCTTGCCAAGAAACTCCGCCCTGCGCCGTTGCGCAATAAAACCGGCGAAATATTGCTGATAGCCGACGCTCCTCAGTTTTGCGCGCAGCTCTTTCATGAAGTGATCCAGCGAGTCGTATTCCTTGAGCGGCGAAGACGGATCGCCAGGCAGGTACACCACGCAGCCGCTCAGGTCACGGGTCTGGAAAACCAGTATGTCGCGCACTGCGAAACCGAGCAGGGTCAGGCTCTGGATATGTACAGCCTCGACCCGGCCCTTTTCCGCCCAATGCCCGCTCGCCGCCAGGACCGAACGATAAGCGCCATTGGAGAGAACGTCGTCGCCCTTCATGTGCGCCAAGTGAGCCTCGACATACAACGCATTGCGCACCTGATGACTGAGCAAGTCCTTGATCTGGGCAGCATTGAGCGCTCCCGCCGGACGCTCGCTGGCAGCAGGCTCCAGTACACGCTTGAGATGGGCCTGATATTGCCCGCCCAAGTCCAGCGTTCGACACAACGTCATGAATTTTGCGGGGGAAATCTTCAGCGGATGGGGAAAGCTGGTACCCGCTGCAAAAGTCGCCAGGTTGGGTTTGCCCTGAAAAATCACCGAGTCGGCAGTGACCTCCTCGACCTCTTCCTGATGAAAGTTCTGCAGCGCGGCCTCGAGTAACGACTGCACAGTGGAAGTGCGTTCTACCAGTTGGCCCGGTAACGGCAATATGCTTTGCGCAAAACGGACATGACGAAAGTGATCGCGATCAATGTCCAGCCCCGGCCCGAATGCCTGGGTCAGCGCCCTGGACAATATGGGCCGGGCAAATGCCGTGAGGTCCTGCATGCCGCCCAGTGCCTTTTGCACCTGGTCGCGCAAGTGGTGACTGCGCAACATGTCGCGGTGCAGGCGCTGACGTAGCTCAGCGGTGGTGTAGACATACCAGGACGGTAGCGTATTTTTGACGATGCCCTGATGGGGCTGGATTACAGGCGGGTTCATTGCACAACTCCTATAAAAGAAGTCTGCACGTGATCAGTTTCTACAGCGCCAGAAGCGGTAGATAGTTAATACCGGGGTTGTTTTTTTGCTACATGCCCAGTCGTGCAGTAAACCCCGTGCCTACAGGTCCAGTGCGCGCTGCGCTAATATGCATGCCCCCGCCCCCAAGCCGAGCCAGACTGTGACCATCACCCGCCATGCCCAGATCGACTGGGACGAACAGGGCAACCCCCACTCTCGGGAGTTTTCCGACGTCTACTTCGCGACGGGAGCAGGCCTTGAAGAAACCCGACACGTATTTCTGGTGCAGAACGATCTGCGCGATCGTTTCAGCGCATTGCCGGAAAATGGTCGGTTGGTGATTGGCGAGACCGGATTTGGCACCGGGCTGAATTTTCTCTGCGCCTGGCAGCTGTTCGCCGAGTGCGCATCTGCGTCTGCACGGCTGCACTTTGTCAGCGTCGAAAAATTCCCCCTCAGCCAGTCAGACCTGCACCGCGCGCTGGCTCTGTGGCCAGAGCTATCGCCTTTCTCGGGGCCTTTGCTTGAGCAATATGTGGCCGTGCATGAGGGGTTTCAGCGTCTGGTGTTCGACGGCGGACGGGTAACGCTGACCCTGCTGATCGGAGATGTCCTGGACATGCTGCCGCAACTGGATGGGCAGATCGATGCCTGGTTTCTGGATGGATTCGCCCCGGCAAAAAATCCGGAAATGTGGACACCTGAACTGTTCGCCGAACTGGCCAGACTCGCCGCACCGAATTCGACCATCGGCACGTTCACCAGCACTGGCTGGGTCCGTCGCGCCCTGAACGCTGCGGGTTTCAAAATGAAGCGTGTGCCAGGCATCGGTCACAAGTGGGAAGTGTTGCGCGGCACCTTCCTTGGCTGGCCGGAGGATGCCGCGCCAACACCCGCGATCAAACCCTGGTTCGCCCGCCCGGCACCGCTGACTGGTGACCGCAAGGCGATGGTGATCGGCGGCGGCATGGCCGGTTGCACCACCGCTGCAAGCCTCGCAGCACGGGGCTGGCAGGTGACGTTGTTAGAGCGCCATAACGACCTTGCTCAGGAAGCGTCGGGTAATCCGCAGGGCGTGCTTTACCTGAAGCTGTCTGCACACCGCACGGCGTTGTCGCAGTTGATCCTCAGCGGCTTCGGCTACACCCGCCGCATGTTGGAGCGCCTGCAAAAAGGTGTCGATTGGGATGCATGCGGTGTTCTGCAACTTGCCTTCAACGACAAGGAAGCTCAGCGGCAGGCACAACTGGCGGCGGCATTTCCCGAGGAACTGCTGCATCCGCTGGACAAGCCGGCTGCCGAAGCGCGCAGCGGTGTGCAGCTCGGTCAGGGAGGCCTGTTCTTTCCTGAGGGAGGCTGGGTGCACCCGCCTGCGTTGTGTCATGCACATGTCAGTCATCCGAATATTCGCGTGCAGCTGCATCACAACGTCGTCGAGCTGCGTCGTGAGTCCGGCCAGTGGCACGCTTGGGATGGTGATCTGTTGCTCGATCAGGCAGAGGTGGTGGTTCTTGCGGGTGCGGCCGATATCAAGCAATTCCCATTGAGTGCTGCGTTACCGCTCAAGCGTATTCGCGGGCAGATCACGCGCCTGGCGCAAACTGAGGCCAGCAAAGCGCTGAGCACAGTGGTGTGCGCCGAAGGCTACATCGCTCCGGCAAGACTTGGCGAACATACGCTGGGGGCCAGCTTCGACTTCACTAATGAAGATCTGAGCACTACCACGGCGGACCATTTGGGCAATCTGCAGCTGCTGCAGGAAATCTCGCCGGACCTGAGTGAGCGTCTCGACGCTACTCATCTGCCGACGGAACAACTGGAGGGCCGGGCGGCCTTCCGCTGTACCAGCCCGGACTATCTACCGATCATCGGACCGTTGGCGGACAAGGGCACGTTTGTCCAGACCTATGCTGCACTCAGTAAAGACGCCCGACAGATACCCGAAGCGCCCTGCCCTTGGCTGGACGGCCTGTACATCAACAGCGGCCACGGCTCACGCGGCCTGATCACCGCGCCACTGTGCGCTGAACTGCTCGCGGCCTGGCTCGATAACGAACCGCTGCCGCTACCCCGCAACGTGGCAGAAGCCTGCCATCCGAACCGGTTCATGTTGCGGGAATTGATTCGCGGAAAGTAACAGCCCCGCTGGACCGGCTTTAACCGGAAGGACGATGTTCATGACGAAGGATGTGCAGAGGCTGAACTGGCGCGCTCCCGGCTAAAGCAAGCCCTGGGGTCTTTATGTCCAGGAAATCCAGGCAATTGGATACACCCTGGACGTCAAGCCGCTATCCTCCCCCCTCCCCAAAAAATCGAGTAGCCCATGCTTGAGGTAAAAAACGTCTTCAAGAGCTACCCCACCGCGCAGGGTCCGCTGGCGGTGTTGCGTGGGGTGGATCTGGTTTTGCAGAACGGCAGCAGCCTGGCATTGATGGGTGAATCCGGCAGCGGCAAGAGCACGTTGCTGCACCTGGTGGCGGGCCTTGATCAGGCTGACGAAGGGCAGATCGAGATCGCCGGGCAGCGGCTGGATCGCATGAACGAAGCACAACTGGCCAACTGGCGACGCACGGAAATCGGCCTGGTGTTCCAGCAGTTCAACCTGATCGGCAGCCTCAAGGTCGAGGACAATCTGGCGTTTCAGGCGCGACTGGCTGGGCGTCATGATCCGCAATGGCAGGCACAACTGGTGGAGCGACTGGGGCTTGGGGATTTGCTCAAGCGCTATCCGGAGCAACTTTCCGGCGGCCAACAGCAGCGAGTAGCCATTGGCCGGGCGCTGGCATCGCGCCCCGGTTTACTGCTGGCCGATGAACCCACCGGCAACCTCGACGAAGCCACCAGCGATGAAGTCCTGCAATTACTGCTGGACCTGCTGTCCGACAGCTCGACCAGCCTGTTAATGGTGACCCACAGCCCGCGGGTGGCGGAGCGTCTGACTCACAAAGTGATCCTGCATCACGGTCGCCTGGCAACCGGGAGCGGTCGCTGAGGTGCGGGTTTTCTACTGGACACTGCGCGCCCTGCTTAGCCATTGGCGACGTCACCCGGTGCAGTTTTTCAGCGTATTGACCGGCCTTTGGCTGGCAACCGCGCTGTTGACCGGTGTTCAGGCACTCAACAGTCAGGCGCGGCAGAGCTATGCCCAGGCCAGCCAACTGATCGGCGGTGAACCACAAAGCAGTCTGGCCACCGCCAACAACGCGACGTTTTCACAAGATGTATTCATCAACCTGCGCCGTGAGGGCTGGCCCGTATCGCCCGTGGTGCAGGGCCGAATCTTTCTTCAAGGGCTGGAAGACCGTCGTGTGCAACTGATGGGCATCGAGCCGGTGTCATTGCCCAGCGGTACGGCGGTTGCCGGACAGACTCTGGACCTGAACGCAATCGTCGACTTCCTCACGCCGCCCGGCCAGACCTGGATCGCGACCCAGACGCTGCAAGCGCTAGGCCTGCATGAAGGGCAACAACCGCTGACCAGCAACGGCCAGCGCCTGCCACCGCTGCACAGTCGAGTGGATATGGCGCCCGGCGTGTTGGTCACGGATATCGGCTTTGCTCAGCCACTGCTGGACATGCCTCATCACGTGTCGCGTCTGCTGCTGCCCAAAGACTTCGCCGCGAGCAATCCTGTGTTGCCGCCGCAATTGAACGGTCAGCTTCAACTGAAGAAAAGCGGCGAAGAGAACAACCTGACGCGTCTCACCGAAAGCTTCCATCTGAACCTTAACGCCTTGGGCGTATTGGCCTTCATCGTCGGTCTGTTCATCGTGCATGCGGCCATCGGCCTGGCGCTGGAGCAGCGACGCGGACTGCTGCGCAATCTGCGCGCGTGCGGGGTCAGCGCCAGAATGTTGATCTCGGCACTGAGCATGGAACTGGGTGTTCTGGCCTTGCTCGGCGGCCTGCTCGGGATTGCCAGCGGTTATCTGTTGGCGAGTCTGCTGCTACCCGATGTCGCTGCCAGCCTGCGCGGTTTGTATGGTGCCGAAGTCGCAGGCCAACTGGGCCTGAGCCCGATCTGGTGGCTGGGTGGCCTTGGCTTGAGCGTGCTGGGGGCATTGCTGGCCGGGGCTAACAGTCTGCTGCGCGCGGCGCGTCTGCCCTTGCTGGCGCTGGCCAACCCGCAAGCCTGGCATCAGGCCCACAGCCGCTGGCTGCAACGCCAGGGCTGGGTGGCTGGCGGTGCAGCACTGATTGCATTGACCGCGCTGGTGCTGGGTGACAGTCTCGCCGCAGGTTTCGTCTTGACGGGCAGTCTATTGCTATCTGCCGCTCTGGGCTTGCCGGTGCTTCTCAATGGACTGCTCAATACCTTGCTGGGACGCAGCCGCTCAGTGTTGGGCCAATGGTTTCTTGCAGATTGCCGTCAACAACTACCCGCTCTCAGCCTGGCATTGATGGCCTTGTTGCTGGCGCTGGCGGCGAACATCGGCGCGGGGAGCATGACGTCCGGGTTTCGGCAAACCTTCGGCAACTGGCTCCAACAGCGCCTGACTGCCGAGCTGTACGTCACGCCGCAAAACGCGGCCCAAGCCCCTGAAATTCAGGCCTGGCTCAAGCAACAGCCCGAGGTCAGCGCGATACTGCCGAACCGACAGGTGTCGATCCAGCTACAAGGCTGGCCCGCAGACCTGTTCGGTGTGGTGGATCATTCAACCTACCGCGAACATTGGCCGCTGCTGGAGGCTGCCAGTGGCGATCCGTGGGATCAACTGGTCCAGAGTGACAGCGTGATGATCAGCGAACAACTGGCCCGTCGCCTCAAACTGAACGTTGGCGAAAGTCTGGCAATTCCAGTTCCCGACGGCCAATGGACGCCACGCATCGTGGGTATCTACGCCGACTACGGCAATCCCAAGGGTCATCTGCTGGTCAACTCCGAACACCTGCTGCGCCACTGGCCGCAACTGGCTGCCAATCGTTTCAACCTGCGCATCGATCCGGCCGCGGTGCCCGCGCTGCTCAGCGCCCTGCAACAGCGCTTTGCTCTGGACGATAACCACATCGTCGATCAGGCCCAGCTCAAAGGCTGGTCCACGCAGATTTTTGAGCGCACCTTCGCCGCCACCGCCGCCCTCAACAGCCTGACGCTGGCCGTGGCGGGCATTGCGTTGTTCATCAGCCTGCTGACCCAGAGTCAAAGCCGTCTCGGCCAACTGGCGCCTTTGTGGGCGCTGGGTGTCACACGACGACAGCTGATGCTGCTCAACCTCGGCCAGACCTGGTTGCTCGCGGTACTGACGCTGGTATTGGCGTTGCCATTGGGCCTGTTACTGGCATGGTGTCTGGATGCAGTGATCAATGTGCAGGCCTTTGGCTGGCGTTTGCCGCTGCATGTATTCCCGCTACAGCTGCTGCAACTGGCCGCGCTGGCACTGCTTGCCACCCTCCTCGCCTCCGCATGGCCGCTGTGGAAGCTATCCCGCACTCGCCCGGCCGATCTGCTGAGGACGTTTGCCAGTGAAAACTAATCTCTTGCTCATGCTAATTCTGCTGACCCTTGCTGGCTGCGATAAGCCTGCCGAACCCGAGCAGGGTTTCGCCGGGATGGGTAATCAAGCCGAACAGTTCACGCCGGTCACACCAGGCCGTGAGTTCGCCTTCCCGGCAGATCACGGACCACACCCGGGCTTCCGCATTGAGTGGTGGTATATCACGGCCAATCTCAAAGATGAGAAAGGCCAGAATTTCGGCGTGCAATGGACGCTGTTCCGCAATGCGCTGCGGGCTGGCAACCAGGGTTCCGGCTGGAACGACGGCACTATCTGGATGGGCCATGCCGCCGTGACCTCAGCCACGCAGCACTACGCGGCGGAGCGTTATGCCCGCGGTGGCGTCGAGCAAGCGGGCGTGAACCTTGCGCCGTTTTCGGCCTGGATAGACGACTGGAAACTGCACAGCACGTCGCCCACAGCAGACCCGCTGACCGACATGCAACTTCAGGCCAAGGGTCCGCAGCTCGCTTATCAACTCCACCTGACGTCCAGCAAACCGCTGGTGTTGCAAGGCACACAGGGTTTCAGTCAGAAATCCGAGCAGGGCCAGGCTTCGTACTACTACAGTCAGCCCTATTTTCAAGCCGAGGGCGAACTGACCATTGCCGGCAAACGCTATCAAGTCAGCGGCCCGGCGTGGCTGGATCGCGAATGGAGCAGCCAGCCGCTGACCGCCAACCAGACCGGCTGGGACTGGTTCTCGGTGCACCTGGACAGCGGAGAAGAACTGATGCTGTATCGCATGCGCCAGAAACAGGGCGAGCCCTATCTGACTGGCACCTGGATTGGCGCGGATGGCAGTATCCAGTTGCTGACCGCCAAGGACATCAGCCTGTCGCCATTGGCCAATACAAGAGTCGCGGACCATGACGTACCGACCCGCTGGTCGGTAAAGATTCCCGGCAAGGGTCTGGAGATCATTACCCAAGCGCTAAACCCCGAGGCCTGGATGGATCTGCGGATTCCCTACTGGGAAGGCCCGATTACCTTGAGTGGCAGTCATAAAGGTGTGGGGTATCTGGAGATGACCGGGTATTGATGGCTGCACGCATATAGTGCAAGTGCCTTCGATCCTCTGTAGGAGTAGAGCTTGCTCGCGATATGGCTAGACTCGATTTCGGATAGACCGCGCTGTTATTATCGCGAGCAAGCTCTGCTCACACGGGGGTAATGCAGTCCAAAGTTCATACGGGAATTGAACCCAAATCTAGCCGCCACTGAAGCCCTTATAACCGATTGATCTAAAACTCCCCCGTTTCCCATGGGTCAGTTTCTGGGTGGCTGCACTTTCTCAGCCTCCTCCCCAACGGAAAACCGGTAAGGACTTATGTGCGGATTAGCAGGTGAACTACGTTTCGACCATCAACCAGCGGATCTGGCCGCTGTTGAACGCATTACCCATGAGCTGGCGCCTCGCGGCCCGGATGCGTGGGGGTTTCATAGCCAGGGGCCGATTGCCCTTGGTCATCGCCGCCTGAAAATCATGGACCTGTCGGACGGCTCGGCGCAGCCGATGATCGACAGTCACCTTGGCCTGTCCATGGCATTCAACGGTGCGATTTATAACTATCCGGAACTGCGTACCGAGCTGCAAAGCATGGGCTATCAGTTCCATTCCGAAGGCGACACCGAGGTGTTGCTCAAGGGTTATCACGCCTGGGGCGTGGATATGCTGCCCAAGCTCAATGGCATGTTCGCTTTCGCGATCTGGAATCGCGACACGCAAGAGCTGTTCATTGCTCGCGACCGTCTGGGCGTCAAGCCGCTGTATTTCTCGCGCACTGACAAACGCCTGCGTTTCGCCTCGACGCTGCCCGCGCTGCTCAAGGGCGGCGACATCAGCGGCATGCTTGACCCGGTAGCACTCAACCATTACCTGAACTTCCACGCTGTGGTCCCTGCTCCGCGCACATTGCTTGCCGGTGTGGAAAAACTCGCGCCTGCCAGCTGGATGCGCATCGACGCCCATGGCAAGACCGAGCAGAAAGCCTGGTGGCATCTGCCTTACGGCCCACACGCCGACGAGGCCAACCTCACCTTGGAAGACTGGCGTGATCGTGTGCTCGACAGCACTCGCGAAGCCGTTGCTATTCGTCAACGTGCTGCGGTTGATGTCGGCGTGCTGCTTTCCGGCGGCGTCGATTCGAGCATGCTGGTTGGATTGCTGCGTGAAGTCGGTGTCGAGAACCTGTCGACCTTCTCCATCGGCTTCCAGGATGCGGGCGGCGAGCGTGGCGACGAATTCCAGTATTCGGACCTGATCGCCAAGCATTACGGCACCAACCACCACCAGTTGCGCATTCAGGAACACGAGATCATCGAGCAATTGCCTGCGGCGTTCCGTGCCATGAGCGAACCGATGGTCAGCCACGACTGCATCGCTTTTTACCTGCTGTCCCGTGAAGTCGCCAAGCATTGCAAAGTGGTGCAAAGCGGCCAGGGTGCAGACGAGCTTTTCGGCGGGTATCACTGGTATCCGCAAGTGGATGGCGCAGCCGACCCGGTTGCAGCGTATCGCGATGCGTTCGTCGACCGCAGCTACGACGAATACGCGGCCACGGTGCAGCCCAAGTGGCTGACTGCCAATGATGCAGCAGGCGACTTCGTTCGGGAGCACTTCGCTCAGCCGGGCGCCGATGCTGCAGTCGACAAGGCTTTGCGTCTGGACAGCACGATCATGCTGGTTGATGACCCGGTCAAGCGCGTGGACAACATGACCATGGCCTGGGGCCTGGAGGCGCGTACACCGTTCCTCGACTATCGACTGGTGGAGTTGTCGGCGCGTGTTCCCGGCAAATTCAAGCTGCCCGATGGCGGCAAACAGGTCCTGAAAGAAGCTGCACGTCTGGTCATCCCTTCGGAAGTCATCGACCGTAAAAAAGGCTACTTCCCGGTACCGGGCCTCAAGCATCTTGAAGGGGCCACGCTGGGCTGGGTACGCGACTTGCTGGTGGACCCAAGCCAGGATCGCGGCCTGTTCAACCCGGCCATGATCGACAAACTGTTGACCAACCCGGAAGGTCAACTGACTCCTCTGCGCGGCTCGAAGTTGTGGCAGTTGGCAGCGCTGAACCTGTGGCTCAGCGAACAAGGACTTTAATTGATGAAACAGCATTCGACGACATACAGCCAGCGCCTGCTGCGCGGTCAGTCGCCATCGTATGAACGTCTTCAGGCGCGATTTGCCGAAGACGGCAGCGACACTGACGCCACGCCGCTTGCGCTGCATTGCGGCTGGGGGCGGTTGCTGATCGGTCATACCTATCCCGACCCGGCTGCACTGGCCAACGAACTGCTCAACGAGAAACCGGGCGAGCGCGACATCGCTCTGTATGTGGCTGCGCCGCAGCAGGTCCTGGCTCAATCGCCGCAGCAGCTGTTTCTCGATCCGTCGGACACGCTGCGCCTGTGGTTCAGCGATTACCGCCCGTCGCAGCGGGTTTTTCGAGGCTTTCGTATTCGACGTGCGCAGAACAGCGCTGACTGGCAGGCGATCAACAATCTGTACATCGCACGCGGCATGCTACCTATTGATCCCGAACTGCTGACGCCACGTCATCAGGGCGGACCGGTGTACTGGCTGGCCGAAGACGAAACGACTAACGCGGTGATCGGCAGCGTGATGGGCCTTAATCACCACAAGGCCTTTCATGATCCAGAAAACGGCAGCAGCCTCTGGTGCCTGGCGGTAGATCCTCAATGCACACGCCCTGGCGTTGGTGAAGTGCTGGTGCGCCATCTCGTTGAGCACTTCATGAGCCGTGGTCTGAGCTATCTGGACTTGTCAGTGCTGCATGACAACCATCAAGCCAAGGCTTTGTATGCCAAGCTCGGCTTCCGTAATTTGCCGACCTTCGCCATCAAGCGCAAAAACGGTATCAACGAAGTGCTGTTCCTCGGTCCCGGCCCGCAGGCGGATTTCAATCCGTACGCGCGGATTATTGTTGAAGAAGCTCATCGTCGCGGTATCGAAGTGCAGGTTGATGATGCCGAAGCCGGCTTGTTTACGCTGGCTTATGGCGGACGCCGGATTCGCTGCCGGGAATCGCTAAGCGACCTGACCAGCGCAGTCAGCATGACCTTGTGCCAAGACAAAAGCCTGACGCATAAAGCCCTGAAAGCGGCAGGTTTGAAGTTGCCAGCCCAGCAACGTGCGGGTGACGAAGAAGCTGATCTGGCGTTCCTTGAGGAGCACCAGCAGATCGTCGTCAAACCGCTGGATGGCGAACAGGGCCAGGGCGTTGCAGTCAACTTGCGCACTCCAGAAGAAATGCACGGCGCCATTGAGCGTGCCAGACAGTTCGATACCCGCGTCATTCTGGAGAGCTTCCATGAAGGGCTGGATCTACGCATTGTCGTGATCGGTTTTGAAGTAGTCGCCGCCGCCATTCGCCGCCCTGCGGAAGTGGTGGGCGACGGTCGCCACACGATTGGTCAACTGATCGAAGCTCAAAGTCGTCGCCGCGCTGCTGCAACCAGTGGCGAAAGCAAGATCCCCATGGATGAAGAAACCGAGCGTACGGTGCGCGACGCGGGTTATGAATTCGACAGTGTCTTGCCGATGGACGAACGCCTCGCAGTGCGCCGTACCGCCAACCTGCACACTGGTGGCTGCCTGGAAGACGTAACGTCGATTCTGCATCCGGTGCTCAGCGACGCTGCTGTCCGTGCAGCTCGCGCGCTGGATATCCCGGTGGTGGGCCTGGACCTGATGGTCCCTGCTGCCGATCAACCCGAGTATGTATTTATCGAAGCTAACGAACGGGTTGGCCTGGCCAACCATGAACCGCAACCAACGGCAGAGAAATTCGTTGATCTGCTGTTCCCGCACAGTTTGCCTGCGCACGTGTGAATTGTTTGCCGCGCCGATCCCTGTAGGAGCTGCCGAAGGCTGCGAACGCGATTTAGCCCAATCGCAGCTTCGGCAGTTCCTACAGAAAAACGGTGTGAAGCTTTAGCATTTTGAGGAGTACCCCAATGACCACTGCAAATAAAATCCCCGAACCGGATCTGAACTACCTGCAGAAAGTCCTGTTGGAAATGCTCGCGATCCCAAGCCCGACAGGCTTCACCGACACCATCGTGCGCTACGTCGCCGAGCGTCTGGAAGAACTGGGCATCCCGTTTGAATTAACCCGTCGCGGCACGATTCGCGCCACATTGAAAGGCAAGCAAAACAGCCCGGACCGCGCAGTTTCTGCGCATCTGGACACCATTGGCGCAGCCGTGCGTGAAGTCAAAGACAACGGTCGCTTGTCGCTGGCACCCATTGGTTGCTGGTCGAGCCGCTTCGCCGAAGGCAGCCGCGTCAGCGTGTTCACGGATCACGGCGTGATTCGCGGTAGCGTACTGCCGCTGATGGCGTCCGGTCATGCATTCAATACTGCTGTCGATGAGATGCCCATCAGTTGGGATCACGTCGAGCTGCGCCTTGATGCCTACAGCACCACCAAAGCCGATTGTGAATCGCTGGGGGTTGGCATTGGTGACTTCGTGGCCTTTGATCCATTGCCGGAATTCACCGAAAGCGGTCATATCAGCGCCCGCCATCTGGACGATAAAGCCGGTGTCGCCGCCTTGCTGGCAGCGCTCAAGGCCATCGTCGACAGTGGCGCCGAGCCGCAGATCGACTGCCATCCGCTGTTCACCATCACTGAGGAAACCGGCACCGGCGCTGCAGGTGTGCTGCCTTGGGATGTCAGTGAATTCGTCGGCATTGATATCGCACCGGTCGCCCCTGGTCAGCACTCCAGCGAACATGCGGTCAGCGTGGCGATGCAGGATTCCGGCGGCCCTTACGACTATCACCTGTCCCGTCACCTGCTGCGCCTGGGCAGTGAAAATGAACTGCCGGTGCGTCGCGACATGTTCCGCTACTACTTCAGCGATGCTCATTCGGCGGTCACCGCAGGCCACGATATCCGCACCGCCCTGCTCGCGTTTGGTTGCGATGCCACTCATGGTTACGAGCGCACCCACATCGACAGCCTCGCCGCGCTGAGCCGTCTACTGGGCGCTTACATGCTAAGTCCGCCAGTTTTTGCGAGCGATGCACAACCGGCGCAGTCTTCCCTGGAGCGCTTCAGTCATCAGATCGAGCACGACACCCAGATGGAAACCGACACCCGCGTGCCAAGTGTGGACAGCCTGGTTGGGCAGCATCGGGAAGAGGTGGAGTAGCAAACCCCTGCTTGAAATATGTCCTGTGGGAGCCGAGCTTGCTCGCGATAAACGATAACGCGGTATGCCTGCCTACTGCGCTAGCCTTATCGCGGGCAAGCCTCGCATAGGTAAAACCACGATTATTCCCCTGCTTTTTCCAGACATCGGCACTATCATCGCCGGGAATTGATGCGAGAACGCCCATGCTGATCCCCCACGACCAACTCGAAGCAGACACCCTTACGCGCCTGATTGAAGACTTTGTCACCCGCGACGGCACCGACAATGGCGATGAAACGCCTTTGGAAACCCGCGTTTTACGTGTGCGTCATGCATTGAGCAAAGGCCAGGCGGTGATTTTTTTCGACCTGGAAAGTCAACAGTGTCAGCTCATGCTCAAACATGATGTACCCAAAGAGTTTTTCGACTAATCAGGAGTCGGTGTCAGGCACTAGCGGCCCTGCCTTTGCCGCCTGTTGCGAATTCCTTTGGGCGATACGCTTGTAGACCTCTGCCCGATGGACCTTGACGTCCTTGGGCGCTTCGATGCCCAAGCGTATCTGGTTACCGTTGATGGCGAGGATCTGTACGGTGACCTCATCGCCGATCGAAAATACCTCCCCAATGTCGCGCATTATCACCAGCATGTTTTCTACTCTCTTATTGTCAACCGGAGGGCAGATTGCATGGACTGTCTGCAGGCATCAATTGGCTAGAAGTAAATCAGTAACGTCCTTCACCCCCATCGGATCGAGCCGACAGAAACGTCTTACTTGAAGACCAATCAGGTAGGAAAAGTTACGGCGCGGACCAGCGCGGACCAAACAAGATGATGCTTGCACCGATCACACAGAGCGACGCACCCAACCAGTCTGATGTCAGTGGCCTGACACGCTCGATGATCCCCAGCCACGCAATGGAAGCGACGACATAGATTCCGCCATAGGCCGCATAGGCACGACCGGCATATGCCGCTTCGACTCGAGTGAGCAAGAATGCAAACAAGGTCAGGCTGATCAGCGCCGGAATCACCCACAGCGCGCTTTTACCCTGGCGCAGCCACATCCAGAACGCATAACAGCCGGCGATCTCGAACAGAGCCGCCAGGAAAAACCAGAAATAGTTGAGCACAGACATTCTCTTCAACGGTCGCGATGGATGGCCGCAACCGTATCAGAAAAACCTCATGCGGACCCGTAAGAGCTGTGGGAGCTGGGCTTGCCCGCGATAGGGTCAACCTTATTTACAGGCATGCACCGAGTTATCGTTTATCGCGGGCAAGCCCGGCTCCCACAGAGACTGCATTTCATCGTCGGTAATCTACTCCCTGCCCTGTCGCGCCTTGGCCCGCATCTTCGCGCACATGCTGGTCATCTCGTCATACAGCGCCTGTGGATTCTTCTGTTTCAGTTGCCAGGCCATGCGCCCTTGCTCGTGCGGCAGGATCATGAATTGGCCCTGGGCAACCTGGTCGTAAATGTATTCAGCAATATCCGAGGCAGTAATCGGTGAGCTTTCCAGCAGTTTGCCTACCTGAGCTTTCATTGCCGGAGTTGGCCCGCGGAAGGAGTCCAGCAGATTGGTCTGAAAAAACGACGGACACACCACATGCACCCCGACCTCTTGTTCGCTTAACTCGACCAGCAAGCTTTCCGAAAGCGCCACCACGCCGGCTTTGGCGACGTTGTAGTTACTCATCGCCGGCCCCTGCATCAAGGCAGCCATGGACGCAATATTGATGATTTTGCCTTTACTTGCCTCCAGCATCGGCAGGAAAGCCTTGCAGCCTTTGACCACTCCCATGAGATTGATCGCGATCTGCCAGTCCCAATCTTCCAGAGACAGCTCGTTGAAAAAACCACCCGAGGCGACACCGGCGTTGTTGACGATAATGTCGATGCCGCCAAACTTTTCCTCGCAAGCCTGAGCCAGTGCCGTTAGCTGGCTGTAGTCGCGTACATCGCAGCGCTGAACAAACCCGTCACCACCCGCATCGCGCACAGACTTGAGGGTTTCCTGCAAACCAGCATCGTTGACGTCAGACAATGCCAGACGCCAGCCCTCGCGGGCCCAGCGTAGAGCGATTTCGCGACCCAGGCCGGAACCTGCGCCAGTGATCATGATGCGATTTTGCATAGGAAACGCCTTGTGGTTGAGGGCTCATGTTTTTTACCAAGTGAGCCCAGTGTAACCACGAGGATCGTCGCTTCGACCTACCATCAGAACGCTGAATGACACGGGCAAACCCACGGCCTACGTGCCTTTGCGCCGCAAACGAGTGATCAGCCAGCCATACGCAACAAGGTTGCAACCCAGTACCACACCGCCCAGCCACAACTGGATCTGCGGTGTAAGGCCTGCCGGGTAGATTAGTGCGATCAGGTAATGCTCAATGAAGCCAGCCTCGTAACCCGCACCGCCAGCGCGAACGCGCAGTGCATTTTCCAGAGGCGTCAGCGGACAGTAGAGGTGAAAAAACTCCACCACCGCACCCCAGATCATCGCGGGGATATGCAGCACCACCAACCACCGCCAGCGCAAAACCAGCAGTGCGCCAAACAACACGAACACGATGAACAGGAGATGGATGACCAATACAGCATCAGCACCCAGTCGGTAGAACATAAAAAGGTCCTCAGCCAGAGCGGCCCGACACACCGTTGAAAAATGAAAACAGTTACAGAGGTTTAAAGTTCAACTTGATTTTGGCACTTATAAACTTTTTTCAAAATGTAAACTTTCTCACGTTTCCGATGGACTTTTTCCGAACGCCTACAGTCGGATCATTCAAGCAGCACAAACTTTATGCCATCGGGCGGAAGCTTGAACTGTTCTAGCCATCTACCAAGAACTAAGGAAGGAACTCATCATGGGCATCGGCACTATTCTTATCATCGTCCTGATTCTGCTGTTGATCGGCGGTCTGCCAGTATTCCCGCACTCCCGCAGCTGGGGCTATGGTCCGTCGGGCATCATCGGTACCGTACTGGTGATTCTGCTGATTCTGGTGTTGCTGGGACGGATATAACGTTCCCACGCCAGCAGTAAAACAGCCCCGCTTATAGCGGGGCTTTTTATTGGGTTGATAACTAATCAGGCTCCAATTCTGAACTAGTAAAACGCACCTGATTATCTAACCCAACTAGTTTCTGTAGAAGCGCACGAGGGCCGCGAGGCCTCGATGGCGTTGTTTCTGACACACCGCCATCGCGACCGTCGTAACCTCCGATGGCTCCTACATGATTCTTTGCCAGCCTCACACACTGTAGGAGCGCACGAGCACCGCGAGGCCGCGATGGCGTTTTGTCTAACGCACCGCCATCGCGACCGTCGTAACCTCCGATGGCTCCTACACAATAATTGTCCAGCCTCACACACTGTAGGAGCGCACGAGCAACGCGAGACCGCGATGGCGTTTTGTCTGACGCACTGCCATCGCGACCGTCGCAACCTCCGATGGCTCCAGAATCAGGGCAACAAAAAAGCAGCCCGAAGGCTGCTTTCTTTTGGAGCACTTATTGCTGTTTAGTGCGACGACGCGCCGCTGGCACCCAGGCCAGTCTGCGAGCGGACGAACTGCGGGTAGAACAAGGCGCGCTCGTCTTCCCCTGCTTTGGACTTGTCGGTAATCGAGAAGAACCAGATACCCACGAATGCGATGGCGATAGAGAACAGCGCCGGGTATTCGTACGGGAAGATGGGTTTCGGATTATGCAGGATCGAAACCCAGATGGTTGGGCCAAGAATCATCAGCACCACAGCACTGATCAAGCCCATCCAGCCACCAATCATGGCGCCACGGGTGGTCAGTTTTTTCCAGTACATGGAAAGCAGCAGTACCGGGAAGTTACAGCTGGCTGCGATGGAGAACGCCAGGCCGACCATGAACGCGATGTTCTGGCTTTCGAAAGCGATACCCAGAAGGATTGCCACAACTGCCAGGGCAATCGTAGTCATCTTCGAGACACGGATTTCGTCCTTCTCGTTGGCTTTACCGGCTTTGATCACGCTTGCATACAGGTCGTGGGACACTGCCGAAGCACCCGCCAGGGTCAGACCGGCAACAACGGCCAGAATGGTCGCAAACGCTACTGCCGAGATAAAGCCCAGGAACAGACTGCCACCGACCGCATCGGCAAGGTGCACCGCTGCCATGTTGTTACCACCCAACAAAGCGCCCGCTGCATCTTTGAACGCCGGGTTGGTGCTGACCAGCAGGATCGCGCCGAAGCCGATGATGAAGGTCAGGATGTAGAAGTAACCGATGAATCCCGTTGCGTAGAACACCGACTTGCGAGCTTCTTTAGCATCGCTCACGGTGAAGAAGCGCATCAGAATGTGTGGCAGACCTGCGGTACCAAACATCAGTGCCAGGCCCAGGGAGAACGCCGAGATCGGATCCTTCACCAGACCGCCCGGGCTCATGATCGCTTCACCTTTAGGGTGAACCTTGACCGCCTCGGCGAACAGCAGGTTGAAGTCGAAGTTGACGTGCTTCATCACCATCAGCGCCATGAAAGACGCACCGGAGAGCAGCATGACTGCCTTGATGATCTGTACCCAGGTGGTGGCCAGCATGCCGCCGAACAGCACATACAGGCACATCAGAATACCGACCAGAATTACCGCAACGGTGTAGTCAAGACCGAACAACAGCTGGATCAACTTACCGGCACCCACCATCTGCGCAATCAGGTAGAACGCAACCACCACCAGAGAACCGCAGGCGGACAGGGTGCGAATTTCTTTCTGCTTGAGACGATAGGACGCCACGTCAGCAAAGGTGTATTTACCCAGGTTACGCAGGCGTTCGGCGATCAGGAACAGAATGATCGGCCAGCCCACCAGGAAGCCGATCGAATAGATCAGGCCGTCATAGCCGGAGGTGTACACCAGCGCGGAAATACCCAGGAAGGACGCCGCCGACATGTAGTCACCGGCGATGGCCAGACCATTTTGAAAACCGGTGATCTTGCCGCCCGCAGAGTAATAGTCCGATGCTGTCTTGTTCTTTTTCGATGCCCAGTAAGTGATGTACAGCGTGAACGCAACGAACACCAGGAACATGACAATCGCCGAGGTGTTCAACGGTTGCTTTTGCACAGCGCCCGTTAACGCATCTGCCGCCCAGAGCGACGGTGCGAAGGCAGCCAGGCCGAATACTGCTGATAGACGCCCGATCATTGCTGTGCCTCCTTCAGGATGGCGTTGTTCAGGTCATCGAACTCGCCGTTGGCACGGCGAACGTAGATGCCAGTCAGCACAAATGCAGACAGGATCAGGCCGACCCCAATCGGCATTCCCCAGGTAATAGTCGAAGTAGCGCTAATTTTCGCGCCTAGAATGTGTGGTCCATAAGCAATCAAAAGGATGAAAGCGGCATAGAGCCCAAGCATGATCGCCGAAAGAATCCAGGCGAAACGCTCCCTTTTGGATACCAGCTCCTTGAAACGGGGGCTGTCTTGAATCGAGAGGTAAATGCTGTCGTTCATTGTTTTTGTCCTCGCAGCACAGATGAGATGTCACACATTGCACTTTAGTCCGGTCTGGCAAGCGCTCCAGACGACCTTAGTATTAGAACGACATTGCGGGCTGAAACCGGGCCTAAGGAATAGCGCGGACTATGTGGGAAATTCTATGTATGCCTGCAAGCTGACGTGGGACCGGCTTTAGCCGGGAAGGCGGTTTTTCTGCAGATAAAGATTCAGCGTCTGTCCCGGCCTCTTCCCGGCTGAAGCCGGTCCCACGTCATCGGTGATTCCCGTTGCAGAGCTTGCATGCGATACGTGAGACACAGCTGGAAGCCATACCGCGTTATGGTTTATAGCCCGCATAAAAAAACCGCCCGATCGTTAAATCAGGCGGTTTTGGTTTTACGTCAGACGTGGCGTTTATTTACCCGTCCACTCCTTTACGCGATCAGGGTTCTTGGCAACCCAGGCCTCGGCTGCGGCTTCAGGTTTAGCGCCGTCCTGGATGGCCAGCATGACTTCGCCGATTTCATCCTTGGACTTCCACTGGAATTTCTTCAGGAACTCGGCGACTTCCGGTGCTTTAGTCGCCAGCTCTTTGCTGCCGACGCTGTCAACGGTTTCAGCCGCGCCATAAACACCTTTTGGGTCTTCAAGGAACTTGAGCTTCCACTTGGCGAACATCCAGTGCGGCACCCAGCCAGTTACTGCGATGGACTCCTTCTTGTTTTCAGCACGAGTCAGCTCGGCAATCATCCCGGCACCGGAACTGGCCTGCAGCTTGTAACCGTCCAGACCGTAATCCTTGATCGCCTGATCGGTTTTGATCATGACGCCCGAGCCTGCATCAATACCGACAATTTTCTTCTTGAAGGATGCATCGGTCTTGAGGTCTTCAATACTGTTGGCTTTCACGTACTCAGGCACGATCAGACCGATCTTGGCGTCTTTGAAGTTGGAGCCATAGTTCACAACGTTGTCTTTGTTCTTTGCCAGATACTCGCCATGAGTCACCGGCAGCCATGCCGACAGCATCATGTCCAGCTTGCCCGTCGCGACGCCCTGCCACATGATCCCGGCCGCAACTGCCTGCAGTTTTACGTCATAACCCAACTTTTGCTTGATCACTACAGCGGCGACGTTGGTCGTCGCAACGCTGTCGGACCAACCGTCTACGTAACCGATACTCACTTCTTTGGCATGTGCCAGAGTGGAACTGACAGCAAGTGCCAGAGCCGCACCCACGCCCAGGATTTTCCGCATCTTCATCGTTACTTCCCCGGTAGTCTCGCGCCCGACAATGGGGTCAGGCGTCGTTAACGTTTTTATAAAGACCGCAGTCCGCGCCCAGCCTTGGAGCACCGCGCACTTTTTCACGCCTCAGTGACTCGGCGAACGATGGCATGCACCGTATCGCCCCTTGATCATCAACCCGCAAGGCAATACGACATGCTCTGTCAACGACATCAAGACACGGAGAAACGACATCGACGTGCCATCAGCGACCACCTTGTCGTAAAACCCCTTATTTCCGTCCGAAAATTGCATGTCGAACGTCAGCCGGAGGCGCAGCCTGTTGTGAAAATCCGGCGCATGTTCACAGGCAATGCATCGCCCCGGTTCACCCGATCATCACCTGCCAGCGACCGCTACCGGGTAACGCGCTTTGATGACAGGAGTGTTACCGCCAGCCCGCCAACCGCTGTAACAGCGTGTAACACGGGAACATTTTAACAAGCGCTCACCTCTTGCCAGAAATCAAAAAAACATAAACCATTGATTTTTATAGATTTATAAAAGTTGGCACAGCTTCTGCTATATCTCTGGCATAACAAGAATAAAAATGCAGTACACCTAATAAGAACAAGACGTATCGGCTCTGACATAACAAGAACAAAGGCACAGAGACGCAGCTAACAGATTTTTTTGGAGTGGATCAGCTTCACAGAGATGCCTTCGGGCTCTCGCAACCGGGCAGAGAACAATAAAACTACCTTCAGGTAGCTCCCGAACTGGTTGGATCGCAAGGTCGAAGTGAGTCAGCGCTCAAAAAAATACGTTTGCTCTTGATCCCGGATGGGGATCGAACAAAAACGCAGTAAAGGGCCCGGTCGCCAAAAACAACAACAGACCACCCTAGAACAATAAAAAAAGAGCACGTAAAACCATTTAAAGGGGAGCTTAGGCTCCCCTTTATGCTGTCTGGGGTTTGGGGCACCCGCCTGCCCTGTTTGAAATCACCCGTATGTCTATAGGAGCTCACGAGCAACGCGAGGCAGCGATAACGATGTTTCGGGCAGGCCGCTATCGCTGCCTCGCGTTGCTCGTGAGCTCCTACAGGGTTTCATTCCATCCCTTCCCGCTATAAAAAAGCACCGCACTGCTCTCTTGACGCCAGAGAACGTGTATTGTCTCGATCTATTTACAAAGGTTCGCTTGCTTGTAGGGCACTTTGGCACTACACCGATGGTCATAGCCCGCGTACCTCATCAGCACTTCTTTCCCAAGGGATCTAGTCATGCTTCGTTTCCTGCGCTTCGCTGCCGTTATTGGTGGCCTCTGTTTGAGTGCGTCCGCTATGGCGGTCGATGTCGACCCCGCCACGTATGGCTTTCCTTTAAAGAACCCTTTTGAAGCGACCATTGCCACCACGCCTCCTGACATGCGTCCAGAGTTGCCCGCCGACGATGACATCGACCAGGACGACTACACCCTGAATCTACGGCCGGAGCGCGAGTTCACCCTGCCGGACAATTTCTGGGCAGTGAAAAAACTGCGTTATCGACTGGCCAGGCAGGATCACGCCGCACCGCTGATCTTTTTGATCGCGGGCACCGGCGCGCCGTATAACAGCACCATCAACGAATTCCTCAAGAAACTGTATTACGGCGCGGGTTATCACGTTGTGCAGCTGTCGTCGCCAACCAGCTACGACTTCATGAGCTCTGCATCGCGCTTCGCGACACCGGGTATTTCCACCGAAGATGCTGAAGACCTGTATCGCGTGATGCAGGCGGTGCGCGCGCAGCAAACCGAGCTTAAAATTACCGACTTTTACCTGACCGGTTACAGCCTCGGGGCGCTCAACGCCGCGTTCGTCAGCCGTCTGGATGAGACCCGCCGCAGCTTCAACTTCAAGAAAGTCTTACTGCTCAACCCGCCGGTCAACCTGTACACCTCGATATCCAACCTCGACAAGCTGGTGCAAACCAACGTCAAGGGCATCGACAACAGCACCACTTTCTATGAACTGGTACTGGCCAAACTGACCCGTTACTTCCGTCAGAAAGGTTACATCGACCTCAACGATGCACTGCTCTATGACTTCCAGCAGTCCAAGCAGCACCTGACCAATGAACAGATGGCGATGCTGATCGGCACCTCGTTCCGCTTCTCGTCGGCCGATATCGCGTTTACGTCCGACCTGATCAACCGTCGTGGCCTGATCACCCCGCCCAAGTTTCCGATCACCGAGGGCACCAGCCTGTCGCCCTTCCTGCGTCGTGCGCTGCAATGCGACTTCGACTGCTACCTGACCGAACAGGTTATCCCGATGTGGCGCGCCCGCACCGATGGCGGCAGTCTGCTGCAACTGGTAGATCAGGTCAGCCTGTACGCCCTCAAAGATTATCTGCAAACCAGCAAGAAAATCTCCGTCATGCACAACGCTGACGACGTGATTCTCGGCTCTGGCGATCTGGGTTTCCTGCGCAAGACCTTCGGCGATCGCCTGACCGTTTATCCTTACGGCGGCCATTGCGGCAACATCAATTACCGCGTCAACAGCGACGCCATGCTGGAGTTCTTCCGTGGCTAAACGTCTTTTAATCCTCGCCGCCCTGCTGTGCGCTGGCACCGTCCAGGCTGCCGACGCGGTCAACAGCAACATTGCCGAACACCCGGCCACTGTCCTTCGTCAGGAAGATGCCGACGGCTTTACCCAGCCGCTCAAGTCATTGCAGTTCAACCCGGGACTGGATCAACGGGAATTCGAACGCGCCACGCTAACTGCGCTGGAGGTCTATGACCCGCTTGAGTCCTGGAACCGTCGCGTGTACCACTTCAACTACCGCTTCGACGAGTGGGTGTTCCTGCCGGTGGTCAATGGCTATCGCTACGTGACCCCAGGCTTTGTGCGTACTGGCGTCAGCAACTTCTTCGCCAACCTGGGTGAAATTCCAAACCTGCTGAACAGCCTGTTCCAGTTCAAAGGCCAGCGTTCGCTGGAAACCACCGGCCGCTTGCTGGTTAACACCACCATTGGTGTTGCCGGCCTTTGGGACCCGGCCACCATGATGGGCCTGCCACGCCAGAGCGAAGACTTTGGTCAGACGCTGGGCTTCTACGGCGTACCGGCCGGCCCATACCTGGTGCTGCCACTGCTTGGCCCGTCCAACCTGCGTGACACCGGCGGGCTGCTGTTCGACTTCACGGCCGAATCGCAGATCAACTTCCTCAACGTCGCCCAGGTCAGCAGCGATCATCCTGAGCTCTACCTGCTGCGAGCGATTGATCGCCGCTACACCACCAGCTTCCGCTACGGCCAGATGAACTCACCGTTCGAATACGAGAAAGTGCGTTACGTCTACACCGAAGCCCGCAAGCTGCAGATCGCCGAGTAACAGTAAGGCGATACAAAAACGGCCAGCCGGAGTAATCGGGCTGGCCGTTTTTTTGTGCACATCAATACTCTATCTGGAATGCGATCACCCTGTGGGAGCTGGGCTTGGTCTGGGCGGCATTCCAATCAACAAACCCGATCAATCACCCGCAAAATCATCACCCATTAATCGGCCAAACAGGCATAGCATGGTCGCCATTGATGAGGAGAAATTCCATGAGCCAATTTCGCAAAGTGCTGTCCATCCAGGCCGGTCAACCTGCATCGGACGGTGCCGGTGTAAAGCTGACCCGTGTTTTCGGCGGGCCGGGTGTTGAACAATTCGATCCGTTTCTGATGCTCGACGAGTTCGGTTCCGACAAGCCGGACGATTACATCGCAGGTTTCCCGCCGCACCCTCATCGGGGTTTCGAGACGGTGACCTACATGCTTGAAGGCCGTATGCGCCATGAAGACCACATGGGCAATGTCGGCTTGCTGCAAGGCGGTGGCGTGCAATGGATGACCGCAGCGCGAGGCATCATCCACAGTGAAATGCCGGAGCAGGAAGAAGGCGTGATGCGCGGCTTCCAGCTCTGGCTGAATCTGCCGGGTAAAAACAAACTCAGCGAAGCCAGTTATCAGGATATCCAACCGGAGAACATCCCGCGCCTGACCACTCAGAACGGCGTTGAAGTGGTGGTCATCGCCGGGCAGTTCGACGACGGCCAGGTTCAGCAGGCCGGTGCCGTGGAGCGTCCGGACACTGAACCACAGTATTTCGACTTCCACATGCCTGCTGGCAGCAGCATCAGCCCGCGTGTTCCTGATGGGCATCGGGCATTGTTGTATGTCTACGAAGGCAGCCTGGAATTAGCCGGTCACCCGCAGAGCGTCAGCGCCAGCCGCATGGTGCGCCTGTCCGAGGAAGGTGAACTGCAACTGAACACCGCAAATGGTGCCCGGGTGTTGTTGATCGCTGGCAAACCGCTGCGTGAACCCATCGTGCAGTACGGCCCGTTCGTGATGAACACCCGGGAAGAGATCGAGCAGGCGTTGCGGGACTTTCGGGATGATCGGTTAACGGCTTGATGGTGAGCTGACATCGATCTGTAGGAGCTGCCGCAGGCTGCGAAGACTTGAAAATTGACACACCGCTTCGCAGCCTGCGGCAGCTCCTACAAGAGTTACGGCAACCGCAAAAACCGCTTCAACTGTTCGCCTTGCGCCATGGCGTCATAGCGACCCAGCTCAATCAATTCCCGGCAGTAACCCGCCTCAAACAGCAAATAGCTGAGCACGCTGGCACCACTGGTTTTGGTCGCCCCCGGCCCACGTAGAAACGTGCGTAATGCGCGGGGCAGTTCATGGCGATGACGGGCAGCGATCTGGTCGATGGGCTGGCTCGGAGCAATGATCAGGACCTCCACCGGGGCCAGGCCCTTCTCACGCACGCGATGCTCGCAGGGCAGCATGTCACTGACCAGATTCATGCGCTCCAGCACTTCAATGTCGCTTTCGAGATTGTCGATGAAGGTGCTGTTGAGCATGTGTCCGCTGATCTGCGCGAGGGTTGGCTGCTTGCCGTTCGTGACCCGCTGCACCTGCCTGTTGGCATCGGCACCCCGAGGGTTGCCGCTGACACCCACGACCAGTACGCGGTTGGCCCCCAGATGCAGCGCAGGGCTGATCGGCGCTGACTGCCGCACCGCTCCGTCACCGAAGTATTCCTGGTCGATTTTGACCGGCGCGAACAGCAGCGGAATGGCCGAACTGGCAAGCAAATGATCGATGGTCAGTTGGGTTGGAACACCCAGACGGCGATGGCGCAGCCACGGATCAATGGTGCCTTTGCCTTGGTAGAAAGTCATGGCATGGCCAGACTCGTAACCAAACGCAGTCACTGCCACCGCCCGCAGGTGTTTGGCTGCAATTGCAGCGTCGATGCCTTCTAGATCAAGCCGTTCAGTGAGCAGGTCGCGCAGCGGCGAGCTGTTGAGCAACGCGACCGGTATCTGGGAGCCAATACCCAACAGGCTGTTGCCGAAGAAACGCCCGGCCTGACTCATCACGCCAGGCCAGTCGCTGCGCAGCACCTGATGGCTGCGAAAGCCTTGCCAGAACTCGGTCAGTTGATGCACAGCGGTACGAAAATGCAACGCGCCACTGGCCAGTTTCACGGCGTTGATGGCGCCCGCAGAGGTTCCGACAATGACCGGAAACGGATTGGGTGCGCCGGGAGGCAGCAAATCGGCGATCCCCGCCAATACCCCGACCTGATAAGCAGCCCTCGCCCCACCACCAGACAGAATCAACCCGGTAACGGGTTCTACATCATTCACAGCATCCATTGCGATGACGGGTTCAAGCATTTAGCTGCGCCTCAGTTGATCACGTACGCTTCTTATAGATTTTTGGCTCGCCCGGAGGTCGGCTTTTGAATCGACGGTGCGCCCAAAGATACTGCTCAGGACACTCCGTAATGGCACTTTCTACCCATTGATTGATGCGCAGGCAATCAACTTCATCACTTTCGCCGGGAAAGTCCTGCAATGGCGGATGAATAACCAATCGATAGCCACCGCCGTCAGCCAGTCGCTGCTGGGTAAATGGTACGACTTGGGCACGCCCCAGCTTGGCGAATTTGCTGGTGGCCGTCACGGTAGCAGCCTGAATGCCGAACAACGGGACGAACACGCTTTGCTTGGCGCCGTAGTCCTGATCCGGTGCGTACCAGATGGCGCGGCCAGCACGCAGCAACTTGAGCATGCCCCGCACGTCTTCGCGCTCCACGGCTAAAGAGTCCAGGTTATGGCGCTCCCGGCCGCGACGCTGGACGAAATCGAACAGTGCGTTCTTGTGCTCGCGGTACATGCCGTCGATGGTGTGTTGCTGGCCCAGCAGCGCTGCGCCGATTTCCAGCGTAGTGAAATGCAGCGCCATGAGAATCACGCCCTGCCCTTGCTGCTGCGCAGCCTGCAAGTGCTCAAGACCTTCAATATGCGCCAGTTTGGCAAGACGCTCTTTGGACCACCACCAGCTCATGGCCATTTCAAAAAAGGCGATGCCCGTGGAAGCAAAGTTTTCCTTGAGCAGGCGCTTACGCTCATCGCTGGAAAGATGGGGGAAACACAGCTCCAGATTGCGAGACGCGATGTATTTGCGATCAGTGGCAAATCTATACATCACCGCGCCCAGCATCCGCCCAATCACCAGCAGAACCCGGAATGGCAATTGAACAATCAGCCACAGCAGCCCAAGCCCCAGCCATAACGGCCAGAAACGGGGGTGAAGAAAATAAGCTCGAAAACGCGGGCGATCCATTAAGGCTTCCATCAGAACCATGGCCGCGCATTCTACAACGGTTCGACCCCGCTTGCGGCTAGCGGGCGTTATCGTTATAAGTCTCGGCACTTTTAGCGACAAGCCGTTGTATGCCGACCATGAGCCAAAACGAATCGCAAGAACAGGATCCAGTCTTCCAACTCAAGGGCAGCATGCTCGCCATCACTGTGCTGGAGCTGGCCCGCAACAACCTTGAGGCCCTCGACCGCCAATTGGCGGCGAAAGTGGCCCAGGCTCCAAATTTTTTCAGCAATACCCCGCTGGTGCTGGCGCTCGACAAGCTTCCCGCCGACAGCGGCGCCGTGGACCTGCCCGGCCTGATGCGCGTATGCCGCCAGCATGGCCTGCGCACCCTGGCGATTCGTGCCAGTCGCATCGAAGATATCGCCGCTGCCATCGCTATCGATTTGCCTGTCCTCCCGCCGTCCGGTGCCCGCGAGCGTCCACTGGACCCGCTGGAAGGTGAAGCGGCGAAGAAAAAAGTCGAAACACCACCCGAGCCGACCATCAAACCGACCCGCGTGATTACCACGCCGGTGCGCGGCGGGCAGCAGATTTACGCCCCCGGCGGCGACCTGGTGGTGATTGCCCCGGTCAGTCCGGGTGCGGAACTTCTGGCCGATGGCAACATCCATGTTTACGGCCCATTGCGCGGTCGGGCGCTGGCTGGAATAAAAGGCGACACCAAAGCGCGAATTTTCTGTCAGCAGATGGGTGCCGAACTGATATCCATCGCCGGGCAATACAAGGTTTCCGAAGATTTACGCAGGGATCCACTCTGGGGTACGTCGGTACAGGTCAGCCTGTCAGGTGACGTGTTGAACATCATCCGGCTTTAACGGATACTGCGCCATTTTCAAAGCATCCCTGATTCGTCGCGAAAACGTAGCAAAGGTTGTAGGAAATCCAGGAGCTTTAATCGTTCCTGGCAAATTGCTCCCAGGGTAGGACACCCGGAAGCTTTAAATTTCCATCATTGTTCGACGGTCGCCGCTTCAAGGGACGCTCTTCAGGACTAACTGTCCTTTTCCTCTAGGGGTGATACACCTTGGCCAAGATTCTCGTGGTTACATCCGGCAAGGGTGGTGTGGGCAAGACCACCACCAGCGCCGCCATCGGTACCGGTCTCGCACTGCGCGGCCACAAAACTGTCATTGTCGACTTCGACGTCGGCTTGCGTAACCTCGACCTGATCATGGGCTGCGAGCGTCGTGTGGTGTATGACTTCGTCAACGTGGTAAACGGCGAGGCCAACCTGCAACAAGCGCTGATCAAAGACAAAAAGATCGAAGGCCTGTTCGTACTGGCTGCCAGCCAGACTCGTGACAAAGAAGCGCTGACCAAAGAAGGCGTGGAAAAAGTCCTGATGGAACTCAAGGAATCCTTCGAGTACATCGTCTGCGACTCTCCTGCCGGTATCGAAACCGGTGCTCACCTGGCGATGTACTTCGCCGATGAAGCTATTGTCGTGACCAACCCGGAAGTATCGTCGGTACGTGACTCGGACCGCATGCTGGGCCTGCTGGCCAGCAAATCGCGCCGTGCCGAGCGTGGCGAAGACCCGATCAAGGAACACCTGCTGCTGACCCGCTACAACCCGGAGCGTGTAAGCAAGGGCGAGATGCTGGGCGTCGAAGACGTCAAGGAAATCCTCGCGGTGACTCTGCTGGGTGTGATCCCGGAGTCCCAGGCAGTACTGAAAGCTTCCAACCAGGGCGTACCGGTCATCCTCGACGATCAGAGCGATGCAGGTCAGGCTTACAGCGATGCGGTTGATCGTCTGTTGGGCAAAGAGCGCGAGCACCGTTTCCTGGACATTCAGAAGAAAGGATTTTTCGAACGCCTGTTCGGGGGTAACTGATGAACATTTTCGACTTCTTTCGTGCCAGCAAAAAAGTCAGCACCGCGTCGGTCGCGAAAGAGCGTCTACAGATCATCGTGGCGCATGAACGCGGCCAACGTACCACTCCGGACTACTTGCCAGCCCTGCAAAAAGAGCTGGTCGAAGTGATCCGCAAGTACGTCAACATCGAGTCCAACGATGTGCAGGTTGCTCTGGAAAACCAGGGTAGCTGCTCGATTCTGGAACTCAACATCACCCTGCCAGATCGCTAGATCCGGCGGTTGCTTGCGGCGGCATCAGCACCATTCTTACGAGTGGGGCTGATGCCGTCGTTGCGTTTAGAGGCCGTTAAATGCCGTTGTCGAACATCCGCATCATTTATCAGGACGCAGCCGTTCTGGTGATTGATAAGCCAACCCTGCTGCTTTCCGTTCCCGGCCGTGCCGAGGACAACAAGGATTGCCTGATTACCCGCCTGCAGGAAAACGGCTACCCCGAAGCCCGCATTGTCCATCGCCTGGACTGGGAAACCTCCGGGATCATCCTGCTGGCCCGCGATGCGGATACGCATCGCGAACTGTCCCGCCAGTTTCATGACCGGGAAACTGAAAAAGCCTACACCGCGCTGTGCTGGGGTGAACCGACTCTGGACAGCGGCAGCATCGACCTGCCCCTGCGTTACGACCCGCCTACCAAGCCTCGGCATGTGGTGGATCACGAAGCAGGCAAGCATGCGCAGACGTTCTGGAAAGTGCTGAAGCGCTGCGGTCATTACAGCCGTGTCGAACTGACGCCGATTACCGGACGCTCGCATCAGTTGCGGGTTCATATGCTGTCGATTGGGCATCCCCTGCTGGGCGATGGTCTTTATGCACATCCGGAAGCACTGGCCGCGTATCCGCGCCTGTGCCTGCATGCGAGCATGTTGAGCTTTACCCATCCGCAAACGGGTGAGCGTTTACGGTTCGAATGCCCTGCGCCGTTTTAGGCACACCGCGATCCTGTAGGAGCGCACCGAGGTCACGAGGCCAGCGATGGCGGTGTGTCAGACAGACGGCTATCGCTGCCTCGCATTGCTCGTGAGCTCCTACAGGTCCTGCGCTTTATCTGAGATAGCGTGAAGTGCAACACAAAGCACACCCGCAACAACACGACCCACATCAATACGGTAAACTCCCGCCATTGCTGTCTGG
Source organism: Pseudomonas caspiana (assembly GCF_002158995.1). Taxonomy (GTDB): domain Bacteria; phylum Pseudomonadota; class Gammaproteobacteria; order Pseudomonadales; family Pseudomonadaceae; genus Aquipseudomonas; species Aquipseudomonas caspiana. The sequence continues at coordinate 168,675 of NZ_LOHF01000004.1, read as the reverse complement.
AGTGACTTATGCGCGAAGAGCTGAACAAAGGCCTGATTGATTTCCTCAAGGCCTCTCCTACCCCTTTCCATGCAACCGCGACTCTCGTCCAACACCTTGAAGCTGCTGGCTTCCAGCGTCTGGACGAACGCGAAACCTGGGCCACCGAAACCGGCGGCCGGTATTACGTAACCCGGAATGATTCGTCCATCGTGGCGTTCCGTATGGGCCGTCAATCACCACTGACCGGCGGTATCCGCATGGTCGGCGCCCATACCGACAGCCCCTGCCTGCGGGTCAAGCCGCAACCTGAACTGCAGCGCCAGGGCTTTTGGCAACTGGGCGTCGAAGTCTACGGTGGTGCGCTGCTCGCGCCATGGTTCGACCGCGATCTGTCGCTGGCTGGCCGTGTTACCTTCCGCCGCGACGGTAAAGTGGAAAGTCAGTTGATCGACTTCAAACTGCCGATTGCCGTGATCCCCAACCTGGCGATCCACCTCAATCGCACCGCCAACGAAGGCTGGGCGATCAACCCACAGACCGAGCTGCCGCCGATCCTGGCCCAGGTAGCGGGTGACGAACGCGCCGACTTCCGCGCGCTGCTCACCGATCAACTGGCTCGCGAGCACGGCCTGAATGCTGACGTGGTCCTCGACTACGAGCTGAGTTTCTACGACACGCAAAGCGCCGCTGTGGTTGGGTTGAACGCCGACTTCATCGCGGGCGCGCGTCTGGATAACCTGCTGTCCTGCTACGCCGGTCTGCAAGCGCTGCTAGGCACCAACACTGACGAAACCTGCCTGTTGGTGTGTACCGACCATGAAGAAGTAGGCTCGTCGTCGACCTGTGGCGCCGATGGCCCGATGCTGGAACAGATCCTTCAGCGTCTGCTGCCGGACGGTGCGGATTACGTGCGTACGATCCAGAAGTCATTGCTGGTTTCAGCTGACAACGCTCACGGCATTCACCCTAACTATGCCGAGAAGCACGACGCCAACCACGGCCCGAAACTCAATGCCGGCCCGGTGATCAAGGTCAACAGCAACCAGCGTTACGCCACTAACAGCGAAACCGCCGGGTTCTTCCGCCATCTGTGCATGGCTGAAGAAGTGCCGGTGCAGAGCTTCGTGGTACGCAGCGACATGGCTTGCGGTTCAACCATCGGCCCGATCACCGCCAGCCATCTGGGCGTGCGCACCGTAGACATCGGCTTGCCGACGTTCGCCATGCACTCGATCCGTGAGCTGGCTGGCAGCCATGACCTCGCGCACCTGGTGAAAGTATTGACCGCGTTTTATGCGAGTCATGAGTTGCCATAAGCAAGTGGGCAAGCAGACCCGATATCGCTGCTTGCCCAAACCTGCCTCACTGAAATACTGACGTGGGACCGGCTTTAGCCGGGAAGGCGGTGTTCTGCAGATGAAAATGTAGTGATTGAACCGACCCCTTCCCGGCTAAAGCCGGTCCCACGCCTTACTGCTCAGATGACCTCAAATATCCCGCACCACCGCGCTCACATGAATCGCATCGTGCCGCCAGTACTCCAGGTCGCAATCGATCAACCTGCCATTCTGGTCGAAGTTGACCCTGGCAATGCGCAAGCCTGGGCTGCCCAGTGAAACTTTGAGCGCCGCCGAGGCTTCTGCGTGCAGCGCGGTGGGCACCATCTCGAAGCGGACCTGGCCGTAACGCAGTTCATAGCGGCTGGCGTACAACTCGGTCAGCGACTGATTGAGATCGCTATCAAGGATGCCGGGAAAGTATTCGGGATTCAGGTAGTGCTCCACATACAGCACCAGACGCTGATCTATGCGCCGGGCGCGGCAGATCTGGACCACGCTGGACAGTGCAGGCAATTGCAGCATTTCGCATATTTTTGCCGAGGCCGGTTGCAGGCGTGCAGAAATGACATGAGTGTCAGCGACCCGCCCTTGAGCCTCGACCATGGCGTGGAAGTGACTGCGGCGCATCAAGTCATACGCCAAACGTGGCGGCGAAATGAACCATCCCCGCCTCTCCTCTCTATAAATAAGCCCCAGCGCTTCGAGCTGCACCAAGGCCTCTCGCAAGGTGATACGCGTAGTGTCGAAGACTTCACTCAGCTTGCGTTCGGCGGGCAACTTGCTGCCAGGCGGCAGCAGACCATGCTCGATCTGCTCTTGCAGGGCATTACAAATCGTTGTGACCGCACGGGGCACTTCTTCGCGCATCAGGCTTCCTTACTGGACTAGACCAGCGCCAAAACAGCGCACTGATGATTCTCATTGCACACGTTGGTGCGCAGAAACAGCCTACGGAGTGTAGATGACTGCTCCATGACAATGCCCATCACAAACCATGCCAGCCCCGCTCTAATAAAACGCCGCAGGCCTTTCAGATCAAGGCTTTGATCATGGTCTACGCTTACCCCGCACCCGGTCAGCTCGCTATGCAGCCCTCGGGTAACAAGCTGCATCAACATAAAAATGTCATCGAAAAAGCTTAACTTGGCTCAGGTATTGCTGACCTAGACCAACCAACCCGCAACGATCACTTCTAAAAAGATCTTTCAGAAGTGCACAAGGAGCTTCGAATGAAACACCTTTTGCTGGCATCACTCCTCGGTTCCGCTATTGCTCTCAGCACCTCCGTCATGGCGGCAGACGCTGACCTGAAAACCCTTGAAGCAGCCGCCAAGGCTGAAGGCGCGGTCAACAGTGTTGGCATGCCGGATGACTGGGCGAACTGGAAAGACACCTGGGCGGATCTGCAGACCAAGTACGGCCTCAAGCACATGGACACGGACATGAGCTCGGCCCAGGAAATCGCCAAGTTCGATGCGGAAAAAGATAACGCCAGTGCCGACATCGGCGACGTCGGCGCGGCTTTCGGCCCTATTGCAGCGGCTAAAGGCGTGACCCAACCCTACAAGCCAAGCACTTGGGATCAGGTTCCGGACTGGGCGAAAGATAAAGACGGTCACTGGACACTGGCCTACACCGGCACCATCGCTTTCGTGGTCAACAAGAAGTTGCTGCACGGTTCTGAAGTACCCACCAAGTGGTCTGACCTGAAGAATGGCAAGTACAAGGTCACCGTAGGTGACGTGAGCACCGCAGCGCAAGCTGCCAACGGCGTTCTGGCCGCTGCGATTGCGATGAAAGGCGACGAAAGCAATATCGCGCCCGGCCTGCAACTATTCACCGAATTGGCCAAGCAAAAGCGTCTGGCCCTCAACAACCCGAACATCCAGAGCATGGAAAAAGGCGAGGTTGAAGTGGGCATCGTCTGGGACTTCAACGGTCTGAGCTACAAGGCCAAGATGACCAACCCGGATGACTACGTGGTGCTGATCCCGTCCGACGGTTCGGTGATTTCCGGCTACACCACCATCATCAACAAATACGCGAAGAACCCTAACGCCGCCAAGCTGGCCCGTGAATACATCTTCAGTGACGCCGGTCAGATCAACCTGGCCAAGGGCAACGCACGTCCGATTCGTGCCGAGCACCTCACCCTGCCACCTGAAGTGCAGGCCAAGCTGCTGCCAAACGAGCAGTACAAAGGCGTGACCCCAATCAAAAACGCAGCTGCATGGGAGAAAACCTCCAAGGCACTGCCACAGATGTGGAACGAGCAAGTCATCGTTGAAATGAACTGATGCGCTACGGGCCTCAAGGATGAGGCCGTTTCCCCGTCATTCCCCAAAAAGCCTGTGCCTGCCGGAGCGATTGGCTCATGAAACACAATGTCATCCTCATCGTGCTCGACGGCCTCAACTTCGAAGTGGCCAGACATGCGATGGGCCATCTGCAGGCTTATGCCAACGCAGGTCGAGCCTCGCTTTACAAGCTGGAATGCGAACTGCCGGCACTCTCGCGCCCGCTGTACGAATGCATCCTGACCGGCGTACCGCCGATTGAAAGCGGCATCGTCCACAATCAGGTGTCACGCCTTTCCAACCAACGCAGCATGTTCCACTACGCCACCGACGCCGGACTCAGTACCGCGGCGGCGGCCTATCACTGGGTCAGCGAACTGTATAACCGCACGCCGTTCGATGCCGCCCGTGATCGCCATACCGATGACGTCGAATTACCGATTCAGCACGGCCACTTCTACTACGCCGATCACTACCCGGACTCGCACCTGTTCGCCGACGCAGAAAGTCTGCGGGTGAGGCACGCGCCGAATCTGCTGTTGATTCACCCCATGAATATCGACGACGCCGGGCACAAGCACGGCCTCGACAGCGCGCAATACCGCAACAGCGCGCGCAGCGTTGACATCATCATCGCGGATTACCTGCAAGGCTGGCTCGACGCGGGCTATCAGGTCTTGATCACTGCCGATCACGGCATGAACAACGACCGCTCCCACAATGGCCTGCTGCCCGAAGAGCGCGAAGTCCCGCTGTTCGTGCTGGGCGATGCGTTCAGCCTGAATACTGCGGCGGCACCCAGGCAAACCGAGCTGTGCGGCATTGTCTGCGAACTGCTCGGCGTGCCCCACGACAAACCGGTCTGCCGGGAGATTCTCAAGTGAGCACCAATAATCGCGGCAAATGGCTCGGGCTTCTCTGCCTGCTTCCGTTTGCACTGTTCTTCTTCGTGTTTCAGATCGCGCCGCTGGGCTGGGTAGCGATCAACAGCCTGCATTCCGACGCCGGCTGGGGCATTGAAAACTTCATCAAGGCCTTCGACTCGCGGTTCTATCGACAGGCCATGCAGTTCAGCCTGGAGATCAGTTTCTGGTCCAGCCTGTTCGGCATCATCATTGCGGTGCTGGGCAGTTATTCGCTGCGCAACGTGGATTCGCGCCTGCGGGACTTCGTCAATTCGTTCGCCAACATGACCAGCAACTTCTCAGGCGTGCCGTTGGCCTTTGCGTTCATCATTCTGCTGGGCTTCAACGGCGCCGTGACCTTGATGCTCAAGCAGGCGGGAATCATCGAAGATTTCAACCTGTATTCGAAAACCGGGCTGATCATCCTCTATACCTATTTCCAGATTCCCCTTGGCGTATTGCTGCTTTATCCGGCCTTCGATGCCCTGCGTCAGGACTGGCGTGATTCGGCATCGTTGCTTGGCGCCAGCAGCTTTCAGTTCTGGCGTTACATCGGCTTGCCGGTGCTGACTCCTGCCCTGCTCGGCACTTTTGTCATTCTGCTGGCCAATGCCCTGGGCGCTTACGCCACGGTCTACGCTCTGACCACCGGCAACTTCAACGTGCTGCCGATCCGTATTGCGGCCATGGTTGCAGGCGATATCAGCCTTGATCCGAACATGGCCAGCGCGCTGGCGATGATTCTGGTCGGCCTGATGACGCTGGTCACAGTCGTCCATCAGTGGTTGCTGAAGAGGAGCTACCATGTCTCGCGTTGAAAGAGGCCCGGCCCGGTTTTATCACCGAGCGGTCGTTTATCTGCTGTTCTTCATCCTGCTGCTGCCGCTGCTCGGCACGCTGTTGTATTCAGTGGCGACCAGTTGGTCGGCAAGCATTCTGCCCAGCGGCCTGACCTTCAAGTGGTACATCGCGCTGTGGAGCGATCCGCGCTTCCTCGCTGCATTTGGCCAATCGCTGCTGGTTTGTGTTGGCGCGCTGATCTTGTCGGTGGTGCTGATCCTGCCGCTACTGTTTGTGGTGCATTACCACTTCCCGCGCCTGGACGCGTTAATGAACATTCTGATCCTGCTGCCCTTCGCGGTGCCGCCGGTAGCGTCGTCGGTGGGCCTGTTGCAGCTGTATGGTTCCGGACCGTTCGCGATGGTCGGTACGCCATGGATTCTGATCGGCTGCTACTTCACCGTCGCCCTGCCGTTCATGTACCGGGCGATCAGTAACAACCTGCAAGCGATCAACCTGACTGACCTGATGGACGCCGCCCAGTTGCTCGGCGCCAATACCTGGCAGGCAGCGTTCCTGGTGGTGCTGCCCAACCTGCGCAAAGGCTTGATGGTCGCCCTGCTGCTGTCGTTCTCCTTCCTGTTCGGCGAGTTCGTGTTCGCCAACCTGCTGGTCGGCACGCGCTATGAAACGTTGCAGGTGTACCTGAACAACATGCGTAACAGCAGCGGTCACTTCAACAGTGCGCTGGTGATTTCCTACTTCCTCTTCGTGTTGCTGCTGACCCTGGCCGCCAATCGCCTGAATAAGGACAAAGACTGATATGAGTTTTGTCAGTGTTGAAAATCTGCAAAAAAACTATGGCAGCACGGCAGTCTTCAGTGACATCAACTGCACCATCGAGCGTGGTGAGTTCGTGACCCTGCTCGGCCCGTCTGGTTGTGGCAAGTCGACGCTGCTGCGCTGCATTGCCGGGCTGACCTCGGTCAACAGCGGCCGCATTCTGCTCGACGGTGTCGATCTGGTGCCAGTGACCCCGCAAAAGCGCAACATCGGCATGGTATTCCAGAGCTACGCGCTGTTCCCCAACATGACTGTGGAGCAGAACGTCGCATTTGGTCTGCGCATGCAAAAGGTCAACGCTGACGACACCCACAAGCGGGTCGCCGAAGTGTTGAAGCTGGTGGAGCTGACCGATTTCGCCAGCCGCTATCCGCATCAAATGTCCGGTGGCCAATGCCAGCGCGTCGCCCTCGCCCGCTCTCTGGTGACCCGGCCGCGTCTGTTGCTGCTGGATGAACCGTTGTCGGCGCTGGATGCGCGAATTCGCAAACATCTGCGTGAGCAAATCCGCGCGATTCAGCGCGAGCTGGGCCTGACCACGATCTTCGTGACCCACGATCAGGAAGAAGCGCTGACCATGTCAGATCGCATTTTCCTGATGAATCAGGGTCGTATCGTGCAGAGCGGCGATGCTGAAACCCTTTACACTGCGCCGGTGGATGTTTTCGCCGCAGGCTTCATTGGCAACTACAACCTGCTCGAAGCCGAAGATGCCAGCCGCCTTATGCAACGGCCGATCACCAGCCGCATCGCGATTCGTCCAGAGGCCATTCAACTGAGCCTGACCGGCGAGCTTGAAGGGCAAATCCGCAGCCACAGCCTGCTGGGCAACGTGATCCGCTACCGGGTCGAGGCTCGCGGCGTTGAACTGGTGGTGGACGTACTCAATCGCTCGGCAGACGATCTGCTGACTGACGGGACGCGGGTGACGTTGAGGGTTGATGCTTCGGCGTTGTGTGAGGTGGCGTGATCACGAGGCGGTGTTAATCCGGCCAAATACTATGGCCTGATCAATATCCTCTGTAGGAGTGAGCTTGCTCGCGATAGCATTCTCAAATTTGATGGTTGCGTTGCGAGTAGAACGCCATCGCGAGCAAGCTCACTCCTACAGGAAACCGCACCGCAGCTCAGTTAATTTTCAAAGGACAGCTTTTAATGGCTTTAGCAATTTTTGACCTGGACGAAACCCTGATCGCCGGCGACTGCGCCAGTCTGTGGAGTGAGCAGATGGCCAGGCTTGGCTGGGTTGATCCAGCGTCGTTCATCAAACGCGATCACGAACTGATGCAGGCCTACAGCGAAGGCAAGCTGGCCATGGAAGACTACATGGCCTTCAGCCTGGAGCCGATGCTTGGCCGTACCCCGGAAGAAGTCGACCACCTCGTCGGGCCGTGGGTCGAGGATTACATCGAGCCGATCATTTTCAGCGACGCCACTAAATGCATCGCCGAACACCGCGCTGCAGGCGACCGGATTCTGGTGATTTCAGCGTCGGGTGTTCATCTGGTCAAACCGATTGCCGAGCGTATTGGTATTGATGAAGTGCTGGCCATCGAACTGGACGTCGCTCACGGTGTGTACAACGGCAAGACCGTCGGCACCCTGACCTACCGCGAAGGCAAGATCACCCGTCTCATGGAATGGCTGGACGCCGAAGGTGAAAACCTTGAAGGCGCGAGCTTCTACTCGGATTCACGCAACGATCTGCCGTTGCTGCTCAAGGTTGATTATCCGCATGTGGTCAACCCGGACCCGACTCTGCTGGAGCACGCGCAGAAAGCCGGTTGGCCGGTGCATAGCTGGAAGTAACAAGCCTGGCTACATTCCCTGTGGGAGCGGTGCTTGCCCGCGATAAGGCTGGACGCGATTCACTTTGGTTCGCGGTGTCCTTATCGCGGGCAAGCACAGCTCCCACGACGGGATAAAGTCAGGATTCCAGAATCAGGCTTTAAACCAGGCTTTCATCAATCACCAGCACCAGCTTGCCATTGACCTTGTTGGTCGCCAGCTCGGCATAAGCCGCTTCTGCATCCTTGATCGGGTAGCTGCGGGCCAGCTGGGGTTTGAGGCGGCCTTCGGTGAACAGTGGCCAGACGTGCTGCCCCAGATCATGCAAAAGGTCAGCCTTGAACGTGTCATCGCGGCTGCGCAAGGTCGAACCCAGCAACTGGATGCGTTTACCCAGAATCTGCGCCATGTCCACCTGCGCCTCGCGGCCACCCATCAGGCCGATCAGCACCCAGCGACCGTCCACACCCAGCAGTTTGACGTTCAGCTCGGCATAGTTGGCGCCCACAGGATCAAGGATCACATTGAACGGCGCAAAATCCTTCAGGCTGTCCAGGCTTTCATTACGCACTACGCCGCCCTGAGCACCCAACTCGATGCAGTACTCCAGACGGTCCGCCGAGCCAACGCTGACCCAGACAGGATTGCCAAACGCCTTGCAAAGCTGAATACCAGCTGAACCAACTCCGCTTGCGCCAGCGTGTAACAACACTTTCTCGCCGGGCTTTAGACCTGCAAGCTGAAACAGGTTAAGCCATGCGGTGGCATAGACTTCCGGAATGGCGGCGGCCTCGGCCAGTGACAAGCCTTCAGGAACCGGCAAGACATGCCGTCCATCAACCACCGCTTCTTCCGCCATCGCCCCGCCAGCCAGCAGCGCGCAGACCCTGTCGCCCACTTGCCAGGAAGCCCCCGGCCCGACTTCGGCGATGACTCCGGAACACTCCATCCCGAGAATTTCGCTAGCCCCGGGCGGCGGCGGATAGAGCCCCGCACGCTGTAATAAATCAGCCCGATTCAAACCCGCAGCGGCAACTTTGATACGAACTTGCCCTACATCGAGCGCCGGACTTGGCTCATCGACCCATTCCACACGACCTTCAACGCCTTGCAATGCCTTCACAGTGCCTCCATAGTGAGTCTGGACTGAGCCCGAAGCTGAAACAGCACGGGCTTTCTTGCATTATGCGACCGGATCCGACGGAACCGGCGACTTCCAAAGACGGCCTAATATGCGTTATCAATTGTCCCCGCGTCGAATCAGCATGAAGCATTTCTTACCAAGTACCGCCCTTGCGCTGGTCGTGGGTCTCAGCATTTTGCCGATGTCCGCCAGTTCTTTTGCCGCCAATAGCTGGGATAACCTCCAGCCGGATCGCGACGAAGTGATCGCCAGTCTTAACGTGGTTGAGCTGCTCAAGCGTCATCATTACAGCAAACCGCCACTGGACGACAAACGTTCGGTGATCATCTATGAAAGCTACCTCAAGCTTCTGGACCCGGCGCGCAGCTACTTCCTCGCCAGCGATGTCGCCGAGTTCGACAAGTGGCGTACCCAGTTCGACGATTTCCTGAAAAGCGGCGACCTGAATCCTGGTTTTACCATCTACAAGCGTTATCTGGACCGCATCAAGTCGCGTCTGGATTTCGCCCTGGCTGAATTGAACAAAGGCGTCGACAAACTTGATTTCACCGCTAAGGAAAGCTTGCTGGTGGATCGCAAGGACGCCGCCTGGCCGAAAAACGAAGCTGAACTGGATGACCTGTGGCGCAAGCGCGTCAAGGACGAAGTCCTGCGCCTGAAGATCGCGGGTAAAGACCCGGCCAAGATTCAGGAGACGCTGACCAAGCGCTACAAGAATCAACTGGCACGTCTGAGTCAGACTCGTGCTGAAGATATCTTCCAGGCATACATCAACACCTTCGCCATGTCTTACGATCCGCACACCAACTATCTGTCTCCGGACAGCGCGGAAAACTTTGACATCAACATGAGCCTGTCGCTGGAAGGCATTGGCGCCGTGTTGCAGAGCGACAACGACAACGTGAAGATCGTGCGTCTGGTACCGGCCGGCCCTGCCGCCAAAACCAAACAGGTTGCGCCTGCCGACAAGATCGTCGCCGTCGCTCAGGGCGACAAAGAGATGGTGGACGTGATCGGCTGGCGTCTGGATGAAGTCGTCAAACTGATTCGTGGTCCGAAGGGCTCTGTTGTGCGCCTGGAAGTGATTCCGGCCAGCAATGCGCCGAATGACCAGACCAGCAAGATCGTCGCTATCACTCGCGAAGCGGTGAAGCTGGAAGAACAGGCTGCGAAGAAATCGATCCTGCATCTGAAACAGGATGGCCGCGACTACAAGCTCGGCGTGATCGACATTCCGGCTTTCTATCTGGACTTCAAGGCGTATCGCGCTGGCGACCCGCAGTACAAGAGCACCACCCGTGACGTGAAGAAACTGCTGACCGAACTGCAGGCCGAAAAGGTCGACGGTGTGGTCCTGGATCTGCGTAACAATGGTGGCGGCTCGCTGCAGGAAGCGACCGAACTGACTAGCCTGTTCATCGACAAAGGCCCGACCGTTCTGGTGCGTAATGCCGACGGTAAGGTTGATGTACTTGAAGACGAAGACACCGGCGCTTTCTACAAAGGCCCGATGGCGCTGCTGGTCAACCGTCTGTCTGCCTCGGCCTCGGAGATTTTCGCAGGTGCCATGCAGGACTATCACCGCGCGCTGATTATCGGCGGCCAGACCTTCGGTAAAGGGACCGTGCAGACCATTCAGCCGCTTAATCACGGCGAGCTGAAACTGACTCTGGCGAAGTTCTACCGGGTTTCCGGGCAGAGTACCCAGCATCAGGGGGTAGTGCCGGACATCACTTATCCGTCGATCATCGACACCAAGGAAATTGGCGAGAGCGCACTGCCTGAGGCAATGCCATGGGACAGCATCAAACCGGCGATCAAGCCGGCCATTGACCCGTTCAAGCCGTTCCTGGCCCAGCTTCAGTCGCGACATGAAAGCCGTTCGGCGAAGGATGCAGAGTTCGTGTTCATCGAAAATCGCTTGGCCTTGGCCAAGCAATTGATGAATGAGAAAACGGTCAGCCTCAACGAAGCGGACCGTCGCGCAGAGCACGCGTCCATCGAAGCCAGGCAACTGGCGCTGGAAAACGCCCGTCGCAAGGCCAAAGGTGAAGAGCCGCTTAAAGAGCTGAAGAAAGAAGACGAAGATGCCCTCCCGGTAGAAGACGAGAACGCCAAACCGGAGGACGATGCTTACCTGTCCGAGACCGGTCGTATTCTGATCGACTATCTGGGCTTGAGTGCTTCGGTCGCCAAGAAGTAAACAGGTCCCTGTAGGAGCGCACGGAGGTTACGACGCCCGCGATTGCGGTGTGTCAGGCGAATTGTAATCGCTGCCTCGCGTTGCTCGTGAGCTCCTACAGGCGTTTGCAACTTCCGTAGGAGTGAGCTTGCTCGCGATAGCTCCAGTACAGGCAATATATTTATTGCCTGACAGACCGAATCGCGAGCAATGTGGATCGCCACCCCGGTCACTCCTACAGGTCCCGTGTTTGTCGCGCGATAGCGCGGTGTCAGGGACACAGGGCGACCTGGTACAAAAATTCGGATTGAATCCAGAGGACTGGCTATTTGATAGCAATCGTCATCAAACAGTCATGAATCTGTCGTGAAATAAGGGGCTCAACGCACTGGCGTTTAGCCCCTTATTTCTTGCCTCGAGATTGCCATGACCATGACAGAACAGCTGAGCGCACTGAGCTCGATTCTCGCTCACAGCGATCTGCACAGCCTGTTCCAACCGATTGTGTCACTGAGCGAGCGGCGGATTCTGGGTTATGAAGCGCTGACGCGTGGCCCCTCCAACAGCACCCTGCACTCCCCGATCAACCTGTTCGCGGTGGCACGCCATGCCGGGCGCCTGAGCGAGCTGGAAATGGCCTGTCGGGAAAGTGCCTGTCGCCGATTCAGCGAACAACAGCTGGAAGGCATGCTGTTTCTCAATATCTCGCCGGAATCCCTGCTGGAGCCCACGCATCCGCCCGGGAGAACACTGGAGCTGCTGCAACGCTATGGCATCGCGCCTAACAAGGTGGTGATCGAGCTGACCGAGCAAACCCCGACGGAAGATTTCGAGCTGCTGTATACCGCGCTGCATCACTATCGTGACATGGGCTTTTCCATCGCCATGGATGATCTCGGCGCTGGTTACTCCAGCCTGCGCTTATGGTCAGAGTTACGGCCCGAATACGTGAAGATCGACCGACACTTCATCGACGGCATTCATCAGGATGCCGTCAAACGTGAGTTCGTCGGTTCGATGCTGCAAATGGCCAAAGCGTCACGAGCCTCAGTCATCGCCGAAGGTATCGAGTTGCCGGAAGAACTCGCGGTACTCAGTGAGATGGGTGTAGATCTGGTACAGGGCTATCTGCTTTGCCGCCCGCAGGAACAACCGCCCCGCGACGCCCGCAAGCTGCTGCCAAAACTGGACGCTCTGGCGACGCCATCCCTGACCGACGAAGGCAGCGACCTGAGCGCTTTGCTCAACGAGCAACCGGCCGTTGAGCAAAGCACTCCGACCGCGTCAGTGCTCGAAGCCTTTCGCAAGCAGGCGGCGCTGAACTCAATGGCTGTACTGGATGACCAGGGTCGACCGTGCGGCATCGTGCATCGGCATTCGTTGTCCGAAGTGCTGCTCAAACCCTTTGGCACCGAACTGTTCGCCCGCAAGCCGATCAGCCGCCTGATGAGCGACGACTTCCTTGCCGTGGAGTTAAACCAGTCCCTGCAGAAAGTCAGTCGATTGCTGACCAGCCGTGCCCGGCAGCGTATCGAAGAAGACTTCATCATCACCTTGAACGGCAGCTATCTAGGGCTTGGACGGGTGATCGATGTCCTCAAGCTGATCACTGAACTGAAGATCCAGCAGGCCCGCTATGCCAACCCTCTAACGCTACTGCCGGGTAACGTTCCGATCCAGCAATGCCTGACGCGTTTGCTCCAACAAGGGCGCGAGTCGATGATCTGCTACGTGGACATCGACAGCTTCAAACCCTTCAACGATATCTATGGCTATGGCCGGGGCGACGAAGTCTTGCTGTGCCTGGCGCAGTGCCTGAATGATCGCATCGACCCAAGCCAGGACTTCGTCGGCCATATCGGTGGCGACGATTTCCTGATGGTGCTCGGCTCCGAAGACTGGCAGAAGCGTTTGAATTTACTGCTGGAAGACTTTCAGAATCAGTGCCGCCGCTTTTATCGCTCCGAGCATCTGGAAGCAGGCTGCTTCATCGCTTCCAATCGCCAGGGACAGCGCCAGGAATTCCCCCTGCTCTCGTTGTCCATTGGCGTGATCCACTTGCACAGCGAATCCTGCAACGAACTCGATGCAAGCCAGTTGGCCGAACTGGCTTCAGAGGCTAAGCACCACGCCAAAGACATTGTTGGCGCGAGTGTGCATGTGATTGATACGCGGGAGTTGGGGTTGGCAATCAAGGACCAACTGGCAGGAACATGATTTTCTGCAGGAGCTGCCACAGGCTGCGAAATCGTTATTTCTGTGATACGCAATTCGCAGCCTTCGGTAGCTCCTGTAAACCAGCGCATTGATCTAAACGTTATTCGGGATAACTGAACTCAAACACCCGAACCACTTCCGACGCATGCCAAGACGCCGCAGCAACGCCGTCGGAGGGCCCTGAAAATCGCCCTAGACGCTCAGCACACTCGAAAAACCCGGTACGCGGCAAACGGCTGGCACCCTGGCTGATCACGAGTGAACTACGCAAAGGCTGCTCTGCTTTGGCATCCATAGCCGCGAGGTGTTCCAGTGCGGCTGTCAGGGTCTGCATGGCCGGACTTGGCAATTGCAGACGTTCCAGCAATGCACGATAGGTCAACAGATGACGCTGACGACGCGCCTGGTCCAGTTCCGCCAGCAGCCCGTCCCAATGCTGACGGCTGATGCGCACACTCATGCCTCACCTCGCCAGCCCGTCACACCCATTTCCCAAGCCAGACTGCGAAGAATTGCGGCGTCCGGTTTGCGCTCGCCGCTCTCGATCATTTCCAGATACGACGGGCTGATGCCAACGGTTCTCGCCAGTTGCGAGAGTTCCAGACCCTTGGCAGCGCGTAGCGCGGCGAGTTGATCAAGACCGGGCAATTCAGCAGCATCGGCAACCGCCGCGGTCGACACTGGCGCGGGTTCAGCCACTGACTGAGGGGAAAGACCGGCCGCCTTCAGCAAAGCCTGATACTGAGCCCACGGCAGAACTGCGTACTCCGGCTCCCCATTCCGAGAAATAACCTGCAGATCCATACAACCCCCATGTAGGAAAACTACACAAATCGAGTAAGTTTATTCCCATGCTGGCATCTTAACAGCGGTCCGGTGCTGCTTGCCTATCCTGAATCCTTTTCCCCCGGCATTAGGGACGGTTCAAACAGCCGATCACGTCGTTACTTGGCTTTTTCCTGCTCCAGCAAAGCAGCGGTGGCAGGCAGACGCTCGACCACGATCAACTTTTCCGGCGATTGACGCGCGCGCCACTGACGGAATGCCTCCAGTTCGGCATCCAGACTTTTCATGACCCAAGCCAGCACGGCGATGTCGTCGAGCATACCGATGCCGGGAATCCAGTCAGGGACCGCGTCGAGCGGGCTCAAGAAGTACATCAGCCCCGCCACGATAGACAGAATTGCCTTGGGGCTGATGGCTCGGTATTCGCCGCGCCAGTAAGCCAGGCATAACGCCTGCAACAAGCGCAGGTCGTCTTTTATTTTGCCCAGACGGCTACCTTCAGCCGAACCTTTGCGCGCCACCGCGAATAACAAACCCGGCAAGCGTCCAGCAGCGATCAGCCGCCGCGCCATGGGTAAATATCGGAGCAAATTCCAGGGTGCTTTCATGTCCACTCCCGTTGAGCCAAGTTTGGTGCCGATAAACACCGCGCCTACAGATGCCGGTGCCTGATACTCAAAAAGGTTATCCACACAACTTGTGGATAACCTTGTGAACAGAGCCCTTTTTTCAGCCCGTAACCCGCGTTTTACGTGGTCCGGAGTCAAATCGGGCGTTTTTTAGTCACATAAAAAAAGCCATAAAAATCGTTGACTTGAGGCTGTTCAGAAGTTACCCACAGCCACTGTCACAAAAATGTTGGATCGTCCGACAAGGTACTCAGCTCTGTTGTCGGCTATGTTACTCCGACTGCGCTCATCCGAATCCGTTCGACCAGAAACGACAACGCCCCGTCGAAACGGGGCGTTGTTGTTCAAGCCAGTGCGTCGCTTACTTGGAAGCGGGTGCCGCTGGCTCTTCTTCAGCGTCAGGTGCGCCTGCAGCTGCAGGGTCCTTGATGCCCAGCAGTTCCAGATCGAATACCAGAACCGAGTTGGCCGGGATTGTCGGGCTAGGGCTCTGTGCGCCGTAAGCCAGATCGCTCGGGATGTAGAGCTTGATCTTCTCGCCAACGTGCATCAGTTGCAGACCTTCAACCCAACCCGGGATCACGCCGCTAACCGGCAGATCGATCGGGCTGCCACGCTCAACAGAGCTGTCGAAAACCTTGCCGTCAGTCAGCTTGCCTTCGTAGTGAACGGTCACTACGTCAGTTGGCTTAGGCTGAGGGCCGTCGGCTTTCTTGACGATTTCGTACTGCAGGCCCGAAGCGGTAGTCACTACACCAGCCTTCTTGCCGTTTTCTTCGAGGAATTTCTTGCCGGCAGCTGCCGACTCTTCGCTCATTTTGGCCATACGCTCTTCGGCACGCTTTTGCAGCGCTGCGAAGGCTTCAACCAATTCTTCGTCCTTGAGCTTCTGGTCTTTCTTGCCGACGGCATCTTCGATGCCAAGGGCTACTGCTTTGGAGTCCAGATCGTCCATGCCTTCCTGAGCCAGGCTTTTGCCCATGTTCAGGCCGATGCCGTAGGACGCTTTTTGTGCCGGGGTTTTCAGCTCAACAGTGCTGGCTTGCTTATCACAACCTGCGAGTACCAGACCGACCAGGGCAATCGCCGCTGCCAACCGATGCTGTTTCATTCTGATTCCTTGTTCATGCGCCAATAGGGCAAACGAGTAAAGCCGCGAGCTTATCAGGGTGCCGCGATCAATGGCTACCGGCATGAGAGGGAGAAAATGCAGATAAGTTCAGGTATCCAAAGGTTTTCTTGGGAAGAGCGTGGGATGTTCAGTTGGGGTTCAGGTCTGGGTGACCTTGCCGCGACATAGATGGCTACACATCTTTCTTATTTAGTGATTATGTGTACATATCCGTTATTGCGGTCACGGCTGAAATTGGTTGCGCTTTTACAGCGCGTCACTTTCGAAAAGCGCGAAAGTAACCAAAGCGCTCTTACCCCACCACTAGGTGCCTCGCCTAGGCTCGGCATACCCGTAATCCGACATTGCTGTGC
>NZ_LOHF01000004.1:49580-152272 GCF_002158995.1 Pseudomonas caspiana | reverse complement strand
AACGGGGCGCCTCAGATCAAAATCACAAGCAGATCAAAAGCAGAGCGGAAAGAGCGGTAGGGCTCCGGACCTGTAGGAGTTGTCGGAGGTTACGACGGCGCCGATCACGGTGTACGTGACACACCGCCTCGCAGCCTTCGGCTGTTCCTACAGAAGACCGGTAAGTTCGCACAATCAGGTCGGCTATCAGGCCGCCGCGCTTTTGATTTTGATCTGAGGCGCCCCGTTAAACCACGCTGGCCGAACGCTTCAGGATCTGCGGGCGGGTACACCGAGCGACAGCGAGGTGCCGAGTGGTGGGGCAAGAGCATTTTGGTTACTTTTGTCTGGGCCGGCTTCCGGATCCATCAAAAGTGACGCGCTGTAAAAGCGCAACCAATATCAGCCGTGACCGCAACAATGGATATGTACAAAAATCCATGAAGAATTAAAACCCCTCCCATTGCCTCATCCGCACCCGACAATGCTTCATCGCATTAACAATGTGCTTCTCGACCAGACTATGGGAAATACCCAACCGCTCGGCTATCTCCGGGTGCGACAGACCTTCAAGCTTGCGCAGCATAAAGCTCTCGCGACAGAGCGCAGGCAACTCGGCCAACGCGCGTTGCACCATGTCCAGCCGCTGACCGGTATCGATACTCACCTGTGGCGACGGGCTGAAGTAGCACTCTTCATTCTCGAGGACCTCCAGCGACTCGGTCTGGCGCAACACATTGCGCCGATGACCATCGATGACCAGATTCAACGCAGTGCGATACAGAAATGCCCGGGGCTGCTCGATCGGCGTGGTGCTGGAGCGCTCAAGTACTCGCAGGTAGGTATCGTGGACGATATCTTCCGCCGCCTGGCGATTACCCAGCCGGGCGTTTAGGAAGGACACGAGCTCACGATAGTAGTTTTCCAATATCACCTCTGGCCCGCCGGGTGGCGGCACCTCTCCATGAGCATGATCACCGCTGCGCCCCTGCCAAAAACGGACGAGCAATAATGGCACTTTGAACGCGAGCGCAATCTATAACAATTCTCATCTAGATTTAAAGCAAAGTGTGTAATAAATGTACAAATATTGTGTAACCGCCCCCGCCTCCGCGATCCGTGCTGCTTAATTTCCTGAGCGGTTTTCTCGTCTATTGGGCAGTTCCCCGTTTCTGCCGCTTATTACGGCAGCATCCACTTTGAACACAGTGTGGAACGACGGGCCGATCCCATTGGCCGGAACCCTGCATGAAACGTCTGCGAAGCACCCGACGCGCTGTGTTGATAGCGCTGTGTCTGATCCCCATGGTTGCTCTGGCTGCCTGGCAAGTACTGCCCGACGGTCAGGATAAACTGGCCACCGTGCAAGTGACCCGTGGCGATATCGAAAGCAGCGTTACGGCCTTGGGCACGTTACAACCCAGGCGCTATGTCGATGTAGGCGCTCAGGCCTCCGGGCAAATTCGTACGATCCATGTCGAGATCGGCGACGAGGTTCAGAAAGGCCAATTGCTGGTGGAGATAGACCCGTCCACCCAAACGGCCAGACTCGACGCGGCGCGCTACTCCATTGACAACCTCAAAGCTCAATTACAAGAGCAGCGTGCGCAACATGAGTTGGCGCGGCAGAAATTCCATCGCCAGCAAAGTCTGGCCGCTGGCGGCGCGACCCGTGAGGAGGATGTACAAACCGCCCAGGCCGAATTGCACGCCACTCAAGCGCGCATCGATATGTTCAGGGCACAGATCGCCCAGGCTCAGGCAAGTTTACGCAGCGACGAAGCAGAGCTGGGTTACACCCGGATTTATGCGCCGATGTCCGGCACCGTTGTAGCGCTGGACGCGAGAGTCGGCCAGACCCTCAATGCCCAGCAGCAGACGCCACTGATCCTGCGCATTGCCAAGCTGTCGCCGATGACCGTATGGGCCGAGGTGTCCGAAGCGGATATTGGCCACGTCAAACCGGGCATGACTGCATGGTTCACTACCCTCAGCGGCGGCACCCGACGCTGGAACAGTACGGTGAGGCAGGTATTGCCGATTCCGCCCAAACCTCTCGATCAGATCAGTCAGGGCGGCGGCAGCCCGGCGAGCGCCAATCCTGGTGGCGGCCGGGTGGTGCTCTACACCGTACTGCTCGACGTCGAGAACCCTGACCATGCACTCATGGCGGAAATGACCACGCAGGTATTCTTCGTCGCAGGGCGTGCAGAAAATGTCCTGACTGTTCCCGTGGCGGCACTGCACCGTGATAACCAGCAACGCCCGACCGTTCAGGTTGTCGCCCGCAACGGCGACATCCAGCGTCGCGAGATACGCACCGGCCTCAGTGACCGGCTGCGAGTACAGGTCCTGGATGGGCTCGCTGAAGGTGATCGGTTGCTGATCGGCCCCGCTGCAGGGACGGGAGGCTGAATGCAAACGCCGCTGATTGACCTGCAAGATATCTGCAAAACCTATGGCGGCGGGGACACGCCAACAGTGGATGTACTGCGCGGCATCAACCTGTCGATTCACCCTGGCGAGTTTGTTGCCATTGTCGGTACTTCCGGCTCAGGCAAGTCGACGCTGATGAATATTCTCGGCTGCCTTGATCGTCCGACATCAGGCAATTATCTATTCGCCGGTCAGGCTGTGGCATCGCTGAGCAGCGACGAGTTGGCGTGGCTAAGGCGCGAAGCGTTTGGCTTTGTGTTTCAGGGTTATCACCTGATTCCGTCCAGTTCCGCCCAGGAGAACGTCGAGATGCCGGCTATTTATGCCGGGCTTCCTGCTGCCGAACGCCACATCCGTGCTGCCGCACTGCTCGAGCGTCTGGGCCTTGCCAGTCGCACCGGCAACCGCCCTCATCAGTTATCCGGCGGTCAACAGCAACGGGTGTCCATCGCCCGCGCCTTGATGAATGGCGGTCATATTATTCTCGCCGACGAACCGACTGGCGCCCTCGACAGCCACAGTGGTGCAGAGGTCATGCTGCTGCTGGACGAACTGGCGCAGCAGGGTCATGTGGTCATATTGATCACCCATGACCGGGAAGTGGCGGACCGCGCCAAGCGCGTGATCGAGATTCGCGACGGCCTGATCATCAGCGACACCGCTAACGCCGAACCCGCTCAGCAAGGCCCGGTCAATGGCGCTTTGCAGGCGATTGATCTGCGTCAACGGCTGAGCGACGGCAGTAGCCCGAGTGGTGCCTGGAAAGGTGAGCTGATCGACTCGATTCAGGCCGCATGGCGAGTCATGTGGATCAACCGTTTCCGTACGGCCCTGACCCTGCTGGGCATCATTATCGGCGTCGCATCGGTGGTGGTCATGCTCGCCGTAGGGGAAGGCAGCAAGCGACAGGTCATGGCGCAGATGGGCGCGTTTGGCTCGAACATCATTTACCTCAACGGTACTGCGGCCACACCCCGCGCAGCCCCTGGCATTATTAGCCTCGCTGACGTTGCCGCACTTGCTACCCTGCCTCAGGTAACACGGGTCATGCCGGTCAACGGCGGCAAGGCAAGCGTACGCTTTGGCAGTGTCGACCAGCGGGTATACGTCGGCGGCAGTAATACTTCGTTTTCGGGCATTTTCAATTGGCCGGTGGTTCAGGGCAGTTACTTCACCGACGCCGATGAAACGAGTGCCGCCCCTGTCGCTGTGATTGGCGAAAAGGTCCGTGAGAAATTCTTTGGCGAGGTGGACCCACTGGGCCGCTTCATCCTGATCGAAAACGTGCCCTTTCAGGTGATCGGGGTGCTCGCCGCCAAAGGTGCCAGTTCTGGCGAGCAGGACAGCGACATGCGGGTCATGATCCCCTACTCCTCTGCCAGCGTCCGGCTGTTTGGCAATCGCGATCCGGAATATGTCGTGATCGCTGCGGCGGACGCCCGCAAGGTCAAGGAAACCGAGCAGGCGATCGATGAACTGATGCTCAAGCTGCACAACGGCACCCGCGATTACGAACTGACTAACAACGCCGCGATGATCCAGGCAGAGGCCCGGACCCAGAACACGTTGTCGCTGATGCTGGGCTCGATTGCAGCCATCTCGCTGCTGGTGGGCGGTATCGGCGTGATGAACATCATGCTCATGACCGTTCGCGAACGCACCCGGGAAATTGGCATTCGCATGGCCACCGGTGCTCGTCAGCGGGACATATTGCGTCAGTTCCTCACCGAAGCCGTGATGCTTTCAGTGGTGGGCGGGCTGACCGGTATTGCCCTGGCCCTGCTGCTCGGTGGCGCATTGCTGCTGAGCAAGGTCGCGGTGGCATTTTCCGTATCGGCCGTGATCGGCGCTTTCGGCTGCGCCCTGGTGACCGGAGTGCTGTTCGGCTTCATGCCTGCGCGCAAGGCTGCGCGTCTCGACCCGGTGACGGCCCTTACCAGTGAATGAGCGATCAATGAAACCCGCCTTGAGTCTGCTGACCATGTGCCTTGCCCTGGCGGCATGCAGCCAAAACCCGACACCTCCAGACAGCGGTATTGCAGCTCCTGCTGCCTGGCAGCAAGCCGCGCACATCGCGGATCAGGCAGACAACCGACTCTGGTGGCAGCACTTCAGCAGCCCGGAACTGGACACGCTGATCACTCAGGCACGCGCAGGCAGCTACGACCTGGCTGCCGCCATGGCCAGAGTGCGTCAGGCTCAGGCCTCAGCAGTCATCGCCGGAGCGCCACTGTTGCCGGAATTCAACGGCAACCTCACCAATAACCGGCAAAGCCTGATCAGCGGTGAGGGCTACCGGCAACTGGATGTGGATAAATACGACCGCAATGCGGAGTACTTCGACACCTCGCTGGTCGCCAGTTACGAGGTGGACTTCTGGGGCGGCAAGCAGGCTGCCGTGAACAGTGCCGAGAACAGCTTGCGGGCCAGTGAATTCGACCGCTCGACCGTGGAGCTGACGTTGCTCAGCGGTGTCGCCAATACTTATCTGCAAGCGCTGGCCTTACGCGCTCAAGCGAGCATCGCCGAACTTAATCTGGCCAATGTCGAGCGGGTTATGCAACTGGTGCAGACGCGCTACCAATCGGGATCGGCTACGGCTCTTGAGCTCGCCCAGCAGAAAAGCCTGGTGGCGACTCAACAACGCCAACTGCCCTTGCTCAAACAACAGGCTCAGGAAGCACTGATCAGTCTGGCGACTCTGCTCGGGCAACCGGTCCAGAACCTGCGCGCACTGGACGCCGAATTCGAACGTTTGACCAGTCCGGACATTGGTGCTGGCGTGCCGAGTGAACTGCTCGGCAGACGGCCCGACATCGCTGCAGCTGAAGCGCGATTGTCGGCGGCGCAAGCGGATGTTCAGGTGGCTCGGGCAGCGATGCTGCCCAAAGTCACCCTGACCGCGACACTCGGCTCGGGTGCCGACAAGGCTCATGACATGCTGCAGAATCCGTTCTATAACCTCACCAGCGGACTCGTGGCACCGATCTTCAACAACGGGAGGTTGAGGGCCGAGCGCGACAAGAGCGTCGCCAAACAGCAGGAGTTACTGGAGAACTATCGCGGCGCGATCATCAACGCTTTCGCTGACGTAGAAAAAGCCCTGAACAGCATCGACGGCCTAGACCAGCAGCACCGCTGGCAGCACGAAGAACTTCATCAGGCCCAGCGCGCTTTTGACATCGCCGAAACCCGCTATCGAGCAGGCGCCGAAGACCTGCTCACCGTGCTGCAAACCCAACGCACGCTTTATGAAGCGCAGAACCTCAACGTCCAGTTACGCTTGTCGCGCCTGCAAGCGAGTGTGGCGCTTTATAAAGCCTTGGGGGGTGGGTGGAAAACGGACGCGTTGCAATAGATACACTGCCGATTCTGAATTGGAATGCATGTGGGAGCTGAGCTTGCTCGCGATAGGACTGGACGCGGTTCACTTTAGATCGCGTCTAGCCCTATCGCGGGCAAGCCCAGCTCCCACATAGACCCCGTAACTGGCTTTACATCGCCAGAGAGACTGCCCTCCCTGCTAAAGCCAGTCCTACGCAAAACACCGGTGCCAGGAACCGTCGCAGTCAACCTCCTCCCAACTTCAGATGCCGCGCATACCAAGGCCGTTGCGGCACTCGGCGCAGCAGATCGCTGATGGACTTGTCTTCACCAAAGGTGATGCGCAAAGCGAGCTTCATCACTTCCGGGTCCATTTCCACGGTTTTGCCCGGTATCAGACCCGGCGTGGTGCTGCAGCCATGGGTGCTTGGGCCCAGCCATGGATCAGCCACTTCGACGTAGCGACCCGGCGCGAACCAATGCACGCCTTTGACCTGCATCCGCTGCACTACCCCCGGATGAAAGCGCTCGTGTGCCCGGAACCAGTCTTCGATGCGGTCATCGATCCAGCCATGGAAACGCCAGAACACCGGATTGACATGAGAAGAAAACGGATCGCCCAGAAAGTCATTTTCCGGCTCGAACCAGCGCGACGCAAAATCCGCCTGATTCCTGCCCATTGGCACTGGCCCGCCATTCGATGGATCGCGCGGCACCGTCGCCCAGCGCATGTGTAACCAGTCATGCAGCCCCAACTCCATCTCGGAACCAAACTGCCCGAGGGTCAGTTGCGACAAATAACGAGGATCACGGTAGCGGGATTCCCATACCTCGAAGTTGCTGTGATAAGCCTCGGCATTCTTGATATCGCTGACCCACTGGGTGTATTCAGCATCATCGCCCGCCAGCCAGGTCGGCGGGACGGACGAGCCGTCATGATTATCGAAATATGCGGCGAACCCGGCTCGGTCACGCTCAACATCCGGCTGAGTCAGAGGAAAGCGCCGCCACGATGGCAGGTCCTGAAATTTGCGCGCCTCGCCCAGCATGTGCCGGTGCATGAAGAAAAAATCGATGCCAGAACCGTTGCGATCTTTTTTCTCACCACGGGCGTCACGCTCCTGCTCACGCGGGCCGGGTTGCCAGCCGAGGCCGCGTAACGCATTACGTTTGTCTTCGGACAGCTTGTGCCACTTGTCTCGCGAGGCGTGCCACAACTGGTGGAACAGACGGTGCTCCGCACTGACCATGCTGGCCAACAGGTCTGGATGCAGCGCAATGCGCTCGCGGGCCTCAGGAAACAGTTGCTTGAGGGCGACAAAACCTTTGTTCGTGGCAGGCAGCGCCAGCGGTTGATCCAGGCGCAGCAATTTTACGTTGAGCGTCGCCCGGCCAGCATTGCCGAACCCGGCCCAGACTTCATCCAGCACCACCAGACACTCATATTCGGGATCGCCCGAAACGGAGTCCGAACGTGTCATCCGCCAGCTGAGTTTTCCGCCGTCGGCTTGCACCAGTTCGCCGATCACCTGATAGCGTGGCTCGATGCTGTTATTGCGCAGGTTTTGCGCGGTGTCCAGATAACCGCGCAGACCGCGACCGCGCTGGGCGACATCGAGAAACAGCTCCAGCCCCTCGCGAGGCAAGCCGTCGATTGCGCTGTCACCCTCCACGAATCGAATCTGCCAGACACCCCGCAGCTTGTCCGCCAGTTGCCGCCCGGCCGTCTCCGGCAGGTCCACCGTCGCCTCGCCGGGGGTCACGGGGAACTCCGGCTTCTTCCACTCACGATGAGCGTAATAAACCGCCGGGACCGCTGCCCCGGTCAATGCCAGCCCCGCCATGAAACCGCGCCGAGAAATCGTCATCGCCCTACCTGTGCCAGCCCTGAAGCGGGCTTGTCCAGCTAGTAACGAGGTGTCATGCGGGAAATTTAAGCGGGAGATCGCATTCCCTGTGGGAGCTGAGCTTGCTCGCGATAAGGCTGGACGCGCTCATCTTGGATCGCGTCGTTCTTATCGCGAGCAAGCTCAGCTCCCACAGGCATAGCATTCCAAGCCATTGCATAAAACCCGCACCTAAATTTAGAGATAACCGACTCGTTATCCGAACAGCAAATGGCCAATCTCCAACCATGCTGGGACGGCAATGACGATCAAACGCTCGAAGAAGACCTGGTTCATCGCCCTGCCCTTGAGCCTGGCGGTGCTTGCTGGCGCTGGGTTCGCAGGCTGGAAGTATTTCATCGACGACGGTGTTCACTATCCGCGGGCGATCATGAAACAGGCCACTGAACTGCAAGACCGTATTCTGTCTTTCGACAGTCACATCACCGTGCCGATGGACTTCGGCACGCAAGGCAATGAAGCAGACAAAGACGGCAGACGACAATTCGACCTGGCCAAGGCTGCACGCGGCCGATTGTCTGGCGCGGCGCTGACGGTGTTTGGCTGGCCGGAAATGTGGAACGGCCCCAACGCGCCGCACCACCCTACTCCAGGCTTTGTCGACGAGGCGCGCAAGCAGCAGGAAATCCGCTACAAGATCATTACCGGTATCGTCCGGGACTTCCCCAATCAGGTCGCCATCGCCTACACCCCTGATGATTTCCGGCGCCTGCACGGCGAAGGCAAGTTTGCGATCTTCATCAGCATGCTCAACGCGTACCCGCTGGGCCACGATCTGAATCAACTGGACCTGTGGACGGCACGCGGCATGCGCATGTTCGGCTTCAGCTACGTCGGAAACAATGACTGGGCTGACTCATCCAGGCCATTGCCATTTTTCAATGACTCACCCGACGCCCTTGGAGGGCTTTCGGAGCTAGGACGTCAGGCGGTCAAGCGCCTGAATGAGCTGGGCGTGATCATCGACGTATCACAGATGTCCACCAAAGCCCTTGAGCAAGTCGCGCAACTCAGTCGTACGCCCATGGTGGCCTCGCACTCGGCCCCTAGAGCCATGGTCGACATCACGCGTAACCTCAGCGACCACGAACTGCAATTGATCAAGAAAAGTGGCGGCGTGGTGCAAATTGTCGCTTTCCCGGCCTACCTGCGTCCTCTCAGCCAGCCGACTCAGGACAAACTCAACACCCTGCGCGCCCGTTTCGACCTGCCGCCGCTGCCCAACCTGAATGTGGCGCTGATGCCGGGCGATCCGATCATCGCCGCCTGGCCAGAACAGCGTTTCGGTGAGTACGCCAGCGCGCTGTACGCCATCCTCGAAGAAGAACCGAAAGCGGGCCTCAAAGAGTTCGCGGATGCCATCGATTACACCGTGCGCAAGATCGGCGTCGATCACGTCGGCATCAGTTCGGACTTCAATGACGGCGGTGGTGTGAAGGGCTGGAAGGACGTCAGCGAAATTCGCAATGTCACCGCAGAACTGCTGCAACGCGGTTATTCGGAGGCCGACATCGCCAAGCTGTGGGGCGGCAATTTCCTGCGCGTCTGGCAACAGACCCAGGACGCTGCGCGCCCGGTGGCCGCCACTTCCTCGTCGAATCCGCATTGAGTGCTGTCATGTCTGATCGCCGTACCTTCCTGAAACACGCCGGTGTGCTGGCTGCCAGTCTGCCGCTGGCGGGATCGCTGGTAGCGGCGGCTGATGCCGCCGTGCCCAAAGCCGATCCAGCCGCTGCTTCCGATAAATGGGGCAGCTTTCGCCAACTGTTCAACCTGGATCCGGACTACGCGCACTTCTCCAACTTCCTGGTGACTTCACACCCCAAGCCGGTTCAGGAGGCGATTGATTACTACCGCGCCGAGATCAATCGCAACCCGGCCAAGTGGGTCGATTGGGAGAGTCAGATCGAATGGAAGCGCGAAGCCGAAGTGCGCGAATGGGCAGCTCGTTATCTTCAGGTCCAACCGCGTCAAATCGCCCTGACCGGCAGCACCACCGAAGGGCTGGGCATGATCTACGGCGGGCTGCGGGTGGCCGCGGACAAGGAGATTCTGGTCAGCGAGCACGAACATTACTCCACCCGGCGCAGCCTGCGTTTTCGCAGCGAACGCGAAGGCACTCAGGTGCGCGCAGTACGCCTGTTCAAGGACCCGCACACGGTTTCCACCGATGAGGTTTTGGGTGTGTTGTCGAAAAGCATTCAGCCGAAAACCCGGGTGCTGGGCATGACCTGGGTGCAGTCCGGCAGCGGCGTGAAACTGCCCGTTGGCGAAATCGGCAAGCTGGTGCAGGAAATCAACAGCCAGCGTGACGAGCCAGACAAAATCATTTATGTGGTCGACGGCGTGCATGGTTTCGGTGTCGAAGACATCCAGTTCAGCGATCTGGCCTGCGACTACTTCATCGCGGGCACTCATAAATGGATGTTCGGCCCACGCGGTACCGGGATCATCTGCGCCGCGTCAACGAGCATGGACAACCTGATCCCGACCATCGCCACGTTCTCTGAAGAGCAGGACTTCGCCACCATCATGACCCCCGGTGGCTACCACGCCTTCGAGCATCGCTGGGCGCTGGGCAAGGCGTTCGAACTGCATCTGCAACTGGGCAAAGCGGCGGTGCAGTCGCGTATTCATGAACTCAACAGCTACCTCAAGCAACGGCTGACGGAACACCGCGCAATCGAGCTGGTGACGCCATTGAGCCCGGACTATTCGGCCGGTTTTACCTTCTTCAGGGTCAAGGGTCGGGACGTCGACAAGGTCGCTGCCGCGCTGACCGCCAATCGCATCATCGTCGACGCCGTGAATCGCGACGTCGGACCGGTGGTGCGCATGGCGCCCGGCTTGCTCAACACCGAACAGGAAGTCGACCGGGCCATGAACGTACTGACCAGACAGCTATGACACCGCCCTCTGCACACAAGCGAGAACCTCACATGCTTCGAACCACTCTTCGTCATTTGCCCGCCACCCTGCTGCTGTGCGGACTGGCCACAGCCATCCAGGCTGCCCCTGCCGCGCCGACAATTCCGGCTCCGGGCACCGTCTACCGAGGCTGTGAAAAGGTCTGCCCGGAAATGGTCGTGCTGCCTGCAGGCAGTTTCGTCATGGGCACACCGGAGGATGAAGTCGGCCGCCAGGGTGACGAAGGCCCGCAGCACACGGTGACTTTCGCCAAACCTTTCGCCATCAGCCGCTTTCACATCACGGCGGGCGAACTCGATGCGTACGTTCGTGAAACCGGGGTGAAAATTGCCGACGGAGATACTCGACCGGGCCGTGAATGCGTGGCCAGCAAACCCCGGTACAAACAGGGGCCTCGGCAGCCAGCGGTGTGCGTCAGCTGGTTCGATGTGCAGGATTATGCCGCCTGGTTATCGAAAAAAACCGGCAAGCATTACCGCATGATTTCCGAAGCAGAACGCGAGTACGCCGCACGCGCAGGCAGTACCGGGCCTTTCCCGTTCGAGATGGACCCGGGCGGCGACTATCAGATCAGTCGCAACGCAAACACTTACGGCCCCAAGGACGGCTATACCTACACCGCGCCGGTAGGCAGTTATCCGCCGAATGCTTTCGGGGTATACGACATGCACGGCAACATCTACGAATGGACCGCAGACTGTTGGCACGGCGACTACAACGGCGCACCGACCGACGGCAGTGTGTGGGACGAACCCGGCTGCATCACCCGACAAATGCGCGGTAATGATTGGGGCGAAGCACCGATCTTTTCCCGCTCCGGCAATCGCAACGACCGGCATCCGGATGTGAGGGGTGATTTCCTCGGGTTTCATGTTGTCGAGGAGTTCTGAAAGTGAGTACTGGCCTGCAAGTCGCGCTGCAAATTACACATCAAACTTGAACTGGAATGCGATCCCCTGTGGGAGCTGAGCTTGCTCGCGATAAGAGTGGACGCGAACTAAAGTGAACCGCGTCCAGCGTTATCGCGAGCAAGCTCAGCTCCCACAGGTTCCATGTTCATTCAGCAAGACCCGCTTCAGTCGAGAGGACGTCGGGCTAAATTGCCGGGCCATCTGCTCGTTCTATGGGTAGTTGGCGACAAGCCGCGAACGCTTGTCGCCCCCTCCTTTACCCATTCGATGCGGAGACTTCAATGTCCAGCCAACCTCGCAGCGCCTTGCGCGAATTGCTCGGCCTGCTCAAACCCTTCTGGCCACTGGTAACGCTCTCCACCGCACTGGGTATTGTCGGCGGCCTGTCGGTGACGGCCTTGCTGGCGACCATCAACAACGCCCTGCATTCTGATGCCGGTTTGACTCAAGGCGTGGTGCTGGGCTTTGCCGGGCTTTGCTTGCTGGCTTTGTTCAGCTCGATTTGCTCCGACATGGGCACCAACTATGTCGGGCAACACATCATCGCCACGCTGCGTAAAGAACTGGGCGAGAAAGTGCTCTCGGCGCCCATCGACCAGATCGAGCGCTATCGTAGCCATCGCCTGATCCCGGTATTGACCCATGACGTCGACACCATCAGCGATTTCGCCTTCGCCTTTGCGCCACTGGCTATTTCGTTCTCGGTAACCCTCGGTTGCCTGGGTTATCTGGCGATGCTGTCCTGGCCGATGTTCCTGATCATGCTGGTGGCGATTGTGATCGGCACCGTGGTGCAATTCATCGCACGGGGCAAAGGCATTGCCGGTTTTGAAACGGCACGTGCCGGTGAAGATGAACTGCAACGGCACTACAACGCAATTGCCGAAGGCGCCAAGGAATTACGCATCCATCGCCCGCGCCGCCATCGCATGTTCACCCATGGCATACAGGAAACGGCCGGGAACATCCGCGACACGCAAATTCGCTCGATCAACACCTTCGTCATTGCCAAGTCCTTCGGCTCGATGCTGTTCTTCGTGGTGATCGGTCTGGCACTGGCCCTGCAATCGGTCTGGCCAAGCGGCGACAAAGCGGTCATGAGCGGTTTTGTGCTGGTGCTGCTGTACATGAAAGGCCCGCTGGAACACCTGATCGGCACCCTGCCGATCATCAGCCGCGCACAAATTGCGTTTCGCCGCATCGCTGAACTGTCCCGACAGTTTTCTTCACCCGAGCCGCACCTGCTGCTAAGCGATCAAGGCAGCACCACCACTGCGGTGCACAGCCTGGAACTCAACAACGTCAGCTACAGTTTCCCTCCAGTGGAAGGCAACCAGCCTTTCCAGCTCGGCCCGGTCAATCTGCGCATCAAAGAAGGCGATATCACTTTTATTGTCGGCGAAAACGGTTGCGGCAAGACCACACTGATCAAGCTGTTGCTGGGCCTGTATGCACCGCAGACCGGGGAAATATCCCTCAACGGGCAAGCAGTGAACGCACAGACCCGCGACGACTACCGACAACTGTTCACCACTATTTTTGCCGACTATTACCTGTTTGATGACGTGATTCAGGGCGACACGCAGATTCCTGAAGATGCGACCCGCTACCTCAAACGCCTTGAGATCGATCATAAAGTCAGCGTGCGCGATGGCGCGTTCACCACCACCGACTTGTCCACCGGCCAGCGCAAACGTCTGGCACTGGTCAGCGCATGGCTGGAAGAGCGCCCGGTGCTAGTGTTCGACGAGTGGGCCGCTGATCAGGACCCGACGTTCCGGCGCATTTTCTATACCGAACTGCTGCCGGACCTCAAACGTCTGGGCAAAACCATCATCGTCATCTCCCACGACGACCGGTATTTCGATGTCGCCGACCAGATCGTACGCATGCGCGCAGGCAGCGTGGTCACAGAGACAGAATCAGTGGTGGCATGAGCTTTTACTGATCGCGCAAAAAAACCGGAAAATCTTTTCCGGTTTTTTTCGGGTACAACGTCTCATAGTCGCCAATACAAATAATTCCCGTTTACAACACAACTTCAAGAGCAAGAGCCCACGATGCCAGCACTACACAGCCTCTCGCCCCTCACCCGGGCCATCACTCTGCGCCGCCTGTTCCAGCCTCGCGTGTTGGGCGC
The DNA here is from genome assembly GCF_002158995.1 of Pseudomonas caspiana. GTDB lineage: Bacteria > Pseudomonadota > Gammaproteobacteria > Pseudomonadales > Pseudomonadaceae > Aquipseudomonas > Aquipseudomonas caspiana. The sequence continues at coordinate 138,647 of NZ_LOHF01000004.1, read as the reverse complement.
GGCTATGGGCGTGGCCATGATCGCTCCGCTGTCGGCTCAGGTCAGTGCCCAGGAAATCGATTTCAACATTCCTGCGCAGCCACTGGCTTCCGCATTGCAGACCTTTGGTCAACAAGCCAACGTGCAACTGCTCTATAGCCCGGACGACACGCAAAGCCTGAACAGCACAGCACTGCGCGGTCGCTATGAGCCCAGGGAGGCCATCGGCGTTCTGCTTAAAGGCACAGGCCTGGCGTACAGCCTGCAGGGCGATACCCTGACCGTATCCGGTCGTGGCAGTGCAGGGTCGGTGGAGTTGGGGGCAACCAACATCGACGGCAAGGGGCTGGGAGCGACTACCGAGGGGACCGGGTCTTACACCACAGGTGCAACCAACACAGCAACACGTCTGAATCTATCATTGCGCGAAACGCCGCAGACCGTCAGCGTCATCACTCGTCAGCGACTGGATGACCAGAACCTGAATAGCCTGGCCAAAGTGCTGGAGCAGACCCCGGGGATTTCCCTGCAACCTCTGGACTCGGAGCGGGTAAACATCTTCTCTCGCGGTTACGGCATCGACAGCTACCAGTACGATGGCGTGCCCACTACGCTGGTAGTGTCCACCAGTGCGACGCCGCAAAGCCTTTCAGATATGGCGATCTACGACCGCATAGAAGTGCTGCGCGGCGCTACCGGCCTGCTGACAGGAGCCGGTGACCCGTCGGGTACGATCAACCTGGTGCGCAAGCGGCCTACCGACAAATTCCAAGGCTACGTTAGCGCTGGCCTGGGTTCCTGGGAGCAATACCGGACGGAGATGGACGTCTCAGGCCCGCTGACGCCAACCGGTAACATTCGCGGACGCATGGTCAATGCATACCAGCAGGGCAACAGCTTCGTCGATCACTACCAGACCGAAAAAGAGGTCTACTACGGAGTCATCGAAGCCGACCTCACCGACAGCCTCCTGCTGACCGCCGGGTACGACTATCAGAAACAGGACCCGCGTGGAGTTTCATTTGCCAGTTTCCCGCTGTTCACCAGCCAAGGCACCCAAACTGACTTTTCCCGCTCGACCAACCCGGCATCACGCTGGAGTAGCCGTCAGCAAGACACACTCAATGTGTTTTATTCGCTCGAACAACAATTAGCCAACGACTGGTCGTTGAAGGCTTCTGTTAATCAGATGTACAGCAAACGCGACTCCAAACTCGCATCCGCAAGCTGGGGTTTCTTGAATGAAACCACGGGCGAAGGTGTGCAGCTCTATGGTGGCTCCTCGACTGGCTGGCAAAAACAGACGGGCATAGACGTTAACGCCAAAGGCCCATTCCAGTTGTTCGGACGCGACCACGAGCTGGTTGTAGGTATGACCTACACCAAGTACGAGGACCACAACGATCCGAACGCCGGTGAGTCAGTAGAAGGCCGGTTCATCAATTATTACACTTGGGACAATTACACAGCCGAACCTCAAGGAAACGGCCAGATCCTGTTTGACAACGACACCGTAATTCGCCAGTTGGGTAGCTATGCGGCAGTGCGTCTCAGACCCACTGATGATCTGTCAATTATTCTGGGCGCGCGCACAAGCGACTACAAATATGACAGCTATGTCCATTACCGGGATCCAGCGAACTCTTCCCGAAGCACAAACACCAAGTATCAGGAAACTGGAGAAGTCACGCCGTACGCCGGTATCGTCTATGACCTGACCGATCAGCACTCGGTCTATGCCAGCTACACCAGTATCTTCCGCCCTCAAAGCTCGCGTGACCGGAGTGGCAAACCTCTGGAGCCGCGCACTGGCGACGCCTATGAACTCGGCCTGAAAAGCGAATTTCTCGATGGCAAGGTTACTACCAGTTTCGACGTGTTCCTGACCAAGCAGGACAACCTGGCCGAACTCGATCCTGGCCAGATTGTGGCTGGTACGATCAGAGAGCGAGCATATGTACCGGTTCAGGGCGCCAAGACTCGTGGTTTCGATGCGGAGATCAATGGTGAGATTCTGCCCGGCTGGAAAGTCGCTGCAAGTTACACCCACGCCGTCACCAAGAATGCAGACGGCGACCGGATAAATACCGTTGCCCCTGCTGAACTGGCGAAGTTCTGGACTACCTATCGCATGCCGGGTGAACTGGATCACCTGACCATTGGGGGCGGCGTAAACTGGCAAAGCGGTATGCACTTCAGCGCGACCCCTTTTGGGTTGGGCGGCACTACCACGGTCAAGGCCAAACAGGATGATTTCGCGGTATTCAACCTGATGGCGCGTTACGAGTTCACTGACAACCTTTCAACGCTGGTGAACGTCAACAACCTGTTTGACAAAAAATACCTCAGCTCTCTGGATGAAACCTTTCTTGGCGGTTACTACGGTGACCCGCGCAACGTGATGGTCACGACCAAGTATCGTTTCTAAGCAAAACTGCCCCTCATAAAAAAACCTGGCCGGGTAACCGCGCCAGGTTTTTTAATGCTTCAGCTTTTGTTGATTGCCGAACGGTCAATCACCCCTGCAACTGCAACCACTGCCCCACTCTGCGATAAATCTGCGGCACCGTCGCGACCATCTCCGTCATGCGCAAGAAGTCATGGGTCAGTCCAGGCTCTGTCTCCAGATGCACCGGTACGCCGTGTTCCTTGAGATGCTCGGCAAACAACACACCTTCGTCATAAAGCGGATCGAACTCTGCCAGGCTTACATACGCCGGGGCGACGCCTGCAATGTCCCGCGCCAACAAGGGAGAAGCACGCCAATCCAGACGGCTCGCCGGGTCGGGGCAGTACTGACGATAGAACCACTGCAAAGTCAGGCTTTCCAGCAAATACCCTTCGGCATACGTGCGATGCGATTGCTGCTCGCGACTCATGTCAGCCACCGGATAAAACAGCAGCTGTGCGACAGGCTTAACCGTCAACGGGCTGTCTTGACGTACCGCCTGAATCGCTAGCGAGGCAGCAAGACTGGCGCCTACACTGTCGCCCGCAAACACGACGCGAGCGGCATTCAGAGCGAAGTCCCTGGCCAGCGCCGGAATCGCATTCACGGCATCTTCAGCGTCTTCGAAGGCGGCGGGAAAAATATGCTCCGGCGCCAGTCGATAATCAGCCGCAAGCACAGCCCAACCGGATGCGGCGGCCAGTTGTGCACAGACTGAATCATGGGTTTGCAAGCTGCCCACCACATAGCCCCCGCCGTGAAAGAACAGCAAAACCGGTTGACCGTCAGGTTCATTGCAGGGCTTGCGGTAAAGCCGGGCAGACAGGGTACTGCCCTGGCGTGCGGGCAGTTGAAGCGCCTGCGCCTGAACACCTTCAGGCAAGGACGTCTGGAACAACTCAGAGGTGAGTTCAAACGTCTCGCGTGCCTCAACCGGCGTCAGCTCATGCAGCGGCTTGCTGCTGCCACTCAAGCGACCAAACTCCGCCATTTCCAGAAAGGCTGCTAGATCAGGATGTACTGGCATGAAAAATCCTTTGAATAAAAATGAAGTCTCGACAAAGCCCTGCTGGCGGGGCTTTCCAGTGGGACCGGCTTTAGCCGGGAAGACTTTGTCACTGACGACTGGTCTTCAGTGACTGTACCGCCCTCTTCCCGGCTAAACCCGGTCCCACCGAAATGGAATAAAGCCGGTGCGAGCGTGTTAAGTCTCCATCTGTGGCACCGATTCCAAGGTCGTCAGAAAGGTCTGGAGAAAATCCCCATGGCTCACGATCCCGTTATGGTCAGCAGCGACTGACGTGCTATGCCCCTTGTCGATCAATGTCTGCTCGAAAGCATCGCGCATTTGCATGTCAGTTCCCTGCGCCCACCAGCAGTGAACGGTGGCACTCACTGGCGGCAGAGCTTCTGCCTGCCCCGACAGCTCAGCCAGGTGCATGCCAACCAGGAAGGTTTGCGCCAAATCATCTGCATCGAACGCCGCATAAGCGCTGGCCGTGTCGCGGCTGGCACAATCGCCGCGAGCTTGCTGAATGATCGCTGCCAACTGCTCCCGGTGCAGATCGCTCGGTAACGGCAAGACTTGCGCAGGTGCCTGACCCAGTACGGACGTCAGGAAGCCCGACCACTCGTGCTGCGAGTCAATCAAAGGCTCGCGTTCAGCACTCGGGATGAAGCTGTCGATCAAGCCCACAAAGTGTACCGCTTGCCCTTGACTTTCAAGCTCCTGAGCCACAAGCACTGCCAACGCCCCGCCCAATGACCAGCCGGCCAGTTTGTAAGGACCGTGCGCCTGTTTCTGGCGAATGTACTGGGCGTAATCGATGGCCATGGACTGCAGCGAAGTATCCTGCCAGTCGCGGTCGAGCAGCATGCGGCACTGCACGCCATACACTCGACACTTGCCATCAAGACGCCGCGCCAATGCGTCATAGTCGAACACCGTGCCGTAACCCGCATGAATACAGAACAACGCGGGAACACTTGCCGATGCAGCATTCAATAGCAGGACGGGGTCCAGCTCGGTTTGAGCCTGATACCCGGACAATTCGGCAATGGTCGGCCTGCTCATCATGTCACGCAATTTCAGCTCGAAATCCGGCAACTGCAATGCCCTGACTTTGCTTAACACTTTGAGCGTGCGCAGGGAGTCGCCCCCCAGTTCGAAGAAGTTGTCAGTCACACCGACCTGAGGCACTTCAAGTACTTGCTGCCAGACCTCGGCCAGATGTTTTTCCAGTGCATTACGCGGCGCCACGTATTGGCTGCCCTGGAACTCAGGCTCGGGGAGCGAGAGACGATCCACCTTGCCGTTAGGGTTCAGGGGCAGACGATCCAGCAACATCAGGTGAGCGGGCACCATATAGTCCGGCAGACGCTCTTGCAAGCGGGCGCGTAGTTGTTCGGCCAGCCCGGCTTGCGACGGTGCAACTACATAACCGACCAATTGCTTGCCACCTGCAATGTCACGGGCGATGACCACTGCGTCGCGTACTGACGGCGCCTCACGCAGACAAGCTTCGACTTCACCGAGTTCGATCCTGAAGCCACGGATCTTCACCTGATTGTCCAGGCGCCCAAGGTATTCAAACACGCCGTCAGCTCGCTGCCGCACCCGATCACCGGTGCGGTACAAGCGGCCTCCTGTATGGCTGAACGGGTCCGCCACAAAGCGCTCGGCGGTCAATCCAGGACGACGGTAGTAACCACGAGCAAGCTCATCGCCCCCAATGTACAACTCGCCAGCCACCCCCGCAGGAACACGATTGAGTTGCGCATCCAGCACGTACAACGAACGAGGCCCGACAGCTGTGCCGATCGGCGCGTAAGCCGCCTCGCAGCGAGCATCGACGCCAGCCTTCCAGAGCAGCGGCGTGACCACGGTTTCAGTGGGGCCGTAGCCGTTGGTGATGTAGCGTGGTTTGAGCGCAGACTTGACCAGCTCAAAACTGGCATCCGCCACCGCATCCCCCCCGAAGCAATAGATACTGACCGGAGGTGGATTGCCGTGTGCCTGAGCATGTTCGGCCAGTTGCTGCAGATAGGCCGGCGGGAAACAGGCAATGGTGATCGCATGGCTGTGCAAGGCGTCATACGTCTGCTCAGGCGTCCACAGCGTGTTGTCCCGGACCACCAGACGACCTCCGCTGATCAACGTCGACAACCAGCGTTCCTGAGCACCGTCAAACGCGAAGGACATGAACAGCAACTCGCGGGTATCGGCATCCATTTCATAGCGTTCGGCAATCGCCTGACAATGCACACGCAATGGGCCACGCGCCACGGCAACACCCTTGGGTTTGCCGGTTGAGCCAGAGGTATAAATCAAGTACGCCAGTTCCTGCTCGCTGACGGCAGTCATCGGGTAATCAACCGGTAAACTGAGGCTGTCCAGCTCGTCCAGGTTCATCCGCGTGACAGTTGGCGGACACGGTAAACGGTTGCTCAATGCACTGTGGGTCAGCAAGACCTGCATGCCTGAATCTTCGATGATCCATTCCAGACGATCTCGCGGGTAGTCGATGTCCATCGGCACGTAAGCAGCGCCGACTTTAAGGGCTGCATACAGCGCAATGATGGTCTGCACAGAACGCTCCAGACCGACTCCGATCACCGACTGTGGCCCCACACCTGACGCCGTCAAGGCGTGAGCGAGCTGGTTGACACGCAGCTCCAACTGCCCACGCGTCAGTGCTTCATCACCGCAGACAACGGCCACCGCTTGCGGGTCAATCTGCGCAAGATTGGCAATCAATGCAGGCAGCGAATCGCTGTCTGTCTGTTTCGAACCGACACCCTGCTGACTGATCAAGCCGTCTTCAGCGTCAACCATGCACAGACTGCCGAGGGTCGCTTGCGGTTGGTCCAGCAAGGCATTCAACAGGGTCTCGAAACAGGCCATGACCTGAGCCGCGCCTTCATCGGTGAAGCTGTTACGCAAGTACAGGAACTCGATTTGCAGGGTCTGCGCCAGCTCTACCGCCAGGTCCATGGCGTAGTTGGTCACATCGCGGGTGCTCAACTCGCCAAACTTCAGTTGATGGCTGTCGGTGTCGCGCAGCCGCTCATCCACCGGGAAGTTCTCGAACACGACAATGCTGTCGAACAACGGTCGACCGCCATGGCCCGACCAGCGCTGCACATCCGCCAGCGATGCATGCTCGTGGTCACGCACTTCGAGGTTGAATGCTTGAAGTTGCGCCAGCCATTGGTCCACACGCTGCTCTGGCTCAGGCGCCTGAACGATAGGCAAGGTGTTAATGAACAACCCGAGCATTTCATTGCAACCGCTCACCGCCGCCGGACGTCCGGCAACCGTCGCGCCAAAACACACCGATGCCTGGCCGGTAAAGCGCTGCAACAGCAACAGCCAGGCGCCCTGAACCAGCGTATTGGGTGTCACGCGCAAGGCCTGGGCCCGCTCGCGCAGATGATCAGTCGCCGCTTTGTCCCAACGCAGATAGTGCGCAGCATGACCACTGAGTGAGGCGTCAGGCCGCGGATAGACCGAAGTCGCCAGTTGCGTCGGCCCTTCCAGCGCCTGAACATGAGCCTTCCAGAACGTTTCCAGCAACTGTTCAGGTTGAGCCTGCAGCCACGCGATGTAATCGCGATAGCGGCCGATGCGCGGACCTGATTCATGCCCGGCATAACACTGGAAAACCTCACCCAGCAGACGCGAGCTGGACCAGCCATCCATCAGGATATGGTGGCTGGTCCAGATCAACTGGTGACGCTGCCCGGCCAGATGAACCAGTGTCAGCCGTATCAACGGCGCAGCGAGCAGATCAAAGCCCTGGTCACAGTCGTCGGCGGCCAGCGCCTGGAGATCCGACTCAAGGTGATTGTGTTCGCGCCAGTCCAGTTGCCGTACGTGCAACTGTGCGCTGCGGTACACCAGTTGTACCGGTTCTGCCAGATTGCTTGCAGCCCAGAACCCCGTGCGCAGGATTTCATGTCGCTCGATGACAGTGTTCCAAGCGGCAACAAAGCGCTGCGCGTCGAGACCATCAACGGCCACATTGACCTGGCTGATGTAGAACGCTTCACCCGGCATTTCTAGGGTGTGGAACAACATCCCGCTCTGCATCGGCGACAGTGGGTAGATATCCTCGACTGCCGCCAGCGGGACTGGCAACGAATCAAGCTGAGTCTGGGTCAGGCGTGTCAGCGGGAAATCGCTTGGCGTAAATGCCTGAAGCGGACGTTCGACACAGTGCTCGACCACCTCGCGCAGCTCCACGCAGAACTCGTCAGCCAGGCGCTGAATCAACCCGGTGTCGAACATCTGCTCGCTGAAGGTCCAGCCCAGTTCAAGGGTGTCGTTGTAAACCTGCCCGTTGATGGTCAGCCAGTTATCCAGCGGTGCCGATTCATCGCGCTCAATCCCTTTGTTTTCCGAGACTGGCCTGAACAGGCTGTCACTCTCGTCAAAGCTGCCATCGAACTGACCGAGGTAGTTGAAGGTGATCCGGGGCGTCGCCAGGCCTTGCAACGCCTTGCGGGTCTGCTGATCACCCAAGTAACGCAACACGCCCAGCCCAAGCCCGCGCTGAGGCACCGCGCGCAGCTGTTCCTTGATGCCCTTGATGGACGCCGGCAGCTCTGCATGCGCAGTCAGCTTTACGGCAAACAGACTGGTGAACCAGCCCACGGTGCGGGTCAGGTCGATGTCCTCAAACAGGTCCTCACGGCCATGCCCTTCCAGCTGGATCAACACATCGGCACGTCCGGTCCAACCCGCTATCACCCGAGCCAGCGCCGTCAGCAGCAGATCATTGACCTGAGTTCGATAGGCGGCCGGAGCCTGCTGCAAAAGATGGCGGGTCGTCACTTGATCGAGACGGCAATGCACGGTGGCAGCATGACGAACCTGCTGCGCGTCTTCACGCCGCACATCCGGGAGATCAGCCGGGACACCCTGCAACTGCGTTTGCCAATAGCTGACCTGTTGCTGCATCGCGTCCGTCAACGCATGTTCCTGCAGGCGCTCGGCCCAGCGTTTGAGGCTGCTGGTACGCGTCGACAATTGCACCGGCGCGTTCTCGCGAGCGAGGTTGTAAAGTCGTTGCAGGTCTTCAAATAGAATCCGCCAGGACACGCCATCTACTACCAGGTGATGAATCACCAGCAGCAAGCGCTGTTCTGCTCCCGGCAGATCAGCCAGCACCGCACGCAACAGCGGGCCGTTTTGCAAATCAAGGCTGCGTTGGGCTTTTTCGAAGAGGGGCTGCAACTGCGCAGGATCACTCACCTGCGCTGTCCACAACATCTCAGTGGACGGGCCTTCAAGGACGGCGCCAAAGGTACCCGTGACAGTTCCAGTGGACGGCGCGAACACCAGGCGTAAAGCGTCGTGATGGTTGACCAACGCGACCAGAGCCGTCGCCAGTAGATCGGCATCCAGCGCCAGACGCGGCGCCAGCAGCACGGACTGGTTCCAGTGCTGACTGGCCGGGATATCCTGCTCGAAGAACCATTGCTGGATCGGCACCAACGGCATGTCACCCGCTGCCGGGCCCTGATCGATGGTCAGCGTGTCATCACCCAGCCGGGCCGTTTGAGCCAGAGCCTGGACGGTCTGACATTCGAACAGGTCTTTGGGCGTAAAACGAATACCCTCCTGCCGCGCCCGGCTCACCAGCTGAATCGAGACAATCGAATCGCCGCCCAGCTCGAAGAAGTTGTCGGTCAGCCCGACACGCTCCAGACGCAACACGTCTTGCCAGATCGTCACCAGACGCTGTTCCAGCTCGGTACGCGGCGCGACATAATCTTGCTGAGCGAGACTGGCGTCAGGTGCCGGCAGGGCCTTGCGATCCAGCTTGCCATTGACGGTCAGCGGCATGCGTTCCATGAACAGCAAGTGCGCTGGCACCATGTAATCCGGCAGCGTTTCCTTGAGCTCTTCCTTGATCCGCTCTCTCAGAGCGGCCTGCCCGGCAGCATCAAATGCCTGCGGCACGATCCACGCCACCAGTTGCTGACCGCTCAAGCCGTCGATGGCCAGCACCACGGCTTCGCGAACGGCTGCGCAATCACGCAACCGCGCTTCGATTTCACCCAGTTCGATACGGAAGCCGCGAATCTTCACTTGATGGTCGATCCGCCCGATGTACTCGATGGAGCCATCGACGCAGTAACGCGCAAGATCGCCGGTGCGATACAGACGCCCGCCCTGCTCATCGAACGGGTTCGGCACAAAGCGTGTCGCGGTCAAGCCCGCACGGTTCAGGTAACCACGGGCCAGACCCGCCTGCCCGACATACAGCTCGCCAACACAACCACGCGGCACCGGGTTTAGATCCGCATCCAGCAAGTACCACGACAGGTCAGGAATCGGCGCGCCAATCGGGCTGGCCGCTCCGGCTTGCAGGTCCGCCAGACTGACCGGACGATAAGTCACGTGAACAGTGGTTTCGGTGATGCCGTACATGTTGATCAGTTGCGGAGCCTGATCGCCGAAACGCTCGAACCATGGACGCAGGCTGCCGACATCCAGCGCTTCGCCGCCGAACACCACATAACGCAGCGCCGTGTTGGCATCAGACGCCACGGCGACCTGCATCAATTGCTTGAACGCCGATGGCGTCTGGTTCAACACCGTCACGCCTTCGCGGCACAGCAGCGCGTGGAAATCCTCCGGCGAGCGGCTGGTTTCATGGGGCACGATCAGCAAGCGGCCGCCATGCAGCAATGCACCAAAAATCTCCCAGACCGAGAAGTCGAACGCGTAGGAATGAAACAGGCTCCACACATCGTGTTCATCGAAACCAAACCACTGCTCAGTCGCGCTGAACAACCGCACGACATTGCTGTGCGGCAACAACGCGCCTTTCGGCTGCCCTGTTGAACCCGAGGTGTAGATCACGTAAGCGAGGTTTTCAGGACTCACCGACACGCACGGATCGTGGCTCGGTTGTGCAGACAGGTCCGCGTCCAGCAGCAGGGTTCTTACGGCCGCCGGAATCGGCAACCGGTCACGCAGATGGCTATGAGTCAACAACAGCGACAGGCCGCTGTCTTCGATCATGTAGGCCAGACGGTCCTGCGGATAATCCGGGTCCAGCGGCACGTAAGCACCGCCTGCCTTGAGGATCGCCAGCAAGCCGACAATCATCTCCAGCCCACGCTGCACGGCAATGCCGACGCGAACGTCAGGCCCGACGCCTGCGGCGATCAGCGCGTGAGCGAGACGGTTGGCCTGGCTGTCCAGCGCTTGATAACTGAGATTCTGATCCTTGAAGGACACCGCCACTGCCTGGGGCGTCCGCGCTGCTTGCGCAGCAATCAATTGATGCAGACACTGCTCGACCGGGAACGCCTGAGTTGCCGGGCTCCACTGGGCAAGGTGCGCTTCGATCTGAGCGTCGTCCTGCAACGCCAGATCGCTCAAGCGCTTACCCGCGTGGCTGCCGGCCATTTGCATCAACAAGTGCTGAAGCTGGCCAGCAATCTGCTGCACGGTGTGCTCCGGGAAGTTCGCCTGCCGGTAGTTGAAGTGCAGCGACAAGGCCTCGCCCAGACCGACGATCAATGTCAGTGGATAGTGGGTCTGCTCGTGATTGTCGACCTTGCCGAAGGTCAGTTCCTGCGGTGCTTCCTGCTGCAAGGCTTCCGACACCGGGTAGTTTTCGAACACCAGAATACTGTCGAACAAGGCATCGCTGCCCTGCCCCGACCAGCGCTGAATATCGGCCAGCGGCGTGTGCTCATGCTCACGCAATGCCAGGTTGTCGGCCTGAACCGTTTGCAGCCAGTCGCTCAACGCCTGTTCCGGCTGCGGCGTGGCAATGACTGGCAAGGTGTTGATGAACAGACCGATCTGCTGCTCGACACCTTTAAGCCCGGCAGGACGCCCGGAAACCGTCGCACCAAAGGCCACGGCTGGCTGCCCGGTGTAGCGCTGCAACAGCAGCAGCCAGGCTGATTGCACTACGGTGTTGAGCGTCACTTTTTGCTGGCGGGCAAAATCTCCCAACAACCGGGTTTGCTCGGCACTGAACGCTTCGAAGTGATCACCATGCGCTTCAATACCCGCTTGCGCAGGCAAGTCCAGAGCACGAGTCAGCCAGGTCGGTTCGTCCAGCACACTGAGTCGATCCAGCCAGAACGCTTCGCTCAGCGCGGCATCCTGCGCCTGCAACCAGGCGATGTAATCGCGATAGCCGCCCATGTGTTGCGCTTGATATTCACCGGCATAACGTTGCAGCACCTCACCGAGCAGCTGCGAGTTGCTCCAGCCATCCATCAGGATGTGATGGTTGGTGTAGATCAGGTGATAACGCTGTTCGTCGACGCGCACCGCCACCAGACGCAGCAACGGCGCGCTGCTCAAATCAAAACCACGGCTGAGTTCGGCGTCAGCCAGTTTTTCCAGTTCGTGGGCAAGGTTGGCTGTGTGGCGCAGGTCAACGACCGTAAAAGGCAGCACCACATCCTTGAACACCACTTGCAACGGCCGCTCCAGACCGCCCTGCCAGAAGAACCCGCTGCGCAGGATCCCATGCTGATTCACGGCCGCTTGCCAGGCCTGCCGGAAGCGCTCCGGATCAAGGCCCTCTACGTCCAGACGCATCTGGTTGGTGTAATCGCCCCCCATCTGCTCTTCATACAGGGTGTGGAAGAGCATGCCTTGCTGCATAGGCGCCAGCGGATAGACATCTTCTACTTGAGCCACTTCGAGGGGCAACGCATCCAGTTGGGCCTGGCTGATACGGGCCAACGGGAAGTCCGACGGGGTCAGCCCGCTGTGCTGCGGATCGCTGCAATGCTCGATGACGCGGGTCAACTCGGCGATGTACTCATTCGCCAACGCCTGCAGGGTGTGCTCGGCGAACATTTCGGCACTGAAGGTCCAGGCGAGGCTCAACTCGCCAGCAAACACTTGGCTGTTAATGCTCAGCCAGTTGTTCAGCGGCGCGTCCGCGCTCTGCTCGACCCCACTGCTTTCTTTGGCCGGGACGAACAGCGCGTCAGCATCGTCGAAGCTGCCGTCGAACTGGCCAAGGTAGTTGAAGGTGATGCGCGGTGTCGGCAGCTCACTCAATTTGTTGCGGGTCGGCTCATCGCCCAGATAGCGCAACACGCCAAAGCCAATGCCCTTGTCCGGGATGGCCCGCAGTTGCTCCTTGATGTGTTTGATCGACGGCTCCAGCTCGGCCTGAGCCGTCAGACGCACAGGGAACAGGCTGGTGAACCAGCCCAGCGTGCGACTCAGGTCAGCGTCTTCCAGCACCGCCTCGCGACCGTGACCTTCCAGTTGCACCAGCACGTCATCGCGTCCGGTCCAGTTCGCGAGTACGCGGGCCAGCGCGGTCAGCAGAAGATCGTTGACCTGGGTGCGATAGGCCGCTGGAGCCTGTTGCAGCAATTGCCGGGTCAGGTCGGCGGACAGCTTGGCGCCGACCGTTTTGCTGTCGCTGGCGCGCAGGCTGGCAGCACTGTTCAGGCACGGCAGATCCGTCGATGCTCCCGACAGCAACGTTTGCCAGAACGCCAGTTGCGACGACAAACCGCCGTCGCGAGCCAGGGTTTGCAAACCTTGCGCCCAGTGTTTGAAGGCGGTGGTTTTGCTCGGCAATTGCACAGTCTTGCCCGACTCGATCTGCCGGTAAGCGCTTTGCAGGTCCTCGAACAAAATCCGCCATGAAACGCCGTCCACTACCAGGTGATGGATGGCCAGCAACAGACGCTGTTCGCCGTCGGGCAACTCAGCCAGCAGCACCCGCAGCAATGGACCGTTCTGCAGATCCAGACTGCGTTGCGCCTTGTTCAGCAGCGACTCGAGTTGTGTGGCATCACTGACAGTCTCACACCACAGCGGCGACTGCCCCGGGGCTGCATCGAAGCGGCCCAGATTGAAGGGCTGGGCAAAGGTCAGACGCAAGGCATCGTGATGATTGATCAACGCTTGCACGGCCACGCTCAACACTTGAGCGTCCAGACGCTGACGCGGGGCCAGCAGCACCGACTGGTTCCAGTGGTGCCGCTCGGGAATGTCCTGCTCGAAGAACCATTGCTGGATCGGCAACAACGGCATTTCGCCGCTCACCGGGCCCTGATCGATGGTTAGCGCACCATCGCCCAGTTGCGCCACTTGAGCCAAAGCGCGCACCGTCTGGCGCTCAAACAGGTCTTTAGGCGTAAAGCGAATACCTGCCAGACGCGCACGGCTGACCACCTGAATCGAGATGATCGAATCGCCGCCCAGTTCGAAGAAGTTGTCGGTGACACCCACCTGATCCAGCTTGAGCACGTCCTGCCAGACTGCCGCGATCTGCTGTTCAAGGCTGCTTTGCGGCGCCACGTAGTCGAGTTGCGCCAGACCGGTATCCGGCGCAGGCAGTGCTTTGTGGTCCAGCTTGCCGTTGGCAGTCAGCGGCATGCGTTCAAGGAACAGGAACTGCACCGGCACCATGTAATCCGGCAAATTGTCACGCAACAGCGTCTTGATGACGTCGCGCAGGCCAGCCTGTGTCAGCGCATCAGCGCTGTACTGCTGCGGCACCACATACGCCACCAGTTGCGCACCGCTGGCCGCTTCGTGAACCCGCACCAGACCTTCGCGAACCACTTCCAGCTCATTGAGGCGCGCATCAATCTCGCCCAGCTCGATACGGAAGCCACGAATCTTCACTTGATGGTCGATACGCCCGATGTACTCGATGGAGCCATCGACGCAGTAGCGCGCCAGGTCGCCGGTGCGATACAAACGCCCGCCCTGCTCGTCGAACGGGCTCGGCACAAAGCGCGTCGCGGTCAGGCCAGCGCGGTTCAGATAACCCCGGGCCAGGCCCGCCTGACCGACATACAACTCACCGACGCAGCCACGCGGCACAGGGTTGAGATCAGCGTCCAGCAAGTACCAGGACAAGTCAGGGATAGGGGCGCCAATCGGGCTGGCCGCGCCGGCTTGCAGGTCCGCCAGACTGACCGGACGCCAGGTCACGTGCACGGTGGTTTCAGTGATGCCGTACATGTTGATCAGTTGCGGGGCCTGATCGCCGAAACGCTCGAACCATGGACGCAGACTGGCGACGTCCAGCGCTTCGCCGCCGAACACCACATAACGCAGTGAAGGTGTCGCGTCAGACTCGACAGCCACTTGCATCAGTTGCTTGAAAGCCGATGGCGTCTGGTTCAACACCGTGACGCCTTCACGGCACAGCAAGGTGTGGAAATCTTCCGGCGAGCGGCTGGTTTCATGGGGCACGATCAGCAGGCGGCCGCCATGTAGCAGCGCACCGAAAATCTCCCACACCGAGAAGTCGAACGCGTAGGAGTGGAACAGGCTCCACACATCGCGCTCATCGAAATCGAACCATTGCTGAGTGGCGCTGAACAAGCGCACCACGTTGCTGTGCGGCAACAATGCGCCCTTGGGCTGGCCTGTGGAACCGGAGGTGTAGATCACGTAGGCGAGGTTATCCGGCCCGACGCTGGTTACCGGGTTATCCGCGCTGAAGCTGCTGAGATTCGCGCCCAGCAGCAGGGTTTCGACCTCGTTGAGGTCCGGCAACTGATCGACCACATGTGGCTGGGCCAGTAGCAAACGCAAGCCGCTGTCCTGAATCATGTACGCCAGACGATCCTGCGGATAAACCGGGTCGAGCGGAACATAAGCACCGCCCGCCTTGAGGATCGCTAACAGTCCGACCAGCATTTCCACGGACCGCTCAGCCGCCAGACCTACCAGCACATCGGGGCCAACGCCTTGCTCGATCAAACGATGCGCCAGCCGGTTGGCGCGCTGATTGAGCTCGCCGTAGCTGACGTGCTCATTGCCAAAGCTCAATGCCACGGCATCGGGTGCGCGCTGGACCTGGGCTTCGATCAGCTTGTGCAGAGGATGCTCGACAGCAAAGCTCTGCGGCTGCGGATTCCAGGCCTGTACGGCCTGTTGCTGCTCTAATGGGCTGCCACCTTGCAGGCTGCCCAATAGCGTTTCGCCAACCGCCACCGACAACTGCTGCAACACGCGAGCGAAATGCGCGCTGACCTGCTCGATAGCATCAGCGTCCAGATGCTCGCGCTGATAATGGAAATGCACCGACAGCGATTCCCCCAGGCTGACCGCCAGGGTCAGGGGGTAGTTACCCTGCTCGCGGCTGCGTACTTCACCGAAGCGCAGCCCTTGGGGTGCGCCCTGTTGCAGCGCTTCGGCCACCGGGTAGTTTTCAAACACCAGCAGGTTATCGAACAGCGCTTCACCGCCCTGTCCTGCCCAGCGTTGAATGTCCGCCAGCGGCGTATGTTCGTGCTCCCGCAATGCGAGATTGCGCGATTGCAGGTCGACCAGCCAGGCGCCCAACGCCTGTTCCGGTGTAGCCGAAACAATCACCGGCAGCGTGTTGATGAACAGACCGATCTGCTGTTCGATGCCAGCAATCTCTGCCGGACGCCCCGCCACCGTGGCACCGAACGCCAGGGTGTGTTGCCCGGTAAAGCGTTGCAGAGTCAGCAACCACGCGGCTTGCAACAGCGTGTTCAGGGTGACTTTGCTCTGCCGCGCAGCGTCGCCCAGTGCACGGGTTTGCGCAGCGTCGAGACGCAGGTAGTAGTCGGCGAAGCCGCTGCTTGTCGCGGCCGATTGCAGCGCCTCGGCCAACAAAGTCGGCGCGGCGAGATCGGCGGTTTGTGCCGCCCAGAACGCCTGATCCGCCGCCACATCCTGACGTTGCAACCAGCCGATGTAATCGCGATAACGACCGGTGTGTGCTGGTGCTGGCTGACCGGCGTACTGCTGTAAAACTTCACCGATCAACTGCGAGCTGCTCCAGCCATCCATCAGGATGTGGTGGCTGGTGTAGATCAGGTGATGGCGCTGCTCGGCAGTGCGCACGAGCGTCAGACGCAGCAACGGTGCCTTGCCCAGATCAAACCCGGCCATGCGATCACTCTCGGCCAGCGCCAGCAATGCCTGCTCCGGCGCAACGCGCTCACGCCAGTCGAGGACCTGAAACGGCAACTCGACGCGTTTGAAAACGACCTGTAGCGGCTGCTCCAGCGTGCCTTGCCACAGGAACGCGCTGCGCAGAATGTCATGCCGTTCAACGACGGCTTGCCACGCTTTACGGAAGCGCTCGGGATCAAGGTTCTCGACGTCCACACACATCTGGTTGACGTACGCGCCCCGCTGCGTTTGCTCGTAAAGGCTGTGAAACAGCATGCCTTGCTGCATCGGTGCCAGTGGATACAGGTCCTGAACGTCAGCGGCCAGCAGCGGCAAGGCGTCCAGTTGTGCCTGATTGATAGTGGCCAGCGGGAAGTCAGACGGTGTGAAGCCACCGGCCTGGGCGTCCAGGCAATGAGCGATCAACGCCTGCAGTTCATCGCCCAATTGGTCAGCAAGGTGCTGCACGGTGGCTTCATCGAACATTTCCCGACTGAAGGTCCAGCCCAGTTTCAGTTCGCCGCCGAATACCTGGCCATTGATGCTCAGCCAGTTACCCAGCGGCGCATCCGCGCTTTGCTCGGCACCAGCAGTTTCCTTGGCCGGGACCAGCAATGCCTGCTCATCGTCGAAACTGGCGTCGAACTGACCAAGGTAGTTGAAGGTGATCCGCGGCGTCGGCAATGCAGCCATGGCGGCCTGGGTCGCGCCGTCGCCCAGATAACGCAGCGCGCCGAACCCCACGCCTTTGTTGGGGATTGATCGCAACTGCTCCTTGATACGTTTGATGGCTGCCCCGGTTTCGCCATGAGCGCTGAGGCTGACCGAATAAAGGCTGGTAAACCAGCCCACGGTGCGGGTCAGATCGATCTGTTCAAACAGCTCTTCGCGACCGTGGCCTTCCAGTTGCACCAGTACATCGTCGCGGCCGCTCCAGCGTGCAATCACACGGGCCAGGGCGGTCAACAGCAAGTCGTTGACCTGAGTGCGATATGCCGTTGGCGCCTGTTGCAACAACTGTCGCGTAGCGTTGGCATCCAGCCGTGTATGAACGGTCTGCGCCAGGCGGTTATTCAAGGCGCCGTTGGGGCGTTCGCAAGGAATGTCGCCGTTGATGCCGGACAGCCGTTGCTGCCAGCCTGCCAGTTCTGCAACCAGCTCATCGCCCCGGGCCCAGCGCTGCAACTGCTCGCCCCAAGCCTTGCACGACGAAGTTTTCGCGGGCAAATCCAATGGCTTTTCGGCCAGCAATTGTTGATACGCCCGTTGCAGATCGTCGAACAGAATCCGCCACGACACGCCGTCCACCACCAGGTGATGGACCACCAGTAATAGACGCTGGCTGCCATCCGGCAGGTCCGCCAGCACTGCCCTCAACAACGGACCGTTTTGCAGATTGAGGCTACGCTGGGCTTCTTCGAACAACGGTTCAAGTTCGAAGGCACCGTTCAGAGTGACCTGCCACAGCAGACTCAACGCGGCATCAGCATCGCCAGCCAACGGTTCGGCAAATACCGCCCGGCCTTGCCCGGCCTCCGGGAATACCAGACGCAGCGCGTCGTGATGATTGACCATTGCCAGTAACGCGGCACGCAACACCCGCGCATTCAAGGGCTGACGTGGCTCCAGTACCACCGACTGGTTCCAGTGCTGACGCTCGGGGATCGGTTGAGTAAAGAACCATTGCTGAATTGGCAGCAACGGCGTTTCGCCGATCACAGGACCTTGATCAATCTGCTGCGTCGGCGCACCACGCCGGGCCACAGTGGCCAGCGCCTGAACGGTCTGGTGCAGAAACAAGTCTTTCGGGGTAAAGGCGATATCAGCCAGGCGCGCACGGCTGACCACTTGAATCGAGATGATCGAGTCGCCGCCCAACTCGAAGAAATTATCGGTGACACCGACTTGTTCAAGCTTGAGTACGTCTTGCCAGATCGCCGCGATATCACTTTCCAGCGTGTTGCGCGGGGCGACGTAATGCTGCTGCAAGAGGCTGGTGTCCGGCAGAGGCAAGGCCTTGCGATCCAGCTTGCCATTGGGTGTCAGGGGCATGCGCTCAAGGAACAACACATGCGCGGGCACCATGTAGTCAGGCAGCTCGGCCTTGAGTTGCGCTTTGAGACTTTCACGCAGATCGAGCTGCACTTGAGGATCGGTCAGAACATCCAGCGCATCAGGCACGATGTAGCCGACCAGTTGCTGCCCGCTCAGCCCTTGCTGCGCGACAGCCACCGCATCGCGTACGCCATCCAGCGCCAGCAGACGGGCTTCGACTTCGCCCAGCTCGATACGGAAACCACGAATCTTTACCTGGCGGTCAAGGCGACCCAGGTAATCGAACGTGCCGTCAGCACGCTGGCTGACCAAATCGCCGGTGCGATACAGGCGCCCGCCTTTGGCACTGAACGGATCCGCGACAAAACGCTCGGCGGTCATGCCCGGACGGTTCAGGTAACCGCGAGCCAGACCCAACCCGCCCAGGTACAACTCACCAGCGACACCCAGCGGCAACAGGTTCAAATCAGCGTCCAGCACATAAGCGCTGCGCTCGCCGATGCGGCTGCCAATCGGGGCATAAGCAGCACCGCAATGATCGTCCGCACCCGCCTTCCAGATCAGCGGCGTGACCACGGTTTCAGTCGGGCCATAACCGTTGATGATGTACTGCGGCTTGAGCGCGCGCTTGGCCAGCTCGAAACTGGCCTGCGGCACTGCATCGCCACCAAAGCAATAAATCCGCACCGGCGGCGGGTTGCCGTGGCGCTCGGCATGTTCAGCCAGTTGTTGCAGGTACACCGGCGGGAACGCCACCACGGTCACGCCATGCTCATGCATGGCCTGATACGTTTGCTCAGGCGTCCACAGCTCTGCATCACGGATCAACAGACGACCGCCATGGGTCAACGCAGTCAGCCAGCGCTCGTGGGCACCGTCGAAGGCAAACGACATGAAATGCAGTTCGCAATCGTCAGCCGTCATCTCGTAACGCTCGCCGATGGCCCGGCAATGCATCGCCATCGGACCGTGAGCAACTGCAACACCTTTGGGCTGGCCGGTCGAACCGGAGGTGTAAATGACGTAAGCCAGATGATCGGGCAGCAACGCCACAGACGGATCGGTATCGGGCTGCGCACGGGCGTCTAGTTGATCGACTTCCAGCACCGGCAGATCGTCAGGAATCGGCAAGCGCCGACGCAACACCGAATCACTCAACAGCAACGCCATGCGGCTGTCGCGCATCAGGTACGCCAGACGCTCCTGCGGGTATTCAGGGTCCAGCGGCGCATAAGCGCCACCGGCCTTGAGCACGGCCAACAGCGCCACGACGATCTCCAGACCGCGCTCCAGCGCAATACCGACGATCACGTCAGGGCCGACACCGTCCGCGATCAGTCGATGCGCGAGGCGATTGGCCTGTTGGTTGAGTTCGGCAAAGCTCAACGTCTGCTTGCCGAAAATCAGCGCGGTGGCGTCCGGCGTTTGCTGAGCCAACTGCTCGATGCGCTGATGCACCAGCAGCCCGGCGGCATGCTTGTCGTTGAGGCCGTTGCGCTCCAGCAGCAGATGATCCAGTTCACGCTGGCCGAGCATCGGCAGCGCGCCAATGTGCTGCTGCGGATCGGCGACGATGCCGTGCAGCAGGTTCAGCCAATGCTCGCTCATGCGCTGCACGGTCGTGGCGTCGAACAGGTCGGTGGCGTAAGTCAGCGAGGCCCATAGGCCCTCGGCGCTTTCCACCGTGTCCAGTGTCAGGTCGAACGAAGCGTTGTGGCTGTCCCACACCAGACCTTCGATGCTCAGGCCGGGCAATCGCGTCGCACGCTGACCGCGGCCATGCTGGTCATCGCTCTGGTGGTTGTACATCACCTGAAACAGCGGGCTGTGGCTAAGGCTGCGTTCTGGATGCAGTGCTTCGACCAATTGTTCGAAAGGCAAATCCTGATGCGCCTGCGCGCCCAATGCAGTCTGTTTGACCTGTTGCAGCAGTTCGCTGAAACGCTGGGTAGCATCGAGTTCCGCACGCAGCACCTGAGTGTTGACGAAGAAGCCGATCAAGCCGTTGGTTTCAACCCGGTTACGGTTAGCGGTAGGCACACCGACGCGGATGTCACGCTGCCCGCTGTGGCGATGCAGCAGGACCTGAAACGAGGCCAGCAACAGCATGAAAGGCGTGACGCCTTGCGCGTGCGCAAGGGCCTTGAGCTGACGACTCAGTTCAGCGTCCAGCGGCAGGTCCAGTCGCGCACCACGATGACTTTGCGCCGCCGGACGCGGACGATCAGTGGGCAGTTCCAGCACCGGTTGATCGTTACCCAGTTGCCCGGTCCAGTACGCCAGTTGCTGAGCCTTGCCGCCCGCCTCCATCCAGTGCCGCTGCCAGATCGCATAGTCGGCGTACTGAATCGGCAGCGCGGGCAGTTCAACCGGTTGCTGCTGGCTGAAACCCACGTAAAGCTGCACCAGCTCATCAACCATGACCTGCATGGACCAACCATCGGAGACGATGTGATGCTGGACCATCACCAGCACATGGTCATTGGCAGCCAATTGCAACAGCGTGACGCGCAGCAAAGGCCCCTCGGCCAGATCAAAGGTCAGCCGTGTTTGTGCTTCAACGAATGCCTGGATCAGCGCGTCACGCTCGTGCGCGGCATGGCCTGGCAACGTTTCCCGTGCCAGCGTCAACCGGCCTTGGGCGTGGATGACCTGATGCGGGCGTTCGCCATCGAGGGCAAAGGTCGTGCGCAAGGTGTCGTGGCGTGCAACCAGCGCGTTGAAAGCCTGCTCAAGCGCGTCGATGTCCAGCTCGCCCTGCAAACGCAGCGCCGTCGGCATGTGGTAGGCGCTGCTGTCCGGCTCCAGTTGCCAGAGGAACCACTGACGCTCCTGCGCGTAGGACAAGGGCAGCACATCCAGCTCTGAACGAACTTCGGGGATCGGCAGGTTGGCGGGCGACACTCGCTGTTCGAGCATTTTTTCCAGATAGGCTTGGCGCTTATCCAGTGGCAGCAGGATGAAACGACGGGCGATACGTGCAGCTGCGGCCTGATCCATCATGCCTCCTCCATTTCGTCGAGCAAGGCTTCAAGACCGTCGAGGGTCGAGGCCTCCACTGCGCCACCAAGGGCTTCCAGCTGTGTGGCGAAATCACCCAGAACAGGGAATTGGAACATCAGTTGCACAGTCGCTTTCATACCAAGCTCGAGTTGAATGCGTGAGACCGTGCTCACGACCAGTAAGGAGTGGCCGCCCAGCTCGAAGAAGTTATCGGTACGACCGATCCTCTCCAGCTTGAGCACGTCTTGCCAGAGCGCGGCGATGCGCTGCTCCAGCTCGGTACGCGGTGCGGTCCAGGTGTTTTGCAATTGGCTGAAATCAGCGGCGGGCAGCGCTTTGCGGTCCAGCTTGCCACTGGGGCTCAGCGGCAAACGCTCCAGCAGCATCAGGTGCGCCGGGATCATGTAATCAGGCAGGCTGCGCTTGAGCTGCGCCTTGAGCCGGTCGCGCAATGCCTGGGCTTCGTATTCGCCTTCCGGCACGACGTAAGCCACCAGTTGCTGACCGCCCACGCCATCGACCGCCAGCACCAGCGCTTCGCGGACCTCATCCTGCTCCAGCAAACGAGCTTCGATCTCGCCCAGTTCGATACGGAAGCCACGGATCTTCACCTGATGATCAACACGCCCGACATACTCGATGACTCCGTCGACGCGATAGCGAGCCAGGTCTCCAGTGCGATACAGCCGACCACCCTGCCCGTCGAACGGATCGGGGATGAAGCGCTCAGCGGTCAGATCAGGGCGATTGAAATAGCCGCGAGCAAGCAGGCTGCCACCAATGAACAACTCCCCCACCGACCCGATCGGGACCGGTTGAGCGTTTTCGTCGAGCAGATAGATACTTCGCCCTGACAGTGGCTTGCCAATCGGCATCATCAGCGGCAGCGCTTGCTTGCCACTGACGTAGGCCTCGCAGTCAATGGTGGTGGCGGTCACGGTTGCCTCGGTCGGTCCGTAGGTGTTGAGCAGTGTCACGTGCTCCAGACCGGCGTCGCGCCAGACCTGAATACCTTCCGGCGGCATCGCCTCGCCACCGGTATGCATCTGCCGCAATGCGCCGTAATCCTTGATGCCCTTGGCAGCAAAATCACGGATCAGCAGGTGCCAGTAGGAGGTTGTCAGCCCCACCACGCTGATCCGCTGATCGATCAGGTGACGATGGAAAGTTTCGCTGTCCCACAAGTCCGGGCCGCGCAGCACCACGGCTGCACCGCAGGTCAACGCAGGGAAAAGCTGCTCGACGAAGGTGTCGAAGTTGAACGTCGAGAACTGCAGGATCCGGTCGGCAGCAGTCAGGTTGTAGAACCCCAGGGAAACCCGTGTATGCCCGCTCAGCGCCGACTGATCGATACCCACACCTTTGGGGCGACCGGTAGAGCCGGAGGTGAACATCACATACGCCAGATTGTGATCGTGCAGCCTGTTCGGCAGGTTGGCCGTCGGATGTCCGTTCCATTGCTCGGCGTTATCCAGGCACAGGCAGGCAATGCCTTCAGGGATCAACAGGCTGTCGAGCAATGACGTCTGGGTCAGCAACAACCGCAGACCGCTGTCCTGCATCATCTGGTACAGCCTTTCCTGCGGGTATTGCGGGTCCAGTGGTACGTAAGCGCCACCGGCCTTGAGCACGGCAAACACGGCGATGACCATGTCCATGCAACGTTCGGTGGCGATCCCTACCAGACTTTCCGGACCGACACCCGACTCCCGCAACGCATGGGCCATTTGATTGGCCCTGGCGTTGAGCTGGCTGTAACTCAGTTGACGATCATCGTGGACCAACGCAACAGCGTCTGGCGTCAGGCTGACCTGATGCTCGAACGCTTGATGCACGCAGGCAAAATCAATCGGGCAGTCTTCAACGAGGTTCCAGTCGCGCACCACTTGCTGCTGCTCGGCCGCACCGATCATCGACAGTTCGCCGATGCGTTGGCCGGGCTCGGCAACGATGGCGGCCAGCAGGTTCTGCCAGTAATCGCCAAGACGCTGCACGGTCTGCGCGTCAAACAAGTCGGACGCGTAAGTCAGGGTGGCCTTGAGGCCGGCTTCGGTTTCAAAGGTGGCGAGCGACAGGTCGAACTGCGCACTATCGTTCTCGACACCCAGGTTCTCAATGCTCAGACCGGGCAGATCCAGATTGCGCAGTACGCTGTCGTCAACCCGGTTCTGGTGATTAAACATGACCTGGAATAACGGGTTCTGGCTGAGGCTGCGCTCCGGTTGCAAAGCCTCGACCAGTTGCTCGAACGGCAGGTCCTGATACGCCTGGGCGTCCAGCGAGGTACGGCGCACCTGTTGCAGCAACGTATCGAAGCCCTGCTGACCGTCCACCTCGGCGCGCAGCACCTGAGTGTTGACGAAGAAGCCGATCAGTTCTTCGGTTTCGACCCGGTGACGGTTAGCGACTGGCACGCCGACGCGAATATCTCGCTGGCCGCTGTAACGTTGCAGCAGGACCTGGAACGACGCCAGCAGCAACATGAACAACGTGACGTTCTGCTGCCCGGCCAACACCTGCAGGGCTTCACTCAGCTCGACCGGCAGACGCATTTCGACCCGGCCGCCACGGAAGCTCTGAATCGCCGGGCGCGGCCGATCAAGCGGCAACTCCAGTACCGAATCACCGCCACTCAATTGCTCCTGCCAGTAAGCGAGTTGGCGCTCGCGCTCGCCTTCCGCGAACCACTGACGCTGCCACAGGGCATAGTCGGCGTATTGCACCGGCAACGCTGGCAACGCCAACTGCTGGCCGGCGATCAGCGCGCCGTAGCCCCGCAGCCATTCTTCAATCAGTAACGTCAGCGACCAGGCATCGGAAACGATGTGGTGCTGCACCAGCGTCAACACGTGGTCGTCGTCGGCCAGACGCAGCAGCGCCAGACGCAGTAATGGATCGCGTTCAAGATTGAACGGCTGACGGGTCTGCTCGGCAATGAACGCCCGAACATCGGTATCAACGCTGGCATTCTGCACGGCGATGGACAGCTTCAACTCAGCGAGTATCTGCTGACGCGGCTCACCACTCTCTTGAACAAGTCCCTGAACAAAGCGGGTGCGCAGGCTTTCATGGCGGGCAATCACTGCGTTCAGGCTGCTTTCCAGTGCCGCCAGGTCCAGTGGTCCTCGCAAGCGCAGGGACATGGGAATGTGATACGCAGCGCTGGTCGGCTCCAGTTGCCAGAGGAACCACAAACGTTCCTGAGCAAACGAAAGCGGTGCTAAATCACCACGGGCGAACGGCTGCAATGCAGGCACACGGCGCACATTCAGCTCGCTCAGTGCCTGAGTGAAACCGCCCAGCGTGCTGTGCTCGAAGAGGATATCCAGCGGCACTTCAAGACCCAGCGCCTCGGCGGTGCGAGCGACCATCTGGGTCGCCAGCAACGAGTGACCACCGAGTTCGAAAAAGTGGTCGTTGAGGCCCACTTGCTCCAGACGCAGCACTTCGCTCCAGATATCCGCGACCTGACGTTGCAAATCGGTTTCTGGTGCCTGCCAATCCTGATCACTGGATACCGCTGGCGCAGGCAACGCCTTGCGGTCGAGCTTGCCGTTGGGGCTGAGGGGCATGTGATCCAGCAACACAAACTGGTTAGGCACCATGTAGCCCGGCAATGCTTGCTTGAGCTCATCCTTGATCAGCGTTGTGTCAGACCCGCCCGCCTCCAGCACCAGATAAGCCACCAACTGCTGGCCCTGATCATTGCTGTGCACAACCACCGCAGCGTCCCGGACTGAAGCCTGCTCCAACAGTCGCGCTTCGATTTCACCCAGTTCGATGCGCTGTCCGCGAATCTTCACCTGATGGTCGAGGCGACCCAGGTATTCGATAACGCCGTCAGCGCGATAACGCGCCAGATCGCCGGTGCGATAAAGGCGCTCGCCATCGCCAAACGGGCTGACCACAAAACGCTCGGCAGTCAGCGCCGGACGTCGGTGATAGCCACGGGCAAGGCCTGCACCGCCCAGATACAACTCACCGGCAACGCCCGGCAATACCGGTTGCAGCGCCTGATCAAGAATCCAGGTCTGCAGGTTGGCGATGGGTTCACCAATCGGCACGCTGTCCAGCCCTTCGTCGCGGCAGGTCCAGTGGGTCACGTCGATGGCCGCTTCGGTCGGGCCATACAGGTTGTAGAGCCCGGCATGAGGCAGTCGGGCAAAGACTTGATTCTGCGCATCGACCGGCAGCGCTTCACCGCTGCAAATGATCCTTCGCAGGCTGGTGCAGCGTTGATGCGGCAGCGACTGGAGGAAAACCTGCAGCATGGAAGGCACGAAATGCAGGGTGGTGACGCCATGTTCTTCGATCAGGTGCACCAGTTTCGCCGGATCGCGATGATCACCGGGTTGGGCCACGACCAGTTGCGCACCGGTCATCAATGGCCAGAAGAACTCCCACACCGACACGTCGAAACTGAACGGCGTTTTTTGCAGCACCGTGTCACGCGCGGACAGGCCATACGCCTGCTGCATCCACTGCAAGCGATTGGTCAGCGCGCTGTGTCGATTGCCAGCACCTTTGGGCTTGCCGGTAGAACCCGAGGTGTAGATGACGTAGGCCAGATTCTCGCCATCCAGATCAATCGGCGGATTGCGGTCATCGCCAGACTCGCCGTCGTTCAAGGGTGTCTGTAAAACCAGCGTTTTAACGGACTCAGGCAACTGGCCTTCGAACTCGGGCTGGACCAGCAGCAGTTCGATGCCGCTGTCCTCGATCATGTAAGTCTGCCGCTCTTGCGGGTACTCCGGATCAATCGGCACATAAGCGCCACCGGCCTTGAGCACCGCCAGCAACGCAACAACCATTTCGACTGAACGCAAGGCCGCAACACCGACCAGCACGTCCGGCCCGACACCCAGTTCAATCAGCTGTCGAGCAAGACGGTTGGCCGTGCGATTGAGCTGGCGATAGGTCAGCGACTCAGCGCCAAACACCAGCGCCACCGCGTCAGGCGTACGCTCGACCCGCGCTTCGATCAGGCGCTGCACGCAGACCTCATCGGCATAGCGAACATCGGTGGCATTCCAGCGCTCGGCACGCTCGACATCGTGGCTGGACAGCATCGGCAGATCACCCAGCGCGCGCTGATCGTTGTCGATCATGGCTTGCAGCAAACGCTGCCAGTGAGCGGCCAGCCCTTCAACGGTGGCGGTCTCGAACAACTCGGCGGCGAACACCAGCGCGACGTCGATGCCTTGCGCTGTTTCCAGGGTTTCCAGGGCCAGATCGAACTGCGCGGCCGCACCCGGCAGCGGCATTTCCTCGGCGCGCAGGCCGGGCAAGCTTGCCCCCGTTGCGGTACCGCCCAGGGTGCTCAAGTGGTTGTACATCACCTGGAACAGCGGGTTGTAGTTGAGTGCCCGATCCGGGTTGAGTGCTTCTACCAGCTTTTCGAACGGCAAGTCCTGATGGGCCTGAGCCGAGAGCGTGCTGTCCTTAACCTGGTCCAGCCATTGCTGCACAGAAACCCGCACATCCGGCTGCAAACGAATCACCAGTGTGTTGACGAAGAAGCCGACCACCGCCTCAAGCTCTTCGGCATTGCGGTTGTTCACCGGCACGCCGATGCGCAGGTCCGACTGGCCGGAGTAACGCTGCAAGACCAGCGCAAAAGCACCGAGGAACAGTTGGAACAAGGTCACGCCGTTGCGCTGAGCCAACGCCCGAACACCACTTTCCAGCAGGCTCGGCAAGCGCAACGCCACCCGGCCACCGCGATAACTGCGGGTGGCAGGACGCGGGTGATCCAGCGGCAGCGCCAACAATTCATGTTCGTGGCCCAGACGTGCTGTCCAGTAATCCAGCTGGCGTTGCAGTTCGCCCTGCTCCAGCCAGTCATGCTGCCAACGCGCATAATCGGCGTACTGCACCGGCAACGCCGTCAACGCGGGCTCGCGCAGCTCGGCAAACGCTTGGTAGAACTCGACAAACTCGTGCACCAGCAGGCCCATGGACCAACCGTCCGAGGTGATGTGGTGCAGGGTCATCACCAATACCGATTGCTGCTCGGCAGTGGCGAGCAGTTTGACCCGCAACAGCGGGCCGTTAGCCAGATCGAACAGGCGCTGGGTTTCCTCGTGGATGGCTTGCTCAATGGCAACGTCATCTGCGCCCAAGAGGGTTTGCAGCTCAAACTGCACGGAGGTAGCTGGCTGAACCTGCTGATACAGCACGCCGTCCTGTTCGATAAAGGTGGTGCGCAGGGATTCATGGCGAGCGAGCAACGCGTCGAAACTGCGCTGCAACGCTTGAAGGTTCAGATCGCCGCTCAGCTTCACCACCAGCGGCGTGTGATACGCCGTACTGGTAGGCTGCATGGTCCAGAACAGCCATTGACGCTGCTGGGCAAACGACGCTCGCAATGGTTGACTGCGATCAGCGGGGAGCAATGCGTGGGTTTGAGTCTGCGGCGCCAGTTGATCGACCACGGCGGCCAGTTGCTCAAGGTTTTCTGTGTCGAACAGCGCCCGCAGTTGCAGGTCAACGCCGAACTGGCGACGGACTCGAGAGACGATCTGCACGGCCAGCAACGAATGGCCGCCAAGAGTGAAGAAGTTGTCCTGCAAACCGACTTCATCGACCTTCAGCACCTCGGCCCAGATCGCGGCAAGGCGAATCTGGCTGTCGGTCTGCGGCGCGACATGAACCTGCGTCTCGCTGGCGCGCTCAGGCAGCGGCAAGGCGCGGCTGTCCAGCTTGCCGTTAGCGGTGAGTGGCAGTCGTTCCAGAGTCATGAATTGCGCGGGCAACATGTAATCCGGAAGGCGTTCGGCCAGATATGCCTGTACCGCTTCCAGCGAACCCGGTACCGACCAGACCAGCCAGGCCACAATGCGACGGCTGCTCTGCTCGCCTACCACTTGCACGGCCGCGTCCTTGATCAATGGATGGCTGCGCAACGCGGCGAGCACATCGCCCAGATCAATGCGGAAACCGCGAATCTTCACCTGATGATCGACCCGTCCGATAAACACCAGACTGCCGTCGACTTGCTGGCGTACCCGGTCACCGGTGCGATACAGACGAGCACCCGGCGCACCGAAGGGATCCGGCACAAAACGCTCAGCGGTCATGGCTGACTGCCCGAGATAGCCCCGAGCCAACTGAGCACCGCCGATGTACAACTCGCCGTCGCTGCCCAGCGGTTTCAGTTGCAAGGCGCTGTCCAGCACGTACGCCTGAACGTTGGGCAGCGGGCGGCCCAGAGCAATCGAGCGCGGGCCTTCAACAGCCTGAGTGAGCACGCCGACGGTGGTTTCGGTCGGGCCGTAGTGGTTGACGATTCGGCACGTGCCCAGCGCTTTTACCTTATCGATCAGCGCTGGCGAACTGGCTTCGCCGCCCAAAACCAGACAGGTCTGCGGCAACACATTTTCTGGCGAATCACCGCTGAGCAGTGCTTCGAGATGAGACGGTACGATCTTCAATACATCGATGGCGTGCTGGCTCAGGTAAGCACCGAAACGCTGGGGATCAAGGGCCACGTCAGCTTCGATCACATGCAATTCACGCCCCGAACACAGCGCCGCGAACAGCACCGTATGGCCGAGGTCGGCGGCCAGCGTGGAAACGATGGCCATGCTGCGGGCCTGCTCGATTGGCAGCGTTTGCATGATGCCCTGCACATAGTTGAGCAACGCGCCGTGGCTGACGGCGACGCCTTTGGATTTGCCGGTCGAGCCGGAGGTGTAAATCACGTAGGCCAGTTGCTGCGGATCGAGGGTCACCTGTGGCGCTTGATCGCTCTCGCCTCGCGCCACGCGCTCAAGCGCCAGTACGTTTACGTTCTCGCTCACCGGCAGCGAGGTCTGCTCCGGGCTGAGCAACAGCGTCACGCCACTGTCCGCAATCATGTCAGTCAGGCGGCGCGGCGGCAGCTCCGGGTCAAACGGCACATACGCCGCACCCGCTTTCCAGATGGCGAGCAACGCGACCAGGGTGTCCAGCGAACGCTCGGCCACCAGGCCTACCCGGCTCTCAGTGCCAACGCCCTCGGCAATAAGTCTTGCCGCAAGGTGATTGGCGCGACGCTCCAGTTGTTTGTAGCTCAGTTGCTGCCCTGCAAAAACCAGCGCTGTCGCATCCGGCGTATTCAGGGTGTGGGCGTTGATCAGCGAGAGCACGCTGTCGCTGACCGGAAAATCCTGTGCCGTTTGGTTCCAGTCAGCGCATTGCAGCGTGCGTTCAGCGTCGTCGAGTAATGGCAGATCGCCGAGCAGCGCCTGCGGGTCGCGGACCATCGCTCGCAGCAGGTTCAGCCAGTGACGAGCCATGCGCTCTACGGTCTGCGCTTCAAACAATTCGCTGGCATAGGTCAAAGAGGCAAACAGCTTGCCGCCGCGCTCGTGAGTGGTGAGGGTCAAGTCGAATGGCGTGGTCCGTCCTTGCCACTCTAGCGGGCTCAGCTCCAGGCCATCGCCGACTTTCAGCACTTCGATATCCGCGACGTTCGGCAGGTGGTTGTACATCACCTGAAACAGCGGGTTATGGCTGAGGCTGCGCTCAAGCTTGAGCGCATCCACCAAGCGCTCGAACGGCAAGTCCTGATGGGATTGCGCGCCAAGCGCGGCTTCCTTCACGGAGGCTAGCAACTGGTCGACGCGGGTCTGGCTGTCCAGTTGCGTGCGCAGCACCTGAGTGTTGACGAAAAAGCCGATCAGCCCTTCGATGTCGCTGCGATTGCGATTGGCGACGGGCACGCCGACGCGCAGATCGGTCTGCCCGCTGTAACGGTGCAACAGCACGTTGAACGCACCCAACAGCAACATGAACAACGTGACGTTCTGCTGCCGGGCCAGCTCGCGCAGTTCGCCTGCCAGCGTTTCATCTATCGCAAAGTCATGCCGCAAGCCGCGATGATCCGGCCGCGCTGGACGCGGGTGATCAGTGGCCAGTTCCAGCGGCGGATGCTCATCGCCTAACTGCTTGAGCCAGTAGCCCAGCTGGCGATCCTGCTCCCCCGCTTCCAGCCAGCGCTGTTGCCACAGGGCGTAATCGCTGTACTGGATCGGCAGCGGTTCAAACTGTGCGATCTGACCTGTGTTGTGGGCTTCGTAAAAACGCACGAACTCATCGATCAGTACATTCATCGACCAGCCGTCGGAAACAATGTGGTGCAGGGTCAGCAACAGCACGTGGTGCTGTTCTTCAAGCTGGATCAGCGTAACGCGCAACAGCGGCCCGTTGGCCAGATCGAACGGTTCGCGAGACTGCCGCTCGGCTTCCTCCGCAACTCGGGATTCTTGCTCTTGGAACTTCAGGTCACGCCAATCCTTGTGGATGACCTGAAATGGCGTGGTTGCGGAAACCAGCTGCACGCCATCGTCCTTTTCGGCGAAAGCGGTCCGCAGGGTTTCATGACGCTCCATAAGGCTGGCGAACGCTTGCTCCAACGCTGTCTTGTTCAGCGCGCCGTTGAGACGCACGGCGCTGGGCAGGTTGTAAGCGCTGCTTTGGGGGTCCAGCTGCCAGAGAAACCACATCCGCTGCTGGGCAAAAGACAGGACTCGGTACTCCTCAGGGTTCACACCCTGAGGAATAGGAAAAAGCGAAAAATCGACACCTTCACGCTGCAATCCCTCAAGGAACAACCGCCGTTTTTGCAGCGGCAGCTCGATAAAGCGGCGGGCGAGTTTCAAGGCGTCTTGTGCATTCATCGCAGGTCATCCGTTGTGAGGGTGGGAGCTGTGCAGCTCGACCAGTCCTCTGAAAACGGATGAAACACTTTGAAATTAAGGGCGGGGTTTCAAATGGGCTCTGTGGTGTCCTTATCGCAGGCAAGCCCAGCTCCCACATGGAATCGAGTTTCTTCTGTGGGAGCGGTGCTTGGTCTGGGCGGCATTCCGACGATACAGGCGCCACGATTTCACCCCCTTACCCCGCATAAATTTCCCGCCCCTCCATTCGTTCCCTCTTCACCACACCTACAAGAGCGACCGCCATGGATTTGCAGAGCGTCCTGTCAAAGCTGTTCCTCAATGCCGGCTCAGTCGGTATCGAAGGCGTTTTCCAGTTCGTGTTCGGTCCGCACCTGGCGTTCTGGTCGGAGGTCAAGGCGCAGAGCCGGACCGAGGCCGGGCGGCACAGTGCGCCCGATGTGACCATTGAAGTCGCGGAAAAGGACTTTCTCGGCATCATGGGCGGCATGGCCAATGTCGAAGAGCTGTTCGCCAGCGGTCGATTGAAGATCAACGGCAACATGGGCCTGGCCACGCTGCTGCCACAGATCATCAATAACGCGCGGCGCGGTGCGGCCCAGGCGCAAAAGGTTGACATGAACCAGCGCTATCCGACACCAGCGCGGGTCAGCGAGCGGGTTTCAGCCAGCCTGCCGATCCAGCGCACCGTGGAACGCAGGCCATACGCCGAAGTATCAGTCAGCGAGTTCAAAAGCCGTTATCTGCCCGAAGGCATTCCGCTGATCATCAGCAACGCCTTGCAGGACTGGCCGCTGTTCACCATGGGCCGCGAAGAATCCTTGCGTCATTTCGCGGAGCTGCAAGGCATTACCCGTCATGGCGATTACGTGAAGAAGACCTTTTCCACAGATCGCGACTTTCGCTCGACGTCGATGGCCGACTTCATTGCCTCTCTTGAAAAACCGGCGACCAAGAGCGCTGACGGCTCACCGCCCGCTTACATGGGCAACAACATCATGCCCGCACAATTGATGAAGCTGATTGAGTATCCGCAGTATTTTGAACGCCAGCTTTATATACCCCCCAGGATCTGGATTGGCCCAAAAGGCACACTGACTCCGCTGCATCGGGACGATACCGATAACCTGTTCGCGCAGGTCTGGGGTCAGAAGTCTTTTATTCTTGCGGCGCCCCACCACCGCCCGGCGTTGGGCACCTGGTCAACTGCGCCTAAAGGGGGACTGGATGGCTGCGACTTTAATCCGGATGCGCCTGACTATCAGCGCTTTCCCACAGCACGGACGGTCACGTTCCTGCGGATAACGCTGGAGGCTGGGGATCTGCTGTTTCTTCCGGAGGGCTGGTTCCACCAGGTGGAGTCGGTGTCGACCTCGCTGTCGGTCAACTTCTGGGTCAATTCGGGACGGGGTTGGTAGGAAGGCTGATTCAAATCGTCCCCCTCGTAGGAGCGCACGAGCACCGCGAGGCCGCGATAGCGATTCGCCTGACGCACCGCATCGCGCCCGTCGTTACCTCCGCGCGCTCCTACAGGTCGGTGCTGGCTACGCGGTAGCGCTACGCCAAACGCAAAAAAAGGCATCACTGGATGCCCATCTTTTATATGCCTACTTTCAATACAAAAAAACCAGACAACAAAAAGCCCGCACTAGGCGGGCTTTCTGTTGCTTCAAGGAGTTCAAGGGCCTTGAAGCGGAATATGGCGCAGCGGACGGGACTCGAACCCGCGACCCCCGGCGTGACAGGCCGGTATTCTAACCGACTGAACTACCGCTGCGCGTAACACTTAGAGCGAGTTGGTGGGTGATGACGGGATCGAACCGCCGACCCGCTGCTTGTAAGGCAGCTGCTCTCCCAGCTGAGCTAATCACCCTTCACTCTCGGTGTGGCGCGCATTCTACGGAGCGACCTAACCTCTGGCAAGCACTTTTTTAAATAATTTTTATAATCCTTCCAAAGGCTTAGCACAGGGTTGGCCGCAGGGTAATAGCAGCGAATAATGCCCCCCTTTGTATAGAAGGAGAGATTCACCTCATGTGGTTCAAAAACCTGCTTGTCTACCGCCTGACCCAGGATCTGCCTTTTGACGCCGAAGCACTGGAAACCGCTTTGGCCACCAAACCGGCCCGTGCCTGTGCCAGCCAGGAGTTGACCACTTACGGTTTCGTCGCCCCTTTCGGCAAAGGCGAAGACGCACCCCTGGTGCACGTCAGCGGCGACTTCCTGCTGATCTCGGCCCGTAAAGAAGAACGCATCCTGCCGGGCAGTGTTGTGCGTGACGCCTTGAAGGAAAAGGTCGACGAGATCGAAGCCGAGCAAATGCGCAAGGTCTATAAGAAGGAACGCGAGCAGCTCAAGGATGAAATCATCCAGGCGTTCCTGCCGCGTGCCTTTATTCGTCGTTCGTCGACCTTCGCCGCTATCGCGCCGAAACAGGGCCTGATTCTGGTCAACTCGGCCAGCCCGAAGCGCGCCGAAGACTTGTTGTCGACGCTGCGTGAAGTCATCGGCACCCTGCCGGTACGTCCGCTGACCGTGAAGACTGCCCCTACCGCTGTGATGACCGACTGGGTCACCACGCAAAAGGCTGCCGACAACTTCTTCGTGCTGGATGAATGCGAACTGCGCGATACCCATGAAGATGGCGGGATCGTGCGTTGCAAACGTCAGGACCTGACCAGCGATGAAATCCAGCTGCACCTGAGCACCGGGAAGGTTGTGACCCAGCTGTCCCTGGCATGGCAGGACAAACTGTCCTTCGTGCTCGACGACAAGATGACGGTCAAGCGTCTGAAGTTCGAAGACCTGCTGCAGGATCAAGCAGAACAGGACGGCGGCGACGAAGCCCTGGGCCAACTGGACGCCAGCTTCACCCTGATGATGCTGACCTTCGGTGAATTCCTGCCTGAGCTGTTCGAAGCGCTGGGCGGTGAAGAGATTCCGCAGGGAATTTAAACAGCACCAGTAATCTGCCTCTTTTCGGAACTCATTGGCTGAATTGAGAGCTGCTTTCTGTAGGAGTGAGCTTGCTCGCGATAGCGGTCTTCCAGATACCTTTTCGTATCTGAAAGACCGCTATCGCGAGCAAGCTCACTCCTACAGGTGTTTTTTCCAACCTAATAAGAAAGGAACCCGCCATGCGTGCATTGGCAGCCTTGAGTCGTTTTGTCGGTAATACCTTTGCGTACTGGGTGCTTCTGTTCGCCATTCTGGCGTTCGTGTTCCCGCAAGCATTCATCGGGCTCAAGCCCCTCATCGTGCCGTTGCTGGGTCTGGTGATGTTCGGCATGGGCTTGACCCTGAAACTTGAAGACTTTTCCGAAGTGGCCCGCAATCCATGGCGCGTTGCCTTGGGCGTGGTGGCGCACTTCGTGATCATGCCCGGCGTGGCGTGGTTGTTGTGCCAGGTGTTTAGCTTGCCGCCGGAAATCGCGGTCGGCGTGATTCTGGTCGGTTGCTGCCCGAGCGGCACTTCGTCCAATGTCATGGCCTGGCTGGCCAAAGGCGATCTGGCACTGGCCGTTGCCATTGCAGCGGTCACCACCCTGCTCGCTCCGTTGCTGACGCCAACCCTGATCTGGTTCCTGGCTTCGGCCTGGCTGCCGGTGTCCTTCATGGATATGTTCTGGTCGATCCTGCAACTGGTCATGCTGCCAATCGTGCTTGGCGTATTGGCCCAGCGCCTGCTGGGTGCCCGGGTCACTTATGCGATTGACGTGTTGCCGCTGATTTCGGTGGTGAGCATCGTTATGATCGTCTGCGCCGTCGTTGCCGCCAGCCAGGCGAAGATCGCTGAATCCGGCTTGCTGATCATGGCCGTGGTGATCCTGCACAACACCTTCGGCTTCCTGCTGGGTTACTTCACCGGCAAGGTGTTCAAACTGCCGCTGCCTCAACGTAAATCTCTGGCACTGGAAGTCGGCATGCAGAACTCCGGCCTCGGCGCCGCACTGGCCAGCGCCCACTTCTCACCACTGGCGGCCGTGCCCAGCGCGCTGTTCAGCGTGTGGCACAACATCTCCGGGGCTCTGTTGTCGACGTACTTCCGCAAGATGAAGGATGAAGATGAGCCGGTGAAGACTGGGTCGGCTGCGGTTGATTGATTAAAACTCCTGTGGATTGAAACGCAATCCTTGTGGGAGCGGTGCTTGCCCGCGATAAGGCTGAACGCAATTCACTTTGGATCGCGTCCAGCCTTATCGCGGGCAAGCCCGGCTCCCACAGGGTCATCAGGCACCACCCCGGCGCACCACGCCCGCATTAATGCACAAAAATCTGAACCTCCTCTGAAATTGGTTCGCTGACCCGCGAACCAATCGCCTTTCATTCCCCGAACCAACCCGACGAACCTTTGCACATTGGCCCGACAGGCAGCGCTCGTCAGCTGTATCGGGCAGTCGAGCCTCGAATCCTAGGCGAACCAATTTCCATTGGCATCGCTCTTGCACCAGCCCTATTGCCTCGAATCACTGCCTGTAGGCAGCTCAGGGCATTTTTTTCTGGTCTGGCGCGAGTACCACGATGCAAAGGTTCGACCCTGACACTCCCATCGACAACTCTTCGAAACTGGCGCTCGATGCCTTGCGGCAGATCGTTGCCCAGCATGCGGCCTTTCCCCAGCGGGCATTGCCCACCGAGCGCGAGCTGGCTGCCGATTTCGGGGTCAGTCGAAGGGCGATTCGCCGGGCGCTGGCGGTTCTGGAAGCCGAAGGCCAGATCTGGCGGCGGCAAGGCAAAGGGACCTTTGTCGGCCCTACTCCGCCCAGCGCTGCAATGAGCTTCGCCAGGCTTTCCGGCCGGACCAATTTCAGTGAGGTGATGGAAGCCCGTCTGCATCTGGAACCAGCCCTGGCCTCACTGGCAGCCGTGCGGGCCAACGGTGAGCAGATGGCGATCCTGCGCCGCCTTACCGAGCGCACCACTCGCCAGCAGGTCGCCGAGCAAACCGACGCCGAGGGCATTGAGCTGTGGGACAGCGCCTTGCACCGCGCCATTGCTGAAGCAGCGGGTAACCGCCTGATGCTGGACATCTTCGAAATGCTCGATGCGATCCGTCTCGACCCGGCCTGGCGCGACTTGCGCCACCGGGCACGTAACGCCGACCGCCTCGATACCTATAGCCATGACCACGACGACATTGTCAGCGCCATCGAAACGCGCGACCCGGTCAAGGCCGCCACGGCCATGCGTGGCCATTTACGGGCGCTGCAACAGGCGCTGGATAACGTCATCAATCAAGACCTGGAGGCCAGCTTATGAGCGCCACCACCTCGATCACCGATAACACAATACTCAGCGTCAACGACCTTACCGTGCGCTTTGCCGGAGCACCGGCGAATGTTGTCGACGGTGTGTCGTTCTCCGTCAAGCGCGGCAAAACCCTGGCCATTGTCGGCGAGTCCGGCTGTGGCAAGAGCGTAACGTCGATGGGCCTCATGGGCCTGTTACCTGCGACGGCCCAGGTTGGCGCCAGCGACTCGCTACTGATCGACGAAGCTTTGCTGGGCATGTCCGAAGAGCGCCTTCTGGACGTGCGCGGCAACCGCATGGCGATGATCTTCCAGGAACCGATGACCTCGCTGAACCCGGTCTTCACCATCGGCGAGCAGATCGCCGAAAGCGTGATCCGTCATCAAGGCCTCTCGGACAAGGACGCCCGACAACGGGCGCTGGAAATGCTCGAAAAAGTCCGCGTACCTGACGCCCGCCAGCGACTGGACGCCTACCCTCATGAACTCTCCGGCGGTATGCGTCAACGGGCGATGATCGCAATGGCGCTGGCCAACGATCCGGCGCTGATCATTGCCGACGAACCGACCACCGCACTGGACGTAACTATTCAGGCGCAGATCCTCTCATTGATCGCCAACCTGCAAACCGAGACCGGCACCGCGATGATTCTGATCACCCACGATTTGGGCGTGGTCGCCGAAGTTGCCGACGACGTGATGGTGATGTACGCCGGACGCGTGGTGGAAAGCGGTCCGGTGAAGACTCTGTTCGACGATCCGCAGCACCCGTACACCATCGGCCTGATGGGTTCGATGCCGTCGATT
This sequence comes from Pseudomonas caspiana, assembly GCF_002158995.1. Taxonomy (GTDB): domain Bacteria; phylum Pseudomonadota; class Gammaproteobacteria; order Pseudomonadales; family Pseudomonadaceae; genus Aquipseudomonas; species Aquipseudomonas caspiana. The sequence continues at coordinate 101,546 of NZ_LOHF01000004.1, read as the reverse complement.
GGCCCCCGTGAAGGTCGTCTGGCAACGATTAATGGTCGAGTGCCGACCCCAGCAGAAATGCCCAGCGGTTGCCGGTTCGCCGGGCGCTGCCCGTTTGTCATCCAGCAATGTCGGGAGGAGCGACCGCCGCTGCTCGAGTTGTCCCCCGGACACTTCGCCGCGTGTATCCGCGCGCCTTTGGAACAGCATGTGGGAGTCAGTGCGTGAGCCTTTCCGAACGAAACATCGCCGAGCCCGTCAGCCCGGCAAGCAGCACGCAGAAACCCATTCTGGAAGGCATTGGCCTGAGCAAGCACTTTGCGGTGGAAAGCGGCCTGTTCCAGCCGAAGAAACCACCTGTGCAGGCGGTCAATCAGGTCAACCTGTCGGTTCGCAAAGGCGAGACACTGGCGTTGGTGGGCGAGTCCGGCTCGGGTAAATCAACCCTCGGTCGCCTGCTGCTCAACCTGCTGCAACCGACTGCGGGCGACGTGATTTACGAAGGTCGCAACCTGGCCAACCTGCCGCCGGAAAAGCTGCGTCAGGTACGTCGCGACTTGCAGATCATCTTTCAAGACCCGTTCGCCTCGCTGAACCCGCGCATGACCGTGGAATCCATCGTTGGCGAACCGATCTGGCTGCACAGCGAAGCCAGCCGCAGTGACCGCCAGGCCAAGGTTGCGGAACTGCTGCGCACGGTCGGCCTGGCCCCGGAACACGGTGGTCGCCATCCCCACGAATTCTCCGGCGGTCAGCGCCAGCGCATCGGTATCGCTCGTGCTTTGGCCTCCGAGCCACGGTTGATTCTCGGCGATGAACCGGTGTCGGCTCTGGACGTTTCGGTGCAGGCGCAAGTGGTCAACCTGCTCGAAGACCTCAAGCATCAGTTCGGTCTGACCCTGGTGATTGTCGCCCACGGGCTGGCCGTGATCCGCCACATGAGCGACCGCGTGGCGGTGATGTACCTGGGCGAAATCGTCGAACTGGCGCCGGTCAACGCGCTGTTCGAAAACCCTTTGCACCCTTATACCCAGGCGTTGATGGCTGCTGTACCGGTCAGCCATCCGGATTTGCGCCAGCCGCGCCCGTTGCTGGGCGGCGACATGCCCAGCCCGAGCCGCCCGCCTTCGGGTTGCCGATTCCATACCCGCTGCCCCCACGCCCGTGCACTGTGCAAAGAAGCAGTGCCGGTCATGGAAACCGTTGAGGCCGAACGCCAGGTGGCGTGCCACTTCTGGCGTGAAATCGCCAACGCGGGCAGCGGCACCCTGATCCTTCCAACACCCAGCGCTGCTTATACGCAACGCCTGAATCTGTTCAAGAACCATCAATCCCTTGCAGTGGAGAGCCAGCCATGAAAATCGCACGCGTCATGACAGGAACCTTGTTATTGCTGGCCGCCAACGCCGCCTTTGCCGAATCGACGTTGCGCATCGGCATTCAGGACGATCCCGATGTGCTTGACCCGCATCGTTCGCGTACCTATTCCGGCCGCTTGGTGTACACCGCGCTGTGCGACAAGCTGGTGGACGTCAACCCGGACCTGACGTACGCGCCACAATTGGCCACCGCCTGGAACTGGAGCGAAGACGGCAAGACCCTGACCATGACCTTGCGCGACGGCGTGACCTACCACGACGGCGAACCGTTCGATGCCGCCTCGGTGAAGTTCAACCTGGATCGCGCCCGCACCCTTCCCGACTCTCTGCGTAAAAGCGAGCTGGCCTCGGTGGACAGCGTGGAAGTGATCGACGCAAAAACCGTGGCCATCAAACTCAAGCAAGCCGATGCCACGCTGGTTTCGCAACTCTCGGACCGTGCCGGGATGATGCTCGCGCCGAAAGCCGCTCAGGGCGAGTTTGGTTCGAAACCGGTCTGCTCCGGCCCTTACAAATTCGTCCAGCGCGTGCAGCAGGATCGCATCGTGCTGGAGCGTTTCGACAATTACTGGAACAAGCAGGCGTATCACTTCGACAAAGTCGTGTTCCTGCCGATTCCGGACACCTCGGTACGTTTGGCTAACCTGCGTTCCGGCGATCTGGACATCATCGAGCGCGTTGCGCCAACCGACGTAAAAACCGTCAAGGGCGACAGCAAGCTGGCGATCTACAACACGCCGGGCCTGGGCTATATGCAGCTGATGTTCAACATCGGCAATGGTGAAAAGGCTAACTCGCCGATTGGCAAAGACAAGCGCGTGCGCAAGGCATTCGAGCTGTCCATCGATCGCGATGCGATCAACCAGGTGGTATTCGAAGGTCTCTACGCCCCAAGCGCGCAGCCATTCCCGAAAAACAGCCCGTACTACGATCAGGCGCTGCCGATCCCGGCTCGTGATGTCGAGAAGAGTAAAGCACTGCTGGCTGAGGCCGGTGTGAAGCTGCCGTTGGCAGTAGATCTGAAAGTGGCCAACAACCCGATCGCGCAACAGGTCGGGCAGATCATTCAGGCCATGGCTGAAGAAGCCGGCTTCAAGGTCAATCTGATTGCAACCGAATACGCGACGATGCTCAGCGAACAGCAAAGCGGTAACTTCCAGATCGGCATGAGCGCCTGGTCGGGCCGTCCTGATCCGGATGGCGATATCCACCAGTTCGTGACCTGCAAAGGCGGCCAGAACGACGGTAAATACTGCAACGCCAAGCTCGACGAGCTGCTGAACAAGGCGCGCACCGTCAACGATGTTTCACAACGTCAGGCGCTGTACAACGAAGCATTGCGTTTGTTGGCTGACGAAGTACCGACCGCCTACCTGTATTTCGACCCACGAATCATTGCCATGCGTAACAACGTGACCGGCTTCGTGCCAAACCCGGACGGTCTGATTCGTCTGGCCAACGTCGCGCTAAAGCCATGATTGACGGACGCACCTGCGAGGTTCCGGCATGCTGATGTTCATCCTGCGACGCCTGCTCAGCTCGATCCCGACGCTGATTCTGGTTTCGCTGTTCGTTTTCACCCTGCAGAAGCTGCTGCCGGGTGACCCGGTGCTGGCCATGGCCGGGGAAGAACGCGATCCGGCGGTCATGGAATACCTGCGCGACAAGTACCGGCTCGATGACCCGATCCCGATGCAGTACCTGAACTGGGTCGGCAACGTGCTGACCGGTGACTTCGGCACCTCGCTGCGCACCGAGCAACCGGTGACCACGCTGTTGGCGTCCAAGTTGCCGGTGACCATCGAACTGGCGGTACTGGCCTTGCTGATCGCGCTGCTGATCGGCATTCCCACCGGGATCATCTCGGCGGTGCGCAAGGGCACCGCCGTGGATTACGGAGCCAACGTCGTGGCGCTGTCAGGGATTTCCATTCCGCACTTCTGGCTGGGCATTCTGCTGATCATGATTTTCGCGGTGAAACTGCAATGGCTGCCCGCCTCCGGTTTCGTGCCCATGGGCGAGGATTTCGGGCAAAACCTGAAGACCTTGATCCTGCCTGCGTTCGTGTTGGGTGCCGGGTTGTCGGGGATTCTCATGCGCCACACCCGCAGCGCCATGCTCGAAGTGTTGCGTACCGATTACGTGCGTACTGCACGGGCCAAAGGGTTGTTCCCGCGCACAGTGATTCTCAAGCATGCGTTGCGCAACGCGTTGATGCCCATCGTCACGCTCACGACCTTGCTGTTCGGTGAACTGCTCGGCGGCGCAGTGCTGACGGAACAGGTGTTCAGTATTCCGGGCTTCGGCAAGATGATCGTCGATGCGGTGTTCAACCGTGATTACGCCGTGGTGCAAGGCGTGGTGCTGTGTGTCGCGATTGGCTTCCTGATGCTGAACCTGCTGGCCGACGTGCTTTACCGCTTGATCAACCCGCGTCTGAGGACAGCCTGATGACCGCTATTGCCAGCCTCCCGCACAGCGCGATCCTGCCCCGCAGTCGCTCACCGTTCCTGAAGAAATTCCTCGCCAACAAAGGCGCGGTAATTGGCGCGGCGGTGTTGCTACTGTTTATTTTGGCGGCCCTTTTGGCGCCCTGGATTGCGCCTCACGACCCGCTCAAAGCCAACTTCCTCGCCGTGCGTAAAGCGCCCTCGCTGATCTACTGGCTGGGCACCGACGAACTGGGCCGTGATCTGTTTTCACGCTTGCTGCATGGAGCCCGCAGTTCGCTGCTGGCCGGTGGTGTTTCGGTTGCCATCGCCATGTGTATTGGCGTGCCGCTGGGCCTGCTGGCCGGGTATTTTGGCGGCAAACTGGACATGATCATTTCGCAGGTCATGGAAGCGCTGCTGTCCTGTCCGTTTCTGGTGTTGGCCATCGCGCTGGGCGCCTTTCTCGGCCCAAGCCTGACCAACGCGATGATCGCCATCGGTCTGTCTGCCATGCCGATTTTCGCCCGGTTGACTCGCGGCCAGGTGCTGTCGATCAAGCACGAGGATTATCTGGAAGGTGCTCGTGCGATCGGTCTGCCGGATCGCTGGATCATCCTGCGTTACGTGCTGCCCAACGTGATGTCGCCGCTGGTGGTGCAAGCGACGCTGACCATCGCTTCGGCGATTCTGGCTGAAGCCAGCTTGTCCTTCCTCGGTCTGGGCCAGCAACCGCCCTCGCCGTCCTGGGGCTCGATGCTCAATACTGCAAAGAATTTCATGGAGCAGGCTCCGTGGATGTCGATTGCGCCCGGCGTGGCGATCTACATCACGGTCCTGTGTTTCAACCTGCTGGGTGATGGCCTGCGCGATGCGCTGGACCCCAAAGGCTAAACCTTTCGTTTTCTGCCAAAGAGAAACGCTTATGTTCGATGATCTGGATTACAGCCAACCTTACGCTTCGGCACGTTCGCCAGTGATGGGCAGCAACATGGTCGCCTGCTCCCAGCCACTGGCCGCTCAGGCCGGGCTGGACATGCTGCGCAAGGGCGGCAATGCGGTCGACGCCGCCATCGCTGCGGCCATGGTGCTGACTGTGGTTGAACCTACCGGCTGCGGGATCGGCAGCGATGCCTTTGCCATCGTCTGGGACGGCAGCAAGCTGCAAGGTTTGAACGCTTCCGGTCGTGCGCCGCAAGCCTGGACGCCCGAGTACTTCGCTGGGCAAAAGCAGATGCCACAACGTGGTTGGCCTGCGGTCAGCGTGCCGGGTGCGGTATCCGCTTGGGTCGAGTTGTCCGAGCGTTACGGCAAGCTGCCCTTCGCGACCCTGGCTGAACCGGCAATTGGCTATGCCCGTGACGGCTATCAGGTCACGCCGATCATCGCCGAGCTGTGGAAACGCGGTTCGCAACTGCTCAAGGATCAGCCGGGTTTCGCCGAGTGCTTCATGCCGGATGGCAAGGCGCCGCTGGCCGGGGAGAAAATCCAGCTCAAGGATCACGCCCGCACCCTGGAACTGATTGCACAAACCAAAGGCGAAGCTTTCTACCGTGGCGAACTGGCTGAAACCATCATCGCCCATGCCAACGCCAATGGCAGCGTCATGAGCCTCGATGATCTGGCGACGCATACCGTAGACTGGATCGACACGCTGTCAGTGCCTTATGCCGGGGCCGTGGTTCACGAATTGCCACCGAATGGCCAGGGCATCGCCACACTGGCTGGCCTGACCATGCTCGAAGCGCTGGGCGTGGGCGAGCATCCGGTGGACAGCCTTGAAACCGTTCACCCGGTGCTGGAAGCCATGAAACTGGCTTTGGCTGACCTCGACGAACACGTCGCCGACAGCGATCACATGCGTGTGCCTTCCGAGGATTTGCTGGGCAAGGCGTACCTGATGGAGCGCGCCGGACTGGTCACCGATCAGGCCGCTAATCCGGGGCACGGCTCGCCAAAACCCGGCGGCACCGTGTATCTGTCAGCAGCCGATGAAAGCGGCATGATGATCTCGTTCATCCAGTCCAATTACATGGGTTTCGGCTCCGGCGTTGTGGTGCCAGGCACCGGCATCAGCATGCAGAATCGCGGCGCGGGCTTCTCGCTGGACCCAACTCACGTGAACTACGTGGCACCGCGCAAGCGTCCGTTCCACACCATCATCCCCGGCTTTGTGATGAATGCCGACGGCACGCCGTTGATGTCCTTCGGCTTGATGGGCGGCCCGATGCAGGCGCAGGGTCACTTGCAGATGATGATGCGCATCCTGCGCTACAAACAGAACCCGCAAGCCGCCGCCGACGCACCACGCTGGAGGATCGAGTCGGGTCTGAAGGTTGCTGTGGAGCGTGCGTTTGATCCTGAAGTGGTCAAGGCACTGCGCGCCAAAGGGCATGACATTGATGTCGAAGAACCTAGTGGCGTGTTTGCTTTTGGTGGCGCACAGATCATCCAGCGCACGGCCCATGGGTATGTGGGTGGGACTGATCCACGGAAGGATGGGCTAGTGGCGGCTTACTGACTGACTAAGCGCGGTTAAATGTGGGAGCGGTGCTTGCCCGCGATAAACGATAACGCGGTCTGCCCGAAATACCGCAGCGCCTGCATCGCGGGCAAGCCCTGCTCCCACAAGGAACCGCGTACATCATTTAGGGCCAAGGTTTTCTGGGCCTGACAACCCGTGTAGCCTTTGCCCTTTGAACATCCTTGAGCACATTTCTCATGACGCTTTCGAAGATCAAACAGGCCAGCCTGATCGCCCTCCTCGGCTTCAGCACTCTGCTGCACGCCGCGCCACAAACCATTGACGTGCACCGCGATCCTAATTGCGGTTGCTGCACCAAGTGGATGGCGTACCTCAAGGAAAACGGTTTTACCGTGAATGATCATCCCGAAGACAACATGAGTGCCGTGAAGGAAAAACTCGGCGTGCCCGAGAAACTGGGCTCATGTCACACCGGCGTGATCAACGGCAAGTTCGTCGAAGGTCATGTGCCGGTTTCAGAGATTCGTGAGCTCATGGCCCGGAAAGACCTGATCGGCGTCGCCGCACCCGGCATGCCGATGGGCTCGCCAGGTATGGAGTCGGGGAATCGCAGAAGCGCTCACCAGATCATTGGCCTGACCGCTTCGGGTGAAGAGCAGGTAGTGGCGGACTACCCGGCGCAGTAAGTTTTCCCGGCAGACACAACCCTTGTAGGAGCTGCCGAAGGCTGCGAATGGCGGTGTACAGGATTAACGCTTCGCAGCCTTCGGCAGCTCCTACAGGAATTGCGTCCCAACGACTACTGCATCAACGAATAAACCAGCGCCAGCATCGACACCACACCCACTACCACGACAAACACGTTGGATGCCTTGCCTGCGTACTGACGCATGGCCGGGACTTTGTGGATGGCGTACATCGGCATCAGGAACAGCAACGCGGTAATGATCGGCCCGCCCAGGGTTTCGATCATGCCAAGGATGCTCGGGTTAAGCGTGGCAACGGCCCAGCACACCACCAACATCAGGGCGGCAGTCAGACGGTCGAGGGCTTTGGGTGCTGGACGCAGACCGGTTCTCACCACAATACCTTTCAAACCTTCACTGGCACCGATGTAGTGACCCAGGAACGATTTGGCAATCGCCACGAAGGCAATCAAAGGCGCGACAAACGCGATGGTCGGGTTGCTGAAATGGTTAGCCAGATACGACAGGATCGAAATGTTCTGGGTCTTGGCTTCAGCCAGTTGAGCCGGTGACAGAGTCAGCACGCAGCTGAACACGAAGAACATCACCATGATCACCATCAAGCCGTGAGCACGCGCAAGGATCTGCGAACTGCGACCTTCAGCCTGAGCGCCATACATGCGCTTCTGATCAACAGCAAACGCAGAAATGATCGGCGAATGGTTGAAGGAAAACACCATCACCGGAATCGCCAGCCAGAAGGTATGCAGGAATGCCGAAGGCTCCGGCAGCGTGGTGGCTGTGCTGAGAATGCCGCCATTCCAGTGCGGAATCAGGAACACTGCCAGCAACAGCAAGGCCACGATGAACGGGTAGACCATCAGGCTCATGGCCTTGACGATGAACCGTTCGCCACAGCGCACCACTGCCAGCAAGCCAAGAATCAGCACAAATGCCAGCAAGGCACGTGGCGGCGGTTGAATATGCAGTTGGTGCTCAAGGAAGCTGCCGACGGTGTTGGTCAGCGCCACGCTGTAAATCAGCAGAATCGGGAAGATTGCAAAGAAATACAGCGCGGTGATCAGCGTGCCGGCGCTTTTGCCGAAATGCTCCTCAACGACTTCCGTAATGTCCGCACCGTCACGACCGGACAGCACGAAGCGGGTCAGACCGCGGTGCGCATAGTAGGTCATCGGAAACGCCAGCAACGCCAGGGCCAGCAACGGCCAGAAGCCGCCAATACCTGCGTTGATGGGCAAGAACAACGTACCTGCGCCGATGGCGGTGCCGAACAACCCGAGCATCCAGGTGGTGTCATGACGACTCCACGCCGCAATCGGTGTAGCGGCTGCATCGAAACGCTGTTCGACGCTATTGGCCTGATCATTCATCCGGTCGAATCTCCGTGCCGGTTAATACAACATGGCAGGGACGCGTCAGAAAAACTGGGCAGTTTCGCGTCCCCTCAGAAAAGAGGGGCGCGATTGTCCGGGATTACGCCAGAAAATCAAAGGTTTGTCGGACGAGGAGAGCCTGATCAGGCGTGGATCAGGCTGACCGGACGACGCCGTTGATGCGAATCCCCAGCGACAGGTAGTGGAACCTTTCAAAATCCGACAAAATGTTCCGATGAAGAATGATAAAGACATCCACCCGGAAGCCGCCGTCGCTCCGGGCTATCTCGCCAATCACGCGGAACGCGTGTTCAACCGCGCGACTGACGCCGCCTTACGGCAACACGGTATCTCGTTGACTCTACTCGGCCCTTTATTGTGGCTTGCCTGGCGCGGTCCCATGCTTCAGCGCGACCTTGTGAAAGCGTCTGCCGTCAAACAGCCCGCAATGGTTGCGACTCTGGACAAGCTCGAAGCTGCAGGCCTCATCCAGCGTTCCGTTGTTGCCACAAACAAGCGTGCTGCAAATGTGAGCATCACAGCGCAAGGTCAGGAAGTAGCGGCATTGGGAAAACAGGTTTTGCTCGACACCAATGCACGTGGGCTGGAAGGCTTCAGTCCAGAAGAGGCTACGGTTTTCGTGGCGTTGCTCCAACGCTTCATCGGTAATCTGGAGGAGTAGCGTTTAATATCACGCATGATGTTTATTTATATCATGCGTGATATAAGGTGCGGATTACAGGAGAATCCGCATGTCCAGAAGAATCCTCATCAGTGGGGCAAGTGTTGCAGGCAACACCACAGCCTGGTGGCTTTCCCGCCATGGTTTTGATGTGACCGTCATTGAAAAAGCTTCTCTGTTTCGTGATGGCGGCCAGAACGTCGACGTGCGTGGCGCTGGTCGTCAGGTCTTGCAAAAGATGGGGCTGGAGCAAGCAGCTCTCGACCTGACCACCGGCGAGGCAGGCACAGACTGGGTAGACCAGCATGACAACACCATCGCGCGGTTTGCAGTCGAGGACATGGGTGACGGGCCGACAGCCGAGCTGGAAATAATGCGCGGCGACATCGCCAGGATGATTTACGAACCAGCAAGTCAGCGGGCAACTTATCGCTTCAACGAGACCATCAAGGCGCTGGAACAGGATGCATCAGGTGTCACCGTTCACTTCCAGAACGGCCCAAGCGATCGCTACGATCTCGTAATCGTTGCAGAAGGGGTTGGGTCACCCACCCGCGAAATGATTTTCCCGGGTGCGAACAAGCCGAAGTGGATGGATATAACAATCGCCTACTTCGCAATCCCGAAGACGTCCGAGGATGGAGTGTTTGCCCGTCAATACAATACGGTTGGCGGCATTGGTGCGACGCTAAAGCCCGGCCGGGAAAACACTGTCCATGTCTACATGGGGATGCAGAAGAAGCCCGAAGGTGAAAACCAATGGGGCGCCGAGCGCCAGAAGCAGTTCCTGCAGGAAAGATTCGCGAATGCAGGATGGCACTTCCCGCGCATTCTCGACGGTATGTTCAAGACAGATGATTTCTATTTTGATGTGCTTCGACAGGTCAGGATGGACCGATGGTCTGAGGGTCGCATTGTCCTTACTGGCGATGCTGCCTGGTGCGCGACTCCTTTGTCCGGGATCGGCACTACACTCGCGATTGTCGGGGGATACGTACTGGCAGGCGAGTTGTCGAGAACGGAGGATCTTCCATCCGCCATGGCGGCGTACGAGCGGGTCATGCGGCCATTCGTGAAAGAAGGCCAAGGCGTTCCGAAGATTGTTCCACGTATGCTCTGGCCTCACACCCGTGCAGGGCTGAGGTTACTCAGGGGCGCAATGCGCACTGCAGCCAGGCCGATGATACGAAAAACCTTCGCCAATCTATTCCTTCGTGATTCGCAGAAGGTGGAGCTTCCGGATTACGAGTCAACCTGAGCCTTTGATAGAACACGCATCGAGCGCCCGCGAACACCAAGCGTACTTTCCATTGCGGTGAAAAAAGGCCAGGAGCTGCAATGCTCACTGGCCTTCGCTGATATCACCGATAGACCGGTCAGATCTTGAAGCTTGCCACCAACTGCTTCAGACGCCCTGCCTGCTGCGACAGCGCGGCGCAGTCGGACAGGGTTTCGTTGAGGTTGGCGACGCCCTGCTGGTTGAGCATGTTGATCTGGCTGATGTCGACGTTGAGTGTTTCCACCACGGCGGTCTGCTCTTCGGTGGCAGCCGCAACTGACTGGTTCATGCCATCGATCTCACTGATGCGCTGGGTGACGCTGGTCAGTCGGGTGCCCGCCTGGTTGGCGACGTCAACACTGTCGCGGCTGCTGGCCTGACTCTGGTTCATGTTCTCGACCGCATCATGAGAACCCTGCTGCAACTCGCCGATCATCTTGTGCACCTGATCGGCAGACTCTTGAGTCCGGTGCGCCAGATTACGCACTTCATCAGCGACTACCGCAAAACCACGACCGGCTTCACCCGCGCGCGCAGCTTCAATTGCGGCGTTGAGCGCCAACAGGTTGGTCTGCTGAGAAATGCCTTTGATGACGTCGAGAATCTGCCCGATGTTTTCAGTGCTGGTGTTCAGGGTTTCAATCTGCGTGCAGGAATCACTGATCTTGGAGGACAGACTGGTCATGGCCTGGATGGTTTTTTCTACCACTGCGCGACTGTCTTCCGCCTGCTCGCGAGCCTGACTGGCCTGAGTGGAAGCGTCCGACGCGTTGCGGGCGATCTCCTGTGTGGCAGCGCCCAGCTCGTTGATCGCGGCGGCCACGCTGTTGGTACGTGCGCTTTGCTCGTCAAAACCCAGAATCGAGGAGTTGGACGATTGTTCCACGCGTTGCGACAGGTCATGAACCAGCAGTGTCGCCGAGGAGACCTCGATGATGGACGCATGCACGCGCTCGACGAACTGGTTGAAAGAACCACCCAGCTCGGCAAACTCATCCTTGCCCTGAATGCTCAAGCGGCGGGTCAAGTCGCCCTCGCCCCGGGCAATGTCCTGCATGGCACGGCCCATCGCAGTCAATGGACGCATCAGCGCGCTGATCAGCAGACTCAGCAACAACGCAATCACCAGCACCGCGACAACCATAGCGATGAGCGCCGAAGTACGGAATTCGCTCAATGGTGCATAGGCTTTGTCCCGGTCAATGGACAGACCGATGTACCAATCGGCACCCGGCAGGCCACTGATCGGTGTGAACGACAGCAAGCGTTGCTGGCCATTGAGGGTGACCTCACGCAATTTCTTGTCGAGTGTCAGGGTTTGGCCTGGATAGATGTCCTTGAGGTTTTTCATCACCTGATCTTTGTCCGGGCTAACGATGACCTGACCGTCACCGCTGACCAGAAAGGCATGCCCAAGGCCACCGAACTCTACCGAGTTAACGATTTTGACCAGGGTTTCCAGGCTCAAATCGCCGCCCGCCACGCCCGCCACCTTGCCGTCAATTTTGATCGGACTGGCAACAGTCACCACCAACCCACCCACCGAGGCCAGATAAGGTGCGCTGATGATCGTTTTGTCGGCCGTCACCGTGGAGGTGTACCAAGGGCGTTTACGCGGGTCGTAACCAGCCGGCATTTCAGCGTCAGGCCGCTGCGTAAAAACGCCATCAGCATCACCGATGTAGGTGAACTGAAACGTCGACGTCAGCGACGGTTGGCCGACAAGGCCACCCAGATCACTTTTAGTGCCCTGCCGCGCGACGTTCTGCCCGAGGTTTTCCAGAACCAGAATGCGTCCGCTCAACCAGCTCTGAATGCCGGTCGCTGTCAGCTCACCGGCCTGGGTCACAGAGTTTTCAAGGTTTTTGGTGATGGTATTGCGCTGCAGATAATCGTTATACAAAGTGAACAGGGCAAACGCCAATACCACGATGATCGAGGCCGCCAGCAGAATTTTATGACGAAACTTCAAAGTCATTACGACACCTCCTCTCAATCACAGACCGGTCTTTTGGGGTGCGATAGTTTTTAATAAAATCCAGCAACAGAATCGGATCCAAAAACAGATAACTGTCACTCTCTTTTCATGACGAATGGGTTACGCCTGATAGGGCTCCATTCGATATGCAGCAGCGTTGCGTGTTGTTTCATATCGCCCCATACGCGCTGAAGCCCTTGAACCACGGGGCATCGAGAAGCAACAGCCAATAGATTGGCGTTAAAACAAAGTCACTAGACAGCGGTATTAGCTGATGGACTGTCTATAGCCGCTGTTTCGGCAGGCTTTAAAAAAAGTTAAATATCAAACAGGGATAATTCACTGTTGCACTGAATGTAAACGACGAACGTCATGCGTAAACAAGAAAACCCGAACTGCTGCTGAGATATCAACAGTCGTACGATGAGCTGATAAAGACGCTTGAATAAAAAGTCGTCGCGTAGTCCGCATACGAAACAACACCGTCACAAATCATTGCAAGATATTGCATCTCCCGGTAAAACTGCCGCCCTTCTGCCAAGAAGGGCCTTTCATGAAACCTGCCGATATCGTCAACCTGTTGGTGCTCGCTGCCATCTGGGGTGCAAGCTTTCTGTTTATGCGCATCATTGCGCCGGTGCTCGGCAGCGTGCCGACGGCATTCTTCCGCGTATCCATTGCCGCCGCTGGCCTGCTGGTCATTTTCCTGCTGATGCGCGTGCGCCTGGATTTTCGCGGCAAGCTCAAGACCTGCATGTTACTGGGGGTGATCAACTCGGGGCTGCCGGCAACGCTTTACTCGATCGCCGCGCAAACGCTGCCTGCCGGTTACTCATCAATATTCAATGCAACGACGCCACTGATGGGCGTGCTGGTGGGCGGCCTGTTCTTCAGCGAGAGACTCTCGGCCGTGAAGATCATCGGCGTGTTCCTGGGATTGGTCGGGGTCGGCATTCTGACTCGCGCAGGCCCTGTGGAATTCAATCTGGAACTGCTGATGGGTGCCCTCGCCTGCTTGCTGGCAACGACTTGCTATGCATTTGCCGGGTTTCTGACTCGTCGCTGGCTGGACCAACAGGGCGGCCTGGACAGTCGCCTTTCAGCGCTGGGCAGCATGCTCGGCGCAACCTTGTTGCTGTTGCCGTTCTTCGGCTATCGAGTCCTGACCGACCCGCCTGCCAGCTGGGGCGGGGTCAGTGTCTGGGTATCGTTACTGGGACTGGGCCTTGTGTGCACGGCGTTCGCCTACATTCTGTATTTCCGCCTGATGACCAGCATCGGGCCGCTCAGCTCCATGACGGTGACCTTCATGATCCCGCCGTTTGGCGTGTTATGGGGAGCGTTACTTCTGGATGAGCCGCTGTCGATGGCGCACATCTATGGTGGCTTGCTGATTGCAGCGTCGCTGTGGCTGGTGCTGCGGCCGGTGGCAGTGCGGATGCCCTGCCGCGACTGAATACATTTGTAGGAGCGACGCGAAGCCGCGATGGCGAATCTTGCCTGACACACCGCCATCGCGGCCTCGCGTTGCTCGTGCGCTCCTACAGGTACTGCGTCATCTTTTGATATGAATCACCCAAACAACCAATATCCCAACAGCGCCAGTACCACCACCGCCAGCACCGGGCGCAGCACTCGATAGGCCTTGGGGTTGCTGCGTTTGAATTGCTTGACCTTGCCGCTGAACGTATCGCTGAAACGCTTGCTCCAGGCATAGGCCTGGTTGATCCCGCCCACGCGTTCGTCGTCAGTGTTCTGAGGCGCAGTGGCCCGGCCCAGGAACGCGCTGACCCAACGATTGATGCGGGTCATGACGCGAGTTCGCAACGGCCGCTCAATGTCACAGAACAGAATCACGCGAGTGACGTCAGTCTCGTTCTTGACCCAATGCACATAGGTTTCGTCGAACATGACGTCTTCACCATCGCGCCAGGCATATACCTGACCATCGACGTAGATCCGGCAATCGTCAGAGTTGGGCGTCGACAGCCCCAGGTGATAGCGAAGTGAACCGGCAAACGGGTCGCGATGCGGGTTGAGGTGGCTGTCCCCCGGCAACAGGGCGAACATTGCGCCTTTGACATTGGGAATCGAGTTGACCAGCGCCACGGTCTTCGGGCACAGCGCTTCTGCGGATGGCAGAGCTTTGTCATACCACTTCAGGTAAAAACGCTTCCAGCCTTTCTTGAAAAACGAGCCGAAGCCGGCATCGTTATTTTTCTCGGCAGCGCGAATGTAGCCTTCATCGAAAAGATGCATGGCTTCTTCGCGAATGGTCTGCCAGTTATTCTTGAGCACATCCAGCTCGGGGAACGCACTGCGGTCCAGATACGGCTTGGACGGTACGCGGGAAAACAGGTACATCAGGGCGTTATAAGGAGCGAACAACGCCGAATGATTGACGAACTGACGCAACAGCGGCAACCGCGCCTTGCCACGCAAATGCACATACAGCGTGCTGCACACGAAGAGCATCAGGATCGACACCTTGGCGGCCAATGAAAACGTCATCTAACTCTCCTTGCTTACCGCTGTACATCTTGTCGTGGTGATTGTGCGTGAAGGCGAACCATCATCTGGATGGTTCGCCAGCCGCGCATCATAAACCTTCACCGACCTGACAAGAAGCAGCGGAGCGCAAACCAGGCCTTACTGCTGCAGCTCCTGGTCGGTAAACAGGTCACTGAAGAGCATGCTCGACAGGTAGCGTTCGCCCGAATCCGGCAGAATCACGACGATGGTCTTGCCTTGCATTTCCGGGGTTTCGGCCATGCGTACCGCGGCCGCCATGGCGGCACCACACGAGATACCGCACAGGATGCCCTCTTCCTGCATCAAGCGCAGAGCCATGGCTTTGGCTTCATCGTCACTGACCAGTTCCACCCGGTCGACAAGCGACAGGTCAAGGTTCTTCGGAATGAAGCCAGCGCCGATGCCCTGAATCTTGTGCGGGCTTGGCTTGATCTCTTCCCCCGCCAATGCCTGAGTAATGATCGGTGAAACCAGAGGCTCCACGGCAACAGACAGAATCGGTTTACCTGCGGTGTTTTTGATGTAGCGGGAAACCCCGGTGATTGTGCCGCCGGTGCCAACACCCGCGACCAGCACATCAACAGCGCCGTCGGTGTCGTTCCAGATTTCCGGGCCAGTGGTTTTTTCATGGATCGCCGGGTTCGCCGGGTTCTCGAACTGGGCTGGCATGAAGAATTTTTCAGGATCGCTGGCCAGCAGCTCTTCGGCTTTCTCGATAGCGCCTTTCATGCCTTTGGCTGGCTCGGTCAGAACCAGTTCGGCCCCCAATGCCTTGAGGACTTTACGACGCTCGATGCTCATGGATGCAGGCATGGTCAGCATCAGCTTGTAGCCTCGCGCTGCGGCAACGAATGCCAGACCGATGCCAGTGTTGCCAGAGGTAGGTTCGACGATGGTCATTCCGGGCTTGAGTTTGCCCTTGCTTTCAGCGTCCCAGATCATATTGGCGCCGATCCGGCATTTCACCGAGTAGCCCGGATTACGGCCCTCGATCTTGGCCAGAATCGTGACTCCACGGGGTGCGATGCGGTTGATTTGCACCAGTGGAGTGTTACCGATGGAGTGGGCGTTGTCAGCGTAGATACGGCTCATGGCGGTGTCCTTGTGCACGTTCAGCAGTGGTCGGAAAAATCAAAGCCTATGCCTCATGACCTGTATGCGTCCAGTCACAGCGAACGGATGACAGCGCAGAGAGTCAACAACTCATCGCAACCTGAGACCCACGCCATGAAACGTCGTTATAGCTGGCCACTCTGGACCCTGGCCGGGATAGTCGTGCTGTTGATTGCAGTGCATATCGCCCTGCCCTACATGGTCCGCAACTACCTCAATGACAAGCTCGCCGACATGGGCGATTACCGCGGTCAGGTCACGGATATCGATCTGGCATTGTGGCGCGGCGCTTACAGAATCAACGGGCTGAACATCGTCAAGGTGGACGGCAAGGTGCCTGTACCCTTCGTCAAAGTCCCGGTCATCGATCTGGCCGTGAGCTGGAAACATCTCTGGTACGACCATGCGGTGGTCGCCGAGATGATATTCGCTCAGCCGGAGATCAACTTTGTCGACGGCGGCAACAACAAGCAGGCGTCACAGACAGGTCAGGGCACCGATTGGCAAGAACAAATCAACAAGCTGCTGCCGATTACGCTCAACGAAGTCCGGATCAATGATGGCAAGATCACCTTCAACAATTTCAGCACGACGCCGAAAGTGAAGATCGAGGCCGACGCGCTCAACGCCAGTCTCTACAACCTGACGAATGTCGAGGACGTGAAGGGTAATCGGGATGCCCGCTTCGAAGGCAAGGCGTTGCTCGAAGGTCACGCCAAAATGGAAGCGTCCGCGACCTTCGATCCGTTCACCAACTTCGAGGATTTTGACTTACGCCTGCGTGCCACCGGCATCCAGCTCAAGCGCTTGAACGACTTTGCATCCGCCTATGGCAACTTCGACTTCAATGCCGGGCAAGGTGATCTTGTGATTGAGGCTCAGGCGAATAAAGGCCAGCTGAATGGTTACATCAAACCGCTGCTGCGCGATGTTGAAGTTTTCAACTGGAAGCAGGATGTCGAAAACCAGAATAAAGGCTTTTTCCGCTCCATCTGGGAGGCTGTCGTCGGCGGCGGTGAAACCGTGCTCAAAAACCAGAGCGAAAACCAGTTTGCTACTCGGGTTGAGCTGAGCGGAAGCGTACACAAACAGAATGTCAGCGCGTTTCAGGCGTTTTTGCAGATTCTGAGGAATGCCTTTGTGCAGGCGTTCAACGCGCGGTATGACAACAGCAAGGGATGACGCCGCAGGCCCGGCTTGATCCGGTCCTTGGGGACGCGCACCGACCCCGCCATTCAATCAATGAATATCTGGTCCACATTCACAGTCGCCAAGGCCTCGCGCTATAGTCCGCGCATTGTTTACCGAGGATTTACCGATGAAGTTTGAAGGCACCCGCGCATATGTCGCCACCGACGATCTCAAGCTGGCGGTCAACGCGGCCATTACTCTGGAGCGCCCATTGCTGGTCAAGGGCGAACCCGGTACCGGTAAGACCATGCTCGCCGAACAGCTGGCAGAATCCTTCGGCGCCAAATTAATCACCTGGCACATCAAGTCCACGACCAAGGCCCATCAAGGCCTCTACGAATACGATGCGGTCAGCCGCCTGCGGGATTCGCAACTGGGCGTGGATAAAGTCCACGACGTGCGTAATTACCTGAAGAAAGGCAAGCTTTGGGAAGCCTTCGAAGCCGAAGAGCGAGTCATTCTGCTGATCGATGAAATCGACAAGGCCGACATCGAATTCCCCAACGACCTGCTGCAAGAACTCGACAAGATGGAGTTCTACGTTTACGAGATCGACGAGACCATCAAGGCCAAGGTCCGACCGATCATCATCATTACCTCCAACAATGAAAAAGAGCTGCCGGACGCCTTCCTGCGCCGCTGCTTCTTCCACTACATCGCCTTCCCGGATCGCGCAACGCTGCAGCAGATTGTCGACGTGCATTACCCGGATATAAAGAAGGATCTGGTCAGCGAAGCACTGGACGTGTTTTTCGACGTGCGCAAAGTGCCAGGCCTGAAGAAAAAGCCCTCTACGTCGGAACTGGTGGACTGGCTGAAGCTGCTGATGGCCGACAACATCGGCGAGGCTGTGCTGCGCGAGCGTGATCCGACCAAGGCCATACCGCCGCTGGCCGGGGCACTGGTCAAAAATGAACAGGACGTACAACTGCTTGAGCGTCTGGCGTTCATGAGCCGTCGCGGCAACCGCTGATTCCGGAGAGACCATGCTCCTTAATCTGTTCAACGAAATGCGCGCCGCCAAGGTCCCGGTCTCGGTACGCGAACTGCTGGACCTGATCAACGCGCTGAAACAGCGGGTCACTTTCGCCGACATGGACGAGTTCTATTTCCTTGCCCGAACGATTCTGGTCAAGGACGAGCGGCATTTCGACAAGTTTGACCGAGCGTTCAGCGCCTATTTCAATGGTCTGGAGAAACTCGACGACCATCTCAAGGCGCTGATCCCCGAAGACTGGCTGCGCAAGGAATTCGAGCGCTCACTGACGGATGAAGAACGCGCGCAAATCCAGTCACTGGGCGGACTCGACAAGCTGATCGAAGAATTCAAGAAACGCCTGGAAGAGCAAAAGGAACGCCATGCCGGTGGCAACAAATGGATCGGCACCGGTGGCACCAGTCCGTTTGGCTCAGGCGGCTATAACCCGGAAGGCATTCGGGTCGGCGACGCTGGCGAGCGTAAAGGCAAAGCGGTCAAGGTCTGGGATCAGCGGGAATACAAGAACCTGGATGATCAAGTGGAACTCGGCACACGCAATATCAAGGTCGCCCTGCGTCGCCTGCGCAAATTCGCCCGTCAGGGTGCGGCGGAGGAACTGGACATCGATGGCACCATCGACCACACCGCTCGCGATGCTGGCCTGCTGAATATCCAGATGCGCCCGGAACGGCGCAACACCATCAAGCTGTTGCTGCTGTTCGACATCGGCGGCTCGATGGATGCCCACGTCAAAGTCTGCGAGGAACTGTTCTCGGCCTGCAAAACCGAGTTCAAGCATCTGGAGTACTTCTACTTCCACAACTTCATCTATGAGTCTGTGTGGAAGAACAATATGCGCCGCGGCTCGGAACGTTTCTCGACACAGGACTTGCTGCATAAATACGGCGCGGACTACAAAGTGATCTTCATCGGTGATGCCTCCATGGCGCCCTATGAAATCACCCAGGCAGGCGGCAGCGTTGAACACTGGAATGAAGAGCCGGGCTATTTGTGGATGCAGCGCTTTACCGCCAAGTTCAAGAAACTCATTTGGATAAACCCCTACCCCAAAGACGCCTGGGCTTATACAACCTCGACCAACATCGTGCGGGATTTGATCGAAGATCAGATGTATCCGCTGACGCTGCGGGGGCTGGAGGAAGGGATGCGGTATCTGGCGAAGTAGCGTGTTGACGCCGGTCCCACGTCAAAATCACCTTGCGGCCCGCGAAGCAAATATCGACCCTGTAGGAGCTCGCCGAGGTTACGAGGCCAGCGATGGCGGTGTGTCAGGCAAAACGCTTTCGCTGGCCTCGTAACCTCGGTGAGCTCCTACAGGATTGGGTTCAATCCAGACAAAGGACCTACCCAAACTTGCGCAAATACGCCACATGCTGCTCATGCGCGGTGGTCTGCACAATCGGTTTGAGCCTTACGGCACTGCCGGGCAACCGTTGCGCCAGGCGCGCCAGAGACAGCGGTGTCAGGGCACCGAGCCGTGGGTAGCCGCCGATGGTTTGCCGATCGTTAAGCAATACGATGGGCTGACCATCCGGTGGTACTTGCACCCCACCCAGCGGAATGCCTTCAGAAATCATCGGAGCGCCTTGATACACCAGCGGCGTGCCAAGCAAGCGGATACCCATGCGGTCTGCGCGACTGTCCAGCGTCCAGTCGCTGTTGAACACGTCAAACAGGCTTTGACCGCTGAACTCGCTGGCTTGCGCACCGAGCACAATGTCCAGTGGCGCACAGTCGTTGAAGTCAGGGATTTGCTGTGGTGTCAGTGCACCCAGTAAAAACGCGGTACCCGAATAGCTCAGCCGATCGCCCTTCTCCAGCGCTTTACCCAAGCCATCCAGCCCGCCCAGTTCTTCACGACCAACGCTGGAGCAGCTACCCAGCACCTTGGGTGCATCAAACCCGCCCGGTGCCGCCAGATAAGCACGCGCCCCCAGGTGCGGCTGGGTAAAACGCAGACGCTGGCCTTTGCTCATGAAGAAACTGCGCCATGGCGAAACGGGGCGATCATCGAGCATGGCACCCAGATCGGCACCGGCCAGCGCCAGACAGCAATCCTCTTCGGCCAACACCGTCAAACCACCCAGGGTCACTTCGATAACAGCTGCATCCAGAGGGTTGTTCAGCAAACGATTGGCCCAGGACATCGACACCCAATCCAGCGCCCCGCCCTGAGTGACGCCCAGGTGACGAACGCCAAAGCGGCCAGCATCCTGCAACAGACACAACGGGGTACTGCTTTCGACCAATAGCGCGCTCATGGCTGTACCTCCAGCGGCGTGTCATCGCCACCCAGGCGTACGAATTCGGCGCGATCAATGGCTGAAAAGCTGACCGTGTCACCGGGCTGCATCAGGCTGTAGCCGTCTCGCTGACGATCAAACAATTTGCTGCACGTGCGGCCAATCAGGTTCCAGCCACCGGGGGACACCACCGGATAGGCGGCAGTCTGCCGCTCGGCGATCCCGACACTGCCCGCAGCAACGCGCTTGCGTGGTGTGTTCAAACGAGGCGCAGCAAGGACTTCCTCGACCAGCCCCATGAACGCAAAACCCGGCGCGAACCCGAGCGCAAACACCTGATACTGGCGTTCGCTGTGACGACGGATGACCTCGCTGATTTCAAGGCCGCTGCGTCGGGACAACAAGCTCAGTTCAGGACCGACACTCAGGTCATACCAGACGGGCAATACATGGTGCTGACCGGTCACCGACGAGTCCGGTGCCAGGTCGTGTAGCGCAAGATGGATCAACTCGCGGGCCTGCGACGGATTAAGGCCCGACAAATCGTATTGCACCATCAAGGTCGTATATGAAGGCACCAGCTCTACCAGATGTCCGGCAAACTGCTCACGCAACCGCGCGGTAGCAGCCAGCATCCATGGCATGTTGGCTTCGTCGATAGCATCGAAAAGACGCACCATCAGACAGTCGATTGCGACCACTTCAATACGCAACTTCATACGCCGGACAGCTCGTCCAGAGACTGACGAATACGCTGCACTGCGGCAACCGAACTGGCGTTGTCGCCGTGTACGCACAAGGTATTGGGCTTGAGAGGAAGCTCGCTGCCATCACTGGCAATCAAAGCCTCGCCACGTGCAAAGGTCATGGCCTGGGCCACAATGACTTCAGCATCATGGTGCACGGCGTTGGGTAGCTTACGGGACATCAGGCTGCCGTCAGGCTCGTAACCGCGGTCAGCAAAAGCTTCGAACCACAACTCGACACCGAACTCGTCGGCCAGCGCCTGGGCACGACTGTTGTCTCGCATGGCCAGCAGCATCAAGGGTAACTGCGCGTCATAGCGAGCAATGCCTTCGATGACAGCACGCAGTTGGGCGGGATTGGCCATCATGTCGTTGTACATCGCGCCATGGGGTTTGACGTAGCGCACGCGCCCGCCTTGAGCACGACACACGCCATCCAGCGCACCGATCTGGTAATGCAGGAGGTCCTGAATTTCTTCAGGGCTGCACGCCATGGAGCGGCGGCCAAAGCCTACAAGGTCCGGATAGGCCGGATGTGCGCCGATCATCACCTCATTGGCCAGCGCCAGGCTAACCGTCTTGCGCATCACACTGGGATCACCGGCGTGGAAGCCACAGGCGACGTTGGCACAATCAATGAACGGCATGACCTGGGCATCAAGGCCCATGGTCCAGGCACCGAAGCTTTCGCCGATGTCGCAATTGAGTAGCAAGCGGCCCATGAGGATATCTCCTGTGCTTTATCGTTTTTGGACAACAGGCTCAGTCTAGCGCGCCAGCTAACAGCGATGGCAGCGTTGCGACTGGCCTGTCAGGCATGGCTTATTCTTGGATCAGGCCGGACGTTGCGTCCAACTAATAAAAGCGCGGGAGATGGATAAGAAAAACTGATTGAGGGTGGTGAGCTGCTGACTTGAGACGTCGTAGGACCGGCTTCAGCCGGGAGGGCGGCAATGCTGACGCACCGTTTACAGTGCATCCTCCGATCTTTTCCCGGCTAAACCCGGTCCCACAACCTGAAGGTCAGCGCCAGTCCCGCTCCAGCCGCGGCTTGCGACGACCGCCGTTGACGACCCAGTTGATCATCAGGAAGAAGCTCTCGATCAAGAACGCCAGCAACAATGCGCTGATGATGCCCCAGGCAATGACATCGGGCGCCAGCAGCACCTGCCAGGTGTAGCCGTTCCAGGTTTCGCTGCGGATATCGGCATCAGCGGCCACGGCGACATGGATCGCTCGGGAATACCAAGGGCCTTGCATCGCCAGCCATTCACGCTGCAGGACCTGAGTACGGGTCAACAAGGTGTTGATGGTGTCGGCGTCAGCCCGAAAGACCGGGTCTTCGCTGTTGCGGTAGTGCTGAATCAGTGCCTGTACGTCGCCTTTGAAGAACTGCTGCGCGGTCGCGTTATAGCCTCGAACGCTCTGCTGCGCCTCAAGCAGATGCGCTTCGACCCGTTTTCCATAGTCGCTGATGAAACCCGGTATCTGAACCCCGAACAGCAAGCCCGCCGTGAACAAGACTAATCGCAGATAACTTCGCAGCATTTAGATCCCTCTCAAACCAGGCACATCTATTGGATTTGGAATGCATCGCCCTTTGTGGGAGCCGGGCTTGCCCGCGATGAAGCTGGATACGATTTATTTTAGATCGCAGTGACCTTATCGTCTGGATGCGGCCCAGACCAAACCAGCTCCCACACAAAACAGAGTCCCCAAAAATCAGGTATTACCGCTTGCCACACACTCCCCGCGCCGCCACAACGCCCACTGACCAGGCTCGTAGCGGTTCCAGTTTTCGTTCTCGGTCAACGGCTCGGTAGCAATCACCGTCACAACATCATTGGGTGTGGTTTCGGCCTGAAAGTCGACGATGACGTCGACATCTTTTAAGCGTGCCGGGCCAAAGGGAGCGCGACGGGTGATATGTGCCAGTTTGGTACTGCAAAAGCAAAACAGCCAGTCGCCATCACTGAGCAGGCAGTTGAATACGCCCTTGCTGCGATAGTGACTGCACGCCTTGACCAATGACGGCAGCAGTTCTTCGACTTCTACCGGCTCAGGGAACGCTTCGCGCACGCGATTAAGCAAATCGCAGAATGCCGCTTCGCTGTCGGTGTCACCCACCGGGCGATAGAACGTCGCCAAGGGATCGAAATCCGCCAATTGACCGTTATGGGCAAAACACCAGTTACGACCCCAGAGTTCGCGAACAAACGGATGGGTATTGGACAGACACACGCGACCGACATTGGCCTGACGGATATGGCCGATCACCACTTCACTTTTGATGGGATAGCGTTGCACCAGCTGGGCGATTTCCGACTCGCTGCTGGCGGCGGGGTCCTGAAACAGACGCAAGCCACGTCCTTCGTAAAAGCCGATACCCCAGCCGTCACGATGCGGGCCGGTGCGCCCGCCCCGCTGTATCAGGCCGGTGAAACTGAAAACGATGTCAGTCGGGACATTGGCGCTCATGCCCAGTAGTTCACACATGCTCGGGTTCTCGATTGCAAACGTTCAGCAGCATGGCGACACAAGCGCCAGGGGAAGCATTAAAGGCGAGGTTCAACCCGCGAACGGCTGCTGGTATTGACCGTAGGGGCCGCTGGTTTGCGCGCATAGCGATCAGTGCCGGAGAACGGCTCATCTTCGTCTTCGGCGTCAGTCGCGGTTTCAGGCTGGACCGGTTTTTCCGGATGGCGGGCTTTCCAGCTTTTTTCCAGCGGCCAGCGAATCAGCGCGAACAGCACATAAACCACCAGGGCAATCATGCCGTACATGGCCAGATCTGACAGCGCATTCCAGACGTTACTGCCCACCTTGAACAAAAGGTCCAGGGCGGTAATGGCAACGGCAGGCGCGTAAATTTCCTTGGTGGCGTCGATCATGGTCGGCGTAAACAGCAGCACCGCAACGATGACCACCAGCGGCTCGCGCAGGTAACGCCACATCCAGCGGGTCGCCAGAAACCAAACCAGCAGACAGCCCAACGCAGCAAATGCGTAGAGCCCCCAGGCGATCGTATAGTCGTTCTCGGTCATGACATCCGTGGTAAGGCAGGTAAAGAGGCGCTTATGATAACGGCTTTTCACCAACCCGGCTTGTCCGGGTTGAGTATTAGTCCGGCGCAGCGGTTTTGATTTCAGCCGCTTGCGCCAGGCGCCTCCACGAGAGAGCCCTGCATGACCTTATCGAATTCAGCAGCAAACGCACCCGTCGCCCGTAAAGCCGAGGGTGCAGATCCCTACGCCTGGCTGCAAAACCGCGACACAGAGGAAGTGCTTGACTACCTCAAGGCGGAAAACGCCTGGCAACAGACCCGGCTGGCGGATCAGGAAGAACTGCGCGAGACGCTGTTTCAGGAAATCAAAGGCCGCATTCTGGAAACCGACCTGTCGCTGCCCTCCCCTTGGGGGCCGTATCTGTACTACACCCGCACCACCGAAGGCGACGAGTACGCACGGCATTATCGTTGCCCGCGTCCGGCGGACGACTCGTTGGGCATCGACGAAAGCCAGGAAGAAGTCTTGCTCGACCCCAATGTACTGGCGGGGGGCGGCTTCTTTTCCCTTGGTGCGTTCAGCATCAGCCCGGACCACCAGCGTCTGGCCTACAGCCTGGACACCACCGGCGAAGAGGTCTACCAGCTTTACGTCAAAGAACTGAGCAGCGGTCAGGTCAGCAGCCTGCCGTTTGAAGACTGCGACGGCAGCATGACGTGGGCCAACGATAGTCAGACGCTGTTTTTCGGCGAACTGGACGACATCCATCGGCCGCACAAACTGTATCGCCATCGCTTGGGTGATGACACAGCCGATCTGGTATTCAGTGAGCCTGACGGGCGTTTTTTCCTGCATTGCTATCGCAGCAGTTCGGAAAAACAGCTGATTCTCGGGCTCGACAGCAAAACCACCAGCGAAGCCTGGGTACTGGATGCCGATCAGCCCCAACACGCATTCGTGTGCATGGCACCACGGGTTGAAGGCCATGAGTACTCCATCGACCACGGTCAGGTGGACGGCGTGTGGAGCTGGCTGATTCGCAGCAATCAGGACGGCATCAACTTTGCGCTGTATCAGGCTCAGCAAAAAGCCACTGGCGTGCCGACCCGCAATGACTGGCAGGTGCTGGTCCCGCACAGCGACACGGTGATGCTTGAAGGTCTGAGCCTGAACGCCAAGGGCCTGATTCTCAGCTTGCGTGAAGGAGGCTTGCCGATCATCGAAGCGCGCCCGCAAGGGCTACCGGCCTATCGCGTGCAATTGCCGGACGCCGCGTACAGCCTGTACGTGCAGGACACGCTGGAATTCAACAGCGATAAAATCCGCCTGCGCTATCAATCATTGAATCGCCCGGCCCAGGTGCGGCAACTGACGCTGGCCAGCGGCGAGCAATCAGTCCTCAAGGAAACCCCGGTGCTCGGCAAGTTCGATGCCGACGCCTACGTCAGCCAGCGTTTGTGGGCCACCGCCAAGGACGGTACGCAAGTGCCGATCAGCCTGGTGGTCAAACGCGAACTGGCCGATCAGCCAACACCGCTTTACCTGTATGGCTATGGTGCTTACGGCGAAAGCCTCGACCCATGGTTTTCCCATGCCCGACTTAGCTTGCTGGATCGAGGCGTGGCGTTTGCCATCGCCCACGTACGCGGCGGCGGCGAGCTGGGTGAAGCCTGGTATCGCAACGGCAAGCAGGAACACAAGCAAAACACCTTTGACGACTTCATCAGTTGTGCTGAGCATTTGATCGCTGAGAAGCGCACCAGCGCCGAACAACTGGTGATCAGTGGCGGCAGCGCTGGTGGCCTGCTGATTGGCGCAGTCGTCAACAAGCGTCCCGAGCTGTTCAAGGCCGCGATTGCCGAAGTGCCCTTCGTCGACGTGCTCAACACCATGCTCGATCCCGACCTGCCGCTGACCGTCACCGAGTACGATGAGTGGGGCAACCCGCAGGAGCCGGAGGTTTATGAGCGAATCAAAGCCTATGCGCCGTATGAAAACGTCAGCGCCCAGCATTACCCGGCCATGCTGGTGATCGCGGGCTACAACGATAGCCGGGTGCAGTATTGGGAAGCGGCCAAGTGGGTGGCCAAACTGCGGGCGCACAAGACTGACGATCACCTGCTGCTGCTCAAGACCGAACTGGGCGCGGGCCACGGCGGCATGAGCGGTCGCTATCAAGGATTGCGTGACGTAGCGCTCGAATACGGGTTTATCTTCAAGGTATTGCAGCTCAACCAATGAACTCGCTTTGAAATCCATGTCTTAGTAGCTGCGGGGTCGGATGTGGTAGCGTCCGGCCCTTTCTCAAAAACCGTCAATACCGTCGATTGGCCAAAAACAAGACTCAACCATGGCAGAACAACCATCACACCTGAATAACGAAATTCGCGACATGCTGATGGACTGTGGGCTGTTCGACCCACTGCTGCCTGCTGATTTCCAGACCGCTGCGGGCTACTTCAACATGGCCTCGATTGGCAAAGGCGAAGCGATTTTCAGCGAAGGCGATCCAGGCTCATTCATGAGCATCATCCATTTAGGCACCGTTTCGGTACAGAAGCTGAACCCGGAAGGCCAGACGGTGGAAATCGCCGTTTTACGTCGTGGCCGGGCGTTTGGCGAAATGGCCGTACTGGATGGCGAACGTCGCTCGGCCAGTTGCATTGCAGCAACTGATTGCCAGTTGCTGAATCTGGGCCGGGACGCGCTGGAAAAAATGCTCGATGAAGCGCCGCGGGTTGCAGCGAAGATAATCCGTGCGCTGGCCACATCTCTGTCCAAACGCTTGCGTATGGTTGATGGCCAGTTGCTCGCGCAGCAGGTTTAGCGGCTTTTATTGAAAAGACCGCAATGTCTGGATTTAACGGTCCCAGAGCACTCTGTTGGAGCGAGGCTTGCCCGCGAAGAACGATAACGCGGTTTTACTGACCCACCGCGTCGCCTGGTTCGCGGGCAAGCCTCGCTCCAACAGGTCCTTCATCAGCACGGGACCCGCGGAGTTTATTTAGGTCGAGGCGGCATCGGCGTCGGGGCATTCTGGTCCTGCCCTGGCACCGGTTGTCCCTTGGGTGGTTGTGGCAATTCAACTTTGGGCAGCAATGGCCCATTACCCTGTGTACCGTTTATGAGCGCTGGCCCCGGTGGAACCACTTGGGGATACGGCGTCGGTGTAGCGGTGCCCGGCGAACCCGATGCAGGGATCGATGCTGCTGACTGATTATCTGCCTGCCCGACATTTACCCAGAGCGCAGTCAGGAAAATCGCCGGTAGAATAGCGCGCTTCATCAATGGCCTCCGGTGCCAAACAATTGTTGTGCGTTCAGCCTACTCCTGGACGACAACATGTGGTCAAAAATCTCTCTCTGAATGAGTCCTCAATGAAACGTTTCGTGCTGCTCGACACCACCGCCATTCCCGACAACGGCGGGGCTTTGTGCCTGTTCGAATACGGCGAAGACTTCGTGATCAAGATTCAGGGCGGCGATGGCGGCCAGTTGATGAACACCCGCATGCACGGCTCTGAAGACGCCCTGGCGGAGATCCCTTGCAAGAAAGTCGCCTCCCGGGCGCAACCTCGGGTTTTGATCGGCGGCCTTGGCATGGGCTTCACCCTGGCCTCGGCGCTCAAGCATCTGGGCAAAAATGGCGAAGTGGTTGTCGCTGAACTGGTACCCGGTGTGGTCGAGTGGAATCGCGGCCCACTGGGCGAGAAGTCTGGCAATCCGCTGCTGGACCCACGCGCCAGCGTGATCGTGCAAGATGTCGCTCAAGTTCTGAAAAGCGAGCCTCATGGCTTCGATGCGATCATGCTAGACGTGGACAACGGCCCCGAAGGCCTGACTCAGAAATCCAACAGCTGGTTGTATTCTTCCGGTGGACTGGCAGCCTGTGCGCAAGCCCTGCGTCCCAAAGGCATTCTGGCGGTGTGGTCAGCCAGTGCTGATCAGAAGTTTTCCGACAAGCTGCGCAAGGCCGGTTTCAAGGCTGAAGAAGTGCAAGTCTTCGCCCACGGCAACAAAGGCACGCGGCACACCATCTGGATCGCCGAAAAACTCAAAGGCTGAACCCGTCGCGACGCGCTAGACTTGGCGCATTCACTATTGTTCCACCGACCGAATCCGATACAGGTGATCCCATGAGCACGGCCAACCCACCCTCCCATACCGCCAAGCTGGATCGCATCCTGGCCGACGCCCAGCGCGACCGCGAGATGGGTTATCGCGACAAGGCGCTGCGCATGTACCCGCACGTTTGCGGTCGCTGCGCCCGTGAATTCGCCGGCAAGCGCCTGAGCGAACTGACCGTGCACCACCGCGACCACAACCACGACAACAATCCTCAGGACGGCTCCAACTGGGAATTGCTCTGCCTGTACTGCCACGACAATGAACACTCGCGCTATACCGACCAGCAATACTTCTCGGAAAGCTCCACCAGCAGCCCGAAAGCTGCCAAAGCGACTCACAACCCGTTCGCGGCGTTGGCAGGGCTCATGAAGAAAGATGAGTGACCGCGCGCGGTCCTGCTGCAAATACAAAAACCTGTGGGAGCGGTGCTTGGTCTGGGCGGCATTCCGACGATAAACGATAATGCGGTCGGCCTGCGAACTGCGACACATGCATCGCGGGCAAGCACCGCTCCCACAGGATCGCGTTTCAAATTCAGATCTCAGCATCAGAAGGCCGCGCCACAAGAAACGCCTGAAGCCCGTATAATCGCCCGCTTTTCCCAGCGAGCACCTCTCCGTGGCAAACAAACGCTATGCCTGCATCGGCCTGTTCAATCCCAAGTCTCCGGAAAACGTCGGTTCCGTGATGCGTGCGGCGGGTTGTTACGGGGTGGCTTCGGTGTTCTACACCGGTAAACGCTATGAGCGCGCCCGGGACTTCGTCACCGACACCAAGAAGATCCATCAGGACATTCCGCTGATTGGCATCGAAGACCTGAAAAGTATCCTGCCACTAGGCTGCATTCCGGTTGCGGTCGAACTGGTGGACGGTGCCCGCGCCCTGCCCGAATACACTCACCCGGATCGTGCGCTGTACATCTTCGGCCCCGAAGACGGGTCACTGGACAAAGAGATTCGCGACTGGTGTGAAGACGTCGTCTACATCCCGACGCAGGGCTGCATGAACCTGGCCGCAACTGTCAACGTCGTGCTCTACGATCGTATGGCGAAGGGCGTGAACACCCGCTCGGGTCCGCAATTCGGTCGGGAACAGGCTGATTCGTAACTGCTGGGTGAAATGGATTGAACAGTTTCGGAAGGCAACAGTCAGTTCTTACTGAACCGAAATCATCCCATCATGGAGCAAGATCATGAGCGATACCCCGATCGTAGAACGCATTGACGACGCCATCGAAGGCAGACCACAGCAGAACGTTCAAGGCTGGGAGCGTGTTGGCTCGCTGGCAGGCGGCGTATTGATGATGGGCAAGGGCCTGCGTCGAGGCGGTTTCTTCGGCCTGATTCAACTGGCCATTGGCGGCGCAGTTCTGGCGCGCGGCATCACAGGCCACTGCTCGGCGAAAAGCCTGGTCGAGAAAAGCCGCAGCGATCTGGACATCGCCAAATCGCGCATCAAACGTGCCGGTGATGAGCTGAGCCTGCTGAAGACCAAAGCTGAAGTCGCTACTGAAGATGCGCTGACCGAAGGTCTGGAAGCGCTGACCAAGCCTAAAAACGGGCTGTAAGAACACATTGCACCGGTAGGAGCGAACTTGTTCGCGAGAAGCAGTGACTGATACACCGCCTCGCCAACAAGTTGCCTTCTACCGATGCGCGCAATGATTCACCCCGCCCGAAAAATCAGGTAATCCTCCCAATCATCCTCAGGCACGCTGTTCTCGCTGACCATACGGCCAGACTGGGAAATGCGTTCTTTATGTACCGCCTCCCGATCACCGCACACCAGATGATGCCAAAGCGGCAAGTCTTTGCCTTCGCTGACCAGACGATAACCACAAGTCGGTGGCAGCCATTTGAATTCGTCAGCCTGACCCGGCGTGAGCTGGATACAGTCCGGTACCGAGGCACGGCGATTCGGATAATCGGTGCACTGACAGGTTTTCAGATCCAATAATTTGCAGGCGATGCGCGTGTAATAGACGCTGTTGTCGTCCTCGTCCTCAAGCTTTTGCAGGCAGCACAGGCCACAGCCATCACACAGCGACTCCCACTCAGCATTGTCCAGTTGGGCGAGGGTCTTGCGGATCCAGAAAGGTTCGACTTTAGCGGCCATGGGTTCGGGCTATCAGCATCAGGTAGGAAAAAGGCGGCCAGTCTAGTGCGACAAGGCCTGTGGGCCAAGTGTGGTCGACTGTCGGTACGCAATACTTGTCATCGGACGGACGGCGCAGTAGCTTTAGTCCGCTGATTTACCAACATCCGCTGTAAGACATCCGCGATGCTTGCCGTCAACGGCCCACCGCTTGAGCGTTCTTCCATCCTTGCCTTTCAGGATTCTCATGAGCACAAACCCTCGCATCGCCGATCACCCTATCGATCCACAATTCACCGAACGCTGGTCGCCACGCGCTTTTAGCGGCGAAAGCATCCCTGAAGAAACCCTGCTGAGCTTCTTCGAAGCCGCTCGCTGGGCGCCTTCGGCTTATAACTCGCAGCCTTGGCGTTTTCTGTATGCGCGTCGCGATACGCCAAACTGGGAGCGCTATCTGGGCCTGCTGAACGAGTTCAACCGTAACTGGGCGCAACACGCCTCGGCGCTCGTGATCGTGATCTCCAAGACCACCTTCACCGCTCCCGGCGCCACCGAAGAAAGCCCGGCGCTGTGGCACACCTTCGACACCGGTTCCGCCTGGGGCTACCTGGCCCTGCAAGCAAGCCTGAGCGGCTGGCACACTCACGGCATGGCCGGTTTCGATCAGGAGCTGACCCGCAAAGAGTTGAATATTCCGGAAGGTTACGCGCTGCACGCAGCGGTCGCGATCGGCAAACTGGGCGACAAGTCGACCTTGCCTGAATACCTGCAAGGTCGCGAGGTGCCAAGCCCGCGTCAGACCGTGGCGCAGTTGGCGGCTGAGGGTGATTTCAGCCTGTAACCGCGGGCGAATGCCCGATAAGAGCCAACTTTTTGGCTCTTATCGAACAACACGCAAAACCAGTGAATTGAAATGTATTTTCTGTAGGAGCTGCCGAAGGCTGCGAAGCGTTCATCCAGACATAACGTGATCGCAGCCTTCGGCAGCTCCTACAGGTCTATTGGCAAGCGACCGTTTCAATAACCCCGCGAGAAATCCACTTCCCCGCGCAGTTGCTCACCGGCCTCGTAAGCCTTGAGATTCTCAAGAAACAGCCCGACCATCGCCACTGGCGAGGTTGGCGCTGAGCTATGCCCTGTCAGCAACAGGCCCCAGGCGGTCCAGAACGGATGGCGCTGCGGCAATGGCTCCTGTCGGCAAACATCGATGACCGCGCCCGCCAGATGCCCTTCCTTGAGCGCTTCCACCAGATCGGCATCGACCACCGCCACACCACGGCCGACGTTCATGAACAAACCCGTAGGCTTGAATTTGGCGAACAGCTTCGCATTGAACAGATCGTGAGTTTGCGGCGTATTCGGCAGCAGGTTGATGACGTAATCCACCTCCCCCACCAGCCGATCCAGATCTTCCATGGCACCGACTTCAACGAACGGCGCCTGAGTACGGGCGCTCGATGCGATGCCATAAACCTGCACACCAAACGGCACCAGAAACTGCGCTACGCTCAGGCCGATATCACCTGCTCCAACGATCAGTGCCTTGCGACCTGCGAGGCTGTGGCCAGTGCGGTTGTCCCATTTACGCTCGACCTGGCTGACCAGACGCGCCAGCACTTCGCGCTCGTGCCCCAGCATGTACGTCAGGACAAACTCGGCCATCACCTGGCCAAAGATGCCCACGGCACGGGTCAAACGGTAATCTCGGGTAAGGCCTTCGACCAGCAGCGGCGTAATGCCCGCCCAGGTCGATTGCATCCATGCGGGTTTGTGTCCCTGACGCAGCAGGTTAGCCAACAGGTCCGGCTGGCCAAGCCACACCGGGCAGTCAGTGGCAAACCTGGACAGCTCGGCGGAGTCGCCCGTGCTGAGGATTTCCAGTTCCGGCGCAGCCTTGCGCAGCAGTTGGGTATAGACAGGGTAATCGTGTTCAGCGATCAGAACGCGCATGGTTTCAAAACCTTAAAAACTAGACATGCGACCGATGACCGGCCATGCCCGCATCAATTAGCGGCGCACTGACCGGTACCGACCTTTATAACTTCGGCTCACGGGTAGCAGTAACGGTTCACATCGGGTCGTTACGACGCAGCAACTCTTCGGGCAGGTGCTCGATGTACTCGTCCTCTGCTGGCGGCATTTGCAGGTGATAGCCCTGGGTGTCGAGGTTCTCCAGCACCCGATTGATGTCTTCGCGAGACAGCGTGCGCTCCGGACTCAATACCAGATCGAACGCATGAAACGGTTTTCCGAATGCAACCATCAACTCAGGCGGAACGCGCTTGAGCTCATCGCTCTTGAGCACGTACAGGTACATTTCATTTCTTTTGGTGCTGCGATAAATCGAGCAAATGCGCTTCACTGCTGTTCTCCTGCATTGGCCAGGCTGTCGAGCAGCGCCTGGCCCATCAATTCACGGCGCCAGCCACGCAGTGAATCGGGTAATTGATAGGGACCGTTCGGAAAACCGCTTTTGAGCAGGGCTTCCAGGGTCTTTTTGCGCAACATCAGCTCTGGCGCCATGTCCAGCTGTTCCGCATAACGCTGGCCCACTGCACGGAGCGTCTTGATCACGGCCGCGGCCTCGATCGGCAAAGGCTCAGGCAGTGCTGGCGGCCATTGATCGGGCGGCAGGCTGCTGGCTGTCTTGATCAGGTTGAGCAGATACTCGCCATCCTGACGCACGGTCTTGGGGTGCATATCATCAATCTTTGCCAGCGCAGCCAGACTGTCCGGCTGAGTCCTGGCCAGCGGCCACAGCGAATGCTCGCGCACGATACGGTTGCGCGGCACATTACGGGCACGCGCCTCACGCTCACGCCAGGCACACAGTTCACGCAGAACTGCCAACTGAGCACGGGAAAGCTTCCAGGCCAGTTTGGCCTCGCGGTAAACCTCGTACGGGTCTACATCACGACGCAGATTGGCGACCAGCTCGGCGCCATCTTCCAGTAACCACGTGTATTTTTCGTCAGACAGGCGCGGACGCAAAATGCCGTAAAGCTCGGCCAGATGCACCGCGTCTTCGGCGGCATAGCTGATCTGTGTCTCGGACAGCGGACGCTGCAGCCAGTCCGAACGGGTCTCGCCCTTGGGCAGGTCGATATTCAAGACGTCCTGAACCAGACGTGAATACCCCATGGAAAACCCAAGGTTCAGGTAAGCGGCCGCCAGTTGAGTATCGAACAATGGCGCTGGCAGACTACCGGTCAGGCGCAGCAATACTTCCAGGTCTTCGCTGCACGCATGAACCACTTTGATGACGTCAGGGTTCTCCAGCAGCGCCGACAACGGCCGCCAGTCATTGATCAGCAGCGGGTCAATCAACCACGCGCTGGTGCCGTCACCGATCTGCAGCAGGGCCGCGATAGGGTAAAAAGTGTCGACCCGCATAAATTCGGTATCGAGGGCAACAAAGGGCAGTGACTGCCATTGTGCGCAATGCAGGGCGAGGCTGTCGTCGTCGCGAATCCAGTGAATATCGATGGCCACACGGCTCTCCCTTGAAGAATGGCGCGCAGTATATATCGCCGTCGGCAATTACCGCGCATCTGTCCTACAAGTGTTGAACATCTTCATCTTGGATTGACGGCTATTGTAGGCAAAAAACGACCGTTCATCGGGCCAGCGCTTCGACCTTCAGAATCCTAACTGGCCCTGCTCGTCGATTTGCAGTTTTACGCGCTCCAGCCGCAACAGGAACTCCTTGCGATGTTTGCCACCGCCATAACCGGTGAGCGAGCCATCCGCACCGATGACTCGGTGACACGGCAGAACGATGGACATGCGATTGCTGCCATTGGCAAGGCCAACCGCACGACTGCCTCCCGGCTTACCCAGCAACAGCGCGATTTCGCCGTAGGTGCAGGTGGTGCCGTAAGGCACCTGACGTAACGCTTCCCACACTTGATTCTGAAAAATACTACCCGGCGTATGCAGCGGGACTTCAAAGCGGGTCAACGTGCCGTCGAAGTAGCGTTTCAACTCGTCTTCAATCTGCAGCAGATGCGGCGTATCGCCCGCACCTATCAGATAGCCGAAACGACTGCGCAGCTCTTCGACTTCGCGCATCAGGATCGGCCTATCCAGAAATTCGAGCATTACCAGCCCGCGTTTTTCCGCCATGGCGAGCATGGGGCCCAGGGGCGTTGGCAAGATCTTGAAATACAGCGGCTCGCCGGTGGAAGGCTTTGCTGGCCGGGTTTGCAGCAGGGTTTTCAAGGCGGCGTTGAAGGCGAAGATCTGTTCAGTTCCTGCCTTGTCGATTCCTTCCAACGGATGCTCCTGTGTTTTATATAGGTACTGATAGTCGCGCGGAGCCTATGACTCAGCGCTTTCTAACGGCAAACACCGAACCTGTGGGAGCTGGGCTTGCCCGCGATAAGGCTGGACGCGATTCACTTCAGATCACGCCCACCTTATCGCGGGCAAGCCCAGCTCCCACAGAGATTGCATTTCAGATCGTTGACTCTGTTTCATTTTAAACCCATAAAAAAGCCGCGACAGGTTTGCCTGTCGCGGCTTTCGCTCAGCTTGTCAGTGCGCAATCAAACCGCGCTGCGACGGTACGCCCGGTATTTCGGCTGCCAGAAGTTGCGCTGGATTGCCTCAACCAGAAACTCTTCAGTAGTTTCCAGCGCCACACCATCAACCTGAGCCTGCTTGGCCACCGCCAAGGCGATCTTTTTGCTGACTTCCTGGATCTCCTTCAGCGGCGGCAACACCGCGTCGCCCTTCCCCGTCACCATCGGCGAGCACTCGGCCAACGCATTGGAAGCGGCCATCAGCATCTTGTCGGAAATCCGCGTGGCTTTTGCCGCGATCACACCCAGACCAATGCCCGGGAAGATGTAGGAGTTATTGCACTGCGCGATATGGAACGTGCGATCACCCACAGTCACTGGCGCAAATGGACTACCGGTGGCCACCAGCGCATCACCGTTGGTCCAGGTCAGAACTTCCTGCGGCGTGACTTCCACTTTCGACGTCGGGTTGGACAGCGGCATAACCAGCGGCTTGGCGCAGTGTTTGTGCATCTCGCGAATGATCTGCTCGGTGAACAGACCACGCTGACCGGACACGCCGATCAACACCGTCGGCTTGCCGTTAGTCACCACGTCCAGCAGCTCAGGGTAGCCCGAACCGCTCGACCAGCCCGCCACGTCGCCAGCCTTCTGTGCCAGGTTCTTCTGGAAGTCCAGCAGGTTGTCCATGCTGTCGGTCAACAGGCCGAAGCGGTCAACCATCATCACTCGCTTGCGCGCTTCTGCTTCCGTCAGGCCTTCAATCACCATCGCGGCGATGATGTGCTCGGCAATCCCGCAACCCGCCGAACCTGCGCCGAGGAACACCACGCGCTGCTGACCGAGGGTTTCGTTCTTGGCTTTACAGGCCGCGAGCAAAGTCCCCACCGCTACCGATGCGGTGCCCTGAATGTCGTCGTTGAAGCAGCACAGTTTGTCGCGATACTTGTCCAGCAACGGCATGGCGTTGGTCTGAGCGAAGTCTTCGAACTGCAGCAACACGTCCGGCCAGCGACGTTGCACGGCTTCGATGAACAGCGCAATGAAGTCTTCGTACTCCTTGCCGGTCACCCGCTTGTTGCGCCAGCCCATGTACATTGGGTCGTCGAGCAACTCCTGATTGTTGGTGCCAACGTCCAGCACGATCGGCAACGTGTAAGCCGGGCTGACCCCGCCGCACGCGGTGTACAGCGACAGCTTGCCAATTGGAATGCCCATACCACCAATGCCCTGGTCACCCAGACCAAGAATTCGCTCGCTGTCAGTCACCACGATGATCTTGATCCGATCCTTGGTGGCGCTGCGCAGAATATCGTCGATGCGGTCGCGATCCGGATAGGAAATGAACAGACCACGGTGGGTGCGGTAGATCTTGGAGAACTCCTGACAGGCCTGCCCCACCGTCGGCGTGTAGATGATCGGCAGCATTTCATCGAGATGGGAATCAAGCAGGCGGAAGAACAACGTTTCGTTGTTGTCCTGGATCGAACGCAGATAAATATGCTTGTCCAGATCGCTCGCACATTGCTGGTACTGGCTGTAAACCCGCGTGACTTGCTCTTCGATCGTCTCTACGTTTTGCGGCAGCAGCCCGATCAGATTGAATTCGACCCGCTCTTGCGGGGTAAAAGCACTGCCTTTGTTCAGCAGGGGCATTTCCAGCAGCGAAGGGCCGGCATAGGAAATATATAAAGGTCGCGAAGTCTTGGTCATTTTCAGTGATCGCCTTTTCTTGTCTACTCGTATTCAATCCGTACAACCGAGGCTGGCAACCCGGAATCTCAAAAGAGCGCATCAGGGCCAGCCCCGAAAAATCGGGGTTGTGAAATCAAGGTGCGTATCTTACTCGCGCAAAATCGTGTTGCGACAATTTGCCGCTACTACATGGCGAAAGGATGGCAAAAAAAAGACCGGACAGTCATCCGCTGAATCACAAGTCCATGGATAAACACTTGGAGAATCATCCGGTAAATAAACCGACTTTGCTCTCCTCGGCAAATGGCGCTGGACTGTTGGATGAATTTTTTGATCCAGCGACGTTGCCCACATGTATCCGAAAGACTACACTCCAAAAACTCATTATTCGCTTGTAGTCACACCTGAGTTTGACAACTGGCTGGCCAGGCTCAAGGACCCAAAAGCTAGAGCCCGAATTACGGCACGACTGATTTCGGTCGAACTTGGAAATCTTGGTGACACGCAAACGGTTGGCGAACGAGTCAGTGAGATGAGAATTCACACAGGTCCAGGCTACAGGATTTATTTCTCACGTCAGGGTGAGACGGTCTATCTGCTCCTGTGCGGTGGAGATAAATCCTCCCAGCGGCGAGACATCAAGCTGGCCAAGCAAATACTGGGCACAATCGAACGAGATCAACTGCCATGACCCAGCTCAAACCTTTTGAAGCGTCGAAATATCTTACAGATGAAGAAACCATTTTCGAGTTTTTGACAGCCGCCCTCGAAGATCAAAACCCGGATGTATTCTTGCGTGCTTTGAATGAAGCTGCGAAAGCCCATGGCATGAGCCAACTCGCTCGAGATACCGGCATGGGCCGTGAGAGCCTTTATAAAGCACTAGCCCCAGGCGCAAAACCTCGCTATGACACAGTGCTGAAAGTATTAAGTGCGCTCGGAGTCAAGCTGGTTGCTCATCGTCCTTAACCAAAATCCTGACCCGAGGTAACCCATGCTCAACAACCGACGCTTCTCGGCATTCCTGTTCGACATGGACGGCACGCTGCTCAACTCCATTGTCGCTGCCGAGCGGGTCTGGACTCACTGGGCCGAGCGCCACGGCCTGGACGTCAAAACCTTCCTGCCTACCATCCACGGCGTGCGCTGCATCGATACCATCCGCAACCTCAACCTGCCCGGTGTTAACCCGGAGCTGGAAGCCGAAGTCATTTCACAAGCAGAAATAGACGATGTAGAAGGCGTCATAGAAGTCGCCGACGCCGCCCGCCTCCTCGCTTCGCTTCCGCCGGAGCGCTGGGCTATCGTCACCTCCGCCCCACGCGCGTTGGCTGAAGCACGCCTGAAAGCTGCCGGCCTGAAATTACCGGTCAACATCGTCACTTCCGAAGACGTCAGCCAAGGCAAACCCGCCCCGGACTGTTTCCTGCTTGCAGCTCAACGACTAGGCGTGGATCCGAAAGACTGCCTGGTATTCGAGGATGCGCCGGCAGGTATTGCAGCAGCTGAAGCAGCGGGTGCGAGTGTGGTGGTGATAACCGCGACGCATGAGCATGAGATGGAGACGCAGCATGGGATGTTGGAGAGTTATGAAGGGGTGACGGTGGTGGTTGATGCTGAGGGATTGGGTCTCATTCGGAACTGACCATCAGACTGCATGCAGCAAAAAGCGCTCATTTGATTAGCCTGGGCAGCAACAGCATTGCCGTGAACACTGCGCCAATCATCCCGATGGCAATTGCGATGGGATACCAGAATATTTCGCGAGTCATTTTGCGAGCTTCAGCATCAAGCCTGGTTTTTTCAGCGCCAAGCTTGTCAGCCTCCAAAACGAGCTTGCGCGCTTCGGCTAACATTTTGTTGATCTTGGCTTTGGTTTTTTCGAGCTCGGTTTCAGTCATGACGCGTTCCAGCATGGTTTCCCCTGAAATGAGCGCCTATATGTGCCTGCGCCCCTGAAACTGATTTCCCTCGTTATCCCGAGTGGATTCAGGTTCATCTTCAGCCAATTCCAATTGGCGACTGCGGTAGTTATTCATATCTCCCCGCTTTCGACTATCAATCAGGGGAAAACCGGACGATTTCTACACTCCCTCGGGATGACGTAGAACCTGTGGGAGCGAGGCTTGCCCGCGATTAAGCCGACGCAGTGCATCAGCCACACCGGAAACAACCCGAACACCAACAGCATCCTCCACCCACCCAGCCAATCACCTCACCTCACCTGACTCATCAACACCCAACCGTCTACGCCGAGCCACCAGCGCCCGCCGAAATGACAAATCTGCGTAATCCATAAAAAGCCGCGCTAGATGATTAAGCGCTACCTCCTCGCCCTCACTGCCCACAACGAAGTCGAAGCCCAATGCACGTTTGTTCTCGTCAGGTAGCTCATCCCAACTGGTCATGAGGTAGGCGTAGATGGAGCTGACGACTTGCAGCTTGGTCGACGGAGCTTGAGAGTTACGACCTAAAAGCCTGGCAGAGCGAGTCATCGCGTTACGTCGAGCTGCTTGCTTGGGAAAGCGTGAGAGTTTTGTTTTTTTCATAAATTGTGTCCTTTCAGCTAAGCCTTCCAAGATTCATTGCGTCCGTGCAGACATCCAGCCATGCGCGGAATCAAAACCAAGAATATCCGAAAATCAGATATCT
This sequence comes from Pseudomonas caspiana, assembly GCF_002158995.1. Lineage (GTDB taxonomy): Bacteria > Pseudomonadota > Gammaproteobacteria > Pseudomonadales > Pseudomonadaceae > Aquipseudomonas > Aquipseudomonas caspiana. Next base: position 62,334 of record NZ_LOHF01000004.1, on the reverse strand, counting down.
GAAAATCAGTTATAGCTTACGCCGCTGTTCAACAGGAACGGCCACCATGACAAAAGCAATCTATCGACGAGAACATCAGATCCTGATCAAGCTGTTGCGAACGATCAGAGAGAACGCAGACCTGACCCAATCGGAGTGCTCCACAGCCCTTGGTCGACCGCAATCATTCATGAGCGATGTGGAGAAAGGCTCCCGACGCCTGGATCTGATTCAACTGCGGGATTTGTGCGCGGTCCTTGGCTATGCGTTGCCGCAGTTTGTGAATGAGTATGAAGAGGCGCTGGCGTCGTCTGAGTGAAAACCATCCACAACACCCGCTACCAATCCCTCCTGACCCTTCTCCTGGACGCGCGAGTAGAAGCAGGCCTGACCCAAAAAGAGCTGGCCACGAAATTGGGACGACCGCAGTCCTTCGTATCGAAAACCGAAAATGCCGAGCGAAGACTGGATGTGATTGAGTTTATGGATTTGTGTCTGGGCCTGAATGCGGATCCGCACGAACTGCTGATTAGTCTGGAAAAGATGAGCGCCGAACAATAATTGCCATCCAACTTATCCAACCCAAACAAAAAAGCCCCAGAAGCATAACTTCTGGGGCTTTCATTTGTATGGCGGAGAGATAGGGACCCTCCATATCAAAGCAAAAAAACCAACAAACACTGTATTTCTTGGCCTACATCTAAATTGTACGTATAAATACTACGTACAATTCAACTCCCAAGAGAACAACGTGGCAAATAATTTAGAACTGCAAGGCGGGATGTATCACGTTCGCCTTGCCATCCCCAAAGACGTGCAGGGTGCGTTTGGCAGCAAAAAAATTCTGTCCCAGTCATTGAAGACCGGACTTCGTTCCGAAGCCATGGATCGTCGCCTACCGATCCTTGCCCATTGGAAAAGCCAGATACAAGCTGCTCACAAAGGCAAAGTGCCACCATAAGGTTGGCAAGAAGAATTCGCATCCACAGTTGGGAAAATCGAAACGTACAGGCTGAACAAACGGCGGGCGTTGATTGGTGAGAATGTGGCACCTCACCCAGCACCGAAAAACATCAACGTGGATCAGGTCCTGATTGATAATCCCAACCTATTGGACCGCCTGGGCTTGGTATAGCGACGATCAAACGGCACTGGAATATCCTCTAGTGTTTCTTACCACTTCGCAGGCGACGACCTTGTGAAACCAGCTCCAAATTTTGTGTAACAGGTTGACATCTGACTCGAAATCAGCCCTTGGCGATTTCCGACCTCCATATACATTGAGCCGAAATATGCCGTAAAATTGAAATTGTCGATGATTCAATCGTTTCTATACTGCTAGGAGCTGAACCTAACATGTCACCATCGATCTTCGTTAGCTCAACTTTTACCGATCTACAACACCATAGAAAATTAGTACTCGATGCAATCGGCAGCCTGGAATTCGCATCGCAGGCTATGGAGGTTTTCGGGGCATTGCCTGGAACCCCAAAGGATGAGTGCCTGCGCCTAGTTAGATCCGCAGACATTTATATAGGTATTTTTGCGATGCGATATGGTTTTGTTGACCCGCTCTCTAGTAAGTCGTTAACGCAACTAGAGTACGAGGAAGCTCAAGTAGTACATCTTCCAAGTCTCATTTATATCATTGATGAAGATACGCACACAGTTTTGCCGAAGTTCGTTGACACAGGCGCAGAAGCTGAAAAGCTTCGTGTTTTCAAAAAAATCCTAAAAAACAATCATGTAGTCAATTTTTACTCATCACCAGATGACCTTGTAAAGAAGGTCACCCAAGACATCGTTCGATTGGTTTCAGCGGCGGGCAACAAGCCCACAGCGAGAGTTCTCGCAAAACTTTCACAAAATGCGGTTAAACGACACCCACTGACACCTCCACGTTTTCAATTTCTAAAACAACGGACAGCCCATATCTTTAACGACAAGATACCGAGTGCAATTTTGCAGGAAGCATTCGAACTGGTCCTTGGCGGAGACAAGATGGCTGCGGCTTTTTTGTTAACTCGAGGAGCGTCGATATCACTGGACGATGCCATTGATGGTTTAATGGAATTTGAAAAAATTCTAATTGAAATCTTGCGTAACAATGAACATTACCAACGGACCGAAAAACAAAGTTAACTTGATCACAAATAATCAAGCTATTATTTTGCTGCCCACCAGAAAACTGTACATAATCACAAAAAAAACAGCGCAATCGAAAGCGGCGGATTTATTAACAGCCAACTCAAATAACACAATAAAGAATCAATGGCATTTAGTAAATAACATTTCAAAGTCCCAACTCCCACAAAGGTTAGAATTTTTCCATCATTCTAACTTCCATCTAAAGCCTTATTACTTTTACATCCATTGCATACAAATCCATTTAAATATCTAGCCTATCCTATATTGGGCGCCTCCGCCTCTCGCGTTCGCAATAACATCATTTAAGGATACTTTGAATAATTCGAATAAAGTCTGATCTTAACTCATCGCGGTTTCGCCCATAATGCGCCATTCGGTGTGCCTCTGCAGACAATGCGATCATGTTTTCCATTGTGTCGGGGCCTCCCTCACACAACGGCACGATGTGATGGGTTTCGAGATACGTGCCCCCATTTTCAGTTTCAAACCCAGGCACCCCCGTAAGCTCGCATAGACCTTTAGAGCGAGCCAATACTTGCCTACGGACGTTAGGGTCACGACGCCGCTTCTCACCATTCAAGACATAGAACTCGTCCCGTGGCTCGGCTACAAACTGGTCTACCACGTCGTTGCGCTCATCCCAGTTAGCATCGACTACCAAACCCGCGACGAATCTGGTTTCCGCACCAGCTTCACGTATGCCATCTTTATACCCTGCCCCTGGTTTTCTACTACGAACAAGCACAAACTCGCCGCTATCTGCATTAAAGAACTCTACGTTCCATGCTTCTGAATCTAATTGCCGAGCTATCGCCCGATCATTATCCTTGTTTTCATCTTCAATAACGCGCACAGGCCCTCTAACGATGACAACGCGAACACTCGTCTCATTATCGTAAGCCAACCTGACAGTCTGCGTAAAATGATCTGCACGGTTAATTCGGGGATCAGTAACTGTCCGCTTTTGGTTACGCCGCTGTTTTTCAAGCTCGCGAATAAGGTCATCCGAAAACTTTTTTAGATTTCCAAAAAACTTAACCACACCATCGACAATAACTAATTCTTCATACCAGACACATAGCACCAAAATTGTGTTGCCCACGCCTCTAAAAGACCATTCATAACAAAAGCCACCATTTGACTGAGGTGTCTTAACTGGAGTGATCCCGTCTCGTTTAAAAGACCACGCACCTACATCTATCCCACATGCTGCCACCGCATCAATAATAAGTTGCTTTTTTATAGGTCGAATTGATGCGATATCCATAAGACAATCCAGATTGTTAACGTGACCAATTCTCATCGACTACACATTTCTAACTAGCTTAATGCAGCCAGCTGTTTGCATGCGATTCTGCCAATTACGATTAGTCCAGTACGTACCAGTCAAAACTGCTCCACTTTTGACGCGAAGTTTTGCACTCCCTTGGAAGGTGCTTACGTCAGTTTCGACAGGCTTAACCACCTCACTTTCAAAAACATAGTACAACACGTACGAACCGAATACCTCATCCTTTAGAATACGAGACAACACAACATGACTAGTCGAATATTCATCATCAGAAGTCATAGACATTGCAAAGTGAAAAACCGACATAGTAATTTCAAATCTAAGTATTTTAGATTGCGACTGACCATCAACTCCTTTGAATTGGAAGTCAGCAGTCCACCCCCCTCGCAAATCTGGACCAACATATTTATTCAAGATTCTTGAAATGCCTGGCATCGACCAAAGAGACATACCAAAAAATCTAAAAAACAAATAGATAAAAGTCCAATAACCAGTCAAAAGAGAAACAAATTTTGAAATACTGTTTACAGTGGCAATTTCATACTTAACATCAGGAAAACCAATATTCAAAAGCGGATAAGCTAAAACAAATATTGCCGTAAACAAAGCTACAATAGTAGACTTCGCTTTCATAGACAGCAAATCCCACATTAGCGGCTTCCTTTGTAAATTCTTCTTCTAATTGGATTTTTTACGGGCCTATTGTAGGGCTGAATATTTACTTTAACCTTCCCGACACCAAGCACCTGCCCTCGATATACCACTGTAGCATCCATATAGTGAATACCTGTATAAGCGCAACCTCTCGATATTTCCTCGCTGATATCCAGTGGTGTATTGTGTCCAAGGTCATTAGAGTCGGCCGCCTCTCCCCCTTGATTACGAACGATCCAAGTTATACTTGATTCAGGATGATACTCATTGAAGTTAAACACCCTAAATGAAAGTGATTCATTTTTATAACAAATCACAGACGAGGTCACTTCAGTAGACAACAAAACACCCTTTGAATCGTAATGCCTAACCTCTGTATGAGCAGGCAATGACACTGCTGGCAGGCCTGCTCTCCCACCAGCAATGGCAGCTTCGTTTATCGGAGGCAGCATATGACCGAATATACGTTCCCAAAGATAGAATGATGCAAATGCATCCTCAACCCTCATTGCAGAACCACTAACCTCTTCAAGCTCCAGCAAATGCGGACGCCAATAATCAATATCAGCCTTTGAAAACGACAGAATATCCGAGCCACTAAGTGGATTAATTACACTTTCAGATTCTAAAATACAATTGACAATTTCTTGCGCCGCTCTTGCAAAATCCGACTCATCATCAGATGAACCTATAAGATCCATAAATTTTACAACGAGAATCGTCAATGCCATAGATGACAATGGTTTAGCACGCGATGAGTTCGCCTTCAACGAAGCCCAAGCTTTAAGATACTTTATAATCCGGCGCACGACTGGTCGCTGAGAAACACCGACGCTATTATCGAACCAATCTTGAAATCCTTTTGGGTCACTATGTTCCCAACCATTTTCTGTTGCCAATACCACAGTATCATTTCGAAAATTGAAATAATACAACGGCATATCAATGTGAAAATCACCAGAAAACACAACTCGCTCACAACGCTCTTTTACTTCTTCAGGCACACGCGCACTGGGATCAAACTGACAATAATCAACTATCGCATCATGCAAATCAGATTTGATATCAACAGCATCAATACCCGACTCATCACCTTCCCCGATCAAGTAAAGACCAACATCAATATCAAACTCTTCAAACTTCGAAGTCGGCCTAATCAAAGTATGATTTTTTAGAGATCCTTGTATCCAATGCTTGACTTCAACATCAAAAACCTCAGATAGCTTTGGCTTTACAAACCCCAATAAAGCATCTCGCCCTTCTCGCGCAGTTTTTAACTGCTTGTCTGAAAGAGATATTCGTGAAAATAGAGTATTTTGATTATCTGAATCATAGAACAGCGCCGAACAACCACCCATTATATTTGCTCCTTGCAATGCCGTTATATCCCATCATCCGTTATGGCAACCCAGACGCCGGGACCTAAGCAGTAAAAGCCTAGGTGGGATACAACATCTCAGAATCTAGCAAAAAATTCCATCACTGCGTATCCAGGAAAAAAACTATTCACAGCCATATCCCGTTGATAGACGCGTCTTCACCTCACTACGTCATTGGCAAAACTCAAAGACTGTGAGCTGCTATGAGCCCGACTGGAAAGTGAAATTGTTGTTCCTTGCCCTACCCATCCGATACAAGTGATCGACGGCATAGCGCTTCCCCGGCTCGCTCAACGCCCCAGGTAGGTGCAGCCAGACTGATGACCGCAATCTGCTAGCAGCAAAGGACGCGATGTCGTCTGTGCTCACAGCGACCGGCTACTTCAACCGCACACATGTAAAGTAGCGTCACAGTGCCGATGGCCTTTGAACGGGTGGGGCACCCGACTACATGCTGTCAGAAAGGCGTAAAGGGGCTAATGGGTCCCCTTTAATGAATATGACCTGATCCAAAAATCAGGAACCGAAAAATTTCCGAGTACCAGAATTTTTCTCATAAATCGTACGTACAATATCTACGTACAATCCAAAAACAAAAAAGCCCCGCAGACCTTAATCTGCGGGGCTTTCATTTGTATGGCGGAGAGATAGGGATTTGAACCCGCTCCAACTACCGCGTAGCCCGCTCAGGGCCATAAAAAACAGGGCGCGTAAGTAACACTGCCGGAGCCTACCGGCCTATGGCGGCCCTGAATTTGCCCTATTTTTGCCCTAATCTTGTTGTTGAGATCCATCAATGAAATTGTATGTAAAACACCCAGGCAATCCTTGGAGCGTCCTGATCCCAAGCTCTAAAGGACGCTCAAATCTCCAGGTTCCAAGATATACCCCAAACACACGCTTAACTGGTATACCGCACCTGCTGCATAGGTCTCGTTTCCAGCGAGAGCTCGCTCATCTAACAGTTCCGAGGCGGCTAGATGGCCCAGAAGCTCGACGTCTATCCCCATGGATGCAGCCGTACTGAGCACGGCGAGCAAAGCTTCTCTAAATTCGCTAGCCTGGATGTCATTCATGACAGCATCTCCCGATTTTCTATAACCATAGCTGTATATCGGGAGGGAGAATGACCGATTCGAAATTGAAACTATAGCGATAATCGCGAAACGGAATTGAGTATTCCGTAGCTCCTGCCAAAGCATAATCGACTTCTGAATTGCGCAGATTGGCAATTCTTGACCGTACGCGGATCCATAGGGGACTTAAAATCCCTCGTCCTTTGGACGTGCCGGTTCGACTCCGGCTCGGGGCACCATTTAAAATCAAGGGCTTACGCACATTACTGTCGTAGGCCATTGTCGTTTCTGCTCCGCAATTCGGCGGGTTGCTCCGCAATTCTCTATTTCCACCTTACCTATGATGGACTGGACAAACTCTTAGCTCAGACCTTGGTTACGTGGCTTGCATGAAGGATGGGTGTTCTGCAGGGGATCACTAACGAATGTCGCGTTGTGGGGATACGGTATCGTATGCTTTTTTCGGTTAGCCGCGTGTCTTGAGATGGTACCGACTGTTAGATCTCGGTTAGGTTACGCAAAGCGCTTTTCCTCTCCAGCTCATCTAACTGCGATATCACATCCCTCATGCTTTCATCCCTATTCCACTCACCAGGTGGCGACTCATCAATAGGCAATCCCGCGTATGTACGGAGCTTTTGAGCTAGGCCGGATGCTTGGAGACCCAATACAGCATGGTTCCGCCTTCTTACCCAGAAATATTCGGGGTGATCTGGCGGGTCATAATCGAAATCCTGAATTCCAGCGAGCTTGCCACGAATCTGATCTAGCTGATCGGGAATGCGAAGTATCGAATACATGAGATCTGTGGGTAAGACCTTCCAATCCACTTCAAGCTCCAATGGGCTGAATACCGGAAGCGACGTCGTGGCCTCACAGTAACCATTTTGTCCAGCTGGTTGACCGTGTGAGGTACCGTCATCATTGCAAACCTCGTAGCAGTGGCTTGCAAACCGCTCCAGATGTGAGACAACGACTATTCCGAGATAGGCAGTGTTTTGGGTGATTGCACCCCGTTTAACCACCCATTCTTTAATCAGAACGAATAGGTTACCGAGCAACACGCCGGTGATGCCTGCCGCAGCAGAAATGATCGCAGAGACGTTGCCTGAATCCATGATTAGCCCTGCTTGAACGCGGTGAGTGGGGGTGAATGGGGGTGAATGGGGCGAAGGTGTTCATAGCCGTAGCGCCCAGCAACTTTTTTTTGAGGATGAGACCGAGACATGAAATTCCATACATCCTCATTGGTATTGGCTTGCACTGGCTGTGGCTGTATAAGCAAAATTTCCTACTGAGCTGGCAGCCTACGCAAGCGCAGCACGATTTGCCATGAATCTCGACTATCTTGTTGTATCGAGCGTTGCCACATCAATCTGGCTATACATTCGCCCATAAAAAACCGTGCCTTTGGCTCTGACGGCAATAAGAGTATAGTCATCACGATCATACGGTGCCATTGTACGAATTCTCTGTATTATCTGAATCGCTTGCAGATTAGGTCATAATCTTAAGGGAGAATGAAGGATATGCGTAACTCTAGCAAAAGAAAAATTCTTGATCAGCCGCCCAATGTCCAACGGAGATGGTTTGCTTTTAAAGTAATAAGATTTTTTCGACCTTACCTTGAAGGGGCCGCCCGATCGTATCTTCGTATAAAACTAGTTATCAGCGAAAGGAAGCGCTCAGCCGCTTTGACGGAAGCACTCAATACCACCGTTAAAAATTTCAAAAGAAATAAGGACTCGATGCATTTTGAATCGCTGGAGATATTTTTTAATTTGTCACTGTTTTTTCTTCTGGCAGAAAAAGATCTTCAGACTGTAAAGATAGACGCCTTAACACACCACGACAAATGGAAACGAAATCTTTCCCTGCGAATTATTTTACTTATTATCCACGAATGGGATATGGCAAAAGTTGCACCAGCAAAAAAACTCCAAGAAGCGTACAAAGCTGCGGAAATAAGTGATGAGCTGATTAAAGAAATGAATGTCGCTTTCAGAAAAATCAATAAGGCTCATGCTAACGCGAAATCCCTACTATCCTTAGCAAGGCATGCTACCATTGCTCATCGAGATGCAAACGCAATGCTCCAATATGAAATAATCATGAAGATCGATCCATTATCCACCATGAAAGTTGCTGCATCGTTTTACGAAGGGACAGATCTTTTCATTAAAGCACTGCCTAAAGTTATGATAGAGGCTAGTACTGCCAATTCATTACTGAAGCAACTTCATAGGCCTACCGGCGCCCTCCCCTTATAATCACGCCAAGAAAATGAAAGCAATGATTGCCCGGACTATCTCCCTATGTGACGTTGGTAATATCCGGATGAAAAGTCACGCTGAATTCTTCTTACGCCTTATCATGATCACTAAATAGCGTTTAACCCCTTAGCAAGACTGTTACACAGACAATGTTCCACACTTCAAGCTAGTGGCATTTCAATCTAAATACTTAGGCAAAAACAACCTTTTTCTGGCCTTCTGTTTTTGTTCGCGCCTCAACATTACGCCTAATGAAATTTGGCAAAGAGTGATAACTTGCAAACCCAAGACTAAATAGTATATCCGACAAAAACTCTGAAACCTCTCGCTGCACAACCGCACACTCAGCTGCTAATTTCTGATCTTTAATAATATCTTGAAGATCAACCACGTGATTGATTACAAAAGGACTCTGCGAGTGAATATGCGCTGATAGCAGCCTGTACGGATCTAGCTGAGTACGCGTCATGGTCTGGTTCATTACCACCAATCGTGCTGAAAAACCCTCATAATGCGATGCGAAATATTTTAATACTTCGGTTTTTAATACATAGTAGTCCCCTGTCCTGCAAAGACTAGCGTACTCCACGGCATGGTCTTTGAAATAAAGCCAACTCAAAAGCAAGTCCGGTTGTGCACGTAAAGCAAAAAGGCAGGGCCGTACAGCACCTATTGCTGCGTAAGCCGCAGCTTCCCTTATGTTTGATAACGTGGCAGTAAGGAGCTCATCAGCGATTCCCGTAAGGTGATGCACATTCAGATACTTGATCCACTCAAGGAGTAATTTAGACTCCATTTCAAATTGATTAAGTAACTCATCGCCATGAGCAATGCTAAATCCTTTTGCTTTCTCCACAAAATCTGGCAATTGCTCACTATTTTTTTTCTTGATCTTAGTCATTTCGTAGTGACCAACCAATAGCTTGAGATTTCAAGTACTTACTCCTTATATTAGCAACCACATGAAGAATCTCACCTGGCGAATAATAACCCATCAGTCGCGCCACCCAGTTTTTCAACGACTTTTTAGAGAGTGGCGGCACTTCTCCTTTGTTAACACGATATATCTCGGCAGCGATCACATCTACTACCTCATGCGACGACAAGCCAAGTTCCACCACTAAGTACTCATGGATTTTTTCATAAACGTCTAAAATTATCGGGCTATCCATATATCCCTCGCTAGCGTATGGCTCATAGCTTTCCATTGCAGGCTCGGTATTTTCACGATAATAGTTTGTTTTGCTCCTACCCATACGATTACTGCTGATTTTACGTTCCATAACATACTGAAGCTCAGAGACTATATCAGCAGCCCCATTTACCATCATTTTTAATTCATCTGGATGAAGCCTGTACAGCTCATCTATAACTTTAAAAATCTGGCTCTTTGACCAACCAGCCATGACCATTAAGCCGAACAATCTCTCAATCGATACCTTGTTCATTTTACTCCTAACGCCATAGCTAATTCGTCAGAAAGGATATGCATTTTGTCTCTTAAAGCCTTAGTGTATGCGACTTTCTTATCCGTGGCAAATCCAGTATAGTTCGGATCGGCCGTCAAGAGCGTCGAAATTGTAAGATTTGTCGCTAGTGTAATTGGCCCATATATAGGATCGCTACGAAGCTCATTCTCCACGGTGGGATCATAGCTTGTCGTGGGAACGCCATTGAGAATAATTATCTTTTTTGGCTTCTCGACTATCTCTTTGAAGTTATTAACGAAACTATCTAGCAGCCGTAGCCCCAGCATAGAATATCGATCCGGACGAACCGGAACCAGTAGATGAGTTGCCACTTTCAAAGAGCACATATTAAGAAATGAAGTACTTGGATTGCAGTCTATACAAATAATGTCGTATTGTTCTCTCGCTTTAGATATAAAATCAATAAAGCGCCTTTTCGACACATCTAAAACTTTCTTATCATCAATCAATGAAAACTTGCATAAATCAAAATCACCAGGTATTAAATCAAGCCTGTATGTTTTCCGCTCGGCTCCATGCTTAGCTATACGATCTCTAGCCCGCTTGAGTGGAACGACTAAATCGGCAACCTCTGGTGCTTGACCATCACTTTCAAAAGTTTTGAAAATCGATGCTTCCTGAGTGCACTCCATAACCGACAGTATTGTCGCCCCCTTAACTTTAAGCGCCTCATATTCCTGCTGAGTTTTAAGCGTTTGAGTTAAGTTAAACTGAGGGTCAAAATCTATCAATAAAATATTTTTACTTTTCTTACGATAAAACTCGCGAAATAGATGCGCGCTAATCGTAGTTTTGCCTACTCCACCTTTCATGTTTACAATTGCAATTACTGGAGCAAGCACTTTTTTTTCCTTAGCCATACTTAATATCCCTTAACTGTTCTAAATTCTTCCAATGGAACATAGCGCTTTCAACTATCTATAATAGTGCCTGCCTGATACTGGCGCTACGGTTTTGTTGCGTACCCATTGGTTGAGGGTCTGCTTAGTGCACGCCCTCAATGCCCATGCGTCAGAATGGCTTTCGCGAACATGAAAAAAATTCGACGAGAGATCGCCCACCAATGACCTGAAATCCGCCGACGCTTCACACATTCCATACCGAAGGAGCATTTCGATGCGACAGAGAGGGCGCTTAAGAACGGCATAGGTTGCCAACGCCTCAGCTTTGGCCCTATTACTGGCGTGCTAGGATTTTTATGGTTTGGCTCGACAGCAGTCTACGCTGCCTAGCAGAAGGTCAGCTCCGGCGCATGAGAGAATGAAGCAGCCTCTTACGTTATCTGATCGTGGCATTATGTGCGTTGCCCATTACGGAAATTCGTTAGTTGCACTTCACAGTCCAGAGCTGATCGAGCCTCGTCGTGAAATTTTGGCTCATCATCTCCCGGCGCATTCCCCAGTCTGGATCAGAGGGCACATTTGCCGTGCGCAACGTCCCGCGGCCCCACCGCTGGTTGATTTCGTCCAAGACCCGCATCACTTTCTCCGCGGCTTCTGGTTGGCATGGCGCAAACAGATCGTCGGTGAACTCGCCAGGCTGTCGCAGATCCATGAGCAAAATTTCAGCCTTGCTGTACTTGAAGCCAGGCCGGAACAGCCGATTGACTGCCTCAGTCGCAGCCTTGGTCATCAGCCGCACGTCGTTGGTGGGATATGGCAGTTCGACCAATGCGCCATTGGCATACTTCGCCTCGTCCGGGTTGAACATCCCGGTTCGGATACTGACCCTAATCTTCTTGCACAGCGAGTTCTGCGCCCGCAGCTTCTCCGCTGCGCGCTGTACATAGGTAGCCACCGCCTCTTTTATAGGCTCGATGGTTGTTAGGCGCTTGCCAAACATCCGACTTGAGCATATTTCCTGCTTGGGCGGCTCTTCTTCGCCCAGTTCCAGGCAACTGATTCCGGATAGCTCGCGGACAGTCTTCTCGATCACCACGCTGAATTTCTTTCCGAGCATCGTCGGATTAGCCTTGGCCAGGTCCATCGCCGTTAGGATATTCATCGCTTCCAGATGAGCTTTCATCTTGCGGCCGACACCCCAAACCTCTGATACGCCCGTATTGCGAAGCACCCAATCGCGCTTGAATAGGTCGCAGATATCCACTACCCCGCCCGTGTTGGCCTGCAACCGTTTGGCTGTGTGATTGGCCAGCTTTGCCAAGGTTTTGGTAGGGCCTATGCCTACGCCGACCGGAATGCCGGTTGATTGATGCACCGCAGCACGGATCGTTCGACCGAACGCTGTAAGGTCGCCGGGTATGCCAGAGAGATCAGCAAATGCTTCGTCGATGCTGTACACCTCAACGGCAGGCACCATCGATTCAATGACCGTCATGACCCTTTCACTCATGTCGCCATAAAGCGCGTAGTTGCTGCTGAAGGCCTGGACGCCGTGCTGGCGTAGCAGGTCCTTTATCTGAAAATAAGGAGCGCCCATCTTCACGAACGGCTTGGCGTCGTAA
>NZ_LOHF01000004.1:46261-48572 GCF_002158995.1 Pseudomonas caspiana | reverse complement strand
AAGTCACCACAGAACATCCCCACGCCCTGCATGCTGTCGCCCTCAATCCGCGCCAGGTACACGTGCGGCGCACGGACGTTACACGTCTCGTCCAGCGACAGGTGTTTTTCAATGTGATCAGCAGCCGGAGACGGGAACCCGGCCGGGATTTTGAATGAATACAGGGGGAGCTTGATGCCGCCCTCTATCAACGGGCCGAGGATTATGACATTCATGACGCGAGCCTTCGGTTAATTTACTGTATGAATATACAGTTAACGATTTCATCCGCGCGCGGTCAATCTCATGTGTAGGACATTTCGACGGGTGACATCATGTGCGGACGCTATTCGATCTACGAACCCATGGCCCATTACCTGAAGGAACTGGGATCAAAGCAGATCGTGATCAATGGCTACGACGAGTGGCCCCTTGAGCGCTACAACGTCGCGCCGAGCACTCGGGTGGAGATTATTCGGGGACTAGAAGAAGGTCTAAGCGTGGACAAGGTCCGCTGGGGATGGTCGCCGTTTTGGGCGAAAGGAAAAAGACCTGACCCGATCAATGCAAGAGTCGAGACGGTGACGACGGGGAAGTTTTTCAAGCAGCTCTGGCCAAATGGACGCGTGCTTGTGCCAGCGAATGGCTGGTTTGAGTGGGTCAAGGATCCGGATGATCCGAAGAAAAAGCAGCCCTACTTCATCAGACTGAAAAGCAAGGCCCCCATGTTTTATGGCGGACTGGCTCAGGTGACGCCCGGACTGGAGCCGAGCGATGAGGATGGGTTTGTGATCATTACCGCTGCCAGTGATCAAGGCATGGTCGATATTCACGACCGGCGACCGCTAGTGCTGACGCCGGAGCTCGCACAGGAATGGATGGACCCGAGCACGGGCGCACTAAGAGCAGAGGCAATCGCGAAGGAATGCTGTCGACCGGTAGAGGATTTCGAATGGTATCCGGTCGACAAAGCAGTTGGTAATGTCCGGAATCAGGGACCTGAGCTCATTGGCCCTGTCTGAAGAGCAAATCTCAGTGAACAGGATCTCTGGACAGAGGGGGAATGTTGCCGAGAATCACAATTAGCTCATACCAAGGATGCGAGCCATAAACCTTGGCAATGCAATCTGGTGAGTGTTGGAAGCGCTGGCTTGCCATGTCGATGGGCTGAGCAATCAAACACTGGCTGCAAACTACGAAGTCTCCCATCAGCGTCCAGCGTCCAGACCAGCCAATTTGTTGTTCGTTAAGGACGGCGCTACCACTGAGGTCTACACATCGCTCATAAATCGACAGCTTATTCATTTCACATACCCTGTGGTGATAGGGCGACATCCAGTCACCCGACCAATAAAGAGTAGGCTATTCCCGAATCTCAAGCTGCCGGATCATCTAGCTAATTCGCTATTTGGTTTTGAGATGCTATTCGGTTTATGCCTAAGTACTTCACCAGAACAAGAAGATGGTTTTGCTAATCTTCCTGCCCTGTGAAATCAGAAAAGCTCTCCTAAAGCAGATGGTGTCCAGTTCATGATCACCAGTTCACCTGACACCTCTGCACTACCTCGCCGCTGATTAGTCGTGGTGTATCGAATATCCAGCGTTTCAAAGTGGAAGCCATCAAACACCCGCCTTATGTCCGGATGATCATTGATGCTGACCATCACCTTGCCTTTGCAACGCAGCATGAAGTCGGCCATTTGCTCGTAGTTTTCGAGGGAGAAGTCGACGCCATAGCCGCTGGTTTGCCAGTAAGGCGGATCCATGTAATGGAAGGTGTGGGCACGGTCGTAGCGTTCAGCACATTCCAGCCAAGGCAAGTTTTCAACGTAGGTGCCGGACAACCTTTGCCAGGCTGCAGACAGGTTCTCTTCGATCCGGAGCAAATTGATTGCCGGGGCTGTCGTTGCCGTACCGAAAGTCTGACCCGAGACCTTGCCTGCAAAAGCATGATGCTGCAGGTAGAAGAATCGAGCGGCACGCTGGATATCAGTGAGCGTTTCCGGCCGGGTCATCTTCTGCCATTCAAAGACCTGGCGCGAACTGAGCGCCCATTTGAACTGGCGGACAAACTCTTCAAGGTGATTTTGGACAACACGATACAAGGTCACCAGGTCGCCGTTGATGTCGTTTAAGACCTCAACGGGAGCAGCTTGGGGACGCATGAAATAGAGGGCCGCACCTCCGGCGAACACTTCAACGTAGCATTCATGAGGCGGGAAAAGAGGAATGAGGCGGTCGGCCAGGCGACGTTTGCCGCCCATCCATGGAACTATAGGTGTGGACATTAATTGCAAACCTTTACTGTATGGATAAACAGTTGCTAGACTCC
>NZ_LOHF01000004.1:40606-45578 GCF_002158995.1 Pseudomonas caspiana | reverse complement strand
CCTTCTTCATCAGGCTGGCCGGCGGGGCTTGGGGCGGTTCGCACAGCGGGACAACTGGCTTTGACGTACACCCGCTGAGCGCCAGTAGCGACAGCAGCAAGCAGGGGTTTATTCTTTTCATCGGCTTTTGCCTGTTCCTGAGTGTGCTGCGTGTCGAGATCGAGCAGCAGCTTCTGGGTTTTCTTTCTTGATTCATTGGCAGCGGTGAGCTGCTTCACCTTTTCCCGTTCGGCATCACGATCAAGCGCGACCGCATCGCGGACTGCCTTCACCGTTTCAAGGCGAAGGGCCAGATAGGCAACACTTACCAGCAACGCCACCAGCACCCACACCCAAGCGGGAACCAGCTTAAGGACGGCCGTCACGGCACATCACGGAAGAAGATGTGACGGCCGAGTTTTAGCGTTCGCTTGGCGTTGGCCGCCCAGTCCGGAGCTTTTGGCATCGTGGTTGAGTAATAGTGTGTTGCGCCGCCAGTGGGATCGGGCTGCTTGCCATCAATGACGATTGCTGCAGCTTGTCGGGCCTGAGCGAATTGAGCTGGTGGGATCGGTACTGCCCCGCTCAAAAATGGGTAGTTCGGATCATTCTTGTTCCAGCAACTGAACTGCCAGGCCTTCTGGCACACGCCGGTATAGCCCTCCCCCCACCAATCCGGCTTGCCGTCGTTGTGCAAATCCAGCTCCACGCGGTTGCGAATGGACCAGGCCACGGCAATTTGCCCCGCTAAACCTTCCCCACGAGCTTCACCCCAGAGCGTACGGGCGAGGATGTCTCGATCTTTATCAGTGGCAATCATATTTTTCTCCAGACGAAAAAAAACCGCCCTAATGGCGGCTTAAGTGACGCGTTGACTCGTTACAGCGCGACGACCTTTAGCGCCTTGTCGGCTTTCTTCTTTTTGCCCTTGGCGTTGGCCTTACCCTTTTTGCCGCCATTGCACTCGACGGTTGTGGTCCAGCCTGCCTGGGTAACCACCTGTTCGACCGAATCCACCAGATAGCCGCCGTCCAAGCCAACCTTGAAGCCCCGAGCATCAATCTCGCGCTCGGCGACCAGGTCCGTGCGGCCCGGCATTTCCAGCCGAACACCGGCCGTGGAACGGTTGAAACCTGCCAGACGGGCCTTGGCGGCAGCTTCGGCGGCGCTCTTGTTGGGATGGATATGCCGGTCCGTGTGAATGGGCGGCAGCCCGTCCGTGCTGTCCTCGTTGTCGAGCTTGACCGTCACCAGTTGGCCTTTCTTGTCCGCGTAGGACGCCTTGACCGCCGACTTAACGTTGTCGTCACCAAGGCGGAATTGCCACCGGCTGACATCGCTACGGTTGATCACGACTACACCCAGACTCTTGCCGCTGGAACTGGCGCCACCCTGACGCGGCAGAACAATCAGCTTGTCGTCAGCGACCTTGGCCGTGCAGTCGTATTGCTTGGCCAGACGCGTGATGAAGTTCAGGTCAGACTCGCTCAGCTGGTCGGCCCGCTCGACAAGCGTCTGCACGTTGCATTCAGGTTTCCAGCCGTTGCGCGCCGCGATATCGGCCACGATCTTGGCAAGGCTCACGCCCTCCCAGCTACCGCTACGCGTCGTCTTGGCGCTGCTGCGCGTGTCGCTGGACTTGCTGCGCACGACGATGGTGTCAGGCGGGCCGGACACTTCGATTTCGTCCACGGTATAGCGGCCGATCAGCGCCAGCTTCTGGCCCTCATAGCCCAGATACACCTCCATTTTCGCGCCGCGTTTAGGCAGCGTAATGGCCCCGTCCCGGTCATCCAGACGCAATTCAAAGTCGTCAGCACTGGCCCCGGGCTTGTCGATCGTTCGCACCATCAACATCCGGTCATTGATCAGAGCAGTGATGTCGACACCGTTAGCAACGATCTTGTAGACAGGCGTCAAGGCAAACTCCAGAAATGAAAAAACCCGCACAGGGCGGGGTTTGGTGTTGCGGATTAGCGTCAGTCCCAGAGGGTGACGGCCGTGTCAGTGCTGACCTCGATGTCAGGCAGCGTAATAATCAACCCTGCCCGGAATGGTTGAGGCTCATCCGAAAGGCCTTGATTGGCGTCCAGAACAGCCTCCACCGTGCCATTCAGATGCTTGTAAAAGTGCTGACAAATCACGTCCAGGACATCACCGTCAGACGTTCTGCATATCGTCGCCATAGCGCACAAACTCCAGCGTAAAGGCCTGCTTGCGCGGGATACCGCCCTGCAGCAACGCGCTCTGTTCTTCGTTGAGGTTTACAAGGCACCAATTGCCCAGGACTTCGCCATAACCCGTGGTCAGCATCAGCGGCTGAAGCTTTTGCCCGATGCTGCGCAGGGTGTTGAGCTGCTTTAAACCGCCCTTGAAGCCCGGGAAGATCGCACCCTTGATGGTGATCTTCTCGTCACCCATACCCACCGCCTGCTGCGCCGGACGGCGCGTCAGACGCTCCTGACTGGCCCAGCGGAACGCCGTGGTACGGCTCAACTCATCAAAGGCGGCCGTGTCGAGGTTGAAGAAGTACGGCGGCGTGT
Organism: Pseudomonas caspiana; assembly: GCF_002158995.1. Taxonomy (GTDB): domain Bacteria; phylum Pseudomonadota; class Gammaproteobacteria; order Pseudomonadales; family Pseudomonadaceae; genus Aquipseudomonas; species Aquipseudomonas caspiana. Next base: position 43,056 of record NZ_LOHF01000004.1, on the reverse strand, counting down.
TGGGTGTTAGTGGCTGCATAATCAGCAGATGAGGAAACGGCTTCACCGCCTCCGGCGCGGGCGTGCCATTGGGCGCGATATCGGCTGTCGAGAACGGCGGCGCGCCGTCAGGATTGATCTTTGCCGCCACCGAGTTGACCGCGCTTTTGAATCGCGCCGTCTGCTCGCCCAGAGCACCCACCCGCTCTTGCAGCGCAGCCGCCGCCCGGGTTGCCTTGCCATACATCGCGGCCGCCTGCCCGATCTTGGCCTGTGCCAGGCTCACAGCCCCGGTGATGCGCTGAAGCTTTGCCCCAATGGCAGGCCCGACAAAGGGGATACCTTCCAGCTCATCTGCCGCGCCGGTCATATCGCCAATCGCGCTATTCAGAGGCCCCAACATGCCATCCATGCTTTTGCGGCCAGCCTCGCCCGCTTTGACCATGGACTTGAAGCCCGACTGAGCGCTTTCCAGGTACGTCATACCACCCCCTTAGAACACCGGCTGATCGCTCATATCCCGACGCGCAACCTGCTGCGCAGTCGTAGCCAGGCGGCGCTCAATCTCAGGCATCATCTGATTCAACAGCGCGGCCGGATCTTTCGCGTCACCCTGCACAGTGATGGTGAACGTCGGTGATAACGTGATTTTCTGATCGATCTTCGGAGCCGCTGACTTCTCCGGAACCGCCTTGGCAGCAGCGGCCAGTGTCGCGACCGGCGTTTTTGTGTCGGCAACCTTGAGCGCGTTCGACACGTCCGCAAGCCCCGGCATTGCCGACGATGCGTTACGCGTAACGAGCGGCCCGTTAGGACCGGATGAACTGCCCATGCTTGCCAGACTGGGCACCGCTGGTCCCGGGCGATCTTTCATCAGCAGCGGCGTTATCGGTGCCGAGTTGCTGGCCACCGCCTCCGAACCACCAAACAAAGACTTGCTGACCGAGCCACCCAATGCCTTGCCACCCATGCTGCCCAGGGCACCACCGATCATCGCGCCAATGGCTGTACCAATGATCGGCACTACAGACCCGATAGCCGCACCGGCAGCGGCCCCGGCCAGCGTACCCACAACGCCCCCGCCCGCTTCGCCATATCCCTCGGCTTTTTCGTCCTTGGTTTTGGCGTTGTCGTACACGTCCTTGGCGTCAATCAGCCCGTCAAACAGAGCCGCAGGAATGCTGCCCTTGCCGATTCCCCCCCGCAAAACACCGAGGCCGGACGAAGACGGGACCACAGACGCCACGGCAGGGATGACGGCCTTTGGCACGGACGTCGGAGGCTTCCAGCCACTGAGCGACTTGGGAGCCTCCGCAGGGCCGCCACCGGCATACACCCGCATGCGCGGCTTGGGAGCGGAATCACTTGCAGCCGATGCGCTCACGCCGACACCGCGTCGACGCCAGCCACGCTTGCCCTTGGTCTTTTCACTGCCGCCGCCCAGATCCGGACCACCACCGCCCAGACCACCCAGCCCGCTGACAACGGCCACTTTCTGCACGACGTTGGGATTGCCCATCAGCGAGCCGCGACCAATGTTCATCAGGCCTTTGACGATCTTGAAACTGTTGTAAGCAGCGCCAATGCCCGCAATCGCTGCACCGGCGCTCAGCAACCCTGTGACCAGCGCGGGAGACTTGTCGCTAATGGCCACAACGCCTTTGGCGATTTCAGTCAGGCCGGTGGACAGCTTGTCAGTCAGCGGCCGAATCGCATCCCCGGCGCTGCGCAAGGCATCGTCCATGGCCTGCCCGGTCTCTTTCCATTTCTGCGCAGATCCGTCGCGCCGCTCGTCCAGGTTCTTGTCCAGAATCCCCGAGGCGTTGCCGGAGTCCTTTTTAAGCTGCTTGTACAGGTCCTTGTTCTGCATGTAAGCCGTCAGCGCCGCTTTAACCTGCATGTCGGCAAACAGGTCGCCGGTACGCATCGACTCTTCGAAGGCATTCATCATGGCCTTGGCTTTGGTCGGGTCAGCTTCCTTGCTGATCTTCGCCATGGCTTTGGCCATTTCCGCCGCTTTCTTCGGGTCTGTCGCCTCGACGTACTTTTGCGCCAGGGCAAAACTGGCCTCCAGCGTCGACATGCCGTTTTGCATGCCGCCGCGCATCGACTTCTGGTAATCAATGCCCGCATCCTTGTAGGCCTTGACCACATCGCCAGAACCGATTTTCTCCATCCAGTTCTTCAGGTTGTTGGCCGCCTCGTCCGAACTACCGGAGGTTTTCATCTGGACCTGAAGCATTGCACCGAGCTGCGCTACCGCGTCATTGCCGGTGATGCCCAACTTGCCCATGCCTGCCAGCAGTGTCGGAAACCAGCGCGCCATATCGGCCGCTTCAAAGCTGCCCGCCTGCCCCTGAAAGGCAATCGCCTCAAGGGCTTTTTGCATATCCTTGGGGTCAGTGATTTTGGCGTTCTGGCCCAAGGCGTTGATCATGGCCGCCGTATCGGCACCACCCGCGCCCTGCCCC
>NZ_LOHF01000004.1:38369-39922 GCF_002158995.1 Pseudomonas caspiana | reverse complement strand
CAACCTCGTTGCGAGCCAGACCGGTATCTCGCGAAGTGCCGATGATGGTTTTGGCCATCTCTTTTTCTTCGTCTTTACCGGCCACGCCAGCCTTGATCGCAATGTCACGGATCACCGCCCCGAACTCGGCGCTGACCCTGGTCGGCACAATCATCGTGGCCGCCGCTGCACTGGTGGCGAGCGCGGTATTGCGCAGCCCTACAGCACCCTCTTTCATCTGGCCCTGACCGGTCGACTTGAGTTCGGCTTTGCGTGCCTGCCGCCCGGCCTGCTCATAAGCCTTGCCAAGGTTTTTGACCTCGACACCCTGTCGCCGCAGGCTTTCAAGGTTGGCATCGAGCTTGCGCCGCAAGCCATCGGCCGTAGCAGATCCGCTCAAATGCGCCTTGCGCCATTCTTCCTGCAGGCGCTTGGTTTCACCGATCACCGATTGCAGAACCTTGGCCTTGCCCGCAGTCGATTCAAGACGCTTAACGCGCCCTTCGACGTCCTTGAACGCCGCTCCCACGGACTTGCTGACTGCGCCACCAATCACCAGGCCAAGCGCTAATTCCTTCGCCATGCTGTCGCCCCTTGATTACCGTCCACGGGGAAAGCAGCTCAATCCCTGAGCCACCACCACATGTCGAAAAACGGCATCGTTTCAATCTCGGCCAAGGAGAACCCAGTTTCCTTGGCCATACGCTTTGCCATCAGCCGCAAAAGTGAAGGGTCAAACATCGTCCTCTTCGACCATGCGAAAGTAGCCGGACTTCACGCGCTCATAGTCCTTTAGCGTGAGGCCCATGAGGTCGTTTTCGCCAATGGAGGCAAGGCTGGCAAACAACATGGCATCAACGGCCAGCTCGTCATTGGGGTGCGCCTGCTGACAAACACGCACCTCACGCACAGTCGGGGAGCGCATGACGATCTTGTCCGACTTGACGCCGTTCATTTCACTGGGCGTGGACAGGGTGATGGTCACACCGGAATCCGTGACAACCAGCCACTTGGGCAGCTCGTTCGGGTAGGTTTTTGCATTGACTGAAGTGTTCATGTAATCCCCTTACAGGCCCAGCTGGTTGCGCATCTGAATGAGTTGGTCAACGCCGTTGATCACGCGCACCGAGTTGACCGGATCGATCTCGTACATCACCGTTCCGTCAACTTCTAGCTTGTAATACGACACGCCGATGTTGTACTTGAACTCGGCTTTATCACCCGGTTTCCAGCTACCCGGATCAACCTCTTTAAGCATGCCGCGGAGGGTTGCGGTGACACCCACAAAGGCACCCTTCTGGCCCCTGAAAGAGCCACGGAACGACGCATTGAACGCGGTGCCGTCTGCCAGGCCGAAGAACTTCATGGCTTCTTTACGCACGCCGTTGGTAGTGAATGAGGATTCAAGCTTCTCCAGGCCCATATCCATATCAATCTCGGCATCCATGCCGCCAGCACGATAGGCCTCGGTTTTAACTGTCACTTTGGGCAGCGACAGCTCCGGCACATCGCCGGAGAAGTTGATGCCGTCCACGAACAGGTTTGTATTGAAAAGCGTTTGAGGAATCATGTTG
>NZ_LOHF01000004.1:34253-37497 GCF_002158995.1 Pseudomonas caspiana | reverse complement strand
CCTTGCCCTGCTCGATCTGGCTGGCCGTGTTGCGTTCAGGGTCCGCATACACTTCAAAGTTAATGATCGCGCCTTGGTTTTTCAGGTCGCGCATGAAGTTCTGAAGGCCTTCGGTCACGTCCTTCACGTAGGTCTTGGTGATCGAGCGATCCACCGCCCACTTGTGCCCGTAAAGGATCGCGTCCATGACGATATCCATGGTGCGCACACGGGTGACAAAGGACCATTTTGAATCACTGGACTGGGTGCGGTTGCCCCACAGCCGGTAGCCATCGTCACGGATGATGGTCGTGATGTTGGCCGCGTTGAGCAGGTTGGCCCGGCAGGTCTCGTCACCGTCCAGGAACTCGACCGGACGCGTGGTGCCAGTAACACCGACGAACTCTTTGTTGGACGGCGACGCCCAGAATCCAAACTCGCTGTCGGTCCAGGCAAACAAGCCAGCGGTGTACGCCGAGGCCGGTGCGTCGACGGTTGCGTTTTTAGTCGTATCCCAGAACTGAACGCCCGGATCAACGAGGAAAATCCGCTTGCTGCCGAAGTTCTCGGCATAGGCAATAGCGGCTTCGTCCGTGGTGTTCGGGCCGTCGATGATCGCAATGGCGCGCAGCTTAGCGGCCAGTCCGTCCATGGCGGTGGCCACCGGCAACGTTGAGGAGTGCCCGGGCGCGATCAGCAAACGTGGCTGGGCGTTGAACTTGCTCTTGCCATCCAGCAGACCTTGCAGGCCGGTACGCTGACCGTTAGCCAGAACACCACCGATGATGGCCGAGGTCTGTGCCGCCGCATCAGTGCCCAAGGTGACGCCACACGCCACGATCACCGCCTTGGCACGAACAAAAACCGCCTGACAGGCCTTAGTAATAGCAGCGTCAGCGCCCCATGCCGCAATCGCCTCGCTTTCGCGAGTGATCAGCTTCAGCTCATTGGGATTCGCGCTAGGCACGCCCCCCACCAGCGGCCCCGGGGTGAAGGTGTCGCACAGCCCGATAATCGAACTCGACGGTAGCGAAATTGGGCGCGACCCAACGTCCACATTCGTGACCGTGACGCCGTGAAAAAAACCGCTCGTGCTCATAAAGCTTTTCTCCAGAAACGAAAAAACCCCGCTGGGCGGGGTTGTGTGTGATGTCTGCGTTACGCGTAACGGGAAAGAAAACGCCCCGTCAGTGCGGGGCGTTTATGGGGAGACTTCTGTTTCAGGTTTGGTTTCCGGCTCCGGCTCCGAGTAATCAGGCCATCCCTGATAAAGCTGTTCAACACTGTAAGTGCCAGCACTGACCAACTCCAAAAGCACCTTTTCCCGGTCAAAGCACGCCTGCACATGGGCACGTACCGCTGAAGATATTGAGAGGATCTGCGCGGCTCCCAGCTCGACAAATCCCAACCCCGTTTTGAAGTTGCAGCGATAAGCCGAATCCATCAATGCTGACACTGCCATTCCAGAAATCAGCGACTGGCTATCTCGGGTCGTTTCGATCAAAAGCCCATCAACTAAAACGCCCGAAGCCTCTCGCGCGTAGCGTTCAGCCGAAATCAAGGCCGGGTAATTGGGGGCAACTGGTACAAATGGTTGCTTGCTCACCACTCCATCAGCACCTAAACGCCACAAGCCATCAGTCTCTGTGATGGTGGCAAGCCAAACTTTGTCTGGAATAACTATCGCGTCTTTAGGGATTGCTCGATGGAAATCGGAGTCATAACGCCCTGTAATTTCACCAGCCTGATTGCATGTCACGTATTTCATAGTTTCCTCTCAACGACCTATAGCCAGGTAGCTATATTGCGCCGGTGACGGCCCAAGGCTTCTAAGGATCATGTTCGTGGCCGTCACACCTCTCACCTGAGCAAGAAAATTAGCGTTCGCCGCATCATCGCTAGCGGTGTTCACATAGGACAAAAGAACCACGGGGCTGGTGGTGAACGCGAAAGGCCATGTATGGCTTGAGTTGGTAACAGAAGCCACGATCCCTGTAGTGCCCCACTGAATGATCAGCCCGCCGAGCCAGCTCGGGAAGACTATGTAACTGTTAGAGCCATGCCCGCCTAAAACTGCCGAAAAACCCCAGCGCATCTTTTTCGGGGTGACAATGGTTGCGTCATCAGCCCCCGCATTCACCTGCGCCTGAGTGGCGAGTTTGGCCACACCAAATTTGGTTTCGGTAGACTGCTGCGCCAAGGCGGCCAGCGCGGAAATATCAATGTTTCCCTGATTGATAGGCGCGTTCCAAGCCTTGACGCACCACATGACGGCCAAGTTACGCGGCCGGGTTTCCGTGCCACCGGCTGCCGAGGTGATGGGTGTTCCGTTGCTATCAGTTCGATTGCCACGCGCCACCTTATCCTGGCCAACCCCGCTAGGATTAGCCGGTGCATCAATCTGGTGGACGTGAGACTTGAATTCATCAGCCTGCCAACTACCGATAACGCGTCCCGAATCCACTCCACGCCCATTATCCCAGCCGCGCAGAAACTCAGCACGCGACTCAGGCATGCGGAACATGCCCGCCCCTTCGTTGCCCTGGTTAAACCGCCCCTCGAAAAAGGCTGCCAAATCGGGGTAAGCAGCAGCACTGTATATTCCGCCGTCAACCTCCAAAAAACCCGGAGGAAGCTTGTTCATTGGAATAGCGACCAGCACGCCGACCGGCAAAGCCGAGGCCTGCGCGACCATGGCATCAACTTCAGGCTTTGTGTAAGCGTCCTTGATGCCATTTCCGGCCAGCGTTTCCGGGTTGTCACCCGACTGAACGATACCCCGCTCATTGATCTTGACCCGGGTGAACTGCCCCGCCGTTTTGTTCTTAGGCAACACCTCAAGAATCGACGCGTCTACGTAGGCACGAGTCGCCAGCACCACGGCCGGGTCAATCTTCAGCTCTACGTTACCGGCGTTGGTCACGATGATGTTCAGTCGCACGATTTGCGTCCGGCCGGACCCTTGCACCAGCAACGGCTTGAACGACGGCGCACAGTTGGCCACCGCCACAAAATCACCGTCTGCGTCGTACAGGCCGATTTCACGAATCCAGAAACCGCCGACGTCGGCCGGAATGACCTGCTCGGCAATGATCACCGCCGCATTGGCCGGGTCGATCTTGAGGGTGTTCAGCGGAGCGCGGCGCACCTCGTTGATTAGTTTGGTCTGTGTCACGGACGGAACGGGATCTGCGCCATTTGCATCACCGATTGCCATGTGCGTGATCTTCCAGGGCAAGCCCAGCGCATCAGCGTTCGCCTGTTT
>NZ_LOHF01000004.1:31737-33559 GCF_002158995.1 Pseudomonas caspiana | reverse complement strand
GCCCGCGACCTCGATGTCACGCGGCACAGGTGGATAGACGTCGATTTCGTCACCCTCATAGAGGCTGGCCGACATGTACTGGCGGCCTGTGCTTTCCAGACTGATTGCCAGCCCGGTCAGGTGCCGGGAGACGGGTTTGGCGTCGTCGATCAGCAGCACCAGCTCCTGATAGGTTTCCTCACTGATCCCCGTTTCAAGAACGCCCACCTCAAGCTCAAAGGTGGCAGGCTCTCCCTCCGGCACCTTCTGCCACCACTCGACGACGTTGACCAGATAACCCAGAGGCTCGACCACGCGACGAATCGCACCAATCGTGCCCTTGTGCTTATGAATGTAATACGACGCACTGATCGCCGCTCGCTTGACCGCGACAGGCCATGTATCCACCCAGCGGTCTACCGAGCATTCCCAAGCCAGAAACGGCAGCAAGGGCACTGGGCACGTCACTGGGTCGTAAATGGATCGCAGCGGAGCTGGAGTAACTTCAGAGGTTGCGCCCTCGATGGCGCGCTCCAGCGGCGTACTGTTGTTCGGCAGCAAGCTCATGTCATACCCCCAACGTCACGCTGACTGCGGTGCAGTAAGCCGCTTGTTCCTTGGTGGGCTGGATGTCGGCCCAGCCCACCAGCTCGACGCGCCGAATCCCCGCGACATGCAACTGGGCATCAATGGCCGAACGGGCCACCTCGACGCCCAGTCGCCGCCTTGGATTCATCCACTTAGCCAGACGCTCCTGGGCGTCGGCCAGTGCCGCCTCACTTTCGGAGCCGGTGCCAACCGGATGAAGAATGGCGGTGATGGTGTAGGGGATAATTTCTGCCCCCTTCACCGTGAGGCGGTCGCCCAAAGGCCGTACATCCTCGTCACTGAGAGCAGCGCGCACCGTATCCAGCAACGCCTCATCGGCCGAGCCATCACCCTCAAGCCCCAGAACAGTGACCACCACAACAGCCGGAGACGGACTTTCTGCCGTGGCATCCGCCACCAGCCCGGAGGCGTTACGCGCATGCAGGATGTAGCTGTTACGCGGCCCGGCCGTGGACAGGCCTTCCCAGCTCATCTGGATACGTTCGCGAAACGGGTCATCCTCTTCCATCACTTGAGCCGTGGGAGGTGACGTCGTCAGGTCTTCAGCGACAACCACAAGACGCTTGAGGTTTACCCGGGCACCCAACTGGTCAAGGTCTGAGCGTTTGGCGTAAGCCAGCATCAAAGCCTTGGCCGCGTCATTGACCCGCGCCCGATTGCCCACCTTGTTATAAGCGGCAAGCTCCAGCAGCTTGACTACTGGATCGCTTTCAAGCTCGGCGCTCCAACCCTCCCCCATCAAAAGACGAAAATTCGCCAGTTCCTCGCCGTAAATATCCTCAAAATCCAAGGTTTCCAGAACATCCGGGGCCGGTAGCAATGACAGGTCCACAATGTTCATGCAGACACCTCCAATAGCTTGCTTTCACCCTGGTACTCAGCCACTAGGCTGAACGTGATTTTGCCGTTGAGCACCGCTACAACTTTGATGCTGCCGAGCTTCACTCGTGGCTCCCAACGACCTAATGCCCGGGCAGCTTCGGCCTGAACAGCGCCTTTCCACCCCTCGTTAACCGGCAGGTCAACGAAACGGCGAATGCTGCTGCCGTATTCAGGCTTCATCCGGCGACTGCCCAGCGGGGTCGACAGAATGTCTTCAATGGACTGCCGCAGATGTTCAAGGCCGCTGATCGGCTGGCCGGTGCGGCGATCCATTCCGATCATTCAGGTCACTCCAACAACTGCTCGAAATCTTTATGGGCGTTCAGGTAGGCCAGCAGCTCGGACGTGCTTA
>NZ_LOHF01000004.1:0-31107 GCF_002158995.1 Pseudomonas caspiana | reverse complement strand
GGGTCTATCAGTCGTTTTGTTGACAGCCATCGGTTTCCTCCAGGCATAAAAAAACCGCTCAAGGCGGGTAGCTATTGGGAATACATCAGTGCTTGTGATTTGGCGTGTTGCCGCCCGTATCGATGATTTTGCCGCCGCCGTAGATATCCCCCGTCACGCTTAACGTGCCGTTGATCTCTGTTGGACCGTTCAGGGTGATGGCCGCAGACTGCACCGATACGGCGTTGTCCGAGATGACTACCGAGGACCCGCCGACCTTGATGGTGACGGTGCCGGTCGGCAGCGTGATTTCATACGTCTTGGCCTTCCAGTCGTAAACCAGCGAGCCACCGTCATCAAATCGCCAGACCTCGACATGATCCCGGTTGTCCGGCTGAGCACCGGCATCGCTATACAGTCCAGGAATAAACCGCCCGAGACCGGGCACGCCGCTCGGATTGATCAACGTACCCTGCTCGTACAGGCTCGGTGCTCGCCAATGCCGCGCCTTACCAGCTGCAACGCTGTGCCAACGCACCCATGGACTCACCCAGCCACGCGACTCAATGCGTACCTTGCCCGCGACCAGATCTACCCCCACAACGGTGCCGGGCATGATCATGGCTTGAATCATCCGGTCATGTTCGCCGACGGCTTCGCTGCTCATAAAGCTACTTCCTCGCCCTCGACATCCATCACCAGAGTCACTGGAGCAACATCAGGCCATGGCCATTGCTCGACCCCGAGGTATATCTGCTGAGTCCACTCGACCTTCCAAACGGTGTAACCATCAAGTTCAGGCTTGGTCCAGTCGGGTCCTGCCTGTATGAACTCCGCGGCCTCAACATCATCAAGCCCCCAGTATTGCGCACGCAGCAGAACAATAAGCTGGGTGACCAACTGCGCAACGTGATGGTGATGGCCGCTAACCTCTGATCCCACAATGAGGTAAGCCTCTAAGCGACAGACCATACCCACACGGCCCGTGCCAGGGTCGGTGCCAGGCTCAAGCTCGGCGAGTTCCAGAAACAATGCTGGCAGATGGACCCGGTCGCGAATGTCGGGCCAGGTCGCTACCGTTTCCAAACCGGGCAACTGCCTGCCAAGCTCACGCTCAATGGTTGAAAACAACAGATCAAGAGTCAGCACGACTTCATCCACCGGCATTACCTCGCAGATATTTTTGCAGCTCGAAATTAAGTTCCTGCTTGAGGACTTCCAACAATCTGGCGTCAGCCTTGCGCGTCCAGCTATTGAACAAGGGGCGGACGTCCTCAAGTGAGACTTTGGCTTTTGCCAACGGGAACCGGGTGCCGTGCTCCGCGATCCAGCCGGAACTCGGCCCGCCGCCTGACACTTCACTATTCGGGTAATCATTCGCCGCGAAATGCTTGCTGGCCGTGCGTATCCAGATATCTGCGTTGCTGCCGTAGACCCGCTTGTAAAACGCCCCGCTGTAGCGTCGACGCCCCACGGACACGCCCGACTGTGTCTGACGTGCCCGCCCGGTTCGGCTGGCTTCCAGCGGGTTAATGCCAAACCACAGCTTGCCTTGCTGCTTGCCTGCTTTGACCGAATAGGCCTTGAGGCGCTGACGCACAGCACGCATGGCGATCCCCTCTTTGCGACCCACATCGCGAGCGATGTGGGTACGCAGCCAACCGAGGGTTTTGTTGATAGCCCGGCGCTGAGCATTGGCAGCAGCCTTCGGCATCAGCTTGGCGAAGTCAGTGAAGGCCTTTAAATCAGCGTCGGATGTCTGAATGGTGATCAGCGCGCTGCTGGAGGATGACTTGTAGAACGAACCAATGCTCATGGCTTAAGCCTCAAGACCAAGGCGACCAAGCCAGCACCGTCAGGCTCCGGCCGAACCAGCGTGTATTCCCCACCGCCGTCCATGGCTGGCAGATCGATGGTGACGCTCTGCCCCTTCTCGACCCCTTCGGCGTCACCAACGCGAATCATGAACGTCGGCTCACGCAACCCGGTATTCAAACGTCCGATGTTCGGCTGGAGCCAAGGCGCAGAGAACATGCCTAAGACCGGACGCCCTTCGATTGAGCCAGAGTCGCCCAAGGTTTCGAATACGGTATCGTCGACCGCAGCCACCAGATCCCGAAAGCCCACGATCATAGCTCCAGAAGGATCTGCGCGAGCGGACGGGTGCACAGATGCAAAGGGTTCGACTGGGCTTCACCAGCCATGCCCTTGTTGAAAGGCAGCGGTTCAATCTTGCTGTAGTAAGGGACGCCCTCGGTGTTGACCGTTTCCATGTAGTCAGCCGGTGCGTACACCGAGATATACAGATCCGGAACGCCCTCAGGAATCAGCAGCGCCTTATCGTCGTGAACGAACGACACGCCAGCAATCTTGCCGCGATAGCGCTCCCAGACGATGCCACCGAACTCAAAGCTTTCACGCGCATCACCGCGCAAAGCGGCGGCCTGCTGACTGTTGAGGTAAGTCTCTTTTACTGATTTGTGAACCAGCAGCTTGTTCCAGAAGTTCTTGCCACAGAGGGCACGAGAGCCGCTGCTGGTGACACTGCCCAGAGCTTCTTCCTGCAGGTCCAGAGCCTCGCCACATTTCACCCGAAGTTCGGTATCGGGGTTGTTGAGCTCCATCGACATTTTCTTGCGGGACACCCCGAAGGTCTTGTAGATGTCCAGCAGCACCGTTTTGCCATCCGCATCCAGGATCTGCCCGTTCAAGGCCCCCATGCGCTGGTATTCATGCGTGGCGTCTAACTGGCGGCGGCACTTGGCCAACCGTTTGTTGACCACGTCCTGCACCGCCTGCAGCTCGGAACGGGTGCCGAATGCGCGAATGCCTTGGATCTCGTCGGCTTTGATCGAGAAACGCTGTGGCAGGTGCACGGTATTGAACGGGATCAAGTTGCGCTTAGTGCCCGCCACCACCAAACCAGAGGTGCCACGCTCACCAGCAGGAACGAGCGCCAGGGTGTCGCCATCCTTCTCAATCTGGACCGTCAGGGTGGTGATGCCCTCTTCCTGAAACAGCCCGAGGCTACTGATACGGCCTGGCAAGTACTCTTGGTCGTTGATCGCAGCAGTCAACGAAGAAACGGAAAACGCGTCGTCGTTAAAGATTTCAATATCAGCCATGAAGCTATCTCCAGAAAACAAAAAACCCGCACAGGGCGGGCTGGATCAATCGAGGTGAATCGTCTTAGCGAACGATCAGGAAGTGCGTCGCCAGGGCTTTCTCAGCAGCCAGATCAAGCCCAGTCAGATGCACTTCGCTGATTTCAGCGAGGCGAACCACTGCACGACCGCGACGAGTAACATCCGATTCGCCCAGCGGCCCGTAAAGAATGGCGACCGCATTTTCGGTACCGTCTTCGGCCAGCGGATCGTATGGGGCAAACTCACCGGTAAGGCTGATCAAGCCAAGCACCTGTCCGGGTTCCAGTGCCGCACCGGCAGCAACGTTGATAGCCTCACGGGAAATCGTGCCGGGGGCCTCGGACAGCAGGAATTCGCCTGCATGCATCGGCTCGCGTTGAATGGTCATGTTCTTGCTCCTTTTGCAGATTGAGGTTTACCTGTCTGCGCGGCTTGCCGAGCTGACCAGATTGAGGATTGATCCAGTTGTTTAGCCTGTACCTTCGGCGCAGGGTCATCATCCAACGGCAAACTGTTGTCGATTTCGAAGCCTTTGCCACTGGTGACAATCTTGTCGAACAGGCGCGCCCGGACGGCAGCTTCATCCAAGCCAGCTTCAACGTACTCAGCGCTGAATTCAGGCAGTCGCGCTGCCACACACAGATCGTGCACGGCCTTGGCACGCACAATTCCGGCCTGGACGATAGACTCACTTTTGAGCTGAGTGGAACTCAACAAGGGCGCGACCAGGTTGCTGATGCCTTCCTCAGCGCACCGCTGAGTAATCATCAAAGCTAACTTGGCCGAGTCGACAACTGGCGGCGTCGGGGGTGGATCCACCGGCTCGACATCCGGATCCGGCTCGGGCGGCTCTTCCAACTGCGCCAATAGTTCAGCCGGAGCATTCTGGTAGCGCTGTAACGCTGAACCTTGACCCAAACAGGCCTTAACCTTGACGCCCTCGCCCACTTCATCGGCCAAGCCTAAGGCGACCGCCTCACTGGCCGTCAGCCAGGTCTCAGCCGCCACCAGCCGCCGCAGCTCGACCTCATCAATGTCAGGTGCCTTAGCCTTGTAGGCCGCGATGATCGCCTCCATCGTCTGGTCAAGCACGTCGGCCACCTTGCGGAAGTCCTCGGCGTCCCCAGCCGCATACGTCCATGGGTTGTGAATCATCAGCATCGCGTTGGAGGCGATGACCACCCGGTGTGCGCCGCACACTGCAACGCTGGCAGCACTTGCGGCCAGTGCATCAACACGGCCGGTGCAACGCTCACCCAGCCGGGACAATGCGTTGTGAATCGCCAAGCCGTCGAACAGGTCACCACCGATGCTGTTGAACGCCACAATCACTGGTGACGTGCCGTCATCCATCGCGCGCAGATCCTGCACAAACTGATTAGCAGTGATGCCCCAGGTACCGATCTCGCCGTAGACGAACACCTCAATGACACGTTCAGTTGCTTCGCCTTCGGCCTGCACGGCGTACCAACTCTTGTCTTGCACCGGGACTTGTTTGCCTGCCCGGTTGTAAACGCGTGGTCGCGCTTTCTTGCTCATGATTGCTCCTTGTCGTCCACAGGGACGAAGGGGTCGAGAGTGGTGTAATTGAGCCCAAGTTCGGTGGCACGCGTTAGGTCGGCAGCATTTTCCGCATCAACCGTCTCGGCGTCGTAACCGGTGCGCAGGACCATCTCGCTGCGCGAAGCAAAGCCCGCCCGCACTTCCATTTGCCGTGCCTGAACGTCTTGCACCGGCTGGATATAGGCCCAACCTTGCGGCACCCAGCGTGTGCGCAGGTATTCGCGACGACGCTTGGCGTAATCGGCCAGAACCAGCGCGCCCGAGAGCACGGCCATATCCATCCACGCGGCCCGCACAGGGCGGCACAGCTGGTGTACGTAGACGCTGAACTGAAGCTGTTCCAAGCGACGCCGGAACTCGTTGAGCACAACTCGCAACGCCCGGTCGTTGATCTCCCGCATGTCGCCAGTGAGGATCTCGTAAGGCGTGCCGGTTCCTGCTGCAGCAGCCATCAGCTGCTGACGCATGAAGTCGGGATAGTTATTGCCCGCATCGGGCGGCTTGGAAAACTCAACCTCCTCGCCCGGCCCCAGCTCCTGCATGGTGCCGGGTTCGAGTGCGACCATCGGCGTGAAGCCGTCTCGGTCCAGGCTCAATGGCTGGCCGGTGACCGGATCTCTGGGCACAGGTCCCGAGTCCGGTGCCGGTCGGCTGATGAAACCCGCGAACAGGTTGGCCACTTCCTGACGGAACAACACGGCGTCATCGTAGTTATCCAGACTTCGCAGTCGCTTGAGCACCGGCGACAATCGCGGCACGCCACGCAGTTGACCTGGCTCTACCGGTTCAAAGATGTGCAACACCTGAGCCGCAGGCACACGCACCAGCTGGTTGTAACCAGCGTTCAATGACGTTGAGTCGCGGGGGTGCGACAGGTACATCCAGAACGCGACCCGCTTACCGCCCGGGGTGAACTCGATCCCGGCGCGGATGATGTTGCCGTTTCGGTTGGTCTCGAACTTATCGTGCGGGACGAATTCCGGAGCCAGCACCTGCAGTTGCAGAGGAACTGCCAGCCCTTCTTCCAGACTGCGAGGACGCAAGCGAACAAAGCACTCACCCGACGTTTCAACGGTGCGGGCAATCAGCGCCTGCAGGCCGTAGAAGTCAGTACGCTCATCGGCGTCCGCTTCATCGACCCAGTCGTCCCATAGTTCCTGCTGCAGCTTTCGAAGTGCTTCATCGTCTGTTTTCGGTCTCGGCGTAATGCCTGTCCCGATCAGATTGCTGACGCGCTTGTCGATTACGTTGAATGCGTAGGGGTCATTGCGGACCGCTGCCCGGGAGCGTGAACGCAGATTACGCAACGCCGGTGTGTTGATGCTGTTGATTCCATTGTCGGGAGCATCCCAGCCAGTGGAGCGACGGCCCTCTCCGGCACCTTCATAACTGGCCTTGATGTTCGACGGCAGCAAGAATCCGTTACGGGTAAGCGTCGGATAGTGTCGAGCCATCAGATCCCCTTACCCCCGTGACACAGCCGAACCACGCGGGAGCGCGGACCGGCAGCATTAACCAGCGACGATCGAATCTCTTCACGGGCCTTGAGTAGCTCATCCACCGTGCGATATTCAACGGTGCGGTCGGTATAGCGAACGGTTTTTTCACCGCGAGCGATGGCCGCCTCAACCGCGTCGAGGTGCTTCTGGGTAAATGACATAGGCGATACCTAAGGATAATGAATATGATGATCAGCCCCACCGAGGGCTGAGTACGGCCAATTAGCGGTGTTAAAACGCAAGGAATCGTGAATTGACAAACATTGAGTTATTCGACACTTACACAGGAAAGATCTTCGGGAGCCTGTATAAAACGTTTCCAACCCCGAGAGACCTTGGGGCATCGGAGTTTATTGATTACGCGAAGATCCGTAACAGTCAGCAGCAAGCGGCGTTCATCAAGCGGGTCGAATTCATATTATCGACTGCACAGTGGCTTGCAGACTCTGGGTACATAAGAACTAACGGACGCTACGAAGATAGAGACGCGTTGAAAAATGTAGTCCTGACTGCGCAAGGAATGCTTGCTCTCAAATCGCTTCCAAAGAGTTTGAGAAAGGGTCCCTCCATAGGCGAATCTCTTTCCAAGTTCTCTAAAGAGGAATCGAAAGAAGTATTTAGAGGCTTGGTCACCGAAGCTTTAGGTATTGGGGCCAAATTGATTGGCCCCACGCTGGGTGTAACGAGCTAAATCAGCGCCTCTTTAAATAACCGCTGCTTGAGCTGCGCCGTTGAAGTGGCGGCGCTGCTTGGCGCGGTTGCACAGTCGGAACAGCATGCTGCGTCAGGGGCTGAAGAGTCGCAACTGGGGCCGGTTGCCCTGGGTTACTGACGCGGTCGCCTTGAACCGGCTTGATGCCGAGCGCTTCATCAAACAAGCCAGTCTGCGCGAGGGCTTGTCGTACACGCTCCCAGTCATGTTCCTTGTAGCGGTTTAGGCCTAGGTAATGCGCCATCGCCAGGCAATAAACCATCAGGTCGAGCGCTTCATTTCGCTCTGCCTTACCCTTGACCCACTCGATACGCTTGTGGCCCCGGACATAACGGGCGACTTTGCGCTCTGCCACGCACTGGTCAAAGAAGTCATCCGGCAGATCGCTGGCAAAGTGCAGCGCACCCGGGCCAGCTTCAAACGGATAACGGTTGTAGATCCAGTCCTTGGCTGTGTCGGTACCGACGAACCAAAGCTCAGCACCGTTGCGTTCCGTTTGGCCCTTCCAGGTCACGTCGACCATTGAAGGCCGCTGTGCAATCACCGGCTTGCCGGGCTTGCTCGCCCCTTTAATGGCGAACACATTGCGCCAACGACGAACACGGCAAAACTGGTAAACCTCATCGGTGTGGTGACCGCCAGAGTCGACAGCAACTGCAAGGATGCCAAGCCCAACGCCGCACGGATGGCGGTACTTTGCCTTGAGCAATTCATCCAGCGCCGCCCATGTACGCTCATCGGCGGGGTCGCCCGAGACGATCTGATAGTCAACGACCCAGCGCTCCATCCCGACGCCCCAGCCCATGGCCATGAACTCCAAGCGATTGGCTTGCACGTCGACCGCACCGGTGATCATCAGCACCGCAGCGGGAAGCGAGCCGAGCGTGAAGTCTTCCAAACGCGCCCGTTCTTTCAGCACGGTGGCCTTGGTTTGCTCCTGTGCGCTGTCCCAGACCTTCGCCAGACGGGTGTTGTAAAACACCTGCATGGGCTCCAAGTCACCTTTGGCCTGGGCTTTCTTGGCTTTTTCAAACTGCTTTGCCAGTGACTTCCAATCCATCCAGCCCAGCGGTGAATACAGCGCATTCAGGTGGAAGCCGACGGTCTCCCCGTCACCCTCTGAATGGCTGCGCCACTCGCCTTGCCCAAGCATCTCGCCCTTGTGGAACTCCTCGATAAGCACATCACATTCAGGGGCTGCGCACTGGTAATGCACGACACTGAAATCCTTCGAGTAGTGCAGTTGCTCCCACTCCAAAACCTGCATGTGACCGCAGGTCGGACATGGCACGTAGAAGTAGCGTTGATCGCTACCCTCGAACAGGTCAGAGATCCGCGAAGCGCCCTTGATCGTCGGGGAGCTGGAGAAATAGAACTTGGCATTGCGGCCAAACGTACTGCCCCGGGTTTCCGCCAGCTCAATCGGGTCGCCTTCTTCGCCGATGTCCACTTCCCAGCGGTCGATCTCGTCGCCGTAAACGTAGCGCGCCGATAACTCGGAAAGGTTGGCCGCCGAGCCTGCAGTGGTGACGTAAAGCGAGCCACCCTCAAACTCTTTGGTGTCCATGGTGTTACGCGAGTCCCTCGACCGGCTGGACGCCACACGCTCACGCAGCACCGGCGTGGCTTTGATTGTTTTGCCGATCCTGGACGAAACACGCTTGGCCAGACCAAGGCTTGGCAGCAGCGTCAGGATGTTTGACGGTGCCATATGGATCAAACCGCCGATCCAGTTCAATGCGATCTGAGTCTTCATCAGCTGCGAAGCCACCATGGTGACGACGCGCTTGCAGGGATGGGCCGGTGAAAGGCATCGCATTGGCTCGCGGGCATACGGGGTGCGCGAGGTGCGGTATTTGCCAGGCTCAGCTGCGCCGGTATCACGCGGAATCCGCATGTATTCATCGGCCCACTGATCGATCCAGACATCCGGGTCTGGTTTCAGTCCACGGAAATACGCCTCACGGTACACCTCTGCACCGTCAGGAATTTCCGAGGTCATAGGCTTAACTCGTGGTCAGTGCATGTTCAAGGTCAGCAGAAGACATACGCTCTGCGTCTTCGAGACAACGGCGAATGGCCGCCGTCAGGTGCTTCTCGATTTCCCATGGGTCTGTCAGGGATGCCAGCTCGGGGGCAAGTTGCGGCGGCATGCCCAGCAATTGATCGCGCAGCATGCGTCCGGCGTTAAAGGCACCGTCCTTGACCGCAGTCATGGCGACCAGCGATCCCTTGGCCTTTAGTAATTCGATCTCGGCGAGCTGCGCCAGGTTGTGCTCGCGCAGTGCGCGTGCCTTCTGGAAATCCGGGAGCTGCCCCGCAGGTGTTAACGCGAGCGGCGGCGCAGCCGTCGCAGTCGGCTCGACATGGCTGGAGAGCTGGCTGTAAACATCTCGCTGGACCCGGTCTTGGTGGTGGCGATCCGCGACGGCGGCCTTGCTTGGGTCAGCGGTGTCGAGAATCAATGCTTCGCTGGCCAGTACATCGACCTGCTTACCGTCGGCGCTCAGCACCAGTCGGTCGTTGTTTTTCAACCAAGTGATGTAGCTGGGTGCCCTGCCAATCCGAGCCGCGAAGGCGCTCTTTGACAGGTACATTGGTTCTGTCATAAGCCCTCCTTTTCAACGGCTTTTCAATGGAAACCTTTCAATTTCAATGGATTGAATTTCAGTAAGCTGGGAACCCAGCCGCTAACACTTTCCCGCGGGTTTGCGACCCCGTACCCACGGAATAACCCCAGGGTCCCCGGCAGTTTTCAAGGACTGGCCAAGGGCCGTGGATCAGTCACGATCCGCTCCGGACTGCCGCTCACCCAACCTTCCAAACACGTGCCAAATTACCACTGCTCTGATAAACCGAACCGACGAATACGGCGAGGATCAAGACGAGCGGCCATGCAGTAACCTGCACGATCAACATACCCTTGCCGATGTACACCATCGCCGCACCGGCACTGGCCATCATCAACCAAGCCAGACAACTCATGTCTCGACGGAACCGCGCGCCCTTACGGCGAAACGTGAACAGCCGAATGAACAAACTCATGCACAACCAAAAGGTCACTTGAGTGAGAAGTGCGGCAATCAGTGCATCATCCATCCTGACCTCCAGGCTGTTGAGCGTCGAATCGGCCTCGTCTCTTGATGGCGGCGAGCGCAACGGTCACAACCAGCACCGCAGCACCGAACGCCGCCGGACCCGAGTACTTGAAAGGCCGAATGCCCCAGAGTTCGAAGTCCACCAAGGCGGGAGCGAACAGGTAGCCCATGACGAAGGAGACCAGCAGGAAGACTATGCGCTTCCACACCGGCAACTCTTCAGTCGTAGTGAAGAACACCAATGATCCCGCGAGCGCGCCAATGGCAGCGAGAGTATCAATGCCCGTAAGCAAACCGGCGAACCCGGCTCCCGCCGCACCGGCCACCACGACAGACGCGGTCGTGCTCGCTGGCTCGCCCATGCTCGTACTCCATTGCATTCACCCAAGGGGCGGAAATAAGAAACCCCGCCGGAGCGGGGTTGGTGACGGCCAGGGGAAGGCCGGTGTTGCATGCACAGCACGTGCTCTATCGGCGACTTAGGCGCAAATCGCATATCGTGGCGCCTTTGTACCTACGTTCGGAAAAACCGAAAAGTCCTGTTTAAAGGTTGGTTCGACTTCGACACGACTTTGGCATGAGTTCGACACGACTTCGACAACTGGCCCGGACGAACGGTTAGTTGGCTCGCGGTATAGCAGAGTTCCTGCCCGTACCTGTCGACACTTTCAGATGTCTGTTTGGCTGTTTACCAACGGGATAACCGCGCGTGGTCCCACTGCGAACCGTCAAAATCAAAAGGACTTGCTGATGCAGCCGGTCTACCCAGTTCCGATACGTGCGCTCGGCCCCTTCGGCAATGCCAACCTCCCTCATCTGCTCACGGACGGTTGCCTGGGCGCAATAACGATACTTCGCAAGCTGCGCCAATGGCATGCGGCCGGTGCGCTCCAGTTCGGCCACAGCCGCATCAATCTCAGACGCGATGTGGTCCATACCTGCACCGCCGCCAAGGATCCGGCAACCCGGCGTGCCACGAGGCGGCGCTCCACCCCATTCGATAATGGCCCCCATCTGACTGCCCAGACCACCGCCTTGGCCGAGCTGGCGCTTCTGCTCGCCCCAATGAACCATGAATTCTTCAATCTCCTTGATCACTGCCCTTTTCCCCCAAAAAACGAACCCAACACAAAAAACACCCTACCCAGCACAAACCCAACACACCTAAAACCCTTTAAAGATAATGACTTACAAATAACTGTGTTGAGTGTGTTGGGTTGGTTGGGTTTATCTGTCCTCGCATGAGAAAAAAATTTCCTCTCCATTGACGATGGAAATAACGTCACGCATGCGCGCCCGCGACGCCAAACCCAACACACCCAGCACAACGCCCTAGAGGCCGCGAATAACAAGGGCTCAATCTGTGTCTGGTAGCTGAAATCAACCCAACACATACCCGACACACCCAACACACTTTTAGGTGTACTCATGCCGCAGCCGCCTTCATATGATCCCAGCCGTCGACGTTCCAACCAGCCAGACGAGCCTTCGCACGCCAGTCCTCTACCGACTTACCCAAGTCCGGCGCTTTCATTGATGGGGGAAGGGAAGCGTCAGGATCGTTCGGGAAGAAGAACGCTCCGAAGCGTCGATCATTGCGCTCAGTCCACGGTATAGATCGCGTCTTTTCCACCTCAGAGCTGATGAATAGCGAGAACTTCGTCTGGCTCATCGAATGCTCTTTGTTTCGTTGACACCACTCAAGGAACAGCGCGTAAAGGTCGGTTGATAAACACGCGCCCCAAAGGCCGCGCCCGAGCTCGCCGTATTTCCAAAGATTAAGGAATGTCTGCCAACCGGCTCGACTGAGTGCAACCAGCCGTTCACGCGCATCAGTGCTGGGTGGCCGGGTGCGCTCATTGAAGTCGCCGAGATCAACCTTCAACAGCCAGCCATAGAGCGCCGCGACGCCGCCGTTCTTCAACTCATGACCAATCGCCTTTTGCCGGGGAACCGGCAAAGTCTCCATGGGCCACATGACCAACATCCGCCGGTCACTTTCGCTGATTGGCCAGGGTAGGATCTCGTTGCTGAGGAACACGGCGTTCATGTGGTTGGCCTCTTCCCAACCATTGATGAACTTCGACTCCATCCGCACAGTTTTACCCGTCACCAGATGTTTGATCTTGCCTACCTGGTTGTAGCGCTGGTCGCGACTAACAACCTCTTCGAACACAGCCCACATCTTGCGGCTTTGCCAGGCGTTGAAATTGCTTTCCAACTGGGTCTGACCAACCGTGGCAGCGTACTGGCCGTAGAGTTCGCCAAAGGCATCGGCAAACAGCAGGCTTTTGCCTGACCCTTCCATGATGGAATGCATCAGAACGGCGGTGTCCATCTTGGCACCGAGGTGTTGCAGCGGATAAGCAAGCCAGCGAGTGAGCCACAGAGCAGCGTCGGCGTCATGGTTGCAGAGAAAAGAAATCAACCACCGTAGGTTGGCGCACGCTTCATCGTCATCCACTGGTTCCAACGGCAAGCCGTCGAACGTATTGATGTAAACACTTGGGTCTTTGGTCATAGTCGGGTCAAACACAATATGCTCTACATCAACGACGCGCCGCTCGCTACTGTTCAACCAGAGCGGGTACGTATCACCCAGGGCCATCTTTACCGCGCCCTCAGCGATCCGGCGCTTTTTCTCCCGGTCCCACACGTCCTTGGTCCCGTCGATGTAGACATAGCGCTCAACCGGGCGCATGCCGAGAGCACCACCTTTCTTGCCCGCCATTTTTCTCGACTGTTCGATCTCTTTAACCTGATCGTCACCGATCAACTTTTTGTCAGTATCGTCCAACCACAGTTTCGCCAGAGGCTTACCTACACGCGCCTCAAATGCAGACTTCTTCATGACCCGCGACTTGTCGAAGTCCCAGACGTGGGTCGTACCCTCGACGAGAGCAAAACGCCGCAATACCTGCTCGATAGTGAGCTGCTCCCCCGCGCCCCCGTCAGATGCAGGAGCCGCCTCACTCAAGGCGCTAGGGTTCGGCTCGGGGCTTTCCTCAGTTGGGGCCGGGGGAAGATCACTCGAACTCGGACGCGTTGACTGCATGCCGAGCATCTGTGCAGCTGCCTTTACCGCCTTCGACTGCTCGCCGCCGTGCTCCAGCAAACAGAACACCTCGAACGCATCGTTCTGATGACCGTTAGCCAATGGGTCAGCGGCGTGGTGCGAGTACACCTTGCCGTCCTCGGAGACAGTGATACCCGGAAGCCCGGTGCTGCTTTGAGGATAAAGCCACTTGCTGCCCTTCTTCACGTAGCCGTTCGCGCGCAGAATCTCCCCTACGTCGTGGCAACGATTGAACTCATCAATCACCGAAGGACGATTACTGCCGCCCGGCATAGGCTTGGGCTTGGTTTTCGCCTTGGGGGCAGGCTTATCGGCTTTGGGTGCCCACGGACACGCAGCCTCGGCGTCCCGCTTAAAGATATCCCAGTTGTTCCAGACGTTCAGCAGGTCGCCGATCAGAACCGGAAGGCCCGCAGCGTCAGGCGGCGTGCGCCAGGTATACGGCTTGCCGGTGCCTGGATGAATCGACGGCGGCAAAACGTCTTGAACCAAACCAGCGCGCAGCTCGAACACGGTGAGCCGCTTGTAATGTTCCGCCTCAGCTTTGTACAGCGCCTCCCGAGCAGTATCCCCCGCATCGCGGGCAGCGTTAGCTTTCAGCATGATCGATTTGTGTATGGCCCCGTCCGGGTCATTCTCGTTTGGCCATGCCAAGGCGTGCCGAGTCAGGTCGATACCTTCAGGCACTTGGAACAAAACGCGAAAACGCTCTGGGTTGCCGACGACGGTCGGAAACGACAAGGCTAGTGCATCCAGATCAACCTCAAGCAGCTCGTACAGCACGTGACGCGTCCACTGGACATCATCAACGTCCAAAGAGCAGACGCGGCTCGGCCCGAGCACTACGCCAAGGTTGTGATTCGGGTTCCTGGTCCAGAAAGCTTCGGCCTTTTCGGCGTCAACGATGTACTTGCCCGGCAGATTCCAGCCCCTCCCTTTCGGGCCTTTTTCACCAGGCTGGATCGGTACCAGTGCCAGTCCGAACGTTTCACAGTAACGACGCGCCCATGTTGAAATTGGTGTTGGACTGCCGGTCATCTACGGCGCTCCCGAGCCGCCTGACAATCGATGCAAGTGGCGCACCCAATAGCAGCAACCCGACGAGGTTCCGGGATGACGTCGCCGCAATCTTCACAATCCACAGCGCTGACAACAGAAACCACGCCGCGCTGACGGCGATCAAGGGCAACCTGCAGGAAGTAGTCGGCTTGATCGTTGGCAATATCGATAACGTCAGCCATTGTCGCGAGCCTCCAGTGCCTGAAGCGCATCGCTTTCAATACGATCTTCCATTGCCTGCCGGGCACCGGCCATGATGCCGAGAATCGCGCGGATCACATCGACGCCATGCTTATCCAATTGCGCGACCTCGTGCAGTTCCCAGATTTCGTCAGCTGCGCCGCTGTGCATACTGGAGACGAACTCGCCCGTTTCAGCCAGTAAGCTGCAAACAGCCTTGAGTGCATCTTTGGTAGCTGCGACAGGTTCCGGCTTGTACCAAACAGCCCCCGCCGGGCGCATCAATGCGTCGAGCAACAGCGGGCTACCCGTCAGACGGATAACCTCTTCCAATTCATCTGGAGTGAGCCAGCGGCGCTCTTCATCAAGCTTGAGCTTCTTCTGAAGGGTGTCGTTGTCCAACACCATCTCGTAGGCAAGAGCAGTGATCCCGCCCTTGTAATCACGCCCGGCGCGGTAGAGCGCCTGGCGCAACGAAAGAACCTGACCAGCGTCAGGCAAAAGATCCGTGCGACTCATAACCGTAAAATCCCCGTTTACGGTGTAGCCACAGGCAGGGACTCGCCCTATCCTACGACCACGACCGATGTGCTGTGCTAAACGTGCTGTGCGGCACCGTTCATCGTTCTAGCCGACCAAGCTAATCTTGTGGTGAGAGGGCCTTGGTCGGCGGAGTTGGCAGTGTTTTGCACTGCCCCAGCTGGGTCGGGGGAAATTCTTGTGGTGAGAGGCCCCCGGCCCTGCAACTTTTACGCAGCAGACCGCTGGTCTAATGCGCTTTGCTGTTCTGAATACATTCGCTCAATCGCCTTTCCAGTTTCATATCGGATATCCGCCCCCTTTGTCGCTCGATAGATAGTGGGCTGGGTCGTTCCAACTTGGTCAGCAATCGCTCTTTGGGAAAAGCCTCTTCCAAGGAGATCCGCAAGCATCTGTTGAATAGTCATGATTTCACCTATGCGCTTTCGCATTGACCGAATAATACGCAAGCGTATTGATGCAGGCAATACAATTTCGATACGTTTTTGAATCAGAGGCTAAAAAGTGATCGGCGAACGTATTGCTCAACGGATGGAAGAACTGAAGCTCTCAGAAGGAGAGCTAGGTCGGCGGTCTGGCGTCTCTCAGCCAACAATCCACAGGATAATAACGGGCGAATCGCAAAGCCCCCGTCATGGAAACGTTGAGAAAATAGCAAGGGCATTGCAGGTCAATAGCCAGTGGCTGTGGACGGGGCAAAACGGTGCCGAGAACTTCCCCCAACCCAGCGCCAAATTATTGCGGGGATCTTCCAACGTTGAGCCAGGCCCGCAAGTACGCGGCGACGTTCCTCTAATATCTTGGATTCAAGCCGGATCTTGGTGCGAGATCAGCGACGTACGAAGTGTCGAAGACGTAGACACTTGGCTGCCCTGCGCTGTCTATCACAGTAAAGAGACCTATGCATTACGCGTTCGCGGACTCTCAATGTTCAACCCTCATGAGCGGCGTTCATTTCGCGACGGAGACATCATCTATGTCGACCCACAGCGCGATCCTGAGAACGGCTCACTTGTAATAGCAAAACTGATAGATAGTGATGAGGCCACATTTAAACAACTCGTGATTGAAGGGTCTCGACGATTCCTTAGGCCATTAAACCCTACGTGGCCTGAACCTGTGATCGAGATACCACCAGATGCCGTAATTTGCGGCGTCGTAATCTCTAAAGTGGAGATTTTCTGACCGCAGCTTTACCCAGGCCCCGCGACAGTTCCGAAAAAAGCACTATTAATACGTTTGCGTATTGACTCGATCAATACGCTTTTGTATTGTCTGGCTCGTAACCCTCTCACCACAGGATACGAGCCATGCACATTACACAGCACAACCGTCGCTGCCCGGTGTACCTACACCCTGCAGCAGCCACCAGCCCGAATTCAGTCAGTGCCATCCAGCGCACTACCGGTCTACTGGTAATCATCACCCCAAAATCCGGCACCGCTCACGCTGTGCAGGCACCAACGGCAACCGACAACTTCGGTCCATGGGGAGGTGACGCAGCATGAAACAGATCCTCATCGGCATCACCGGCCCTGCCCGCGCAGGGAAAACCACGACCGCAAACCACCTGGCCACTGAGCATGGGTTCGAGTGCTACGCATTCGCGGACCCACTCAAGCAAGGGATCATGGCGATCTTCAATCTGAGCCACGAGGACATCGAAGGCGAGAAAAAAGAGCAGCCGATTGACTGGCTAGGTCGCTCACCTCGGCAACTGATGCAACTGCTCGGCACCGAGTGGGGTCGCCACCTGATCAGTGCCGACCTCTGGATCAATCTGGCGCAGCAGAACCTCGACTGCATGAGCGTCCTATTCGACACCGCTCCCGGCTTCGTCATCAGCGACGTTCGTTTCGAGAATGAAGCCGACTTCATCCGCAAACGTGGCGGGGTTATCGTGCATCTACGACGGCCAGATGCCGAAGGCGTTAACCCTCACATCAGTGAAGCCGGGGTTTCGGTACACCCTGACGATCTGACGCTACAGAACGACGCGGGCGAGCCAGAACTGCTGCTGGCCATCGACCAACTCCATCGAGCACTTCGCGCCCGCGATCTGCTCGCTGTCGCCTGAGGCCGGTCGCCATGAACCGCACCCTGGACGAAACAGCCACCTTGCTCGGACTCAAGCCACGCGCGTTCCGCACCAGGTTGCGCGAACTCGGCGTGCTGAATTCATCCGGCGATCTCGCAAGCGCTCACCGCGAGCGTGGCTACCTGTACTCGGACGCTCGGTCTCGCTGGAACAAAACGCTCGGCAAGTACATGCACTACGCCGTCGTGATGGTGAAGAACGACGGGGTCGAGTGGATAGCCAAGAAGCTGAACATCACCATCACCAAAAAGGACGACGCAGCATGACCCTGAACGCCATCACTTACGCCGTCGGTGCGCTTAAGTTGGTCCCGATCTTCTGTAACAGCCCGCAGATTATCAGCCGAGCAACGCTGATCGGCGCAACAGCAGAAGCCATCTCAATGCTGGAAGAGTTGCCAGCGGTAACTGCAGAACTGGCCGAGGTGTTCCGCTTGGTCGATGCCGTCGTTCTCGAAGGCCAGATCGCATACATCACTCCTACCCGCTGCCCCGAGAAACCCTATGGTGCCGTCGTCGCGGACCAGCACGGGCGTCTTTGCGCTACCGCTCGGGGAAAGACCGCGCAAGGTCTGGCCGAATTAATCCGGTTTCAGTTGGTGCCCCAAAAGGAGGGGCACGGGGAGGACTCAGCGTGAGCGGCACACTGGATCAATTGCGGGAAGAGTTCGCCACCCCCTGCCCGACGTTGAGCGCAGTGCGCGGACGCTACTTCTCGCACATCTCAAGTGATCGTTACCTGATGCGCAAGATCAGCGCCGGGCAGATCAACCTCAAGGTGACACGGATCGGCGGGAGACAGGGCCAGCCCGTCGTCTACCTGCATGACCTTGCTGAGTTTCTGGACGCACAAGCGAAGCCGAAAGCAGCGTGATTCAAAGGTGGCCGCTGCCTTCCAGCGGCAACAACTCACTGAGGCACAGCACATGAAGCCCACAGATACCGCCGAGTTTATTGGCGAACTCAATGCAGGCGTATTCGCCGACCAGATCGGCCGCGCGCTGTCTGAGGTCGCCGCAGGCGTTGTCGACAACGGTAAGGCCGGACAAGTCACCGTGACGTTCAACCTGAAGCAGGTCGCAAGCAGCCACCAGGTCACCGTCAACCACAAGCTGTCATTCAAGATCCCAACGAAGCGCGGCAGCATTGTTGAGGACACGGCCCTCGATACGCCTATGTACGTCGGCGAAGGCGGACGCCTGACCTTGTTCCCCGAAACTCCAGCAGCCGACCAACTGTTCGACCGGCAGGCGGCACCAATCAACGCCCGAAGCTAAAAAACACGACTCCATACCTCTCACCACAGTAGGAATGTTCCATGGAAGCCAAAGCAATTCAGTTGATTCAAGACACCGCTGTACTGGCAAATGCCAAGAAGCTGGATACCCACATGCCGACCATCGCTTTGTCACGTGAAAGCACCGTGCTGAGCCTGGAGCAATTCGAACAGAACCGTAGCCGCTTTCGCGGCCGACTGACGACGAGCTCCCTCTTGGATTTCAGCAGCTATGTCAGCGCGAACGCCGATGGAAATAGTCGGGCCTTCATTGATAGCGACCGCATGACCTGCACGGTCTTCTTCAACCTCGGCGATCAAGACACCCCCGGTCACGGCGACTACTTCTCCACTCTGACGCTGAAGAAGACTGCAGCTTTCATCGCAGTGGAAGCCGCAGCCGGATCGAAACATTCTCAGAAAGACCTCAGCGACTTCATTGAAGACTGGGCACCGAACCTCATCGCGCTCGACGCCCAGGGTGAAGAGATTGAGCTGCGCCGCGCTGCTGGGGCAATCCGCTCCATCACCATCGAGCAAGCCCGCAAGAGCGAGCATGTGGTGGGTGATATGAGCTCCTCGCGATCCGCTATGGATCAGATTGAAGCCAAGTCAACTGACGGCTTGCCAGCGACCTTGTTGTTTCAGTCCATCCCCTACGAGGGACTGAAGTCTCAGACCATCCAGCTGCGAGTGGCCGTGCTGACTGGCGGCGACCAGCCGGTACTGCGTCTGCGCTGGATTGGCGAAGCGCAGCTGCGTGAAGACCTGGCGCAAGAGTTTAAAGAAGTGGTGGCTCAGGAAGTCGGCACGTCGACCGAACTGACCATCGGCACCTTCACCCTCGCATAAGCCGTTTGCACCACCCCGCCGCCGCCCTCTCACCAACGATCTGGCGGCGGGCTCTACCTAGGACACAGCACATGCAAGCACAGCACCTGATAGTCATCGCCGTACTTATGCCCATCAGTTGGGCGGCATTGGGATACTTAGTGTGGCGGGCCGTCGTGCGCATAGAGCGCAGACACGCCCACCAAGCGACAATCGACCTTAGTGCTAAACACGCCGAGCACGCTCAGCAACTGCACTCGGAAATTGAACGACTTCTGGAACAGCATCGCGATCTTGATCTGATCAAAACGGCCCAATTCACTCACTCCGACCGCATTCAACTAATAGCCGCCTCACAAACACTGGAGCTCGCAGCCCGCACTTGGAGGGGGCTACGCGCCACCGATCAAGCAGACAAAGCGACCGCGCACCAGTACTTACTCAAGCAGTTCTCAGCACGCATTCGCGAAACACTTCACGCCTTAAACACAACAGATACCACTCTGATCACTCATACCCGCTCATCCGCGAAGCCTGATGAGGAGTGTTTCGACCGTTTGTTGGAGGCCAAGTGAATGAGTTGGCTCTTTTCGCAGGCGCTGGTGGCGGAATACTCGGCGGCCAACTCCTCGGCTGGCGCACCGTCTGCGCCGTTGAGCGTGATGCCTACGCCGCACAGATTCTGGCGCAACGACAAGCCGATGGACTGCTCCCGCCTTTCCCGATTTGGTCTGACGTGTGCAGTTTTGACGGACGACCATGGCGAGGCCTTGTTGACGTGGTTTCGGGAGGATTTCCTTGTCAGGACATCTCGGTTGCAGGCAACGGCCTCGGTATCGCCGGCGCCCGCTCCGGACTGTGGCGGCAGATGGCACGAATTACCGATGAGGTACGACCGCATTACGTCGAACTGGAGAACTCACCATTGCTTGTGGGAAGAGGACTTGCCGTGGTGCTCGGTAATCTTGCCGAAATGGGGTATGACGCGCGATGGGGTGTTATCGGAGCGGCCGACCTCGGCGCCCCTCATCAGCGCGACCGGATCTGGCTCATCGCAGAAGACACCCGCCAGACGATGGCCAACACCGGTGGCGAGCATGGCAAAGGGATCCTCCCCCGCCGCACTGACTCGCCGATCAGGGGCCGACCGTTCGAACGATCGCCTGGATCACGCCGTGATGGCACTGGATGGTGGTCATCTGAACCCGGAATGGGCCGAGTGGCTGATGGGGTGGCCCATCGGGTGGACCGACTTAAAGCCATTGGCAATGGACAAGTTCCACGAGTGGCAGCAACAGCATTCTATGAGCTTACCAAGGGTAGGCACTGAGGTGGCCGCATGAGCGCAGCAGAGAAAATCGATTTTCAGATCACACCCGGTGCTTGGTTTCGGCAAGACCTGCTTTATCCGGTGTTCGGACTCAGCACTGAAGCTGTTCGAAAGTATCGTTCACGAGGGCTGTGGCTGGAGGGCAAGCACTACCGTACAGACCCAGCCAATGTGCTGGTTTACAACAAGGAAGCAATCGAAAAGTGGATGGCAGGTCAACCATGAGTGACAAGATGCCCACAGGTGTTGAGATGAACGGCAAACAGCTGCGCATTTGGTTCATCTTCAATGGCCAGCGATGCCGGGAACCACTAGATGGGATCTCGAAGGTAAACAAAGCTGCGATTGCCTATGCAGACAACAAACGCCGCACAATCCTTGCAGAGATTAAAGAGGGCCGCTTCGACTATGCGGCTCACTTTCCCAACTCTCCTAGGGCAGCAATGTTCACAGGAACAGGCGGGCCATCTATGAAGCGCACCGTGAAGGAGGGTATTGATCGATGGCTGGAGGTTCAGCGCGCACTCAAAGCATCAAGCACCGTCGTTAACTATGTCAGCAAGGCCAAGCACGTTGAAAAAAAATTTGGCAAACGACGAATCGTGGACATTAGCAAGAGCGATATCGAACTGTTTCAAGCACAACTGCTGAAGCAAGGCTTATCCCCAAAGACAGTGAACGACATATTCACAGTCGTCCGAGGTGTCTGGGCTGACGCCTTCGGCGACGGCATCTTGAAAGCCAACCCACTGGATCGAATCAGCAACGTCGGCTCGGACGTCGACCTTGAGCATGCCGACCCCTTCAGTCGCACCGAGATTGATTTGATCGGCAAAGCGGATCCGGAACGACGACCTGATACCAGGATGATTGAGTTCAACTGCTGGGCCGGACTTGCGCTATCCGAGCTCATCGCACTCGCTGTGGAGGATATCGACCTTGATGCTGGCATGGTGCAGGTACGACGCGCGTTAGTCGTGGGCGAGTTTAAGGTTCCGAAAGAACGCTCCCGGGTGAGACTCGTCGAGCTGATAGACCCTGCACTGGAACTGATGCGAGAGATCGTTGCTGCGGCCAGGGAAGCCCCCGTCGAAGAGATCACCGTAATCCAGCGCGACAACATCACATCGAAGAAGATGAAAGTCAGGTTTCTTTTCCGCAGCTCTTCCAGCGGCTTGATGTGGAGCGGTAAGACACTGAGCAATTGGTTTACCGCGCATCTGAAAATAGCCGATGTGCGTCACCGAGGTGCCAATCAGTGCCGGCATACGTTCGCCAGCCAAATGCTTTCAAGCTATGTGCCTGTCGAATGGGTGGCCAAACAGCTCGGACATGCCGACACTACGATGGTGCGAAAGCATTATGGTAGATGGATACCAAAAGACACCAAGAGTATGGCGGGAATAGTTTCCAAAATGCTTGGATTTCGAGTTGGTGAGCAAGGCTGTGAAAGACCATAACTTACATAAATTTTTCAAGAACCCGCCTCGAAATGTTGATACTCCATCCATACCAATGCCGCCTCGAAAAACTCAGTGACCCTCGATAAGAGTGCAGCCATATACAGGTCCATTTCTTTTTTATATACAAAATACACTGTCACATCTTGGATGTTTGATGTGATTTGAGTCGCGTAGTCTGCATTCGGATTGACAGGCTGCGCACCATACTCATCGGCAAGCAGCCTGATCTTATCCGTCAGCACAAGCCAATTAAGGGCGTGCTGTGGGGATAAGCCAACAGCCAGACTGAGAGCATGCTGGAAATCCTGGTACCGAGAGTGTCCAGTCTGCATTGCAAATTTGAGTTGAAGAAACCCAGCATCATCAAGAGTATCGAGAGTTGATTTAAGCTTCGAACGCTTGAGGACGATCAAATCAAGTGAGCTGAGAGACCTCTCATGACCAAATATGCTTGCCTTATCATATGCATCGACTACAGACGCAACCAGCAAATTCAAAACCCGCAAGGTTTCAACCTTCTTGCGGTGACTCGGCAACAGCTCAATAATCACATAGAACACATATGCAGATATGAGTCCGACAAGCAGATCGCTGGTGACGCTGATCGTTGCGTCTGCACATAGAAATGCGGCAATAGCTCCGCCCTCCAGAAGCTGCAACAAGGGCAGCCTAAGGTTTACCAAGCAAAGTAGTGCGAACACCACCACTACAGCCACCAACAGCCAACGCTCTCGTGCTTCCTGCCAAACCCACATACATAACTCCCTGATACGCCGAAATGTCGCGCGCGCTCCCGCAATTAGCGTAAGCCCCAATGTCACCCCTTATGATTGGCTGGAGCTTACACGGGCTTAGAGCGTCTCTCTCGATGCCATTTTCTGCCCTAAAAATGCCCTAAACAAAAGCCCAGAAACGAAAAAGCCCCCGTAATCATCAATGATTACGGGGGCTTTGTCTTGTTCAGTAATGGCGGAGAGATAGGGATTTGAACCCTAGGTACTGTCGCCAGTACAACGGATTTCGAATCCGTCCCGTTCGGCCACTCCGGCATCTCTCCAACGGCGCGCATCATAACAGTTCAATCGCAGAAGGCGATACCTTTTGCTGATTTTTTTTCGTGCTATCAAGCGCTTGCGTTACTTTTTCCGTCTTAGAGCGGTACGCCCAGGCGGTTGGCGACTTCTTCGTAGGCTTCGATGACGTCACCGAGGCCCTGACGGAAGCGGTCTTTGTCCATTTTCTTCTTGGTGTCCTTGTCCCACAGGCGGCAGCCATCCGGGCTGAATTCGTCGCCCAGGACGATGGAGCCGTCGCTGAACACGCCGAACTCGAGTTTGAAGTCGACCAGCAGCAGACCGGCGTCATCGAACAGTTTGCTCAGGACGTCGTTGACCTTGAGCGACAGTTCTTTCATGCGCGCCAGTTGCTCGGCGGTGCCCCAACCGAATGCGACCACGTGGGATTCGTTGATGAACGGGTCGCCCTTGGCGTCGTCCTTCAGGAACAGCTCGAAGGTGTACGGGTTGAGCTTGAGGCCTTCTTCGACGCCCAGGCGCTTGACCAGACTACCGGCGGCGTAGTTACGCACGACGCATTCGACCGGGATCATGTCGAGCTTTTTGACCAGGACTTCATTGTCGGCCAGCAGTTTGTCGAACTGGGTCGGAATGCCCGCAGCTTCGAGCTTCTGCATGATGAAGGCGTTGAACTTGTTGTTCACCATGCCTTTGCGATCCAGCTGTTCGATACGCTTGCCGTCGAACGCCGAAGTGTCGTTACGGAACAGCAGGATCAAGCGGTCAGCGTCGTCGGTCTTGTAAACCGATTTGGCTTTGCCGCGGTAGAGTTCTTCACGTTTTTCCATGATGGGCTCCGCTTGCTAAGTAGTTGGGCTATGCGATATGTCGCCAGTCGAGCCCTGAATCTTGATCGGCCAATTGTAACCAGTCCGGATCGCACCCGAGGGTGTCGACGAAACATTGCCGGGCCAGATGCGGCAGGTTGTTTTTGCTGCTGAGGTGGGCCAGTACAAGATGTTGCAGGTCCTGCCAGCCCAACTCGTTCACCAGGCTTGCGGCCTGGTGGTTGTTCAAATGTCCTTCGCTGCCACCCACCCGCTGCTTCAGGAAGTACGGGTAATGACCGCGGGCAAGCATGTCGCGGCAGTGGTTGGACTCGATCATCAGCGCGTCCAGGCCGTGGTAGCTTTGCAGCACCGTCGGGCAGTACGACCCCAGATCCGTCAGCAGACCAAAGCGACGCGTGCCGTCGGTGAAAACAAACTGCGTCGGCTCCAGGGCGTCGTGAGCGACGGACACCACATGGATGTTCAACGCCCCCAATTGCAAATCCTGTCCGCCCGCCAGATACCCGGCGACTTCTACAGGCTTGCGTAACCCCCTCGCCGTACCACTGCTCATGTACACCGGAAGATTGTAGCGCCGAGACAGCAAACCCACGCCATGCACGTGATCGGCATGTTCGTGGGTCACTAGAATCGCGCTCAACTGATGCGCGCTAAGTCCTAGCCGCGCCAATCGTCGTTCGGTTTCCCGCAGGGAGAAACCGCAATCTACCAGCACATTCGTGTTGCCACTGGCTACCAGCGTGCCATTCCCTTGGCTGCCGCTGCCTAATACTGCGAAACGCACTTAACCCAGGTTGTCTTGAATGACACCCAGTACGCGACGGGCAATGTCTGCCGGTGCGACGGTGTTGATGTTCTTCTCGACGGTAACCTGAACGTCGTCGCCCACTTTGCTCAAACGCACTTGATAACGTTCGGCACGGGCATCGATCTCTTCCTTGGTTTCTTTGCTGCCGAACAGGCGGCCGAAGAAGCCAGGTTTGTTCTCAGGCGTATCAGCCCGCTCTGCCAGGTTGATGTAGTACAGACCCAGACTGCGGTTGATGTCTTCTACGCGCCATTCACCCTGATTCAGGGCGCGACCGACGCTTGACCATGCGCGATCCAGATCCGAACCGACGTTCAGAACCGGGTTGCCGCTGCCGTCTTCGCTCAAGGCAACACGGCTTGGGGTGTCGTAGTCACGCGCTGCCAGCAACGACACGGAGCCGCCCTGTGCAGAGCTGCGACTCAGGCTGGCCAGCATGTCATCGGTCAATGCGGCATCGAGTGCGACGTTAGTGGCGCGATCGGTGAACGGCACGTCAGCAGTGCTGCCTGCCGGGCGCTCAGCGCTGACGACGTAGACTTCACTGGTGTTGCGCTGCACGCCCGGTTCGATACGCACCCGCACGCGGGTTTCTGCATCGGAGGCTGCGCCGCCGGCGCTCAGGCGCTTGGCGACCGCAGCGGAGAGCTCATCCAGACGCTGCCATGTGGTGCTGAACTCACCGGTTTGCGGACGATCTTCGGCAATACGGAAACCGTTATCTTCGAAATACTGATGCGCCAAAGGCCAGACTTCGGCAGGCGCACGCTGGGCAAGCACCCAGCTGTTATTGCCGCTCTTCTGCAGGCTGAAATCGCTGGCATCTGCGGTGGTCGACAGTGGTTGCGGGCGAGGTACTACGAATTCGCCTTTAACGGTGTCGTCCGCCACGTTGCGCGGGATCGGCAGCAGTGGGTCAAGACGCTTGGTTTCCGAGACACCCGGCGGGATTTGCATCGGTGCAGTTTGCTGTGCTTCGAGGTAATCGCTGCCACGGTCACGGAAGTAACCATCTTCACCCCAGAGCCAACCGCAACCGCTGGTGCTGGAGATAATCAAGGCAAGTGCGGAAAGTCCGGCCAATCGCTTCATTGCGTGTTGTTTCCTCAATTAAACCAGAACGCCGGACTGGCGCAGGGCCTGACGCAGCGGTTCGTGACAGGCCTGGCTGAGCCAGGTGAGCGGCAGACGGATACCGTCCGGCATCAAACCCATTTCATTCAGGGCCCATTTCACGGGGATAGGGTTGGATTCGATAAACAGGGTTTTGTTGAGCGGCATGAGTTTTTCATTGATCGCCCGCGCAGTTTCGGCATCACCGCGCATGGCCGCGGCACACAGCTCGCTCATGGCGCGCGGTGCAACGTTGGCGGTCACGGAGATATTGCCCTTGCCGCCCAGCAGGATCAGTTCAACCGCCGTTGCGTCGTCACCGGAATACACCAGAAAGTCGCTGCTGACACCAGCCAGAATGTCCTTGGCGCGTTGCAGGTCGCCAGTGGCTTCCTTGATACCGATGATGTTCGGCACGGTGGACAGACGCACGACAGTCTCTGGCAGCATGTCGCAGGCTGTACGGCCCGGCACGTTGTAGAGGATCTGCGGGATGTCTACCGCTTCGGCGATAGCTTTGAAGTGCTGATACA
Source organism: Pseudomonas caspiana (assembly GCF_002158995.1). GTDB lineage: Bacteria > Pseudomonadota > Gammaproteobacteria > Pseudomonadales > Pseudomonadaceae > Aquipseudomonas > Aquipseudomonas caspiana. The sequence continues at coordinate 4,937 of NZ_LOHF01000004.1, read as the reverse complement.
GGCCTTCCTGAGTCGGCTTGTTGTAATACGGCGTGACCAGAAGGCACGCGTCGGCGCCAGCGCGCTTGGCGTTGTTGGTCAGCTCGATCGCTTCACGCGTGGAGTTTGCGCCCGTACCTGCGATAACAGGAATACGCCCTGCAACCTGATCGACCACACGGCGGATCACTTCGATGTGTTCGTTCACATCGAGCGTGGCCGACTCACCTGTGGTGCCAACGGCAACAATGGCGTTGGTGCCCTCTTGCAGGTGGAAGTCCACCAGTTTGCTCAGGCTGTCCCAGTCCAGACGTCCCTGTGCATCCATGGGTGTGACCAGTGCCACCATACTGCCCGCAATCATGCAACCGCTCCTGCCGGAAAAAGAGAGCCGTAATGGTACTGGCGCTATCAGCCTTGTACAAGCGAAGTACCACGCTGTGAGCATTCCCCTGAGCGATGGTTTTCGCTACCCTTCGTTCTTTGATCGGTACTGGTCATCTGCGCGCCTCCTTCAATCGGTCGATTTTAACGTCAGAACCCCTGCTCCAGCGCTGTTGCAGCCTGCCTTTGGTCAATCAGGCAGACGCAACCTGCCAGAAGCTGCGGTTGTCGTCTGATGCTGTCGATCGTCGATTCGGTCCTGCAAGCCAATAAATGTACCGACCGCTCATCATCTAGGAATGCTGCATGTCGTCCACCCCCACAGTTCGCGAACAATTCCTTGTCATCAGTGCCCTTGGCGCAAACCCAATGGAGCTGACCAACGTCCTGTGCCGTGCCAGTCACGAAAGCCGTTGCTCTGTGGTCAGCTCGCGCCTGACCCGTCACGGCGAATACAGTGCGTTGATTCTGCAAGTCTCCGGTAGCTGGGATGCCCTGGCCCGCCTGGAAACCGGCCTGCCCGGCCTGTCCAAGAAACACGATTTCACTACAAGCGTGGTACGCAGTGCCACGCTGGAAAGCCGTCCAGAGGCGCTGCCTTACGTGGCTTACGTCAGCTCGGCGTATCGCCCGGACATCATCAATGAGCTGTGCCAGTTCTTCATGGACCACAACGTGGAACTGGAAAACCTGATCTGCGATACCTATCTGGCTCCGCAGACCGGTGGCACCATGCTTAACGCAACCTTTACCGTGACCTTGCCTGCGGGCATCCAGATCAGTTGGCTGCGCGATCAGTTCCTGGATTTCGCCGACGCGCTGAACCTCGATGCACTGATTGAACCGTGGCGTCCGCAAGCGCCTATGTAAGGAAGTCCCATGCCCGTAGCAGTAGATCAACCGGTTAGCGATTTTCAGGTGCAAGCCACCAGCGGACAGGCCGTGAGCCTGTCCGAACTCAAGGGCAAGCAGGTCGTGATTTATTTCTACCCGAAGGACAGCACGCCGGGCTGCACCACTCAGGGTCAGAACTTTCGCGACATGCATGAACAGTTTCAGGCTGCCAACACGCTGGTGTTTGGCGTATCCCGAGACAGCCTGAAATCCCACGAGAACTTCAAGGCCAAGCAGTCGTTCCCGTTCGAGCTGATTTCGGACAAGGACGAGGCCCTTTGCCAACTGTTTGATGTGATCAAGCTCAAGAAGCTGTACGGCAAGGAATACCTTGGCGTGGATCGCAGCACCTTTTTGATCGATAAAGATGGCGTACTGCGCCACGAATGGCGCGGCGTGAAAGTGCCGGGGCATGTTGAGGCGGTGCTGGAGAAGGCTCAGGCGTTGGCAGTTAAATAAGCGTCGCTCTTATCGCGGGCAAGCACCGCTCCCACATGAGATTGAGTCCATATGTGGGAGCGGTGCTTGGTCTGGGCGGCATTCCGACGATAAGGCTGGACACTTACAAAAGCGGTGCCACGGTCGGTTCCTGCCTGGGCCACGCATCCAGCACGGCCTTGAACAGAGTCGCCAGCGGAATCGCGAAAAAGATCCCCCAGAACCCCCATAGCCCGCCAAACAACAGCACCGCGCAGATGATCGCGACCGGATGCAGGTTGACCGCTTCCGAGAACAGCAGCGGCACCAATACGTTGCCATCCAGCGCCTGTATCACGCCGTAGACCACCATAAGGTAGATGAACTGGTCGCTCCAGCCCCACTGGAACAAGGCGATCAATGCCACCGGAACTGTCACCACTACCGCGCCAACGTAAGGTACCACCACGGAAATGCCCACCAGCATCGCCAACAAGGCCGCGTAGTTGAGGCCCAGTGCAACAAAGCCGACGTAGGTCACGCCACCACAGATGAAGATTTCGATGACTTTGCCGCGAATGTAGTTGGCGATCTGCCGATTCATTTCCTCGGCCACCCGCGTCATCAAGGCGCGTTCCCTGGGCAGATAGCTGACCACCCAGCGGCCGATAAGACGCCGATCCTTGAGGAAGAAGAACACCAGGATCGGCACCAGCACCAGATAGATCATGATATTGGCCAGCAACGGCAGGCTCGACAGCGAGAACGTCAGCGCCCATTGGCCGAATTTGCCAATCTCGCCACGAGCCACTTCGATGGCATGCAGCACTTGCTCGTCTGAAACCAGATGCGGATAGCGCTCCGGCAACAGCAGCAATAACGACTGCCACTTGGCGAGCATGCCCGGCAGTTCGTTGAACAAGGTGATCAACTGATGCCAGAGCAGCGGCACCAGAACCAGCAAAAACACCAGCAGAGCGCCCATGAACAACATGAATACCAGGCCAACAGCACCGGATTCAGGAACACGGAACCGCTCTAACAAACTGACCAGTCCTTGCATGAGGAACGCCAGCACCATCCCCGCCAGCACTGGCGCCAGCATGCCGCCCAGGGTCAGAACAATGGTGAAAGCCAGAAACAGCAACACCGCAAGTACGACTGCTTCCTCATCGGAGAAGTAGCGTTGTACCCAGTTGCGAAGCACGTTGAACATCAAAAATCCTTTTGAAAGCGAATAGGCCCCGGTGGTTTACGCCTTGCGCAGCCAGTAGGTGTAGACCCCCGCCTCCGCTTCCTCATGAAGTAATTCATGGCCGGCAAGCCTGGCAAAGGAGCGGAAGTCGCGCTGGGAGCCGGCGTCGGTGGCAATGACCTTGAGCACCGCACCACGGGAAAGGCGGTTCAGCTCAAGCTTGGCCTTGAGCAACGGCAGCGGGCAATTGAGGCCCTGCGCGTCGACTTCAGCGTCACAGCTTGCGGGGCGCGTTACAGCGTCAGACATCATTTATCTCCAGGCAGGCACATCAAATTGCCATGCGAAGGCAAAAAGTTTATTTCAGATACATCTTGAAAGCCGGAAGAATACCGCACTCTGGTCATCAGGCCATCGAGACGGCTACAGTAGGGGCTCTCCAACTCAGAGCTCCATGGATGAATTTTCTGCGCCCCACCCTGCTGACGCTCGCATGCCTGTTGACTGTTCCTGTGCATGCCGATGACCTGCCGTCCCTTGGCGATGCCAGTTCCGCGATTGTTTCGCCGGAGCAGGAACACCAACTGGGCCGTGCGTGGCTTGGACTGCTACGTGCCCAGGTCGCGCAACTTTCGGACCCGCAACTCAAGGACTTCGTCGAGACCTCGGTGTACAGCCTGGCGGAAACCAGCCAGGTGCAGGACCGACGCCTTGAGTTCATTCTGATCAACAGCCCGCAGCTCAACGCCTTCGCCGCACCCGGCGGTATTATCGGCGTCAATGGCGGGTTGTTCCTCAATGCCCAGACTGAAGGCGAATATGCCTCGGTACTGGCGCACGAACTGGCTCACTTGTCGCAGCGCCACTTTGCACGGGGTGTTGAAGCCCAGCAGCGCATGCAAGTGCCGGTGATGGCAGCGATGCTCGCCGGTATCGTCATGGCGGCTGCGGGTGCGGGCGATGCAGGTATTGCTGCGATCGCCGGCTCTCAGGCTGCGGCCATCCAGGAGCAGCGGCGCTTCTCGCGTCAGAATGAACAGGAAGCTGACCGGATCGGCATTCTCAACCTGGAAAAAGCCGGTTACGACCCGCGCAATATGCCGACCATGTTTGAACGCTTGATGCGCCAGTATCGCTTCGACGCCAAGCCGCCTGAATTTCTGCTGACTCACCCGGTTACCGAATCGCGTATCGCGGATACCCGCAACCGCGCCGAACAGGCCAAACCGGGCGGCAAGGAAGACAGCGTGCGCTATCAACTGATGCGCGCTCGCGTGGCATTGATTTACGAAGAAACGCCGGGTATTGCCGCCAAACGCTTCCGCGCCCAACTGACGGAAAATCCTAAATCCGATCCTGCGCGTTACGGCTTGGCCATTGCCCAGATCAAAGGCGGGCAACTCAATGAAGCCCGGGAAACCCTCAAGCCTTTGCTCGACAAGTCGCCGAACGACGTTACCTACAACCTTACGCAGATCGATCTGGACATCACCAACAACCGGCTCAACGACGCACAACAGCGCGTGGACCGGATGCTGACTCAGTACCCGGACAACTATCCGTTGAATCAGGTGCGAGTCGACGTGCTGCTCAAACAGAACCGCACTGCTGAAGCCGAGAAGTCCCTGAACGGGCTGCTGAAAAGCCGTCCTGACGATCCGGACATCTGGTATCTGGTCGCCGAGACCCGTGGCTTGAACGGCAACACCATCGGCCTGCACCAGGCCCGTGCCGAGTACTTCGCGCTGGTGGGTGATTTCAGACAGGCCATCCAGCAACTGGACTTCGCCAAACGTCGCGCCAATAACAACTTCCAGTTGGCATCACGCATTGACGCGCGGCAGAAGGAATTGGCGGATCAGGAGCGAATGGTCAAGGACATGATGTAACCCGGCTCCCTTTAGGAGCGACCGGGGTAACGATCCACCTTGCCCGCGATTGCGATGAATCAGATAAATACGGGTGTCTGAAACAGCGCAATCGCGGGCAAGCACGCTCTCGTCAAACAAAACCATAACTATCTGATTTGGAATACTTTTCTGTAGGAGCGCACGAGCACCGCGAGGCC
>NZ_LOHF01000003.1:293420-399612 GCF_002158995.1 Pseudomonas caspiana | reverse complement strand
GTAGGCTCACGCGTTCCGGCGCATACACCGTTTCGCAGCCTTCGGCAGCTCCTACAAGTTCTCCGCGATTCAGGGGGAGCGAATTTATTCGCGAAGAGGCCGGTACCAACGCCGCATGTCTATCGGCCGATACACCTTCCCGGATAAATCCGGTCCCTCAGCTTTCAGTGTGTAGCTATACAGCGCAGATTCCACCAGCCACAAAAAAGCCCCCCTTGCGAACAAGGAGGGCTTTTTTTCAGTATCAGCGACTATTCACCGCGATAGATACAACCACTGGTGCAAGTCTCATGAATGCGAATAGCTGACAACTCTGGCAGTAGCGGCTTGAGCTCAGCAAAGATCCATTTCGCCAGGTTTTCGCTGGTTGGGTTTTCGAGTCCCGGAATGTCATTCAAATAGTGGTGATCAAGGCGTTCATAGAGCGGCTTGAAGATCGCTTTGATTTCAGAGAAGTCACGGATCCAGCCGATATGTGGATCGACCTCACCTTCGAGATGGATGGCGATGCGGAAGGAGTGGCCATGCAGGCGTCCGCATTTATGTCCCTCAGGAACATGAGGTAGGAAGTGGGCTGACTCGAACGTAAATTCTTTAAAAATTTCCACAATCTTCAACTCTAAAAATGGCGATCGTCGCAGCGACGCATGCAGGCCGAGAGTTTATCAGCATTGGTTTGTGCTTGGCGCTAAAACCAGGTAGTTCGTATGCACTGATGGCATCTAGCCAGACTAATTCAGCTTGAGTTAAGTTCGGTTGTTTATCCTCGGTCTGTAGGAAATAAAAACTCTCAACGGAGATTGATAGTGAACACTCTGACTGCGCTTGCTGCCTCTGCTCTTCTATTGCTCACCAGTGGCGTAGTCAGCGCTCGCGACATTTCCCTCGACGAAGCTGCTACATTGCGCGCCGCAGGCATTATTCAAAGTTCAGAGCGGCTTGATGCCATCGCCTTGGCGATACACCCCGGTGCAACCATCAACGATACCGAGCTTGATGAAAGGTACGGCAAACATATTTACCAGGTTGAGCTTACGGATACTCACGATATTGAATGGGACGTGGATATCGATGCGGCAACTGGTAAGGTTCTCAAGAACCATCAGGACCGATAATGAAGTTACGTAAGCGTCGTGGCACTCTTCTATGCCTTGTGTTGGTATGCGTCACTGTGCAGGCGAGAGACCTTGATCAGGATGAAGCGCTGAGCTTGCGCCAGTCAGGCACTATTCTTCCCCTTGAGCAATTGATGGAGATGGCATTGGCTCGACATCCGGGTGCCAGGCTACTCGAGGCAGAACTTGAGGAGAAGCATGGTGTGTACGTTTATGAGTTTGAGATTTTGACCCCGGAGGGTGTCGTTCGAGAGTTGAAGTATGACGCTCGGGACAGTCGATTATTGAAGGATGAGGAAGACTGATGCGCCTGCTATTGGTAGAGGACCATGTCCCGCTGGCGGATGAATTACTTGCCGGTCTTGGCAGGCAGGGCTATGCAGTCGACTGGCTTGCAGACGGGCGTGATGCGGTACACCAAGGCGTTACCGAGCCTTATGACTTGATAATTCTCGACTTGGGCTTGCCGGGCCTTCCTGGATTGCAAGTATTGGAGCAATGGCGCGCCGGGGGCTTGGCAACGCCGGTCCTTGTACTGACCGCGCGAGGTTCGTGGTCCGAGCGCATCGAAGGACTCAAGGCCGGCGCTGACGACTACCTGACCAAGCCTTTTCACCCTGAGGAATTGCAACTGCGCATTCAGGCGCTACTGCGCCGCTCCAAGGGGCTCGCTAACCAGCCACGTCTTGAGTCTGCAGGTTTGCATCTGGATGAGGGGCGTCAATGCGTCACTCAGAATGGTGTTGATATTCAGCTCACCTCCGCAGAATTCAGGCTGTTGCGATATTTCATGCTGCATCCTGAACAAATTCTTTCAAAGAGCCATTTGGCTGAGCACCTATACGACGGAGAAAATGAGCGGGATTCCAACGTCATTGAAGTGCACGTGAATCACCTCAGGCGCAAGCTGGGTAAAACTGTTGTCGAAACCCGGCGCGGTCAGGGTTATCGCTTTGGCGGGGAGCCCGCTGCTTGAGATCTATACAGCGGCGCCTGAGCCTGGGGCTCATCAGCGTCATGGTTCTGGTATGCGTGGTCCTGGCCCAAACCAGCCTGTGGCTGTTTGAGCTGGGTTTACAGCGTTATCTGGAAGCAGGGCTGCGCAACGAAAGTGAAAGCCTGCTGATCGCGCTGGTTCGCGGGCAGAATGGTTTGCAACTGGATGAGCATCGTTTGTCGCCGGCCTACCAGCGGCCTTACTCCGGGCACTACTTCCGCATTGATTTTCCTGAAGGGCATTGGCGCTCCAGATCACTGTGGGATCTGGAAATTCCCGATCCCGGTTCGGGCGGGTTACACGCCAGCTATGAGCTGGGCCAGACAGGACAGTCCTTGCTACTGCTAAAGGCGGATTACCGAAAGTTTGGTCAGGACATCTCGATAACGGTTGCGCAGGACTACACCCCCGTCAGAGCAAGTTTTCTTCGCGTTCAACAAATTGGTCTCGGCCTGGGACTCGCGGCTCTTTTACTTATCCTGGCTCTGCAGAGAGTGACGGTGCGTCGTGCGCTGCGACCATTGGACCGTGCCCGGGAACAGCTGGTCCAGCTCCAGCAAGGGAAGCGTTCCCAGCTCGATGAACAAGTGCCGGTAGAGCTGGAGCCTCTTGTTTCGCAGATCAACCATCTGCTGGAGCATACCGAGGACAGCCTGAGGCGCTCGCGTAACGCGCTAGGCAACCTCGGGCACGCGCTGAAAACGCCACTGGCGGTTCTCTTCAGTGCTATCGCCGGCCCCCAGTTTGATGCTCATCCCGCGTTGCGAAATATTCTTCGCGAGCAACTGGAACAGATCCAGCAACGTCTGACGCGTGAACTCAATCGCGCGCGACTGTCGGGTGACGCGTTGCCCGGTGCGCATTTCGACTGCGATGCCGAGTTGACTGGATTGTTTGCCACGTTGCGGATGATCCACGGTGGGCATCTAAATCTTGAGATGCAGGTCCAGCCGGGTTTGTCTCTCCCTTGGGATCGTGAAGATATTCTGGAGCTGCTGGGCAACTTGCTGGATAACGCATGCAAATGGGCAGACAGCGAAGTACTGCTGATTATGAATCGGCAAGAGACCCGGTTCTGTATTGTTGTAGAAGACGATGGGCCCGGTATTCCGGAAGCCAGACGCGAAGAAGTGTTCGGTCGTGGCGCGCGTCTTGATGAACAAATTACCGGCCACGGATTGGGTCTCGGCATTGTGCGAGATATTGTCCAGGCGTGGGGCGGCAACCTGCAATTGGAGGCTAGCCACTCAGGTGGGCTTAGAGTATGTATCGACCTGCCTGACCGATCAGTAAGTGAGCAGACTATCAACTAAGCCGCTTTTGTTTACGCATTTCTTATTCGTGTCCGGCTTTACTTGCAAGCGCTCGGGACGCTCGCAACATCCCTTACTCAACTTTTCAGCCAAATTGCCGTTATAGAGCCAAGATCGGAATTCAAAAACAACAATTCGATACCCTGGGGTTCTATGCGCATTAGCCTGAAAGCCAAAGTACTCTCACTGGCGATTCTGCCGGTGCTGATATTCGCGCTTATCATTAGCGTGACCACCGTAATCATGCTGCGCGAGCAGGCCAAACGAGAGGTCAGCGAGACGCGCGAGCGTCTCTTGCAAGAAGCCAAGACCACGCTTAAAGATCAGGTGTCCATTGCCCTGACGACCATTAAGCCGATATACGACGCCGCGGCTCCCGGCGATGATGCGCCTCGTGCCCAAGTCATAAAGCTGCTCTCCAGCATCAGCTTTGGCAAAGACGGCTATTTCTTCGGCTACGACTCCCAGGTTATTCGTCTGTTTCGCTCCACCAATCCCGACGGCGTAGGCAAAAGCTTCAAGGATGCCAAAGACCCGAACGGAGTGATGGTCAATACCGAACTGGTTGCTGTTGCCAAGGCCGGTACTCACTTCCTGCTTTACTCCTCGACGCTGCCGGGCAAGACCGAGTTGGTTCCTAAACTGGGCTACACCGAATACCTGCCCAAATGGGACCTGGCGTTTGGTACAGCGGTGAATATTGACGGCATTGACGCGCAGGTCGCTGCGCTCCAGCAAAGTGTCGAGGCCCGCCTGGAAGAAATGCTGCTCAGCATCATTGGTGTCGCGCTTCTGGTGTTGATATTGATCAGTATCATTGGCGTAGTGCTGGCCGGTACGTTGCTTCGTCCGTTACGCCTGATGAAAGACAACCTTGATGATATTGCCGCCGGTGAAGGTGATTTGACCCGTCGCCTGGCTGTGACCAGTCAGGATGAGTTGGGTGATCTGGCCATATCGTTCAACCGTTTTGTCGACAAGATCCATAGCCTGGTCACCCAGATATCGGGTATGACCGGGCAACTGACCGGCCTGGTCGGCGAAGTCTCAAGTCAGGCGCAACGCTCCGAGCAAGCTATGGAGCGTCAGCGTCACGAGACGGATCAGGTGGCTACCGCCATCAACGAGATGTCCGCCGCTGCTCAGGAAGTGGCGAAGAGTGCTCAAGGTGCTTCGGTCGCTGCACAGAGGACGGACGAAGAGGGCCAGTCGGCCAAGCGCGTCGTTGACGGCAGTATCAAGCAGATCCACGCGCTGGTGGATGACATCCGTAACAGTGGGGCGTCTCTGGATAGCCTGCAGCAGGACGTATCCTCAATTGTCAGTGTGCTGGGGGTGATTCGCTCCATTGCTGAACAAACCAACCTGTTGGCGCTCAACGCTGCTATCGAAGCTGCGCGTGCAGGAGAGGCCGGTCGTGGGTTTGCGGTAGTGGCCGATGAGGTGCGTGCGCTGGCCAGTCGGACCCAACAGAGTACCCAGGAAATTCAAGGCATGATCGACCGCCTGCAAAAAGGTACCCAGACTGCAGTGGATGCCATGCGTCGCTCCAGCGAGGCGGGCGATGGTACTTCTGAACAGGCCAATCAGGCAGGTTCTTCACTGGATGCCATTGGCGAGCTGATCACGACCATCAATACCATGAACGCGCAGATCGCCAGCGCCGCAGAAGAACAAACGGCTGTTGCTGAGGAGATCAACCGCAGCGTGCATCAGATTGCTTCTGCTGTAGATACGGTCGCCGATGAAACCCGCCAGAGCGCACAGACCACCCGGAGCTTGAATGATCTCGGCCAGCGCCTCGGTGCATTGGTTGGGCAGTTCCGGGTTTAACTCATGTGAGGGATTGACCTGTAGGAGCTGCCGAAGGCTGCGATGCATTTATCCTGATACACCGCGATCGCAGCCTTCGGCAGCTCCTACAGGTTTTCCAATGTTTGCTGTGAGAAGCTGCTGTGTCATCGACACTGTGCAGTTTCCTGCAACCCTACGGCCAGACGCATTTTCTGCTGTACTTCCCTTTCCAGAGCCTTCATTTGCCTGACAAGCAGAATGATGGCACTCGTCCGTTGATTGGCTGACTAAGGATCAGGTCAAGCGAGTTGCTTGCCTACTGACATGGAAAGGACATGAACGAAACTACGCTGCAATACAAAACCCTGATCCTGCTGTTGGTGTTGGTGACCATCGCGTTCATATGGATCCTGTTGCCGTTCTACGGCGCGGTGTTCTGGGCGGTGATTCTCGGCATCATCTTTGCGCCGGTACAGCGTCGCTTGCTGCTGAAATTTGGCTGGCAGCGAAATCTGACGTCGCTTTGCACCTTGATGATCTGTCTGGTGATCGCGATTCTACCGGTCATTGTCATCAGCGCCTTGCTGGTTCAGGAAGGTGCCACGCTCTACAAGAACGTCGAAAGCGGGCAGCTCGATATCGCCAGCTATCTGGCCGAGTTTAAAGGCTTGTTGCCGCATTACGTTCAGGGCTGGCTGGACAGACTGGGGATGGGCGATCTCGATGGTCTGCGCGACAAGATCGCCAAAGGCGCGATGCAGGGAAGTCAGTACCTGGCAACGCAGGCATTCAGCTTCGGTCAGGGCACCTTCGACTTCGTCGTGGGTTTTTTCATCATGTTGTACCTGCTGTTCTTCTTCCTGCGTGATGGTCAGGAACTGGTGCGCAAGATGCGTATTGCTGTGCCTCTGGCTGAACCCCAGAAGCGTCGCCTGCAACTGAAGTTCACTCGTGTCGTGCGTGCCACCGTCAAAGGCAACGTTGTCGTCGCGATCACCCAAGGTGCTCTCGGTGGCTTCATCTTCTGGTGTCTCGACATTCCCAGCGCTCTGCTATGGGCGGTCATCATGGCGTTTCTGTCGCTGCTGCCAGCGGTAGGGGCGGGGATTGTCTGGGCACCAGTCGCGGTTTACTTCCTGTTGAGCGGGATGATCTGGCAGGGCGTAGTGCTAGCGCTGTTCGGCGTGTTCGTGATTGGGCTGGTCGACAACGTGCTGCGACCTATTCTGGTCGGCAAAGATACCAAAATGCCTGACTACCTGATTTTGATCTCGACCCTGGGCGGCATGTCGGTATTCGGCCTGAACGGTTTCGTGATCGGGCCGATGGTTGCTGCGCTGTTCATGTCCACCTGGGGCTTGTTCGTCAGTGCCAAGAAGACGGTACGTTTGCCGGGTTGAGATTCTCCAGGCGAAAAAAAACCTGCTCAATCGAGCAGGTTTTTTTATGCGTCTCGTCGTGTCTGATCCTTGAGAGATCAGCCCATCAGACCTGCATGCTGGACCAGATCCAGCAGAGGCTGCGGATAGACACCCAGTACGAAAGTCAGAATGGCGATGGCCAACAGCATCACGCCACCAGTACGTTGCGCCCAGTTGAAGGCCGCGTCGTGGCGTGGCAGCTTGGAGTCCACCAGGTACAGGGTCACCATCACGCGCAGGTAATAGAACACACCGATAGCGCTACCGATGATCAACGCACCAATCAACCACCACAGCTTCGACTCGACACCGGTCGCGATGATGTAGAACTTGCCGATGAAGCCAGCGGTGAGCGGGATGCCCGCCAAAGACAGCATCATCAGGGTCATCACAGCTGTCAGGTACGGACGACGCCAGAACAGGCCGCGGTACTCGAACATCGCATCGGTATCACGGCCGCTGTACGGCGACGACATCATGGTGATCACACCGAAGCTGCCCAGGCTGGTCAGTACATAGGTGACCAGATACACGCCGATAGCTTCAACGGCCATGCCTTCGCTCGCCACCAGGGCGATCATCAGGTAGCCGAAGTGCGCGATGGACGAGTAACCCAGCAGACGCTTCAAGTTGTTCTGCATCAGTGCCAGCAGGTTGCCAACGAGGATCGACGCGACGGCGATGACCGCCAGTACGTCATGCAGTACACCGCTGCTGGCAGCCGGGGAAATCTGGAACAGCCGCACCAGCACCGCGAACACCGCAACCTTGCTGGCGGTGGCCAGAAAAGCCGCTACCGGGGCAGGGGCGCCCTCGTAAACGTCCGGAGTCCACAGGTGGAAAGGCACCAGCGACAGTTTGAACGCCAGACCTACCAGCATCATGCCCAGACCCAGGCTGGCAATCGGGCTTGGCAGACCGCTTGCAGCCAGTGCCTTGCCAATACCATCGAAGCTGAGCGAGCCCGCTTCGGCATACAGCAGCGCCATACCGAACAGCAGGAACGCCGAACCGGCTGCCGACAGCACCATGTACTTGATACCGGCTTCCAGCGAGCGCTTGTTGAAGAACGCATAGGCAACCAGACCATAGACCGGCACCGACAGCAGCTCCAGACCGATGAACAGGCCTGCCAGGTGCTGAGCGCTGACCAGTACCAGACCGCCAGCTGCCGCCAGCAGGATCAACAAGTAAAGTTCTTCACGATTGCCGGGGTAGCCCGCCTTGCCATCGCCGAGATAGGCGTGAGCCATGGTTACACAAGCCAGAGTCGACGCCAGGATCAGCGCCATGTAAAGGCAAGCGAAGCTGTCGATCTGCAACAGTGGAGTCACTACCAGAGGAGCGACTTTCAATGCCGGGTAGATCGACAGCAGGGCGAGGTTAAGCCCCGCCACGCTGAGCAGGAAGGTTTGCGAGTGATTGCGGCGCCATGCGATTGCCAACATCACCACAACAATGGTGAGGCTGGTAATCAGCAGTGGGGCAAGCGCAATAAAGTGTTGAATCGTCAGGTCCATAGCGCTCTTACCGGGCCGAAGCGAGTTGAGTGAAGGCAGTGCCGAGCCATTGCTGCACGCCGTGCATGGTCGCTGCGGACGTATCGAGGAATGGTTGCGGGTAAACCCCGACCAGTACCAACAACACGGCCAGGCCGAGCACCATAATCATTTCTCGTCCATCCATGCCCTTGAGCGGCTCGTCGGATTTGGACGGGCCGAAGTAGGCGCGGTGGATCATGATCAGCGAGTAGACAGAGCCAAACACCAGACCGGACGTGGCGATTGCAGTGATCCATGGCGCGCTGACAAAGCTGCCCAGCAGGATCAGGAACTCACCTACAAAGTTACCGGTACCCGGCAGACCCAGCGAGGCCGCCGCGAAGAACAGGCTGATCGCTGGCAGGTAGGCGATACGCGACCACAAACCACCCATTTCACGCATGTCACGCGTATGCAGACGCTCGTACAACTGACCGCTGAGGATAAACAGCGCAGCAGCCGACAGACCGTGAGCAATCATTTGAATCACGACGCCTTGCAGCGCTTGCTGGCTGCCGGAGTAGATACCGATCAGCACGAAGCCCATGTGCGAGACGCTGGAGAAGGCGATCAGACGCTTGATGTCGGTCTGCGCGAACGCCAGGAAGGCACCGTAGAAAATACCGATCAGGCCCAGAACCATGGCGATAGGCGCGAACTCGGCCGAAGCGTTCGGAAACAGCGGCAGAGCAAAACGCAGCAGACCGTAAGCAGCGGTTTTCAGCAGAATACCCGCAAGGTCAACCGAGCCCGCTGTTGGCGCCTGGGCGTGAGCATCCGGCAGCCAGGAGTGGAATGGCACCACTGGCAGCTTCACCGCAAAGGCAATGAAGAAGCCCAGCATCAGGATGTATTCGGTGCCCGGTGCCAGTTGCGTCTTCAACAGTGTGGCGTAATCGAATGTGATCACTCCGGTCTGATTGAAGTTGACCAGTACCAGACCGAGGATCGCCACCAACATGATCAGACCGCTGGCCTGAGTGAAGATGAAGAACTTGGTCGCGGCATAGATTCGTGTCTTCTTGCCGTCTGCCGAGCTGTGACCCCAGAGCGCGATGAGGAAATACATCGGCACCAGCATCATTTCCCAGAAGAAGAAGAACATGAACAGGTCGATGGCCAGGAACACGCCAATCACGCCACCGAGGATCCACATCAGGTTGAGATGGAAGAAACCAACGTTACGCTGGATCTCTTTCCACGAACACAACACCGACAGCACACCGAGCAGGCCGGTCAGCAGGATCATCAGCAACGAAAGACCATCGAGGGCCAGGTGGACGCTGATGCCGAAGCGGGCGATCCACATGTGCTTGAATTCGATAGCCCAGGTTGGGTCGACGCCGGGCGCTGGTGCGTAACTGTAGTTGCCAGTACTCCACAACCAGAGGCCCAGGGCCAGTTCGAGGGACATGGTCAGCAGCGCGATCCAGCGTGGCAGGGTAGGGCCGAAGCGCTCACCTTGCCAGCACAGCAGGCCACCGATAAAGGGGATCAGGATTAGCCAAGGCAGAATCATGACGGGCTCAATTCCTTTCGCAAATTCGCAAGGTTCATGTCAGACCGCAACCACAACGACGGCGCCGAGTACCAGCACGGCACCTACAGCGATCGAAGCGGCATACCAGCGCAGTTGACCGGTTTCGGTACGGGTCATGCTGCCATGACCTGCCTTGACCAGACGTGGGATCAAACCAATGGTGTGGTCCAGCGGGTCGCTACGCAGCAACTGGCAGATAGCCAGATACGGCTTGACGAACAGCTTGTCGTACACCCAATCGAAGCCCCACGCCGCGAACCACCAGGCCGACAGGAAACGACCCGGTGCACTGTTGGCGATGGAGGTGACGAAGCGGCGCTTGCCGAGGAACAGCAAGGCAGCCAGCAGGATACCGGCCAGAGCGATAGCACCCGAGGCGATTTCCAGACTGTGCTTGGCATCGCCACCGGCGTGGCCGACGCTTTGCGGCAGCACACCCGCCAGTGGCGGAGTGATCAGCGCGCCGATGAAGGTCGACAGCACGATCAGCACACTCAATGGCAGCCAGTGGGCGATACCGTGACCTGCGTGGGCTTCAGTCTTGGCTTCACCGTGGAAGGTGATGAAGATCAAGCGGAAGGTGTATAGCGAAGTCATGAACGCGCCGACCAGACCTGCGTACAGCAGACCTTGATTGCCGCTGGCGAACGCCTCCCAGAGGATTTCGTCCTTGGAGTAGAAGCCCGCCGTCAGCAATGGCAAGGCCGCAAGTGCTGCGCCGCCGACAATGAAGCTGGCATAGGCCAGAGGCAGTTTCTTCCAGAGGCCGCCCATCTTGAAAATGTTCTGCTCGTGGTGGCAGGCAACGATCACCGCACCGGATGCAAGGAACAGCAGCGCTTTGAAGAAGGCGTGAGTCATCAAGTGGAAGATCGCGCCTTCCCAGGCACCGACGCCCAGCGCCAGGAACATGTAACCGATCTGGCTCATGGTCGAGTAGGCGAGGATACGTTTGATGTCGGTTTGCACCAGTGCCGCGAAACCGGCCAGAACCAGTGTCACGCCGCCGACGATGCCTACCAGATGCAGGATGTCCGGCGCCAGGGCAAACAGGCCGTGGGTACGGGCAATCAGGTAAACACCTGCGGTTACCATGGTTGCGGCGTGGATCAGTGCCGAAACCGGCGTCGGACCCGCCATCGCATCGGCCAGCCAGGTTTGCAGCGGCAGTTGCGCGGATTTACCGACAGCACCACCGAGCAGCAGCAGCGTAGCCAGCACAATCCAGAAGTCACCGACCTTGAAGTGCTCAGGGGCACGCACCAGCAATTCCTGAACATTCAGCGTACCCAGTTGCTGGAACAGGATGAACAGGCCGATGGCCATGAACACGTCGCCGATACGGGTCACGATAAAGGCTTTGAGTGCGGCGTTACCGTTGTTGCGGTTGCTGTAGTAGAAACCGATCAACAGATAGCTGCACAGGCCTACGCCTTCCCAACCGAAGTACAGGAACAACAGGTTATCGCCGAGTACCAGGAACAGCATGCTGGCGATAAACAGGTTGGTGTACGCGAAGAAGCGCGAGTAACCGGCTTCGCCACGCATGTACCAGGAAGCGAACAGGTGGATCAGGAAGCCGACGCCAACCACCACGCCCAGCATCGTTACGGACAGGCCGTCCAGATACAGTGCGAAGTTAGGCTCGAAACCGTCCACGGCCATCCAGCGCCACAACACCTGGGTGTAATGACCCCCTTCAGGCGGTGCGACGTTGAATTGCCAGATGACCCAGGCGGTGACAATGGCCGATAGGCCGATAGAGCCAACGCCGATCAGTGCCGCGAGATTTTCCGAGATGCGTCCACGAGAGAACGACAGCAGCAGAAAACCGATCAGGGGAAATACGAAAGTCAGAAAGAGTAGGTTCATCCGCGCATCTCACTGGCAGCGTCGATATCGAGCGTGTGGAAGCGGCGATACAGCTGCATCAGGATCGCCAGGCCAATACTGGCCTCGGCAGCAGCCAGGGTGATCACCAGAATGAACATGACCTGTCCATCCGGCTGAGCCCAGCGGCTACCGGCAACGACGAACGCCAGAGCCGATGCGTTCATCATGATCTCCAGGCTCATCAACACAAAAAGAATGTTACGGCGCACCATCAGACCTACGAGGCCGAGAACGAACAGGACTCCGGCAACCGCCAGACCGTGCTCCAGAGGGATAGCATTCATTGGCTTGGCTCCTTCGCTTCGTTGCGGCCCAGATGGAATGCCGTCACTGCTGCTGCAAGCAGAAGCATCGAGGCCAGCTCGACGACCAGCAGGTAAGGCCCGAAGAGGCTGATGCCGACTGCCTTGGCGTCGACGGTGGTGTGGCCGATAGCGGCGCCTGTCTGATTGGCGAACAGCACATACAGCAGTTCAGCCAACAGCAGTGCACCGAGAATCACCGGGCCGACCCATATACCGGGTTTCAGCCAGGTGCGTTCCTGCTGAACCGAGGCCGGGCCAAGGTTGAGCATCATCA
The DNA here is from genome assembly GCF_002158995.1 of Pseudomonas caspiana. Taxonomy (GTDB): domain Bacteria; phylum Pseudomonadota; class Gammaproteobacteria; order Pseudomonadales; family Pseudomonadaceae; genus Aquipseudomonas; species Aquipseudomonas caspiana. The sequence continues at coordinate 387,419 of NZ_LOHF01000003.1, read as the reverse complement.
CCACGAAAACGAACAGGACCATGATCGCGCCAGCGTAAGCGATAACTTCCAGTACCCCTGCGAATGGAGCGCCAAGGCTAAAGAACGTCATCGCCACAGCGATCAGCGAAATGATCAGGTAGAGCAGGGCGTGCACCGGGTTCGTGTTGGTGATCACCCGCAGGGTGGACACTACAGCGATGCCGGATGCGAAATAGAAAGCGAATTCCATCTTTACTTCCTTAAGGCAGCAAGCTCTTGACGTTGATCGGCTCGGCTTCGTTCTGTGCAGAGCCCTTGGGCTTGCCAGCGACGGCCATACCGGCGACGCGATAGAAGTTGTAGTCAGGGTTCTTGCCGGGGCCGGAGATCAACAGATCTTCTTTCTCGTAAACCAGGTCCTGACGCTTGAACTCGGCCATTTCGAAATCCGGTGTCAACTGGATCGCGGTGGTCGGGCAGGCTTCTTCGCACAGGCCGCAAAAAATGCAACGCGAGAAGTTGATGCGGAAGAACTCTGGATACCAACGGCCGTCATCGGTTTCGGCTTTCTGCAGCGAGATGCAGCCGACCGGGCAGGCCACGGCGCACAGGTTGCAGGCTACGCAACGCTCTTCACCATCAGGGTCGCGGGTCAGCACGATACGACCGCGATAGCGCGGCGGCAGGTACACCGCTTCTTCCGGGTACTGCAGGGTGTCGCGTTTGCGGAAGCCGTGACCGAATACCATCACTAGGCTTCGCAATTGGGTACCAGTACCCTTAACGATGTCGCCAATATATTTGAACATGGGTCAAATCCTCACTGAACCGAGCCGGCTGGTGTGTTCAACAGCACAACCGCAGCAGTCACCAGCAAATTGATCAGGGTCAGCGGCAGACAGAATTTCCAGCTGAAATCCATGACCTGGTCATAGCGTGGGCGCGGGATGGATGCACGCAGCAGGATGAACAGCATGATGAAGAATGCAGTCTTGATGGCGAACCAGAAGAACGACAGCGAAGGCAGGATATCGAACGGGCCGTGCCAGCCACCGAAGAACAGCGTCACCAGCAGTGCCGAGATCAGAATGATCCCGATATATTCGCCAACGAAGAACATGCCCCACTTCATGCCTGCATATTCAATGTGGTAACCGTCAGCCAGTTCCTGCTCCGCTTCCGGCTGGTCGAACGGGTGACGGTGAGTCACGGCGACACCAGCAATGAAGAAGGTACAGAAGCCGAAGAACTGCGGAATGATGAACCACAGGTTCTGCGCCTGGTATTCAACGATGTCGCGCATGTTGAACGAGCCAACCTGAACCACGATGCCCATCAACGCCAGGCCCATGAACACTTCGTAGGACACGGTTTGTGCCGACGCACGCAGCGCACCGAGCAGGGCGAACTTGTTGTTGCTCGACCAACCGGCGAACAACACCGCGTACACCGAAAGACCGGCCATGGCGAAGAAGAACAGCAGACCGATGTTCAGATCCGCCACGCCCCAGCTTGGGGTGATCGGGATAATCGAGAACGCGATCAGCAGGGCGCTCATGGCAACCACCGGGGCCAGGGTGAAGATCACCTTGTCGGCAAACGGCGGGGTCCAGTCTTCCTTGAAGAACATTTTCAGCATGTCGGCAGCAATCTGGAACATGCCGAACGGGCCAACGCGGTTCGGACCGTAACGGTCCTGCCACCAGCCCAGCAGACGACGTTCCACAAAGCTCAGCAGTGCGCCGCAGACCACAATGGCCAGCAGCACAACGATTGCCTTGACGACAGCAATGATCGCGTCGATCACATCAGGGGTGAACCAACTCATTGCGCTGCCTCCTGCAGACCGTCAACGGACTTGCCGAAAATCGCGGGCGGGATACCGGCCAGACCGGCAGGCAACGCCACCAGACCTGCGCCCAGTTCTTCGTTGATGCGCAACGGCAGACGCAAGGTCTGACCCGCAACGTTCAAGGAGAGCAGTGCGCCTTCGTTGACACCCAGGCGATCGGCTTCCGATTTGGCCAGAGCAACGTAAGGGGCAGGAATGCGTTCTTGAACCGGACCGGCTTTCGAAGAATTCTCTTCGCTGCCGAACAGGTGATAGAACGGCACTACTTGCCAGGTCCCTTGAGCCGGGGAGAAGGCGCGAGGTGCGCTGGTAAACCAGCTCAGGTTATCGCCCTGGGTTTCGATCAGACGGGTACCTGGATCACCGGCACGCAAGTGACCGCCGACTTCGTCCTGGAACTTGTTCCACGCTTGTGGCGAGTTCCAGCCCGGAGACCAGGCGAAAGGCACTTGTTGGCGTGGTTCAACCGAGCCCGAGTAACCTTCCATGGAGAAGGCGAACGCGGTGTCGTTGTCCTGAGAGGTACGCGGTTCATGTACGCTGATGTTGGCGCGCATTGCCGTACGGCCGCTGTAGCGCAGTGGTTCGCGAGCCAGTTTCAGACCTTTGATACGGAACGCAGCCGATGGCGCGGCGTTGACGATGGCGGCCAGTTGCGGGTTGCTTGCAGCGCAGGCAGCCGTCACGTGGTCGAGCAATGTCCAGTCCACCGGCTTGTTCAGCAGGGTCGCGCGCAGGGCGTGTAGCCAGCGCCAGCCTTCATGAACCAGGATGCTTGCATCCAGATAAGTCGGGTCGAACACCTGGAAGAAGCGCTGAGCACGGCCTTCCTGGCTGACCAGAGTACCGTCGCCTTCAGCAAAGCTCGCAGCAGGCAGCACCAAGTGAGCACGGTCACCGGTCGGGGTTTTCTGATGATCAGCCACGATCACGACTTTCGCCGCGCTCAGAGCTGCATCGACCTTGGCGGCGTCAGTACGGGTGTATAGATCGTTTTCCAGCACCACAATGGCATCGGCCTTGCCGTCGATTACTGCTTGCAGCGCGGCATCGACAGAGTCGCCACCCAGCAGGGCCAGACCGAGGCTGTTGGCTTCCGGCACGATCAGACTGATGGAGCCTTCTTTTTCGCGCAGCTTCAGGGCTTTCGCAATGTTGGCGGCGGCTTCTATCAGCGCTTTGGAACCCAGCGAAGTACCGGCGATGATCAGTGGACGCTTGGCAGCCAGCAGGGCATCGGCAATACGTTGTGCCAATTCCAGCGCCTCAGTCTCAAGGCCTTCAACGGCTGGCGCACTGGCGTCCAGCGCGTGGGCGACCGCGAAGCCGATACGCGCCAGGTCGTCTGGAGCGGCATGCACGCATTCTTCGGCAACGTCATCGAGCTTGGTCTCGGCCAGGCTGGCGATGAACAGCGGGTTCAGCTCGTGCTGACCGATGTTCTTCACTGCTGCGTCGAGCCATGGCTGGACTTTCATTGCTGCGGCCATGTCTTCGGCCTTGCCTTTCACCGCTTGACGCAGGCCCAAAGCCAGACGTGCAGCGGTCTGGGTCAGGTCTTCACCTAGGACGAAAATGGCGTCGTGATCTTCGATGTCACGCAGGGTCGGGATTGGCAGCGGGCTGTTTTTCAACACCTGGGCCACCAGACGGATGCGCTCCAGCTCGGAGGCTTCGATACCCGAATAGAAGTGTTCTGCGCCGACCAGCTCGCGCAGCGCGTAGTTGCTTTCCAGGCTCGCGCGTGGCGAACCGATACCGACGATGTTGCGACCGCGCAGCAGATCCGCAGCATTATCCAGCGCCTGATCCAGGCTCAGTTTGCTGCCATCAGCCAGGTGCGGCTGACGTGGACGGTCTTCGCGGTTGGTGTAGCCATAACCGAAGCGGCCACGGTCGCACAGGAAATACTGGTTCACCGAACCGTTGTAGCGGTTCTCGATGCGACGGATTTCACCATAACGCTCGCCCGGGCTGATGTTGCAACCGCTGGAGCAGCCATGGCAGATGCTCGGCGAGAATTGCATGTCCCACTTACGGTTGTAGCGCTCGGAGTGCGTCTTGTCGGTGAACACGCCGGTCGGGCAGACCTCGGTGAGGTTGCCGGAGAACTCGCTTTCCAGAACGCCGTCTTCAACGCGACCGAAGTACACGTTATCGTGGGCGCCGAAAACACCGAGGTCAGTGCCGCCTGCGTAGTCTTTATAGAAACGTACGCAACGGTAGCAGGCGATGCAGCGGTTCATCTCGTGAGCGATGAACGGGCCGAGTTCCTGATTCTGGTGAGTCCGTTTGGTGAAGCGATAACGACGCTCGTTGTGGCCGGTCATTACCGTCATGTCTTGCAGGTGGCAATGACCGCCTTCCTCACAGACCGGGCAGTCGTGGGGGTGGTTGGTCATCAGCCACTCGACAACACTGGCCCGGAAGGCCTTGGATTCTTCATCTTCGATGGAAATCCAGGTGTTATCGGTGGCTGGAGTCATGCAGGACATGACGATACGACCACGGGTGTCGTTCTCGTCCGTGTACTGCTTGACCGCACATTGGCGACAGGCGCCAACGCTGCCGAGGGCGGGGTGCCAGCAGAAATACGGGATGTCGAGGCCTAGCGACAGACATGCCTGTAACAGGTTGTCTGCCCCATCGACTTCGAGCGCTTTGCCGTCTACGTGGATAGTGGCCATGGTTCAAAGGTCTTCGTTGGCCCGGTGTCAGCGGGCGTGGCTAATGGAATCTTGTTATTCGCGCGACTCTAAACAGCCTTCAGGGCGTCATCACGCGATGGACCGGAGGCATTCCCCCGGCCTTGCAAACGGTTATGCGCCGACGATGATCGGTCTTGCCAGAGGCGGGACGGCTGCGCTGGTGGGCGCGATACCGGCCTCGAACTCCGGGCGGAAATATTTGATCGCACTGCCCAACGGCTCCACGGCACCCGGCGCGTGAGCACAGAAGGTCTTGCCCGGGCCAAGGAAGCCCACGAGTCCCAGCAGGGTTTCGATATCTCCCGCCTGACCATGGCCTTTTTCCAGGGCGCGCAGAATCTTCACGCTCCATGGCAAACCGTCACGGCAGGGGGTACAGAAACCGCAAGATTCCTGAGCGAAGAACTCTTCCATGTTGCGCAGCAGCGAGACCATGTTGACCTTGTCGTCAACGGCCATGGCCAGCCCGGTACCCATCCGCGTACCGACCTTGGCGATGCCACCGGCATACATTTGTGCATCGAGGTGTTCCGGCAACAGGAAGCCGGTACCGGCGCCGCCTGGCTGCCAGCACTTGAGCTTGTAGCCGTCGCGCATGCCACCTGCGTAGTCTTCGAACAACTCACGGGCCTGCACACCGAAAGGCAGTTCCCACAGGCCAGGGTTTTTCACCTTGCCGGAGAAACCCATCAGCTTGGTGCCGTGGTCTTCGCTGCCTTCGCGGGCGATGGATTTGTACCAGTCGTTACCGTTACCAACGATGGCCGGTACGTTGCACAGCGTCTCTACGTTGTTCACGCACGTCGGCTTGCCCCACACGCCCACAGCGGCAGGGAAGGGCGGCTTGGAACGCGGGTTGGCGCGACGGCCTTCCAGGGAGTTGATCAGTGCGGTTTCTTCACCGCAGATGTAACGCCCGGCACCGGTGTGTACGAACAGTTCGAAATCGAAGCCGGTACCCAGAATGTTCTTGCCCAGCAGGCCAGCTGCCTTGGCTTCTGCGACGGCACGGTTAAGGTGCTTGGCCGCCGTAACGTACTCGCCGCGCAGGAAGATGTAACCGCGGTAGGCTTTCAGTGCACGAGCACTGATCAGCATGCCTTCCACCAACAGGTGTGGCAGCTGCTCCATCAGCATCCGGTCTTTCCAGGTATTGGGTTCCATTTCATCCGCGTTGCACAGCAGGTAGCGGATGTTCATGGATTCGTCTTTGGGCATCAGGCCCCACTTCACGCCAGTGGGGAAGCCTGCACCGCCGCGGCCTTTAAGGCCGGAATCTTTCACGGACTGGACGATGTCGTCAGGCGATTGCTGGGTGAGCGCCTTGCGCGCCGCCGCATAACCGTCTTTGGCCTGATACTCGTCAAGCCATACCGGCTCGCCGTCATCGCGCAGACGCCAGGTCAGCGGATGGGTTTCAGCCGTGCGCGCAATGCGGTTGGCAGGGCCGAAGGAAGTGATGGTCATGGGTAACCCTCCAGCATCTTGGCCACAGTGCCGGGTTGCACGTCGCCAAAGGTGTCATCGTCGACCATCACGGCCGGGGCTTTGTCGCAGTTGCCCAGGCAGCAGACCGGCAGCAGGGTGAAACGCCCGTCGGCCGTGGTCTGGCCAGGAGCGATGCCCAGCGAATTCTGGATCTCTTCGACAACCGATTCGTGACCGGCGATGAAGCAGACCATGCTGTTGCAGACGCGAATGATGTGACGGCCGACCGGCTGACGGAAGATCTGACTGTAGAACGTTGCTACACCTTCTACGTCACTGGCAGGAATGCCGATCAGCTCGCCGATGGCGTAGATCGCACCGTCCGGCACCCAGCCGCGTTCTTTCTGAACGATCTTCAGGGCTTCGATGGACGCCGCGCGCGGGTCCTCGTAGTGATGCAGCTCGTGCTCGATGGCCGAGCGCTCGGTTTCGCTCAGGGCGAAACGGTCTGTCTGGATAAGCGTGCTGTTCATGCTCATGCTTAGCGGTCCACGTCGGCCATAACGAAATCGATACTACCCAGGTACGCGATCAAGTCCGCGACCATGCTGCCTTTGATCACCGAAGGGATCTGTTGCAGGTGCGGGAAGCTTGGGGTGCGGATCCGGGTACGGTAGCTCATGGTGCCGCCGTCGCTCGTCAGGTAATAACTGTTGATGCCCTTGGTCGCTTCAATCATCTGGAAGGATTCGTTGGCCGGCATGACCGGGCCCCACGAAACTTGCAGGAAATGCGTGATCAAGGTCTCGATGTGCTGCAGCGTGCGCTCTTTCGGCGGCGGCGTTGTTAGTGGGTGATCCGCCTTGTACGGGCCTTCCGGCATGTTGCGCATGCACTGGTCGATGATCTTGATGCTCTGGCGCATCTCTTCGACGCGAACCATGCAGCGGTCGTAGGCATCACCATTGGCGGCCAGCGGGACTTCAAATTCGAAGTTCTCGTAACCGGAGTAAGGACGCGCTTTACGCAGGTCGAAATCGCAACCGGTGGAACGCAGGCCTGCACCGGTGACACCCCATTCCAGGGCTTCCTTGGTGTTGTAGGCAGCGACACCGATGGTCCGGCCTTTCAGGATGCTGTTTTGCAGCGCCGCTTTGGTGTACTCGTCGAGACGCTTCGGCAACCAGTCAACGAAGTCCTTGACCAGTTTTTCCCAACCGCGTGGCAGGTCGTGGGCAACACCACCGATGCGATACCAGGCCGGGTGCAGACGGAAACCGGTGATGGCTTCGATCACGGTGTAAGCGCGCTGACGGTCGGTGAAGGTGAAGAACACCGGGGTCATGGCGCCGACGTCCTGGATGTAAGTACCCAGGAACAGCAGGTGGCTGGTGATCCGGAAGAACTCGGCCATCATGATGCGGATGGTGTCGACCTTCTCCGGCACCTTGATGCCCGCCAGCTTCTCGACCGAGAGCACGTACGGAAGGTTGTTCATCACGCCGCCCAGATAATCAATCCGGTCGGTGTATGGAATGAAGCTGTGCCACGACTGACGCTCGGCCATCTTCTCGGCACCACGGTGGTGGTAGCCGATGTCCGGAACGCAATCGACGATCTCTTCACCGTCCAGTTGCAGAATGATGCGGAACGCACCGTGGGCCGAAGGGTGGTTCGGACCCAGGTTGAGGAACATGTAGTCTTCGTTGGTCCCGGAACGCTTCATGCCCCAGTCTTCCGGATTGAAGCGCGCGGCTTCTTCTTCCAGTTGCTGCTTGGCCAGGGTCAGGCTGAATGGATCGAACTCGGTAGCGCGCGCCGGGAAGTCCTTGCGCAGCGGGTGACCTTCCCAGGTCGGCGGCATCATGATGCGGCTCAGGTGCGGGTGACCGCGGAAGTCGATACCGAACATGTCCCAGACTTCACGCTCGTACCAGTTGGCGTTGGGCCAGATGCTGGTCACGGACGGCAGGCTGAGGTCACTTTCGGACAGCGCTACCTTGATCATGACGTCGCTGTTACGTTCAATCGACAGCAAGTGGTAGAACACGCTGAAGTCAGCACCTGGCAAGCCGTGGCGCTTGGTGCGCAGACGCTCGTCCACACCATGCAGGTCGTACAGCATGACGTAAGGTTTAGGCAGCTGACGCAGGAAGGTCAGCACCTCGATCAGGCGCGCACGCTCGACCCAAAGCACCGGCATGCCAGTGCGGGTCGATTGGGCGGTGAACGCCTCGGCGCCAAAACGGTTGTTCAATTCTACGACGACGTCTTGGTCGTCTGCCTTGTAAGGCGGGATGTACAGAGCACTGCCTGTAGTCATGGTTTTTTTATCGCTTTCGGTCAACGTAAAGAATGAAGCCAGCTATTCGTTCTTTAAAGAGAACAGTTCTGGATCAGACTTCGTCGGGGCTGCGCAGATTGGTGACTGCAATTCGCTGTTCGCGGCGCTGTTCCTTTTGCGACGGCATTTCGGCGCGGTACACGCCTTGATCGCCGACGACCCAGGAAAGAGGGCGACGCTCCTGGCCGATGGATTCCTGCAACAGCATCAAGCCTTGCAGGAACGCTTCGGGGCGGGGCGGGCAGCCGGGCACATAGACATCCACAGGAAGGAACTTGTCCACGCCCTGAACCACGGAATAAATGTCGTACATACCACCGGAGTTGGCACACGAACCCATGGAGATAACCCATTTAGGTTCGAGCATTTGCTCGTAGAGACGCTGAATGATCGGCGCCATCTTGATGAAGCAAGTACCGGCAATAACCATGAAATCCGCCTGTCGCGGCGATGCCCGGATAACCTCGGCGCCGAAGCGGGCGATGTCGTGGGGCGCCGTGAAGGCGGTTGTCATTTCCACATAGCAGCACGACAAGCCGAAGTTGTATGGCCACAGGGAGTTTTTACGTCCCCAGTTGACCGCACCACTCAGCACGTCTTCCAGCTTGCCCATGTAGATGTTTTTGTGGACTTGATCTTCTAGCGGGTCGGAAACAGTTTCCCGTTTGCCGATTGGATACTCTTCATTAGGAGCATCCGGGTCGATCCTGGTGAGATTGTATTGCATCGCCAAAGCCTCATTGTTTTAGCTTCGCTTGCCGATTACGGCGACCTTCAGGAGCCCAATCCAGCGCTCCAACCCGCCATAGGTAGACAAGACCTGCCAACAGAATTGCTATGAAAACGAGTGCTTCGACGAATCCGGTCCAGCCGCTTTCACGGACGGACACAGACCAGGCAAAGAGATAGAGGGCTTCAATGTCGAAGATCACGAAGAGCATCGCGACCAGATAGAATTTTGCCGAAAGGCGAAGGCGGGCGCTGCCGGTAGGCAGCATGCCGGATTCAAACGGTTCGTTTTTGCTGCGGCCCCAGGCTTTGCTGCCCAGAAGGCTGGAAACACCGAGCATGAAGGCGCACAGGCCGACTACACCCAAAAGGAAGATGGCGAAGCCCCAGTTGTGGGCAATCAAACCTGTCGATTCGGACATGCTGGCATTCCTTGACAGAGATCAATGGTCTCTGAGCTTGAAAATAGTATATGCAGCGACGATATGTCGCAGCGAAATCAATTTCGGTGATTTTATGTGCAAAAACAGGGCAAGTAAATTTTCTATATCAAATTAATTTGTGCAATTAATCACTTACGGGCCTGGGGTGAGGGTTTGGAGCAGGCAGGGCGGGGGTTGGCGGGGTTTAAGCTAATTATGTTTCGTTCTAAAAAGTTACGGAAGAAGGACTGTTTTCTAAATGATAATAAGTATCATTTGTTGTTGAGGGTAGTTAGTTGGGGTGTTTTGCGATTTACCTATAGATTTCCGTTAATACCTAAGTCATAGGCGTTCTGCTGTGACTCCATGAATGTGGGTCTTGCTGTGACCAGAATGACGCCATCGCGAGCAAGCTCACTCCTACAGTTGTAATGCCAGTAACTGTAGGAGTGAGCTTGCTCGCGATGGCAATTTGTCAGGCGAAACAGGCCGCCCAATGTCGGCGGCCTGATGAGGTCGGCGCGGATCTTAATGAAACTGCTCTTCCTCAGTAGATCCCGTCAGCGCCGTTACCGAAGACACGCCACCTTGAATCACGGTCGTCACGTCATCGAAGTAGCCGGTGCCCACTTCCTGCTGGTGCGCCACAAAGGTGTACCCCTTGGCGGCATCGGCGAACTCCTGCTCCTGCAGCTTCACATACGCAGTCATGTCGTTGCGGGCGTAGTCGTGCGCCAGGTTGAACATGCTGTGCCACATGTTATGGATACCGGCCAGGGTAATGAACTGATGCTTGTAGCCCATGGCCGAAAGCTCGCGCTGGAATTTGGCGATGGTCGCGTCGTCCAGATTCTTCTTCCAGTTGAAGGACGGTGAGCAATTGTACGAGAGCAACTGATCCGGGTATTCCTTCTTGATTGCCTCGGCAAAACGGCGAGCTTCGTCCAGATCGGGTTTGGCGGTTTCGCACCAGATCAGGTCGGCATAAGGCGCGTAGGCCAGGCCGCGAGCAATGGCTTGATCAAGCCCGGCACGGACCTTGTAGAAACCTTCGTGCGTGCGGGTGCCGGTTACGAACGGTTTGTCATACGGATCGCAGTCAGACGTCAGCAGGTCAGCAGCGTTGGCGTCGGTACGCGCCAGAATGATCGTCGGTACACCGGCAACGTCTGCCGCCAGGCGAGCGGCCACCAGTTTTTGTACGGCTTCCTGGGTGGGCACCAGGACCTTGCCGCCCATGTGACCGCATTTCTTGACCGATGCCAGTTGATCCTCGAAGTGAACGCCAGCGGCGCCTGCTTCGATCATGCTTTTCATCAGTTCGTAGGCGTTGAGTACACCGCCAAAACCGGCCTCGGCGTCCGCTACGATGGGCGCGAAGTAATCGATGTAGCCTTCGTCGCCCGGACCTTTCCCGGCTTTCCACTGAATCTGGTCGGCACGGCGGAACGAGTTATTGATGCGCTTGACCACGGTCGGCACAGAGTCCACCGGGTACAGCGACTGGTCGGGGTACATCGACTCGGCCGAGTTATTGTCGGCGGCCACCTGCCAGCCAGACAGATAAATCGCCTGAATACCGGCTTTGACCTGTTGCACTGCCTGTCCGCCGGTGAGGGCGCCCATGCAGTTGACGAAGTCTTTGTCAGGACGGAAGGAAGGCTTGGCACCTTGAGTGACCAGATTCCAGAGCTTTTCCGCGCCATTCCTGGCGAATGTGTGTTCAGGTTGAACCGAGCCACGCAGGCGGACGACATCAGCGGCGGAATACGTACGGGTCACATTTTTCCAGCGCGGATTTTCAGCCCAGTCTTTCTCGAGCGCTGCTATTTGTTGTTCGCGTGTCAGTGCCATGAGCGAAACCCCTTTCACATAGGTTTTGTTGGAATGTCCTGCTCCGCCAAAACGCCCCGGATATCGAAGGCACATGGATGGCTGCTCGCTGATCAGATGTCTGGTTATGAGCCTGATTTGCGCGGTGGCGGTGAAAGGAGGTCGTTCGAGGCGGGAAGAGCGAGTTCAAGGCGTAGCTGTGGCGTGCAGTCGGGCACTCAAGGGCCTGTCGCGTCACTTGGCAGCTTTGCCGATGGACCGTAATACGCTTCCGTCCCTCAGGACAACTTCGTTCCAGTCGCAACCTCGTCAAACTGCCTTGTGGGCGATACAGACACGAATCGGCTCGTAGGATTTGAGCGCGACCCGAAGGCTCTTTTCAGGGCCTCTGATTAGCGGGAGCGAGGCAATCATGCCTCGCCATTTTTGACCCGTCAAACGTTTTGTAGTGCTTTTCTGTTGTCACTACATTTTGGCTCTGTCGCGACCAGTCAGTCAGTTAAAGGCCCTTTGGTACCCGATTTTGCTTGAGCCTTTGTTCAGTCGAGGGTTTGCACCATTACGCGCAATGTCATGTCTTCTCGACCCTGAGTCGAATACTGCCGCGTATTGCCTTGGCGGTCAGCAACTGACTGATCGCTCACGCCCGCCAGAGTGATCCATTCGCCGAGGCGGCCGCTGACCTGACTGTCGGTACTTTGTACTTTGAAGGTGTCGGACCGTTCCTGGCTCACTCGATCCCGATTGGTGCTGATGTTCAAGTGCACAATGTCACCGGTAATACTGGCTGTGACGTAAAAGCCTTGGGTCACGTTGCGGTATTCGGTGTTGCTCTGGGCGTAGCCATAGTTATCAGTTCGGGTGGTGGTGACCGGCACGCTCTGGCCGACTTGTATCAGCGCTGGCGCGCCTTCACTGGCTTGCACCTGTTGTACGCCACCTTCGCGGCTGGCAGTGCCGTAGTTGATGACGCGGCTCTGGTTTACGCCAATGCTGCTGCGTGACGCGCTATCACTGGTGTCGACGCTGATCAGCAGACGCTTGGGCGCTGTGTCGAGTTGCGAGAGCAGGGCGCGCAGTTCTTCGATCTTGCGCGGCTCGGCATTGACGATCAGCTGGTTGTTGTAAGCACTGACCGAACCGTCCGGTCCGAGGAAGGATTTAGCCACTGGCAGCAGGTCCTCACTGGTCCGGTAATTAAGGGGAACCACTTCGGTAGCGGCCATGGCGCCGACACTACATATCAGCAGCAGCGAGGTGAGCAGGGTGCGCAGGAACATAGATCCAATCTCCTGGAACATCTAAAAGAGCTGAGTTTGCCAGTTTGTCGGCCTGCAGACGCGCAAGTTGAATCGTCGAATGCAAAACGCCCTGCCAGCCTGTACCAGCATAGACAAGCTGGAGCAGGCGGGCAGGGCGTTTAATCGGGCGTTTCAGCCTGAATGGCGGGTCATGTTCACGTGAGGCAAGCCTGCCTCAAGAAACTCTTCACTGACCACGGTAAAGCCGAAGCGCTCGTAGAACTCGACGGCTTGTACCTGACCGCTGAGTTTCTGTTGCTTGAGGTCGCGTCGCTCGGCTTCGTTGATGACGGCACTGAGCAGTGCTTCACCGACTTTCATGCCGCGCCAGTCCTTGAGTACCGACAGTCGACCTATTTCACCATCTGGCAGCAGGCGGGCTGTGCCAATTGCAAAATCACCCTCCAGGGCCAGGAAGTGAATGGCGTCGATGTCTTCAGCGTCCCATTCCAGCTCTGGCGGCACCGACTGCTCGGCGACAAACACAGCATCGCGTACGCGACGGATGTCAGCATTGTCTTTGTGCCAGTCGGCGACACGCACGTTGGTTCTATTCATCGGCAAACCCCAGGCTTCCTTGTTTTACCAGCTCACAGAGCAGGTTGCGTCCTTCTTCATCGGCCAACCACTGGCCGAGGTTGTCACTGTGCAGGGCATCGGCAGCGCAGATCATTTTCAGCAGTTCGCGCAGGCTACCCGGCAGCAGACGGCTCTGACCACTGGCAAACAGTAGCAGGTCGTCGTCGACTTCGGACCATGCCAGACGTGCGCTTGGGTTGCGAATGAGAACTGCGCCCTGTTCCAGGCTGCTCAGCAGGTCTTCTTCCTCCAGTTCCGGGCCTGTCACCAGTTCCGGATAGCGTGGCTCGGTCATGAACTGGCCAAACCAGGTCAGCAGCAGGCGCTCGTCGCCCATGTGTTCGGCCAGCAAGGCTTTCAGACGGTCGAGGGCGTCGTGCTGGATCTGATGCGGATCGTTGGCCGGTTGCGCGTCGGCATCGGTATAACGCTCTTCATCAGGGGTGAACTGGCTGAGGAAGTCGGTGAAGTGGGTCAGCACTTCGGCAGCGCTTGGGGCGCGGAAGCCGACCGAGTATGTCAGGCAGTCATCAACGGCGACGCCGCAGTGGGCCAGGCGCGGCGGCAGGTAGAGCATGTCGCCGGGTTCCAGGGTCCACTCTTCGGTCATCTGGAAGTCAGAGAGGATGCGCAGATCGGCGTGTTGCAGCAGCGGGCTGTCGGAGTCGCACATCTGACCGATCTGCCAGTGGCGCTTGCCGTGACCTTGCAGCAGGAACACGTCGTAGTTGTCGAAATGCGGGCCGACACCGCCACCCGGGGCGGCGTAGCTGACCATCACGTCATCGATGCGCCAGCTCGGCAGGAAGCGGAAGTTCTCCAACAGTTCACCGACTTCCGGTACGAACTGGTCAACGGCCTGAACCAGCAGAGTCCAGTCCTTTTCCGGCAGCTTGCTGAACTCGTCTTCCGCGAACGGACCGCGACGAAGTTCCCATGGGCGCTCGCCATTCTCGATGACCAGTCGCGATTCGACTTCTTCTTCCAGGGCCAGGCCAGCCAGCTCGTCCGGGTCGATCGGGCTCTGAAAGTCCGGCAGGGCCTGACGGATCAGCAGTGGCTTTTTCTGCCAGTAGTCACGCAGGAAGACGCGCGCACTGATGCCGCCCAGAAGTTGAAGAGGAATATCAGGATTCATGTGTAACCTATTGAAAAATTGTCTTTTCGGGACTGCAATAAAAACGCCCGGCACTGCCGGGCGTGTGCAATGGTGTTATGCAGCTCAGATGCGCTTGGCTTGCGCCACTGCATTGCCGATGTAGTTGGCCGGGGTGAGTTTGTTCAACTCGGCCTTGGCTTCGGCAGGCATATCCAGAGTATCGATGAAGGTCTGCAGTGCTTCAGGGCTGATGCCCTTGCCGCGTGTCAGTTCTTTCAGCTTCTCATATGGGTTTTCGATGTTGTAGCGACGCATGACGGTCTGAATCGGCTCAGCCAGGACTTCCCAGCACGCGTCCAGATCGGCGGCGATTTTCTGCTCGTTGAGCTCCAGCTTGCTGATGCCCTTGAGGGTGGCTTCATAAGCAATAACGCTGTGAGCGAAGCCGACGCCCAGGTTGCGCAGCACGGTTGAGTCAGTCAGGTCCCGCTGCCAGCGTGAGATCGGCAGCTTGCTCGCCAGATGCTGGAACAGTGCGTTGGCGATACCCAGGTTGCCTTCGGAGTTTTCGAAGTCGATCGGGTTGACCTTGTGCGGCATGGTCGACGAACCGATTTCGCCAGCAATAGTGCGCTGCTTGAAATAGCCCAGGGAGATGTAGCCCCAGATATCGCGGTCGAAATCGATCAGGATGGTGTTGAAGCGTGCGATGGCGTCGAACAGTTCGGCGATGTAGTCGTGCGGCTCGATCTGCGTGGTGTAAGGGTTGAAGCCCAGACCCAGCTCGTCTTCGATGAAAGCGCGAGCGTTGGCTTCCCAGTCGATGGACGGGTACGCGGAGATGTGTGCGTTGTAGTTGCCGACTGCACCGTTGATCTTGCCCAGCAGTGGCACTGCAGCGATCTGGGCGATCTGACGCTCCAGACGATAAACGACGTTCGCCAGTTCTTTACCCAGAGTAGTCGGGGAGGCTGGTTGACCGTGGGTGCGCGACAACATCGGAACGTCAGCGAAGCGGATGGCCAGTTCGCGGATCGAGTCAGCGATCTTGCGCATCAATGGCAGCATCACGTTATCGCGGCCTTCGCGCAGCATCAGGGCGTGGGACAGGTTGTTGATGTCCTCGCTGGTGCAGGCGAAGTGGATGAACTCGCTGACCTTGTCCAGCTCAGGCAGCTTGGCAGCCTGTTCCTTGAGCAGGTACTCCACGGCCTTGACGTCGTGGTTGGTGGTGCGCTCGATTTCCTTCACGCGCTCGGCGTGAGTGATCGAGAAGTCTTCCGCCAGGGTGTTGAGAATGGCGTTGGCTTCGGCTGAAAACGCTGGAACTTCAGTGATTTCAGGGTGTGCGGCCAGACGCTGGAGCCAGCGTACTTCAACCATGACGCGAAAACGGATCAGACCGTATTCGCTAAAAATTGGGCGCAAGGCCTCGGTTTTACCGGCGTAGCGGCCGTCAACAGGGGAAACCGCAGTGAGCGAAGAAAGCTGCATGGGGTGCTCTCGGACAGTCAGGCAACGAAAAGGGGCGCATATCATACATGAAAACCAGGTCGAACCGGGGCGGCCTGACCAGCGTATGTCACGCGGTGTTTGTCAGCAGTGTCTGCAAATGCCTGGCAAGTCAGCCATGCATCAATGGATACAGTTCTTTCAATAACTTGCGACGGCTTACGACCAGTTGCCAGCGATGGCCGCCATTTTGTCGCCACAGGCGAGCAGAGCGAATACCGGCCAACAGCAGGGCGCGGATTTTCGAGGCGTTGCTCGGCTGTTGCAGGTTGCGCATGTCGCCATGCACCTGAATGCGTTGGCGCAGGGTGCTCAGGGTGTCCTGATACAGCGCGCCACAGGCTGCGATGACGTTTTCGTGGGCGATGCCGAAGTGTTCAACCTGTGACTGGATTTGCGGCAGGCGATTGCCCACGGTTTCCAGCATGTCGTCGCGTTTGGCCAGTTGTCGTTCCAGACCGAGCATCGACAGAGCGTAGCGCAGCGGCTCGCGCTGCAGCGTCGATGGATCGCGTTCCAAAGCGCTGGCCAGCGCGCGGTAGCCTTCGCGCAGGTTCAAATCGTCGCCACCGTAAACGTCCAGCGTGTCTTTGGGGTCCTGCACCAGCAGGCTGCCGAGCATACAGCCCAGCACTGCTTCGCTGCTCTGGCCGGTCTTGGCGATACGGTCTACCAGTACGGCGGCCTGAAATACGCCAGCCAGTGCGACCAATTGCTCCTGAATCGGGGTCATCAACGCTTGTCCTTGCTGTGCCAGGCTTCGGCGATTTCGATCACGCCGCCGCCCAGGCAGATTTCGCCATCGTAGAACACCACGGACTGGCCGGGAGTGACGGCGCGTTGCGGTTCGTCGAAGGTGGCGCGATAGCCGTCGGCGGTCTGCTCCAGCGTGCAGAGCTGATCGCTTTGGCGATAGCGCACTTTAGCGGTCAGGCGACGCGGTGTGCTCAGGTCGATGGGGTTGACCCAATAGATCTGTGAAGCCACCAGGGCGCGGGAGAACAGCCAGGGATGGTCGTTGCCCTGACCCACGATCAGTTCGTTGTTCTCAAGGTCCTTGACCAGCACGTACCACGGATCATCGCTGGCGTCTTTCAGGCCGCCAATGCCCAGGCCCTGGCGTTGGCCGATGGTGTGGTACATCAAGCCGCTGTGGCGACCGATGACTTCCCCCTCGGTGGTCTTGATCTCGCCGGGCTGAGCGGGCAGATACTGGCGCAGGAAGTCGGTGAAACGACGCTCGCCAATGAAGCAGATGCCCGTGGAGTCTTTTTTCTTGGCGGTCGCCAGGCCGTGCTTCTCGGCAATAGCTCTTACTTCGGGCTTTTCCAGTTCGCCGACCGGGAACAGTGTCCGGGCGATCTGATCGCCACCGACGGCGTGCAGGAAGTAGCTCTGGTCCTTGTTCGGGTCCAGGCCCTTGAGCAACTCTGTGCGTCCGTCGATATCCCGGCGGCGCACATAGTGACCGGTGGCAATCAGGTCGGCGCCGAGCATCAGGGCGTAGTCGAGGAACGCCTTGAATTTGATTTCGCGGTTGCAGAGGATGTCCGGGTTCGGCGTGCGACCGGCCTTGTATTCGGCCAGGAAGTGCTCGAACACGTTGTCCCAGTATTCAGCGGCGAAGTTCGCGGTATGCAGTTTGATACCAATCTTGTCGCACACGGCCTGGGCGTCGGCCAGGTCTTCACGAGCGGTGCAGTATTCCGTTCCATCGTCTTCTTCCCAGTTCTTCATGAACAGGCCTTCCACCTGATAGCCCTGCTCCATGAGCAGAACGGCAGAAACCGAAGAGTCTACGCCGCCGGACATGCCGACGATGACGCGCTTCTGTGCAGTATCGGAAAGGGTTGAATCAGGCATAGGAATTCAATGGGTAGCTTCGAAAAGGACGCGATTCTAACAGGCCCGGCCGCGCGAGTCTCACGCCTTGTCGCGTAGCAGGTCGAGACTGAAGTGTTCACCGTTGAGGTAATCGTCCACGCAACGCAGTACCAGCTCGCTGCGCCAGCGGTCCTGTTGGGCCACGAGTTCATCACGAGTGAGCCACAGCGGGCCGATAATCCCGTCGTCCAGTTGATAGTCGGCATGGTGGCGCAGGGCTTTGGCGGCGAAGCAGATGCGCTGATAGGTCACACCATTGCTCGGTGCTGTGTAGAGATAAATGCCGATGACACTGGTCAGCTCAACATCCCAGCCGGTTTCTTCGAGGGTTTCACGCACGGCGGCGCGTTGCAGGGATTCATCTGGGTCAAGATGCCCGGCAGGTTGGTTGAGTACCGCTTTGCCGCCCTTGAGTTCTTCTACGAAAAGGAATTTGCCTTGATCTTCGACGATCGTGGCAACGGTGACGTGGGCTTGCCAGTTCATAAGGGAAGTGCTCGGTAGGTTGGGCGCGCAATCCCCTGTAGGAGCTGCCGAAGGCTGCGAATGGCGTGGTGTCAGGCACAATGCTATCGCAGCCTTCGGCAGCTCCTACAGAAAACCGCTTCATGCATGAAGTGCAGGTGCACAAACCCCGGCGCAAGGCCGGGGTTTGTGTGCAGCCAAAACCTTAGTTCAGCGAAGCGATCGCTGCGTTCAGGGTTGCGCTTGGGCGCATGACTTTGCTGGTCAGCTCAGGGTTCGGGTAGTAGTAACCGCCGATTTCCGCTGGCTTGCCTTGTACGGCGTTCAGTTCGGCAACGATTTTGGCTTCGTTGTCGGTCAGGGTTTTCGCCAGTGGGGTGAACTGTGCCTTGAGAGCCGCGTCGTCATTCTGGGCAGCCAGAGCCTGAGCCCAGAACAGTGCCAGATAGAAGTGGCTGCCACGGTTGTCGATGTTGCCGACTTTGCGTGATGGCGACTTGTTGCGGTCCAGGAACTCACCGGTAGCCTGATCCAGAGTCTTGGACAGGACCAGCGCTTTCGGGTTGTTGTAGGTGTTGCCCAGGTGCTCCAGAGAAGCGGCCAAGGCCAGGAACTCACCCAGGGAATCCCAACGCAGGAAGTTTTCTTCGACCAGTTGCTGGACGTGCTTCGGAGCCGAGCCACCTGCGCCGGTTTCGAACAGGCCGCCGCCGTTCATCAGGGGCACGATGGACAGCATCTTGGCGCTAGTGCCCAGTTCCATGATCGGGAACAGGTCAGTCAGGTAGTCGCGCAGTACGTTGCCGGTGACCGAGATGGTGTCCTTGCCAGCGCGAGTACGCTCCAGAGTGAACGCCATGGCTTCAACCGGCGACATAACGCGGATGTCCAGGCCTGCAGTGTCGTGATCGCCTAGGTACTTCTGGACTTTCTTGATCATCTCGGCGTCGTGAGCGCGAGCCGGGTCCAGCCAGAACACAGCTGGGGTATCACTGGCGCGAGCACGGTTGACGGCCAGTTTGACCCAGTCCTGGATCGGCGCGTCTTTGGCCTGGCACATGCGCCAGATATCGCCTTCTTCGACGTTCTGTTCCATCAGCACTTTGCCATCGCTGCCGGTCACGCGGACAACGCCTGGAGTAGTGATCTGGAAAGTCTTGTCGTGGGAGCCGTACTCTTCAGCTTTTTGCGCCATCAGGCCAACGTTCGGCACGCTGCCCATCGTGGTCGGATCGAAAGCGCCATGTTTCTTGCAGTCTTCGATCACAGCTTGATAGATGGTCGCGTAGCAACGATCAGGGATCACGGCCTTGGTGTCCTGCAGTTCGCCAGCAGCGTTCCACATTTTGCCCGAGTCGCGGATCATGGCCGGCATCGATGCGTCGACGATCACGTCGCTTGGCACGTGCAGGTTGGTGATGCCTTTGTCCGAGTTGACCATCGCCAGCGGGGCGCGAACAGCGTAGACAGCCTGGATGTCAGCCTTGATTTCAGCCTGTTTGTCGGCTGGCAGGGCGCTGATACGGTCGTACAGGTCGCCGATGCCGTTGTTCAGGTTGAAGCCGACTTGCTTGAGCGCATCAGCGTGCTTGGTCAGCGCGTCCTTGTAGTACTCGGCAACGATCTGGCCGAACATGATCGGGTCGGAGACTTTCATCATGGTGGCTTTCAAGTGGACTGAAAGCAGCACGCCTTGAGCCTTGGCGTCTTCGATGGCCGATGCGATGAAGCTGCGCAGGGCTTTGGTGCTCATGACCGAGGAATCGATGATCTCGCCTTCTTTGACGGCGGTCTTTTCTTTCAGAACGGTGGCTGTGCCGTCTTGAGCGATCAGTTCGATTTTTACGTTATCGGCAGCGCCGATCAGTGCGGCTTTTTCGCTGCCGTAGAAATCGCCATTGCTCATGTGGGCAATGTGGGATTTCGAGTCAGCAGCCCAGGCGCCCATTTTGTGCGGGTGCTTGCGAGCGTAATTCTTGACTGACAATGGTGCGCGACGGTCGGAGTTGCCTTCACGCAGAACCGGGTTCACGGCGCTGCCTTTGGTCTTGTCGTAGCGAGCGCGGACGTCTTTTTCCGCGTCAGTGCTCGGCGACTCAGGGTAGTCAGGAATCTTGAAGCCCAGATCTTGCAGCTCTTTGATGGTCGCCTTGAGTTGCGGGACCGAGGCGCTGATGTTCGGCAGCTTGATGATGTTGGCTTCTGGTGTTGTGGCCAGCTTGCCCAGCTCGGCGAGGTGGTCGCCGATTTGCTGATCAGCGCTCAGGGATTCAGGGAAGCTGGAAAGAATGCGGCCCGCCAGAGAGATGTCTCGCGTTTCAACGTCGATATCAGAGGAGGCAGTGAAGGCTTCGATGATAGGAAGAAGCGAGTAGGTGGCGAGTGCTGGAGCTTCGTCGGTGAAGGTGTAGATGATCTTCGAACGGTTGGACATTTCGTATGAACTCTCTGTTTTGCTGAGCATGCACAAAATCTCGATACGCGCAGCGTATGCACTTTGCTCGCAGTCTCTTTAGTGAGCCTGAGTCGAGGTTTATTCGCGATGATGATGGTGGGTGCATCAGTCGAGCGTCAAGCAACGCATACAAGGGCGCAGAGTCTCTTTCCAGACTGGTCGGCCCCTATGACCCATTAGTCACGCCGGGAGTATATCAAACCCATCGCGCTAAGCATTAATGCTAAGCGTTCCAAGTCGTCGAGGGTATTGGCCGTTGGTCGAGGTTTGCAGGCGGGCGGGGTGGATAACGAAGGGTCGGAATGTCTGGCAAGCAGTCTTGTACAAACGAAGACGGCCGGTTCAGATGACTGAGCCGGCCGTTTCTTCAAGGTTGGCGCATTGTAGCGGAGCGTTCTGGTCAGGCCGTTACATCCTCGGGCTTGCCCGCAGTAGCCTTGGTAGACTCATTTGGCGAATGTGTGTTGCCTGCGGCCGCGCTGATATTTACAGCATGCAGGCCTTTAGGCCCTTGGATGATTTCAAAGGTCACCGGCTGACCTGCCTTGAGGGTTTTGTAGCCGTCCATTTTGATAGCAGAAAAATGAGCGAACAGGTCCTCGGTTTTCCCATCTTCCAGGATAAAGCCATAACCTTTTGCATTATTGAACCACTTGACCTTACCACTGAGCATAGTCACATCCCTCTGCAAAGGACTCCGTTGGGAGTATCATCCACCTCATCCGCCGGACCGAAAAAAATTTTGGTTGACTGCGCGGACCCTTTTTACCCAATGTGGGTTCTATTGTTTGTAACACCGTTTAGCCGATAGTCAAGGTCACGCGGCGGTCCATTTGAAAACCGGTCAGACTGCGACTCATTATTCAATCCGCCCTCAACGAACCATTCTTTCCATGCATGCAATGAACAAGATTCGACTAACATCAAATCAGGACAGTCCGGATTCCCATGAGGATGACGCGGCTGGCACCGCGGTTCAGGATGCCAAACCGACGTTGCAGGCGCCGCCGATGTACAAGGTGGTTTTATTTAACGATGATTACACACCGATGGATTTCGTTGTCGAAGTGCTCGAGGTGTTCTTCAACCTGAATCGTGAGCTGGCGACCAAGGTCATGCTGGCCGTCCATACAGAGGGACGTGCAGTATGTGGATTGTTTACCCGCGACATCGCCGAGACCAAGGCAATGCAGGTCAACCAATACGCCAGGGAAAGCCAGCATCCGCTACTCTGTGAGATCGAGAAGGACGGTTAAACGCCGACCACTTGGGTATGAGGTGAAGCTATGTTAAACCGTGAGCTCGAAGTCACCCTCAATCTGGCCTTCAAGGAGGCTCGTTCGAAACGTCATGAATTCATGACTGTCGAGCACCTTCTGTTGGCTTTATTGGACAATGAGGCTGCCGCCACTGTTCTGCGTGCCTGCGGCGCAAACCTCGATAAGCTCAAGCATGATTTGCAGGAGTTTATCGACTCCACCACGCCGCTGATCCCTGTTCATGACGAGGATCGCGAGACCCAGCCAACCCTGGGCTTTCAACGTGTCCTGCAGCGTGCTGTGTTCCATGTACAGAGCTCGGGCAAACGTGAAGTTACCGGCGCCAACGTGCTGGTGGCCATTTTCAGTGAGCAGGAAAGCCAGGCAGTGTTTCTGCTCAAACAGCAGAGCGTGGCGCGCATAGATGTCGTCAACTACATCGCTCACGGCATATCTAAAGTGCCTGGGCACGGCGATCACTCTGAAGGTGAGCAAGATATGCAGGACGACGAGGGTGGTGAGTCTTCTGCTTCAGGCAATCCGCTGGACGCTTATGCCAGCAATCTCAACGAACTGGCTCGTCAGGGCCGTATAGACCCGCTGGTCGGGCGCGAGATGGAAGTAGAGCGCGTTGCGCAGATTCTGGCGCGTCGTCGCAAAAACAATCCGTTGCTGGTGGGGGAGGCGGGTGTTGGCAAAACCGCCATCGCTGAAGGCCTCGCCAAGCGTATTGTCGATAGTCAGGTGCCTGATCTGCTGGCCAACAGTGTTGTTTACTCCCTGGATCTCGGGGCGTTGCTGGCGGGCACAAAATACCGCGGTGATTTCGAGAAGCGCTTCAAAGCGTTGCTCAATGAGCTGAAAAAACGCCCTCATGCGATTCTGTTCATCGATGAAATCCACACCATTATTGGTGCCGGTGCTGCGTCTGGCGGTGTCATGGATGCGTCGAATCTGCTCAAGCCGCTGCTGTCTTCGGGTGATATTCGTTGCATCGGCTCGACAACCTTCCAGGAATTCCGCGGCATCTTCGAGAAGGATCGTGCGCTGGCTCGGCGTTTCCAGAAAGTGGATGTGTCTGAACCATCGGTTGAAGACACAATCGGCATCCTGCGTGGCCTCAAAGGTCGTTTCGAGGCTCATCACAGCATCGAGTACAGCGACGAGGCTTTGCGTGCCGCTGCGGAGCTGGCATCGCGTTATATCAATGACCGGCACATGCCGGACAAGGCCATTGATGTGATAGACGAGGCTGGCGCTTATCAGCGTCTGCAGCCCGTCGAGAAACGCGTTAAACGCATTGATGTGGCGCAAGTTGAAGACATCGTAGCGAAAATCGCACGGATTCCGCCTAAGCACGTCAACAGTTCCGACAAGGAGCTGCTGCGCAATCTTGAGCGTGACCTGAAACTGACAGTGTTTGGTCAGGATGCGGCGATTGATTCTCTGTCCACTGCGATCAAATTGTCGCGTGCTGGTCTGAAGTCGCCTGACAAACCCGTAGGTTCGTTCCTGTTCGCCGGTCCGACCGGGGTCGGTAAAACCGAGGCTGCTCGTCAGTTGGCCAAGGCTTTGGGTATCGAACTGGTCCGTTTCGACATGTCCGAATACATGGAACGCCATACCGTTTCACGTCTGATCGGTGCGCCGCCAGGTTACGTCGGGTTCGATCAGGGCGGTCTGCTGACCGAAGCAATCACCAAACAACCGCATTGCGTATTGTTGCTCGATGAAATCGAGAAGGCGCATCCGGAAGTCTTTAACCTGTTGTTGCAGGTGATGGACCACGGCACGCTGACCGATAACAACGGGCGCAAAGCGGACTTCCGCAATGTGATCGTGATCATGACCACCAATGCCGGTGCTGAAACTGCGGCGCGTGCTTCGATCGGCTTCACTCATCAGGACCACTCGTCTGATGCCATGGAAGTCATCAAGAAGAGCTTCACGCCTGAGTTCCGTAACCGTCTGGACACCATTATCCAGTTTGGTCGCCTCAGTCATGAGGTGATCAAAAGCGTGGTGGACAAGTTCCTCACCGAACTTCAGGCGCAGCTGGAAGACAAGCGTGTACTGCTGGAGGTGACCGATGCTGCCAGAAGTTATCTGGCGGAAGGTGGTTACGACGCTGCGATGGGAGCCCGTCCTATGGCGCGCTTGATTCAAGACAAGATCAAGCGTCCGTTGGCTGAAGAGATCCTGTTCGGCGAGTTGTCCGAACATGGCGGTGTGGTGCACATCGATTTCAGGGATGGTGAAATCACCTTCGATTTCGAAACCACGGCCGAAATGGCGTAAGTCTCAAACGTCATGAAAAGCCCCGCATCTCGCAAGAGGTGCGGGGCTTTTTGCTGTGTACAGATTGGCGGTGTCAATGGCGCTGTGTTGCATCAAAGGTAGAGCTGTAGGAGCGCACGAGCATCGCGAGGCCGCGATAGCGGTGTATCAGACAGGCCGCCATCGCTGCCTCGCGATGCTCGTGAGCTACTACAGAAAGAATTTAAAAAAACCAGGCACACAAAAACGCCCGGCAGATGCCGGGCGTTTTTGTTAAGACCTGTTTATCGGGCGCGGTAAGTAATGCGCCCTTTGCTCAAGTCGTAGGGCGTCAGTTCAACACGCACCTTGTCACCGGTAAGAATACGGATGTAGTTCTTGCGCATCTTGCCGGAGATATGCGCGGTTACGACGTGCCCGTTTTCCAACTCCACACGAAACATGGTGTTGGGCAGGGTGTCGACGACAGTGCCTTCCATTTCGAAGCTGTCTTCTTTCGACATGCAGTAAAGCCCTCGGTATCTAATGAGTGGCCCGGTGCAAGTGGCGCCAGGCAAAAGCGGCGTGCATTGTGCCCGAAAAATGCTGCTTAAGCCAAGGTCTTCAATAAAGAGTGATCCATCTCTGGTTTGTCAGCAGCTCTATAGGGCGATATTGGGTCTTGTAATTCATCTTCTGGCAGTTCTTGATCCAGTAGCCCAAGTACACCGCGTGGAGCTGCAAACGGGCTGCTTCGGCGATTTGCCACAAAATGGCGTAACGCCCCAGACTGCGGCGCTCTTCGGTAGGTTCGTAGAAGGTATAAACCGCTGATAATCCGTTGGGTAGCATGTCTGTAACGGCGACCGCCAGCAGGCGTTGGTCCACGCGAAATTCGTAGAATCTGCAGAAGGGAAGGTCGCGAACCAGAAAAGTCGAAAATTGATCGCGGCTGGGGGGAAACATGTCGCCATCGGCATGTCTTTGCTCGATATAGCGCTGATAAAGATCGAAATATTCTTCGGTGAAGCGCGGTTTGGTGCTGCGCACTTCGATGTCTGAGTTGCGTTTGAAAATGCGCTTCTGCTGCCGGTTCGGCACAAACAGGTCGACAGGAATGCGCGCGGGCACGCAAGCACTGCAATTTTGACAGTGAGGTCGATACAGATGGTCGCCGCTACGGCGAAACCCCATATCCGAAAGATCGGCGTAAACCTGTACATCCATCGGCTGGCTGGGGTCCAGAAACAGCGTGGTCGCCTGTTCTTCCGGCAAATAGCTGCATGAGTGGGGTTGAGTGGCATAAAACTTCAGCCGCGCCAGCTCTGTCATGATTGCCCCCGCCGCAAAAAATAAATCGATATCAAGAGTGTATGTCAGCCTGCTGAACTCGCCTAGGCAGCCAGTCGGCGTTATTTGGCTGATCCAGGTGTTGACGCAAATACTCGGAAAACTCTTTGCGGGGAATAGGGCGAGCGCCAAAGCTCTGCAGGTGATTTGTGTGCATCTGGCAGTCGATCAATACAAAACCCCAGGCCTCAAGGCGTTCCACCAGCGTCGCGAAACCTACCTTGGAGGCGTTGTCGGCGTGACTGAACATCGACTCGCCAAAGAAAAGCTGTCCCATGGCCAGTCCGTAAAGACCGCCCACTAATGTGTCGTCGTCCCAGACTTCAACGCTGTGGGCATAGCCCCGTTGGTGCAGTTCCAGATAGGCGGCCTGAATGGAGCCGGTAATCCAGGTGCCGTCAGCATAGGCCCGAGGCCCCGCGCAGGCGCGGATCACTGCTGCGAAATCCTGATCGAAGGTCACCCGGTATCGTTTCTGTCGTATCACTTTGGCGAGGCTGCGCGATACGTGCAGCTCCTCGGGGAAGATAACGGTCCGTGGATCGGGCGACCACCAGAGAATAGGCTGTCCATCCTGAAACCACGGGAAGCAGCCATGGCGGTAAGCTTCAACCAGTCGGTCCGGAGACAGATCGCCTCCGGCAGCGAGCAGGCCGTCGGGCTCGCGCATGGCTTTTTCCAGAGGAGGGAAAATCAGGTTGGATCGGTTAAGCCAGGTCAGCATAGAGGCAGCACTTTGCGGAAGGGGAGGGCGGGCGACGCCGGACTGTTGCAACTCCATGCAGTCGTCGTGGTCATAATCGGTCGTCCGTTACAGGCGAGCGTCCTGCCAGGATATGAAAGATGGTGTTCCATGTTGCAGGCCTGTGTACTGGTTATGCCCGGAAGGCTCTCAAGAATTGATCGTTCGGTTAAAAAGTGCGGCATAAGTCTTTGTCACGAAAGAAAATGCATGCTCAAATTGACCGTTTGCGACGGTGCTTGAAGATGGGCAGCCGCCAAGCCAGACTAGTATTCCATCACTTTGACCCGGCTGACTGTAGCCAAACGTAATCTCCGTCCTGCTACCCGGATCGAAATTACCCGGCTAACAGGCTGTTTACAAGGCAGGACGCTATCGTGGCATCAGGCGTACAAACCCGTACAATGCCCGCTTTGCAGTCTGCGGTCCAAGCTGTATGGCCTGGCAATTGTTTTGCAGATTCAGTCGTTGGTAGTCAATCACCAGATGTTCGCGCTCTAGCGCAGGAATAAAAGCGTTTTGAAGAAATCCACCGCAGTACCCAGCCCCGTTCCGCTCTGGCGGCAGCAATTGCACTACCGGCTCAAGGAAGGTGCATTGATCGCCTTTGGCGCGCTGTGCCTGTATTTGATGATGGCGTTGCTGACCTATGACCAGAACGATCCAGGCTGGAGTCATACCAGTAGTTCGGTCGAGGTTCAGAATGCTGCTGGCCGTGCTGGCGCCTTCTGCGCCGATATTCTGTTCATGGTGCTGGGCTACTTCGCCTATATTTTTCCGCTGTTGCTGGCAGTCAAGGCCTGGCAGGTCTTTCGTCATCGTCATGAGCCGTGGCAGTGGAGTGGCTGGTTGTTCTCCTGGCGGCTGATCGGTCTGGTGTTTCTGGTACTTGCCGGCGCTGCGCTGGCGCATATCCATTTTCACTTTGCCGCGGGTTTTCCTGGCTCGGCGGGTGGTGTGCTGGGTGAAATTCTCGGGGACATGGCCAAGAAGGCCCTGAATATTCAGGGCAGTACGTTGTTGTTCATTGCCTTGTTCCTGTTTGGCCTCACGGTTTTTACCGATCTGTCGTGGTTCAAGGTCATGGACGTGACCGGCAAGATCACCCTGGATCTTTTCGAACTGTTCTATGACGCGGTCAACAACTGGTGGACAGCGCGTAACGAGCGCAAGCAGATGGTCGCGCAACTGCGTGAGGTGGATGACCGCGTCAACGAGGTGGTTGCGCCCGCTACGTCTGATCGTCGCGAGCAAGCCAAGGCCAAGGAGCGTCTGATCGAGCGTGAGAAGGCGTTAAGCACGCACATGACCGCTCGGGAAACTCACATTCCGGCCGTCATCGCTCCTGCACCTCCCAAGGCTTCAGAACCAAGCAAGCGCGTGATGAAGGAAAAACAGGCGCCGTTGTTTGTGGACAGCGCCGTGGAAGGCACCTTGCCGCCCATCTCGATTCTTGATCCGGCGGAAAAGAAGCAGCTCAATTACTCGCCCGAGTCTCTGGCGGCGGTTGGTCACTTGCTGGAAATCAAGCTCAAGGAGTTCGGCGTCGAAGTGTCGGTGGATTCGATCCATCCCGGCCCGGTCATTACCCGCTATGAAATTCAGCCAGCAGCAGGGGTCAAGGTCAGCCGTATTGCCAACCTGGCCAAGGACTTGGCGCGTTCGCTTGCGGTAACCAGCGTTCGAGTCGTTGAAGTTATCCCGGGCAAGACCACCGTCGGTATCGAGATCCCCAACGAAGACCGGCAGATCGTGCGTTTCTCCGAAGTGCTGTCGACCCCCGAGTACGACAATGCCAAGTCACCGGTTACGCTGGCGCTGGGGCATGACATCGGCGGTAAGCCGGTGATCACTGACCTGGCGAAAATGCCTCACTTGTTGGTGGCCGGTACGACCGGTTCCGGTAAGTCTGTGGGCGTGAACGCGATGATCCTGTCGATTCTGTTCAAGTCCGGCCCGGAAGACGCCAAACTGATCATGATCGACCCGAAAATGCTTGAGCTGTCGATCTACGAAGGCATTCCACATCTGCTTTGCCCGGTTGTGACCGACATGAAGGACGCCGCCAACGCCTTGCGCTGGAGCGTTGCCGAGATGGAGCGTCGCTACAAACTGATGGCGAAGATGGGCGTGCGTAACCTGTCCGGCTTCAACCAGAAGGTCAAAGAGGCTCAGGACGCTGGCACGCCGCTCGCTGATCCTCTGTACAAGCGCGAAAGTATTCATGACGAAGCGCCGCTGCTGACCAAGCTGCCAACTATCGTGGTAGTCGTGGACGAATTTGCCGACATGATGATGATCGTCGGCAAGAAGGTCGAAGAGCTGATTGCGCGTATTGCCCAGAAGGCTCGTGCGGCGGGTATCCACCTGATTCTCGCGACACAGCGTCCCTCGGTTGACGTGATCACCGGTCTGATCAAGGCGAACATCCCGACACGTATGGCGTTCCAGGTATCGAGCAAGATCGACTCGCGGACCATCATCGACCAGGGCGGTGCCGAGCAATTGCTGGGTCACGGTGACATGCTGTACATGCCTCCTGGTACCAGCTTGCCGATTCGTGTGCATGGCGCGTTTGTTTCCGATGACGAAGTACACCGTGTAGTGGAAGCCTGGAAGTTGCGTGGCACACCGGATTACAACGATGACATTCTTGCGGGTGTCGAAGAAGCCGGCAGTGGCTTCGACGGTGGCAGCGGTGAAGGCGGCGAAGACAGCGAAAGCGATGCTCTCTATGACGAGGCAGTCAAATTCGTACTGGAAAGCCGTCGGGCTTCGATTTCTGCGGTACAGCGCAAGCTCAAGATTGGTTACAACCGCGCCGCCCGAATGATCGAGGCGATGGAAATGGCTGGCGTCGTGACCTCCATGAATACCAACGGCTCGCGTGAAGTGATCGCGCCAGGCCCGATGCGCGACTGATCGCACACGTCCATAAATGACTCGCCAGCATTTGAATGCTGGCGAGACTCCACCGAACTCAATGAGGATTCCCATGCGTCTTATCCGCATGCTGTTGGTAACTGCACTGACTTTCTCCGCGATTCCGGCGCACGCCGACAGTAAAGACGTCGCACGTCTGACTCAGTTGCTGGAGACGTCCAAAACCCTGACTGCGCGTTTTTCCCAGTTGACTCTGGACGGCGGTGGTACTCAGTTGCAGGAAACGTCGGGCGAAATGGCCCTGCAGCGTCCAGGTCTGTTCAACTGGCACACCGATGCACCGCAAGAGCAACTGATGGTCTCCGACGGCAAGAAGGTTTCCCTGTGGGACCCGGACCTGGAGCAGGTCACCATCAAGACCCTCGACCAGCGCCTGACTCAGACCCCTGCATTGCTGTTGTCCGGTGACGTTTCGAAGATCAGCGAAAGCTTTGATATCACGGCCAAGGAAGCGGGCGGCGTGATTGACTTCACTCTCAAGCCGAAAACCAAGGACACCCTGTTCGACAGCTTGCGTCTGTCGTTCCGTAACGGCGTGATCAATGACATGCAGTTGATCGACAGTGTCGGCCAGCGTACCAATATCCTGTTCACCGGGGTGAAAGCCAATGAGGCGATCCCGGCGAGCAAATTCCAGTTCCAGATTCCGAAAGGCGCTGACGTCATTCAGGAATAAGAGGTTTTAACGGTTGTCCATGGACCTGTTTCGAAGTGAGCCGATCGCTCAACCCTTGGCCGCACGTCTGCGTGCGACCAATCTGGACGAGTATGTCGGTCAAGAGCATCTATTGGCTCACGGCAAGCCTCTGCGCGAGGCGCTGGAGCAGGGTGCTCTGCATTCGATGATTTTTTGGGGGCCGCCCGGTGTCGGTAAAACCACGCTGGCCCGGTTGCTGGCGAAAGTATCAGATGCGCACTTCGAGACGGTTTCTGCCGTGCTGGCCGGGGTCAAAGAGATTCGTCAGGCAGTAGAGGTTGCCAAGCAGCAAGCCGGGCAATACGGCCGTCGGACTATTTTGTTCGTGGACGAGGTACACCGCTTCAACAAGTCCCAACAGGATGCCTTCCTGCCTTACGTCGAAGATGGCACGCTGATTTTCATCGGCGCGACCACTGAAAATCCTTCGTTTGAGCTCAACAACGCGTTGCTGTCCCGTGCCAGGGTGTATGTCCTCAAGAGCCTTGATGAAGCCGCGCTGCGCAAGCTGGTCAATCGCGCGCTGACCGAAGAGCGTGGCCTGGGCCAACATCAGTTGAGCCTGAGCGATGAAGGATTTGCCATGCTCATGGCCGCTGCCGACGGTGACGGTCGGCGCATGCTGAATCTGCTGGAGAACGCGTCAGACCTGGCTGAAGATGGCTCGGAAATCAGTCTGGAGCTGCTGCAAAGCCTGATGGGCGACAGCCGCCGACGTTTCGATAAGGGCGGCGAAGCTTTTTATGACCAGATTTCTGCGCTGCATAAATCCATTCGTGGCTCTAACCCGGATGCAGCCTTGTACTGGTTTGCACGAATGATCGATGGCGGATGCGACCCGTTGTATCTGGCGCGCCGCGTGGTGCGCATGGCCAGTGAAGACATTGGTAATGCCGATCCGCGCGCGTTGCCGTTGTGCATGTCGGCGTGGGATGTTCAGGAACGTCTGGGCAGCCCGGAAGGCGAGTTGGCTGTCGCACAGGCCATTGTTTATCTGGCTTGCGCGCCGAAAAGCAACGCGGTGTACATGGGCTTCAAGGCTGCGATGCGTGAAGCCACCGAGCACGGCTCGCTGGAAGTCCCGCTGCATTTGCGCAATGCGCCGACCAAATTGATGAAGCAACTGGGCTATGGCGAAGAGTACCGCTACGCCCACGACGAGCCGGATGCCTATGCGGCGGGTGAAGACTACTTCCCTGACGACCTTGAACCGCGTCAATATTACCAGCCAGTGCCCCGTGGCCTGGAGCTGAAA
The DNA here is from genome assembly GCF_002158995.1 of Pseudomonas caspiana. Lineage (GTDB taxonomy): Bacteria > Pseudomonadota > Gammaproteobacteria > Pseudomonadales > Pseudomonadaceae > Aquipseudomonas > Aquipseudomonas caspiana. Next base: position 356,345 of record NZ_LOHF01000003.1, on the reverse strand, counting down.
ATCGGTGAAAAGCTCAAGCATCTGGCCGCGCTGGACGCTGCCAGTCCTCGTCAGCGGAGAAAGTAGTGCTCAAAACCATTCTTGCGGTGTCGATTGCCGGTATCGCTGGTACATTATTGCGCTTCGCTGCTGGCACTTGGGTCAGCGCGAACTGGCCAAAGCATTTTTACGCGGCAACCCTGGCGGTTAACATCGTCGGTTGCCTGATTATCGGTGTGCTCTACGGGCTTTTTCTGTTGCGCCCGGAAGTACCGATAGAGATTCGTGCCGGCTTGATCGTCGGCTTTGTTGGCGGTCTTACGACCTTTTCATCCTTTTCACTGGATACGTTGCGCCTGCTCGAAAGCGGGCAAATGCCGTTAGCCCTTGGCTATGCCGGTATCAGCGTGTTCGGCGGGCTGCTCGCGACGTGGGTTGGCCTGTCCCTGACCAGACTTTGATAAACGAGAGAACGATATGCTCGATTCCAAACTGTTACGTACCCAACTTCAGGACGTAGCGGATCGCCTGGCTTCCCGTGGCTTTACACTGGACGTTGCCCGCATCGAAGCGCTGGAGGCCCAGCGCAAGACCGTTCAGACCCGCACTGAACAGCTTCAGGCCGAGCGTAATGCCCGTTCCAAATCCATCGGTCAGGCCAAGCAGCGCGGTGAAGACATCGCACCGCTGATGGCCGACATCGATCGCATGGCCGAAGAGCTGAATACCGGCAAGAAAGAGCTGGACGGCATTCAGGCCGAACTGGATTCGATGCTCCTGAGCATGCCGAATATCCCTCACGAATCCGTACCGGTGGGCGCTGACGAAGACGGTAATGTTGAAGTCCGCACCTGGGGCACTCCAGCCTCGTTCGACTTCCAGGTTCAGGACCACGTCGCGCTGGGCGAGAAATACGGCTGGCTGGATTTTGAAACCGCCGCCAAGCTGTCCGGCGCCCGTTTCGCGTTGCTGCGTGGCCCGATCGCACGCCTGCACCGCGCACTCGCGCAGTTCATGATCAATCTGCACATCAACGAGCACGGCTATGAAGAGGCTTACACGCCTTATCTGGTCCAGGCGCCAGCGTTGCAGGGCACCGGTCAGTTGCCGAAGTTTGAAGAAGACCTGTTCAAGATATCCCGCGAGGGCGAGGCGGACCTGTATCTGATCCCGACTGCGGAAGTCTCGCTGACCAACATCGTGTCCGGCGAAATCATCGACGCCAAGCAACTACCGTTGAAGTTCGTGGCTCACACGCCATGCTTCCGCAGCGAAGCGGGCGCATCGGGTCGAGACACTCGCGGCATGATCCGTCAGCACCAGTTTGACAAGGTCGAGATGGTACAAATCGTCGAGCCTGAAAAATCCATGGAAGCCCTTGAAGGCCTGACAGCTAACGCCGAACGCGTCCTGCAATTGCTGGAGCTGCCTTATCGCGTTCTGGCACTGTGCACTGGCGATATGGGCTTCAGCGCAGTTAAAACCTACGACCTGGAAGTGTGGATTCCGAGTCAGGATAAATTCCGCGAGATTTCGTCTTGCTCCAACTGTGGTGATTTCCAGGCGCGTCGTATGCAGGCTCGCTGGCGCAACCCGGAAACCGGCAAGCCAGAACTGGTTCATACCCTGAACGGTTCGGGTCTGGCGGTTGGGCGTACCCTGGTTGCTGTGCTGGAAAACTACCAGCAAGCCGACGGCTCGATTCGTGTGCCGGAAGTGCTCAAACCTTACATGGGTGGGCTTGAGGTCATCGGTTAAATGGAATTCCTGCCGCTGTTCCATAACCTGCGTGGCAGCCAAGTGCTGGTCGTGGGCGGTGGCGAGATTGCATTGCGCAAATCCCGCCTCATCGCCGAGGCCGGCGCCGTCATTCGGGTGGTCGCTCCAGAGATCGAGCCACAACTGCGCGAGCTGGTTGAGCGCAGTGGCGGACAGTTGATTCTGCGTGGCTACAACGTCAATGATCTGGACGGTTGCGTGCTGATCATTGCCGCCACCGATGACGAGCCGCTCAACGCTCAGGTGTCTCATGACGCCAGACAGCGCTGTGTACCGGTCAATGTGGTGGACGCACCTGCGCTGTGCAGCGTGATTTTCCCGGCCATCGTCGACCGTTCGCCATTGGTCATCGCCGTTTCCAGTGGAGGCGACGCTCCGGTGCTGGCGCGGTTGATTCGCGCCAAGCTGGAAACCTGGATTCCATCGACTTACGGTCAGTTGGCCGGTCTGGCCGCGCGTTTCCGTAGTCAGGTAAAGAATCTGTTTCCGGACGTAACCCAGCGCCGAACCTTCTGGGAAGAAGTTTTTCAGGGGCCGATTGCTGACCGGCAACTGGCCGGACAGGGCGCTGAAGCAGAGCGCTTGCTGATCGCCAAGATTGCAGGTGATGCGCCACATGCTCCCGGTGAGGTTTATCTGGTAGGTGCTGGGCCGGGTGATCCGGACCTGCTGACCTTCCGGGCATTGCGTCTGATGCAACAGGCCGACGTGGTGTTGTACGACCGTCTTGTGGCTCCGGCGATTCTGGATTTGTGCCGGCGTGACGCCGAGCGGGTCTATGTGGGCAAGCGTCGTGCTGATCACGCCGTGCCGCAAGACGAGATTAACAAGCAGCTGGTTGATCTGGCCAGGCAGGGCAAGCGCGTCCTACGGTTGAAGGGCGGTGATCCGTTCATCTTTGGCCGTGGCGGCGAAGAGATCGAGGAACTGGCGGCCCACGGAATTCCATTTCAGGTCGTACCGGGTATCACGGCAGCCAGCGGTTGCGCAGCCTATGCGGGTATTCCACTGACTCACCGTGACCATGCGCAGTCGGTGCGTTTCATTACCGGGCACTTGAAGAACGGCACCAGTGATTTGCCCTGGAGTGATTTGGTAGCGCCCGCACAGACCCTGGTTTTCTACATGGGGCTGATCGGATTACCAATCATCTGTGAGCAACTGATCAAGCACGGTCGATCCGCTGATACTCCGGCTGCGCTGATCCAGCAGGGTACTACCTCCAGCCAGCGAGTATTTACAGGAACTTTGGCCGATCTGCCACGAATGGTCGCGGAGCATGAAGTCCATGCACCGACGTTGGTGATCGTGGGTGAAGTGGTCCAGTTACGCGAAAAACTCGCCTGGTTCGAAGGGGCTCAGGCTACGGTCTGATCTGAAGTAGCGCGTTGTGTAGGGGCTGACTGCCTCGGTGTCCATCACACCACTCCGTCTCCCGTAACACGGCAGAACTGTAGGAGCGCACGAGCACCGCGAGGCCGCGAGGCCGCGATAGCGGTTTATTAGAATGACCGCCATCGCGGCCTCGCGGTGCTCGTGCGCTCCTACAGTGATTTCATCCAGAGTGGCGCGCAATGCTTATACAGCGGTAGGCGCCAAGGTTAAACGCCTGTCTTGCCCCAGATTCCACGCCCTGTCAGCCGCTCACGATCATGCGCTCTGCCCAGATCCTGCAGCGGGCCTTTAGGCACAACAGCTGTTGGATTGATAGTGCCGTGGCTCTCGTAGTAGTGATGCTTGATGTGCGTGAAGTCCACCGTTTCGGTGATGCCCGGCCACTGGTACAGCTCCAGCATCCAGTTGCTCAGGTTCGGATAGTCCGAAATCCGCCGCAGGTTGCACTTGAAGTGCCCGTGATAGACAGCGTCGAAGCGCACAACAGTGGTGAACAGGCGCACGTCGGCTTCAGTCAGGTAGTCGCCAGTCAGGTAGCGTTTCTCGGCCAGCAGCTTTTCCAGAACATCCAGTTCGGCGAAGACATCATCAAAGGCCTCTTCATAAGCGCCTTGAGAGGTTGCAAAGCCCGCGCGGTACACGCCGTTATTCACAGCCGGATAAATGCGCTCATTCAACTCATTGATCGGCGATTGCAAGGCGTCTGGATACAGATCAAGTCGATTACCGGTCAGATCGTCAAAGGCGCTGTTGAACATGCGGATGATTTCCGCGGATTCGTTGCTGACGATGCGCTGCAGTTTCTTATCCCAGAGCAGAGGCACGGTCACACGACCGGTATAGTCTGCCGTGTCAGCCAGATAGCGCTGATAAAGAAATTCATGGTTGTCGAGTGGGTCGCCGGTCGAGCCTTTTTCGGTATCGAAAGTCCAGCCGTGCTCGCGCATCAGCCAACTGACCACGGATACGTCGATCAGGCTTTCCAGCCCTTTGAGCTTGCGATAGATGAGCGTGCGATGGGCCCAGGGGCAGGCCAGTGATACGTACAGATGATAGCGCCCGGCCTCGGCTTTGAAGCCGCCTTCGCCTGAAGGTCCTGGTCGACCATCAGCGGTGATCCAGTTGCGACGTTGCGCTTGCTCGCGCTGAAATGCCCCATCTTTGCTGCTTTCGTACCACTGGTCTTGCCAGCGTCCTTCAACGAGAAGGCCCATATCAAACTCCAAAGTGTGTGCTTATGTGCTTTGGAGATGAGTTTAAGCCGATTCGTTCGAACAAATAGCGCAAAGGTTGGGGGGTAATGATCGGTTAGATCGATGTATTCCTGTTCTTCCAGAAAAGCTCAGCTTGGGCGAACGCTTCCGTACGGGGCAATCCCAAGCCGCGTAAAGCCAGCGCCATCGTTGAAATCAACGCCAGTTGCGGATAGCTGTCTTCGATCTCACCTTTCCACAGCGCGACGAGTTGCTGCGGATCCAGGGTTGCCGGTTTCACATGGCGACGATCCGACAGAGCCGGCCACTCCTCATCCCATGGTTGGCCCGCTGTGGTGCCGTACAAGTGGCTAATGGTGTCGGGATTGATCTCCACTTCACCGCCATCACCCTTGATAACGATGGTGTGATTGCCGAGCAAGCCGCTGGCGTCGCGATGAACGCCCTGATAGCCAGGGTGAAAAATGCTTTGCAGGCCGCAACGTGCATCCAGTGGGTTGAGGATCCGCGCCAGTGAATGAATTGGCGAGCGCAGCCCGAGGGTATTACGCAGGTCAATCATGCGCTGCAATTGCGGAGCCCAGTCGCCCAGCGGGAAGAATGCCAGGTTGTGCTGTTGTAACGCTTGGTCCACGGCTTGCCAGTTGCGGCACAGCGGAATGCCCAGCAGACCCAGCAATTGTTCGGTGTAGAGTCGGCCGGCCGTATGCGCGCCGCCGCCGTGCATCAAGATACGTACCCCGTTCTGAGCCAGGCATTTGGCCGCCAGCAAGTACCAAGGCAAATGTCGCTTCTTGCCGGCATAGGTAGGCCAGTCAATATCGACCTGAAGTGGCGGGGCGTTCAATCGCTCGCGCAACGCTTCAGTGAAGCCCGCCAACTCCTCCGCGCTTTCTTCCTTGTGGCGCAGCAGCATCAGAAACGCACCCAACTGGCTTTCTTCGACCTTTTCGTCGAGGAGCATGCCCATGGCCTCCCGGGCTTCTTCACGGGTCAGATTGCGCGCTCCACGTTTGCCTTTGCCCAGGATACGGACGAACTGGGCAAAGGGATGTTCGGCAGGTGTTTCAAGGACGAGTGGGGCGTAGTCGTTCATATGCAATTAGTCGGCTTGGGCAGGCCCGCCAGCTTGGCGGCGAGTTTGGCGGGAGTGCCGTTGAACAGGCGGTTAAGGTGCATGCTGTTGCCTTTTTCCGGACCGAGCTTCAGAGCTGTGTATTTGATCAACGGCCGAGTCGCGGGTGACAACTGGAATTCTGCGTAGAAATCCCTTAGCAACAGCAACACCTCGATGTGTTCGGGGCTCAGCGCAATACCTTCCCGGCCGGATAGCGCGTTCGCAACATCCATCGACCAGTCATCAAGGTTTTGCAGAAAGCCGTCTTTATCCAGAGCGATGATCTGCCCGGCCACGTTCAACTCGTTCATAGCCACGTGTTGACCTTGTCGAAGCGAATCGAGAGTTTGACGAAGCCTGGGTAGTCGACAACTGTTGCCCAGTCTGGCGCCGCCATGCTCCGCGCTTGAATATCCTCCTCAAGCACAAAAACTTCGGTGTCGCTTAGCGCTTGCAGTGCCTGGAGTGGTGCTGTCGAGTCGGTCAGCGCGTAAGTGGCGTCGCCGCACAGCAGCACGCCATCAGCCGGGCCGAGAAGGCGCAGACAACTGGTCAGGCGGCTGTCGGTGAAGGGAGAATGAGATAAAACGTGCAGGGTCGACATCAGATTGTGATCACGTGGTCGTAGCGGTCAATAAGTGCGGTGATTTCCGCGGATTGCGGCAATTGAATGATTTCCTCATCCACTGCTTCCCGCAGGATGCCGCGCTCGGCAAGGCTGGTGCCACAGGCATAAATTTCTTCGACGCCGAACATCGACAGCGCCTTGAGGTTGGCGGTCAGGTCTTTCTGTTGCAGAGCCTTGGCGTTCTGCTCCGGCAACAACTGAAAGACACCATCATCCAGAAACAACAGGCCCACGGGCAAATCATAAGCACCACCGGCCAGCACGATATCCAGCGCCTCTCGCGCACCCGGCCCGGACCATGGCGCCTGACGGCTGATAATCAACATTGATTTAGCCACTTCAAGGCCCTCCGAAACAGATCACACGATCAGCGGTTTGCGCCGCGTCGTGTAACTGGCCTAACCCGGATAATTCCCAAGGGGCCAGCAGGTTGGCTGCTGGCCGCTGATAGCGCTGAGCTTCTTCATCATTTAGAACCCCGCGGCGCAGGGCGGCGGCGATGCACACTACACCGTCCAGTTGGTGCTGAGTGATGAAGTCTCGCCATTGCGAGGGCAGGTCGTGTTCGTCCTGAGGCGTCACGACATTGGCCGAAGCGCTGTGGACACCATCCTGATAGAAGAACAGCCGCACAATCTCATGCCCACCCGCCAGCGCTGCCTGAGCAAACAGCAGGGCGCGGCGCGAGGAGGGCGCATGGGCAGCGCTGAAAAGATTGATCGCGAACTTCATGACAGGCCCTGAGCAGAAAACTTGGCCAATGATAAAGAATTCACGAGCACTAGACAGCAAAAAGCCCGCTAGGCGGGCTTTTTGATGAAGCAGGACAGCTGAATCAGTCGTCGCGGCTCATGATGCCGAAGATCTGCAACAGGCTGACGAACAGGTTGTAGATCGAAACATACAGGCTGATGGTCGCCATGATGTAGTTACGCTCGCCACCCTGAATGATCGCGCTGGTCTGGAACAGAATGCAGGCCGACGAGAACAGGACGAAGCCAGCGCTGATCGCCAACTGCAGACCGCTGATCTGGAAGAAAATGCTTGCCAGTACCGCCGCCAGCAGGACGAAGAAGCCAGCGGTGATGAAACCACCGAGGAAGCTCATGTCCTTGCGGGTGATCAACACGTAAGCCGACAGACCACCGAATACCAGTGCAGTCATGGCGAATGCCGAGCTGACAACTTCAGCGCCGCCTTGCATGCCCAGGTAACGGTTGAGGATCGGGCCAAGGATGAAGCCCATGAAACCGGTCAAGGCGAATGCCGACACCAGACCCCACGCCGAATCGCGCAGTTTGTTGGTGAGGAAAAACAGGCCGTAGAAACCGATCAGTACAACGAAAATGTTCGGGTAGCCAACGCGCATCTGCTGCGCTACAAAAGCCATGACACCACTGAAAGCAAGGGTCAGAGCCAGAAGACCGTATGTGTTGCGCAGGACGCGGCTAACCTCTAGCTGATCGGCCTGCACGCCGTTATTAACTGCGTAATCCTGTTCGCGCATGGCGAAACTCCTAGTGGTTGAAATGTTGAGTTGCAAAGATCATAACAGACGACCTGAAATCAGCCACCTAGAGAGTTTGACAGCGTGTTTCATTCCGGTATTATGGCGCCCGCAATGCAAACGGAAGTATGGCCGAGTGGTTTAAGGCAGCAGTCTTGAAAACTGCCGACTGTAACAGGTCCTAGAGTTCGAATCTCTATGCTTCCGCCATCTTAGATACGTCAAAGCCCTGATTATTCAGGGCTTTTTCGTTTTTGGGTTCTGAGAAGCCCATTTGGAAGTCACGATCGTTTCTGCGATTTTAGGATCGTTCCTGCGATTTTCAGTTCAGCCTGAAAGCAATCACGCTGTCGCCCAGTCTCGTACCAAGGGAGCCGTGACCGCCAGCAGCAATGACTACATATTGTTTGCCATCACTTCCCATGTAGGTCGACGGAGTCGCTTGGCCGCCCGCTGGTAATTCGGTTTGCCAAAGAGTTTCTCCAGTATTGATGTCGTAGGCGCGGATGAAACCATCTGCGGTTGCGCCGTGGAACACCAATCCTCCTGCTGTGATCAATGGCCCGCCGTGCGCCACCATGCCCATTGGGAAGCCAATCGGGAAGCTTCCTGACAGGAAGCTGGTCTTCAGGTTTTTGGAGGTGCCGATGCGGCGCATCCACTCCGTTTTACCGGTGTTAAGGTCAACTCCAGCCATGCGGCCCCAAGGTGGAGCGATACAGGGGATACCCAGATCAGAGGCAAATTGCTGAATCCTGATCGCATAGTCGCCTTTGAAATTTTCATTCCAGTAGGGCTTACCTTCTTCGGTAAACAGCCGTTTCTCTTCGGTTTCCGGCGTTCGTTTGATCAGCGTGTATTTGTAAGCCAGGCGTACGGGGGCGCCAATCAGGATTTGCCGTTCCGGGTCAACCGCCACCGAGCCCCAGTTAAAGGCGCCGATGTTTCCCGGAAACACCAGCGTTCCGGATTCGGTGCTTGGCGTCCATGGGTTGCCGTCGTACCGAAGCTTCTTGAAGCTGGTACGACAGGACATTTGGTCAAACGGTGTCAGGCCCCACATGGATTTTTCGGTCAGCGGCTCAGGAATGAAGTTGAGCCTTGAGACCGGCTGATTTGTCGCGAAACGCTCACCGGCAACACCGCCGTCAGCCGACGCCTTGGCCTGGTCGACAGGAATGATCGGCTCACCAGTCAATCGGTTGAGAACGAAAATATTACCTACCTTCGTCGGCAGCACCACCGCGGGCTGCTTCTTGTCGTCCTTGCCGAGTTCGATGAGTGAAGGTTGCGAAGGGTTGTCGCGATCCCACAGATCGTTATGAGAGGTCTGGAATTTCCATTTGAACGCACCCGTTTTCAGGTCCAGAGCAACCAGGGTGTCGCGGAATTTCTCGGTATTGCTGGCAGGATCGCGTCGAATACCGAGTTCATCGGGAGAAGCATTACCAAAGGGTACGTACACCAACCCGTTCTGCAGGTCGGCACTCAGAGTGCCCCAGGCCACGGGTGTGTCTTGTGGGTAGTCTTGACCAGCAGCAATGGGCTGGGTGAATTCAGGCGTGGCAGGATCGAAATTCCAGACCAGTTTGCCGCTGAGGACGTCATAAGCCCTGATCACTCCGGACGGATTACCGGCGTTGTAGCCATTGTCCATTACTGAGCCACCGACGATGATCAGATCACCGGCCACCAGCGGGGCGGCGGTTTGCATGAGTGCGTGAGGGCGGATCTTGCCCATGTTGTCGCTCAGGTTGACCACGCCGTTATTACCGAATTCGCTACAGGCCTTGCCCGTATCGGCGTCCAGTGCGACCAGCCTCGCATCCGCTGTCGCAGTGATGATGCGCTTGTCACAGAGCGCTGGAGCGTTCGTAGAGGAGACTGACAGGTCGCCGCTCCGAGTGCCGGAGGACGCAGGAGAGTAATAGCTGACCCCTCGACATGTCTGATGTTGCTGCAGGTATGAACGGTCTTTCTGAGGCTCGAATTTCCACTCCAGCATTCCCGTCTCGGGATTTAACGCGTGCACCTCATTGTGCGCAGTACAGACATAAACCCGATTGTTTACTTTTAACGGAGTGGCTTCAAACGTGTACTCGCTGGCGTCTTTTGCAGGATCACGCAGGTCGCCAGTGTGATACTCCCAGGCGACCGTGAGCTTTTTAACATTTCCCGCGTCGATTTGATCAAGCGTGGAGAATCGCTGCCCGTCGTTGGTGCCGCCATAAGCAACCCAATCCTCTGCCGCACCACTGGCACCTTTTGCAGAAATTGGGTTAGTGATCTCGCCCTTAACAGGGTAGGGGTCGTAGAACATGATGCCCACAACGATCACGATCATCACCGCCACCGTGCCGCCAAGGAACGGGTGAAAGCTTCGTGACTCTGCCGGCGTCTGCGCGACATACAAACGGCGCACGACCCATGGCAGTGCCAGCCAGAACCCCATCAACGCGAACAGATCGCCACGTGGAATCCACTGCCATTTGTCGAAGCCCACTTCGTAGATGATCCAGATCAGAATCGCCCACATGAGTAACGCATAGAGCGTGAGTGCCGAATTTTTCCTGAGAAACAACAACACTGCGGTGATCAGCACGCCAAGCCCGATCACTGCATAGGCAGGACTCCCTCCAGCGGCAACCAAAGCGCCGCCCATGTATAAAATGGCGGCAGCCACTACCGCCATGACGATACTTGTTATTTTCAGCACCATGATTCACCTGCCATCGATTCAAGCTCCTAATGACAACCAGACCTGAATACAACGCGAATCGTTCGGTGTGCAGAGAAGCGGGGGGCTCACATAGCTGATGATCCAGGGCAGCGCCGCATTCGATCAGTTCGCCTTGGACCACTGATGCCTGGCAACGTCTGTCCGGATATCTGCCGCTCGGTGCTCGGCAAAAACCGCGAGTGTTTACCGCCATAGGCCAGGACTGAATTCATGCGGGCTTTACCCCTCTCTGTCTGAACCGGGTACTGAGCACGCTACGCGCTTGAAAGTGTACGTTTGCGTCGGGTCTGGGAGAGCGATCACAGCCTTGTCATCATCCAGTAGGGCTACCTTCGAATTTGCGGGTTGATTCACAAGTCCACACTTATCGGGGCTTACATGAAAGGACGAGTAGACCAATAAGACCTTTATTCGCTTATTGGACAGGTCGCGCGATAGTTCGCTGAACGCATTGAGGTAGATAACGAATGTGTACGCGATGCCGACGAGGGCGACCACTGACAGTGTTGACGCTCGCGTGTTGCTGGTTGTTTTGAAGAGGGTGTGGAAACCTATGAACAGGAACACGAACATGGTCACGATCATTCCGATTAGCGACCAGCAATAAATAACCGCCACCAGATTTAAAGTTTTCTGCGCTGCCGGAAATTTATCTGCGTTCACACCTGTTAAATCGGTGATTGAACTGTCTACGAGCGGTGCCGTGAAAATGGCAAAGCATGCAGTGGCGAGGCCCGCACTGATATTCAGTACGCTGGAGAATCGTGCGTACTTGGTCGTTACGTTGTAGTACATGGATATCAGTGCAAGGGTGCATAAACACGTCCATGCCAGCAATAACCATCGATAGTATTTGGGTAGATCGAAACCTAGTTTTATGAAGCACGCAACGTAGACCAGCAACAGAATGTTAAAGGCAGTCAAGGCCGCGAGGTATTCGGAGGCGCCCCAGTCTGTCGGTCTGTAGTTGAATGTGAGCGTTGGACGTAAGCTAAATAGCGGTTTGCGTTTGAATGCGTTGCCCAGCACGCAATAAATGACCAGTGTGGCAAGAAACACTATGAGTATGGGTATTATCGGATTAGGCACGAGGTATCTCTTCAGGCCAAACAGCAATGATCTGCTGAAGTTTTTGGCCCTTCATGCTAGATTTTTTTCCATTCCCGATCCACCGTCTGCTCCAGATGTCATCGGCCAGCCCCGCCGCCGAGCCCACCAAAGAGAACCCCAATGCCCTACGAACTGGACAATCGCTTAGTCATCGGCGTCGCCTCCAGCGCCGTTTTTGATCTGCTGGACTCGGACGCGGTGTTTCGCAGCCAGGGTGAAGAGGAGTATCGGAAATTTCAGGAAAAGAACCTGAACAATCCGCTGCCCAAGGGGATTGCCTTTCCTTTTATCAAGCGTCTGCTGTCGCTGAATGACTTGAGCGAAGACCCGTCTGATCCGCTGGTCGAGGTGGTGCTGTTATCCCGAAATGACCCGGACACGGGCCTGAGGGTGATGAAGACCATTGAGCATTACGGGCTGGGGATGACCCGCGCTATTTTCATGCAGGGTCGGTCGCCATACGAATACATTCCGGCCTTGAACATTGCGCTGTTTCTGTCGGGTAACAAGGCTGATGTGGAGGCTGCGATCAATGCCGGGCATCCGGCCGGGCAGGTCCTGGATTCACAGTTCGATGACGATGAAGACGACAAGACCCTGCGTATTGCGTTCGACTTTGATGGCGTACTGGCAGGTGATGAGGCTGAGACGGTCATGCAGTCGTCCGGTCTGGTGGAGTTTCATGCACACGAAGTGAAGAACGTGATGGAGCCGCATAACCCTGGCCCGCTGAAAGAGTTCATGGTCCGGATGGCAAAGATCCAGTCCGTTGAAGAGCAATACAAGAAGCTCAATCCAGATTATGAAAACCGGATCAGGGTTTCCATCGTCACAGCCCGAAGCGCACCTTCACACGAGCGTGCGCTGAACACCCTGAAGAGTTGGGGGGTGATGGTCAACGACGCGTTTTTCCTGGGCGGTATCGAGAAGGGCAAGGTGCTTGCCGTACTGAAGCCACATATCTTCTTCGATGACCAGTCGGGGCATCTGAAGTCCGCGAGTGCGGTGGCGCCGTCGGTTCATATTCCGTTCGGTATTACCAATCAGAAGCCGGTTGAGTTGCCCGTAACGGTTGGCGACGTACCTTGATTCGCCATATCTTCAATATGCGACTCACAACAAGTTAGTTGTCAGCACACTCACCTCATATACCAACGTATATTTTGACGTCCTTAGTTTCTGTCGATCCGATCAACCTCAGTCCTTATGCTTTACCCAAGTAAAGCAAACTGATTAACGGATCGAAGTGCTTCATGCGTTTGCTCCACCTGACCGGTGGATGCCTGACGTTTGAGACGCACGACAGAGGCTATCTTATGCGTTTCTCCCTGCCTTTATCCCTGAGAAGCCCGGTAAACAACACGGCGCAACCTCGCTCAGCATCCTTACTCGCCGAGGGCGCGCTGGTCGCCGCCATCGCTTTGCTGGCGCTGTTTGTTTTTTACAGTGCCGGGCAAATGAATCAGCCACTCAGTGCCCTTGATTCTGCGCCTGTGTCACTCGATCTGGTGCAATTGCCCGCCTATACACTGCGCACCACTTTGCGCATGTTTGCCGCGTTGTTCGTGTCGTTCGTGTTTTCGATTGTTATCGCCACACTGGCCGCTAAAAGCCGCAGGGCTGCGATGGTTATTTTGCCGGCGCTGGACATTCTTCAATCGGTACCGGTGCTGGGTTTCCTGACGTTTACCGTGGTGTTCTTCATGAGCATTTTTCCGGGGCGGCAGTGGGGGCTGGAATGCGCTGCGGTATTTGCCATTTTCACCAGCCAGGTCTGGAACATGACCTTCAGCTTTTATCAGTCGCTGAGGACCGTACCTGACGATCTTTACGATGTGAGTCGGCAATTCTCGTTTTCGTCGTGGCAGCGGTTTATCAAGGTCGAACTGCCGTTCGGAATGCCGGGGCTGGTGTGGAACATGATGATGTCCATGTCGGGCGGCTGGTTTTTTGTCGTGGCCTCCGAGTCCATCACGGTCGGAGACAGCACCGTCAATTTGCCGGGTATCGGTTCATGGCTGGCTCTCGCGATTCAGCAGAAGGATATCGCTGCGATCAGTTGGGCTGTGTTGGCCATGGTCGGAGTAATCGTTCTGTACGACGTGTTGTTTTTCCGGCCCATTGTGGCGTGGGCGGACAAGTTTCGATTTGAACAGACCGCTTCCCACAAGCGTCCCCGGTCACGGGTCTACGACCTGCTCAGGTCCTCACGAATTGTCCCTTTGTTGTTTGCGTCGCTGCGCAGCGTGAGCGACTGGATGCCAACAGTGTGTATACCCAAACTGGCGCTCACGGGCTTCACGGTCAATAGCCGGTGGCAGCGTTACATCGATCTGGCGTGGATAGTCCTGATCGTTACGGCGTGCATGACCGGCATTTATCAATTGGTGTGCTTTATCGGCAGCACGTTGGGCGTGGAGGAGGTGATCAATGCGTTTGGTCTGGGGCTCGCCACTTTGGCGCGTGTGGCGGTGCTTATCGTCCTGGCCAGTCTTGTCTGGGTGCCCATCGGTGTCTGGATCGGCCTGAATCCGCGCTGGGCAGAACGTTTGCAACCCGTCGCGCAATTACTGGCAGCGTTCCCGGCAAACATTCTGTTCCCGTTCGCCGTGGTCACCATCGTCGCCTTGAAGCTGAACCCGGATGTATGGCTGTCGCCGCTGATGATCCTGGGGACACAGTGGTACATCCTTTTTAACGTGATCGCCGGTGCCAGCGCCTTGCCGACCGACTTGCTCGAAGCATCACGGGTGTTTCGCGTGCGGGGTTGGCAATGGTGGCGCAAAGTCGTGCTGCCGGGTGTTTTCCCTTATTACGTGACCGGCGCTTTGACGGCTGCCGGTGGCTCCTGGAACGCCAGCATCGTCGCCGAGGCGGTGTCATGGGGCAGCGATCATCGGTATGCGTCGGGGCTGGGATCGTTCATTGCCCAGGCCACGACGGCGGGTGATTTCCAGCGGGTGGCGCTGGGCATTGTCGTCATGTCCGTATTCGTGGTCGGTTTCAACAGCCTTCTATGGCGTCCGCTGTACCGCTATGCCGAACGTCGGCTTCGAATTGAGTGAGGGTATTCCAATGGAAGTTATCGACAAGCGTTGCCTGGTGGATGTGCAAGGGCTCGGTCATGTTTACGGCACGGCGGGCGGCACCCAACGCGTGGTGCTGGATGATGTCGCCATGCGTCTCAACGACGGCGAGGTCATTGGGCTGCTGGGGCGTTCGGGTTCGGGGAAATCCACGTTGTTGCGCTCCATCGCAGGGCTGGTGTCGCCCACCACGGGGGTGGTTGCCTTTCCGGCGAACGCGTCGGGTGTGTCGACTTCAGTGCGGATGGTGTTCCAGAGCTTCGCCCTTTTCCCGTGGTTAACCGTGCTGCAGAACGTGGAAGTCGGTCTTGAGGCATTGAGCGTGGCAGCGCCCGAGCGGCGCCGACGGGCCCTGGCGGCTATCGATATGATCGGCCTCGACGGGTTTGAAAGTGCCTACCCCAAAGAGTTGTCCGGGGGCATGCGCCAGCGTGTCGGTCTGGCCCGTGCATTGGTGGTCGACCCCGATATCCTGCTGATGGACGAACCGTTTTCCGCGCTGGACGTGTTGACCGCGGAAACACTGCGCACTGATTTGCTCGACCTCTGGAGCGAAGGCCGGATGCCGATCAAGTCAATTCTGATGGTCACCCATAACATCGAAGAAGCGGTGTTGATGTGTGATCGCATCCTGATTCTTTCCTCCAATCCGGGGAGGATCATGTGCGAAGTCAACGTCGATCTCGCCCAGCCGCGCAACCGTACAGACCCTGCTTTTCAGGCGCTGGTGGAAAGCATTTACGTGCACATGGCGGGCGGTAGCGCCGTGCATTCGCCACGTGAAAGCCTGTTTGCAGGAAACGGCATCGGTATGGTCTTGCCACTGACTTCCACCAACGCGTTGGCGGGGCTGATCGAGGCGGTAGACAACTCTCCCTATGACGGTCAGGCCGATTTGCGCGAGTTGGCTACGGCATTGCGCTCCACCTCCGAGGATCTTTTTTCGTTGGCGGAAGTGCTGCAACTGATGCGATTTGCCCAAATGCAGGAGGGCGATATCACGCTTCTTCCCGCCGGACGGCGTTATGCCCAGTCAGATGTGGATGAGCGCAAGCAGTTGTTTGCGCAGCACTTGCTGAGGTACGTGCCGCTGGTCAGCCATATCCGTCGGGTGCTGGATGATCGTCCAGGCCGAACCGCACCCGCGAGACGCTTCCGGGATGAGCTGGAAGACTTCATGTCGCAAAGTGATGCGGCCGTTACGCTGGACTGCGTGACACAGTGGGGTCGCTATGCTGAGCTTTTCGCCTACGACGATGTGGCTGATCAGTTCAGCCTGGACAACCCTTGCTGAGCAGACTGAGGTTTCCAGTGAACAGGCCACGCTGGCCGCTATACACTCTGCGTTTGCAATCCTGATAGTGGTGATGCGCGATGGTGATCCAGTGAGACGGACTCGGTTAACGCTTCGTTTGGTCCTGTTGTTGGCGTTGGCATTGGGGATTGCTGCGATCGACACGGTCACTGATCTTGAAATTGCGGTTGGGGTCTTTCAAGTGATCGTGGTGCTGATCGCCGCCAGGTTCCTGCCGGCGCGGGCGGTGGTGGGCGTGTCCATCGTTTGTATGCTGCTGACGATTCTGAGTTACCGCTTCACGCGTTTTGGCGATACAGAGTCGGGGCTGGTGAATGTCCTGATCAGCCTCGCGGCCATCGCCTGTACGACCTGGCTGGCGTTGCGTTTGTCGGCTGCCATTCGTGCAGTGCATCAGACCCGAGCGCACCTGGAGCATGTCGCGCGGGTCAATGTGCTGGGCGAACTGGCTGCTTCGATTGCCCATGAGTTGAATCAGCCGCTGGCTGCCACGGCCACCAGCGGCAGTGCCTGTCTGCGCTGGATTGCCGCCGATCCTCCCAACTTGCCTAAGGCCCGGCAGGCTGTGGAGCGCATCATCGAAGACTCGCATCGTGCCAGTGACATCATCGCCCGGTTGCGCAGCCTTGCGAGGCATCAGGCACCGACCAAGCAATGGCTGAACGTCGAAGATACGGTCAAGGGCGCGCTCCGGCTGATCGCCGGAGAATTGGCCGAACAAGAAATTGCGCTGCACGTGCAGATTGAAGAAGGCTTGCCTCCGCTGCTGGCTGACGAGGTGCAGATTCAGCAAGTCATCCTCAATCTGGCGATGAATGCGGTCGACGCGATGCGCGAGGTAAGCCCCGAGCGGCGAACGCTGGACTGTCATGTAGAACTTGAGTCGCCGCAACAGTTACGTTTCTCTATTACCGATCAAGGCAACGGTCTGTTGCCGCGCGATTGCGAGCGGGTGTTCGATGCCTTCTATACGACCCGGCCTGAAGGCATGGGAATGGGGTTGCCGATCAGCCGTTCTATTATCGAAGCCCATGACGGTCGAATCTGGGCCTCGAACAACTCACCCTTCGGCGCTACCTTTCACTTCACGATGCCTGCGACTGCAAGAGAATCCGATGCCTGAAACAGTTACTGAAAGCACTGCCGACAGGGTTTATATCGTCGATGACGACCGCTCGGTGCGTGAATCCCTGGCAGACCTCATGGCGTCGGTCGGTCTGGCGTGCATGACGTTCGGTTCCGCTCGCGAGTTCATGGATGCCACATTGCCCGATGTGCCCGGCTGTCTGGTGCTGGATGTGCGTATGCCGGGCATGAGCGGGCTGGATTTCCAGCGGGAAATGGGCAGTCGGGGAATTACGCTTCCGGTGGTTTTCATCACGGGTCATGGCGATATCCCCATGTCTGTGAAAGCCATGAAGGCGGGCGCTATCGAATTTCTGACCAAGCCGTTCCGTGAGCAGGATCTGCTTGATGCCATCAGTCAGGGTTTGAGTCAGGACAAGCAAACCCGTGAAGCAGCGGCCCGGATCAATCAGTTGAGACAGTGTCACGCCAGCCTGACTGACGGTGAACGAGAGGTCATGGAACTGGTGGTTCAAGGGTTGCTCAACAAGCAAGTAGCTGCCCGATTGGGTGTCAGCGAAATAACCGTGAAGGTAAGGCGTGGCGCGTTGATGCGCAAAATGAACGCAGATTCGCTGGCGACGCTGGTCAAGATGTCAGAGCGTTTGAATCTCGAAAGTTGATTGAACAAGTATTGCCGCGTTGCCCCTCAAATAGCCCTAAGGCTAAATATCCAGATCAACCCAGACCGCCGCATGATCAGAGCCTGCGCTC
The DNA here is from genome assembly GCF_002158995.1 of Pseudomonas caspiana. GTDB lineage: Bacteria > Pseudomonadota > Gammaproteobacteria > Pseudomonadales > Pseudomonadaceae > Aquipseudomonas > Aquipseudomonas caspiana. The sequence goes on along the minus strand of NZ_LOHF01000003.1, from coordinate 338,636 downwards.
TCTTTGCGGGTGAGCTCGGGGTACGTTTCCCAGCGTACGGGTCTGGCGCCCGGCCACATGCCCTTGCGGAAAACCCCGCCAGCACTGACTTTTTTGAACAGTTCCGGGGACAGCAGCAGGTAATCGATTTTGTTGGAGGCGTTGCACGAGCCGTACGTTCCGGGATAGCCGCCGTCGTTGAAGTGCTCGTGGGTAAACGCATCCCTCAGGGGCGTGTCCTGGAGCAGCGGTTTCAATGCGTCGCTGTCTGGCGTGTCGTTGAAGTCGCCTACCACGGCGACGTACTGTTCGCCTTGCTCAATGAGCGAGTTGTAGATTTCTTTCACTCTGTTGGCTTGGGCGAGTCTTCTTTTGGCCGAGTCGGCGAGGCTGCCGTAGCCTTTGCTTTTCAGGTGATTGACGAGTAGCACGAGTCGCGCGCCTGAGGGCGTGGACAGGTAAAACTCCGGGCAATCCCTCGAGAAAATCAGCTGGCCTCGGTCATCGCTGTCGTCAACGTGGCTGCGCATGAGACCGATGGGGAATCCTGCCCGGCTTGTAACGCCAACATCGATCCCGCGCTCGTCGTTCCCGTCGATCAACATGACATGGCTGAACACATCGCCGCCGAGCCCGCTGATGATTTCGGCATTGAAGTCACGAAGGGCTGGCCTGCTTTCTGCCTCTACCACCGCCAGCACATCTGCTTGCAGATCAATCATTACCCGGGCGGTGTTCCGCATGGCTTCTTCGTCAACCGGGGCCTGAATCAGTTCAAGCGACCCGGTCCAGTCCGCGCGACCATTGGCAACGATTGTCATGTCCCCGTTGCGGGGTCGCTTGACCAGATTGCCACGGTTTTGCCGAAGCATTACGAATGGGCCACGGTCGGAGCGGTTGAGACCTAGCTCAGCCAGCAATTTGACCATGGCTGTCTTGTCGGCTACGGAATAGGTTTCCTGTCCCAGTAGCGCGTTGAGTTTCGCGAAGCGCTCCAGTGTTGGCTTGCCTTCCGCCCAGCCATCAAGGCTCATCGCCTTGGCGCGATTGAACAGGTTCTCAACATTGTAGGAGGCGAGTCTCATGGGCATACCTCAGGAATGGAACGATAGCGTTCAGCGTTGCATAGCGCAGTGACAGTGAGATGAATGCCGCTCGGCACACGAGGGGCCTGTAGGAGCGCACGAGCACCGCGAGGCCGCGATAGCGTTCTGCCTGACACACCGTCATCGCGGCCTCGCATTGCTCGTGCGCTCCTACAATTACGGGGTGAGCTCGGAGCATCGTATCCCGCCCTGAAGTTGCATGGCGCAGTGACAGTGAGATGAATGCCGCTCGGCATACAAGGAGCCTGTAGGAGTGCACGAGCACCGCGAGGCCGCGATAGCGTTCTGCCTGACACACCGTCATCGCGGCCTCGCATTGCTCGTGCGCTCCTACAATTACGGGGTGAGCTCAGAGCATCGCATCCCGCCCTGGAGCTGAACTTCCCGCCGAGCTCTGTGGTCATCATATCGACACAAGCATGGCGCACTGTCGTCGAAGAGCATTCGCCGGATTGGCTTTAGATAAACGTTTTGAAGGAACGCACATGGGTGCAACGGAAGCTGCAACCTCCGGGCATAAAAGCCTGAAAAGACGCGCCACCGTGATCTGCCGTCATCAAGGCGAGATCCTGTTCGTTCGCAAGCGCAACGCCAAATGGAACCTGCCAGGTGGCCGCGTCGAGCAGGGTGAGACACCGCTGCAGGCTGCCATGCGTGAAATGGCAGAAGAGACCGGATTGACCTTCGATCAGCTTGCCTACGTTTCGGAATACCAGGACGACAAAGCCGTTCATTTCCTCTTCGAGGCTCAGCGCGCAGAGCACCAGAAGCCGCGAGCGTCCAACGAGATTGATGACTGCCGCTGGTTTAAAGCAAAAGAATTGGACAAGCGTAATGTTCGCGGCTCAATCAAAGCCTTGCTCAAACATTGCGCAGCCAATATGGAAAAGAGCTCAGCCCGTCTCGCGAGCTGAGCTCTAAATACCGTCACTTCAGTGTCGGCGTTCTTGGCGGAATCAGCCGCTTGTTGCCAATCGACTCAAACGCCGACGCAAAACGCAGCAGGTTCGAGTCGTCGTACGCACGTCCTGCGAACGTCAGCCCTACCGGCATGCCTATGTCGGCCATCACGCCCATGGGTACGGTAACGGTCGGCACGCCCAAGTGGCGAATGGCGAGATTACCGTTGGCCACCCACACGCCATTGCTCCAGGCGATATCGGCCGATTGCAGGTCGACATCGGCATTGGCCGGACCCACATCGGCAACGGTCGGGAACAGCACGGCATCAAGGCCCAGGCCTTCCATCCAGTCTTCCAGATCGATGCGACGCGTCTGCTCCAGCCCGCGAAGGCCGTCCGGCAGAGTAGGGATCTCATTCCACGGCGTGATCCCGCGCTCTGCCATGCGCACATACTCATCCATACCGGCAGCCAGATCGTCTTCACGGTTGGGCAGGGTGCCTGGGTCGTGGGGGAAGATTTTCGCCCCGTCGACGTCGGCCAGACGATTCAGTGCCGGGTCGCCATTGGCGCGCAGGAATTCATCAAAGGCCCAGGCCGACAAATCCCACAGTTCGTGATGCAGGAACTCTTTCGAGACCAGCCCGCGGGTAAACACCGTCGGCGCACCGGGACGATCACCCTCGCAGTTCGACACCAGCGGGAAATCCACTTCAATTACTTCAGCCCCGGCGGCTTCGAGCGCCTTACGCGCCTCTTGCCACAAATCAATGACGGACGGGCGAGTGATGATGCGCTGGCCAGTCGGACCGCCAATGCCCGGTTTTTCTGCGGTGCCTGCCAGCGGATCGGCGTTGATGTACATACGCGGCACACCGAAGCGCTTGCCCGCGAGCGTCTGTGAACTCGCTGCAAGTTCGCCATAAGAAGCTGGGCGCACCGAAGCCACACTCGGAAGCGCTACCCACGGCTGCAACCGCCAGAGATCGCCTCGGGTGTCGGGATCTTCTGCGACGATCACATCGAGCACTTCAAGCAGGTCAGCCATGGTTCTGGCGTAGGGCACCACAACATCCATGGTCGGCGTCAGCGGCCAGTTGCCACGCACCGATATGACCCCGCGCGATGGGGTATAGGCACACAGGCCGTTGTTGGAAGCAGGGCCTCGGCCGCTTGACCAGGTTTCCTCAGCCATGCCGAACGCGGCAAAGCTGGCGGCGGTGGCGGTGCCAGCGCCATTCGATGAGCCTGATGCAAACGGGGCAGTCAGGTAGTCCGCGTTGTAGGGGCTCTCGGCGCGACCATAGACCCCGCGCTGCATGCCGCCGTTCGCCATCGGCGGCATATTGGTTTTACCCAGACAGATCGCTCCGGCAGCGCGAAGGCGTCCGATGGTAAAGGCGTCGTGCTGAGCAATCAGGTCGACAAATGCAGGGCTTCCCGACGCTGCGGTAAGGCCTTTGACCAGATAACTGTCTTTAGCTGTGTAAGGGATTCCGTCCAGCGGGCCAAGGGTCTGGCCGTTGGCGCGACGCGCGTCAGACGCCTGCGCTTCTGCAAGGGCTTGAGGGTTGCGAACCACCACTGCGTTCAGCGCGCTCGATGTATCCGGGCCATCGTAAGCGTCGATTCGGGCCAGATAAGCCTCGACCAGCTCCACGGCTGTGGTCTGGCCCGACTCCAGCGCGGCACGCAGGTCGGCGATGGAAACTTCTGTGACGTTGATCATTGGGTTCTCACTTAATGAGCTCTTTCAGTCATGGCCAGAATAATTTCATAAAGCTCGGACTTCGCCTCGGCTGCGGAGATTTCATTCACTGCGGCGGCATTGGAAAGTGCATCCGCCGCGCCGAGCATGGCGCGTAACTGGGCATTTGAAATCTGACTCGGTTTACTGTGACTTCCCAGTGCTGCTCGACATTTGTCCATGAAGATCAGCTCGTAATCACGTTTGATTTTCTCCAGCTCAGGAGAGCTGCTCAGTGCTGCGATCACGCCAGGGATTTCCCGGCCTTGCAGCAGCACACAATCGACGTAGGAGTCGGCAATGACTCTCGCTCGCGCCTGTACGGTCGCATCGCTGTTGCGCAACGCTTCGTCCAGGCGAGAGGTTTGTCGAACATCGAAATCTGCATAGAGTTTGGCCAACAGCAGTGGGCGAGTGGGGAAGTGGTCATACACGACAGGTTTGGTAACCCCGGCGATTTGCGCCAGATGCCCCAGCGTCAGGCTTTCTGTGCCTTCCTCGCGAACAATTTGCCATGCCACCTCCATTAACTGGCTGAGGCGACCTTCCCGAGACATGCGTTGGCGCGGCTTTGCGTTTGGAGACTGGCTTGACACGCTTATATACCAAAGGTAAATTAAAATTAATGTACGAAAAGTATATAGCTGTGAACATCCATCAGCAATCATCCAGCGTCGGAGCTTTACCATGCACGCACTCATCGTCGTCAGCCATCACGATTCCAACTCCCTCACTCACGGTATTGCCAGGCGCATCGCAGAAGGCATCAGCGATGCAAGCGAGGCCAACACGGTCGAATTGGTCGACCTGGCTGCTTCGGGGTTCGATCCACGGTTTACCGCTGCTGATATCGCAGTCCATCGAAAAGAAGGGCCGTTTCCGGCGGACGTGGCAGCCGAGCAGGCTCGCATTGATCGCGCAGATGCTTTGATTATCGTGTATCCGGTTTACTGGTGGTCCATGCCTGCGCTACTCAAGGGATGGATAGACCGGGTCTTTTCCAATGGCTGGGCGTTTGACTTCAGCGCTGAAGCGACCCTGATCAAGAAGCTCACAGACCTTGAGGTGCATCTGGTAGGCATCGGCGGTGCAGATGCTGGAACCTATGAGCGTCACGGCTATGCGTCGGCCATGAAAACGCAGATAGATCACGGCATCTTTGATTACTGTGGGGCCAGAGTAATCACGTCCGAGCTGATGCTCGATTCAGAAACGCAGGAGCCTGCTGTTCATCTGAACGCTGCCTACAAGAAAGGCAGCGTCATTTTTCCCTTGTAAGCGCCAGCCGCAACCTGGCGCCGTGATTACTCTTTGACGTCCATGAACTCTTTGGCCCAGGCCACATAGTTCTCAGGCAGGGTGTAGGTGTGGGTCAACTCGGTAGCGCTGAGGTTCGACGTGCTGTGTGTAACCTGGCGCTGGGCGCGCAGTGAGTCGTAAGTCGCCTTGATCGCTGCGAAGTAGGCGCCGTGGCCCTTGACGATGATGCGCACACCCAGGCTGGCCAGGCGTTGCGAATCGTTGAGCTTCGGATTCCCGTAGGTCACCAGCATCAGTGGCACGCTGAGGTGTTCCGATATCTGCTCAAGGTGTTCGAAGTCATTGATGCCTACGATGCAGATGCCGTCAGCACCGGCTTTTTCGTAGCCCTTGGTACGTTCAATAATGTCTTTGACTGGCAACACGCCAGCATTCGTCCGGGCGATGATCGACAGTTCAGGATCGATGCGTGCTTCCAGAGCGGCTTTGACTTTGCCGATGCCTTCTTCGATGGTAATCAGGTCGGTCGATTTGCGACCAAACTGCGCAGGCAGCAGCGTGTCTTCAATCGTCAATGCCGCTACGCCAGCGCGCTCAAGCTCTTCAACGGTACGCATCACGTTCAGGGCATTGCCATAACCGTGGTCGGCGTCGGCGATGACAGGCAGCTGTGCAACGCGGCCGATTCGGGTGGCCTGTTCAGCAAACTCACTCAGGGTAATCAGCGCAAAGTCTGGAGCTGCCAATACCTGCAGCGATGCCACTGAACCTCCCAGGATGCCTACCTCAAAACCCAGGTCCGCGGCGATTCGTGCAGACATCGGATCGAAGACAGAGGCGGTTTCAAAGCAGGTTTGTGAAGCAAGTAGCGCGCGAAAATTCTGGCGCAGCGCCAAGTGGGAAATTCTGGGCATGACGTTTCCTGATTCTAGGCATCTTCTATTCGTAGTGGCGCGAGACTACCACGCACAAAAATATAGGGTTATGACGTTTGAGAATGGCCCATGCACAAAGTGTATGATCGCCGTCTGGCAGGGGGTTGTGCTTGAGCTGAAACGATTTTCATTGCGTATATTCGCGCAACGGGATTTTTATCAGAGAACTGCAAACCAGAACGCTGGTTCTTTCTTTCGATAGCCTTATTAAATGCTATCGCGAGCAAGGTGGAGCGCCACCCCGGTTACTCCCACAGGACTCACTGACGTGGGACCGGCTTTAGCCGGGAAGAGGCCGGGACATCCGCTGAATATGTGGCATCTGACAGGCAGCTTTCCCGACTAAAGCCGGTCCCACGTCAGTGAATCCTGTGTAAAAGCCCTGCCCACAGGACACACTGATGAGGGCAGGGAAGCAGAAATTGTCACCTGACGCTTAACGACGATCCAGCCACACGGTCTGCGCATTGCAGAATTCCCTGAGACCGAAGTGCGACAGCTCGCGGCCGAAACCGCTTTTCTTTACGCCACCAAAGCTGACCCTTGGATCGCTGCCACTGTAACCGTTGATGAACACGCCTCCGGTTTCCAGTTCGTCGGCCATTTTGCGAGCCTGATCAACGTTGCGGGTGTAGACAGTGGCGGTAAGGCCAAACTCGCTATCATTCGCCAATGCCAGGGCATGCTCGGCGTCCCGGGCCGTGATGATCGAGGCAACCGGACCAAATAACTCTTCCTTGAACGAGGTCATCTGGTCGGTAACGCTGGCGAAAACCGTTGGCTCATAGAAGTTGCCGGAGCCTTCTGTTTTTCTCCCGCCGAGCAACAGCGTTGCGCCTTCTTTCAGGGTGGCTTGCACCTGACCATCCAGCTCATCACGCAGATCAAAACGGGCCATCGGGCCGACGTAAGTGTCTGCCAGTAATGGATCGCCGACCGAGAGCTGGCGAGTTGCCTCGACGAACTTGCGGGTGAACTCTTCGACCACACCTTCTTCGACAATCAGCCGTTTGGCCGCTGCGCAGACTTGGCCGCTGTTCTGGAAGCGGCCGATCAACGCGGCCTGTACCGCGTCGTCCAGGTCAGCATCATTGAGCACGATGAATGGGTCGGAGCCGCCCAGTTCCAGTACGCATTTCTTCAGCGCTGCACCCGCCTGGGCGCCAATCGCCATGCCGGCACGAACGCTGCCGGTCAGGGTGACAGCTGCGATGCGTGGGTCGGCGATCGCTTTGGAAACGCCATCAGGCGTGACGTTGATGACTTCGAAAACACCGTCGATAAAACCTGCGCGCTTGAACGCGTCCAGCAACAGATAAGCACTGCCCATCACGTTTGGCGCGTGTTTGAGAACGTAAGTGTTACCGGCGAGTAGTACTGGAACTGCGCCGCGCAGCACCTGCCAGATCGGGAAGTTCCACGGCATCACTGCCAGGATCGGCCCGAGAGGGCGATATTCGATTTGCGCTTTGCCGCCTTCAACCAGTGTCGGCTCGGCATCGAGCATGGCCGGGCCGTGCTCGGCGTACCACTCGCAGAGTTGTGCGCATTTTTCGATTTCGCTTCGGGCCTGAGTAATCGGCTTGCCCATTTCCTGAGTGACCATGTTCGCCATATTAGCGGCGTTGTCCCGCAGCGCATTGGCTAACGCAATCATCAGTTGTGCGCGTTCAGTCACCGGCGTTTTACGCCATGTGGCAAATCCGCTGGATGCGCGCTTCAAGGCTGAGTCCAGAGCCAGTTCTGGTTCAAATGCGTAGTGGCCGATCTGTTCGCCATTGGCGGGGTTGATCGAAATAGCATGGGTAACGCTGGAGATAGTAGTCATTGCACCGTCCTGTCGGGTGGGATTGGGTTCAGATTACGGTGGTATTGTTTTTATGAAAACTGAATAATGCTGAGCGTATCTTTCACGAAAGGAGAATGGTGTGGATCTGGTTCAGCTGGAAATGTTCAAGGCGGTGGCCGAGCAGGGCAGCATCAGCGCAGCGGCGCAGCATATTCATCGCGTGCCTTCAAACCTGACCACGCGGATCAAACAGCTGGAACAGGATCTGGGCGTGGACCTGTTTATCCGCGAAAAAAGCCGTCTGCGTCTTTCGCCAGCAGGCTGGAGTTTTCTCGATTACGCCCGGCGCATTCTTGATCTGGTAGGGGAGGCTCGCGCCACGGTTGCTGGTGAAGAACCTCAGGGATCATTTGCCCTTGGTTCACTTGAGAGCACAGCGGCGGTGCGGATTCCCGAACTCTTGGCGGCCTATAACCAGCAATACTCCAAGGTTGAACTGGATCTTTCCACCGGCCCTTCTGGAACCATGATCGACGCCGTACTGGCCGGTCGGCTGGTGGCGGCTTTTGTCGACGGTCCGGTTTTGCACCCGGCACTTGAAGGTGTACCCGCGTTCGAGGAGGAGATGGTGCTGATTGCGCCGCTCAACCATGCGCCGATTGGTCGAGCGCTGGATGTCAGCGGCGAAAACATTTACGCCTTTCGCTCCAACTGCTCTTACCGGCACCACTTCGAGCAGTGGTTCGCCAACGACTCAGCAGTGCCCGGCAAGATCTTCGAAATGGAGTCGTATCACGGCATGCTGGCGTGTGTCAGCGCCGGTGCTGGTCTGGCGCTCATGCCGCGCAGCATGTTGCAGAGCATGCCGGGTTGTACCACCGTCAGCGTCTGGCCGATGGCAGAGGCGTTCCGGTTTTTGCGCACCTGGCTGGTATGGCGCAAAGGCACCGTGTCGAGAAGTTTGACCATGTTTGTGCGCATGCTGGAAGAGCGGGGCGTGGTCCAGCAAAAATGATCAAGCACCTGATCAGTAAAAGCCAACTTGTTGGCGAGACGTCGAATCTACACAGTTACATGTTCCGTCTCGCCAATAAGTTGGCTTTTAACAGGTCTGTTTCAAACTATCGTTCTAAACAATATTCATCATCACGACTTAAAACTTCTGTTTCCTGAATAAATCCGGAGAATACCCTGCATTGCAAACCCTGCCCCTTGGCAGATCCATTGTTCAGGATTTTCTTCATGCGTTTCTCTCTTCTCTGTACTTCTGTAATTGCCGTCTCTCTTCTCGCCGGTTGCGCCTCTGCGCCCAATCAGCCGACCCGTGTCTTGCAGACGGCGAAATCGCCAGAGCAATACACAGATTGCCTGGTGCCCAAGTTGCAGGAGCGTAAGTTCACGCCGACGTTGTCACAAAGTCAGCGCCACTACCGGATTGTCGTCTCCAGCGCTATCGCGGCAGACAATGTAATTGAGGCGTATAAGGCCCCGGCGGGAGGGAAGGTATTCTTGTATGAGCGCCGCCCGTTGGCTTCCAGTTTCACGCCTTCCAGTTTCGAACAGGCAGCGCAGGAGTGCCTGTAACGGCCTGACTCAGTGCAGCCCGCTGCGCTGACGCGTCGCCCTGCCTGTGACTGATCCTCACGCCTTCATTTTTTTTTGACTAGCGGTTCGATTTAGTCGCAGCCGCTCAAGCGCAATGGTTTGCGGAGTCCGGAGCGATCAATGTGTTGCTGGGGGGTAGCTTCCCCGGCGCGCGCTATCTCCAGACGCATCCCGGTCAAGCCTTCTCCCTCGAATCACACCCAGCTTTCGACCCACATCCACATCGGCATGGTCACCGCCGATACCAGCGTCGACAGGCAAATGGCCGAGCTGGTTTTCTGCACGTCTTCCTGCGTTCGTGAGAAGCCCAATACATTCAGGCCGCAAGGCGTCGCTGCCATCAGCATCAAAACCGCACGTGGCGTGCCGCTGATCCCGATAATCTTGCAGGTCACCAATACCAGCACGGGCATGATCAGCAGTTTTGCAAAGGTAATACCAACTGCCTCGATACTGGGGCGCAGACGATAACCTGCAAGATTGCCGCCGAGCACGATCAAGGCGCAGGGCAGGGCGGCCTGAGCCAGCCAGGTCGTCAGATGATCGGCCCACAACGGCATCGTCAGGCCCGAGAGATTAAGCAACACGCCGAGCAACAGGCCGATGATCATCGGGTTGGCCAGGCTGCCGACCAGGGTTTTGGCACTGAAAGGCTCATCACCGGCGAAGCTGTTGTAAAGGCTCTGGAAGCTGAACAGCAACAGGCTGTGCACCGCCAGAATAGTGAACAGCAGGACCAGGCCGGGATTGCCGAACAGGCTGGCAACCAGCGCAATGCCCATTAACCCGTTATTGCCAAAGGCAGCGGTCAGACCAAAAGGTGTCGGGTGACCGATGCGCCAATGGGCAACCAGATTGACCCCGGCAAAGATGATCAACGCGGGAATGAAGTAGGCCGCCAGAATCGTTGTGTTCAGGCCCTCATGCAGCGGTGCTTTGGCCATGCCGATGAACAGCACCATGGGCATGAATAGCTTGAACGCCAGTTCGCCAAAGGCTTTGTTGCTCTCCGCGGTCAGCGTGCCGCGACGACGCAGAAAGTAGCCCAGAACAATCAACAGAAAGATCGGCAAAATAGCTTGCGGCACGGCCACGGCATGAGGCTCCGGAAAAAATGTGCGGGCATTATTACCGTGGATGAAACGATCTGTCAGTGTTTTTTTCAGGCTAATTAATGGCTTGGCATACTAATTGCTATACCTGATTAACCTTATGTTATGCGTTTGCTGCAATGACGAGTGTTTTCCAGGCGGGTGAGTTGCAACTGTAGGACCGCTTCAGTCGGGAGGCCTACATTCCTGACAAATAATTCAGCGCATGTAACGACGCCCCCCTGCTGAAGCCGGTACTACGGTCGCTGGCGAACACGACATCTCGCACGGAAAAACGGTTTTCACGAAAAAAGCAAGGAGAGAGCTACACAATGCAATCTCTGAACCTGCGACAGATTGAAGTGTTTCGCGCAGTGATGATCACGGGCTCGATCAACGGCGCTGCCCAGTTGCTGCTGGTGTCCCAGCCGGCGGTGAGCCGTATGTTGTCCCATACCGAAGCACGGATTGGCTTTCGCTTGTTCGAACGGGTCAAGGGGCGGCTTTATCCTTCTCCTGAGGCGAGGCGGCTGTTTACTGATGTCGAGTCGGTGTATCGCAATATCCAGCGGGTCAATACCACCTTGCTGGACCTGGTTCAGCAGCGCCATGGAGTGTTGCGTATCGCCAGCAGCCCGAGCATGGGGCATCAAATGGTGCCGGACGCCGTGGCTGCTTTCCGGCGTAGCAACGACGATATCCGGGTCAGCCTGGAATGCCTGCGCCATGTGCTGTTGCGTGATCGATTGCTGGATCAGCAGGCCGACCTTGGCGTTTCACTGTTTCCCATCGATCACCCCAATCTGCGCGCCATCCCTTTGAGTGACATTCGCGTATTGGTGATCTGTCCCGCAGGGCATGACCTGGAGAGGGTTCCGGCCGAGCTATTGCCGGAGGCGCTGCTGGGCACCCCATTTATCGGCTATCCCTCCGATACGCCTTTTTTCAATATCATGAAGCCCGCATTCGAGCAGGCCGGACTGGCCTATCGACCGAACATCGAAGTGGATTCACCGCACCACGCCTGTGCACTGGTCAAAAATGGTTCAGGGTTTTCCGTGGTTGACGAGATTTCCTGGCGCGCCTCGGGCGTGCAGCACATGGCTGTTCTGCCATTTCTTCAGCAAGAGCGTCTGACAGTCAGTCTGGTGCATTTGCGCCGTGAGCCGTTGGCGCAACTCGCGCAAACGTTCGTTGAGCACCTGCGTGAAACCCTGCGTGCCAGTGGCTTCAAGTTGTTCGATGCGCCATAGCCCGCTGCGTCATAACAAAGAGTTAAGGATTGACGACGTATTGGCATACGACAACCCTCGCAGACTTTTTCACAATGGCCCCAGACACGGCGTAAGGGTGCGTCGGCAGGGGAGATTCGCAATGCGTGAGATAGTCATCGGCGGTGCACAACTGGGTGCAATCCAGAAGAGCGACAGTAGAGAAAGCGTCGTCCAGCGCATGCTTGCACTGCTTGAGCAGGCGCGGCAGCAGGGTTGCGAACTGGTGGTTTTCCCCGAGTTGGCCCTGACTACCTTTTTCCCGCGCTGGTACATGGAAGATCAGGCTGAGGTCGATACCTGGTTCGAGCGCGAGATGCCCAGCGCCGTGACTCAACCACTGTTCGATTACTCCCGGGAGCATGCAATTGCCCTGTCGTTCGGTTACGCCGAGCTGACTGCCGAAGGCCGTCATTTCAATACCTCCATCCTCACTGATCGCCAGGGAAACATCGTCGGCAAATACCGCAAGGTGCATTTGCCGGGGCACGTCGAGTTCGATACCGACCGCGATTTTCAGCACCTGGAGAAGCGCTATTTCGAACCCGGCGACCTGGGTTTCCCGACATGGTCAAGTCAGGACGCGGTAATGGGTATGTGCATCTGTAATGACCGTCGCTGGCCGGAGACCTATCGTGTCATGGGCCTGCAAGGTGTCGAGCTGGTGATGCTGGGGTACAACACGCCCTCGATCAACTCGCAGAACCGTAGTGAAGGTGAAGAGCAGCGGCTGTTTCACTCCGAGCTGGTCATGCAGGCCGGTGCTTACCAGAACGCTACCTGGGTAGTGGGTGTCGCCAAGGGCGGTGTCGAGGATGGCTTCCCGTTAATGGGGGGCAGCGTCATCATCGATCCCAATGGCTTTGTCGTTGCGAGGGCGAAAGGGCAGGGTGACGAACTCATAACGCACCGTTGCGACATGGACCTGTGCAACTTCGGCAAAACCACGATTTTCGACTTTGCCCGCCATCGGCGTATCGAGCACTACGGCATCATCACCAGCCAGACGGGTGTGAAACGCTCGGCGTAAAAAGCGTGTAGGGGCGAGGCTTGCCCGCGATAAGGCTGAACGCGATGGAGCTCATACCTGTGACGCCCTTATCGTGGGTAAGCCCCGCTCCCACACAAGCTGCGCTCCCATAAGAGTGCACGTTCACAGGTTATGAGTTTTACAGAGGACGATCCATGCGTACGGTGTACCTCAACGGCCAGTTTATTCCCGAAAACCAGGCCAGCATCTCGATCTTTGATCGGGGCTTCATGTTTGCCGATGGTATTTACGAGGTGACCGCGGTGTTGCGCGGCAAGCTGGTGGATTTCGATCTGCATCACGCACGCTTGCGCCGCTCTCTGGGCGAATTGAACTTGCGTCTGGATCTGAGCCGCGATGAGTTGCTGGCAATCCACCGGCAACTGATCGAACACAATGAGCTGGACGAGGGCCTTGTCTACATGCAGGTCAGCCGTGGCGCACAGGATCGCAATTTCCTGTACCCGGCCGAGGGCCATCCGCTGACGGTTGTGTTGTACACCCAGGCCAAGGTGATCGTTGACAGCCCGCTGGCGGCTCGTGGGATGAACATCGTCGGTCTGCCGGACCTGCGCTGGGGGCGCAGCGATATCAAGACCACGCAGCTGTTGTATGCCTGCATGGCCAAGGAACAGGCAAAGGGCATGGGCGCTTACGATGCCTGGCTGGTAAAGGACGGCATGATCACCGAAGGCACCTCCAACAACGCGTTCATCATCACGAGGGAAGGCGTTGTCGTGACTCGTGAATTGTCCAGCGCCTTGCTGCCCGGCATTACGCGCGCAGCCATGATTGCATTGCTCAGTGAAACCGGCTTGCGTCTCGAAGAGCGCGCTTATTCGCTGGATGATGCCAAACAGGCTGCCGAGGCCTTCGTCACCTCATCTACCTCGTTCGTCTATCCCGTGGTCACCATTGATGGTCAGGCCATCGGCGACGGCACGCCGGGCAAGCTCACCCGGCGCTTTCGCCAGCTCTACATAGATCACGCGTTAGAGGTGCTGATGTAGTGCCTCTTGTGGATACAGCCCGGACCAGGCTCCGCTCCCGCTTACTCAAGATTTTCATGACCGGATAACTCGCCAGGGCACCCGCAGAGGCGCTCGGCTCTACACCATTGCTCACACAGGAATTCTGCCGCCCACGACCTTCGCTCTCTGTAAGGAATGTTGCGCATGAAATTATCCCGATCCCTGGTCTCCCGTCTGTTGTTGCCGGTTGGGCTTATGGCCGCTCTGCATGTTCCCTTTGCCCTGTCGGCCGAGAAAACCCTGCACGCTGTGATGTCGTCTTCGCTGCGTGTACTCGATCCGATTGCCACCACGGCACAGATCACTCGCAACCATGGCTACATGATCTACGACACGCTGATCTCCATGGACGAGCATTTCGTGCCTAGGCCGCAAATGGCCGAATGGACCCTGTCGCCGGACGGTCTGGTCTATACCTTCAAACTGCGCGACGGTCTGCTCTGGCACGATGGCAAGCCGGTGACCGCTGCGGATTGCGTGGCCTCCCTGAAACGTTGGGCGCATTACGACGTGGGCGGAAAGTTGATGATGCAGTACACCGCCAGTCTGGTGGCCAGTGACGAGCACACCATCGTTCTGACGCTGGCCAAACCCTTCGGCTACGTGCTGCCGCTGATTGCCAAACCGTCCTCGGTGGCAGCCTTCATGATGCCCGAGCGGGTTGCCAACACCCCGGAAGGCAAGATGATCACCGACTACACCGGCTCCGGACCGTACCGGTTTGTCGCCAGCGAGTTCGATCCCGGCAACCGCGTGGTTTACGAAAAATTCAAAGAGTATGTACCGCGCAAAGAAGCACCAAGCGGTACGGCCGGTGGCAAGGTCGTTAACGTGGACCGGGTCGAGTGGATCAACATGCCCGATCGCATGACCGCGATCAACGCACTGTCTTCCGGCGATATCGACTTCATCGAGCAATTGCCCATCGACCTGCTGCCCATGGTCGAAGCAGACGACAACCTTAAGACCGGCGTACTCGGCGATCTGGGGTCGATGACCGGCGGGCGCATGAACTTTCTATACCCTCCATTCGACAACCCGGACATCCGCCGCGCCGCCATGCTGGCACTGAACCAGAAAGACGTGCTCGATGCGCTGGTGGGCAATCCCAAGTATTTCCGTCAGTGCGCGTCAGTCTTCGCCTGTGGCACAGAGCTTGAAACCGAGGCAGGCGGTGAGTCGCTGCTCAACGGTGGCAATCCTGAAGAGGCCAAGGCCTTGCTCAAGAAAGCCGGTTATGACGGCACGCCGGTGGTGATCATGCAGCCCACCGACGTACCTAGCCAGGCACCGCAACCGGTGGTCGCGGCCCAGGCTTTGCGTAACGTCGGCTTCAAGGTCGACCTGCAACCGATGGACTGGCAGACCCTGGTGTCACGCCGCGCCAATCAGAACCCGCCCGCTCAGGGCGGCTGGAATCTGTTCTTCACCTATTGGAACGTGCAGACCATCTGGAACCCGGTGGTCAACCCGATGCTAGACGGGGGCGGTAAGCGCGCCTGGTTCGGCTGGCCGACCGATCCGCAGATGGACGAGTTGCGCGTGGCGTTCGCGACGGCTACTGAGCCGGTCAAGCAGAAAGAAATTGCTGTGCAAATCCAGAAGCGTGCCATGGATCAAGTGAGCTACATCCCGCTTGGCCAGTACCACGACGTATCGGCCTGGAATGCCCGTGTCAACGGCCTGCTGCCAGGGCCATCGACGGTGTTCTGGAATGTGAAGAAGGATTGAAGGCTGAACTCGGGGCAAGCCTCGCTCCTACAGAACCTGCGCAGTCCCGCAGGACCGGCTAAAGCCGTTCCTGCGAATTTTCATGTTTGTGTACCAGACAACGGATCAAGCCCATGCTCAGTTACTTCTTTCGCCGCATTCTGGCGGCGATCCCGGTCATGTTGGTGGTAGCGCTGTTCGTCTTCCTGTTGCTGCGGCTGTCGCCGGGGGATCCGGCAGCGATCATTGCCGGTGACATGGCAACCCCGGAGCAACTGGCGGCCATTCGCGAAAGCCTGGGTCTGAACCAGCCGCTGTACCGGCAATTCTTCGTCTGGATAGCGCAACTGCTGCAGGGCGACTTCAGTACTTCGCTGATGGCCCATACCCCGGTGCTGGATATGATCGGTCAACGGGTAGAGCCGACCCTCAGCCTCGCGCTGGTATCGATCATGTTCACTATCCTGATTTCCGTGCCGCTGGGCGTACTGGCAGCCTGGAAACACGGTAGCTGGATCGACAATCTGGTCATGTCCACCTCCGTGCTCGGTTTTTCAGTGCCGGTGTTCGTGATTGGTTACGTGCTGATCACGGTATTCGCCATCGAACTGAAATGGCTTCCAGTCCAAGGGTTTCGCAGCATCAGTGACGGCATCGGGCCCTTTGCCCAGCGCATCGTTTTGCCTGCGTTGACCTTGTCGTCGGTGTATATCGCACTGGTGGCGCGCATGACCCGGGCGAGCATGCTCGAAGTGCTCGGCGAAGACTACATTCGCACCGCCCGTGCCAAGGGCTTGTCCGAAGTGCATGTGCTGTTTCGCCATGCGTTGCGCAACGCCATGATCCCGATTCTCACCGTGATCGGCACCGGCTTCGCCATGATGATCTCCGGCGTCGTAGTGACCGAAAGTGTCTTCAACATACCGGGACTGGGGCGCTTGATCGTCGATGCAGTGCTGGCCCGTGACTATCCGGTGATCCAGGGCATGATCCTGCTGACCAGCGGTGTGTATGTCGTTATCAATCTACTGATCGATCTGTCGTACGCGATCAGCGATCCACGCATCCGTTACTGAGGGCCTGACTGTGAGCAAATCCGCTTCTCTGACCCTGCCCGGACCCCGGCGACGCCTGATCGGCCTGCCACGGGTGCCGCTGGTTTCGGCGATATCACTGGTGGTTCTGGTGTTGATCATTGCCATGGCGATTTTTGCGCCGTGGGTGGCCAACCACGACCCTGTTGCCTTGTCACCGGCCAATCGACTCAAACCGCCCAGCGCCGATTTCTGGCTGGGCACCGATGCTTACGGTCGCGATTTGTTTTCGCGGATTGTCTACGGCGCACAGGTTTCGCTGATGGTCGGTATCGGCGTGACCGTCCTGAGCATTCTGATCGGGTTGCCGTTGGGTTTGCTGGCGGGTTATTTCCGTGGCCTGGACGCGGTGTTGATGCGCGTCATGGATGGCCTGATGGCGATCCCCGGCGTGCTGCTGGCGATTGCCATCGTGTCCCTGAGCAGCGCCGGAATCTGGACTGTGATGATCGCCATCATGATTCCGGAAATTCCTCAGGTCGTACGTCTGGTGCGTTCCCGGGTGCTGTCGGCACGGGAAGAACCTTACGTCGAAGCCGCCGTGCTGATGGGCACGTCGACCGTCAGGATTCTGCTGCGTCACTTGATGCCCACGACCCTCGCGCCGCTGATCGTGCAGGGCACCTATATCTGCGCCTCGGCGATTTTGACCGAAGCGATCCTGTCGTTTCTCGGCGCCGGCATCGGTACTGAAATTCCGAGTTGGGGCAACATTATTTCCGAGGGCCGGGTGTACTTCCAGCTCAAGCCATCACTGGTGTTGTGGGCTGGCCTGGCGCTGTCGCTGTGCATTCTGTCGATCAACCTGTTGGGTGACTCGGTGCGCGATGCCCTGGACCCACGGATGAAAAAGAGGGGAGCGGCATGAGTGAAGTTCTGCGCGTTGAACAGCTCTGCGTGAGCACAGCCGAAGGCAAGCCGATCCTGCACAACATTTCGTTCGAGATCGCCGCAGGGGAAACCTTGTGCCTGGTGGGCGAGAGTGGTTCGGGAAAATCAGTGACCTCTCTGGCTACCCTGGGGCTGCTGCCCAAAGGCGCGCTTCTGGCTGAAAGCGGACGTATCCTGCTCGAAGGTGAAGACGTTCTGGCCGTCAGCAATAGTCGCCTCAAGGCGTTGCGCGGCAATAGCATGGCGATGATTTTTCAGGAACCGATGACCGCCCTGAATCCCGTCCTCAGTGTCGGGCGGCAAATCGACGAAGTCCTGCAAACTCACACCAGCCTGGGGGCTGCCCAGCGTCGGGCGAAAGTCATGGATGCCTTGTCTCAGGTGCATCTGCCGGAGATCGAGCGCATCCACGATGCCTATCCGCATCAACTGAGCGGTGGTCAGCGCCAGAGGATCATGATTGCTATGGCGCTGGTCCTGGAGCCGCGTCTGTTGATTGCCGATGAACCGACGACAGCGCTGGACGTCACCACCCAGCAGCAGATTCTCAAACTGATCCGCGAGCTCCAGCAAAAGCATGGCACCGCCGTGCTGTTCATTACCCACGACATGGGCGTGGTGGTGGACATCGCCGACCGGGTTTGCGTAATGCGCCATGGTGAAATCGTCGAATCCGGCACTGTCGACGACGTGCTGTCCCGGCCTCGTGAGCCATACACTCAGGCGCTGTTGGCGGCCGTGCCAGCCCTGAAGCCTCGTCCGTCGCGGCTGGAGTCCAGCCCGCAGGTGGTGCTGGATGTCAGTGAACTGGGTAAGGTCTACCCGGCGGCCGGCGGTGTGCTCAGCTGGTTTGGCAAGCAGCGCCAGGGCACGCGGGCGGTGCATGAAGTGTCGTTCCTGCTCAAGCGTGGACGTACGCTGGGGATTGTGGGCGAAAGTGGTTCCGGAAAATCCACGGTGGCGCGCTGCGTGATGCGCTTGCTGACGCCTACGCATGGCGCGGTGCGAGTCACCGGCAAGGACATTTCCGAGCTGTCGCCGGCCGGGCTCAAGCCTCATCGCAAACGTATCCAGATGATTTTCCAGGACCCGAACCGCTCGTTGAACCCGCGCATGACCGTCGGCAAAAGCCTGATCGAAGGTCCGATGAACTACGGCGTGAGTTTCGTCGAGGCCTGGCAGCGCGGTCAGCAGCTGCTGGAGTTGGTGGGGCTACCGGCGGACGCCATTGAGCGTTTCCCTCATCAGTTTTCCGGTGGTCAACGCCAACGCATCGCCATCGCACGCGCCCTGGCCATGGAGCCGGATGTGATCGTCGCCGATGAGGCGGTTTCAGCGCTGGACGTTTCCGTGCAGGCTCAGGTCCTGAAACTGCTCGACGATATCCAGCAACGTCTGGGCGTGGCCATTTTGTTTATCACCCACGACCTGCGGGTCGCGGCGCAACTGTGTGATGACGTACTGGTAATGCAGCACGGTCAGCTCATCGAATACGGTCCTGCCGGACAGGTGCTGGGTAACCCGCAACACACCTACACCCGACAGTTGATGGATGCCGTGCCGGGTAAGGGCTGGGATTTTGCTACTGGCCAGAGGGCGTGCGTATGACCTTTGATTTGTTGTTTCGGCAGGTCACCGTCGTCGATGGCACCGGTGCCGAGCCTTACGTGGCCGATGTTGCAACCTGCGCTGATCGCATCATTGCTATCGGTGATCTTGCCGGGCACTCGGCAGAACGTGTCATTGACGGCAATGGACGTTGCCTGATGCCGGGCTTTATCGATGTTCACACTCATGACGACACCAATGTGATTCGCACGCCGGACATGCTCGCCAAAATATCTCAGGGCGTGACCACTGTCATTGTTGGTAATTGCGGTATCAGCGCCTCGCCGGTCACGCTGCCCGGCGTGCCGCCAGACCCGATGAACCTGCTGGGCGGTCGTGAGGCTTTTATTTATCCGACGTTCCAGGCCTATGTGGCTGCGGTCGAACAGGCCCGGCCTGCCGTCAACGTCGCGGCACTAGTGGGCCACACCGCGTTGCGCAGCAATGTCATGCCCGGTTTTGATCGCCCGGCCAATCGGGATGAGCTGCAACACATGTGCAGCGCCTTGCAGGGTGCGCTTGACGCCGGGGCCATCGGCCTCAGCTCCGGGCTGGCTTACACCAACGCGAAGCAGGCACCGGGCAGTGAGGTGCAGGCGCTAGTGGATATTGTCGGTGCCGAAGGTGCGTTGTACACCACCCACATGCGCGACGAGCACGCAGGTTTGCTGGACTCTCTGGAGGAGTCGTTCAGTACCGCACGCAAGGCCGGTGCCGATCTGGTGATCTCGCACCTGAAATGCGCCGGGGCCGGTAACTGGGGCCGCGCACCGCTGGCCCTGGCCGCGCTGGAACAAGCCGCCGCCGGACAACCCTGTAACTGTGATTGCTATCCCTATGCAGCCAGTTCCACCACCCTGGATGCGTGGCGGGTGGACGGCAAAATGGAGATTTACATCACTTGGTCCGACCCGCATCCGGAGATGGCCAGACAGACACTTAAAGACATTGCCGCGCAGTGGGATGTGTCGCAGCTGGAAGCCACCGAGCGCTTGCGTCCGGCCGGGGCGATCTACCACATGATGAGCGAAGACGACGTACGCCAGATTCTCGCGCACCCGTTGTCGATGATTGGTTCCGACGGTTTGCCCAATGACCCCAATCCGCATCCGCGCCTGTGGGGCACTTTTCCACGGGTGCTGGCGCATTATTGCCGGGATCTGAAGCTGTTTGATCTGGCCGAAGCGGTACGCAAGATGACCGGGCTGTCCGCGAAACGCTTTCGCTTGCAGGATCGTGGTGAACTGCGCGAAGGCGGTTTTGCCGATCTGGTGCTGGTAGACATGCAGCGCATCGAGGATGTTGCGACTTACAGTGACCCGTGTCGTCAGGCGCCGGGGATTGATCTGGTAGTGGTCAATGGCGTGCCGAGCTATGAAGGCGGCCAGGTTACTCGGCGGCAGGGACGTTTGTTGAAACGCCAGCCTGCCGCTGCGCGTGGTTAGCTGATGGCAGCCGTCAGCATGATTTCCACTCGTACATCCGGCGAGGCCAGGTCGGCTTTGATGGTGGCGCGGGCCGGTGCTGCGCCTTCAGGCAGCCATTCGCTCCAGACTTCGTTCATGGCGGCGAAATCAGCGTCGATGTCCTTGAGCCAGATCTGCGCGCTGAGCAGTTTTGATTTGTCGCTGCCAGCCTGGGCGAGCAGGGCGTCGATCTTGGCCAGCACCTGGCGAGTCTGTCCGGCGCAATCCTGGCTGCGGTCGTCTGGCACCTGGCCGGACAACCAGGCCAGGCCATTGTGGACAACGGCGCCTGCAAGGCGTGGGGTGACGGAAATTCTCTGGATGCTCATGGCGACTCCTGGCGGGATAAGTGAATCAGGGAAACTAGCCAACTCCAACCTTCAGCGCCAGTACCGATTTGACGGTCAACCATAACCCCGTGCTAATCAACCAAAGGAGAGATAGCGTGCAGGTAATCGTGATAGGTGCCGGTGTCGTCGGGCTGACCAGCGCCTGGTATCTGGCTAGCCAAGGAGTTCAGGTGACCCTGGTGGACCGCCATCAGGAGGTCGCTCAGGAAACCAGTTTCGCCAATGGCGGGCAGCTCAGCTACAGCTATGTCGCGCCCTTGGCTGATCCTTCGGTGATCAGCAAGTTGCCGCAATGGCTGCTGCGTGCCGACTCGCCCTTGCGCTTCCGTCCGCGTCTTGATCCCGCGCAATGGCGCTGGTGTACGGAATTTCTCGCCAGTTGCACGACCTCGGCGGTACGCCGGACCATTGGTGACATGCTCAGCCTCTCGTACCTGAGCCGCGATTCGCTGGATGAGCTGTTGAGCCAGCACGCGTTTCAATTCGACCTGTTGCGCAGCGGCAAACTGGTGATCTATCGCGATGCCAAGGCCTTGGTGGGCGCTGAACCCATGGTTGACTGGCAGCGCTCGTTGGGCGCTGATCAAAAAATCCTCGACGGTGCGGCGTGCGTCGCGCTGGAACCTACTTTGCGTGGTATCGGCCATGAGCTCGCCGGAGGCATCTACACCCCCGGTGAAGCGACGGCCGACTGCGCGGGGTTTTGCATGGGCCTGCGCGGTTTACTGGAGCAAATGCCCAACGTAACTCTGGCACTGGGAACCCAGGTGCGCGAACTGGTGCATGAGGGGCATCGGGTTGTGGCGGTGCGCACCGATAAGGGGGACCTGGAAGCCGATTCGGTAGTGGTCGCCGCGGGGATGTTCAGCGTGCCGTTGCTGCGTCCATTGGGTGTAAAACTCCCGCTGTATGGTTTGCGCGGCTACAGCCTGAGCGTGCCCATGGCGGCGGGCAGCGAAGCGCCGAGCCTGAGCGTGACCGATGCCTCACGCAAAGTGGTCTATGCACCGCTGGGTGAGCGTCTGCGTATCGCGGCGATGGTAGACATGGGCGTGGATCGCGCCGAAGTCGACCCGGCCCGGATTGCGTTGCTCAAGCAGCAGGTCGCCGAAACCTTCCCGCAGCTGGATCTTGCTCAAGCCCGGACCTGGGCCGGTCTGCGCCCTAGCACCCCGCACAGCAAACCGATCATTGATCGGGCAGGACGTTTCAGCAACCTGTGGTTGAACGTCGGGCAAGGGGCTCTGGGCTTCACCCTGGCACTGGGCAGCGCCAGACTCCTCGCCGCGCAAATGCTGGGCCAGCCGTCGCCGATTGATTCAGCGCCGTTTCGGTTGGGTTGATGCATTTATGCCGGAGCGTACGAGTACCTACAGATTCTGTCTTGCTCCAGACAGACTTTACCCGGTGGGAGCCAACGTGTTGGTGATGCGTTGTGTCGGCCACTGATTTTTCAGAACAGTGGCCTCTCGCGAACACGTCCCCACAGAGACTGCGTTATCCCGTAGGACCAGTTTTAGCCGGGAGGACGTCGCATTGTAATGCGGCGGTAGAAGCTGATGGCGGCCCGTGGGCAACAAAACATGGACAGCCAGGATCATTTATTTTTATTATGAAAATAGTTAGATATATTATTTATTTATATCAATTCGTTCTATGGTTACAACCGTTTCCATATCCCGATTTTTTATCCATTACTTCACCAGGACCCATCGAGTGCCAACCCGACACATGAAGGTTGCCGTTCATTCCGTTATCGAGTCGACCCATGAGCAAGCTTGATCGACACATGCGCCTGGGCCTGTTCATTCAGGCCGCAGGTCATCATTCCGCAGGCTGGCGTTACCCTGGCGCCCAGGCAGGTAGCGAGAACTTCCCGCTGATCCGCCAACTGACCCTGGCTGCCGAACAGGCCAAATTCGACATGGTGTTCTTCGGCGACAAACTGGTCACCAATGGCAAGGAACATCCATCGATGATCGTTCGCCTTGAGCCGGTAGCACTGCTCGGCGCACTGGCGTCCATCACCGAAAAAATCGGCTTGGCCGCGACGGCATCTACTACCTATAGCGAGCCGTACACCATCGCCCGACAGTTCGCCACGCTGGATCATCTGTCCGCGGGGCGGGCGGCCTGGAATGTGGTGACCACCGGTTATGACAGCGCCGCCAACTTCACCCGCGCTACCCATCCTGACCATGCCCAGCGCTACGCGGTCGCCGAAGAGTTCGTTGATGTGGTGCGTGGTCTGTGGGACAGCTGGGAAGATGATGCCTATGTACAAGACCCGGATTCCGGCGTCTTTCTCGACCCGGCCAAGCTGCATGGGCTGGATCATAAAGGCGAGTTTTTTTCTATCGCCGGACCGTTGAACGTCACCCGTGGGCCGCAAGGTCATCCGGTATTGATCCAGGCCGGATCGTCGGGGCCGGGCATGGCATTGGCCGCGCGAATCGGCGAAGTGGTGTTCACCGCTCAGCAGGGCCTGGCCGAGGCTCAGGAATTTTATCGTGACCTCAAAGGCCAGGTCGTCGCTCAGGGCCGCAAACCGGAACATTGTCTGGTAATGCCGGGCGTTATGCCGATCCTTGGCGCAACAGCCGCCGAGGCGCAGGCGCGCTTTGATCAACTGCAAAGCTGGAACGATCAGGAAGCCGCGTTATTGATGGTCGCCGACCGTCTTGGCCACGATTTGTCCGGGTTCGATCTGGATCAGCCGCTGCCTGACTTGCCACTGCCGCAAAACATGAAAAGCCGTGCTCAGTTACTGCTGGACCTGTCCCATCGGGATGGCCTGACCCTGAGGCAGATCTGCAACCTGGCAGCGGGTGCCCGAGGCCACAAAATTGTCATCGGTACGCCACAAACCGTGGCCGACGAATTGATCGCCTGGTTTGAGGGGGAGGCCGCTGACGGTTTCAACCTGATGCCAGCTTACTTCCCGGAAGGCCTGAATCACTTCATCGATGGCGTGCTGCCCATCCTGCGCAAGCACAAGTTGTTCCGCGAGGATTACACCGGCACGACGTTGCGCGAACACCTTGGCTTGCCCGTTCCGGCTAATCGGCACGGGTAGCCTTCAAGGCTGAGTCCGATTCTGTAGGAGTCCGCGAGCTCTCATCAGATATGAAATAACTATCCGGCATGGGATGGTTTTCAGCTGTAGGAGCGCGCTTGCCCGCGATTGCATCGGGTCAGGCAACACATTTTCGCTGACGCACAGGATCGCGAGCAAGCTCACTCCTACAGGACCGGGCTCATCTCGGAAGATGCGTATTCATGCCATGTGCTGATGTAAAAAAATAAAGTGATAACAAAAAATAATATTAGGTTAGATCGCATTGGCATTTCACAGGCCTGTATTCAACGCTTATGTTCATGCTCAATCCGGCCTCATGGCCGTCGACCATGAACGGGTTGCCTTGCGTGCCGTCCCGCGTTCTAGCCACGAGGTTTTCATGACACAGATTGTAATCGCCACACAGCATGACGAAGAGGTCAACGAGCTGCTGCGCCAGCGTTTGCCTGAGTACACATTTGTGCAGGTTGGCACCGGTACGCCGAGCTCGATTCCTGCCGAGGCGACTATTTTGCTGGCGCGACCGGTGTTCCGCGCGGGCAGCGGTGAGAAACCGCCACGTCCAGAAGGCTGGCCGTTCAACCTGCAATGGATTTACCTGTCTTCTTCCGGCATCGATACTTACCCGGAGTGGTTGTTTGAAGTGCCGCAGGTCACGTCAGCCCGTGGCACGTCTGCGGTAGCTGTGGCGGAGTTTGCATTGGCGGCGATTCTTGCCAGCGCCAAGCGTTTTCCCGAGGTCTGGATATCCGAAGCTGCGCAGTGGCAGCGGCATTCCTTGCAACTGGTCAGTGGCAGCGTGTTGGGAATCGTAGGGTTTGGAGCGATAGGCAGTGCCTTGGCGATTCGCGCGCAAGCACTGGGCGTGAGGGTGATCGCCACTAACCATTCCGGCAAGCCGTTTTACGTGCCGGGGGTTGAGCGGGCGAAGAACGTGCAGGCGCTGTTTGCGGAGTCTGACCATGTGGTCGTCGCGGCCCCGGCGACGGAGGAGACGCGGCATCTGGTCAACGCAGAGCTGCTGAGTCACGCCAAGCCGGGTTTGCACTTGATCAATATCGCGCGGGGTAGTCTGGTGGATGAGGACGCACTGGTTGCAGCGCTGGATGCAGGGCAGTTGAGCCGTGCAACGCTGGATGTCGCCCAGAAAGAGCCATCGCCCGCCGACCATCCGTTCTACAGCCACCCGAAAATCCGCCTGTCGCCACACGTTTCTCCGGCTACCGGCGACCTGTGGGGCAATGTCGTCGACCAGTTCGTGAGCAACCTGCTGCGCTTCCACAAGGGCGAGCCGCTCGCTGAGCTGGTGGACTTCAAGCGCGGGTATTGAGGCGAGCACAGTCCCTGGAGGAGCTCACCGAGGTTACGAGGCCAGCGATGACGGAGTGTCAGACGAACCGTTATCGCTGGCCTCGTAACCTCGGCGAGCTCCTACAGGGACAGCGTTTTCTACAAACAGAATCGCATTCCATTTCAAACCGCGATCTGCACCGCGCGCTCACCCAGCGCTTCGCTGACCACTTGCACAATCACCTGCGCCTCGGTCCGCACCAGCCAGTCCGGGCTGACTTCAGCAAAGATCACTTCGCCGTGCTGACCGATCACTACCACTGCCGGTTGCGGCAATTCCCAGGTGCCGGTGCCGGTGACTTCACCGATACCGCCGCCACCTTTGCTTAGTGCCGCCTTGCGCGACGCTTCGTCGAAGCTGTAGAGAATGCCCAACTGCCGCGCCAGAGTGTTGTCCTTGTCGGTCGCAACCTGAAACCGCAAGTCATGACGCTGTTTGATCTCGATCAGCCGCTCCGGTACTTGCGGACTGACCGCCACCAGCGGCACACCCAGTGCCTGCAACTTGGGGAACAGCTGGCGTTGGTAGTAAGGCAGGGCAATGTTGCACGCCGGGCAGCCCGCAAAACGGAAGAAAATCAGCACTGCGGGGCCGTAAGCCGTGAGTTTTTCACGCGTCAGCGTGCCGCCTTCGACGTTGAGCAACTGGAAATCCGGGATTGGATCGCCGCTCTGTACAAAGCGTGCATGTTGCGCGGCATCCACCAGGGTCTGGCGCTGATTGATATTGACCTGCAAGGCTTCCGGCGCCCAGGTAGTCAGGCGTTCGGCATGCAGGTCTGCCAACAGTTGGTTTAATGATTCACTCATGGTTGATGCTCCTGATGTGAGTTTTTCTACCGAGGAAGGGGTTTGCTTTTATGCATGACAGCGGCTTACTTGGGGCATGCAGGTGTTTCTTGCGCTCACTTCTGTGGGAGCATGGCTTGCCAGCGATAAGTTCACCGCGGTCTGAAGTGAATCGCGTCCAGCCTTATCGCCGGCAAGCCGCGCTCCCACAGGTAGTCACTTGGCTAGAATGTCTGGTTCAGGCGTCAGCCGGACGCCGCACCCGATGCGGAATATCGTCGTCGGCGATCAGCACACGCTCCATGCGTCGCGGATAGTCGCCGTAGTTGTAGACCGGGTAGTGCAGGGTGGAGCGGTTGTCCCAGAAGGCGATGGAGTGCTCGCGCCATTTGAAGCGAACGTGGTGTTCCGGCTTGTTGAATTCCTGAAGCAGGCGCTCGATCAGCCGCTTGCTGCGCTCCGGCTCCCAGCCGATCACCGACGGGTTTTGCGAGAAGTTGATGAACAGGCTGTCTTCGCCGGTTTCCGGGTGTGTGCGCACCAGTGGATGGGCCAGGATCGGGTAGTCGTAGCCCACCGCATCCAGGGATTTTTTGAAGTCATGGACTACAAACAGCGTGTCGATTTCTTCGCGCAGTTGATCCGGCAGCGCCCTATACACCGCACCAGCGTCGGCCCAGACGGTATCGCCGCCAACTTCCGGCAGGTCCACGGCCCTCAGGATCGCGCCGAAAGTGGGCTTCAATAGCCAACTGGTGTCGGTGTGCCAACGCCCGGTGGTTTTGGGGCCGTACAACTCACGTGCATCCTGGGCCTGAATCAAGTGCGCATAGGGTTTGCTGGTGTCGTTCTTTTGCGTGGTGGGGTGTTCGTACAGTTCGCCGAAGGCCTTGGCGAAGGCGATCTGTTGCTCGGTGTTGATGTTCTGGTCGCGGAAGAAAATCACTTTGTGCTCCAGCAACAATGCGCGGATCTCGTCGCGTTGTGCTGCGGTGAGCGGCCGGGTCAGGTCGACTCCGGCAATTTCCGCGCCGATGGTGGGTTCCAGGCGAGTGACTTTCAGGGATCTGACAATCTGCAGCGGAGGTTGCTGATGAGTATCGACTTGGGTCTGCTGTTCGAGAATCGCGGACATGGCGGGTGACACCTCTGTTTTTTTGTTAAGGGTTAACCTCCGCCTGGAGAAGGGGTCGGGTAGGGACGCTGACTTGCTGTTGGATATATAAGCATAATGATTTGGTTAACTATGCGAATTTTTCATGATTAACATAGAACAAAAATGCATGTGCTGATTCCATCTGACTAACCCTGTGCACATTTCAAGATCATTAAATTTAATAATTATCTTAGATTAAAATGTGCTTTTTAAATGTTTTCTTATGCGTTTAGGCTGCTCCGACACGTACCGCATCTGTCGGTCCTGAATATCTACGGAGCAGCCCCATGAGCAATGTCAGTTCCCTGCCTCTTCAATCCCAGCCGACTGGCTCCGGCAGTGTCCGCGAGCGCGTATCGCCAGAAGAATGGGAGGTAAGGGTCAAACTGGCGGCGGCTTACCGTCTGGCGGCACAGAAACGCTGGACTGACCACATTTACACGCACTTTTCGGCGCGCGTGCCGGGTAAGGAGGAGCACTTCCTGATCAACGCTTTCGGTTTGCTGTTTGATGAAATCAGCGCGTCGAATCTGGTCAAGGTCGATCTCGACGGCACCATCGTTGATGACCCGACAGGGCTGGGCATCAACTACGCAGGCTATGTCATCCATAGCGCTATTCACGCCGCCCGCCACGATCTGGTGGCTGTGCTGCACACCCATACCCGCGATGGCATCGCCGTTTCAGCGCAAAAAGGCGGCCTGCTGCCGATCTCCCAGCACTCGCTGGGCTTCTCGGGTCGTATCGCTTATCACGGCTACGAAGGTGTGGCACTGGACCTCGACGAGCGCGAAAGGCTGGTGGCCGATCTGGGCGACAAGAGCGTGATGATCCTGCGCAATCATGGGTTGTTGACTGGCGGTGTCAGCGTCGAACACGCATTCCAGCAACTGCATCGACTGGAATACGCCTGCAATATTCAGGTGGCCGCTCAATCAGCCGGCAATGACGAGCTGATCTATCCCCCGGCTGAAGTCGTGGCCCGGGTTGAAGAGCAGGCCAAGGTCTTCGCTGATGGTCATGGTCCGGGTGTTGCTCGTCATTGGAACGCACTGATTCGTGAGCTGGAACGCAGCGATACCTCTTACAAGGAGTGATGCGTTTCTGTAGGAGATCGCGCGCTATCTCTCGGCAAATATAGAACCTGCAGGAGCTGCCGGAGGCTGCGATCGCGGTACGTCAGGATGACTACTTCGCAGCCTTCGGCAGCTCCTACAGGGTCTGTGTTTCAAATCCGCACTTGATGTGATGTTTGATGTAACGCTCCTCTCAGGAAGAAAACCATGTCCGAAAAAGCCCTTGATTCACACACTTCGGAAGGCGGTTTTCTGATCGTCGATAAAGCTCCTTCAACCGCGACTTCTGCACGTCGGGAGCGCTGGAAAGCGCCGGATTTTGCAGTGCGTCTGCTGAGCCCCATCGCCTTGCTATTGCTCTGGGAGCTGGCTTCGCAACTCGGTTTGCTGCCCAGCCGGGTAATCGCTGCACCGTCGCAAATCGGTGGCACCTTGTGGGCGATGATCGAGTCCGGTGAATTAGGGACCCACTTATGGGTTTCCCTGCACCGGGCACTGCTGGGACTGGGTATAGGTGTGTTCATCGGCGTAGTAGCCGCGTTGATTACCGGCCTGTCGAAGAAAGGAGAGGTGATCCTCGACTCGCCCATGCAGATGCTGCGCACCATTCCCTCGCTGGCATTGGTGCCGCTGTTCATCCTCTGGTTCGGCATCGGCGAGTTCACCAAGATCGCGCTGATCGTCACCGGAACCACGTTTCCGGTGTACCTCAATCTGTACTCCGGCATTCGCAACATCGACCCCAAGCTGATTGAAGCGGCCAACACCTTGGGCCTGAATCGTCGCCAGTTGATCTGGCACGTGATCCTGCCAGGTTCCTTGCCATCGTTTTTCGTCGGCCTGCGTTACTCCTTGGGGATTTCCTGGCTGGCGCTGGTGTTCGTCGAACAGATCAACACCACTGCAGGTATCGGCTATCTGGCCAGTGATGCCCGAGACTTCATGCGCACCGATGTGATCGTTATCTGCCTGCTGATCTACAGCGTGCTGGGGCTGGTCATCGATGCAATTATCCGCACGCTGGAGCGCTATGCGCTGGCCTGGCGTCCCACTTTCGCGAGGAATTGAACATGGCTGCTCTGGATATTTTGCACTCCCATTCGAACCCCTCGTCGTTAGCAGAACCTGCGCCGGTGCAACTGCGCAATGTGGTGCGTCAGTTCGGTCAGCAAAAGGTGATTGATGAGTTGAATCTGGATATCGCGCCGGGTGAGTTCGTCGCCTTGCTGGGCGCCAGTGGCTCGGGGAAAACCACTTTGCTGCGCGCACTGGCAGGGCTGGACTCTATCGACAGCGGGCAATTACGGGTGCCGTTGGCGCGCGCAGCGGTGTATCAGGAGCCACGCTTGATGCCGTGGAAAAGCGCCTGGAAAAACGTCGTGCTCGGTCTGGACATTAAAAACCCGCATGGACGTGCCCTTGAGGCATTGAGCGAGGTGGGGCTGGCTCATCGGGTCAATGCATATCCGGCGACCTTGTCAGGCGGGGAAGCGCAGCGTGTCGCCCTGGCCCGAGGGCTGGTACGTGAACCCAAGTTGCTGTTGCTCGATGAACCGTTCGCCGCGCTGGATGCGCTGACCCGGATTCGCATGCATCAGTTGATCATCGAGCTCTGGCGCAAACACAATCCGGCGGTGTTGTTGGTGACCCACGACGTGGACGAAGCGATCCTGCTGGCGGACCGGGTTATCGTGCTGGAGCAGGGCAAGATTGCCGCTGAGGTGCGTATTGATCTGCCACGCCAACGCAGCACCGGGCAGGCCGGATTTCAGGCGATTCGTACGCGGTTGCTGGGTTTTTTGGGTGTAGAGAGCGCGGCGGTTCATGAGGCTGTTGAGGCCCCTGCGGTGCAGGATAATTTGCGCCGGTTTGCGAATGTCCGGTGAGCTGATCTTGTGATACAGGAGTCACTGACGACGTGGGACCGGCTTTAGCCGGGAAGAGGCCGGATTAGACGCTGAATTTTCACCAGCAGAAATACCGCCTTCCCGGCTAAAGCCGGTCCTACGAGGCTGTGCAGGTTCTGTGGGAGCGAGGCTTGCCCGCGATAATCTGTAAACCCGATCGCGGGCAAGCCTCGCCCCCACACATAATTGAATTTCAGGGTGACACCGCATTCATCAAATCACATGCGCCTGCTGCAACTCGGTTAACGACAGCGCTTTGAGGCTCGCCAATACGGCATCCCGCCGATCCCTCGGATGAGTCAGCTCCACGGCCAGCTCCTGACGAATATTGCTCGGCCGGTTGCCCATCACCAACACCCGATCACTCAGATACAGCGCCTCATCCACGTCATGGGTTACCAGCAACAAGGCGATGGCATGCCGCTGGGCGAGTTGCAGCAGCAAGTCCTGCAGCTTCATGCGGGTAAAAGCATCCACCGCGCTGAATGGCTCGTCCAGCAGCAGGACTTTGGGGTGCGAGTAAAGCCCGCGAGCAATAGCCACACGTTGCGCCATGCCGCCCGACAGCGATTTGGGCAGCGCGTCGGCAAATCCCGTCAAACCGACTTCTTCGATCAGCTGAGTGACCCAGGCTTTGTCGTAATGCTTGTCGTCGCTGAAACCGATGTTCTGTTCCACCGTCAGCCACGGCATCAGACGCGGCTCCTGAAACACGAAGGCTATTTCATCAGCGGTTCGGTTCAACTCACCTTGATAGTCTTTTTCCAGCCCGGCGACGATCCGTAGCAACGTGCTTTTGCCGCAACCGCTTGGCCCCAGCAGGCTGATGACTTCCCGATCGTGCAGTCGCACATGCACGTTGTGCAGCACGGTGGTGGTGCCGAACGACTTGCGCTGGACGTTGATATCCAAAAGGACTTCGCTCATCTCTACTCTCCTGTGCCCTGGCCACTAAACGTGTCGCGCCAGGCCAGAAAGCGTTTTTCCAGACCGGCCAAAATACCGTCACTGATTTTGCCGAGCACGGCCAAGACGATGATGGCTGCCAGCACGATGTCTGGCCGCGAGGTTTCCCGACCGTCACTGAGCAGATAGCCCAGGCCTTTGGTGGCAGCGATCAATTCTGCTGCCACGAGAAACATCCACGCCAGGCTCATGCCGCTGCGCAAGCCGGTAAACAGGCCGGGCAGGGCGGCGGGTAAGAGGATTCGACGAGTCAGGCGACCCCGGCTGAAGCCATACATCTGGCCGACTTCCACCAGTTTGCGATCGATATTACGAATCGCTGCCACGCCGTTGAGGTACACCGGAAAGAACGCGCCGATCGCGATCAGGACAATTTTCGAGGTCTCGTCGATGCCCAGCCATAACAGCAGCAGCGGCACCCAGGCCAGACTCGGGATCGAACGCAGGCCCGCGAACGTCGGTTCCAGATAGGCTTCGGCCTCACGGCTCAGGCCGACCCAGGCAGCGAAAATCAATGCGAGGCTGGTGCCGATGGCGAACCCGATCAACACCCGCAACAGGCTGGCGCTGATGTGTTTCCACAGCGGCCCGTCAGCGAGATCGCCAAGAGTCAGGGCGATCTCGCTGGGCGCGGGCATCTGATACGACGGCAGCCAGCCGATGCGCACGATGATCTCCAGAAAAACGATGATCAGTAGCGGCAGCACCAAGCCCTTGCCGCGTCGCTTCCATGCAGCTCCGGATGACGGAATGGGCAGCGCGAGAGGCGCTGTCAGGTCTTTGCTTTTGCTGTTCATGGGTTATCTCATCAGGCAGCGCATAGCTATTTGAATCATGGAGATCGTTGTAGGAGTTGGGCTTGCCTTCGATAAGGCTGGACGCGATTCACATTAGATCGTGTCCAGCCTTATCGCGGGCAAGCCCGGCTCCCACAAGGGGAATGAAGCAGCTCTGGGTTTACTTACTCGCCGTCAAGGTCTTGCTGAAGGCAGGATCGATCAGTTGATCAATAACCTGGTCAACATTGACGCCACGACGCACCAGTTCTTCAGAAACCAGAATCGGCGCTGCGCCCTTGGAGGACGCGACATCTTTAGCGCTCAACTGCGGGGTGCTCAGGTCGGTGCGGGTCAGTTGCAGCTTGGCAACGTCCAGCGGCAAACCGGATTCCTTGGCCAGCAGTTCAGCCAGTTCGTCCGGGTGCTTTACCGACCATTCGCGGGCTTTTTCGTAAGCGCTCAGCACGGTTTCGATGGTCTGTGGGTGTTCCTTGGCGAACTTCTCGGTAACGCTCAGCACGCCATAGCTGTTGAAATCCTTGTTGCGGTACAGCAGGCGCGAACCGGCCTGAACTTCGCTGGCGGCCATATGTGGGTCAAGACCGGCCCACGCGTCGACATCACCTTTCTCCAGCGCGGTGCGGCCATCCGGATGCTGCAAGTGCACCAGCTCAACATCGTCCTTTTTCAGACCCGCCTGTTGCAGGGCGCGCAAGGTGAACAGGTAAGGATCAGTGCCCTTGGTGGCGGCGATTTTCTTGCCTTTAAGGTCAGCGATGGTTTTGTACGGTGAATCCTTGCGTACCAGCAACGCAGTCCATTCGGCGCGGCTGTAGACATACACCGACTTGATAGGGCTGCCGTTGGCGCGACTGAGCACGGCTGCCAGGCTGGCCGAGGACGCGAAGTCGACGCCGCCGCTGTTCAGGTACTCCAGCGAGCGGTTGCTGCCCTGGCTCAACACCCAGCCCACTTTGCTGTCGGGCAGGGCTTTTTCCAGCCAGCCGAAATGTTTGAGCACCAGGCTCACCGGCGAGTAGTAGGCGTAATCCAGCTTCACTTCCGCTGGTGCTGTTTCTGCCGCAAAGGCCAGCGGGTTCATGCCCAGAGCCAGCACGCTGGCGCCGATCAACAACTTCACACGGGTAAAAGAAAACAGGGTTTTAGCGTTCATTTGGAACAGCTCCAGGCAAGGCGATATCAGAAGTTTTTCTTATTCGCAAAAATGGCAGTCGGCTGGTTGCCTACCTGCTTAAAAGGAATATTGCAGGCTCTGTGCCAGATATCCGGGAGTGGAAATACAGGGGCCGGGAAGGGATGGGGAAGAGGTTTACTGTCGACAGGCGAACAGTCTGTTGAGCGACTGTTGCTGGGGCAACAGTCGCGGTGATGACGGACGCTGGCCATTTGTCTGTCATGCATTTTCTGGAGGAGCGCCCCGGTGTCCATGGCACCGCGCTGTCCCGCAGTAACCACAGAATCTGTAGAAGCGCACGAGCACCGCGAGGCCGCGATAGCGTCCGTCCTGACCCCACCGCCATCGCAGCCTTCGGCAGCTCCTACTGGTCTGGTGGTGTTACGGCTTCCAGATTTCCACATCCTTGGCATCCACAGCCTTGGGCAGTAAGCCCGCAGCAAAGAACGCGTCGGCGATTTTCTGTTGTTCGCCCAGTTGGTCAGCTTTCACCGGGCGTACTTCATACGTGCGATGGCTGTTGGCGATTTCTACCGTGGCCGGATCAAGGTTGCCCCACAGCGGGCCGAGCAGCGCAGCGGCTTCTTTCGGGTTGCCTTTGACCCAGTGACCGGCTTTCTGCAATTGCTCGAACACCAGTTTGAGCACTTCCGGATGCGCTTTGGCGTAAGGCGTGCTGGTCAGGTAATAGCGCTTGTAGCTGGCCAGGCCGGTGCCGTCGGCCAGGGTGCGGGTGGGCAATTGGCGCTGCACGCTGGTCAGGAAGGGTTCCCAGGTCACCCAGGCATCAACCTTGTTGTTTTCGAACGCGGCTCGGCCATCGGCAGGCGTCAGGTAGGCAGGCTGGATGTCCGAGAACTTCAGACCTCCTTTGGCCAGAGCCGCGATCAGCAAATAGTGAGTACCGGCAGCTTTGGTCACGGCGACTTTCCTGCCCTTGAGATCCGACAGTTCCTTGATGGGCGAATCCTTGGGCACCACGATGGCCTGAGCAGAGGGCGACGGGGTTTCTTCGGCGAAGTAGGTCAGTCTGGCCTGTGCAGCCTGGGCGAAGATCGGCACGGTATCGGCAACATCCGCGCTGATGTCGACGTTGCCGATGTTCAGCGATTCGAGCAACGGTAAGCCGCTGGGAAACTCATGCCAGCTGACGTCGATGTTCGCCTCGTTCAAGGCCTTTTCCAGGGTGCCCTGGGTTTTCAGCACGGTGATCAGGGTCGAAGACTTCTGATAGCCGATGCGTACAGTTTCTCTGGCCTGAGCTGGCAGCATCAGCGCCCATGCGGCAACAATGGCCATGCTGGCAAGTAGCGGGCGACGCAGGCGAAAACTCAGTAACGTTTTTGACATGGCATTCTCGAAAACAGATGGGTGTGTGCAAACGAAGAAGAGGGCGCAAAAGCGCCCCCGGAAAGCTGGGTCAGTTTGGTCAGGCGACTTTTTCCTGAGCTTCCCGCTCGCGCTTGGCCACCAGTTCGCGGGTCAGCGGAATGAGTTTCTTGCCGTAGTCGATGGCGTCGTCCAGCGGATCGAAACCGCGTATCAGGAAGGTGGTGATGCCAAGGTCGTAGTAATCCAGCAGGGCTTCGGCGACTTGCTCGGGCGTGCCGACCAGCGAAGTCGAATTGCCTTGCGCTCCCAGCAGCCCGGCGATGCCTGTCCACAGGCGTTTGTCCAGACGCGACCCCTGTGCAGCGGCAGCCAGCAAGCGGCGTGAGCCTTCGTTCGGTGGTTCGCGACGTACAAAACCGTTGTTTTCGGCGATGGCTTTGGCGCGTTCGAGAATGCTGTCGGCACGGGCCCAGGCTTTCTCTTCGGTTTCCGCCAGGATTGGTCGCAACGACAGACTGAAACGCACTGTCCGGCCATGCTTGGCCGCTTCAGCGCGAACTTCTTTGACGACCGCCCGGACCTGCTCGTAAGTCTCGCCCCACAACGCGTACACATCCGCGTGCTTGCCCGCTACAGCGATGGCGGCAGGCGAGGAGCCGCCGAAATACACCGGGATATGTGGCTGTTGCGGGGACTTCACCAACGAGTGCGCGCCTTCGAACTGGTAATACTCGCCCTTATGGTCGAACGGTTTTTCGCTGGTCCATTCCTGACGCACGATGCCCAGGTATTCGTCGGTGCGGGCATAGCGCTCGTCTTTACCGATGTGACTGCCGTCGGCACGCAGCTCCTTGTCGTCACCACCGGTGATGATGTGAATCGCCGTGCGCCCGCCGTTGAACACGTCAAGGGTCGCAAACTGACGCGCCGCCACCGTGGGCGAGATAAAGCCAGGGCGGTGAGCGATGAGGAATTTGAGTTTTGTCGTGACGCTCGATGCGTGAGCTGCAACGAAGGCACTGTCCGGGCTGTTGGAATGGTAAGCCACCAACGCACGATCAAAACCAGCGTCTTCATGGGCTTTGGCGACTTTCGCCACGTACTCGGGCTGTATGGTCGGGCCGCTGCGCGGGTGGATTTCCGAGCCAGGCTGAGTGGCGATGTAGCCGATGAATTCGATGCTCATGAACAGCTCCTTCTTGTAGTCATACCGTATAAGGGGGAGGTGTCGGGGATGGATCATTCCGAAACCTGAATCCGTGCCTGCAACATATGGCTATAGAAGCGAGCTGTGAAATTCTATTTTGACCTAAGGTTATTATAAAGATATTGCATGTATACATCGCTTCATGATCAGTGTTCAGAATTTTTTATGAGGGGGATCAAATCGCCGTGAAACCTGACGCCTGTTTGCGAAGCAACAGGTGTGGTCCGATTTCCGGAATCGAGCAGACCCCGAGCATGGCCATGTCTCGTGATACCTCATCATGGAGCAGCTTGATCGCATGTTCTACACCGGATTGCCCGGCCACCGATCCGGCGAAGGCAAACGGCCGACCGACAAAGACGAAACGCGCACCCAGCGCCAGCGCCTTGATTACATCGGTACCGCGTCTCACGCCACTGTCGAACATCACTGGAATGCCCGGGCAGGCTTCGACGATGTCCGGCAAAACGTGCAAAGGCGAGATGGCACCGTCCAGCTGACGACCGCCGTGGTTGGAGACAATGATGCCGTCTGCACCGTACTCAAGGGCCTTGATCGCATCCCCTTTGTGCAGAATGCCCTTGATGATCAGCGTGCCGGGCCACTGCTTGCGGATCAGTTTGAAATGTTCCCAGTTCAAATGACCGCGCGGTGCGAAATCCCGAGCCACATTTGACGAAACAATCGGCACGCCGCGATGGGCGTAGTTGTTTTCAAAGTGCGGCATGCCGTGTTTGAGCAGTGTCTTGAAGAATGTGCCGAACAGCCATTTGGGGTGACTGATTCCGTCCCAGGCCAAACGTAAGCCTGGTCGCAATGGAGTGGAAAAACCCGCACGCAGATTGTTTTCGCGATTGGCCGGCGCCGGCACATCAACCGTGATTACCAGGGTTTTGAAACCAGCTTTTTCGACTCGCTGCACCAGGGCGATGATGTTGGCTTCGTCTCCCGGCAGGTAGGCTTGAAACCAGGCATGCGGATTGGCTTTGGCCACATCTTCCAGCGGTATCAATGACGAGCCGCTCATGATCATTGGCACATTCGTGGCGGCAGCTGCCTGAGTCAGGATCAGATCGCCGCGATAGGCGTATAGCGCGCTGATGCCCATGGGTGCAATGCCGAACGGCGCGGCATAGCGGTGGCCGAACAGTTCTGTCGTCAACGTGCGTCGTGAAATGTCCACCAGCGCACGGGGTACGAAGCCATAGTCTTGAAACGCCGCCCGGTTCCACTTCAGCGAAACGTTGTCTTCAACGGCACCTGCTACATAGCCGAAGATCGGTCGGGGCAGATGTTTCTGTGCTGCCGCTTCGAAGTCATCCAGACGCAGCAGCTTCTTCATTGCATTGCCTGGGTGGGCTGGCGCGGAGCGTGAGGGGGCTGTGGCGTTTGGCAGGGTCGACATGGTGTTTATTGTCCAGATCACTTGAAAGAGGCAACTCACTCATCTTTGCAAACATCATACGGTTATCCGCAAGTGAACTTATATTACCGATCTGCAGGGATATATCACGCTTGTTAATCAATTAAATGATTTAAGTTTTGGCGTGTATTGCGCAGTCCAAGGTTTTACTACTTATAGGCGTTTGGCAGAAGCTTATAACGGGTTGAGTTATAGGCTTATGTGATCTGAGTATTTCGTTTTACAAGGTTGGATGATTAGCGTGCGGGGCCTCTAGGTCGGGGTGTACAGGCTGTTTGTCTGAGGCCGATCCTGAAGTGTCTGGTTAATCAAGGATTGTTAAATGTTCAAGTCAACACTGACGGCCGCTGTGGCGGCGGGTCTGTTTGCACAACAGGCAGCTGCGGCAGGTTTTATTGAAGGCAGTAAGGCGACGGTGACGGCCCGCAACTATTATTTCAATGGTGATAATCGGGACGGGACGGCCGAACCGTCAAAACAGGAGGAGTGGGGACAGGGCTTTATTATTGATTACACCTCAGGCTTTACTCAGGGTGTTGTCGGCGTGGGTGTCGATGCGTTAGGGCTGGTCGGCATAAAACTGGATTCGGGGAAAGGCACAGCTTACAACTCTGGCAGTGCTTCCGGTGGCGCAGTGTTCCCGAGTGACAGCGATAATCGTGCGGTCGATCAGTTTGGCAGTCTGGGGTTGACGGGCAAGATTCGTGTGTCGAAAACCGAATTGCGCCTGGGTACTTTGCAACCCAAGTTGCCGGTCGTGACCTACAACGACGGTCGCCTGCTACCACAGACTTTCGAAGGCGGGCAGATCACCAGCAAGGAATTCACCAATCTGACGTTGATCGGCGGCAAGCTTGAACACGCCAAAGGTCGGAATTCCACCAGTGCAGATTCGCTGTCCATTTCCGGCGCCAATAGCCGCAGCGGTCAGCGCAGCAATGCGTTCTATTACGGTGGCGCGGATTACCGGATCAGCAAGGACCTGCTGGCGCAGTATTACTACGGCAATCTGCAAGACTTCTACACCCAGCACTTCTTCGGCCTGACCCACAACCTAGAGTTGCCAGCGGGCAAATTGAAAACCGATCTGCGTTACTTCCTCAGTGATTCGGACGGCAAGAACGCCAGTCAGGAAGGACGACTGGCGGGTTATCGCGCTTCCGGGCGGCCCGGCACCTCGGGTGAAGTAGATAACCGCACCTGGAGCGCGTTGTTCACTTATAGCCTGGGAGGGCATGCACTCAGTGCGGGCTATCAGCAGGTCAACGGCAACAGTGATTTCCCTTTCCTCAATCAGGGCGACGGCGCGACGGCGTATCTGATTACCAACAAGCAGATCGGCAAATTCCAGCGCGCCGGTGAACAAACCTGGGTCAGTCAATACGGCTACGACTTTGCTGAAATTGGTGTGCCGGGCCTGAAGAGTTCTATTTCATATCTGCGTGGCAGCAACATCAAAGCGGCAGGCGCGGGGCACGAGTGGGAACGTGACCTGAGCGTCAGCTATGTGGTGCCGACCGGTACGTTCAAGGGTCTGGGCCTTACCTGGCGCAACGCAGCCTTGCGCTCGGGCGTCGACGCTCAGCGCGATCAGGACCAGAACCGCTTCATCGTCAGCTATTCCCTGGCGTTGTTTTAATCCCTTGAGGTGACCTGTCATGTACAAAAAAACCGTTACTTCATTGTTGATCGGTGCCGCGTTCCTGGCGGGCGTCAGTGTCGCTCACGCCGATGCGACGCTGGACAAGATTCAGCAGCGCCATGTCATCAGCGTCGGGATCATGGTCAGCGGTTTGCCCTTCGGCACTCTGGACCCTGCCACCGGCGAACCGAAGGGCTACAACGTCGAACTGGCCCAAGGCGTCGCCGACGGCCTGGGTGTGAAAGTGGACATGGTCCCGGTGTTGGCGCCCAGCCGTGTGCAGTTCCTGCAGCAGGGCAAGGTCGACATCCTGATCGCCAACATGAACCTCACCCCGGATCGGGCCAAAATGCTTGATTACGTACCGACTCCTTATGAGGAAATTGCCGCCGTTGCCTTGATGCGCAAGGACGCGGGCATCAAGCGATGGGAAGACTTGCGTGGCAAGCCGGTGTGCGTGTCTCAGGGGAGCAATTTCATCAACTGGCTGCGCGGCACCTATGGCGCTGAAATCAAGGCGTTCCGCAGTCAGTCCGAATCGCTGCTGTCCTTGCGTGGCAATGGCTGCGTGGCGGCGGTGCATGTCAGCCCGACCTTGCAGGCGTTGTTGGCCAACCCGGAGTGGGCCGACTACGAAATCCCGCTGCCGGCAGACCGTGATCCACTGCAATCGGTTATCTGGGTGCGCAAGGGTGAACACGATGTTCAGGGCAAAATCGACGCCATCGTTCGTGAATGGCATCGCAGCGGCTGGCTGATCGAAACCGGCAAACGCAACGGCATGATCCCCTCACAAGGGCTGCTGGCGTTGCATGAGAAGTATCGCGATGAATAAATCTTCAGCTACTGAATAGACACGATTCTGTAAGCGCTACCGAAGGCTGCGAAAGCATTCCGCAACCGCGATCGCAGCCTGCGGCAGCTCCTGCAACGATTCTGTTTGCTGCGCGATAGCGTGGTGTCAGGGGCGCACTGGTAGAAAAAAGAACAGGAATATTCAACATGCCCATAGGCTTCAGAGTTCTCACCCGCCAGTGTGCGGTGACGGCGGAGCAGGTCGAGCGTTACCGGAATCTGCCGGTGGCCAATATCAGTGATTCCATGCAGCGCATGACGGCGGGTGGTGCGGGGTTAAGGCCTTATCATCGCGGCGGGGCGCTGCTCGGGGTTGCACTGACGGTCAAGTGTCGGCCTGGCGACAACCTGATGCTGCATTACGCGCTGAACATCGCCGAGCCCGGCGATGTCATCGTGGTCGATAGCGGTGGGGATCTGACCAACGCATTGATCGGCGAGTTGATGCTCGCCTTCGCTCAGAAAAAGCAATTGGCCGGAGTCGTCATCAACGGCGCTGTGCGTGATACGGCGAGCATCGCCGCCAGCGACTTTCCGGTGTATGCCCGTGGTGTGACTCATCGAGGGCCGTACAAGAATGGCCCGGGCGAAATCAACGTGCCGATTGCCATCGACGGCATGGTGATTGAGCCCGGAGACCTGATTGTTGGCGACCCGGACGGGGTGCTGTGCGTGCCGTTCGATCAGGTCGATGCCGTGTATGAACTGGCCAGTGCCAGACACCTGGCTGAGCAGTCAAAACTGCAATCCATCGCCGAAGAGCGTAACGACCGCAGCTGGGTGCTGAATGCTTTATTGGCTGCCGGTTGCGACCTCTGAGTCAAACCGGCACGTCGCCCAGAATCGTCGCCCGGTGCATGACTCTGCGCTGCGGCCGGTAGTCGTCCACGGCGTAATGCTGAGTGACGCGGTTGTCCCAGAAGGCCACGTCATCGGCCTGCCAGCGCCAACGAATGGTGAACTCCGGCCGGGTCGCGTGGCTGAACAGGAAGGCCAGAAGCGCCGCACTTTCTGTCTCGCTCAGCTCGTTGATACGGGATGTGAAGCCGTCGTTGACGAACAGCGATTTGCGGCCACTGACCGGATGCGTGCGAATCACCGGGTGCGAGATCGGCGGATATTGGCGGCGGGTCTGTTCCCAACGGGCAATGTCTTCAGGTGTGGTGCCGAAGCGCGCCAACGGAAATGAGCGGGTGAAATCGTGCGTCGCGGTCAGCCCTTCGAGCAGCGTTTTCAAGGGCAGTGACAACGCCTCGTAGGCGGCGATGCCGCTGGCCCACAACGTGTCGCCACCGTACTCGGGCAAATGTTTTGCACTGAGCACCGCGCCCAGCGCGGGGGTTGGCAGGAACGTGACGTCGGTGTGCCAGATGGCGTTATCGCGTACATCGGTAACGGCGGTATCGAGGATCAGTACCTCGGGTTGTTCTGGCACATTCGGGTAGATCGGGTGAATGTGCAGATCCCCAAAACTGGCGGCAAACCGGGCTTGTTGTCGGGGTGTCAGTGGCTGATTGCGAAAGAACAGCACCTGATGCTTGAGCAACGCCTGCTCGATGGCACCGCGTTGTTCGTGAGTCAGTTCCTGGCTCAAATCAACGCCGCTTATCTGAGCGCCGAGGGCAGGGCTTAGGGGGGAGATCTGGATAGGCATGTTGGTATTTCCAAGTTTTTGCTGGTGCACAAACCCTGTGGGAGCGGTGCTTGGTCTCGGCGGCATTCCGACGATGCATGAGATGCGGATTGAAGGCACACCGCGTTATCGTTTATCGCTGGCAAGCACCGCACAAAGCATCATTGTCGCTATGGGTCTCAATGACTCTGCCCATGCCACGGCACCAGCTTGCGTTGCAGCGCGCGCAAGCCCATCTCCATGGCAAAGGCGATCAGAGCGATGACGAGGATTCCCAACACCACGACATCGGTCACTAGAAACTGTGCTGCGGACTGAACCATGAAGCCCAAGCCGCTGGTCGCCGCGATCAGTTCGGCGGCGACCAACGTGGACCAGCCGACACCCAGCCCGATACGTACGCCGGTGAGGATTTCCGGCAGGGCGCTGGGCAGGATCACGTGGCGAATCAGCTGCCAGCGAGTCGCACCCAAGGATTGCGCGGCGCGCAGTCTGGTCGGGTCAACGGTGCGCACGCCCGTCGCGGTGGAGATGGCGATGGGGGCGAAAATCGCCAGGTAAATCAGCAGCACCTTGGAGAACTCGCCGATGCCGCACCAGATCACGATCAGCGGCAAATAAGCCAGCGGCGGGATAGGGCGGTAGAACTCGATCAGCGGGTCGAAGATGCCACGGGCGATGCGGTTGCGGCCAATGGCGATACCCACCGGAATGGCCGTGAGTACGGCGACCAACAGCGCCAGGCCGATGCGTTGCAAACTCGCCCCCAAGTGCTGCCAGAGCGTGGAGTCCATGTAGCCGGTGGTCATCAATAGCCAGGCTTTTTCCAGCACAGCCGAGGGCGGCGGAAGAAACAATGGTTCGATAAACGCCGCAGCCGTTACTGCCCACCACGCGACCAACAGCACAACCAGCGTCAGCACGCTGATTGCGCGGGTGCTGAGGCTCCAGCGCACAGGCGCGGCGACAGCTTTAACGGCGTCGGTCGTGGTGTTCTGTAATTCGTAACTGCTCATGCGTGTTGCTCCCGGGAAACGCCGCGTTGGGAAAACACGCTGGCCAGTACCTGTTCCCGGGTGTCGATGAACCTTGGGTCAGACTTGATCGCGCGGGCCGACTCTCCAGCGGCATAACGTTGCCCGAAGTCCAGCTGCAGACGTTCGGCAATATGCCCCGGATTCGGTGCCAGCAGAATCAGGTCGGTGGCGAGGAACACGGCTTCTTCGATGTCGTGGGTGATCAGGAACACCGGCTTGGCCGTGCGCTGCCAGACTTGCAGCAGCAGTTCCTGCATCTGTTCGCGAGTGAACGCATCCAGTGCGCCAAACGGCTCATCCATCAGCAGCACACGGGGATCAGCCGCCAGCGCACGCGCCAGGCCAACCCGCTGCTTCTGGCCGCCAGAGAGCTGCCAGATTTGGCGTTGGTCGAAACCGGCGAGGTCCACCAGTGCGAGCATTTCTCTGGCCTTGGCTTCGCGCTGATCACGCGGCACACCGGCCAGTTGCAGGCCGAACGCGACGTTGGTCAATACGTCCTGCCAGGGCAGCAATGCATCGTCCTGAAACACCACGCCGCGCTGGGCACTCGGCCCGTTTACTGGCGTGCCGTCGAGGCTGATGCTGCCAGCACTGGGCGGCACGAAACCGGCAATCAGATTCAGCAGCGAGGTTTTGCCGCTGCCCGACGGACCCAGTGCCACCAGCAATTGCCGGGGGCCGAGGCTGAGGGAAATATCCGCCAGCACCGGCTCGGTCGCGCCGGGATACTGTGCGCTGATGCGCTCCAGTTTGAGCAAAGCCATTGTCTGAACTCCGCTTATTGGGTAATGAATTTGTCGCTGACGTAAGGCGCGTAATCAGCCAGTACTGCATCGACCTTGCCTTGCTCCTTGAGGAACGCTGCGGTCTTGGTCACAGCGTCGATGGTCGGTGCGCCGAGCAGGGCGCTTTGGTCTGCGGCCAGCGGGTAGACGTTGCCTTGCAGCAGGCCTGGGATGTCCGAGGTTTTCGCGCCGGATAGCTTCACCAGCTTGTCGACGTTGCTGGACTTGGCCAGCCAGGCGGTCGGGTCCTTGCGGTAGTCGGCGTAGGCGTCGAGGGTGACTTTGGCAAAGGATTTGACGATTTCAGGGTGCTTGTCGGCGAAGTCCTTGCGCACGATCCATGCGTCGAACGTCGGTGCGCCAACCTTGGCCAGTTCACCGGAAGTGATCAGCACTTTGCCGGTTTCCTTGGCAACACCCAGCGCCGGGTCCCAAACGTAGGTGGCGTCGATGTCACCGCGTTTCCAGGCGGCGGCGATGGCCGGTGGTGCGAGGTTGAGAATGGTGACTTTCGACGGGTCGATATTCCAGTGTTTCAGCGCGGCCAGCAGGCTGTAGTGACCCGTTGAAACGAACGGCACGGCGATTTTTTTGCCGATCAGATCCTGAGGTGAGTTGATCCCCGAACCATTGCGCGCAACCAGCGCCTCGGCTGCACCGATCTGTGTCGCGATCAGGAAGGTTTCAACCGGCAGCTTGCGGGTCGCAGCAGCGGTGAAAGGACTGGAGCCGAGGTAGCCAATCTGCACATCGCCGGACGCAATGGCCGTGATGACGTCGGCGCCGTTTTCGAATTTACGCCAGGAGATTTTCGAGTCGGTGGCTTTTTCATACACGCTATCGGCCTGGGCGACTTTGGCCGGATCAACGGTGGTCTGATAGGCGACGGTGAAGTCCGCAGCTTGGGCCAGATATGAAGCGCCAGTCAGCGACAGCGCCACCAGAAGGCGAAGAGGGAA
The DNA here is from genome assembly GCF_002158995.1 of Pseudomonas caspiana. Taxonomy (GTDB): domain Bacteria; phylum Pseudomonadota; class Gammaproteobacteria; order Pseudomonadales; family Pseudomonadaceae; genus Aquipseudomonas; species Aquipseudomonas caspiana. Next base: position 294,598 of record NZ_LOHF01000003.1, on the reverse strand, counting down.
GTGCAGTTTCATCATGAAGCTCCGAATCAGGCTGGCCGGGGACTGGCTGAGATTGGAGACTAAATGATCTAAGAAACTCTAAATAAATAACCTTTTTGCATTAGCTTATGAGCGATTTCGCTGAGGGATCGCTCATATGCCGCCCCGCAAATACGAACGTTATTTCCAGACAGCTTCTTCGACGTTGATCTTTTTCGGCAGCAATTTGTTCTGGAAAAACAGATCGGCAGTCGCCTGTTGCGCCGCGATGATTTTGGCGTCTACCGGCAGGATTGGCGATGGTGGCCGGTTGTCCAGGTAGCGGGTAATCACCGGCTCCGGCAGACCCATGGAGCCGGTCAGAATGTCGATGCTCTGTTGACGCTGGCTGCGGGTCAGGGCTTCGGCGGCGGTGAGTTCTTCCAGCACGGCGTGAACAAAGTCTGCGTACTGATTGGCGTAGTCGCGACGTGTGCTGTAGATCGGGCCAGACAAACCCAATCCTGTGCCGTCGGCCAGCAGACGGCTGTGGCCTTCGATCAGGGCCAGCGAGGCGTAAGGGTCCCAGATTGCCCAGGCATCGACACTGCCTTGCTCAAAGGCGGCGCGAGCATCGGCGGGGGTGAGGTAGATCGGCTGGATATCCTTGAAGCTCAACCCGGCTTTGTTCAGTGCTCGCAACAAGACGTTGTTGGAACTGGAGCCTTTCTGGAAGGCGACTTTCTTGCCCTTCAGGTCGGCCACGCTTTGCAGCGGACTGTCCTTGCGGACCAGGATGGTTTCTGCGGCGGGCTTGGCAGGCTCGGCACCGACGTAGACCAGATCAGCGCCGGCCGCCTGGGCGAACAGTGGCGGGATATCGCCGGTGGAGCCCAGGTCCAGCGCGCCGATGTTCAGCGCTTCAAGCATCTGCGGACCGGCGGGAAATTCGATCCACTGGATTTTGGTGTCGGCAAAGCGTTTTTCCAGCAGGCCTTTTTCCTTGGCGATCACCAGGGCGATGGAGCCTTTCTGATAGCCTACGCGCAGAGTTTGCGGGTCGGCCGCCAAGGCAGAGTGGGCCGATGCAAGGCCAAGGAGGCTTGCGAAGAGGAGTGCTATGGATTTCATTGAGACTCGCTAGATAAACAATGGAATGAGGTGCTGTCGCGCTGCAAACACGGACCCTGTAGGAGCGCACGAGCACCGCGAGGCCGCGA
>NZ_LOHF01000003.1:272885-293395 GCF_002158995.1 Pseudomonas caspiana | reverse complement strand
ACAGGAAATGCGTTTCAACCAAGTAAGCTGATTTTCTGATAGGAACTGCCTGACTTCACTCCGCCAACGACGGCTTCTCCCACAGGTTGATGCCGCCTTCCTGAGCGAAGCGGTCGATTTCGGTCAGTTCTTCCTGACTGAATTCGAGGTTTTTCAGTGCTTCGACGTTTTCAATGATCTGCTCCGGACGGCTCGCGCCAATCAAGGCTGAGGTCACGCGCGGATCACGCAGGGTCCAGGCCAATGCCATTTGCGCCAGGCTCTGGCCGCGGCGTTTGGCGATCTCGTTCAATGCGCGAACGTGAGCAATGTTGGCTTCGGACAGGTGAGAGGCCTGCAACGAACCGCCACCCGGACGATTGACCCGGGCATCCTGCGGTACGCCGTTGAGGTATTTGTCGGTCAACAAACCCTGCGCTAACGCAGTGAAGACGATCACTCCGGCGCCCAGCTCATCGGTGGTGTCCAGCAGGTCTTTTTCGACCCAGCGATTGAGCAGGTTGTACGCAGGCTGGTGAATCAACAACGGCACTTTCCACTCTTTCAGCAGCGCGGCGATTTCACGGGTTTTGCTGCCGGAGTAAGAAGAGATACCGATGTACAGCGCCTTGCCCTGCTGCACGGCAGTGGCCAGAGCGCTGGCGGTTTCTTCCAGCGGCGTGTCCGGGTCGAAACGGTGCGAGTAAAAGATGTCGACGTAATCCAGGCCCATACGCTGCAGACTCTGATCGAGGCTGGCCAGCACGTATTTGCGCGAGCCTCCACCCTGGCCGTAAGGGCCGGGCCACATGTCCCAACCGGCTTTGGTGGAGATGATCAGCTCATCGCGATACTGCTTGAAGTCCTCGCGGAACAGCTTGCCGAAATTGCTCTCGGCGCTGCCATAGGGCGGGCCATAGTTGTTGGCCAGATCGAAGTGATTGATGCCCAGGTCGAACGCCGTGCGCAGCATCGCACGTTGAGTGTCGAGCGGCGTGCTGTCGCCAAAATTGTGCCACAGGCCCAGCGATAGCGCGGGCAGTACCAGCCCACTGCGGCCGGTGCGGCGATAGGGGATTTTTTCGTAGCGGTTTTGGGCAGCGGTATAGGTCATTGTGGGTCTCGTGGGGTAGTCGAAGACGGGGTCGTTTGCGCTGGCCAGTGATAAAACTCCAGGCCCAGAGCGCTGCGATTTTTGAAGCCCTTCCAGTAGGTGTGATCAGGTTTTTCGCGTCCGGTTTCGTCTTTCGACCATTTGCCGTCGGCGGCCCGTGGCACCAGAGACAACCAGGGCTGGCTATCGATGCTTTTGAGTTGCTGATCGAGAAAGGCCAGAACAAAGTGCTGATTGATGTTGTTGATGCGGCTTATGTCCCAGACCGGCTCAGCATAGGCGGAAAAATCATCGGGGTGACTGCTTGCGGCCGCAGGGGGCGGATTGGGCGCGATGTTATGCCGGGCATTTTCGTAAACCAGCAGGTAGCGGTTAGCATTCTTTGCGCCTTCAGCCAGGCGTCTGACGCCGTCAGCGTAACCGGCCACATCATCCTGATCGCCAGCAATGAACAGGCTCGGAACGCGCAGTCCCACTAGCCCTTTTTCCTCGAACAGGCTTTGCTGTCCGCCCCATGGCGCGAAGGCGATCAGCGCTTTGATGCGCGCGTCACGTGCGGCTTCGAACGCCGGGTTGCCCGCTTGTCTGGCCTGCAAGGCCGTGCCGGGTACAAAGCGTAGTGCTGCCGCTCCAGTGCCGACGCCTGCAGCATTAAGCACGCCATAGCCGCCCATGGAATAGCCGAGCAGCGCGGTGTGGTTTACGTCTATTTTGCCGGCGAGTGGATTGCCACTGCCTGACTTCGCCCACTCCGTGACCTGGTCCAGCACGAACAGAATATCCAGAGGGCGGTTGAGCAACGTGCTGGCGAAGCCGGCCCGGTCGGCGCGGGTGGATTCAGTGTGATCAATGGCGACGACGATATAGCCGTGGGAGGCGAGAAATTCGGTCAGGTAACTCATCTGCAAGCGTGAGCCCGGATAACCGTGGGACACGATCACCAGCGGGAACGCCTTGGCTGTGCGTGGCTGCGCATCGCGTGCAGCGCGGCCTTTGAACGTGAACGCGGTATTGGGCCGGGCCGGGTTATTGGCGCCTGCACCCAGCACATCGGTGTAAGTGCTCAGCTCGGCCTGGCCGGTTTTCAACTGAGCCGGATACCAGACTTCCAGACGCAGCGGCCGGTCATAGCGCGGGTTGCTGTCCGTGCTGGTAGCCGCGAGGATATTGAGTTGATCGCGATGAATCACGTCAACGGTCCTTACGCCCACCTGATAATCACCGCGTGCGGCCAGTTCAGGCGCATCCGGGCGCGGATCGCCATTGAGCGCGAAGGCGCTGCACGACAGGCTCCATACCAGCAGCAGGCTGGCGACTCTCAAGGGATTGTTTTTCACTCGGAATCTCCGGCAAAGCGATGGCGTGGCCGTTGCAGGCCAAGGTTTTCCCGCAGTGTGTTGCCGCTGTACTCCGTGCGGAATAGCCCGCGGCGCTGTAGTTCAGGTACCACGTAATGGGCAACGTCTTCTAGCCCACCGGGCAGGTGCGGCACCAATACATTAAAGCCATCGGCGGCACGCTCCTCGAACCATGCCTGCAGTTCATCGGCGATTTGCGTAGGGGTGCCGATCAGGCTGTAGTGCCCGCGCCCCCCGGCAATTCGACGGCCCAATTGGGCAAGGGTCAGGTTTTCATCTCGGGACAGTTGGGTCAGCAGCTTCTGGCGACTTTGTTGGCCACTGTCGGTCAACGGCAGTGGTGGCAAGGGTTCGTCTAAGGGGTAACCGGACAGATCGAAATTGCCCAGCATCCGGCCCAGCAAGGCGACGCCAACTTTAGGCTCTACCAACGCCTGAAACGCTTCGAATTTCTCTTGGGCCAGGGCTTCGTTGTCGCCCACCACCACGAGCACGCCGGGCATGATTTTCAGGCTGTCAGGATCGCGGTCGAAGCGTGCCATACGACCTTTGATGTCGGCATAGAACGCCTGGGCATTGGCCAGTGAAGTTTGCGCGGTGAACACTACTTCGGCGGTTTCAGCCGCCATTTCGCGGCCGATTTCCGAAGAGCCTGCCTGCACGACCACCGGTTGCCCTTGAGGTGAGCGAGCGACGTTCAGCGGGCCTTTGACCCGGAAGTGTTCCCCGTGGTGATTCAGCACGTGCAGCTTGGCCGGGTCGTAATACTCGCCGCTGGCCTTGTCGCGAACGAAGGCGTCGTCTTCCCAGCTGTCCCACAGGCCGGTCACGACTTTATGAAACTCGCGCGCGCGGCTGTAGCGTTCTGCGTGACCGATGTGTTCGTCGCGCCCGAAATTCTGCGCTTCAGCGGCTGCGTCGGAGGTCACCAGATTCCAGCCAGCGCGGCCGCCAGACAGATGATCCAGTGAGGCGAACTTGCGCGCCACGTGGTACGGCTCGTTGTAACTGGTGGTGGCGGTGCAGATCAGACCGATGTGCTCGGTGACTGCGCTGAGCGCTGACATCAGGGTCAGCGGTTCAAAATGATCGGAGCGCGCCATGTGGCTGGCGCTTGCACCTGTTGCAGCGGCCACGCTGTCAGCGACGAACAGCGCGTCGAATTTCGCTGCTTCGGCCACTTGGGCCAAATGTTTGTAATGCTTGAAGTCCAGCCCTGCGTTGGCCGGTACGTCCGGGTGACGCCAGGCCGCCACATGGTGCCCGGTGGCCATGAGAAAGGCGCCGAGGCTGAGTTGGCGAGGTGTGTTGCTCATTTGGTGTTCCTTGTTTCGTCGTTCATCTGCTGAAGCCGAGGTCTCATGTGGTGAGTCCAATGTTTGCATGCGACGTGGGACCGGCTTTAGCCGGGAAGAGGCCCTTGAAGTCACTACATCTTCATAAGTCAGAAATGCCGCCTTCCCGGCTGAAGCCGGTCCCACGTCAGCTCGCCGCCCGCTCGCTCCAGCGGTCAAAAATCCTTACGTAACTGCACACCAAAATACCGCTCGTCATCACGCGGTACCGCGCGGGTGATGTAGTTGCCGGTAGCGGCCAGGCCAGGTGAGTAGGATTTGTCCGTCAGGTTTTTGGCCAGTAGCGCTACGCGCCAGCCATTGGTGTAGTCGGCCAGTGCGACGCTGGCGTTCCAGATGCCGTAGGCGCCCTGGACAGTGTCCGGGTTTTGACTGATGTCGTACTGCACTTCGCTCTGCCAGCTGTAATCAGTGCCCAGCTCGACATCCAGACCATTGTCCAGCGGGATGCTGTAGTCAGCCCGCACATAGCTTTTCCAGTCGGGCGAGAAGGGCAGGGTTTTGCCGTCGACGTTGCACGATGCTGCCGCGCCCGCCGGGCAGGCGAAGGTATCGATGCGCGCTTTGGTGTAGGCCACTGCGCCGGAAAACTTCAGGTTCTGGGTGGCTTGCAAGGCAAAATCCGCCTCGACACCTTCGGTGGAAACGCTACCGGCGTTGATCAACCGCGTCACGACGCTACCGGCCACCGTATCGAAGAAGTTCGCTTGATAGTTGTCGTAGTCGCTGTGGAATACCGCAAGGTTGGTGATCAGGCGATTGTTCCAGCTGCTGGCCTTGACGCCCAGTTCCCAAGTATTGGAAGTCTCTGGTTTGAGCGCATCGGTGTCACGCGGCTGCATGTTGAAGAACACGTTGTAAGCCGGGCCTTTGTAGCCGCGTGAATAGGTCAGGTAGGTCATGACGTTATCGGTCAGGTCATATTGCAGACCAAGACGCCCGGACCAGCCATCTTCGTCCACTGAGCCGGAACTGCTGGTGCCCGGATTGATTCCCGGAACCTGGGTTGCGGACGTCGAAACCCGGCGATGGTCATATTCCAGTTCATCGTGAGTCCAGCGCAAACCGGCGATCCCGCGAAACGCCGGAGTGAAGTTCAGCGTGCTTTCGCCAAATACCGAATAACTGTCACTGGTCGTCCCGTAGTCAGCCACACCCACGGCGCTGGCGGTCGGCGTGACCAGCGTGCGGCGATAAGTTTCTTCATCCTTGCCGTGCATGTAATACAGGCCGCCGACGTATTCCAGGAACTGGCCTTTGGGCGAGGCCAGACGCAGTTCCTGCGAGTATTGATTGAAGTCCAGATCGCCCTTGTCTTCGGTGCCGGGGAATGACGCCGTGACATTCGACAGGCGATCGCCGTCCTGCCACTGCGTGTTGTTCCAGCCGCGCCAGGCGGTGATCGACGTCAGGGTGTAATCACCCAGATTCCAGTCCAGTTGCGCTGACAAACCTTTGTTGATGTCTTCAACGTGGCTGCGGTAGTCGCTGACGATATCGCGGTTGTCGTTGCTGGCGCGTACCGGCGCGAGGGCTCCGGCAAAGGCCGGGTTCAGCGTTGAGCTGACGACGCCGTTCGGTGCGTCATCGTGGGCCTGCATGTAGTCGGCGATCACGGTCAGTTTGACGTCATCGTTGGGCGTGAACTCCAGTTTTCCACGCGCCCCCTTGCGGTTGTAACCGTTGACTTCATGGCCGTTGGCCTTGTTGTCGACGTTGCCGTCATAGCTGCCGAACAAGGTCGTGATCGAGCCTTTCAGTGTGTCCGGAATCAGACTGCCACCGATGCCGAAACGAGTGCGGCTTTCGTTGCCGCTGTAGTACGACTGATCGATGTAACCATGGGTTTCTTCAGTGGGTGCCTTGCTGATCACGTTAAGCACGCCCGCTGAAGCGTTCTTGCCGAACAGCGTGCCTTGCGGGCCGCGCAGCACTTCGATGCGGTCCAGATCAAGCAAGTCCAGCGTCGCCTGACCGGGGCGGGCGTAAACCACGCCGTCCACTACTGTCGCGACTGTCGGCTCGACACCCGGCGAGGTGGAGATTGTGCCCACGCCACGGACGAACAACGAGGTGTCTTTGTTCGATGCGCCGGTGCGGAAGTTCAGGCTGGGGATCTGCTGGACGATGCTCGATACGCCGTTGCGGTTATCACGTTCCAGTTGTTCGCCTTCGACTACAGAGACTGCCACCGGTACTTTTTGCAGCGACTCTTCGCGACGGGTTGCCGTTACGGTCACTGCCTGCAAGGTCGCAGTCTGACTTTCGGTATCGGTTGCGCTGCTGTCGGCTGCGATGCCTGGCATTGAAGTCAAAGCCAGTGCTGCGGCGATGGCTTGCGCCAGGCGCGCCGGTTTGATGGTGTCCCCAGAGGTGTGTTGCATGTCGATGCTCGCTTGAAAGATGCCCTGACTGCCGTGACTCTTCGGTCACTGCTCCTGATGTAGGCGTTGGCTGTGTTCCGGCGGCATTCGCTCAAGCGAGTAGCTGACAAGATCATTCCGTTAGCGCTAACATCGTCAGTATCAGCAAGGACGATATAGATCGTCCAATACTCAAAAATTACTTTTATATTCTTTTTTGTTAGAAGGGCATAAGCCTTGAACGATCAGAAAAGGCCGCCGCGCAAACGTCGCGGGGCAGGGCGTATCACGCTGGATACGGTGGCCAGACATGTCGGCGTCTCGACAATGACAGTTTCGCGTTACTTCAATCAGCCGGATCAAGTGTCTGACGAGCACCGCGAGCGTATCGCGGCTGCGGTGGCTGAGCTGGGGTATGTCCCCAATCTGGTGGCGGGCGGTCTGGCGTCGGCGCGCGGGCGGATTGTCGGCATGGTGGTGCCGAACATCTCCGGGCCGATCTTTGCCAGCACGATTCAAGGTTTCAGCGACACCCTGACGCGGCACGGTTATCAGTTGCTGCTGGCGTCGAGTTACTTCTCGGTCGAGCAGGAGGAAAACGCCGTTCGCGCCTTTCTCGGCTGGTCGCCTGCCGCCTTGGTAGTGACCAGTCATTTTCACAGCGCGACCACCGAGAAGATGTTGGCGGACACGGATATTCCACTGGTGGAAACCTGGGATTACCAGCCGGATCGTGCGCCGATCCAGATCGGCTTTTCCCACTACGAAGTGGGTGTCACCGCTGCGCGTTACCTGTATGGCAAGGGCTACCGAAGGATCGCTTTCGTGCAGAACAGCGCACCGGGTGACTTCAGTGCCATTGAGCGTCGTGACGGCTGCGCGGCAGCGTTGGTCGAGTTGGGGCTGACGCCGATCCTGTTTGCGCCGGACTCTGATCGAGCGCCATTTGAAGCAGGAAAACAGGCAATGCAGGCGTTGATGAGTGCGGCTGAAAAGCCCGATGCCATCGTTTTCGCCAACGACAACCTGGCGGCGGGCGGACTGCTGGCAGGGCAGCGTGCGGGGCTGCGTATTCCGCAGGATTGCGCGGTGCTGGGCTTTGGTGATTACGCGTTTGCCGAGATGCTGTTGCCGAGTTTGAGCACGATCAAACCGCCCGCGCTGGAGATCGGCGTGCTGGCCGCAACCCGGTTGCTGCAAAGCCTGGGGGTGGTCGAGCTGGAAGGAGAGTTGCAGCGCTTGAACCTGCTCAAGTGTGAAGTGATTGAGCGGGAGAGTACGTGATTCCGAGCTGGGGATTTTTCTTGTGGGAGCAGAGCTTGCTCGCGATAAGGCTGGACTCGGTTCACTTTAAATCCCGTCCAGACTTATCGCGGGCAAGCCCAGCTCCCACAGGTCAGCATTCGCAAATTAAAATCGGGTGTTATGCAATTTGAGAATAACCATCTGAGAAAATATTCTTTTAAGAAATATATCGTCTCGTGGATTATTTAACCCAGGCGTCGTTGCAGAGCCAGCCGCTCTGCCTCGGGCTTTTCATTTGAAGGTTTTGCAGGAGCACACAATGGGCAATGTCCAAAGCGCCAGCGCACTCGATGTGCTGTGGCGTCCGGCACCGGGCGGCGAGCTGCTCGATCTGGGGCGCGTTTATCGCGGTCCCTTGGCGCTGTCGCGTCTGCACAGCACGCCGAAACGGATTTTGAGCCGTCGTGAAGCCGTATTGCTGGGCGTGTTCGCCTTGGTGTTGCACGGCGCGGTCATTTACTGGGTCAACCAGAATCCGCCTGCTCCGTTGCCGGTAGCACCACCCGAAGTTCCACCGATGACGATCGAGTTTTCCCAGCCTGCGCCGCCAGTGCCAGTGTTAGAAACGCCACCGCCGCCCGAGCCCATCGTGCAGCCGGTCGTCGAGGAACCACCACCGCCTGTGGAAGACGAACTCGCGGTCAAACCGCCACCGCCCAAGCCGATTCCAAAGCCCAAGCCGGTTGTAAAACCTGTGCCCAAGCCGGTCGCCAAACCCGTTGAGCAACCGCCAGCCCCGCCGACGCCGCCACAACCGGTTGCAGCACCTGCGCCGCCCGCGCCACCTGCACCAAAACCAGTAACGCCAGCTTCTGCCAATGCCGGTTACCTGAAAAATCCGGCTCCGGAATACCCGGCACTGGCCATGCGTCGCGGTTGGGAAGGTACGGTGTTGTTGCGAGTGCATGTACTGGCCAGCGGCAAGCCGGGTGAGATTCAACTGCAGAAAAGCAGCGGACGCGATCAGCTCGACGACGCGGCCCTGGCAGCGGTTAAACGCTGGAGTTTTGTACCGGCCAAGCAGGGCGATGTTGCCCAGGACGGCTGGGTCAGCGTGCCCATCGATTTCAAGATTCGTTAACCCTTATTCGTTTGAATCTGCGAGCTACCTGAGCAAAAGGCGCATCGCTACACAACTTGTCTTGTTCAGAGACATGCCTTATTCAGAGAGAGCCGCGCCATGAACCTACTTGCTTCCCCTTTCGAATCCGTTGAGCATGCCGTCATCTGGCTGCTGGTCCTGTTTTCCGTTGCGACCTGGGGCCTGGCCCTGCTCAAAGGCGTGCAGTTCACCCGCCTGAAGAATCAGGATCGCAAATTCCACAAGCAATTCTGGGCCGCATCGAGCCTTGATTCCGCCGCGCAACTGGCTCAGGAACAACCGGGTGCAGCCGCTCGTGTAGCGCTGGCCGGTTACGCCGCGATTCAGGTGCCGGACGGTGCGCAAGCTGCTGACCTGAGCCAGGCGATCAATCATCAGGACCGTCTGGAGCGTGCCCTGCGTCAGCAAATCGTGCGTGAACGCCGTTCGCTGGAAACCGGCCTTGCGGTAGTTGCCAGTATCGGCAGCACCTCGCCGTTTATCGGTCTGTTCGGTACGGTCTGGGGCATCATGTCTGCCTTGAAAGGCATCAGCGCAGCGGGTTCAGCGAGCCTTGAAACCGTTGCCGGGCCTATCGGCGCTGCGCTGGTCGCCACGGGTGTTGGTATCGCGGTCGCGGTACCAGCGGTGCTGGTTTACAACTACTTCCTTCGCCGTTTGAAACTGACTGCCGCTGACCTGGATGACTTTGCCCACGACTTCTATAGCCTGGCGCAGAAGAACTCGTTCCGCGTCCTGTTGCACCCAGTGCTGACCAAGCACGGCGCACCCGCTGTAGGCCACAAAGTGCAGGAGGCGTCCTGAGATGGCTTTCTCCACACAAGACAGCGATGAAGTCCTGAGCGAGATCAACGTCACGCCGCTGGTGGATGTGATGCTGGTGCTGCTGGTGGTGTTTATCGTCACCGCGCCACTGCTGACCAACTCGATTCCGATCAATTTGCCGAAGACTGAATCGGTCGCCCCGGTGGAGCAGAAAGACCCGCTGGTGGTGAGCATCGACGGGCAGGGCAAGCTGTTCATCAACAAGGATGAAATCCAGCCGGACCTGTTGGAGACCAACCTCAAGGCCGCCAAGGAAAAAGCCCCGGATGTACGGGTGCAATTGCAGGCCGATAACGGTGTGAACTATGGGGAAGTGGCGCGAGCCATGGCGTCCATTGAACGGGCAGGGATTACCAAGTTGTCGGTGATCACCGCCAAGTAAGACGCTGGAAGCAACTCAAAAACTTCGTTGTTTTTACAGGCTGTTCCTTTGGCATGAGGGCAGCCTGTTTTTTTATGCAAACTCAATTTCGAATTGAAATGGAGTCCCCTTGTGGGACCGGCTTTAGCCGGGAAGCGGCCAGTACAGCCGCTGAATTTGTGCCGTCAGAAATATCGCTTTCCCGGCTAAAGCCGGTCCCACGCCGACGCATTAACCCTTCGGCCAACCACCGCCCAGTGCGCGGTACAGTCTGACCCGATCAATTGCCGCCGCCGTCGCGCTATCCACCAGAGCACTTTGGGTATCCAGCAACGCACGCTGCACATTCAGCACGTTGATGAAGTCCGCCGCACCCTGGGCGTAGCGATCCCGGGCAGTGCTCAGGGCGATATTGTTCTGGCTGACGGCTTCCTGCAACGCAGTGTGTTTTTGCTTCTCTGCGGCATAGTCCGTCATGGCGTTATCAACTTCATGCCAGGCCCCGAGTACCACACGCTGGTAATTGAGTGCCGCTTCCTGCTCCTGCCGTTTGCGCAGTTCCAGGGTGCCGGTCAGGCGGCCGCCCTGAAAGATCGGCAGGTACAGGCTTGGGCCATAGGTCCATTGGCGAGAACTCCACGCGCCCACATCCGAGCCGTCCAGCGCTTGCGTGCCGAAGCCCGCACCCAGGCTGACCCGTGGATAAAAGTCCGCTTGTGCCACGCCAATTGCCGCAGTGGCCCGGTGCAGGGCCGCTTCGCTTTGCTGGATATCCGGCCGTCTTTGGGCCAGTTCCGAAGGCAGGCCCAGCGGCACGTCCGGTGCTGGATGAGGAATATTTTTCGGTTCGAGCAGTTCAGCGCTCAATGCGCGAGGCGGTTCGGCGAGCAGGTAACTCAGGGCGTTGATGAGGCGATCCTGTTCGGCACCCAGAGTTGGAATCACCGCTTCGATGGTCGCCACCTGCGCGGCTGCGTTGGACGTGTCGAGATTGGTGGTCACGCCATTGTCGAAACGGGCCTGAGTCAACTGCCGACTCTGTCTGGCAATCTCCAGGTTCTGCCGTGCAACGCCGAGTTTGGCCTGCACGCCGCGCAGGCGGATGTAATCGGTGGCGGTTTCGGCGGCGATGCTCAACAGCACGCCGTCGCGCTGGGCCTGGGTCAGTTCGATTTCCGCATCGGCGGCTTCGACGTTGCGCCGTACATGGCCCCAGAGATCTAGCTCCCAACTGGCATCCAGCGTCGCGCTCCACAATTCGAACGGGGACTGGCCTTGTTCACCGGAAGGATCATTGAGACCTTCGGCGCTGTTGCGCGCGCGGCGATAACTGCCATTGGCGGCAACGCCGGGCAATTGCTGGCTGCCGGTAACCTGACGCATGACCCGGCTTTGCTCCAGGCGATTACTGGCTTCGCGCACGTCGAGATTGGCCTTGGCGGCTCGTTCCACCAGCGCAGTCAATTGCGGGTCGCCCAGTTGCTGCCACCATTGGCTGTCCGCAGGGCTGCCCGGCGTAGCGCCGGGGCGCACGCTACCTTGCCAGGTCTGCGGCAGCTGCGCTTGCGGGCGTTGAAAGTCAGGGCCGACCGAGCAGGCACCGAGGCTGACCATAGCGGCAAACAGCAGGCAACGTTTCATCTCAGTGCTCCTGCGCGGTGTCGATTCGCGCCACGACCGACATACCGATCCGCAGCTTTTGCAAATCTGGCTGATCGGCATCGAACCTGATTTTCACCGGCAGACGCTGGGTCACTTTGGTGAAGTTACCGGTCGCGTTATCCGGCGCGATAGGCGAGAACGAGACACCGGTCGCCGGGGCAATACTGTCGATGTAGCCGCTGAAGGTGTGATCAGGAAAGCTGTCCACGCTCAGTTCGACTTTCTGTTGCGGCTGCATGTGAGCCAGCTGGGTTTCGCGGAAGTTGGCGACCACGAAGGCGTCCTGCAAAGGAACAATGGCCATCAAGGCTTGCCCCTGAGAAACATACGCGCCGACGCGGACCGAGCGCTGACCGACCATGCCGTCTTGCGGCGCGGTAATGCGGGTGTAGGACAGATTCAGATCAGCCTGTTGCAAGGCGGCCTCGTCTTTGGCCAGCGCTGCCTTGGCCACTTCCAGCTGCGCCTTGAGTACATCCAGACTCTTGGACGCGGCGACACGCGAGGCTTCATCGCGATCACGGGCGGCTTGCCAGCCCAGCAGTTCGGCATCGGCTTTCTGGCGTTCCTGCTGAGTACCGGCCCCGGCGTTGGACAGGTTCAGGTAACGCTTGGCGTTTTCCTGAGCAAACTTGAGCGATGCAGCCGTAGCGCGCGTGGTAGCGGCGGCTTGATCAATGACCGCAGCCTGCCGTTCGATACTGGCCTTGAGGTTCTGGATTTGCGCGGACGCCGCTTCAACGTTGGCCTTGGCCGACAGTTGCGCGACGCGGTAATCGGCATTGTCGATTTCAGCCAGCAGGTCGCCGGCCTTGACCCGCTGGTTGTCTTCAACGGCGATGTTGCTGATCTGTCCGGAAAGGCGCGGCGAAACCATTACCGAGTCGGCGCGGATGTAAGCGTCGTCGGTCTGTTGCACGGTGCCGCCGCTGATCAGGCGATAACCGATGTAAGCGACGCAAACGACGACGGCGACGCAGGCCAGGGAGAGGGCGGTTCTGTGCTGTTTCATGACGGTACCGGAGATTGCGGTGGATAGGCGCGCTTGGGCAGGGTCAGCAGAATGACCAGCAAAACGCCGATGATGGCCAGCAATGCGAGGAAGGCATCGCTGAAACTCAATACGTAGGCTTGTTCCTTGACCTGACGGGCCAGCGCAGCAGTGCTCTGAACGCTGTGCAGAGGTTCCAGGCCTTGCAGCCTTGTGCCCACACCGTCGAGCAATACGTTGGAGTGGAAGTGCTCGCGGTGGGTGACAAAGTTTTCCAGCGCAGCCCCGGCAATCACCGAAAACAGCCCGCGCAGTGTGTTGACCATTGAAGAGGCGAACGGCCCTTCAAGGGGCTGAATCACCCCTGTTGCATTCATCAGCAACGGCACCACCACCATGGGCTGGCCGAAGGTGTGCAGTAATTGCAGCAGGTAGAAATCGTCGCGGATCCATTCGCTGGTGATCTGCGAGCCGCCCAGACAGGCGAGGGTCAGCAACCCGAGGCCGAAGGCAATCACATAACGCGAGTCGACCCAATTGCGATTGATCATCCAGGCCACCAGCGGCGCAATCAGCAATTGCGGCAGGGCGATGATCAACGCAGTCGGCATGGTTTGCAGCGGGCGGTAGCCTTGAATCTGGGTCAGGTAAGACGCCGGGATTGCGCTGCCCGCCAGCCCGACAAAGAGAAACAGGCACAAGGTGATCAGGCCGTAGCTGAAGTTGCGACGCTTGAGCAATTGCAGTTTGAACAGCGGCAGCGGATGAAACCATTCGTTGACCAGAAACGCGGGCAGACACACTGCAGCACCCAGTAACAGGAAGCTGATCAGTGACGAGTTGAGCCAGTCCAGACGCTCGCCCTGTGTCAGCGCGATGATCAGCATGGAGACGCCGCTGACCCCCAGCAACGCCCCGCGCCAGTCTGCCTGTTTGAAGCGTTCCAGGCGCAACGGATCCTGTGGCAACCCATAAGCAATCAGCGCAGCCCCGATCAGCCCGGACGGGATGATCTGCCAGAAGACCATTCGCCAGTCGACACCTTCGGTCCACAGTGCGGCCAGCGGCATCGCCAGATTAGGGCCGAAAGTCGCCGTCAGCGCATAGGCTGACAAACCGTACAACTTGATATGCCACGGCAGAAAACGTAATGCGGCAGTCATCAGCAACGGCGGTAGCGCACCGCCTGCGATGCCTTGCAATACGCGCAGGGTGACAAGACTTTCCAGATTCGGCGCGAAGGGGATGATTGCGCCGAAAAACGTAAAGGCGAAGGTCGCGACGATGGCAAAGCGACGCAGGGAAAAGGTCACTGCAAACCATGGCGCAAGCAGCATGGCCGAGACTTCGGCAGCAGCGTAGACCGAACTGACCCACGTGCCGTCATCGTGTCCCAGACCGTACACGCCTAGAATGTCGGCCAGCGTGATATCGGTGACCCGATCGTTGATTCCGGAAGTCAGCGCAGCAATCAGCACGCCGACCAGACCCAGTGCCAGACGGATCGTAAAGGGTGCGGGAGAGGGCGGTGGTGGAGGCGCTGACACGTAAAAATCCTGCTGAGAGTGTTTCAGTTATTAACTGTAAGGCGGTACACTGTATCAATCAGTGGTACTTATGACAAGGTGTGTCCATGACGACAACGGATCCAGATCGCGGTGGCGTGCAGGTTATTTCCCGGGCGGCAGCGATCCTGCGCAGCCTTGAAGGAGAGCCTGCCGGTTTGAGCCTTGGGGAAATCGCCAAGCGTTGTGAGTTGCCTCGTTCCACGGTGCAGCGGTTGGTCGATGCACTGGCACTGGAAGAGCTGCTGGAGGTACACGGGCGCGGCGGAATCTGTCTGGGTCCGGCGTTGATGCGTCTGGCTTCCCATAGCCATGTGGATATCGTGCAGAAGGCGCGCCCTTACCTCGAAAGGCTGGGAGCGGAGACTGGAGAAACAATTGTGCTGGCCAGTGCTGCGGGGGCTGAGCTATTGATTTTGCACACCGTGGTGTCGAGTCATTCCTTGAGGGTTTCCTCCGGACCGGGGGGCATTTTGAACATCTATGGCATTGGTGGGGGTAAAGCCTTGCTGGCCAGGATGGACAACGAATCAGTGGTCAAACTGATCGGCCGCAAGATCAAGCCGCTGACGGCCAATACCCTCACATTGCCCGAGCTGCTCGAGCAGTTGGAAAGCATCAGGAAAACCGGGATTTCCTATGGCAACGAAGAGCACACCCAAGGCGTGGCCTCGGTGGCCGTGAGTCTGCAAACCCCACAGGGCTTCTACTCAATTGACGTCGCAGGCCCGGCCTGGCGAATTGCCCAGGCCAGAGAGAGCATCGAGAAAGCGCTGCTCAAGTGCCGGGAAGAGTTGATGAGTGGGTTGCGGGGTGTTGAATAAGAGCAGGACCCTGTAGGAGCTGCCGAAGGCTGCGAAAGCGATCTTCCCGACATGCGGCCATCGCAGCCTTCGGCAGCTCCTACAGGTAGGTATACCCCTCAGCTACCCTGCAACGGCTTGGCATCCTGGAAGAAGTAGTCCTTCCACGACTCAGGCTTGTTCTTGATCGCGCCGACGCGGTGCAGAAACTCAGCCATCGGGTAGGTGTTCTTCGGTGTGATGGTGAACTCGAAGTCTTTGTTGTCGATGATTTTCAGCAGCGCATCCCGGTCGATTTTTGCTTTGGTGACGCGGATGTAAGTGTCTGCCGCAGCACCTTTGTCCTTGCGGATAAAGTCTTCAGCTTCGCTCAGCGCCTCGATGAACGCCTTGTAGGTCTTCGGGTTCTCGTTGCGGAATTTCTCGGTGGCGAACAACAGAGTCGGCGAATTCGGACCCAGCAGGTCGTAGGTGTTGAGCACCACATGCACGCCTTTTGCGGCTACTTCCTGCTCCTGAAACGGCGGGTTGGAGAAGTGCCCGGTCAGCTCGGTGCCGCCGGCAATGATGCTCGCAGCGGCGTCAGGGTGCGGCAGGCTGACGGTGTATTTATCCAGTCGCGCATATTCTGCATCGCCCCACAGTTTGGCGGACGCGTATTGCAGATAACGTGATTGCACCGAAACGCTCACCGCCGGGACCGCGATGCGATCTTTCTCGGTGAAGTCAGCGATGGTTTTTACCTTGGGATTGTTGCTCACCAGGTAATACGGGAAGTTACCCAGCGAAGCCACGGCCTTGACGTTCTGCTTGCCGTGAGTCCGGTCCCAGATGGTCAGCAATGGCCCGACACCCGCACCGGCAATATCCACAGCTCCGGTCAGCAGTGCGTCATTGACGGCTGCGCCACCCGACAATTGCGTCCAGTCGACCTTGATGTCCACGCCATCCGCCTTGCCGTGTTTCTCGATCAGGTTCTGATCGCGCACCACGTTGAGCAGCAGATAAACGATGCCGAACTGCTCGGCGATGCGCAGTTGCCCTTCAGCCTGAGCGGCGGTCGGCATGGCGAGGCTGCCGGTCAGCAGCGTAGCCGCCAGGCCAAGCGAGGTGGCCAGGCGGGAAAGTCGAGGGCGACGTGTCGAGGTTTTTGTCATGCCGTGCTCCAGCGTTTAACAGAGAAAGATGTACGCGATGGAGCAGACGATATAGGTATAAGAAAAAATATTTAAATAACATTAATGAATAACGTTATGGTCAATAAACGGCTGTTCGCCAAATGATCTTGCGCGCCCTCAAGCAGCTCATGCGTGACTTCACCGCAGTCAATTGTG
Source organism: Pseudomonas caspiana (assembly GCF_002158995.1). GTDB lineage: Bacteria > Pseudomonadota > Gammaproteobacteria > Pseudomonadales > Pseudomonadaceae > Aquipseudomonas > Aquipseudomonas caspiana. The sequence continues at coordinate 277,278 of NZ_LOHF01000003.1, read as the reverse complement.
CTTGTTGTTGATATAACATAACATTGGTTTGTCTTGTCAGGATTGTGCGCAGCCGTTCGTTTTTTACTGATAGCAGCCGCTTTTGCTTCAACCCCTCACCATGAGTTTCTCGATGACGACCCATCTTCTGAAGCCGTCGGCTTCCACTCGATTGCAGTCGATCGACGCGTTGCGCGGCCTGATCATTCTGTTCATGTTACTCGACCATGTTCGCGAGACCTTCCTGCTGCATCTTCAGGTTTCGGACCCGATGGACGTGGCCACCACGCCGCCTGAGTTGTTTTTCAGCCGTACGCTGGCGCATCTGTGTGCGCCGCTGTTCATCTTCCTGACCGGCCTGTCGGCATACCTCTATGGCGAACGCCATGGGGCGAGTGAGGTGTCGGGCTTTCTGTTCAAGCGCGGGCTGTTCCTGATTGCTCTGGAAGTTACGCTGGTGAACTTTGCCTGGACCTTCCAGTTTCCGCCGACCACGGTTTATTTGCAGGTCATCTGGGCCATCGGCCTGAGCATGGTGGCATTGGCGATTCTGGTGCGGCTGCCAAGACCTGCATTGGTGGTCATCGGTGTGGTGATCATTGCCGGGCATAACCTGCTGGACACGTTGCACTTCACTCAGGAATCAGCGATGTATGTGCCGTGGGCGATCCTGCATGATCGGGGTTGGCTGGTGCCTTGGGATGGTCTGCGTTTGCGCACTTCGTATCCGCTGTTGCCGTGGATTGGGGTCATTGCCCTGGGTTACGCGGCGGGTCCGTGGTTCGCTTCCGGGGCTGATGCGCGCAAGCGTCAGAACAGGCTCGCACTGGCTGGTCTGGGTCTGCTGGTGCTGTTCTTCCTGTTGCGTCTGGTGAACGGTTACGGCGAGAAGCCCTGGTCAGTGGGTGAGACCAGCGTGCAGACGCTGATGAGCTTCTTCAACATCACCAAGTACCCGCCATCGCTGCTGTTTCTCAGCCTGACGCTGGGCATCGGTCTGTTGTTGCTGGTCTGGTTTGAAAAGGCGGCAGGGCGGGCGTGGTCCAAGCCGCTGCTAGTGTTCGGTGCCGCACCGATGTTCTTCTACCTGCTGCACCTGTATGTGCTGAAGATTCTGTACCTGATTGCCGTGGCGATCTGGGGTACGAACAAAGGTAATTACTTTGGCTTCGATTCGGTGGGCGCGGTGTGGCTGTGCTCGGTGTTGCTGGCGGTGGGGCTGTTTCCTGCCGTCAAGGCGTTCGCCAGCTTCAAGGCGCGGCGCAAGGACATTGCGTGGTTGAAGTATTTCTGAAATCTGAACATGTAGACGCGGTGTCTCGAGGCAAACGCTAGACCTGTAGGAGCGCACGAGCACCTACAGGTTTTGGGTGTTTCGCGACAGTGCGGTAATCAGGGACGCGGGCGACCTCGCATCTGTCATGCCGTTACTCGTGATGCGGCTCACCGACAAAGGTCAGTGAAGTAAACAACCCTTGTTCATCGATGTCCGGGTTGCCGCTGACCTTCACTACCGTCTCGGCGGCAATGATATTCAGGCCTTCGTTACGCACCACGACATTGGCCCGGCCCTGGGCGTCGGTGGTTGCGCTGACTTCGTCCGGCTGGCTGCGGTAGTCACCGATCAATTTGATCCCCGCCAATGGCTTGCCATCCAGCAGCACTTGCACCGGTAGCGCTTTGCCTGGCCCGACGCTCAGCGGGTCGGCCTGGGGCACGATGACCAGCCGCAGACGTTTCAGGGGCGGCAGTTTCACGCCCGGTTCATAGATCGCCAGGCTGTACTTGAACGTTTCCAGCGCCGTGACCGCACCAAGGACTTTCGTGCGGCCTTCATTGGTCCATTTTTTGTCGGCAGTCTGCGACCACATGCCGTTGTTCAGCGCCATAAACATCACTGCGGGCCTGCTCAAAGGTTGCAGGCGCGCATGGTCGGCAAGCCGCTCGACCGTCACCGGGATCATCTTGCCATTCACGTCATAGGCCCACGCGCCGCTGACTTTTTCCGCTTTGAATTTGCTGTCCTCGGCGCCATGGCCATAAACCACTTCGATGTTGCCGCGACGTTCTTCCGTCCACAGGCCATGAGCGCCGGCTTGTTGGACGGAGAAAGCGCCGAGCAGGCTCAGGGCCAGAATTGTTTTTGTAGCGTGCATGGTGAGTCCTTGTTGATCAGAGGCTGAGGGAAAGACTGACGGTCAGATTGCGTGGTTCGCCGGGGGCGACCCAGTAGTTGCTGTAGGAACGCTCGAAATATTTCTCATCGAACAGGTTGTTCAGGTTCAGGCCGACGGTGACGTTTTCAGTGGCTTTGTAATGGGCCAGCAAGTCAACGGTGTGGTAGGCGGGCAGTTCGAAGCTTGTGCCAGCCTCGCCGGATCGATCACCGACATAGGTGAATGCCGCGCCCAGATCCGAGCCTTTAAGCACACCATTCTGAAACTCGTACACCCCCAGCAGACTGCCGCTGTGTTTGGCGACGCCAAGGATGCGGCTGCCGGTCGGGATCGTCGTATCGCCTTTGGTGACCTCTGCGTCGATGTAGGCGAATGCGCCAATCACTCGCACCGCGTCTGTCACTTGCCCGGTAAATTGCATGTCAACACCCTGGCTGCGAGCTTTACCTACAGCCCGGTTTGAGTCGGTGCCTGGGTCAAGCGCGAGTACATTTTCCTTTTCGATATGGAAAGCGGCGAGGGTGGCGCTCAGGCGGTCGTCGAACAGGTCCGTCTTGATCCCGGCTTCATAGCCCACGCCTTCCTCGGGCTTGAAGCTCTTGCCCGCGGCATCAAAACCGTTATTGGGTTTAAACGAAGTGGAAGCGTTGGCAAACAGGCCGACTTGCGGGATGAGTTGATACAGCAGGCCGGTGCGATAGGTCAGCGCGTCGTGTTGCTGCTTGTTGGTAACGCTGCGGGTGTAGTCGTCGGTGCTCTGCTCGAAGTGCTCAAAGCGCGCGCCGATCATGCCGCGCAGTTTGTCGGTGAACACGATCTGGTCCTGCAGGTTCAGCGCCTGGCTTTCGACGTGCTCAAAGAAGTCTGTACCGGAGCGCACGCCGTTGGGCTTGGGCTGGCCATAAACCGGCTGGTAGATATCGATGGCATAAGGGCTGCCGGCGGTATTGGTCACGCGCTCGTTCTTGCGATAGTTCTCGTACTCGGTACCGATCAACAGCTGATGTTCCCAACTGCCGATGTCCACCAGACCACGCAGCTCAAGCTGGGTAATGCTGTCGTGCCAGTTCATATCCCGTTCGCGGTAGCGACGGTTGACTGTGCGACCGTCAGCATTCAGTGCGCGGCTTTCCGAGGCGTAACCGGACAGCTCGCCTTCCTTGTAGTGGCTTGCCAGACGCAGCGACCAGAAGTCATTCAACTGGTGCTCCAGCGCCGCCTGAATCATGTTGTTGTCGTTATCAATGTCGCCGTCGTTTGGCTCTCCAAGGAAGGTTCGGCGAGACATGCCGCTCCATTTGTTGTTGGGGGCAACGATGCCGCGATCAAAGGTTGAGCTGTGGCGGACGAACTCGGTCTCCACCGATAAATGCGTGTCCGGACTCAACTGCCAGCTGAACGTCGGGGCGACGAATACCCGCTTGCTTTCGACGTGATCGCGAAAGCTGTTGTTGTCTTCCACGGCGAGGTTCACTCGGGAAAGTACAGTCTTGTCGTCGTTCAGCGGAGCATTGACGTCCAGTGCTGTGCGATAACGATCCCAGCTGCCTGCGCTGGTTTGCAGGGTGGTGAAAGCATCGGCCTGAGGTTTCTTGGTGACGATGTTGACCGTACCGCCGGGGTCGCCGCGACCATACAGGCTCGCTGCGGGGCCTTTGAGCACTTCAATGCGCTCGACGCTGGCCGCGTCCGGTGTGCTCGGATAACCGCGATTGGCGCTGAACCCATCCTTGTAGAACTCGGAAGTGGTGAAGCCGCGAATGCTGTATTCGTAGAGGGTCAAGCCGCCGAAATTGTTCTGTTTCGATACGCCCCCGGCGTAGTCCAGAGCGCGTTCCACGTTAGAGCTGCCCAAGTCCGTCAGAACGCTAGCGGGGACCACACTGATGGATTGCGGAATATCTTTGATGGCCGTATCGGTCTTCGTCGCAGTGGCGGAGCGGGTGGCACGGTAGCCGCTGACCGGGCCTGTGGCTGACTCATAGTTTGCGTCAGCGTTTACCGTAATCGTGTCGAGTTCATAAGTGTTCGGTGTTTGTTCTGCGTAGCTGGCATCGGCCAAAAGACCAAAAGCGAGGCCTGCGAATGAGGCCATTTTGCGAGGGGGCATTTCTGATATTCCTTATAGATTAGTTACAGTATAACGTCTCTATCGGGAATTATTTCTATTTGTGTGTTGGAGTGGGCTATGGCTGATTGTTTCTGAATGTTGCGGCGGGTCGAGGTTTGACGCTCGA
>NZ_LOHF01000003.1:254882-272085 GCF_002158995.1 Pseudomonas caspiana | reverse complement strand
CGAGGTTTGACGCTCGACCCGCCGCTATCAATCAAGTCCGGAAACGCTTGACCAGACCGTCCAGTTCGATGGACAGCGCTGCCAGACTGCGCGAGTCGGCACGGGCTGATTCGGCAAGTTCGGCCACCAACTGCGCATCGCCATGGATCTGGCTGATGTGCCGGTTAATGTCTTCCGCCACGTGATGCTGCTCTTCAGCGGCGGTCGCGATCTGGGTATTCATGTCGCGGATCACGTCCACCGACTCACGGATCTGCCCGAAGCTGCTGCGCGCCTGACCGATTTTCTCCACCGATTGCTGCGATACAGCGAGGCTGGCGTTCATCTGTTGCGTTACCGACGACGTGCGGCGGGCGAGGGTGCCGAGCAGGTTGTCGATCTCGGCGGTTGAGTCGGCAGTCCGTTTGGCCAAGGCCCTGACCTCATCGGCCACCACCGCAAACCCACGACCTTGCTCACCGGCACGCGCCGCCTCGATGGCTGCGTTAAGGGCCAGCAGGTTGGTCTGTTCAGCAATGGAGCGGATGGTGTCGAGAATTGACTGAATCGCGTTGCTGTCTTTTTCCAGTTGCACCATGGCTGTGGCGGACTGGGACAGTTCCGAGCTCAACTGATCAACGCTGCTGACCGCATCGTCGATCTGGCGCTGGCCTTCACGGGCCTGACGCTGGCCGTTGTCTGCCGATTCAGCAGCCTGACTGCAGGAGCGGGCGACTTCGTTGGCGGTAGCGACCATCTCGTGGAACGCAGTCGACACCATGTCCACCGCTTCACGCTGACGTCCGGCGGCGTCGGCCATGTTGTTCGACACCTGAGTCGAGCTGGTGGAGGTGTCGAGAATCTTGTTCGCCGCCAGACCGATATGCTGAATCAGACTGCGGATTGCCGCGAGGAATTTGTTGAACCAGTTAGCGAGCTGGGCGGTTTCATCGTTGCCGCGCACATCCAGGTTATGGGTCAGGTCGCCTTCACCTTGGGCGATACCTTCCAGACCGCTGGCTACGCTGCGGATCGGCCGCACGATGAGCGACGCAAAGCTGGCCCCGACCAAAGCAAAAATGACCGCCAACACGGCGGCGATAACAGCGATCAGCCAGGTCAGGCGGGTAGCCGAACCCATGACTTCTTCCTGCTTGATCAGACCGATGAAGCTCCAGCCCAATTGCTCGGAAGGAAACACGTTGGCCATATACCGTTCGCCATCCAGTGTCACTTCTGTCAGGCCGCTACCAGCCTTGGCCAGTTGCGCGTAACCGTCGCCCAACTCGCCGATTTTCTTGAAGTTGTGCTCGGGTTTACGCGGGTCGACCAGAATGGTGCCGTTGTTTTCCAGCAGCATCAGGTAGCCGCTTTCACCCAGCTTGATCTGCTTGACGATAGTCGTCAGTTGCTTGAGGGAGACGTCAATCGCGACCACGCCCCCGGGGTTGCCCACCGTGTTGGCGACCGTGCGGACTGTGCTGACCAGGACTGCGTCGTCGTTGGCCCAGTAATAGGCGTCGGTGCGTACGGTTTTGCCAGGGTTGGCCATGGCGGTTTTGTACCACGGGCGCTGACGTGGGTCGTAATTGGCCAGCTTTGCGTCGGCGGGCCAGATTGCATAGCTGCCATTGGCCAGACCGTACGATACGTAGGAGTAAGCGGGATGGCTTTTGCCTATGCCTTCAAAAAACTGGAACAGTGTTTTGTGTGCATCGGATTCAGGCAGGTTTGGCGCATCGGCGCTCATGTAGCTTTTGATGCTGTCCCCGGCCCCGGTGACCAGTGGGTTGAGGGCCAGGTAATCTGCGTTCTGGCCAATGCTTTCGAAAAACAGCTGCATTGCATTGGCGACCTGCCGTATTTCGCGACCGCTACTGTCGGAGAAGCCATCGGTCGCATCGCTGCGCAGGTTGATGATGACGATGCTGGCTACGACGATGATTGGCAAAGACGCGATCACCGCGAATGCCCACGTCAATTTCTGTTTGATGTTCATCCACGCTCCGATTGCAGTTCTGGCTCACATCCCGGGTGTAGTCCGGGTTAGTTTTGGCAGGTACGCAGTAGTGTTTCGAATTTATTGTTGTGGTAATCGGCTATCGGCTTGGCAAACGGGTTCTTGAAGGTCTTCAGATGATATGTCGGTAATCGATTTGCGCATTTCGTCGGCATTAGCCTGCGATGCTCTGAACGTCTGCCATCAGGGGCCACTCCACCTAACTGACGGTTGCGTCATTCAGGTGTTTTCGCAGCGGTTTACGTCCCAGGAATCCAAGACGATCCATAACCGATCTACGAGGTGCCGCATGGCCAAGACAAACACCAGAACGACCGTTGCAGACTTGTTCATTCATGAGCTGTCCGACGTTTACAGCGCAGAGAAACAGATCACCAAGGCTTTGCCCCGTCTGGCGCGAGCTTCAACCAACCCACTGCTCAAGGAAGCGTTTGAGGCGCATCTTGAGGAAACCTACGGGCAGATCGAGCGTATCGATCAGTTGGTGGAGCAGGGCGAACTCAAGCTTAAACGCATGAAGTGCGCAGCCATGGAAGGGCTGGTTGAGGAAAGCAAAGAATTGCTTGAGGAGATCGAGAAGGGCGAGGTGCTGGATGCGGCATTGATTGGCGCCTGCCAGAAGGTCGAGCATTACGAAATCGCGGCTTACGGCACGTTGATCGCCATGGCGAAACAGCTGGGTATGAAAGATGCCGCCAAGCTGTTGGGCGAGACGCTGACAGAGGAAAAGTCTGCGGATGAAAAACTGTCGGCGATTGCCGAGCAAGGTGGGAATCAGGCGGCGACCATAGCGTCGTAGGTTCTGCCTGAGAGCTTCGGCTGATGTGGTAATTCTGTAGGAGCGCTCGGAGGTAACGACGGCCGCGATGCGGTGTGTCAGGCAGACCGCTATCGCTGCCTCGCGTTGCTCGTGAGCTCCTACAGTCCAGTGTGCTGTGAAACAAATTCAAGCGATGCTGTAACCCTCAAACGCCTTGCCCTGCTGCAGCGCAGTGACGACGTTCTTGCGGTTGACCGGCAATTCGTTGCCTTCGTTATCGGTGAATGTCTCGCTCTGCAGGGTGGCCTCATCGCCTTCGCCTACAAACGTGAAACCGAGGAATTCAAAGGCTTCACGGTCGACATTCAGGTTGGAGCGAGGCGTACGCAAAGGCAGGCTGACACTTTGGCCGTCCTTGCTGATGGTGTAGACCTCGGCTTCTTTCTTGGCGCGGGCAGTTTTGCTTTTGCCTGTGCTCGGGTTGCTGATCGCCTGATGAGTCTGGTTCAGTACCTTGAGCGCGAGGCTGTAAACCAGTTCCTGAAAGGCTGGATCGTCTTTATAGCTGGACAGGATCCGGCTGATCGGGAACTGCGTGCTCAAGTCGGCCAGTGCCAGGCTGTCGGCCGCTTCGGCGTCCTTCAGGCGCTTGAGTTCGCCCATCAGTTCGTAAGCCTTGTCATCGTCGTAACTGTCCTGGGCAGTACGGATCGCGGCACGCAGTTGACGGATTTCGTCACTTTCCTTGGCAGTCTGGAACGCATCAAGCACCATCTCACTGATGGTCTTGGCTTGAGGCACGTGCTGTGAAAGACCGATGGCGTTTTCGTATTCGAGCTTGGCGGAAGTCACGGATTCAGTTGTCTGGGAATCAAGCATTGAATTTCACTATTTCAGGTTTGAGGCGCGAAAAGTCACTGGCCTTTCGGGGCGCATAATCTAGTGGACACAAGCGCTGTTGTCACGGACCAATACCGGATCGGTCTATTCCGGGCGTTCCAGGCGAGTAATAGCAAAACCGTACAATACCGCACTTGTTTTTTCCCTTGCGTCTGTTGATCATCGCGCCCTTGAATCACTGACCAACAGAGAAAGCGGCACATGAGCACAGGGTTGACCGAAGACGATATGCGCAGAGCGCTGGGTCTTGATGTTCCTTCACCAGCTACACCCGCGCCCGTGGAGCCTGAGCCAAAACCCGAGCCGGTTCCGACGCCAGCGCCTGCTCCGGTGGCCAAAAAAGAGCCACCTGCGCCGCGCCCGAAAGCCAAACGCTTGTCGCCAGCCTTGGTGGTGACGTTGCGGGTAACCAAAGAGTTTGAAGGCGACGAGACGCTGTTTGTCCACGAAGCCAAAACCCTGAGCACCTTCGACGCCGAGCAGGAAGCCCGCAAGGCGGCAGCGAAAGAGAAGTACAAGTATTTTGAAGTGGTGTCGATCAAGCGGGTTGAGTGACGCAACTTTTTCAGATGAAACACGTTACTGATAGGAGGCAACTTGTTGGCGAGGCGTTAGTCGAGTTAACACAGGGCAAAAAGCCTCGCCAACAAGTTGCCTCCTACCGGTTATGCGGCGGGTAAAGATAACTGTCACCCCGCAGCGCTCAACCCGTGATACCCCCGGTCAAAATAAACCAGTGCCGCGGCATCCTGCTGCCTGCTCAGCGCTAAAACCTCGCAGAACAGAATGTCATGAGTGCCGACGCTGACGGTCTGGCTGACCCGGCAATCAAACGACGCAGCGGCACCTTCCAGCACCGGCGAGCCGGTGACCCAGGATTCCCATCGCGCGGCGGCAAAACGCTCAGCCATTGGCGTCTTGCCGCCAAACAGATTGGACAAGTCCCGTTGCTCGCAGGTCAGGGTGTTGACGCACAGGGTCGCGTTGGCCGTCAGCGCTGCATGCACTGACGCTGAACGATTCAGGCAGACCAGCAAGGTCGGCGGTGTGTCGGTGACGCTGCACACGGCGGTCGCGGTGAATCCGCAGCGCCCGTGCGGACCGTCGGTGGTGATCACGTTGACCGCCGCAGCCAGACCGGCCATGGCGTTGCGGTAGTCCTGTTGCGGGATCGGCAGCAACGTCTGGGCGACGGCGAGAAGTTCGGATGCTTGCATGGTTTTTCTCCGCTCAGGCCTGGCTGGCCAGGTAATCGAGAATGACGCGATTGAAGGGTTCGACATCGCTGACGCTGGATGCATGGCCGCCATAGTCGAGTAGCGTTAATTGTCCCGCCGAAAGCTTGCTGGCCAGATGTTGCGAGCGCTGCCATGGCACCAACATGTCATCGCGGTTGGCGAGCAGCAGGGTCGGCGTGGTGATCTTGTGTAACTGATCTTCGACATCGAATGCCTGCAACGCGGCAATCCGGCGCAGCAGGTTGTTGGTCTCGGGAAAGTGCGCCAGCGCGTGGGCTTCATCTTCGGCCAGTTGCGCGCTGTGCCCGGCGATCCAGTCGGCGGGGTACAGAAACAGCGCTTGAGCCTGGACGTAAGCTGCCGGGCCGCTGTCGCGCAATAGATTCTTGCGCACCGCGAAGCAGCGTTCGCTATGCGGGTTCGGGCTGCTCCAGGCGTTGATCAGAATCATGCTTTGCAACAGTTGCGGGCGTTGCAGAGCCAGCTCAAGGCCTACCAGTCCACCCAGCGCATGGCCCATGAAGTGACAGTGTTGCACTTCAATACTGTCGAGCAGCGCCAGTAATTCGCTGGCCATGCTCGCAATCGAATAATCCTCGGCAAGGGTTGCCGGGCTGCGGCCGGTACCGGCCTGATCGTAAACCACCACCCGATAGTCTTCGGCCAGGACCGGGAGTTGCGGTGCCCAGAATCGGGCCGAACCGCCCAGCCCTGAACTCAGTACCAGCGTTGGCGCATCGGCGGCCCGGCTGCCGAGGATTTCGTAGTGCATGCAAGACTCCATTACAGGTGCTCAAGCGCCTGCTTATTGTGGGTGGGGCTCTGTCCCTGACACCGCGCTGCCGCTTGTCAAACCTTGCACCTGTAGGAGCGCACGAGCAACGCGAGGCCGCGATGGCGTCTTGTCTGATACACCGCCATTGCGGCCTCGCGGTGCTCGTGCGTTCCTACAGATCCAATGCAGCACAGCTTCTATCCTTTGAGATCAGCCAATGTGAGCGATGCTGGCGATTTCGATCAGGGCTTCGGGTTTCACCAGGCCGCACTGGATGCAGTAACGCGCTGGTTTTTCTCCCGCAAAGTATTCGGCGTAGACCTCGTTGACCTTCGCGTAGTCGGCCCAGTCCTTGATCATGATCATGTTGAACGTAACGTCGTCCATCGTGCCGCCTGCGGTTTCAATCACGCTCTTGATGGTTTCCAGCACGTGGCGGGTCTGCGCGGTTGCGTCGCCCACATGCACGACGTTGTTGTCTTTGTCGAAGGGCAGGGTACCGGACACATACAGCACGCCGTCGGCCATGGAACCCGGAACGAACGGGGCGATGGGCTTGGTAGTGCCAGCTGGGATGATCGCTTTCTTGGTCATGGGCTTTCCTCAGAGAGTGGAGGTTTTTGGAGTGAAAGTGCTGCAGAAATCGTCAACGCTGGACACCCAGCCGAAAAACGTTTCGATGTTGAACAGCGCCGCCTGCTGCGCAAATGCCGGACCCGCCTGATGGGTGGCATCGGCCAGCACCACGCCGAAGTATTCGAGGAAGAATCCGTCGCGCAGGGTCGACTCGACGCAGACGTTGGTGGCGATCCCGGTGAACACCAGATTGCGAATGCCACGGCTGCGCAGCACGCTGTCGAAGTTGGTGTTGAAGAAGCCGCTGTAACGGGTTTTCGGCAATACGATGTCGCCCGGCTGCGGCTGCAGTTCGTCCACCAATTGGTAGTCCCAGCCGCCTTTGGCTAACAGTTGACCTTGCAGCTCGGGGCGTTTGCGCATGGTTTTCAGGGCATTGGATTTATGCCAGTTGGGCGAACCCGGTCCGCCAGCTTCGACGTAGTCCGGGTCCCAGCCGTTCTGGAAGAAAATCACCGGCATGCCGGCGGCGCGCGCCGTGACCAATGCTTTCTGAATGCTGGCGATCACCGGGCCGGTACTGCTCACATCAAATCCCGCGAGGTCCAGATAGCCGCCCGGTGTTGAATAGGCGTTCTGCATGTCGATCACGATCAAGGCCGTTTCACAGGCTTTCATGCTCAGCGGTTCCGGGCTGGCCGGGAGTTGACGGGCGGGCTCGTCGGAGTGGGTTGGCAGATAACCCGATACGGTGGCAAGTGCATTCATCAGGCAGATTCCTTGAGCAAATTGATGTGTTCGCGACTGGTCATCAGTGGCTGAATCTTCTGCCCGAAATCTTCCACGCCTTTGACGAAGTCATCGAAGGTCAGCATCACGCCCTGGGTGCCGGGTACGCTGGCCACTTCATCAAGCATGCGGGCTACCGAGGCCCAGGAACCCACCAGCGTGCCCATGTTGATGTTCACTGCCGAAGTCGGGTCGGCCATCTGCCGCATGTTCGAGCCGGGGCTCTTGTCGGCTGAGCCTTTATCGCTGAGCCAGGCGATGGCTTCCTCGTCGGCACCCGCCTTGATGTGCTCCCAACGGGCACGGGCGGCTTCATCGGTATCATCGGCGATGATCATGAACAGCGGGCAGGAAGTGACGTTGCGGCCGGTTTTTTCGTTGGCCTCGATCAGCTTGGCAGCGGTCGGCGCGTAGGCCATCGGGGTATTCACGCCCTTGCCGAAGCAGAAGTTGTAGTCAGCGTATTGCGAGGAAAACGCCATTCCTGCTTCGCTCTGGCCTGCGCAGATGATTTTCATGTCGGCCTGGGGTTTAGGGCTGACGCGGCAGTCATTCATGGTGAAGTATTTGCCTTTGAGATCGCTGTGCCCGGTGCTCCACAGGTCCCGCAATACCTGGGCGTATTCGGCCAGGTATTCATAGCGCGTCGAGAAGAAATCATCCCCAGGCCACATGCCCATCTGCTCGTATTCCGGCTTCTGCCAGCCCGTCACCAGATTTACACCAAACCGCCCGTTGGAAATCGAGTCGATAGTCGAGGCCATGCGCGCCACGATCGCTGGCGGAATAGTCAGGGTCGCAACAGTAGCGAACAGATGGATGCGGCTGGTGACAGCGGCCAGACCCGCCATCAACGTGAAGGACTCCATGTTGTGTTCCCAGAACTCGGTCTTGCCACCGAACCCGCGCAACTTGATCATCGACAGGGCAAATTCGAAGCCGTAATGCTCGGCCTTCTGCACGATTGTCTTGTTCAGTTCGAACGTCGGCATGTACTGCGGCGCGTTGCTGGAAATCAGCCAGCCGTTGTTACCGGTAGGGATGAAGATTCCAATATCCATGTGAAGGCCTCTTGCATGCGGTGGCAATGAACGGTGCACCCGGAGAAGTCCGGCAGCACGCTACACAAGCCGTTTTGCATGAAGCAGGCCAGTTTTAGATTGTCTTTTTAAAACAAAGGGTTGATTGAATAGTGAAATAAGTTTCAGACCATTTGGTCTGGATTAGAGCACTTGGTTTGTGCGTGGTGCACGCAGACAGGGCATGGGCCTGGATTTGATTGTGCCGCGCTGTCTCGCAGTTAACACCGAGCTGTAGGAGCGCACGAGCATCAGACAAAACGCTATCGCGGCCTCGCGGTGCTCGTGCGCTCCTACAGGTTTCGTGTTTTCTGCATGAGTGCTTTACCCAGCCCCCATCTGCCAAGGTAAAGTGCCCCGGTCTTCAATGTTGATGCGGTCGTAAATGTGAACAAAGAACCTCCAGTGGCGCCGTCCAAACCCGTCAAACGTAGCCGTGTGGTGAAACCAAAGGCACCTGCGGTCAAGGCTAAAGCCAAGCCTGTGGCTAAAGGAAAAGGCAAAGCCACGCGCGAGGCCAGTGCGTCGACGGTCAAGCGGCGGATGCGTCTGGTAGAAGGCAAGCGTGCCGCGATTCTGGAGGCCGCGCTGGAAATCTTCTCGCGCTTCGGCCTGCATGGCACCAGCCTGGACCAGGTGGCGAGCATGGCCGATGTCTCCAAGACCAATCTGCTTTATTACTTCGCCAGTAAAGAAGAGTTGTACACCAGTGTGCTGCGCCAGTTACTGGATGTCTGGCTCAAACCGTTGCGCGGGTTCAGTGCAGAGCAGGACCCGATTGAGGCGATCAGCGAGTACATCCGGGTCAAGCTGGAGTTGTCCCGTGACCATCCCGCCGAGTCGCGACTGTTTTGTCTGGAGATCATTCAGGGCGCGCCGTTGATGCTGGCTGAACTGGAGCAGCCACTGCGCGATATCGTCGAGGCCAAAGTCTCGGTGATCCAGGGCTGGATCGAGGCGGGCAAACTGGCACCGGTTGAACCACATCACCTGATCTTTTCGCTGTGGGCAACCACTCAGCACTACGCGGACTTTGCCAGCCAGATCAATGCGGTGACCGGCAAGACGCTTGATGATCCGGTGTTTTTTGCGCACACGCTGGAAAACCTGCAGGCGCTAGTCCTCAATGGCATCAGGCCGCGTTAACTGTCTTATTTGGGGTTTGACGAGCGCCGCGAGGCCACGATGGCGTCCTGCCTGATGCACCGCCATCGCGGCCTCGCGGTGCTCGGGCGCTCCTACAGATCCTGTGTGTGCGTCGCGACGGCACGGCGTACGGACGACGCGGCACCGCTCATGCCCGCGATTGTGTCGGGTCAGCAATCCTTTTCAAGCCCATCTCTTTGACCCATCTCAACCCCCATGCCCGCTTTTTGTGCTTGCCCCGCCCAAACCAAGTGCTCTGCTTCGGACCATTTGATCTGTTTTTGCCTGCTTAAAACGCTAAGCGACTGAAACCTATAGCTATTCATGGAGTGGCACAGTTACTGCTATCTCCTGAGCAGCTGTTCGATCGGGGGTTCTGATCGGGCGAGCTTTATCCCGCTGCTGGCCTACCATCAGGATGATCAACAATGCTCAACAGATTTCTTAAGCAAACTTTGGGTGCGGCAATATTGCTGGGTCTGGCGCACGGCGCTTCGGCAGAGGGCCTGACCCTGGAGAAGCCGGCGAAGATCGCCATGGTTTATATCAGTCCACGCAATGACGGTGGCTGGACTCAGGCGTTCGATGAGTCGCGGGTCAAGCTGGAGAAAGAGCTGGGCACCAAAATCCAGTACGTGGAAAGCGTTCCGGAGAACGCCGCTGCAATCACTCCGGTGGTTGATCGACTGATCGCTCGAGGCGCGAATGTCATCATTGGTACCGCCTTCGGCTACTCCGATACTTTTCTCGACCTGGCGAAGAAGTACCCGAAGATCGCTTTCCTCAACGGTTCGGGCACAACCAATGCGCCCAATCTGGAATCCTTCTACGGTCGTACTTACGAAAGTCAGTACCTGTGCGGCATGGTGGCTGGCGCGGCATCGAAGACCGGCAAACTGGGTTTCGTCGCTGCCAACCCCTTTGGCCAGGTCAACTGGACAGTCAATGCCTTCGCGCTCGGTGCGCAGCAGATCAACCCCAATGCCACGGTCAACGTGATTTACACCGGCGCGTGGAACGATCCGGTCAAAGAGCGCGCGGCCGCCATGGCCTTGATCGATAACGGCGCGGATGTGATCGGCCAGCACGTGGACAGCCCGACGCCACAAATCGTTGCGCAGGAGCGCGGCGTGCTGGGCACTGGTTATCACCGTGACTTGAGTGAGTTTGCGCCCAAGGCCACCGTGTGTTCTTCGGCCTGGGTCTGGGATCGCTTTCTTGCCCCTGAGTTGAAGAAAGTCATCGCCGGTAACTGGGTGCCCGATCCCAAAGGCGCACTGCTGTCCATGGAGCAAGGTGGCACAGACATTACGCTGACGGCTGGCGATCATATTTCTGCCGAGAACAAACAAAAGATCGAGGCTGCTCGCGAGCAACTGATGAAGGGTCAGAAGATCATTTACAGCGGCCCGATGAGTGATCGGGATGGCAAGGAGCGGATAGCGGCGGGCACGAACATGCCAGATGCCGACTTGTGGAAAATGGACTGGTTCGTCAAAGGCGTGGCTTCGCAGCAATGAGCCAGGCGACCGCGATCCAGCTCACCGGTATCAGCAAATCATTCGATGGCTTCAAGGCCCTGACTGACGCGCACTTCACTGGTAAATGGGGGGAAGTGCATGCCTTGCTCGGCGAAAACGGCGCGGGTAAATCATCGCTGATGAACATCGCCGCCGGTTTGTATGCGCCGGAGAGCGGGTCGCTGTTGATTGATGACAACCCGGTACGGCTCAGCGGCCCCAAGGACGCGAGTCGTTATCACATCGGTATGGTCCACCAGCATTTCAAGCTGGTGCGACCGTTCACCGTTGCCCAGAACATTCTGCTGGGCTTGCCTGATTCTGTGGGGCAGGGCAGCTACAGCAAGCGCTTGAGAGCACTTGAGCAGCAGATCAGCGGCAAGGCTCAGGAACTGGGCTTTGCCATTGATCCGCGCCAGACCATCGAAAACCTGTCGATTGCCGAACAGCAACGGGTCGAGATTCTCAAGGTGCTGCTGGCCGGTGCGCGGATCCTGATTCTCGACGAGCCCACCGCCGTACTCACCGATCAGGAAGCCGAACGCTTGCTGGCGACCGTGCAGTCTTTCGCTCGGCAAGGTGCGGCGGTGATTCTGGTGACACACAAAATGTCCGACGTTAAACGCTATGCCGACCGGGTGACGGTGATGCGTGGCGGGCGGACGGTGGAAACTCTGGATCCGCAAAGCGTATCGGTTGAACAACTGGTGCGTTTGACGGTGGGCGAGTCTCAGGCAAATACAGAACATCCGCAGGCTGCGGCGGGCGAGGCGAAACTGGTGGTGCGCAATCTGCGTTCCACACCGGGGCAGGGCCCGCTCGCTGGCGTCGACATGACCCTGCATGCCGGGCAGATTTACGGCATCGCCGGGGTAGGCGGTAACGGCCAGAGTGAATTGGCCAATGCCTTGATGGGCCTGCCTCAAGCGGTAGAAGGCGAAATGCTGCTGCAGGGTTTCGGCGATTTGTGCGGCGCATCTGCCGAGCAGCGCCGGGAACTGCGCATCGCGTCGATTCCTGCCGACCGTTATGGCGCAGCGTTAGCCGGTTCACTGTCCGTGGCCGAGAACTTTGCTATCGGGCAGATTCACAGCGGTCGTTACGGTTCTTTTTTACACCTGCGCAGCAAGCGGATGGATGAGGATGCTACTGCCGCTATCAGCGCGTTCGACGTGCAGGGTGTTCGCTCCTTGCAGCAAAAAGCCGCTCTGCTGTCGGGTGGTAACGCGCAGAAACTGGTGATCGCCCGGGAATTCAGCCGCGATCCGCAACTGGTGCTGGTGCACAGCCCCAGTCGTGGTCTGGATGCCAAAGCTACTGCTGCGGTGCACGGTCGTTTGCGGGCCGCGCGCGATGCGGGAGCTGCGGTGTTGGTGATCAGCGAAGACCTTGATGAGGTGCTGATGCTCGCTGATCGCATCGGGGTCATGAACAGCGGCCGGATCGTCGCAGAATTCGAACGCCCGGCGGATCGTCAGGCGATAGGCAAAGCCATGGTGAGTCATGACTGAAGTCATACTGCAATCCCCGACCCATAAGCCTGCACGACGTCAGCCCCTGCTTTCCCGCCGCTATGCCCTGGAAATTCGTCAGCAACTGGCCTGGTACTGGCAGGCGCTGGTAATTGCTCTGGCCTTGGTGGTCGGTCTGGCGGTTTCGGCGGCGATTCTGGTCGGCGCCGGTGTTCCGGCTGAAGAGCTGCTCAATGAGTTTGTCGTGCTCACCGTGCTGGACCCGCAGAACTTCAAAGCGGTGCTGTTTCAGGCGGCGCCGATGATTCTGGTGGGGCTGGCCGGGTGCATGGCGTTTCGGGCGCGATTCTGGAACCTGGGCCTGGAAGGCCAGATGATCTGGGGCGGGATCGGGGCCACGGCGATCTCCCTGTTCGAAGTCGGCCCGCCGTCGATCCGTCTGCCGCTAATGCTGGCAGCGGCGGTGGTTTGCGGCGTGCTGTGGACTATCGCCCCGGTGTTGCTCAAGTTACGTCTCAAGGTCAACGAAATCATCTCGACCCTGATGCTTAACTACATTGCCGCCAACTTCCTCCTGCATCTGCTCTACGGCAGTTGGAAAGACCCCCGCGACAACTTTCCATACTCTCCGGCATTCCGCAGTTTCGAGCGCTTGCCGGATCTGCTTGATGGTTATAACGCAGCGATCATCCTGGCGATCCTCGTGACCTTGTTCGCGCTGTGGTTTGTCGGCATTTCCCGAGCGGGCCTGTACCTGCGTTTCGTGGATGCCAATCCGCGAGTTGCCGATGCTGTGGGCGTGCCGGTACGCAAGATGATCATCGGCACGGTGTTGCTTTCCGGGGCTTTGGCCGGGATTGCCGGATTTATCGTCACCGCCGGGCAGGAAGGTCGTCTGACCCAATCGTTCTATCAGGGCTACGGATTTTCCGGAATCCTGATTGCCTTCCTGGCGCGCAACAACCCCGTGGCGGCCACCATCGTTGCGTTGCTGGTCGCGCTGCTGTTCGTCGCCGGTCGCAGTTTGCAGGTGTTCTATCAGATCCCGTTTTCCATGGTGCAACTGATCCAGGCGATTCTGGTGATTTGCGTCGCCTCGTCGGACTTTTTCATTCGTCATCGCATGCGATTGATTCAAAGGGGAGAGCAGTGATGGACATGATTGCCAACTGGCTGGGCAATTCCCCGGACTTTGCGGTGCCATTTGCGTTGGCTGCTCTTGGCCTGATTCTGACCGAGCGTGCCGGAGTTCTTGCGCTGGGTGCCGAAGGCTTGATGCTGGTCGGTGCGCTGGCGGCGATTGGTGCACAACTGAGCTTCAGCACGCCGATGATCTCGCTGATCATGGCGATGCTGGCCGCCAGTGTGGTGTCGCTGCTGTTTGCGCTGATGGTGCTGGTGATGCGCATCAATCAAGTCATCGCGGGGCTCGCACTGGTGTTCTTCTGCCAAGGGCTGACCGGATTGCTCGGCACCTTGCTGGAATGGACCAATCAACCGGTGACCGGGCTCGCCGCCGTCGCCCTTTGGCCGCTTTCCGAGTTGCCGCTGATCGGAAAAATCTTTGTACAAAACCCGCTGGTTTATCTGACGCCGCTGATTTTTCTCGGCGTAGTCTGGTTTCTTTATCGCAGTCATACGGGCCTGCGCTTGCGAGCCGTTGGCGAAAATCCTCAAGCGGCGGATGCGGCGGGTATTTCAGTACTGGGTTATCGACTGGCTGCCATTCTGGCGGGTGCGGCGCTGATCGGTCTGGCAGGCGGCTACATCTCGGTGCTCAGCACCAAAATGTGGATCGCGGACATGACCGGCGGACGCGGCTGGATTGCGGTGTCGCTGGTGATTTTTGCTCGCTGGTCGCCATGGCGGGCGCTGGCCGGTGCGATTCTGTTCGGCTGCATTGAGGCGCTTATTCCACAACTGGCGTCCACCGGAATTCGCTTGCCGCAATACTTCGTGCTGATGACGCCGTATGCGGTGACGTTGCTGGTGATGATCTGGGTGGCGATGGCCAGGAACGGCGCTTCGACAGGTTCAGGTAATCAACCCGGCGCGCTGGGCGAAGCGTTCATTCGTGAGGAGCGACGCTAAGAAGCTGAGGGTGCGGCAACGCAGGCAGTTGCCCGGCAGGGGACTGCCAACGTACGATGCGCAACCACCCGGTGGTTTGTGACGGTGCTCACAGCATCTCGGGAATCCGAAACATACGAGTAGACAAACGTGACAGCCATCCAATTGACTGATGCAGAAGTCGCTGCGATCGCCGAGGTTGAGGCGACTTCCAACATTTTGCGTCTGATGACGCGCCTGACATCCCTGCGCTTTGCGGCCATTGCCCGGGTCACCGATCAGCGCTGGATTGCCTGCGCTGTCCATGACGAAATCCAGTTTGGGGTCGGCCCTGGCGATGAGCTGGACGTCGAGGCGACCATCTGCAAGGAAATTCGTCAGCACCACGCCGCCGTTGTGATTTCCAAAGTCAGTGAAGACCCGCGCTTCGTCAACCATCCTGTGCCCAAGCAATATGGCTTCGAAAGCTATGTGTCGCTGCCGATCATCCTGGCTGACGGCGCATTTTTCGGCACGTTGTGCGCCCTCGATCCGTTGCCCGCCAGGCTGGATGATCCGGATCTGATCCACACTCTGGAGATCTTTGCGCGCTTGATCGGCGTAACGCTCGATCTGCAGACGCGGGTTGCTGCTGCGGCCTAGAAATAATCTGAAATACTGTCCTGCAATTCCTCGCATCACACCTGCATTCCCCACAAAACAAGCCTCTGGGCCGGTAGCGTCAGCTAACCGGCCTTTGTGCTTTGGTGCTTTTTTTCTTGAAGCTGAAACGTTTCTGATAGGGTGATGTCATTTTGATGTCGCGCAAAACGGATGCGCGGGTAAGAGAGCAAGGCCGCCCTCACTCACTCAACCACTTTCGGACGGTTTTATGCTTACAGCGATTAACACGACTCTGGCGAATATCAGTGTCAAAGCAAAACTCTCACTGGGCTTCGCTCTGGTGCTGATCCTTACGTGTCTGATCGCTTTTACTGGCTGGTCCGGTTTGCAGTCGTTGACTGAACGCGGTGACAAAGTCGCGTCCATTGCGACGCTCAACGAGCAGGCTCGCGATCTGCGTATTGCCCGTCTGTCTTACATGCTTAGCCCCGACGCTGAGCGTGCCGCGTTGGTCACCAGCAGCCTTGGCAAGCTGGAGACTCAGACACGCGGGATGAAAACTCTTTTCGTCACCGGCGCCAGCCTTGGCCTGATTGGCGAAGTCAGTGATGCCGTGACCATTTACAAAACTCACTTCAATGAGTTTGTTCAGGCGACTCAAAACCGTGAAGCGGCACGCAACACAATCGGCGCTCAGGTCGACACGATGATTGCCGAACTGGAGAAGATCCAGGATCAAGCGGGTGAAACTGAGTCTCAGGCTCGTGTCATGACCGCGCAACAGCGCCTCATTCAGCAGGCACGCTCACAGGCCCAGACTTACACTTACAGTGCTAAACCTGAATACCTCCCGCCTGCGCTCGCTGCTGTTGAAGCGGCGCGCAATAACCTGAAAAACCTCAATCAGGTTTCACCTCAAGTGGCTCAAGGCATTGACCAGTCTCTGGTGGCGTTCCGTGCGGCAATCGGACAGTTCAGCGACAGCCTGGCCAAAGCCAATCAGGCGCAGATTGCGCTGACGGACGATGTGACCCGCTTGCTGGACGCCAGCAAGAAGATGACTGCCAACCAGATCGTCCTGCGTAACGACGATGTTCACGACGCCAACATGATGCTGGCCGGGGCGACGATTGCCGCGCTGTTGTTCGGCATTCTGGCTGCCTGGGTGATCACTCGTCTGATCGTCGCGCCGTTGATGGAAACGCTGCGTAATGCCGAGTTCGTGGCAAACGGTGATCTTAGTCACGACATGGTGGTGACGCGTAAAGATGAATTGGGCCAGCTGCAAACCAGTATGCAGCGCATGACGGTTGGGCTGCGTGACCTGATTGGCGGGATCCGTGACGGCGTAGTGCAGATCGCCAGCGCTGCCGAGCAGCTGTCGGCGGTCACCGAGCAGACCAGCGCTGGCGTCAACAGCCAGAAGGTGGAGACTGATCAAGTGGCTACGGCCATGAACGAAATGACCGCCACTGTGCAGGAAGTCGCTCGTAACGCCGAAGAAGCGTCTGAAGCCGCGATCAACGCCAGCCGCGAAGCGAAGCAGGGCGATGAAGTGGTCACCCAGGCCATGCAGCAGATCGGTCGACTGGCTGAAGAAGTGAGCCACTCCACAGTTGCCATGAGCGATCTGCAAAGCGAAAGCGACAAGATCGGCAGCGTGCTCGACGTGATCAAGTCGGTGGCACAGCAAACCAACCTGCTGGCCCTCAACGCTGCCATTGAAGCGGCACGTGCCGGTGAGGCCGGACGTGGTTTTGCGGTGGTGGCCGATGAAGTCCGTAGCCTGGCGCAACGTACCCAGACCTCCACCGAGGAGATCGAAGGCCTGATTAGCGGCCTGCATACCGGCACTCAGCGCGTCGCGACGATTCTGGAAAACAGCCGTTCGTTGACCGACAGCAGCGTTGAGCTGACTCAGCGCGCCGCAACATCGCTAGTAAGCATTACGCGTTCTGTGTCGTCCATCGAGTCGATGAATCAGCAGATCGCGGCAGCGGCTGAACAGCAAAGCGCCGTCGCCGATGAGATCAACCGCAGCGTGCTCAATGTCCGGGATATCTCCGAGCAGACCTCTGCGGCCAGTGAAGAGACGGCAGCGTCCAGCATCGAGTTGGCGCGCTTGGGTGTGCATCTGCAGAGCATGGTGGGCAAGTTCCGGCTTTAACGGCGGAGCTTTAGCCGTTCCTGTCAAAAACTGGCACTGAATCGAAATGCATTCACTGTAGAACCCAAATCCTGTAGGTGCTCACCGAGGTTACGAGGCCAGCGATAGC
>NZ_LOHF01000003.1:250098-254260 GCF_002158995.1 Pseudomonas caspiana | reverse complement strand
CCTCGTAACCTCGGTGAGCTCCTACAGTCCAATGAGTTTCGCGAAACACCGGCCGCTCCTGCATGTTTGCCTCGTGGCGTCGCGTCTACGTTTTTGAAAAACCTACCACCAGCGAGCCACTGCGTGGCAAAAACTTCCCTTGCCGCTCGCCGCGCGCCTTGCCTTCGGCATAGCTCAATTGCCCGTTGACCCACACCCCGTCGATGCCTTCGGCGGCGCGTTTCGGGTCCTTGAAATCCGCTACATCACGCACGGTGTGCGGGTTGAACAACACCAGATCTGCCCAGTACCCCTCGCGAATCAAGCCTCGTTCGTGCAAGGCAAAGCGCGCTGCCGATAACCCGGTCATCTTGTGCACGGCGGTGTGCAGCGGGAACAGGCCCAGATCGCGACTGAAATGCCCAAGCACACGGGGGAATGCACCCCAGAGTCGTGGATGCGGAAACGGATCCTCGGGCAGCCCGTCAGAGCCGATCATCGCCAGTGGATGACTCATGATCCGCTCGACGTCCTTCTCATCCATGCCGTAATACACCGCGCCCGCCGGTTGCAGTTTGCGGGCGGTATCCAGCAGCGACAGTTGCCAGTCAGCAGCAATGTCTTTCAAGTCGCGGCCACTCTGATCCGGGTGCGGTGTTGACCAGGTAATTGTGATGCGGAACGCGTCAGTCACCTGCTTGAGATCCAGAGTCGAAGAGCTGGCTGCGTAGGGGTAACAGTCGCAGCCTACTGGATGACCCTGAGCGGCTTTTTCCAGGGCCGCGAGCAGTTGCGGGCTGCGTCCCCAGTTACCAGCGCCTGCGCATTTCATGTGGGAAATCACCACGGGCGATTTTGCGTGGCGACCGATATCGAACGCTTCGTCCATGGCCTCCAGTACCGGCTCGAATTCGCTGCGTAAGTGGGTGGTATATACCGCGCCGAACGCAGTCAATTCCTCGGCCAGTTGCTTGACCTCGGTGGTTTCTGCCGAGAACGCAGAAGCGTACGCGAGACCGGTGGACAGCCCCAGCGCACCCGCCTCAAGGCTGTCGCGCAATTGTTCGCGCATGGCGCTGATTTCGTCCGGGGTGGCGGTGCGCTGAAGATCGTCCATGTGATTGCTACGCAACGCAGTATGGCCGATCAGTGCGGCGACGTTGACCGCTGGGCGCGCCTTGTCGACGGCACTTCGATAGTCGCCAAAGCGCGGGTAAACGAACGCCGCAGCGTTGCCCAGCAGATTCATCGGATCAGGCGGATCACCGGCCAGAGCAACCGGCGAAGCGCTGATTCCGCAGTTACCGACGATCACCGTCGTCACCCCTTGGCTGATTTTGGGCAGCATCTCCGGATGACGAATCACTACCGTGTCATCGTGGGTGTGTACATCAATGAAACCCGGCGCCAGAACACGGCCCGCCGCGTTCACTTCTTCTTTCGCCTGCACGCCGTCGAGGTCGCCGACACGCTGGATGCGACCTTCGTAAATCGCCACGTCAGCGCGAAAGCCGGGAATATCGCTGCCATCGATCACCAGCGCATCGCGAATGATCTGGTCATAAAGCATGGTTCAATCTCCAAGCGGCAAGCCGTCTTCACCGCCGCGATAGTCATCGAGGGCGAGTTTGATGCGCCGCAGTCGTTCCTGATTTTCCTCAGGGGCGAGCAGGGCCAGTTCAGTCGCAAGCACGTCGATGGTCAGCAGCATGCCGTAGCGCGCTGCCGTGGGTTTGTAGATGAAATTGGTTTCGGCAATCTGCAGCGGCAGCACCACATCGGCGAGTTGACCCAGGGGTGAGTCGGGCAGCGTGATGGCGAGAATCTTCGTGCCGTAGCTGCTGGCCAGCTTGACGGCGTCCAGCAGTTCCGGAGTGCGACCGCTGAGTGAGCAGGCAATCAGGCTGTTTTCCGGGCCAAGCGTTGCGGCGATCAGGCGCATCATCACCGGGTCACGACTGGCGGCAATGGGATACCCCAGGCGCACCAGGCGTGTTTGTAACTCTTCGCTGCACAGGCTGGAACAGCCACCCATGCCAAACGCATGAATCATCCGCGCCTTGCCGAGCAGTTCGATGGCCGCGGCAAAGCGCGACTCGTCAAAGCCGGCCAGATGCTGACGCAGTGTAGATTCGATATCGCCAACGATCTGAGTGAAAAACGCCGACTGCTCGGGGGCCTGTTCCGGGTTGAGGAAACGATTTCCTACCGTACTGGCCTGAGCCAGTTGCAGGCGCAGGTCGCGCAGGTCCCGGCAACCGATGTTGCGTGCGAAACGCGACAGGGTTGCGCTACTGACTTGCGCCTGGCTGGCCAGCTCATCGAGGCTGGCACTGGCGGCAAATGCCACGTCGCTGAGAATCAGTCTGGCAATCCGGCTTTCGCCTGCGCTGAGTGAGTCCTGGCGTGCGCGGATCTGGTAAAGGATATCCACTCAAAGCACCTGGGCCAGGCCCAGCGTCAGGGCGAACGCCACAACGGAAATCAACGTCTCCAGCACCGTCCAGGTTTTGAAGGTTTGTGCCACGGTCATGTTGAAGTACTCCTTGATAAGCCAGAAACCGCCGTCGTTGACGTGGGAAAAGATCACCGAGCCTGCGCCTGTTGCCAGCACCAGCAACTCCGGATGCGGGTAGCCAAGGCCCAGCGCAACGGGGGCAACAATACCGGAAGCGGTGGTCATGGCCACCGTCGCCGAACCGGTAGCAACCCGCATCAGCGCGGCGAACAGCCAGCCCATGAGCAGCGGCGACAGGTGAAATTGCTGAGCCAGGCCAACGATTTCGTTGGTCACGCCGCTGTCGATCAGAATCCGGTTCAAGCCACCGCCAGCGCCCACCAACAAGGTGATGCTCGCAGTAGGGGCCAGGCATTCGTTGGTGAATTTCAGGATCGAGTCGCGGTTGAAGCCTTGGGCGATGCCCAGTGTCCAGAAGCTTAGCAAGGTGGCCAGCAGCAGGGCGATCACCGAGTTGCCAATGAACAGCAGGAAACTGTTGAAGCCACTGCCCGGGGTGCTGATCAGGTTAGCCCAGCCGCCCAGCAGCATGAGGACCACGGGCAGCAGAATCGTGGTCATGGTCAGGCCGAAGCTTGGCAGTTTCTGACGCGGTTCACGGTCCAGGAACTGCTTGCCCAGCGGGTTCTCGGCGGGCAGTTGAATGCGCGGCACAATGAACTTTGCGTACAGCGGACCGGCGATGATCGCGGTAGGAATGCCGATCAGAATGGCATAGAACAGGGTTTGTCCGACCGACGCCTGATAGGCCTGAACCGCCAGCATCGCTGCCGGGTGCGGCGGCACGAGCGCATGCACGACAGAGAGACCAGCGACCATCGGCAAGCCGACCATAAGGATCGAAACGCCAACCCGACGCGCCACGGTGAAGGCAATCGGCACCAGCAATACGAAGCCAACTTCGAAGAACAGCGGCAGGCCCACCAGGAAGGCAATGCAGACCATCGCCCAGTGCGCATTACGCTCACCAAAGCGGTCGATCAAGGTCCGCGCAACCTGCTCGGCGCCACCGGATTCGGCCATCATCTTGCCAAGCATGGTCCCCAGTGCGACGACCAGAGCAATGTGCCCAAGGGTTTTGCCGACCCCGGCCTCATAGGACGCGACCACGCCACTGGCGGGCATACCCGCGACCAGCGCCAGGCCGACGGAAATCAGAGTGATGACAATGAAAGGGTTAAGGCGATAACGCGCAATCAGAACGATCAACGCAATGATCGCGACGGCAGCGTAAACCAACAGCGAAAGACCAGCGGACGGCGGCATAGGGCGGTTCCTTGCAGAGAATGGAAGTCGAATGGCTCAGCACAGGCGGGAGTAACCGATCAGTGAGGAGGCGTTCCGGAAAAGCTCGGCAGAGGTATCGCTAAAGATTTGCACGCTGGAGCAAGGGGAGAGCAACGGCGATCACAGGCAGTCATTATTTTTATCTCTGTTTTCGTGATGAAATTAAATTACACGAAGTCGAAAACAGAAATCAATATATGAAAATAGTTTTCCTTTAGGGAGGCTATGTCGTTGATGAGTTTGTGGCGGATTCCATGTTTGCCCGCAAGCTGATGTGGGACCGGCTTTAGCCGGGAAGGCTGCATTCCTGACGATAGAAATGCTGCGCCTGTACCGGCCCTTTCCCGGCTAAAGCCGGTCCCACGACTGTGATTCCTG